>CAVTZA010000014.1:0-182121 GCA_963739085.1 uncultured Actinomycetes bacterium | reverse complement strand
AAACGCGCCTAGCGGTGCGACGGCCGGTCCGTCGCGCGACTCTGCGAGTCCTGAGCATCTGCTCCCTCCGTTCTCGTCGTCGATGACGCTACGCGGTACTCGCGGCGGGGGTCTTGCTCGTCTCCAGCGCGTGGAGCTTCTCGGCCTCCTCCGCCGACACCAGCCCGATCTCGACGAGGTCGAGCGGACTGATGAAGCCGTCGCTGATACGGAAACCTCCGGCGCGCGCGATCGCATCCCGGAGGGGAACCGCCCAGTGATGCTCGAGCAACAGAAGCGCAGCGGCCGAGTCGTTGGGGATGTCCTCGATCACGTCCCAGGCGTCCTCATCCGAGAAGGCCTGCACGCCCTGCTCGGCGGCCGCCTCGGCGCCCGCGCGAGCGCCTGCCTCCATGCCTTCCTCGCCCTCGATGCCGAGGCCGATCAGGGCACCGACCGTGCTCCCGACTTCGATCGCCTCCTCATCGGTGAGGTTGCTCAGATGCGCCACCTCGATCTCCCCGCTCGCGTCCTTGTGGACTGCGAGGGCGTCGATAACTCGTACCGTGTCGCTCTCCTTTAGCCGCTCCAGCTCGGCGATGATCTCCCCGTGAAACTCGGGGTGAGCAAAGCCCAACACGATGAGCTGAACAGGTCCGATAGCCATCACATCTCCTCTCTGATCGTTTGCTTCCTAGCCCTCATCCGTTCATTCCTGCGGCCGGTCGTCTCCCGGGTTCACGCTGACGATCTCGACTCCGAGTGTGGTCAGCCAGCTCAACGCTCCCTGGAGCTGAGCCTGATCGAGGATGTCCCCGGTCAGCACCGACTCCTCGCCGACGACTTCGACGGTCATTCCTTCCAGTGGTCCCACGAGCGGCTCGCCGAGCGAACCGCGAATCACAATCCGGTAGGGCACGGCATCGTGTCCGCTGCGGCCGGCGTAGCGCTTCGACATCGGTCGGTGCACCCGCTCCCGGACCTAGGTCACGCGTCGAGAGTGCTGCATCCGCTCGGTCGCGGCGGTTTTCGACCCAGATGCTCGTGAAAGCGCTTCCGCCCGCACCGCCGCCGCGTTGATCACGAATGCAACCAGAACCCCCGTCGCCGCGAGCCACAAGAACACGACTGTTGCCCAGAACGATTCCATCGCCCTCCTTCGGTCGGCCGGCAGGTCGTCTAGGGAGGAGGTTCCTGCGGTCTCGTAGGTCGCGCATCACCCGGGGGTCACCTTCACCCGGGTGAACTCACGGCCGGGCGATGTACGGGTGGCCTCGCCTGTGCCATCTTGCGAAGCGCGCCACACGTGCGCCGCGATAGCAGTCGAAGCGAAGGGAGAGCCCTGATGGCTGAGACACCGACCGACGTCCTCGTTGCCGGTTACCCGGACATCGACGAGGCGACGAAGGACTTCGAGTCGCTCGTCGCGCTCGTCAAAGAGAAGAAGGTCTCGATCGAGGGCGTGATCCTCGTGACACACGCGGAGGACGGCAGCGTGTCGGTGCAGCGGACCGGCGACAACCTCGGTCGCAAAGGAACGGGCTGGGGCGGCGGGGTCGGGCTCGCGGTTGGCTTGTTTGCGCCGCCGCTGCTCGCGTCAGTCGCCGTCGGGGCAGTCGCCGGCAGGGTGTTGGGCAGGTTCGCCGGCAACAAGGTCGAGAAGGAGCTTCGCGACAAGATCGGCGAGAACCTGCCGCCTGGGTCGGCGGGGATCATCGCGATCTTCGACGACGAGCAGCGAGTCGGTGTCGAGCAGGCGCTCTCGGGCGCCATGCTCCGGTCGATCGTCCAGGGCGACAAGAAGGGCATGGGCGCATTGAAGGAGTCGCTCGGCGAGGCGATGGGGAAGTTCAGTCCGGACCGGACGGTGCTGCCGATCCCGGATCCGAACTTCGGAGGCGCGATCGGCCGAACCCTGGACACGTCCGTCGGCGATTGGACGATCGCCATGACGCCGTCGCCGCCGGAGGGCGCGCCGAACGTGTTGCTCGTGCTGATCGACGACGCCGGCTTCGGCAACCCGTCGACGTTCGGCGGGCCCGTCTCGACGCCGGCGATGACACGGGTCGCCAACCAGGGCCTCAGGTACAACCGGTTCCACGTCGTCGCGCTTTGCTCGCCCACGCGTGCCGCCCTGCTGACCGGTCGCAACCACCACACGGTCGGGTTCGGGTCGCTCGGGGAGTTCCCGGGCCCGTTCCCCGGCTACTCGGCGAACGTGCCGAAGGACTGCGCCCCGTTCGTCCGCGCGCTCCAGGCCAACGGCTACACGACAGCCGGGTTCGGCAAGTGGCACATGACCCCCGACCACGTCCAGGGTGCAGCCGGGCCGTTCGACCGCTGGCCGAACGCGTGGGGATTCGATCACTTTTGGGGCATCCTCGGCGGCGAGGCGGGCCAGTACGACCCGCTCATCACGCAGGACAACGCCATCATCGGCGTCCCGGAGGCCGAGGACGGCAAGGAGTACTACTGGCCGGAAGACCTCACCGATCAGGCGGTGGGCTGGCTCCACGGGGTGCGCGCCCAGGACCAGGAAAAGCCGTGGTTCGTCTTCTACTCGACCGGGTGCTCGCACGCGCCGCACCAGGTCCCGGTCGAGTGGAGCGAGAAGTACCGCGGAAAGTTCGACCAGGGGTGGGACGTGCTCCGTGAGGAGACGTTCGAACGGCAGAAGACGCTGGGCGTCATCCCGCAGGACGCGGAGCTCACGCCGAGACCGGACGCGCTCCCCGCCTGGGACTCCCTCTCGGACGCAGAGAAGAAGCTGTACGCACGGCAGATGGAGGTCTATGCCGGCTTCCAGGAGAACACCGACTGGCACGTCGGCCGCCTGCTCGAGGCAATCGAGGAGCTGGGCGAGCTCGACAACACGCTCGTCTTCTACATCTTCGGCGACAACGGCGCGAGCATGGAGGGAACGCTGACCGGCTCCTTCAACGAGCTGACAATGCATAACGGGCTCGTCCTGACCCCAGAGCAGCAGCTAGCGCTGCTCGAGCAGTACGGCGGGCTCGACGCCTGGGGCACAGACGCGTACGCGCCGCACTACGCGTCTGCCTGGGCGTGGGCCGGGAACGCGCCGTTCCAGTGGGGCAAGCAGTGCGCCTCCCACCTCGGCGGCACGCGCAACGGCATGGTCATCTCCTGGCCGGAGCGGATCAAGGACGCCGGCGGGCTGCGAAGCCAGTTCAGTCACGTCATCGACGTTGGGCCGACGATCCTCGAAGCGGCCGGCATCCCCGAGCCCACGGTCGTGGACGGGACCGCCCAAAAGCCGATGGAGGGGACGAGCTTCCTCCACACCTTCGAGGACGCGAACGCCGAGGAGCGTCACACCGTGCAGTACTTCGAGATCCTCGGCAACCGGGCGATCTACAAGGACGGCTGGTGGGCCGCCTGCAAGCTCGACCGCATCCCTTGGGATATGTCGGCGCCGACGATAGCGAGGCTCGCACCCGGAACCTACGACCCGGAGCAGGACTCCTGGGAGCTGTACTACCTCCCCGACGACTTCTCGCAGGCGCATGACCTCGCCGCAGAGAACCCGGAGAAGCTCGCCGAGCTCAAGGAGCTGTTCTGGGAGGAGGCCGAGAAGCACAACGTCCTGCCGCTGCTGGCTGCGTTGTCGGTCTTCTTCGGGGACCTGCCGCCGATGCCGACGATCACGACCCAGACGTTCTACGGCGACGTCCAGAACGTCGCCTCCGGGATGATCCCGCGCGTCTACGGCCGCTCGTACGCGATCGAGGCCGAGCTCTCGGTCCCCGACGACGGCGCCGAGGGCGTCATCGTCGCCGAGGCGGACGAGATGGGCGGCTTCTCGCTCTGGGTCGACGAGAACGGCCTGCTGCATCACAGCTACTCGCTGATGGGCGTCGAGCAGTACAAGCACGTCTCGACCGAGCCCATCCCGACCGGGGACGTCACCGTCGGTATGCAGTTCGACGCCGACCGCCAGGAACGGGCGGCCGGCGGAACGGTCTCGCTGTACGCGAACGACGAGAAGATCGGCGAGGGGCGGATGGAAAGGACGGTCGGCGTCCGCTTCAACGCCTACGCCGGCATGGACATCGGCCGCGACAACGGCCTGCCCGTCGACCGCGACTACGCGGCCAAATCGCCCTACGCCTTCACTGGAACGGTCAAGAAGGTCGTCTTCGACCTCAAGCCGGGCACCCACGAGGACGAGATGGCGCTGCACGAGGCGCGGCGCGCACGTCGCCGCGGCTCAGGGGATCAGCGCCTAGCGCGCGAGCGGCACGTTACTCGGGTGAGGCTCCTGCCGGCGAGGTCCCCTCGCCGGCAGGAGCTTTGCCGTGCTTGCGCAGCTCGTGATGGAGGGAGCTGTTGAGAATGGGCGAGGTGACGACGAGCCTCCCGGCGAAGTACATGAAGAAGAGGATCGTCGTCATGGCGCCGATGCTCCCGTAGAGCGTCGTCGACTTCTCGAGCTTCGGCGCGAGGAACTCGACGATCGACACGTGGAGCACCTGCAAGCCGACCGCGACGAGGATCGCGCCGGGTAGCAACGCGTGCCAGGGAGCGTCCCGGTGCGGAAGGCAGAGAGACGCCCAGAGCCACAACGCGGCGAGTGGGGCCGTGGCGAGCGCGGCCGCGAGGAGGCGCTCGAGCGACGCCTCGTCGCGAAGCCACCACGTGAGTGCGAATGCCGCCATGAAGGCGCACAGCACGCCGGTGAAGGCAAGTGAGCTCTTCAACGGGTTGGCCCGCGGAGGAGGCTGGTCCCAGACGAGCGAGTGAATGAGCTGCAACGCTTTCGCGCCCGTGTATCCCGCCCAGAGGAGGAGGGGCACGCCGATCCCGAGCAGCCACCACCAGTCGGATTCCGCGGCTCGCGCGACGTCGCCGATCACGTCGACGACGGCTGCGGGAAGACCGCCGTTTGCAAGGGCCTCCTCGGTGCTGTCCGCATCCATGAGGCCGAGCGCGCCCCCGACGATCAACCCGAACGGCAAGAGCCAGAGGAACAGGCGGTAGGCGATCCCCCCGGCGAGAACGCTTGCCGCGACACGACGGTTTCGCTCCGCCGCCCGAAAGGGGACGGCGAGCGACACGTGCCGTGTGCTGGCACTTCTTGCGCTTGCAACCGCGGCCGTGAATCTGACGCGGGCGCGATCGTCGAGGCCGGACTCGGGTGCCTCGTGCCGATCCACTACTCGTCGGTTCCGGTAGAGCTCAGCCGGACCGCAGGCTCCTCGCTCACTTCGGCTGGGTCGGCACCCTTCGCTGCTCTCCTCCTCCGCCGGTCGACGAGGTAGATCGCTGCCAGCGCGGCGGAGGTGATGAGCGAGGAGATGACGAGCGATGCGAGCGGAAAGCCGGAGAGCGTGGTCGCCACCTTGTAGGCCAGCGCGCACGTGTAGACCGACCACAGCACTCCGCCCAGGACCGACCAGGGGAGGAAGCGGCGGTAGGGAAGGTGCGAGAGCCCCATGGATGCGTTGACGGCGAAGCGCATTCCTGGGACGTACCGCCCGGCGACGATCAGCAGTCCGGGTGACCGGTCGAGGGCGTCCCAGCCGGCGCGAACCTTTGGATTCTCCAGCGCCTTGTCGAGCTGGCCTTGGACTTTGGCGGCGCTCTTGCGGGCGATCCAGAACAGCGACGAGTCTCCGACGATCGCTCCTAACGCGCCGGCCACCATGACGAGCTCGAGCTCGAGCCCTCCTCCCTCTGCGGCGAGCGTCGAAGCGGCGCTGAGCGTCGTCTCGCCGGGGAAGATCGGGATGACTGCATCGAGCCAGACGAGCCCGAAGCACAGGACGTAGGCCCATTCCTCAGGCGCCTCGCTGAGCCACTCGGCGACGTCCCCCTCATCCAGGAGCTGGAGCAGGACGATCACGGCCAGGAGGGCTGCGAAGCCGCCGACGATCAAGACGCCGAGGTGCCGTCTCCAGAAAGGTTCCTGCTCCTCGAGATCGACCGCTGTCATCGCACGCCCGCAGTCTTCCGCCGGGTCGACGTTCCCTCATCGCCCGAGCGCCCCGTTCACCCGGGTGAACCTGGCGTTGTAGGCGATGAAGCGCGATTTCTCAGGCTCTAGTGTCGCGCTGGTTTGGGCAGCTCGGGCCTCGTTGCGATCTCGCTCCTCGTACTCGCGTACGCGACCTTCTCGCGGCGGCTCTCAGGGTCTGTGATCACCGCCGCGATGGTGTTCGTCGCCGGCGGCATCCTCGTGAGCGACGAGGCGCTCGGCTGGCTCGATCCGGCGATCGGGAGCGAATCCGTCCGCCTGGTCGCCGAGGCGACGCTCACGCTCGTTCTCTTCTCGGACGCTTCGCGGATCGACCTCGCAGCGCTGCGCCGCGAATACGTCCTACCCCTTCGCCTGCTTGCCATCGGGCTGCCGCTGACGATCGTGGCCGGCGCGCTCGCAGGGGTCGCCGTGCTCGGGGAGCTCGCGCTCATCGAGGCGGTCCTGCTTGCGATCGTGCTCGCCCCGACGGACGCTGCGCTGGGGCAGGCGGTCGTCACCGATCCCCGGGTTCCTTCACGTGTCCGTCAGGGGCTCAACGTCGAGAGCGGGCTCAACGACGGCATCTGCGTGCCGCTGCTCCTGATCGCGATCGCGATCGCCGAGGCGCAAGAGGGCGCGATCGGAGACGGCGAGGCGGTGGAGCTCGTGCTCGAGGAGATCGGATACGGAGCAGTCGGGGGCGTGATCGCCGGGCTCGCGGCGGCAGCCGTGGTCAGGGTGGGCGTCCCGCACCGCCTCGTGGACGAAATCTGGGTTCAGGTCGTGCCGGTCGCAGGGGCTGCGCTCGCCTACGGCCTGGCCGTCTGGATGGGCGGCAGCGGGTTCATCGCGGCGTTCGTCGGAGGTGCGGTCTTCGGCGGGCTGCGTCGTGATGTCGGCGGCGAGGTGACACTCTTCCTCGAGGAACTGGGCGGCCTGCTCGGTGCAGCCACGTTCGTTCTCTTCGGCGCCGTCATGTTGGTGCCATTGCTCGACGATCTCACCGCCGAGGTCGTCCTCTATGCGCTTCTCAGCCTCACGCTCGTTCGCATGGTTCCCGTGGCCCTCGCGATGCTCGGATCAGGCGCCAGGCCGCCGACGGTCGCATTCCTCGGCTGGTTCGGACCGCGTGGACTTGCCTCGATCGTCTTTGCGGTGATCCTCGTCGAGGATGCCCACTTGACCAACGAGACAGTGCTGCTGGACACGATCTTTCTCACGATCGGGCTCTCGGTCCTCCTGCACGGCGTGACCGCAACTCCGCTCGCGAGGCGTTACGCAGCGTGGTTCGCAGCTCACCCCCGCCACGCAGCGCCGGCTTTCGAAAGCGCGCCGGCGCCCGAGCAGCGGCCACACCGGTGGGCAGCCGGGCTCTGGCGAAAGCACCGGGACGCCGAGGCCGCCGCGGCCCAGACGACCTCCTAACGCGCGCGGACGTCGTCGAAGCTAGCCGCAGTGGTCGTTCCTTTGAAGTCGTCGATCAGCGCAGCTCAGGCGTACTCACTCGCTGGGCGTCATGAATGCTCCGATGAGCCAGAACAGCGGGAAGAAGAACCCGAAGAAGAACATCCAGCCATGCCCGTTTCTCAGCGTGGAGAGGCCGAGCGTAAAGAGCACGAGCATGTACAGGAGGACTCCACCAATGCCGACGAACCACCACATCGTTTCTCCTTTCGTCGCCCGGTCGGTCTGGGCCGAGATCACTCCCGAGAGACTGGCGCTGCCGGCTCGACGAGGAAACACCCGAGAGGCATGTTCACCCGGGTGAACGGATCGATCGCGTCCTAGGCTCAGCCGTCCGCTGCCGGGCCTGGTCCACCCGGGTGAAACCGGGCAACGGGTGAGGACGGCCGGGTCCTAGGCGGCGATCATGCGCGGCGTGATTCGCTCCTTGATCTTGGTCGCCGCGGTCGCCGCCTTCCTGGGGCTCGGCCTGGGTTGTGGCGACGACAAGTCCGAGGTGTGCCAGAGCCTTCAGGATCTCCAGGCGTCGGTTCAGAGCCTGGACGACATCGAGCTCCAGGACACGTCCGCCGACGAGCTCCAGCAAGCGGCGAACGCAGATCGTCACCGACGCCAATGACGCGAAGGACGCTGCGGACGAGGAGCTGGGTCAAGAGATCGACACCTTCAAGGCCACCGTGGAGGCCCTCATCAACGACATCGAGAGTGCATCCGCCGAAGGCGAGCTCACGAGAGACTCGCTTGCCGAGATCGGCACTTCGGTCGGCAGCGTCGACACCGCGTTCAAGACGCTGCAGGAAGCCGCTCCGGACGACTGCGACCTCTAGGCGCGGCCCCGGCGTGATCCTGCCGGCTCGACGGGGTTAGCCGTTCACCCGGGTGAGTGCGTCGCCCGGGTGGAGAACAACTGCACCGCTGCCCCGACAATCGCGGGCGCGGAACCACGCCCTCGTGCGCGAGCGCGTGGTTCCGCCGAGAGCGAGGGACAGGTCAGATCGAGATGCTGATCGGGAAGGTCGCGAGCCAGGCGGCTGTGCCGAGGAACACGACGACCCCGAAGGAGAGCAGGGTGCGTCGCAGGCGTACGGTTCCCGCCTTCGTGCTGATGCCGGCGAAGAAGAGCGCCGCCGCGAACAGCACCACGCCGAGGACGTAGTTCGTCGAACGCTGGACGTTCGCTCTCGCCCTTGCCGACCACAGCTCAGCCGTGGCCTCGAGCTCCTCTGACTCCTCGCGGGCGGCAACCTGGTATTGGGGCATGGCGAACGGTGACAGCGGCGCGTCGGCGTTCCGAAGCGGCCTCGTCGCGATCCAGGCATCGACGGCCGGCTTGAACTCCTTCCGAAAGCGCTTGAAGTAGAAGTCCGCGAGCTCCGTCTGATCCAGGGCGTACGCGTTCACCCACGACGCGAAGCTCGTAACGTCGATCTGCGTCAACGTGTCGGCGCGGCCGGCAGCCTTCGTCGACTCGATCCGCGCCGCGTTCGCACGGCTGAACGCCTTCGCCTGCTCTCCGTTCCAGCGGCTCGCCTGGTAGCCGCTCCATGCCGTGGCGACGGTCGCGAGCGCCAGCAGGACGGTCGCGAGAGCCTCCAGACGAGCGTCGAGACGGTCGACCTTGGCGTTCATCGAGCCGCACCCTGCAGATCACAAGGAACGGCGACCTCGCGGCCGGCTGCGGCGAGCGCTTCGTCGACGACACCCAAAGTGCGCTCCATCGCAACCGGGTGCAGGCCTCCGAAGCCCGACTGGAACGGATGGTCGAGCACGTACAGCAGCAGCAGGAGCGCAGCGATCACCGAGACGACCGCGCCCATCAGCATCGACTGGACTACCGCCCGTTCTCCGCTGTCCGCGAAGAAGAGCATGTAGGCGAAGATCACCGCCGCGACGAAGAAGAGCACGATCCAGAGCGGGCCTGGAATCACGCCAACGGCTCCGTGTGTCCGGTCGAGCCGCGCCTGCTCCCGGGTGGAGGTCTGTTCGAGCAACTGGTCGTAGGCGGACTGGTCGCTCGCGCCCTCGGGCTCGGTCGACTCCAACGTGCGGAAGAGCGCGACGCCCCAAGGGTTCACCTCGTCACCGAGCGTACCGGCGGTCATGCGTGGCCACTCGTCGTGCACCACTGATCGTCCATAGCAGATCAGCTCGCCGGTCAGGTCGCCGGCGGCGGCCTTCGGAAGAAACTGGGCGGTCCGGGCCTGCTGAATGACCATGAGCGCTTCGGTCTCGGCGCCGGCACGTGCCTGGTCGTAGCTGGTGAAGGCGAGGAAGACGATGAAGCCGAGCAGTATCGAGAAGCCGGCTGCCAGGACGCCGAAAACGCCCGATGCGCGGTCCCCGTCGGCGAAGTAGCTGCCCTCGGGCGCCCGCCTTCGGACGAGCAGCATCGCGCCGATGGCGACGGCCGTGACCGCCAGCGTGATGAGCGCGCCCCAGACGATGTTCACGGCCCGGCCTCCGAGCCGCGGTCGGTCGTAGCCTGGAACTTGGGAGAGCCGCCCATGCTCGACCAGATCGCCCAGCGGCGCTTCGACATCTCTCAGGAGGCCCGGCCCGCTGCTTAGGTCACGCCTGCGCGTTCGTCCGTGGTCATGGTCAAAGTTCCGGCGCCCCGGGCTTCAGCTGTTCGCCACCGCGCTTTGTCCTGCTCCACTGCATCCGCCGCTGCCTTCGCCCAGTAGTAGATGACCCAGACAAAGAGAAGCCCCATCGCCCCTAGCCACAAGAACACGACCGTTGTCCAGAACCACTCCATCGGTTCACCTCCTCCAGGTCGGCACGGCAGGTCGTCTGGGGTCAGGCTGCTAGAGCCTCATGGGCCGCGCATCACCCGCTACCTGCCTTCACCCGGGTGAATTCAGGTCCAGCGATGTTTGCTGTGGCTACAACTAGTCCGTCGCAACGAGGGCAATCACGCGGTCGCCCGATTCGATCTCGAGTGGGTGGCCGTCGGCCGCGACGGTCAGGCGCCCGTCCGGCGTGACCGCGAAGAGCGGCGTCCCGCCCGCGGCGTCCCCCCCGCTCCCGATCACGATCCGCGCCCCGTCTGCGAACCGGCGGTCGAGCTCGGCGAAGGTGAGGGTGCGGTCGCCGAGGATGCCGGTCTCCCTCGACGGCGGAAAGAGATCGGGCTCCTCCGGGTGCGGGGCGACGCGAAACACGTGCCGGTGGCCGAGCTCGTCGCGAAGCTCGGCCGCGCCGAGGGTGTTGAAGTCGTCGCTCCGCGTCAGCAGCAGGGCATCGGTGACCTCCTCGAGCTCCTCCTCGCGGTTGATCGCGTCGAGCATGATCCGGCCACGATCGGCGTGGAAGCCGGCGTCCCGCGCGGCCGTCTGATACTCGACCGGGCCCACCCACAGGCGGACGGCGACACCGGACCGCTTGAGCGCAGACGCGATCTCGCGGGCCCACGGGTGGCCGCCGACGATCAGCACCAGTTCGCGCCCCATGCCGGCCACGCCGAGCAGCCGCGCGACGGGCGTGGCCGTGAGGCCGTAGACCACGACCGTCCCGAAGATCGCCACGAACACGAGCGGAAGCACCTTGTCCGCGCCCTCCACCCCCTGAGCGGCCAGCTTCGGCCCGAACGCGGCCGCCGTCGCGCCGGCGATGATGCCGCGCGGCGCCATCCACGCGATGAACGCGCGCTCGTGCAGGGTGAACGGCGAGCGGGCCGTCGACAGCGCCACGGCGAGCGGTCGAACGACGAGCAGCATGACCGCGAGGAGGACGAGCGCCTCGGGCAGCACGGATCGCACCTCGTCGGGCGAGACGGAGGCCGCGACGAGCACGAACAGCACGCCGACCAGCAACCGGACGAGCGTCTCCTGGAACTCGAAGAGCGAGAGGCTGATGTCGATGCCCCGCTGGTTGGTCACGACCATGCCCATGAGCACGGCGGCCACGAGGCCCGCGTCGTCGCGGATCAGGTCGGCCGCCACCACCGCCGCGACCACCACCATCAGCGTCGCCGGCACGACCATCCGCGGTGCGCTCTGCTGGACCTCGCGGAGCAGCACCCACAACAACGGCGCGCCCACGACGGCGACGATCGCGCCGACGCCGAGGTCGAGCAGCAGCTCGCCGGGCTGCCAGCCCTCGCCTGAGCTGACGCCCACGAACACGATCACGCCGAGCAGCGCACCGATCGGATCGACGAGCGTGCCCTCCCACTTCAGGACCGAGCGGACGTCTCGGGTGGGCCGGATGAAGGCGAGAAGCGGCAGGACGACGGTCGGGCCCGACACGACGAGGATCGCCCCGGTCATGAGCGCCACGCCGCGGTCCATGTCGTCGAAGAGCAGCAGGAGCGTCGCCGTGATCCCGAGCCACGTCACGAGCGCGCCGATCGTGATCAGGCGTACGACCGCGTTGCGCACCGCCGGCACGATCTCGTGGAACGACAGGCGCAACCCGGCTTCGAACAGGATCACGCCAACGGCGATCGTGACGAACGGCTGGTACAGCGCGCCCAGCAGCTCGTCCGGATGGACGTCGTCGGTCGCGATCCCTGCGATGAAGCCGGCCGGGAGGAGCACGACGATCGCAGGCACCCGCAGCGGCGCCGCCACCAGCTGCGCGGCGATCGCCAGGACGAGGACGAGCCCGAGGCCGAAGAGGATCTGGTCGGAGGACACCTCCGGCGCCTCGCGCGCTCAGGCGGCCGACGGCGCCGTGTCCTCGGCGTGGTAGGCCGCGAGCAGCCGCTCCTCCTCTTCCTTCCGTGGGAAGCAGAAGAAGACGAGGACGGCGACCGACGAGGATCGCGACCACGCCGGCCGTGTAGGCCCACTGATCGCCGTCGAGGAATGCCGTCTTCGCGCCGGCGATGATGCTGTCCTGCGTCGAAGCGGGATACCTCGACGCGGTGTCGGCGGCGCTCGAGAACGACTTTGTCAGCTCGGCCTGCGTGCTCGCGGTGACGTCCTTGCCGGAGCTGGCGATGAGCGACCCCGCCGCGGCCGAGGCGTACCCGGCGGTGATAAGTGCACCGAAGATCGACTGCATGATCGCCCCGCCGAGGTCGCGCTGCAAGGCGCTTCGGGCGCCGATCCCGAGCAGGAATCCGGCGACGGCGGTCGTGAGGACGCGCAACCGGCCGAGTCGTTGAGCAGCGCCTGCGTCCGCGCCTTCGAGCGTTCGTGCGCGGTTGGGCTGTCGTTCGTGTTCGGCGGTCTCCGGTGAACCACGAGCGCAAGCGCGATCAGCACGAGCGCGAGCGCGACCTCCAGGCGGCCCGGAGACCGGGGTGGCTCTTCCCGCTGGAGCCGGTAGCGGCGATGCCGAAGATCACAAGGAGGAACAGGTAAGGATCTGCGCTCCGACGAAACCGGCGCCGAAGGCGAGCGCCTTCAGTCGCCCAGATGGCATTACCGCCAGCGTCGCGGCGAACCCGAGCGCGCGAGGCCCGCAGTAGCCGCACAGCAACTTGAAGCGCGCGCCGCGCGTCTCGAGGACGCAACGCTACGGCAGCGGCGCGAAGTCCGTCTAGCCATCTGAAGACGACCGCGGGCAGGACTGGCCGGAATCGCCGAGCTTGGAGCGTCGAGCTAGCCGAGGACGTTCTGCAGGTACGGCTGGCATGACGAACGCCGCGCCCATCAGCGAGCCGCAGACGATGATGCTTCCCGGCGCAGCGGCGACCCGAAGGTCCTGCGAGCGGCGCCATCATCGGCGTCCCAGTAGCGACGGCGGCGATTCTTCCTCGGGCGCCGACGAAGTAGCACGACCTTGAGCGCCGCCCGGCGAGCGTTCGACGGCGAGAACGATGGTGCAGCTGCCACTGCTTGCGCTGAGCGGATTGATCGGTGGCGCTCGCGATCCGCTACCGCCGGGAACGGGCGGTCACCGCCCGCGGACGGATTCAAGGATCCGGACCGGTTCTCCGTCGAGCTCCCGGGATCGTCATCGCGGCTTCGCCACGCTCAGCCTCGGGGCCGTACTTGGGCCCGAGGCCCCGCGATCGCCATCGGCAGCGGCCTCGGCGTGCTGGCGGTGCACTGATCAAGAGAGACGCGCCCGCAGGCGAATATGGTGATCGGGGCCGCGGGAGCTTCGCGGCCATCAGCACGCTGTTCGGGTCGCCCATCGTCGGAGCGTTCCTCATGATGGAAGTGGCCGGACTCGGCGGCGCGATGCTCGGAGTCGTGCTCGTCCCGGGTCTGCTCGCCGCCGGCGTCGGCTCGCTCATCTTCGTCGGGTTCGACGACTGGACCGGTTTCGGCACGTTCTCGCTCGCCGTCCCCGACATCCCGCCCGTTCGGCACGCCCGACGGCGCCGAGTTCCTCTGGGCGATCGAGATCGGCGGCGCCGCGGCCCACTGGGCGCTGCGATCCGCAGCTTGGCCCTCCTGCTCAGGCCATCGCCGAAGCCGGATGCTGCCCCTCACCCGAGCGGCGGCCTCGTCGGAGGGCGGCGATCGGCTTCGCCGAGGGATCGGATCGGAGCTCCCGGAAGTGCTCATCTCCGGCCAGGATGCGCTCCGACGGTCATCGAGAGCGCCGAGCCAGGAAGTCGGAGCACTCTGCTGCTCTCGTGCGCAAGCTAGCCGACCGCGATCTGCTCGAGCAGCTTCCGAGGAGGCCAAATGCTCCCCGCATGTTCCTCGGCGCAGCGGGCGGAATCGCCCTCTCGCACCTTCCCGGGTTACCGATGATCGCGGGCGCCGCAATGGGATCGGCGGCGATGACGGTGGCCATGCTCGGTCTGCCGCTGACTCGTCTTGCCCGTCACGGTGCTTCTCCCGGCCGACGGCCACTGCGCCGCTCGTGATCGTGCCTTCGCTGTGGCCTACGTCACCTCGGCTCGGCTAGCTCCGAACCCTGGAGCCGGACGGCTCAGTGTAGGCAGTGTCCGACCACGGACCGTACGTGAATAAGTTGGGACACACCGTCGACTGCACGAACCCGTCGGATGATGTCCGTCGCGCCGATGCTGGAAGATGCTGTCCCGAACTCAGGACGGGGGAGCGATGGGCCTGCTCTGTCCACCGAACCAGGAAGGAGAGCGATGGGCCTGCTGAGGCGAGGCGGCGACGAGCCCCAAGGACGCCGCTTCCGCATGCGCGAGAAGATGCTGTCGATCGGAGACGACTTCTGGATCGAGGACGAGGCCGGCAACCGCGCCTACAAGGTGGACGGCAAAGCCATGCGGTTCCGCGAGACGATCCTGCTGCAGGACGACTCCGGCCGCGAGGTGGCGAAGATCCAGGAGCGCAAGCTCAGCGTCCGCGACAAGATGGCGATCGAGCGCGACGGTGAGACAATCGCAACCGTGCACAAGGCGCTCGTCGGCATCCGTGACCGCTTCGCCATCGACATCGAGGGCGGCCCCGACTTGAAGGCGCACGGCAACATCGTCGACCACGAGTACGAGATCGAGCGTGACGGGGACACGGTCGCGCGGGTCTCCAAGAAGTGGTTCCGCGTACGCGACACCTACGGCGTCGAGCTGCGGCCGGGAGAGGACGAGAGCATCCTGCTCGCGGCGGTCGTGGCGCTCGAGGCGCTCACGGACGGCCGCTAGTGGCGACGACGGACGTGTCGGCGACCGAGGCTCCGCAACAACGGCGCGTCCGCCGCCCTGCCCTTCGGCGACCCGTCGCGTCGCCGGCGGCTGATCAAGATCGTCTGCTGGGTCGCCGGCGTCGCCGTCGCCTTGGCTCTACTCCAACTGCTCGGAGTCGACGTCTGGGGCTGGCTTTCGGACCTCTGGGATCAGATCAAGGCCGTCCCGGTCGGGTACATCATCGCCGGGCTCATCGTCCAGACCGGCGCGACGTTCTTCGCGGGCCTGTCCTACTACGGCATCCTGAAGGCCGCCTACCCGGGCGAGGTCGAGCTCACGCAGATCGTCACCGCCTACGCGGTCGGGGTGGCGATGAACGGGTTCCTGCCGGCGAACATCGGCACATTCGTCACGCTGCTCATGTTCGTCGCGATCATCCCGAGCGCGACGTTCGCCGGCTCGATTTCTGCGTACCTCGTGCAGAAGATCTTCTTCACGATCGCCGGGACGTTCGTCTACCTGTACCTGTTCCTCTCCGTCCCGAACTCGTTCGACCAGAACCTCGGCAACCTCACCGCCTACCCGCTGCTGACCATCGGGCTCGTGGCCGGCGGCGTCCTGCTGATCGTGATCCTCGGGCGCATCTTCTGGAAGCAGCTACAGAAGCTATGGCTGAAGGCGAAGCAGGGCGGCGCGATTCTGGCTCATCCGAAGCAGTACTTCACGAGAGCCTTCCTGCCGTCATTCCTCTCCTGGGTCTGCAAGCTGGCCGTGATAGGGATCTTCCTGGCGGCCTTCGCCATCCCCGTCACGTTCGAGTCGATCATGTGGGTCTCGGGATCGGGCTCGCTGGCGAACGTCGCCTCGTTCACGCCCGGCGCCGTCGGCATCACCCAGGCGACGAACGCCCTTGCACTGGACACCTGCTGCGGCGTCCCGACGGACACCGCCGTCGCCTACTCCACCGCCCAGCAGCTCATCACCACGGCCTGGAACGTGACGTTCGCGTTGATCCTCGTCGTCTCGGTCTTCGGCTGGACGGGAGGCAAGGTGCTCGTCGGCGGTGCCTACTCCGACGCAAAGGTGAAGGTGGCGGAGCAGAAAGAAGAGCGCGCGGCCAAGCGCGAGTCGAAGCGAGAGGCCAAGCGAGCCGCAAAGGACGAAGCTTGACGGCCGCTCCGGCGGCTGCTGCATACGGCGAGGCGCTGACCTGGCAGCCCGAGCGTCCGCGCTTCAAGCCGCTTCGCCTGCTCCTCTCCTGGGCGCTGACCGCCGCCGCGCTCTGGGTGGCCGCTGCGATCCTGCCGGGGGTCGACATCGCCGGGGCCTGGGGCGCGCTGGCCGTTTCAGCGATCGTTGCCGTGATCAATGCCGTCCTGCCGCCGATGCTCGCGGCACTGCGGCTGCCGTTCATGCTCGCGCTCGGCTTCCTGCTCGTGCTGGCGCTCGACGCGCTGGCGCTGAAGCTGGCCTCCGACCTGCTGGAGAACACGTTCACCGTCGACAGCTTCTGGTGGGCGCTGCTCGCCGCGCTCGTCGTCTCCGCCGTGAGCGTCGTGCTCGAGGTGATCTTCGGGACGAACGACGACGACACCTACACGCTCCGGGTCGTGCAGCGGATCGCGAAGCGGCAGGGCGGCGCGACGCGGACGGACGCACCGGGCATCGTCTTCCTCGAGATCGACGGGCTCGCGTTGCCGGTCCTGCGGCGGGCGATGCGCGACGGCAACGCTCCGAACATGGCGCGCTGGCTCGCCGAGGGCACGCACGAGCTGACCGAGTGGGAGCCGGACCTGTCGTCGCAGACGGGCGCGAGCCAGGCGGGGATCCTGCTCGGCTCGAACGACGACATCCCCGCGTTCCGCTGGGTCGACAAGGAGACCGGGCTGCTGACTGCCTGCTCGGCGCCGGACGACTGCGCCCGGATCGAGCGGGAGCGCGTGACGGGGATCGGGCTGCTCGTCGACGGTGGCACCAGCCGCGGCAACCTCCTGTCGGGCGAGGCGGACGAGGTGATCCTCACGGTCAGCCGGATGGAGGCGGAGAAGAAGGCGAACCCCGGCTACAGCGCGTTCTTCGCGAACGGGTTCAACGTCACGCGGTCGCTCGTCCTGTTCTTCTGGGAGGTGGCGCTCGAATGGTCCGCCGCGTTGCGCGCGAGGCGGCGCGACGTGCGCCCGCGCGGCCATCGCGGTGGGATCTACCCGTTCATGCGCGCGGCCATGTGCGTGATCGTCCGCGACCTGATCGTCTACGGCGTCCTGACGGACATGATGCGCGGACGCCCCGCCGTGTACGCGACCTTCTCGAGCTACGACGAGGTTGCCCACCACTCGGGGCTCGAGCGCTCGGACACGCTCGAGGCGCTCCGAAAGCTCGACCAGCAGTTCGGCCGGATCGATCACGCGCGCCGGTACGCGCCCAGGCCCTACGAGATCGTCGTGCTCTCCGACCACGGACAGACGCAAGGCGCGACCTTCAAGCAACGCAACGGCTACGGGCTCGACGAGCTCGTCGAGCGCTCGCTCGAAGACGGCAGCGTCGCCCAGATCGCCGGCGGCGACGAGCAGAACGCAATGGTCGGGCACGCGATCGGCGAGGCGACCGGCCGCTCGCAGGCGAAGGAGAAGCGCTCGAAGAAGGATGTCTCCGACCGGCAGGTCGTCGTGCTGGGCTCGGGCAACCTCGGGCTGATCTCGCTGATGGAGGAGCCGCGCCGGCTCACGCTCGAGGAGATCGACGAGCGCCATCCTCGGCTGATTCCGGCGCTGCGAGAGCACCCGCACGTCGGCTGGCTGCTCGTCCGCTCGTCGGAGCAACGGGCCGCTCGCGCTCGGAGCGAACGGCGTCCACCACCTCGCCGACGGCCGCGTCGACGGCGACGACCCGCTTGCGTCCTTTTCGCCGGGCGCGCCGGGCCACCTGCTTCGGACCGACGGCTTCCCTCACGTGGCCGACATCATGGTCGGGAGCTACTACGACCCGGCTCTGGAAGAGGGCTGCGCGTTCGAGGAGTTGATCTCGTTCCACGGCGGGCTGGGCGGGCCGCAGACGCAACCGTTCATCCTCCATCCCGTCCAGCTGAAGGTTCCGGACGAGCCGATCGTCGGAGCCGAGCGTGTCCACGCCGTCCTCTCCGGCTGGCGGCGGCTGTTGCAGGACGGCGATCGGGCCGGCGCACTCGCCTCTGAATGAACATCTTCTGGGCGGCGCTCATCATCGCGGCCGTCACCGCCGTGGCCGTGACCGCGATGCTGCTCGTTCGCCGCCGCGCTCCCGAGGGCAGCCGCTTCACCGACGGCGACCGGGCCTCGGGCGTGTTCGGAGTGCTCGCAACGGGCTTCTCCGTGCTGCTCGGATTGGTCGTCTTCCTCGCCTTTGCGAGCTACGACCAGTCGAGGACCGGAGCCGAGACGGAGGCCGTCGTGCTGTCACAGCAGGTCGAGACGGCGCAGCTGTTCCCACCGTCCGCCGGCGCGGCACTCACCGGTGAGCTGATCTGCTACGGCCGGTACGTCGTGCACACGGAATGGCCTCGAACGGAGGAAGGGACCCTTGGAGACGAGATCAATCCCTGGGGAGCCCGGCTGTTCGAGACACTGCGGACGGTCCAGCCACGCACTCCGAGTCAGCAAACCGCGTACGACAAGTGGCTGGATCAGCGCTTCGAGCGCGAGCAGGCGCGCATCGACCGCATCCACGGCGCAGTGGGCGTCATTCCGACCCCGTTGTGGGTCGTCCTGTTCTTCATCTCTGCCGTCATCTTCGTCTACATGCTCTTCTTCGCCGACAGCGCCGAAGGAGCGGTCACACAGGCTGTGATGATGGGCTCGGTCGCCTCGGTGATCGTCTCCATGCTCCTGCTGATCCACTTTCTCGACATGCCGTTCCACTCGGGCGTCGGCGGGGTCCGGCCGGTGGCGATGGAGCGGACGTTGCGCATCGTCGACCAGGGCCTTCGCGCTGTGAACGTGCAGGTGACGCCGCCCTGCACCGCAGACGGCACACCCAACTCCTGACGCTTCATCCGGTTGGGACGATGCAGCCCGGACGTCCGGGAGATTTGCTGGCCCGGATGGAGTCGAGTGTCAGCGGCATTCCGGCGCCCGCCGAGGGGCGCGGCGGCCGGCTGACCTTCTCGCGCAACCTCTGGTGGTGGCTCCTCGCCGTCGGCGCGAGCCTCTGGCTCGTCGCCGAGGTCATCACCGGCGTCACACGCGACGACGTACTCGTTCCTACGGTGATCCTGCTCGGGAGCTTCCTCGTGCCCGTGAGCATGGTCGTCCTGGCCGTATCGCGGCGGCGAGAAGGCCAACTGACAGCCGAGGCGCTGATCGTCGGCTTCGTCGGCGGCGGCACGCTCGGGCTTCTCCTTGCCGGGCTCACCGAGGTCTACTTCCTTCCGTCCGCGCACGCCACCTTCCTCACCGTCGGCTTCATCGAGGAGACGGCGAAAGCGCTCGTCCTCGTCGGCGTCGGGTACCGCATCCAGCCTCGGACGGTCCGCGACGGGATCGCGCTCGGCGCCACCGTCGGAGCCGGCTTCGCCGCCTTCGAGAGCTCGGGCTACGCCTTTCAGACGTTCGTCCGGCACGCCGACGACCGTCCAATCGTCGACATCGCACAGACCGAGGTCTCGCGCGCCGTGCTCGCCCCGTTCGGCCACATCACCTGGACCGCGATCCTCGGCGGCGTGCTGTTCGCCGCCTCGAGGACGGGCGCCTTCAGGATCACGGCCCGGGTGCTGTGGACCTTCGTCGGCCTCGTTCTGCTCCACGCGGCCTGGGACGCCTCGCACGGCTGGTCGCTGTGGCTCACACAGGGCCTCGTCGGTGACGAGTGGAGTGCAAGCTGGCCCGACGAGGAGGACTGGATCGGCTCGCCAACGAACACGGAGCTATGGGTGCAGACGCTGGCCTACAACGGCCTGCTGCTGTTGAATGCAGTCATCGGGACGTTCTGGCTGATCCGGTTGTGGCGCAGCGGGGCACCTGCCGGCGAGGCGGCTCCGGCATGAGGCTCCGCGCCGGCCTGCTCGTGTTGCTGCTGGCGGCGGCCCTGGCGGGCTGCGGCGGAGGCGACGACGACGGTGACGACAACGGCTCGACCTCGGGCGGCGGCAACAGCGCGCGCCCGGCGGACGCGATCCTCGCGGACGCCGGCCTGCAGATTTGCAGCGAGGCGCAGGAGCAGATCGCGCAGTCGACGATCGGGCCCGGGCTGCAGAGCGGCATTGTGTTCGCGGTCGCGGATGACTGCGGCGGCAAGACCACTTCCCCGAACCTGATCCGCGTGTACCAGTTCTCGGACCGCGAATCCGTCGACGCCGGAGCCCAGAAGGCTCAGCAGTCCTACCCGAACGGCGTCGTGATGGAGAGCGGAGCCCTGATCGTCGTGGTCACGGGCCCGCAGAAGGATGCGAACGCCGAGGCCGTCGGGCAAGGCGTACGAGGACTCGACGGGCTCGCCTGTCGAGACCGTCAGCTAGCTCACTCGACGACGAGCACGTCGCAGCCCGCGTCGCGCTTGACCTGGGCCGCCACGTCGCCGCCGACCAGGCGGCTGAGCCAGCTGTGGTGGTGGGAGCCGAGCACGACCAGCCGGGCTTTGTGGTCACGAGCCGCCGCGACGATCGCGTTCGAAGGCTCGCCGGCCGCCCACACGTAGTCGGCGCGGAGCCCGGCGCGGTCGATCTTGTCCCGGGCCTCCTCGAAGACGGGCCCGAGGTCCGCCGGCTCGACCAGCGGCATCATCTGCGCCGGACTGTCGTCGAGCGTGCCGAAGTTCTGCGGCCCCTCCGGGTTCAGCGGCATCTCGGAGACCGCCACGACGACGAGCTTGGAGCCCGCCGTGAGCGCCTCGTCCATCGCGCGGTCGAGCGCCCGGTCGGCCGCGTCCTCCCCGTCGAACCCGACGACGATCGCCGAGCTCAACCGCTGGTGAACTCCTTGCACGAGTCGGCGTCCTCGAATGCATTCCTCAGCTCGTCGCCCCCGTCGGCCTGCTGGAGCTCCTGGAACGTCGAGGAGATCGCCTGGCTCATCGCCGTGAGCGACGTTTGGACGGTCGAGAAGGCCGTTGCGGCGCTGCTGACCGAGTTCACGTCGCCCGCGGCGTCCTTGATCTTGTTCACGTTCTCGTCGACTGTGTCGGCGAGCTTGTCGACGGACTCTTTGGCCTTGTCGCCGGCCTCCGTGTCGGGCTTGCCCAGGCCCTTGAGGTCGTCGACGAACGTGCTGGTCGCGTCGGTGATCTCGTTGCCCGCGTTCTTCAGCGAGCTCTCGGACAGGTTCCCGCCCTTGAGCGAATCGGTGGCCTCGTTGATCGAGCCCGTCCAGTCGCTGATCGCCGAGCAGACGTCGTCGGCCCAGTCGGTCGCGCTGTCTCCGCCGCCCCCGTCACCGCCGCAACCGCCCGCCAGTGCGGCGCAGATGAGCGGAACCACGACCAGCGAGGCGCGAATCACGGGACAAGGCTATGGGTTCGGCGCAGGCGCTGCATCGTCCTGCTGGGGTGAAGCCGGTCGCAGCAAGACCGCCCCGAGGAAGCGGGAACGCGGCCCTCCAGCGAGGGCGACGCCACCGGCTTCCACCACTAGCAGGTTCGTCAGGTCGAGGAGACGGGCGCCTCCAGCAGGGTCGGGGTGAACGTGTTCAGTTCATCCTGACCCGGCTGGACGACGCCCCAACTCGACTCCGGTACTTCGTTCCAGACTCCGACGAGGCTGCCGAGCGGCTCCGAAACCACGAGCCGCGACTCGTCGTCCAGCTCCTGGAAGCGCGAGTCCTCCGGATACAGCATCTTCACCGTCTTCAGGTCGGTGCTGAAGAACAGCGAACGCGACCGCCCCTCGCTCGAATAGCGGAACGCCCAGATGCTCTCACCGTCGGTAGTGGCCACGGTCATCTGGATCGGGTGCTCGACACCGTGGCGCCGGCCCGTGGCCTCGATGAAGCCGACGGCGTCCTGCACGGCCTTCGGCGGGTCGTCCTCCAGGCCCAGCGTCAGGGCGAGGTAGAAGAACACCTCCGAATCGGTCGAGCCCTCGATTTCCGGATACAGCGACGGGTCGACCGCAAGCACGAGGTCCCGCTTGACGTTGTGGAAGTCGTAGATCACCCCGTTGTGCATCCAGAGCCAGTTGCCGTGCCGGAACGGATGGCAGTTCGTCAACTGGACGGGCGTCGCCGTCGCGGCGCGGATGTGCGCGAAGGCGAGCCCTGACTCGACGTGACCCGCGAGCTCGCGGAGGTTGCGGTCGTTCCACGCCGGCTCGACGCTGTGGAAGACGCCGGGCGTGTTGCCCTCCCCGTACCAGCCCACGCCGAAGCCGTCACCGTTCGTCGTCTCGGCGCCGAGCCTGGAGTGCAGGCTCTGGTCGATCAACGAGTGCTTCGGCTTGTAGATCAGCTCATCGAGGAGCACGGGCGAGCCGGAGTATGCGAGCCAACGGCACATCGGTTCAGGCTTCCTTCAGCTTCTTGCCTCCGTACACGGCGAGGGCGTAGATGATCAGGATGTCGATCGCGAAGATCGCGATGGCCCAGAACGGATAGGCCGAGACCCAGAACAGCTGGCCGATCGCGTTGATACCGGCAACGGCGATGCCGAACCAGCGGCCGAGCTCGCTCCCGCTGACGATCGCGAACGCAGCGAGCAGCTGCGCGACGCCGAGGAGCAGGACGATCCAGCCCCAGGTGTTGAGGTTGCTGAACACGAACGTCGTCTCGCCGACGAAGACCCGAGAGTCCCCGATCGCGAGGATGCCCTGGATCGCGTTCCAGACGCCGGCAAGGCCGAGCATTGAGACCGCGAAGATGATCCAGCCTCCTCCTTCGATCTCATACCCGGAGACATCCGCCCCCGTGTAGCCCTGTGTTGCCATGAACTGCCTCCTTTCAGATGGCCGAGATTCCGCTTGTGTTCTTCGCTTCGAGGGCTACGCCTTCCTGTCGGATGCCGAGAGTCTGCTTCTACGCGGATGCGAGGGCCTTGGTCTTGATCGCATCGAATTCCGCCTGCGTGATCGCGCCGCTGTCGAGCAGGCCCTTGGCGCGCTCGATCTCGGCCGCCGGGCCGCCCGAGCTCGCGACAGATCGGATGTATTCGTCCGTCTGCACCTGGGCTGTTTGTACCTCCTCCGCGCGTCGTCTCGCCATGTCGTCGGCGTTGGCGATCAGGTAGATGAAGACGCCTAAGAACGGCACGAACAGGATGAATATGAGCCAGAGCACCTTCTTCCCGCCGCTTGCGTCACGCCGGCGGAAGATGTCGATCACGATCAGGATGACGAGCCAGAACCACGCGATCCAGAGGAAGAAGACGAGCATCGTCCACAGGACGTCGAGGAACGGGTAGTCGGCAGCGAGAAACATCGATTGGGCCTCCCGATTGGAGCGCGGACTAGCCGCGGGTTTTTGGCAATCTCGCCCCCACGCCCGGCCGGGTCATCATGCGGATCGGGTGATTTCCCTCGTCCGTCCGGACGTCGGCAGATGACGCAATCGGCCGCAATCATCCCGGTTAGGTGATGACGCGCACGGAGGGACAGGCTACGAAACGGAGCGATCAGGTCAACATCGGAGGTTCAGATGGCCATGCCGTTCAAGGGGACCGTCAACATCGACATCCGGGATTCCGTTCCCGACTGGGAGCCGTTCCTCCAGCCGCAGGCACCCGGAGGTGCGCCCAACGTGCTGATGCTCGTCTGGGACGACGTCGGCTACGGGGCGATGGACGTCAACGGCGGGCCGATCGAGACGCCGAACATGCGCCGGATCGCCGACGCCGGGCTCCGGTACTCCAACTTCCACACCACAGCCCTCTGCTCGCCGACTCGCTCCAGCCTGCTCAACGGCCGCAACGCGACGAGCAACAACATGGCCTGCATCACCGAGGCCTCGGCGGGCTTCCCGGGCTTCTCGGCGCGGATCCCGTTCGAGAACGGGACAATCGCGGAGGTCCTGAACGAGCGCGGCTGGAACACCTATGCGGTCGGCAAGTGGCACCTCACGCCCGGCGAAGAGACCGACATGTCCTCCTGGAAGGGCCGCTGGCCGCTCGGGCGCGGCTTCGAACGGTTCTACGGCTTCCTCGGCGGCGAGACCAACCAGTGGTATCCCGACCTCGTCTACGACAACCACGCCGTCGACGCGCCTGCTTCACCCGAGGAGGGCTACCACCTCTCCAAGGACCTGACGGACACCGCGATCCGCTTCGTCCGCGACGCGAAGTCGGTCAGTCCCGACAAGCCGTGGTTCATGTACCTCTGCCCGGGCTGCGCGCACGCGCCGCACCACGTCTTCAAGGAGTGGTCCGACCGCTACAAGGGGCGCTTCGACGAGGGCTACGAGGCGATCCGCTCGGAGATCCTCGCGAGGCAGAAGGCGCTCGGGCTGATGCCGGATGACGCCGAGCTGTCGCCGATCAATCCACACGGCGAGCCGGACGCAACCGGGCCGGACGGCCAGCCCTGGCCCGCCCTGGACTTCGTCCGGCCGTGGGATTCCCTCTCCGCCGACGAGCAGCGCCTCTTCGCGCGCATGGCCGAGGTCTACGCCGGCTTCGTCTCGTACACCGACGACCAGATCGGCCGCTTCCTCGACTACCTCGAAGAGTCGGGGCAACTCGAGAACACGATCGTCGTGGTCGTCTCCGACAACGGCGCGAGCGGCGAGGGCGGCCCGAACGGTTCGTTCAACGAGAACAAGTTCTTCAACAACATCCCCGACACTGTCGAGGAGAACCTCAAGCGCATCGACGAGCTCGGCAGCCCGACGTCGTACAACCACTACAACACGGGCTGGGCCTGGGCCTTCGACACCCCGTTCCCGTACTGGAAGCGCTTTGCCGGCTACGAGGGCGGAACGGCAGACCTCTGTATCGTTTCCTGGCCCAAGGGCATTCCCGCTCGCGGCGAGCTGCGTCACCAGTACGTGCATGCCGTCGACGTCGTCCCCACCCTGTACGCACTCCTCGGCATCGAGCCGCCGGAGGTGTTGAAGGGCTACACCCAGAGCCCGATCGAGGGCGAGAGCTTCGCGGACTCACTCGCGAACGCCGACGCCGCCGAGCGGGCGACCCAGTTCTTCTCGATGCTCGGGATGCGGGCGCTCTACCACGAGGGCTGGCTTGCGAACACCATGCACCCGCCGATCTCGGGCTGGAGCGGCTTCGACAAGGACGTGTGGGAGCTCTACAACCTCCGCGAGGACCGCGCCCAGACGCGAGACGTCGCCGCCGACAACCCCGAGCTTCTCGAGCGGTTGAAGGGGTTGTGGTTCTACTACGCGGGGCTCTACAAGGGGCTGCCGCTCGACGACCGGACAGCCCTCGAGATCATGACGAGCCCCCGGCCGCAGCCGAGCGAGCCGCGCGAGCGCTACGTCTACTACCCGGACACGGCCGACGTCCCGGAGTCGGTCGGAGTCAACATCCGGCGCCGCTCGTACACGATCGCGGCCGGCGTCACGATCGACACGCCTGAGGCCGGCGGCGTCCTGTTCGCCCAAGGCGGCGTCGGCGGAGGCCACAGCCTCTACCTCAAGGACGGCAAGTTGCACTACGTCTACAACTGGCTCGGCGAGCGAATCCAGCAGGTCGTCGCCGACGGGGAGATCACCACGGGGGAGCACGTGTTCAGCGCCGAGTTCGAGAAGACGGGCGACGAGCCGAACGGCAGCGCAATCGGCACGTTGACGCTGTACATCGACACGGAGCCCGTCGCCACCGGCGAGATCGTCACCCAGCCCGGGTTCTTCGCGCTCGTGGGCGACGGCATCTGCGTCGGTCGGGACAGCGGTTCGCCCGTCTCGCCCGAGTACTCCTCCCCGTTCCCCTTCACGGGCGGCACGATCGACCGGGTGGTCGTCGACGTCTCCGGCGATCAGTACGTAGACCATGAGAAAGAGGTCCTCGCCTACCTGCACCGCGACTGATCACCGTGGCAGCAGCTCCGCCCTTTCCCGACATGGTCCGCATCCCCGGCGGAACGTTCGCGATGGGCTCCGAGGCCTTCTACCCGGAAGAGCGGCCGATCCGGCAGGTCGACGTCGAGGGCTTCTGGATCGATCGGCACGCGGTCACCGCCGGCGAGTTTCGCCGCTTCGTCCGCGAGACCGGCTACGTCACCGTCGCGGAGCGGCCGCTCGACCCCGCCGACTATCCGGAGGCCGATCCGGAGCTGCTCGTGCCGGGCTCACTCGTCTTTCGCAAGACGAGCGGGCCGGTGCCGCTGGACGACGTCCGCAGCTGGTGGGAGTACGTGCCCGGTGCCTTCTGGAAGAAGCCGGGCGGGCCCGGGACGACCATCAACGGGCGCGACCGGCACCCGGTCGTGCAGGTCGCCTACGAGGACGCCGAGGCGTACGCAGTCTGGGCCGGCAAGGAGCTTCCGACCGAGGCCGAGTGGGAGTACGCCGCCCGCGGGGGCCTCGAGGGCGCGGCTTTCGCGTGGGGTGACGAGCACTTCCCCGGCGGGAAGGCAATGGCGAACACGTGGCAGGGCGAGTTTCCCTGGCAGAACCTGAAGCTCGACGGCTTCGAGGGCACGGCGCCGGTCGGGAACTTTCCGCCGAACGGCTACGGCCTCTACGACATGACCGGCAACACGTGGGAGTGGACGAGCGACTGGTTCACGACCAACGGATCGGGTGAGAGCCCCTGCTGCGCCCCTCCGACGCTGCCCGGCGAGCGCTTCCCGCGCAAGGTGATCAAGGGTGGCTCTCACCTCTGCGCCCCGAACTACTGCCTCCGCTATCGCCCGGCGGCCCGCCAGGGGGAGACGATCGACACCGCCACCGGCCATATCGGCTTCCGCTGCGTCGTCCGCACGTAAACCATGGAAGGGGCCTTCCTCTGGGGTCTGTTCGCCGCCTCCTCGCTCGTCATCGGCGGAGTGCTCGCCCTCACCCTGCCGATCCGGGAGCGCCTGCTCGGCCTGATCATGGGTTTCGGCGCCGGCGTCCTGATCAGCGCCGTCGCCTACGAGCTCGTCGCGGAGGCGTTCGAGACATCGGCGGGCAACGGAAGCCTCGCGCTCGGCCTCGCGGCCGGCGCGCTGACCTTCTATGTGGGCGACGCCGTGATCGACCGCATGGGCGGCGACGACCGCAAGCGCATGCACGGCAACCAGGGTGCGGGTAACGCCCTCGCGATCGTGCTCGGCATCGTCCTCGACGGGATTCCCGAGTCGGTGGTGATCGGCCTCGGCCTGATCGGGGGCGGCGGCGTGAGCGCCGCGGTGATCGCGGCGGTGTTCCTCTCCAACCTGCCCGAGGCGCTGGCGGCGACGACCGGCCTGGCGGCCGGCGGGTGGGCGACGCGGAAGATCCTCGGCCTGTGGGTCACCGTCGCGCTCGTGAGCGCATTCGCGTCGCTGCTCGGCTTCGCGGTCTTCGACTCGGCCGGGCCCGGCGCGGTCGCCTTCGTGCTCGCGTTCGCGGGAGGAGCGATCCTCACGATGCTGGCCGACACGATGATGCCGGAGGCATTCGAGCACGGCGGCAAGGCGGTCGGCCTCGTGACCACGCTCGGCTTCGGGCTCGCGTTCGCGCTGACGAAGCTCGAGTAGCTACCGGCGCAGCTGCGCTTCGATGCGGTCCAGCCGCTCGACGATCTCCCCCACCTCGCGCATCTCGGCCTCGCGGGATTCCTTGGTGCGCTGGGTGACGAGGATCGACACCACCGCGCTCGTGATCAACGGGATCAGGCTGATCCCCGTGATCATCAGCAGGGCGCCGACGATGCGGCCTCCTGCCGACGTCGGGACGACGTCGCCGTACCCGACCGTGGTCACCGTCGAGGTGGCCCACCAGAGCGAGTCACCGTAGGTGCCGATCGACGGATCGATCAGCCATTCGATGGTCGCGGCTCCGATCGACAGCAGCACCGCGAAGGTCGCGATCAGGAACACCGCGCGGCGGAGCGTCAGATCGGCGAGCCGATTCGCGATGTAGCGCTCGACCCGGGTCGTCTCGGCCATTGCTCCCAGTTCGTCCCGAGCGTTCGATGCCCTGCGGAACGGAGAGAGCCCGACCTTCGAGTCAGGAGCCGAGCAGCGGCCGCACGAGCGCCTCGACCTGCTCGCGGTGCCGCGCGCTGTCGAACGCGTAGGTCGGGTGCGGCTCCAGCTGGTGCTCGCTGAGCTTCCCGCTCCGGCGCACGTACAGCGCGGGATAGATCGTCCCGTCGGAGGCCATCTCGACCGCCGCGGCGACGGAGTCCTCCCCCACGTCGACGACGTGCTCGAGCGGCAGGATCCCGTCGTCGCGGATGCCGTCGGCGGCGAAGGTGATCAGGCGCGCGAGGTAGCCCTTCTGGATCCAGAGCTCGGGTGCGCGGGCCAGCTCGTGGAGCAGGAGCGGGATCACCGCGCCGGGCTCGAGGGTCGGCCGCGGTCGTCCGTAGCCGAGCCTCTCCGCGAGGTGCCGGGCGAGGACGCGCGCGTTGTAGCGCAGGCCGTTGACCGAGCTCGAGTTGCTCGCCAGCCCCTGTTTCTGCAGCCCGGGCGAGCCCTGCGTGACGTTGCCCGCGAAGAAGATGCCGGGAACCGAGACGCTCTCCCAGAACGGCGTCTGCGCCGGGATGCGGCCGTCGGCCATCGTCGCCACGCCGAGCGCGGGCAGGTCGCGGAGCGGCGTCTGGAAGCCGGTCGCGACGATCACCTCGTCGGTGTCGAAGCGCAGCTCGCCGGGCCGCGTCGTCCCGTTCGTGAGGACGGTGAAGCCGTCGCCGGTGCGCTCGATGCGTTCGATCGCGGCGTCGACGACGAACGCGCCCGAGCCGCCGCGGACGAACTCCTCGAACGGCTGCAGGTAGCGCACGCGCAACGGCGATCGCGCGAGCACCGAGAACCGCACGGGCCGCGGCGAGACGAGCACGAGCTCGCGCGCCCACGGCAGCAGCCCGCTCGCCAGCTCGAACCCCGAGTTGCGCTTGCCGACGATCAAGACGCGTTTGCCCTGATACGTCGGAGCCCGACCCGTGTCGACGTAGTGCGAAGCCACCTCGGCCCCTCGAATGCCGCCGTTCCAGGGCTCGGTGACGCCGAGTGCGAAGACGGCGGCGCGGCAGCGGTACTCGCCGTCGCTCGTCGTCAGCGTGAAGCCGTCCTCCTCGCGGCGCGTCGACTCCCAGCGGCAGCCGTAGCGGACCTGAGCTCCGGCCCGCTCGACGAACTCCTCCAGGCCTGCCTGCATCTCCGGTCGCGAGGGGACGTCGAAGGCGCGGTCCATGTGGCCGGGCACGAGGGCACAGTGCCTCGGGTCCTCGCCCAGCAGGCTGTTGTGGTCGTAGGCCTCGTACTCGCGCGTCCCGCGCTCGAACGGTGCGTCCGGCTTCGTCCAGCTGATCAGCCGCTCGAACACCGGAAACCGGCGGAACATCCCGCCCGGCGCCTCGTCCGCCGAGAGCAGCGCGTGCGGGACGCCGTAGCGCGACAGGTAGTACGAGGTCTGGAGGCCGCCGGGCCCGCTGCCGACGACGACGACGTCGTAGCGGCCGGGAGGGTGCGGCCGCCCCGCTACCGCGGCGGCCAAAGCTCCACGTCGCGCAGCCGCCGCGCCTCGGCCTGGAGCATCCGGTACATGATGCGCGGCCGCTCGATCAGGAACGTCTCGACCTCGGGCGCCGGCACGACCAGGCAGCGGACGAGCGTGGCGGCGACGATGTCCGCCATCGGCGGCGTCCCGAGCAGGACCGAGATCTCGCCGAAGAACTCGCCGCGTCCGAGCCGCGCGAGCTCGCTGTCGTCGAGCTGCACGATCACCTCGCCGTCGAGCAGCAGGTAGAGGCCGGAGCCGGTCAGGCCGGCGCGCAGGATCCGCTGGCCCTGGGCGAACACCTCCTCCTCCGCGCTGTGGGCCACGGCCTCGAGCTCCGGCTGGCGCAGGTCGGCGAACAGGCTGAGCCGCGCCAGCGCTTCGACGATGTCGGAGCGTCCGTCCACGGCGGAACTGTATGCCCTCGGCTTGTGGAGGGCTTGGCGAAATCACGGCTGTATCGGCAGCTAGGGAGAAATGCTCGAGAAGCCCCGTGCGCAGGCGATCATCTGCTCGTCGCCGTTCCACGCCACGGCGTGGACGACCGCCCAGCCCCGCATGCGCTCGCGGTCGAGCCCGAGCTCGGCCGAGAGCTGGTCGAGCCTGCGGCGCAGCCGACGCTCCGGATGCGGCTCGAGCGCGAGCTCGTCGCGCCGGTCACGCAGGAGCGAGGCGGTGTCGAAGGCCCGCTCGGCGAGGAGCGGCTTCGGGTCGATTGCCAGCCACGGCTCGCGCTCGGCACGGAGGACGTTGCCGCCGTGGAAGTCCTGGTGGGCGACGACGAGCTCGGGTTGCGAGGGGGCGAGCTCGCGGATCCAGGCGATCGTCTCGTCCACGAGCCGCCGCTCGTAGGGGCGCCCTTCGGCCTCCCACCGGGCCGGCAGCTCCACGGCCCAGCGCTCGGCCTCGCCGGCCAGCGTCCGGTAGCCGCGGTCGCCGGGCGCACGCTCCCAGAGCCGCCTGAGCACCGAGGCGCCGATCCGGTTCGCCTCCTCCTCGTCGGCGACCGACCAGAGCTGGTCGCCCGGGACGCAGCGCTCCACGAGGAGGCCGCGGCGCTCGGCGTCGTGCTCGAGCAGCCGGACGGCGGCGACGCCGTCCCAGAACGCAAGGGCGTCCGCTTCGTCCTCGCTCTCGGGCTCCGGGAAGTGAAGCTTGAGCACGGCCTCGGTCCCGTCGCGGCGGACTGCCGGCACCACGAGCGAGATGAGCGCGTCGAACGGGTCCCCGAGCTCGAGCTCCCAGGCCGTGGTGAGCTCGCGCACGAGCCGCGGCAGCCGATCGAGCCACGCCGCCCCGCCGGGCTCGTCGCGCCACCAGGCCATGGCGGCCGGGATTCGGAACTCGCTCAGGGCGATGGCTTCGGCTTCGGCGCGTTCTGCTGCTTCCACTCGCGCCGGTAGTACTCCTCGTACGTCTCGAACTGGTTCGGCTGCAGGTCGGCGGAGAGGTGCTTCGACGGGCGCGCGAACATCCAGCGGATCATCCGCGCGCCGTTGGCGACGCCCTTCTGCTTCGCCTCGCTCGGCTCAGAGCCCGCCTCGATCGCCTGCTTGTACGCGTACTCGTACGCGCTGCGGAACCTGTTCATGCCGGCGGGCTTGTCGTTCGCCGGCGCGCGGCCGAAGCGCTCGAGCGAGAGCTTGTGCATGAAGCCCTTCACCGTGCCGTCGACCTCCTCGCGCACCATCTGCGCGACCCATGGGTCCTCCGCCCTCGTCGTCGCCGCCGGCGAGCGCCCGCCGTGGTACTGGGAGGCGTGGTACATCTCGTGCACGAAGTACGCGGCGATCTCGTAGGACGGCATCGACAGGTTGATGAAGCAACGGTTTTGGTCTGGTGCGAAGCCGGCCACGGGGCCTTTCGTCGAGAGGTCGAGCTTGATCTTGTTGTCCTTGAGGATCCCCATCGCCTCCCAGCCGTAGGCCGAGAAGCTGAGGTCCGCCTCGACCTTGTCCCAGGTCGTCGCCGCGCCGGTCGCCGATTGGCTCGCGACGTGAGCCGCGTGGCGCTGGAGGAGCGCGCTTACCGCCCGGTTGCCCGCGCTCGCCGACAGGCTGCGCACGAGCTCGATGCCGGGCGCCGGTTGTGCTGCCATCGCCTCCACGGGCGCCGCAGGGGTCGGCTCGGCCTCGTGCGTGCTGTCGAAGCCGCTCACCGCCACGAACCTATGCCGTTTCCGCCCCGGGGCAAGGGGAAGGCTGGATCTCATGCCTCGCGCGATCTGGTCCGGCGCCATCTCCTTCGGGCTCGTCAACGTGCCCGTCCGCATGTACAGCGCCATCGACGAGCACAAGCTCCACTTCAACCTCCTGCACAGCAAGGACGACAGCCGAATCGGCTACGACAAGGTCTGCAAGAAGGAGGGCAAGCCGGTCCCGGACAAGGAGATCGTCAAAGCCTTCGAGTACGAGAAGGGCGAGTACGTCTACCTGACGGACGAGGACTTCGAGTCGGCGGCCGCGCAGGCCGAGGGCTTCAAGACGATCGAGATCCGTGACTTCGTCCCGTACGACGAGATCGACCCGATCTACTTCGAGCGGACGTACTACCTCGGCCCCGACGGCGGCGCCGAGAAGGTCTATTCGCTGCTGCTGCGGGCGATGGAGGACTCGGGCCTGGCTGCGATCGCGAAGTACGTGATGCGGGACAAGCAGAACCTCGGCTGCCTGCGCGTCCGGGACGGCGTGATCACGCTCGAGAAGATGTACTTCGCCGATGAGATCCGGCCGATCGACGAGATCAAGCCGAAGAAGGCCCGGCTCTCGAAGGACGAGCTGCGCATGGCGGAGCAGCTGATCGACTCGTTCGGAGGCTCGTTCAAGCCCGACAAGTACAAGGACACCTACCGCGACGCACTCTCCGAGATCATCGAGCGCAAGCGCAAGGGCGAGGAGGTCCACGTCGAGCCGGTCGAGGAGCGCGAGGAGGCGCCGGACCTGATGGCCGCCCTGCGCGCGAGCCTCGAGGCGTCAGGCGGTCGCTCGCGCTCGAACGGCAGGCGCCGCGGCGGCAAGCAGCTGGCGGGCCTGTCGAAGCAGGAGCTGTACGAGCAGGCGAAGAAGGCCGACATCCCCGGTCGCGCGGAGATGTCGAAGGACGAGCTGATCGAGGCGCTCGAAGCCGCGTAGCCTCTCCCCCGTGGACGAGGCCCTCCTCGACGAGCTCTACTCCGCGCCCCTCGACGAGTTCATCGAGCGCCGCACCGCGCTGGCGAAGGAGCTCAAGGCCGACGGGCGGGCCGACGACGCGGCGGAGGTGACCGCTGCGCGCAAGCCCACGGTGCCGGTGTGGACCGCGAACCAGCTCGCGCGGCGCAACCGGCCGGCCGTCGACAAGCTCCTGACTGCGAGCAGCAAGCTCCGCGAGTCGCTCGGCAAGGGCGACCGCGACGCGTTCGCGAAGGCCCAGCAGGACCAGGCCGCCGGGCTCCGGAAGCTGCGCGACGCGGCCAAGAGCCTGCTCGACAAGCCGACGGACGCGACCCTCGAGCGCGTCGTCGCTACGTTCCGCGAAGCGTCGTCCGACGAGGAGCTCGCCGTTCGGCTCGCGGCGGGACGCCTCACCGAGGAGCCGGAGCCCGGCGGCTTCGACACGCTCGCCGGCCTCGCGTTCACGCCGCCGAAGCCGCGCGAGGGCAAGCCGAAGCAGGCCGCCGACCCCGGCCGTGGCCGGCGCGCCGCGCAGGCGTTGAAGGAGGCGAAGGCGAAGCAGCGGGAGCTCGAGCAGGCCGCTCGGGCGGCGGAACGGGCCGCCGAACAGGCCAGGAAGGCCGCGGACGAGGCCGCCCGCGCCGTAGAAGAGGCGGAGGCGGAGGTCGAAGCGTCGCGCGGCTAGGCGTCGCGCCCCGACGGAGCTAGCATCGGGCCAGGCATGCCGAAGAAGCGCCGCCGCTGGGACCTGGAGCCCGAACGAGAGCCCGGTCAGTCCGGCAAGCCGCTTCTCGCCGGGCTCGACACGACGCGCCGGGCCGGCGTCCTCGAGGAGCTGCAGCGTGCGGGCGGCAACAACGCCGTGCAGCACGTCCTCGGCGGAGCACAGCTCCAGCGCGACACCACGGCGTTACGGAGGAGCTCCTGGGTCGCGCAGCTGTTCGCTCTCACGATCGACGGGACGACGGTCCCGGTTGCAGCCGTCGACGGTGGTGGGGCCCGTGCCGACGTCGTCGTGGAGGCTCCGAGGCAGGGTGGCGTCGGCGGGAAGCACCTGGCCGGTCTGCGCTTCGACGAGGTCTCGCTGCGGCTGGGCCTCGAGCTCGGGCCGCTCGGCGACTGGATCGGGAGCACTCTCGGCAACAAGCACTCCCGGAAGGACATCGTGATCCACCAGCTCGACGCGAGTAGCGGGAAGGAGGTTCGAAGCGTCGAGTTCCATGATTGCCTTGTGACCCGCATCGGGGTGCCGAAGCTCGACGTCGGGGACTCGGGCGAGGCTTGGCTGAACGTCAAGCTGCAGCCGGAGTTCGTCCGGACGACGAGCGGATCCGGCCAGACGGCCGCCGGGAAGGCGAAGCCGGACGCGCTCAAGCCGTCGACGGCGCGACTCGAGATCTCCGGCATCGGAGGGGTGTCCGAGCTCCTCTCGGTCGACGGTTTCGCGTTCACAGCAACAGTGAAGGCCGACGAGGTCGGGAAATCGCGAACCCCGGTGCTCACGCCGGGCAGCACGCACCTCGACAACCTCGTCGTCGCCGTCGCCGACACGAGCAAGAAGTCCGGCAAGAACGCCTTCGACGCCTGGTTCGAGGAATCCGCGATCAGGGGGAACAGGGAGGAGCGCACGGCCGTCCTGACGGTGAAGAGCCACGGCGGGAAGACGCTGACGCTTACGTTCTCGGGCGTCGGGCTCGCCGCAGCCGAGATGTTCGGCAGCTCGACCGGCGGCGGGCGCAAGTACGAGCTGTACGCCGAGAGCGTCTCGCTCAAGATCGCGTGACGCCGGCGGCCGGCCGCGTTAGCATCGAAATGCTCATGGCGAAGCGCCGTCGCTGGGATGAGGAAGAGCTGGAGGAGGCGGCCGCGCGCGCCGGCAAGCCGGAGCTCGCGCGCCAGCTTGCCGACCTCGACGAGGGCAAGCGCGCAGGCGTGGTGGAAGAGCTGCAGAAGGGCGGCGGCAACCGAGCGTTCCAGCAGATCATCGGCGGGCAGCTCCAGCGAGAGGCCGCAACCGCCGCCTTGCCCCGGATCACGAAGCCGATCATGAAGGTCGACGGGATCCGCGGGCCCTCTGCGGCCAAGGGCCACGAGGGCGAGTTCGAGCTCGAGGAGAACTACGAGCTCGAGGTGAAGACCCCGACGGACGTGGAGTCCGGCCTGCCGTATGCCAAGCGCCGCTACTCCGACCTCAAGGTGGTGATCCGCAAGAGCACGGGTGTCACGCAGCTCAGGCAGGCGATCTCAACGAACAAGAAGATCGAGACGATCGTGCTGATGGCACCCGTCGCGGACGGAGCCGAGACGACGACCCTGAAGGAGGTCTACGTCGTCGGGATCAAGGATCTTGCAAACGGCAACGTCGAGATCCGCTTCGTCTTCCACGAGATCTCCTGGGACGCGGGCGACCTGACGGCGACCGACACGCGGCGTCCGCCCAGCTAGGGCAACAGGGCGGCGGCCTTGCCCGGATGGGTGGCCTCGAACACCCGGAGGTAGACCTCGACCTCCATCCGCTCCTGCTCCGCGTCGATCGCGGCCGGCACCCGCACGTCCACTGTGATGCCCTCACCGTGCGCCTCGACCTCCGACGGCGTGGCGATGCAGCCGGAGCGCCGGAGGTGGTGGACGAGCTCGTCCACGAGTTCGGGATCTTCGACTCGAATCTTCATGTGCCGCATCGGGGACCTCCTCGCAGCTCCCCGCGTGTCTCACTGTGGTCGAGGATAGGGCTGCCATGCAATAGGACCTTCGGTCCCCCGCGCTGGTTAGTCTGGGCCCGTGGCGGTGCTGAGCTCGCAGGTCGATCGGGCGTCCGAGCCGTACGCGAGCCGCCGCGCCAGAATGGAGGAGCTCGTCGGCGAGCTCCGTGAGCGCACCGCGCAGGTGGCGGCGGGCGGCGGCGAGCGGGCGGTCGAGCGGCACCGTTCGCGCGGCAAGCTGACCGCGCGGGAGCGGATCGACCGGCTCGTCGACCCTGGAACCGCCTTCCTCGAGCTGAGCGCCCTCGCCGCCTGGGAGGTCTACGACGGCCAGGCTCCCTCCGCGGGGATCGTGACCGGGATCGGCGTCGTCGAGGGCCAGGAGTGCGTGGTCGTCGCGAACGACGCCACCGTCAAGGGCGGCTCCTACTTCCCGTTGACGGTGAAGAAGCACCTCCGCGCGCAGGAGGTCGCCGAGCAGAACCACCTGCCGTGCCTCTACCTCGTCGACTCCGGCGGCGCGTTCCTGCCGCTTCAGGCCGAGGTCTTCCCCGACCGCGACCACTTCGGCCGGATCTTCTACAACCAGGCGCGGATGTCCGCGAAGGGCATTCCGCAGATCGCGGTCGTCATGGGCTCCTGCACGGCCGGCGGCGCCTACGTGCCGGCGATGAGCGACGAGACTGTGATCGTGCGCGGCACCGGCACGATCTTCATCGGCGGCCCTCCGCTCGTGAAGGCGGCGACCGGGCAGGACGTGACCGCCGAGGAGCTCGGCGGCGCCGACGTGCACGCGCGGCGGTCCGGGGTGGCCGACCACTACGCCACCGGCGACGAGCATGCGCTCGCGATCGCGCGCTCGATCGTCCGTCACCTGCACCGGCGCAAGGATGTGCCCTGGGACGTCGCCGCGGCCGAGGAGCCCGTCGCCGATCCCGGCGAGTTGTACGGCCTGATTCCCGAGGACCACCGCCAGCCGTTCGACCCGCGCGAGTTGATCGCCCGGATCGTGGACGGCAGCCGCTTCTCGGAGTTCAAGCAGCTCTACGGCGAGACGCTCGTGTGCGGCTTCGCCCGCATCGAGGGGTACCCGGTCGCGATCCTCGCCAACAACGGGGTGCTGTTCGCCGAGTCGTCCCAGAAGGGCGCCCACTTCATCGAGCTGGCAGCTGAGCGGAAGATCCCGCTCGTCTTCCTACAGAACATCACGGGCTTCATGGTCGGCGTCGAGTACGAGGCGGGCGGCATCGCGCGCGACGGCGCCAAGCTCGTGATGGCGGTGGCGTGCGCCGACGTGCCCAAGTTCACCGTCGTCGTGGGCGGCTCGTTCGGCGCCGGCAACTACGGCATGTGCGGTCGCGCCTACGGGCCCAGGCAGCTGTGGATGTGGCCGAATGCACGCATCTCCGTGATGGGCGGTGAGCAGGCGGCGACCGTGCTGACGATGGTCGGCGACGCGAATCCGGAGGAGATCAAGGCGAAGTACGAAGCCGAGGGCAACCCGTACTACTCCACGGCACGCCTCTGGGACGACGGGATCATCGACCCGCTCGACACCCGCCGCGTGCTCGCACTCGGGATCTCGGCGGCGCTCAACGCGCCGATCCCGGAGACGAAGTTCGGAATCTTTCGCATGTGAGTGTCGTTTTCGGAAAGCGCCCGCGCGGCCCCGCGGCGCTTCCAGGAAGTCGTCGAAGGAGGTCATCGTGGGCTTCAACTACGTGGACGTCGAATCCGTCGAGGGCGAGGGGCCCGGCGGTGCGGTTCGGAAGCTGCGGCGCGCGCTCGGGGCGCAGGCGTTCGGCTTCAACTACTTCACGATCCCGGCCGGGGTGACCGGACGCGAGCACGATCACGCCGACTCCGGTCAGGAGGAGGTCTACTTCGTGGTGCGCGGCTCGGGCGTCATGCGGGTGGACGGCGAGGAGGTCGAGCTCAAGCCCGGGCGCTTCGTGCGCGTCGACGGGACCTCCACGCGGGTGCCCGCTGCGGGGGCGGACGGCGTCGAGTTCGTCACCTTCGGCGCCCCGATCGACGCCAAGTACGAACCGCCCTCCTGGGGTTGAATCAAGCGGCACCGTTTGCAGGTACGGCGTCGCGATCGGTGCCTTAGGCTCCCGCCATGCACACGATCGAGCTCAACAAGAGGGAGCTCCGGCTCCTGCACGAGGCGTTGCACGCGTACCTGGACGATTTCGGGCACAACGAGGCCGACGTCCTGCGGGAGCTGAAGCAGCTGATCGCCAAGCTGCCGGTCGAAGCGGACGAGTAGCAGCGTGCTGGTCCGGCTCGTCCTCTGGAACCTGGCGGACTCCATGACGACGATCCAGGAGCTGCGGCGCTACCTGCACGACGAGTCGGTGGATGCGTTCGCCGAGGTGCCCGGGCTGCGCTTCAAGGCGTGGATCGCCGACGAGGCGACCGAGCGCTGGGGAGCGGTCTACCTCTGGGAGTCACGCACCGCGCTCGAGGAGCTCGATCCCGGGGTCTCGCGCGCGCGAGAGCTGATCGGCAAGGGCCCGGACATCGCCGAAGAGTTCGACGTCGAGGCCACCGTCGAGGGCCGCTACGCGGTCGAGGAGCTGTCCCGGCTGGGGCTCGCCTTCGAGTAGGCCTTCCCCCTCCCTCGGGTGGGGACCCCCCACTCAACCCCCTGAAGAAATAGCAGGGAGAAGCGCACGCCTCTGTGCCGAATGTGCGCCGAAAGTTCGTGGTCGCCTCGTACTCGTCGCGGTGCGCCTGGAACCAGTCGCGCGTGATGTTCTCGCGCAGCCCCGACAGAAACCGCAGCGCACCCGTTCGAACCGCTCGAAGGTCACGCCACGACTACGGCGACCGACCTCGCCCCGAGCGCGCCGGCCATCCGCTCGGCGTCCGTCGCCAGCTCCTTCCTCCGCGCTGCCGGCAGCTTGCGAAACGGCTCCACCGTGATCTCGAGCTTCCCCTTTCGCAGCGCATGCTTCCACACGCCGACCGGCTTGCCGCCGACGAGCACGACGGGTGAGATCCACCCGGCGGTCCGGGAGACCCGCGGCAAGAACTCAGGCTCGACGAGCGCCTCTCGCGGGAAGAAGCCGACGGTGTACGGGTCGAAGCCGGGCACGAGACGCGCGCGCCCGTCGCTGCTCGGCGACTGAAGCAGGGAGACATCCGCCTCGAGAACGAGCGCGCGGCGACCCTCTACGGAGACGTCGACGAGCTCGCCGTCGAGCAGCTCGAGCGCCTTCCGCGCGCGACCCGCGCCGGTGCCCCACCACCGAGCGAGCTCGAGGTGGGACGCGGGCCCGTAGACGCCGAGCCAGCGCCGGGCGATCTCGCGCATCGCGTCGTCGGAGTCCCACGCGTCGAACGGCCCGACCCAGCTGCGCGGGCCGACGAAGACGACGTTGCGGCCGCGATTCGGCCCGAAGACGAGACCGCCCTCCATCGCCACGGGCTTGAGCAGCGAGCCCCAGCCCGAAGCGAGATGCTCCTGCACCTTCGGCCCGGCCACCTCGCCGGCCAGTGCCGCGATCTCCTGCCGGGTGAGCGGCTCGCGCTCGATCGCCGCCGCGACCTCCTCGAGCAGCTTCTCGAGCTCGTCGGGCTCGATCCCGAAGTACTGGAGCCATGTCGGTCGCCGCCACATGAACGCCCGCGTGCGCAGCGCGCCGGCCCACAATGCGATCTCGTCGGAGGGCAGCAGATGGAGCGTGCCGCGCATCGCCCACGTCTTGACCAGCTCGCGATCCTCCCAGAGCGCGTCCCTCACCTCCTGGACGCTCAGCCCTTCGACGCGAACGGCGAGCGCGAGCTCGGCATTGGACATCACCTGCGCCTGCACGCCGGACAGCCGCCGGGCCGTCTCGACCAGGCCGCCGGAGCCGTTCAGGCTCCGTCCGACGCGGAAGGCCCGCACCTGCTCCCACGTGACCTCGATCACAGGACGAGCGTTTCGGGGAAAACCGTCTCTCCGGCGAAGCGCTCGAGGCGGAACGACGAGAGGTCTAGCTCGGACGCGCCGTGCAGGATCTCCTCGGCCAGCGCCCTACCGACCGCCGGCGACTGCATGAAGCCGTGGCCTGAGAAGCCACACGCCGCGTAGATGCCCTCGCCCACCGCGCCGAGGATCGGATGCGCGTCCGGCGTCATGTCGTACAAGCCGGCCCACGCACGCTGGACGCCGACTCCGGCTGCGGGTGGATAGCGCCGCGCCAGCCGCTCGAGCCAGTCCTCGACCAGCGCCTCTGACACCTCGGTCTCGAAGCCCCACCGCGGCGTGGCCTCCCCCATCGCCAGGCGCAGGCCGCGCCCGTGGGACGGGCCGGAAGTGGAAGCCGGTCTCGGCCTCGATCACCATCGGCAGCGCCTCGGGAAGCCCGGCGACGGGCTCGGTATCGACGAGCTGCCGGCAGAGCGGCCGGATCGGCAGCTCGACGCCGACCCGCTCTCCGACCTCGCCCGACCACGGGCCGCACGCGATCACGAGCACGTCGCCGCCGAGCTCGAGCGCATCCGTATGCTCGCGCACCTCGACGCCGAGCTCCACCGCGCGACGGACCACCTCACGGCAGACCCCGGGCGGGTCGGCGATGCCGTCCTGTCGGCACGTCACTGCCCCGAGCACGTCGTCCACGGCCAGCCCGGAAACCTCGCGCGGATCGACCCGCTCGACCGGCACGCCGAGCCCGGCCTGGAGCTCGCGCCGCTTCTCGAGGGCGGCCAACCCCTCTTCGGTGGTCGCGAGGAACAGGTAGCCGACCTGCTGGAAGAACGGCTCGCCGAGCTCCGCGAAGAAGCGGATGCTCGCCTGCGCGAGACGAACCTCGGCCGCCGTGGAGAACTGCTGGCGCACGCCGCCCATCGCACGCGAGGTCGAGCCGCCCGCCACTTCCCCCACGTCGCAGAGGACGACGTCGCGCGCACCCAGCAACGCCAGGTGGTACGCGACGCTCGCGCCGGCGGCGCCGGCCCCGGCTACGACGATTCGAGCCATCGGTCGAGCTCGCCGCGCTCGGTGTCGGTCAGGGTGCGAAGGGGCGCCCGGACGTCCTCGCGGACGGGCAGGCCGCGCCGTGCCAGCACCCGCTTCAGCGCCGCCTGGAACGGGAACCGCTCGAGCGCCGCGCGCACCGGCGCGAGGTCGCCCTCGCGCTCGTGCACGACCCGGGCGACACGGCCGGGGAACGCGGCCGCGAGCCCCGAGACCGCGCCGACCGCACCGTGATCGAGACCCCGTCCGATCAGCCCCTCCGCGCCCACGAACGCGTCCAGCCCGTTGCCGAGGTACGGCTCGACGGCTTCGAACGGCTGGTTCGAGACCTTGAGCCCGCGCAGGTTCGGCGCCGCGTCGCGCAGGCGCTCGATCACCGAGAGCGGGATCGAGTAGCCGGTGCGCGCCTTGAACTCGTAGAGGTAGAAGGGGAGCGGCTCGCACGCCTTTGCGGCGGCCGCGAAATGCCCGAAGAGCGCTTCCTCGTCGAGGGCGTAGTACGGCGGGCCGATCACTGCCACCGCGTCGGCCCCGGCCTCGGCGGCGTGCGCGGCCAGCGCGGTCGTTTCGGCCGTCGTCTGTGCGCCGGCGTGCACCGCCACCTGAAGGCGCCCGCCGGCCGCTCCGACGAAGAGCTCGGCGGCGCGACGACGCTCGTCGCGCGAGAGCAGGATCCCCTCCCCCGTCGTGCCGAGCGCCAGCAGGCCGTCGAGGCCGCCGGCCGCCAGGTAGTCGACGTACGGCTCGAACGCGTCGTCGTCGAGCGCGGTTCCGTCGTCGCGCAAGGGAGTCACTGCGGCGGCCAGGGCGCCCCGGAGCATGGCCCCAACTCTATGCTCAGCGCCCATGAGCGCCCTGCGCATCGAGAGAGACGGCCCGCTGCTCCGCATCACGATCGCGCGGCCGGAGCGCCGGAACGCCTTCGACGCGGCGCTCATCGCGGAGCTCGCGGCGGCGTTCTCCGACGTCGGCGACGCCCGCGTGGTGATCCTGGCCGGGGACGGCCCGAGCTTCTGCGCCGGCGCGGACGTCGACTGGCAGCGCGCGTCGATCGACCTCTCGTACGAGGAGAACGTCGAGGACGCGATGCGTCTCTACGGGATGATGGAGGCGATCGACTCCTGCCCGGCTCCCGTCGTGGCGCGGGTTCAGGGCTACGCACTCGGCGGCGGCTCCGGCCTCGTCGCCTGCTGCGACGTCGCGATCGCGGGCGATGACGCGGTGTTCGGGTTCTCGGAGGTGAAGCTCGGGATCATCCCGGCGGTCATCTCGCCGTTCGTGATCCCGCGCATCGGCTCGGGGGCGGCGCGCCGCTACTTCCTGACCGGCGAGCGCTTCGACGCGCAGACGGCCCTGCGCATCGGCCTCGTCCACGAGGTCACCGACGACCTCGACGCCGCCGTGGAACGCGTGGTCGGCGAGCTGCTCACGTCGGGGCCGGAGGCGGTACGCGAGGCCAAGCGGCTCGTCCGCGAGCAGCCCACGGGCATCGACACCGCGCACATCGCCGCGCGCCTGCGCAGCGGGCCCGAGGGCCAGGACGGGCTGCGGGCGTTCCTCGAACGGCGGAAGCCGGGCTGGGTCACCTAGCCGCCCGTGCGGCGGCTGCTGATCCTCGTCGGCGCGGTCATCTTCGTCGACACGATGTTCTTCGCGGCGCTGACGCCGCTGCTTCCGAGCTATGCGGACGACCTCGGCCTGTCGAAGGCCGGAGTCGGCGTCCTCGCCGCGGCCTACCCCGCGGGCGCGCTCGTCGGCGGGATCCCGGGCGGGTTACTCGGCGGCGCGGTTCGGCGTCAAGCCGACGGTCGTGACCGGGCTGCTGCTGATGGTCGCGACGACGGCCGCGTTCGGCTTCGCCGAGAGCATCGTCGTGCTCGACCTCGCACGGTTCGCACAGGGTTTCGCGAGCGCGCTCACCTGGACGGCTTCGCTGGCGTGGCTCGTCTCCCGCGCGCCGACGGAGCGGCGCGGCCTGCTGATCGGGACCGCGATGAGCGCGGCCATCGTCGGGGCGCTGTTCGGGCCGGTCCTCGGCGGTGTGGCGTCGATCGTCGGGATCGAAGTGGCGTTCGCGACCGTGGCGGCAGCCGGCCTGGGGCTCGCGGTCTGGGCGGCGCTGATGCCCGCCGTCAGGCCGGAGAAGGCGCAGCCGCTGTCGACGCTCTGGGCGGCGGTGCGAGATCGCGGCGTGCTCGGCGCCGTCTGGTTCGTCGCGCTTCCCGCACTGCTCTTCTCGACGATGGGCGTCCTCGTTCCGCTCCGGCTCGACGTCCTCGGCATGGCGCCGTCGCGATCGGCGGGGTGTTCCTGGTCTCGGCCGCGGTCGAGGCCGTGGTCAACCCGCTCGCCGGCCGGGTCTCCGACCTGCGCGGCCGCCTGGTGCCGATCCGTGCGGGCCTGGCGGCTTCCGCCCTGATGAGCGCGCTGCTGCCGTGGCCGGACTCGCGTTGGGTACTCGCCGCCTTCGTCGATCCTCGCCGGCATGTCGTACGGCGCCTTCTGGACACCCGCGATGTCGCATCTCACCGACCTCGCCGAGGGCCGCAGGCTCGACTACGCGTACGGGTTCGCGCTCGTGAACATCGCGTGGGCTCCGGGCCAGGCATTCGGGGCCGCGTTCGGCGGCGCGCTGGCCCGCGCGACCTCGGATGCGGTTCCCTACCTGCTCCTGAGTGCCACCTGCCTGCTTAGCCTTGCCGCTCTGAGCCCATGGAGATCCGCAAGCTCCTCGTAGCCAACCGCGGCGAGATCGCCGTGCGCGTCTTCCGGACCGCGCGCGAGCGTCGGAGTCGGGACCGTCGCCGTCGCCGCCCCGGACGACCGGTCTGCGCTGCATACGCGCGAGGCCGACGAGACGGTCGAGATCGCGGGCTACCTCCACTCCGAGGAGCACATCCGGGCCGCGAAGCACACCGGCGCGGACGCGATCCATCCCGGCTACGGGTTTCTCGCCGAGAATCCGGACTTCGCCGAGGCCGTGGAGGCAGCCGGGCTCGTCTTCGTGGGCCCGACGCCGGAGGCGCTGCGCGCGGGCGGAGACAAGCTCGAGGCAAAGCGGATCGCGCGCGAAGCCGGCGTCCCTGTCGTCCCGGAGGGCGAGCCGGCGGAGGTCGGCTACCCGCTCGTCGTCAAGGCAGCGGCCGGCGGCGGCGGCCGCGGCATGCGGGTCGTGCGCGACCCCGACGAGCTCGACGACGCGCTCGAGGCCGCCCGCCGCGAGGCGGCCGCGGCCTTCGGCGACGACCGGGTCTTCTGCGAGCGCTACGTCGAGCGGCCCCGCCACGTCGAGATCCAGCTGCTCGCCGACTCGGCGGGGACGGTGATCGCGCTCGGCGAGCGCGAGTGCTCGATCCAGCGCCGTCACCAGAAGGTGCTCGAGGAATCGCCCTCCCCCGCCCTCGACGCGGCGCTCCGGCGCGAGATGAGCGACGCCGCCGTCGCTTTCGCGCGCGCGATCGGCTACCGGAGCGCCGGGACGGCCGAGTTCATGCTCGCCGGCCGCGACTTCTACTTCCTCGAGCTCAACGGCCGCATCCAGGTCGAGCACCCGGTCACCGAGGCCGTGACCGGAATCGACATCGTGCGGGAGCAGATCCGGGTTGCGCAGGGCGAGTCGCTCGAGGCAAGTAACAGTCTGTTACTAGGACACGCGGTCGAGGTGCGGCTCTACGCCGAGGATCCCCGCACGTTCCTCCCGCAGGCCGGGACGGTCACGCGGCTCCGCCTGCCCGACGGCATCCGCGTCGACGCGGGCGTCGCCGAAGGCGACGAGGTGGGCGTCTCGTACGACCCGATGATCGCGAAGCTGATCGCGCACGGGGACACGCGGGACGACGCGCTCGCGCAGCTCCGCCGAGCGCTGGCCGAGACGCGGGTGGAGGGGCTCACGACCAACCTCCCGTTCCTCCGCTGGCTGGTCGCGCACCCCGTCGTCCGCGCGGGCGAGACGACGACCGCGTTCCTCGAGGAGCACCCGCCGCTGTCGGAGCCGCCGCCGCGGCTGCCGTCCGGCCCCTGGAAGGGCGCATGGCGTCTGAACCTCCCCGCGCCCGCGCCCGCCCCGCCGCCCGACCTCGAGAGCGCCGCCCGTCAACACGGGACGGGCGGCGTGGAGGAGAGCGCGCTCGTCGCGCCCATGCCCGGGACGGTGATCAAGGTGCTGGCCGCTCCCGGAGACCGGGTCGAGCCGCGGCAGCCCCTGCTCCTGCTGGAGGCGATGAAGATGGAGACGCCGGTCGTGTCGCCCTACGAGGCGGTCGTGAAGGCGGTGCACGTCGTCGAAGGCGACCGCGTGTCAGGCGGCCAGCTCCTCGTCGAGCTGGAGGAGTAGTTAGGAGGGTCTGACGGGGCGTCGCTCGTCGCCGGGGTGCGATGCTCGTTCCGAGGCAAGGACGCAGGGAGCGTTCGTATGCGGAGCTTACGGTCGCGACTGAGGACGCCGCCTCGGGGCGAGCAGCGCGGCCCGGCGGCACAGCGACGTCGCGTCAGGCCCTCCTATCAGACGGGCTCGCGCGCCGGCTCCGCCGACACGACGGCCAGCTTCGCCCGCAGGCCGTTCCGCACGAGGACGCCCGCCAGGATCGCGAAGCCCGCGATCGCGACCCAGAGCGAGAGGTCGCCCCACTCCGGCTTCGTGACCATGTCGAAGATGAGCAGGAACAGGACCATCAGGTCGGCGCGCGAGAGCGCGATCAGACGCTGCATCCGCTGCAGGACGACCGGTGACGTCGGGCCTTCGGTCTCGGCCAGCTTGCCCAGGCGGCCCGACTCGGGCCCGAAGAAGAGCGAGCCGGCGAGAAACGTGACGGCGAAGAGGATGATCCCGATCACGATCCAGTCGTCGCCGAAGGTCCAGAAGTCGCTGTCGACCACCATCCAGACGCCGGTGACGACCGCGAGGGCCGACGCGGGAATGAAGACGCGCGTGCTGATCCACTCGATGTCCTGGCCGAACTCCGCCATGCGCAGCGGGTCGGTCGCCTTGAGGACCCGCAGGGCGAAGAACTGGATCATCGCGCCGCCGCCGACCCAGATCACGGCCATCGAGACGTGGGCGAAGAGCAGGAACTCGTACCAGGTCATGCCGCTCTCTAGAAGAGCTTCTGCAACTTCATCGCCGCGCCCATGTCACCCTTGATCTTGAGCTTCCCGGTCATGTAGGCGGTCGTGGCGTTCTGCTCGCCGGCGGCGATCTTCTGGAAGGTCTCCTCGCTCGCCGAGATGGTCGCATCGGCGTCCCCGTCGCCCTCGGTGACGGTGACCTTGCCGTCGTCGACGTCCACCTTCCAGGTGCCGGCTCCGTCGATGTCGAAGACGTAGGAGTTGGTCATCCCCGCCGTCTTGGACTGATCGACGCGGCCTTCCAGGGTCTCGAAGAACTCCCGTGCGGTCTCTGCCATGCGGGCGAGCCTACACCACGGGCTCGGGCGCCAGCCTCGTCCGCCTGCGCGCCGGTCGGCGGCAGCATCAGGCACAGGACGAGCGCGGCGAACGGCGCCGCCGCGCAGACGTAGAGCGCGGCCTCGAGATCGATGGCGTCGGCGATTCCTCCGAGCGCGACCGCCGCCATCCCTCCGAGCCCGATCGAGAGGCCGATCGTGAGGCCGGACGCGAGCCCGATGTGGCGCGGCAGGTACTCCTGGCTCATCACCATCGTCACGCCGAAGGTGCCGACGACGCACGGCCCGACGAGCGCGAGGGCGATCGCCCCGGCGAGCCCGCCGAGCGCCAGGTAGCCGATGATCAGCGGCCCCGTCGCGAGCACGCTCGCGACGAGCACCGGACGGCGGCCGAAGCGATCGGCGAGGGGCCCTGCCACGATCGTTCCCAGCCCGCCGGCGAGCAGCATCGCCGCGAGCAGCCGGTTGCCGTACGCCTCGGAGTGGCCCTGGGCGACCTCGTAGAGCGGCACGAAGGTGATGAGCCCGAACCACGCCACCGCGCGGAACGCGACGACGCCGAGCAACGCCAGGATCGCGCCGACGCGGTCCTTGCCGGCGCGGGCGTGCACTGCCTCACGCGAGGGCTCGAAGCTCTGCAGGTACGGCACCGCCCGCACGAGCATCGCCGAGACCACGAGGCACGGCAGTGCGAGCAGCAGCCCGGACCCGAGGCCGAAGTGGACGACGAGAAACGTGGCGGCGATCGGGCCGAGCGCGTAGCCGATGTTGCCGCCGATCGAGAAGAACGACATGCCGCTCGCACGCCGCCGGCCGCTCACGTAAGCGGCGAAGCGCGCCCCCTCGGGATGGAACGCGGCCGTCCCGAGGCCCGACACCGTGATCAGCACGAGGCAGAGCCCGTAGCTCGGCGCCACCGCCGCGAAGCCGATCCCGAGCCCGCCCAGCGCGAGCCCGGCCGGCAGCAGCCAGATCGCGCCGCGATTGTCCGACCACAGGCCGAAGAGCGGCTGCAGGACCGAGGACGAGAACGCCCAGGCGAGCATCGCAAGCCCGACGAGCACGTACGAGAGGTCGAACTCGTCGGCGAAGAACGGCAGCAGCGCGGGCAGCGCGCCGTTCGCGAAGTCGGTCGCGAGGTGGCCCGACGAGAGGGCCGTCATGCCGCGCTTGTCGATCGACCCCCTCACCCCCGGCAATCTAGCCGGGGACGCGCGGAGGACTAGGCGGCGGCGGTGCGCGAATAGCGCCCGATCAGGGCGTGCGAGAGCTCCTGCTGGAGCCGGGCGATCTCGAGCCGGTTCTGCTCGAGCTCGCTCTCCCCTACCCCGGCCGCGCGCAGGCGCTGGCGCTCCGAGCAGAGGGCGTCGATCTCGGTCTGGAGCGCCTCGACCGTCCTCGCGGAGGCCTCGGGCGCAGCGGGCGGAGGAAGTGGCCGCAGATCGCTCACCGGCTCAGTGTGCATCGATTCGGTCGCCAAATGGTTAAGGCGTAGTGAAAGTTTCTGGAGGCACGCTAGAAACCCTCTCGGATAGCATCGCCCGGCCACATGCGGGTCGAGTTGAGCTCCGAGGACGCGGAGTCGGTCGAGGCTGACGTCCTCGCCGTCCCTCTCTCCGATCCGTCGCCGCCGCTTCCTGCTGGGGCCTCGCGGCTCGACGAGCGCCTGAACGGGCGCCTCTCCCGCGTCGCCGAGGAGGAAAAGGTGGCGAAGAAGGCGGGTCAGACCGCCGTGCTCCACCTGGGCGGGGAGATCGCCGCCGGCCGGGTCGCAGCAGCCGGGCTCGGGCCCGGTGCCGCTCTCGACTCCGACGCGGTCCGGACCGGCGCCTCGGGCGTGGCGCGGGCGACGGCCACGATCGGCGGCACGATCGCGTGGCTGCTCGACGACGGCCTCACGCTTCCGACCGTGGAGCAGGCGCGCGCTGCGGTGGACGGCCTGATGCTCGGCGGCTACGACCCGGGCCGCTGGAAAGCGGACGGCGACCGCCCGAAGCACTTCGAGCGGCTCGTCCTCGTCGGTGGTGACGACGGGGCGCTCGCGGCGGCGGAGCGAGCATCGCTGGTCGCCACTGCCGCGAACCGCGCGCGCGACCTCGCGAACGCGCCGCCCAACGAGCTCACGCCTGCGGCGCTCGCCGACCGCGCCGCCGAGCTCGCCGACGCGAACGAGCACCTCACCGCCGAGGCGCTCGGGCCGGACGAGATCCGCGAGCTGCGCATGGGCTCGTTCCTCGCCGTCGCTCAGGGGAGCCACAACGAGCCGCGGCTGATCGTCCTGCGCTACGACCCGCCCGAGCCGCAGGGCGACGTCGTGCTCGGGCTCGTCGGCAAGGGCATCACGTTCGACACCGGCGGCATCTCGCTCAAGCCGGCCACCTACATGGAGGACATGAAGGGCGACATGGCCGGAGCGGCGGCGGTCGTGGAGGGAATCGGCGCGATCGCCGAGCTCGGCCTGCCGATCCGCGCGATCGCGGTGGTCGCCGCCACGGAGAACATGCCCGGCGGCGGCGCCTTTCGGCCGGGTGACATCCTCACCGCGCGGAACGGCAAGACGATCGAGGTGATCAACACCGACGCCGAGGGCCGGCTCGTGCTCGCCGACGCGCTCACCTATGCGCGCGAGCAAGGCGCCACGCACATCGTCGACTTCGCCACGCTCACCGGAGTCATGGAGGCCGCGCTCGGCGACCTCTACGCCGGCGTCTTCGGCAACGACGCCGGCTGGCGCGACCGGGTCGTCGAGGCCGGCGAGGCGAGCGGCGACCACGCGTGGCCGCTGCCGCTGCACGAGCGGTTCCGCCGCTACATCGACTCGAACTTCGCCGACATGAAGAACTCCTCGATCCTCAGACAGGGCGTCCCGGTGCTGGCCGCCGAGTTCCTGCAGGAGTTCGCGGGCGAGGGGCCGTGGGCGCACATCGACATGGCCGGCACCGGCTACTTCCGCTGGCCGCGCCCGGACTACCTCTGGCAGAAGGGCGGAACCGGCTACGGCGTCCGCCTGATCACGGAGCTCGCAGGCCGCCTCGCCGCATGAACTTCGACCTTTCGCCCGAGCACGAGCTCGTTCGCCGGACCGTGCGCGAGTTCGCGGAGGAGCGTGTCGCGCCCGTCGCCGAGGAGCTCGACCGCGAGCACCGCTTCCCCTACGAGCTCGTCGGCGAGCTCGCCGAGCTCGGCCTCATGGGCATGCCGATCCCGGAGGAGTACGGCGGCGGCGGCACCGACACGCTCGCCTACGCGATCGCGATCGAGGAGCTGACGCGAGTCGACTCGTCCGTCGCGATCACGGTTGCGGCGCACACGTCCCTCGGCACGATGCCGATCTTCCTGTTCGGGAACGAGGAGCAGAAGCGCGAGTGGCTGCCCGCAGCTCGCCTCGGGCGAGAAGCTCGGCGCGTTCGGGCTGACCGAGCCGGACGCGGGCTCGGACGCGGGCGCCACGCGCACCCGCGCGGAGCTGCGGGACGGCGAGTGGGTCGTGAACGGCTCCAAGATCTTCATCACGAACGCCGGCACCGACATCTCCGGCCTCGTCACGATCACGGCGCTCACCGGCGACGGCGAGGTCTCGAACATCGTCGTCCCGAACGGGACGCCCGGCTACGAGATCTCAGCGCAGATGCGGAAGCTGGGCTGGCGCGCCTCGGACACGCGCGAGCTGTCCTTCAAGGACGCGGCTGTGCCGGAGGGGAACCTGCTCGGCCCGCGCGGCGAGGGCTTCAAGCAGTTCCTGGAGATCCTGGACGGCGGGCGCATCTCGGTCGCGGCGATGGGCGTCGGTCTGGCCCAGGGCTGCTACGACCTCGCTTATCGCTACGCGAAGGAGCGCGAGCAGTTCGGCAAGCCGATCGCGGAATTTCAGGCCGTGCGGTTCCAGCTCGCCGACATGGCCGTCGAGATCGAGGCCGGCCGCAACCTCGTCTACAAGGCGGCCTGGCTGAAAGACGAAGGGCGGCCCTTCGCGAAGGAGGCAGCGATGGCGAAGCTCTACACCGGCGAGCTCTCCCACCGCGTGGCGAACGCGGCCCTGCAGATCCACGGCGGCTACGGCTTCATGGACGAGTCCGCGATCTCACGCCTGTACCGCGATCAGAAGATCCTCGAGATCGGCGAGGGGACGAACGAGGTGCAGCGGATGGTGATCGCCCGCCACCTGGGCTTGTAGCTACCAGTCGGGGGTCGCGTCCAAGGCCGGGTTGTTCGTCACGCGCGTCTCGCCGCCGCTTTTCGGCTAAGGTGCGCGGCGTTTCAGGGCAGATGCGGACTGTCACATGTGCATTGGTGGCGGTGGCCGCGGCTGCCGTCGGGATCGCCGGCGAGGCTCGAGCCTCGGAATTGATCGACCGTGGAGCGCACAACGTGTCCTTGAAGGTGGACGGGGGAGGCCATGCGCTCGTCACGTACCGCAGGCGGGGTGCCCTCAGGCGCGTGCACGCGTGGGGCGCGATCAACGCGCGGCATCCGACCTACGGTCTCTCGCAGGCCTCCTTCCGTCTGAACTACGTGGGCAAGGGCTTCAAGGAAGGCACGTGCCTGCCGTACGACGGCCCTGCGCTCGCCTGGCTCGTCACGGCATGCAAGGCCCCCGACGGCTCCTACTGGGCGCTGCAGTCGTGGCGGCGGCTGAAGCCCAACTTCGGCGGCCCCAACGGCCCGCGCGAGCTGCGCCTTTCGCACTGGACGGGCCCGATTGCGCAGCTCTCGATCCGCCTGGACTGGTCGTACCGCCGCTTCGACCACCTCTACGGCACGTACACATACGCGGGCAAGGGTGTCTTCGGCTTCCGCTCGACGTCGTCGGGCAACCCGCTCGACCGGTACGGCCGCAACATCTATGTCGATACGCTCAACTCCCGCTACGGGCGCGGCTGGCGGCGCGAGAACGCCTTCCTCTCGCACCGGCCCAACGGGCGCTTCTGCTACGGCTTCTATCCGCACGGCAGCCGTCCGCAGGGACGCGGGACGCGCTACCGGGCGACGGCGATCGGCCCGGGCGTGACACCCGACGTCACGTGGGGGGCGCCTGCGCTGGGCGCGTTCGACGCCGAGCACGAGCGAGCGGCGAACGAGGAGCAGCTGGCGCTCTTCGCGGGCTCGCGCGCCTGCAAGGTCCGCTAGGACCTCCGCTAGACGCCGCCGGACAGGCTCAGCTTCTCGACGACGGCGGTATCGCGGAGCTTCGTCGTGCAGCCGCCGACCGCGTAGAGGTTTCCGCCGATCGCGAAGAGCGACAGCGCGTGGCGCGCGACGAGCGGCGGCGGGCCGCTCCGCCAGCGCCCGGTGCCGGCGTCGTAGATCTGGTACGTGTGCTCCCAGACCGCGTGGATCTCGTCGCCGACAGCCTCGGCGCCGAGGAGCTCCATCGGCTTCGGCAGCGTCGGCCCGCGGCGCCAGCGGCCGGTGCGCGGGTTCAGGATCCAGACCTCTCGCAGCTGCCGCTCGCCGCGCCGGCCCCCGATCGCCCAGATCTCGCCGCGGAACGGAACCGCGCCGAAGGCGTGGGTCGGCCTCGGCAGCGACGGCCCGCGGGCCCAGCGGCGGGTTCCCGGGTCGTAGACGAAGACCTCGTTCCGCTCGCGCCCGTCGACGTAGCCGCCGAGCACGTACAGGCGGCCGCCGAGCGCGACGGCCGAGTGGTTGTAGCGGCGCACCGGCAGGGGTGTGACCCGTGACCAGGCACGCCGGCCGGGATCGTAGGCGAAGACTTGGCGGCCGCCGCCGTCGGGAGTCGTCCCGCCGACCACGTAGAAGCGACCTCCGAGCGCCGCGCCGGCTCCGGCCCGCACGGGCTCGGGGAGCCGCGGAAGCGTCGACCAGGTGGCCGTGCGCGGGTCGAAGCGCTGGACACGGTCGAGGTGCCGGCCGAGGTCGCCGACCATGCCGCCGGCAACGTAGATCTTGCCGCCGAGCTCGGCCGCGGCCACGTAGCTGCGCCGGTTCGCCATCGGCGTCGTGAACCGCCAGCCCGGCGACGCCTCCGGCCGGGTCGGCTCGTCCTTGCCTCCCGCGCAGCCGGCGAGCACGGCGGCGGCGCGAGCACCGCCGAGAGCACGCGCAGTGTCAGAGCTACCCCTCCGTCAGTGCGTGGGCGAGCTTGCGCCGCTCCGTGCGCCGCTCGCGCATCCGGCGCGGATCGGGCACCGGCACCGACGCCAGCAGCGCCTGCGTGTACGCGTCCTTGGGGTGTTCGTAGACCTCGTCGGCGGTGCCGGCCTCGACGATCTTGCCGTCCTTCATCACGGCGATGTCGTCGCTCATCGCCCGCACCACCGAGAGGTCGTGGGAGACGAACAGGTAGGCAAGGCCGAAGTCCCGCTGGAGGTCCTTGAGCAGGTTGAGGATCTGCGCCTGGATCGACACGTCGAGAGCGGACACCGGCTCGTCGCAGACGATCAGCTTCGGGTTGAGGGCGAGGGCACGGGCTACGCCGATCCGCTGACGCTGCCCGCCGGAGAACTCGTGCGGATAGCGGTTCGAGAACGACGGGTTGAAGCCGACGACGTCGAGCAGCTCGCGCACACGGGCTGCCCGGTCGCGCCGCGAGCCGACGCTGTGCACGACGAGGGGCTCCCCGACGATGTCGCCCACCGTCATGCGGGGGTTGAGCGACGAGTACGGGTCCTGGAAGACGATCTGCATCTCGCGGCGCAGCCTGCGCACGTCGTCGCGGCTGGCCGTGGTGAGCTCCTTGCCCTCGAACAGCACCGACCCGGAGGTCGGCTTGAGCAGCTGGAGGACGCAGTAGCCGGTCGTCGACTTCCCGGAACCGGACTCGCCCACGAGGCCGAGGGTGCGCCCGGGGGCGATCGTGAAGCTCACGCCGTCGACGGCGTTGACCGTGTGGCTCACGCTTCTCGATGAAGAACCCGCTGCGAACGTGCGAACTCCTTGCGCAGATCGGTGACCTCGAGCAGCGTCCCATTCGTGCTCACGTCGTCACCGCCTCCGGCGCGCGCGCCCGCTCGCTCGTCGGGTGCTCGCTGCGCACCCAGTGGCCGGGGCGGATCTCGCGCAGCTGCGGCTCGGCGCTCTGGCAGGTGTCCTGCGCGCCCGCGTACGGGCAGCGGGCGGCGAAACGGCAGGCGCTCGGCGGGTCGATCAGGTCCGGCGGGCGGCCGGGGATCGCTACGAGGCGCCCGGCGCGGACGTTCTCGCCCTCGAGCTCGGGCAGGGAGCCCAGCAGGGCCTCGGTGTAGGGATGCTCGGGCCGGTCGAAGAGGTCGACGCCGCTTGCCTGCTCGACGATCTGGCCGGCGTACATGACGGCGACGTTGTCGGCGACCTCGGCCACGACGCCCATGTCGTGCGTGATCAGGATCAGAGCCATCTCGTGCGACTCACGCAGGTCCTCGAGCAGGTCGAGCACCTGTGCCTGCACGGTGACGTCGAGTGCGGTCGTCGGCTCGTCGGCGATCAGGAGCTTCGGGTTGCAGGCGAGCGCGATCGCGATCATCACCCGCTGCCGCATGCCGCCCGAGAAGCGGTGCGGATAGTCGGCAAGGCTCTCGGCCGCCCGCGGGATCTGCACCTCCTCGAGCAGCTCGATCGCCCGCCGGCGCTGCTCGTCCTTCGACATGTCGAAGTGGCGGTCGAGCACCTCCGTGATCTGCGTCCCGATCCTCAGCGTCGGGTTCAGCGAGGTCATCGGGTCCTGGAAGATCATCGCGATCTCCCGGCCACGCACATCCTCGAGCTGCTTCTCGGACAGCTTGGTCAGGTCGCGGCCGTCGAACTCGATCGAGCCGGAGACGATCTTCGCCGGCGGCTTCGGGAGCAGGCCCATGATCGACAGCGCGGTCACGGACTTGCCGCAGCCGGACTCGCCCACGATCCCGAGCGTCTCGCCCTTGTCGACGGAGAACGTGATCCCGTCGACCGCGCGCACCGCGCCCTCACGGGTGAAGAACTGCGTGCGAAGGTCGTCGACCGAGAGCAGGGGCATCTGCCGCTAGGTCTCCCGGGTGCGCGGGTCGAGGGCATCGCGCATCCCGTCCGCGATGAAGTTCGCGCACAGGACGATCGTCGCGATCAGGACGCTGGGGATGATGATGATGTACGGGTGCGCGCGGTAGGCGGCGCGCCCGTCCTCGGCCATCGAGCCGAGCGACGCGTCCGGGGCGCTGATGCCGAGACCGATGAACGAGAGGAAGGCCTCGCCGAGGATCACGCCCGGGAGCTCGAGGAAGACGGCGATGATGAGGACGCCGATCGTGTTGGGTAACAGGTGGCGGCTCAGGATCCGGTACCAGCGCGCACCGATGGCGCGGGCCGCGCGGATGTAGTCGTTCTCCTTCAGTGTGATGATCTGGCCGCGGACGATCCGTGCCGCCGTGAACCAGCTCGCGATCGAGAGCGCGATCACCATCGTCTTCGCGTTCGTCCCGATGATCGCGAGCGTGATGATCGCGAAGGGCAGGTAGGGCAGGCCGTAGAGCGCGTCGAGGAGCCGCATCATCGCGTTGTCCAGCCGGCCGCCGACGAAGCCGGAGATCGAGCCGTAGACGACACCGATCACCAGGATCGCGAAGGTCGCGCCGAAGCCGATGAAGATCGAGACCCGGGTGCCGATCGCGGCGCGGGTGAAGAGGTCGCGGCCGAACTTGTCGGTGCCGAAGGGATGCTCGAGGCTCGGGGTCTGGTAGGCGAGCGAGAAGTTCGTCGCGTCGGGGTCGTACGGCGAGACCAGCGGCCAGATGAGCGCCCAGAGCAAGATGACCAGGAAGATCGAGCCCGAGACAATGGCGCCCTTGTTCCGGCTGTAGCGCCGCCAGGCGTCGCGCCAGAGGCTCGACTGCCGGATCGGCGCGCCGGCCTCCATGCCGGCCTCGACCGCCTCGCCGAGCTCCGTCCGGGCAACGGCCTCGCTGCGGGGATCTACGACCATCTGCGGCCTATGTCCTTACCTCGCGCGTCCTCGGGTCGAGGACGCCGTAGAGGATGTCGACGACCAGGTTTGCGATGATGATCACGACCGAGGTCAGCACCGTGATCCCCATGACGACCGAGTAGTCGCGCGACTCGACCGCGGTGACGAAGTACCGCCCGATGCCCGGGATCGAGAAGATCACCTCGATCACGAACGAGCCGGTGATGATGAAGCCGAGCAGCGGCCCGGTCGCCGTGACCGCCGGGATCAGCGAGTTCCGCAGCACGTGCACGCCCACGACTCTCCGCTGGCGCAGGCCCTTGGCCTTGGCCGTCCTGACGTAGTCCTGCTGGAGCGTCTCCAGCATCGACCCGCGCACCAGCCGGGCGAAGTACGCCATCGGGAACAGGCCGAGGGCGAACGACGGCAGCACCTTGCTCTGCCAGGTGTCCCAGCCGTTCGTGGGTAACAAGCCGCCCTTGAGCGCGACGAAGTAGATGAGCAGCGTCGCGACCAGGAAGCTGGGCACCGCGAAGCCCACGTTCGAGAAGAACATCAGCCCGTAGTCGAGCACCGTGTTGTGCTTGAGGGCGGCGAAGATCCCGGCCGGGATGCCGAGCACGATCGCCCAGATGAACGCCAGCACGCCGAGCTCGATCGACTTGGGCGCGTGCTCCGCGACGATCTCGTTGACGGTCCGGTTGCGGACGACCAGCGACGGCCCGAGGTCGAACGTGAAGACGCCCTTGACGTAGTACGCGTACTGGGCGTACCACGGCTGGTCGAGGTGGAACTTCCGCTCGAGGTTCGCCTGCATCGCCGGCGTCACCGCCCGCGAGCTCTTGCGGAACGGGTTCCCCTCGATCTGCTTCATGAGCATGAAGGTGAGGAAGATCACCAGCAGCAGAACGGGAATCGTCCACAACAGCCGCCGGATGATGAACGCCGTCACGTCGTCCTCCTACCCGAGCTCGGAATGAGCGTAACAGGGGACGGCGGGCCGAGCGGCCCGCCGTCCCCGAGCTACCAGAGTGCGTTACTCCTTGACCTCGACCTGGGTCAGGTCGACCTGGTCGAGCAGATTGATGTTGAAGGTGTCCTTGACCGACTCGTTCTCGAGGTTGTTGTACGTCCCCGACCAGAGCGGGATGATCGGCAGCGCGCCGTTCTCGCCGGTCAGCTTCTCCTCGAGCTGCTTGTAGATCTTGTAGCGCGCGGCGTTGTCAGGCGTCTTCTTCGCCTTCTGAACGAGCTCGTCGTAGCTCTTGTCGCAGTAGTTCGCGTTGTTGTTCCCCGAGTCGCACGTCCAGAGCTCGAGGAAGTTGATGTCATCGACGAAGTCGCCGACCCAGCCGAGCCGGTACAGGTCGACCGAGTTGGGCGGCGGCGGGCCGAGCATCTCGAGGAACTGCTGCCACTCCATCACCTTGACCTTGGCGGTGATGCCGAGCTCCTTCCACATGCTCTGGAGCGCGACGGCAACGTCCTCGTTCGGCGGCGACTCGTTGGTGAAGACCGTGACGTTCTTGACGGGCTTCGTGGCCTTCGCCATCTCGGCCTTCGCCTGCTCCATGTCGCCCTCGGCGGGTGTCCACGGCGAGCCCTCGCCGACGACCTCCTCGAAGCCCGGCATGCCCTCAGGGGTGAAGCCCTTGGCCGGGATCTCGTTCGCCTGCGTGATGTTGTCGATGATCTCCTGGCGGTTCACGGCCAACGACATCGCGCGGCGCTGGTGGATGTCCGTGATCTTCTTGTTGTTGAAGCCGTAGTAGCTGGTGGACAGACCCTTGTAGAGCTCGTACTCGGGCGTGTCCTTCAATCGCGCGATCTCCTCGCTCGGCAACTGCTCGTCGAGCGTGTCGACCTCGCCGGCCTCGAACGACTGCACCGCCGTGGTGCCGTCGACGATGATCTTGCCCTCGACGCGGGTCAGCGCCACGTTTGCCGCGTCACGCCAATCGTCGTTCTTGACGAGGGTGATCGAGGCGCTCGGCTGCGCCGACTCGACCTTGAACGGGCCGTTGGTGACGATGTTCTGCGGCCGTGTCCACCCCTCGGGCGAGGCCTCGACGGCCTTCCGGTTGACCGGGAGGAACACGTGGTGCGCCGACTGCGGGATGAACCAGGGCTGCTCGGAGGTGAGCGTCACCTTGAGCGTCTGGTCGTCCGTCGCCTTGATCCCCACCTTGTCCTTCAGCTTGTCGCAGTTCTTCTCGCACGAGTTGTAGTCGATCGCGCCCTTGATGCCGAAGAGCTGGTAGGCGTAGTCGCTGGCCAACTCCGGCGAGAGCGCGCGCTTCCACGCGAACTCGTAGTCCTTCGCCGTCACCGGGTCGCCGTTCGTCCACTTCATCCCCGTGCGGAGGTGATAGGTGACGTTCGGGCCCTTGACGTCCCAGCTTTCAGCTGCGGCTGGCTGTGCCTTCAGGTCGTTGTCCAGCTTCACGAGCGGATCGAAGATGTTGAGGAGGATCTTCGAGGACGTCGTGTCGGTCGCGAGACCGGGGTCGAGGTTGAACTCGGAGCCGAGGCCCCACCGCAGAACCTGCTCTGAGGCGGCCTGTCCGCCGCCGTTGTCTCCGCTGGTCTCGTCGTTGCCGTCGTCTCCACCGCAGCCCGCCAGCGCGAGCCCGGCGACGACCGCGACGAGCGCAGACAAGTACCAGCGCTTGCGCATGTGCGTGTGCATACGTCCTTCCCTGGGCTGGATTACAGAAGCGTGATCTCTATGCCCGTTTAGACGAAATCTGAGCAACCTGGATGACCAAGACGGATTAAGTGGCCGTTAAGGGTTGGAATGGGTCTGTTGGGCCTCCTTATGGCTCGGGGGTAGCCGAGGGCCGCGTTAGGATGCTATCTGGTGCTTTTTCGCCAGTTCGTCGACGACGATCTCGGCTGCGCGTCCTACCTGATCGGCGACGAAAACGCCGGCGAAGCGGTGGTGATCGACCCCGGGTACGCGGTCGAGCCCTACCTCGGGGAGGCCGAGCGGCGCGACGCCCGCATCGTCCGTACGCTCGAGACGCACACGCACGCCGACCACGTGTCCGGACACGGCCGGCTCGCCCTCGAGCACGGCGTGCCGGTGTCCACGCACCCGGCGGGCGCGCCGGAGTACCCGTTCGACCCCGTCGAGGACGGCGACTCGATCCGACGTCGGCGAGGTGGCGATCCGCGTGCTGCACACGCCCGGCCACCGGCCCGAGCACTGCTGCTTCGCGGTGATCGACCGCTCGCGCGGCGACGATCCCTGGCTGGTCGTCACCGGCGACTCGCTGCTCGTCGGCAGCGTGGCACGGCCCGACCTGGCCGTCGAGGCGGTCGAGGGCGCGCGCGACCTGCACCGCTCGCTCCAGGCACTGCTCGCGCTCGCCGACGGCGTCGAGGTCTACCCCGGCCACGTGGCGGGATCGCTCTGCGGCACGCAGATGAGCTCGAAGGCGTCCACCACGATCGGCTTCGAGCGCCGCTTCAACCACGTCTTCACCGAGCCCGAGGACGACTTCGTGGCCGAGTCGACCGCCGGCTCGGCGCCGAGACCGCCGAACATGGAGCGGATCGTCTCGCTCAACCGCGGCCCGTTCCTGGGCGCTCCCGAGCCGCTGGGGACGATCGAATCCGCCGACGGCGCGGTCGTCCTCGACGTCCGGCCGCCCGAGCTCTTCGCGGCCGGCCATGCGCCCGGCGCGCTCAACGTGCCGCTCGGGGACTCGAGCTTCCCGACCAAGGCGGCGTTCGTCCTCCCGAGCGGCGCGTCCGTTGCCCTGCACGCCGACTCGATGGAGGACGCCGAGCGTGCCGCCCGCGGGCTGCGGGCGGTCGGCATCCTCGAGCTCGCAGGGCGGCTGATCGACCCGCCCGCGAACGACCGGCTCCAGACTGTGGAGCTGGAGGAGCTCGAGGCGCTCCTGGCCCAGGGCGAGGTGACGGTGCTGGACGTGCGCGAGAAGGACGAGCGCGACGAGGGCTACATCGCCGGCAGCCGGCACATCCCCTACCGGCTCGTGAACGCCTGGGTCGACGACCTGCGCGAGGAGCAACCCGTGGTCACGATCTGCTCGACCGGCTCTCGTGCGGCGATCGCCGCGAGCGTCCTGGCGGCCGAAGGCATCGAGGCCAGGCCCGTGCTCCACGGCGGCGTCGAGGACTGGGCCGAACGCGGCGGCGAGATCGTCGCCTTCAGGCGCTGCGGCGGCTAGGCCGAACGCCTCTCGGCGACCAAGGTCTCGGCCTCGCGCAGGAGCGCCGACGCACCGACGCGCGCGGAAGAACGCGATCGCCTCGTCGAGCCCGGCGTCCGCGCCGCCCGCGGCCGCGAGCAACCGCGCCTCCGCCTCGAACGGCAGCGCGCCCATCTCGGCGAAGATCTGCGCGGCGGCGGCAGCCTTCCCGCCCCGGAACGCGAGCCCGGCGTCGAGCCAGGGCGTCGGCGTCGGCAGCCTGTCTGCGATCGCCGCGACGTCCGCGGCCCGGCCGAGCCCGACGAACGCCAGGACGGCCTCCGGGAACCAGTCGCTGCACGACGTCGATCGGCGTGCCGCAGACAGACGTCGAGGAGCTCGGCGGCGACGCTGTCCGCTTCGGGGCGCCCGCTCGACCAGAGCACCCGGGCCTGCGCTGGCGAGGCTCGGGATCAGGATCTGGGCGTCGCCTGCCTCGCGTGCCCGCTCGACGCGCCGTCTCGGCGTCCTGCTCCGCCCCGGCGTGGTCGCCGCGGGCGAGCCGGATCCGGCCCGGAAGACGCTGCCATTCCGGCTCGAGATAGTGGCGCCCGCCGCGCCCCAGTCTCGGCCCACCGACGCTCGGCGAGCTCCACGGCCTGGCCCCACCTTCCTTCGGCGACTAGTGCAGCCGGATCTCCTGGTCTCCTTCCAGCGGAGCAAGTCGACGCGGCCGGGATAGCGCTTCTGGGCCTCGGCCATGCGCTCCGTGACGTCACCAGTGCCTCCCGGATCCGGCCGAGGCGATAGCAGCGTGTCCGCGAGGTTGTTGTACGGGCTCTGAGCGTCGGGGGAGCCGAGCTCCTCGTAGATCGCGATGCTCTCCTCGAGCGCGTCGAGCGCCGCTCGCGTCGCCCTGCGTCGCCTGCACCGTGCCGAGCATGCTCAGGAGCGGAGCGCGAATCGCAGGCAGGTCGAGCTCGTCCGCCAGCGCGAGCGCCTCGTTCGTCAGCCGTCGGGCGGCGGCCTCCCGGTTGCCGAGCCAGTGCAGCCTGGCCAGGCACGGCGTAGACGTCGGCCTTCTCGGCCGAGGGCGGCAGAGGCGCGGCGAGCCCCTCCGCCCGCTCGGAGTGCTCGCGACCACCTCGTCGCCGCGCCCCTCGCATCCACGCGACCCGCGCAGCGAGTGTTCCGCCTCGGCGCGCCTGCCACGTCGCCTTCGCAAGCAGCGCATCGCGCGCGACCGTGAGCTCGTCGATGTCCCATCTGCGACGCGTCGAAGCGCGCTCGCGCCGCGGCGAACAGCAGCTCCGGACGCTCCTCGTCATCGTCCCGGGACAGCTGGAGCGCGCGGTCGAAGGCGCGCGCCGCAGGCCCGTAGGCGTTGAGCGCGGCTGCCCGCTCGCCGGCCTCGCGCAGCGCGCGCCGCGCGTCGCCTCCGCGAGCGTCGGCGTCTCCCGCCCGGCCGTCTGGGCGGCCTCGAGCGCGCTCACGTAGTGGTGCGCGCGCATGTCGGCATGCTCCTCGGGCCGGCCCAGCGCCTCGATCCAGCGTGCCGCCTGCTGATGCTTCTCCGCTCGGTCGACACGCGGAATCTGGAGTAGGCGACGTCTCGCACGAGGACGTGCGAGAACGCGTACTGGGTGTCTCCCTCGACCACCGAGCGCCGCTCGCGGCGGAGGAACTCCTTCCGCGCCAGCGCGTGGAGGCGATCCTCGAGCTCGCGTCGGTCGCCGCCGCCGGCGAGCGCCAGGGCCGCTCCGACCCAGAACACCCGGCCCACGACAGCCGCGTCCTGGAGCAGCGACTTGTCGTTCGCCGTAAGCGAGTCGAGCCTGGCCGCGATCAGGCCCTGGACGGTGTCGGGCATGCGGCAGCCCTCGACCCGTTGCCGGACGTCCCTCGCTCCAGCGCGACCCGTGCGAACTCCTCCGCGTAGAGCGGATTCCCGCCCGAGCGCCGAACGAGGCCGGTCTGCAGCTCCGCGGGAAGCACCGCGCGATGCAGCAGTCCGTGGACGAGGCTGGCGGTCTCCCCTCGTCCAGCGGCGCAGCGACACGTCGCCGCGTTCGGCTTACCGCCGCCCCAGTTGGGCCGGCGCGTCAGCAGCTCGGGGCGCGCAGCGGCGACGACCAGGAGCGGCACTCCGGCCGCCCAGTCGACGAGGTGGTCGACGAAGTCGAGCAACCCCTCGTCCGCCCAGTGGAGGTCCTCGAAGACGAGCACGAGCGGGCTTCGGCTCCGCCAGCGCCTCGAAGAAGCGCCGCCACGCGGCGAAACGTCTCGTCCACGGTCGCCTCGCGCCTCGGCGTCGGCGGCCAACCCCAGCAGCGGCGCAGCTGGCGCTCGATCCAGGTCGCGTCGCGTTCGTCCGTCGATCGCCTCGTGGACGACGACGCCCAGCTTCTAGCGACGCCGCCTCGGCCGGCTCGCCTTCCAGGATGCCGGCGTGCGCCTTGACGATCTCGCCGAGGGCCCAGAACGCCACCCCCTCGCCGTAGGGAAGGCAGCGGCCCTGACGCCAGTAGATCAGCTCCGGATCCGCCTTCGACCGTGCGGAAGAGCTCCTGCAGACGAGCCTGGTCTTGCCTATTCCCGGGACGCCGATGAGAGTCACGAGCTGTGGCGAGCGCTCGTGCCGCGCACGCGCGAAGGCAGCGCGCAGCAGGTCGAGCTCGCGCTCGCGGCCGACGAGCGGTGTCCCGGCTCGGGCGCCACGTCGGCGCCGTAGCGCGACCGCGCCTCGACTGCCTCCCAGACGGGCATCGGCGCCGACTTGCCCTTCGCTTCGACGGCTGGCAGTCCTCGCGGTACTCGATCGTGCGGTCGGTCGCCCGTTGTGGTCGCCTCGCCGACGAGGATGCTCGTTCACCGGCGCGGCGTCTTGCAGCCGAGAAGCCGTGTTCACGACGTCGCCGGCGACGAGGCCCTCGCTCGGCGCGAGCCTCGGCGCTCGCTCGAGCGAGACGAGCACCTCGCCGGTGTTGACGGCCATCCGCACTTCGAGCTCGCTCCTCCTCGCGAACCCAGTCCCGCATGGCGAGTGCCGCCCGGACCGCCCGCTCCGGGTCGTCCTCGTGGGCCACCGGGGCGCCGAAGACGGCCATCACCGCGTCGCCGATGAACTTCTCCACCGTTCCGCCGCGCTGCTCGAGCTCGGAGCGTAAGCCGGGCGTGGAACGGCCCGAGAATCGCCTCCACGTCCTCGGGTCGAGCGTCTCGGCCCGCGCCGTGAAGCCGACGAGATCGGCGAAGAGCACGGTGACGACCTTGCGCTCGCGCCGCGTCTGCGTCGCCATGGGTCGAGTGTACGAGCCGGCGCGGAGCTGCCTGTCTCGAAACGGACCGGGGAAGGGGTCTGGGGAAACCGGAGGTTCCCCAGCGCGTTGCAGAACGATCGCGGCCTCTCCGAATCAGCCACGCCCAGGCCAGACCCGGACGTGCCGCTAGCGGACGCGTTCGACCTGGTAGCCCCAGCGGCGCATCGTGTCGAGCAGCGCGTCGCGGTGGTCGCGGTCGCGCGTCGCGAGCGTGAGCTCGACCTCGGTCTCGACGACCGGGAGCTCCACGCCCTCGCGGTGGTGCTCGACCGAGATCACGTTTACGCGCTCCTCCGCGACCAAGGACAGGAGCTTCAGCAGCTCACCCGGCCGGTCCGAGATCTTCGTGCGCACGACGAGGTACCGGCCTCCGGACGTGAGCCCGTGGCGCATGACGGAGATGAGTAGCGTCGGGTCGATGTTGCCGCCCGACAGGAGCGCGGCGACCTGGCCCCTGCCGCCGACACGGCCGGCCAGAATCGCCGCCAGCGAGGCCGCCCCGGCCCCTTCGACGACGAGTTTCGAGCGCTCGAGCAGCAGCACGATCGCCTCGCTGATCTCCTCGTCGGTGACCGTGACGATGTCGGCAAGGGTCTCGCGCAGGATCGAGCGGGTCCGCTCACTCGGCTTCTTGACAGCGATTCCGTCGGCGATCGTGAAGCCGTGGTCGGTCGCGCCCGTGTACGGGGCACAGGCCGCGGCCTGGACGCCGACGATGCGAACCTTCGGCATGAGCTCGCGCAGCGCGAGCGAGATCCCGGACGCGAGGCCGCCGCCGCCGATCGGGACGACGAACGTGTCGAGATCCGGCAGCTGGTCGGCGATCTCGAGCCCGATCGTCCCCTGGCCCGCGATGACGCGCTCGTCCTCGAACGCGTGGACGAACGTCGCGCCGCGCTCCTCCGCCTGTTCGATCGCGTGTGCAAGCGCCTCGTCGAAGCTCTCGCCGGTCAGCTCGACGCTGGCGCCGTAGTTGACCGTCGCCTCCACCTTCGCCATCGGCGCGTCCTGCGGCATATAGACCGTGGCGTGGATCTCGGCCTCGCGGGCGGCCCACGCGACCGCCTGGCCGTGGTTGCCTGCGCTCGCCGCGACGACGCCCGCGGCCCGCTCCGCCTCGCCGAGCGTCGAGATCTTGTTGAAGGCGCCGCGGATCTTGAACGCGCCGGTGCGCTGCAGCGCTTCGGCCTTGAGCTGGACGTCCCGCCCGACCATCCGCGAGAACGTCTCCGAGACGAAGACCGGCGTCACGCGGGCGATCCCGTGGAGCCGCTCGCGCGCCTCCCGGATCTCAGTGAGTGTGGGAACCGTCTCCGTCGCCAACCCTGAACACCTTCTCCATGATCTCGCGAACGGCCGAGAGCGGGTCGAGCTTGCGCGACTCGACCTCGTCGAGCAGGCGTCGCAGCTCGGGATCGTCCTCGACCGCCTGCTCCAGATGGTTCTTCGCACGCGCCGATGCGACCGCGAAGACCTCGCCCGCCAGGTTCTTGCGCCGACGCTCGGCCAGCAGACCCTCGTCCTCGAGGAACGAGCGGTGCGCCTCGATCTTCTCCCAGAGCTCCGGCACCTTCTCGCCCCTCGTGGCCTCGGTGAGCACGATCGGCGGCTTCCAGGCGCGATCCTTGTCGAGCGAGAGGATGGAGCGGACCTCGTTCAGCATCGTCTTCGCCGCGGGGTGGTCGGACTTGTTGATCGCGATCACGTCCGGGATCTCCATGATCCCAGCCTTCAGCGCCTGGATCGAGTCTCCCGAGCCGGGCATGAGCACGAGCAGGATGGTGTCGGCCACGCCGATCACCTCGACCTCGCTCTGCCCCGTGCCAACCGTCTCCAGGAAGATCAGCTCCTTCCCGGCAGCGTCCAGCAGCAACACGGCCTGAAGCGTCGCCTCGGCGAGCCCGCCGAGGTGTCCGCGGGTGCCCATCGAGCGGATGAACACGCCCGGGTCGAGGAAGTGGTCGGCCAGCCGGATCCGGTCGCCGAGCAGCGCACCCTTCGTGAACGGGCTGGACGGATCGACCGAGACCACGCCGATCGTCCTTTCGAGGCCGCGCAGGTGCCTCACGAGAGCGCTGATCAGGGTCGACTTGCCGACCCCGGGCGGGCCGGTGACGCCGACCGTGTACGCCTGGCCGGTCTCGGGGTACAGGTCGCTGACGAGCTCGTAGGCGAGCGGGTCGGAGTTCTCGACCAGCGTGATCGCCCGGGCCACCGCGCGCCGGTCGCCGGCGCGCACCGCCTCACCGAGGGTCTTCCTCGTCCAGTCGCGTCGCGCGGCCATCGGCTGGAGTCTAGGAGGGTTTGGCGGAACGTCGTTCGTTGCCGGGGTGCGATGGTCGTTCCGAGGCAAGGACGCAGGGAGCGTCCGTGTAACTGGGACGCGTAGCGTGGGCGCGACCGAGGACGCCGCCTCGGGGCGAGCAGCGCGGCCCGGCGACACAACGATGTTTCGTCAAGCCCTCCTATTCAGGGCGGCTCCGGGACCGCCTCGGGCCTAGGCCGGCGGCGCGGTCGCCAGCACCCGCCCGAGCGCCTCGCCGAAGAACTCGTTCTCCTCGGCTGTGCCGACCGAGACCCGGATCGCTCCGGGGGCGCCGAAGCCTGCGGTCGGGCGCACGATCACGCCCTCGCGCAGGAGCGCCTCGAAGAGCGGCCGCGAGTCGTCGCCCACCTCGGCGAAGAGGAAGTTCGCGACCGCCGGCCCCGGCGGGTCGAAGCCGTGCTCGCGGAGGATCGTCTCCAGTTGCGCGCGGCCTTCTGCGTTCTCACGGCGGCGCGCCTCGACCTCGGTCGCGGCATCGAGGCTGGCGAGCGCGGCCTCCTGGGCGGCGGTCGTGACGTCGAACGCGCGCTTGACCTTCCCGATCGCGGTCACGACCGGCTCGGGCGCCAGCGCGTAGCCGACGCGCAGCCCGGCCAGGCCGTAGATCTTCGAGAACGTGCGCAGCACGACCACCCGCCGTCCCGCCTTGAGGTAGGTCTCGACGCCGTCGGCGTAGTCGGGGTCGTCGACGTACTCGAAGTACGCCTGGTCGAGCACGGTGAGGACGTGGTCGGGCACGCGGTCGAACCACTCGTCCAGCTCGGCGCGCGAGTTCGATGTGCCCGTGGGGTTGTTCGGATGGCACAGGTAGGCGAGCTTCGTGCGCGGCCCGATCGCGGCGAGCATCGCCTTCAGGTCGTACCGCTGGTCGCGGAGCGGCACGCGCTGCGCGGTCGCTCCCAGCTTCACGGCATAGATGACGTAGCTCGGGAACGAGGGCCAGCCGCAGACCACGTCGTCACCAGGACCGAGGGCGAGCTGCGAGAGGCAGTCGACCACCCCGTCGGCTCCTGAGCCGATCGCCACCTCCTCGAAGCGGACACCGTGCTTTTCGGCGAGCGCTGCGCGGAGCCGGTAGGCGCCGCCGTCCGGATAGCGGTTCAGCCCGCCGGCTGCGCGCTCCAGCGCCTCGAGCGCGGCGGGCACCGGGCCGTGCGGCCCCTCGTTCGACGCGAGCTTGACGACACGCTCCAGGCCGAGCTCGCGTTGGACTTCCTCGACCGGCTTGCCGGGCTCGTACGGCACGATCCCGGCGACCGCGGGAGTGAAGAAGCTGTCGGCGATCTCCGCGAGCGGCACGGGACGCGAGCTTACTCGACGGTGTAGGCCATCAGGACCGCGTCGAGGAAGCGGTCGCCACGCCGGTAGTGGCCGGTCCTGACGCCTTCGGGGCGGAAGCCGAACCGCTCGTAGAGCGCGATCGCCGGTTCGTTGTGCGGGAATACATGGAGCTCGAGCTTGCGGACACCCGAGTCGCGTGCCCACCCCACCGCGGCCTCCAGAAGTGCGGTCCCGACACCCCGACGGCGCTGATCGGCGGCGACCATCAGGCCGAGATCGGCCACGTGCGCGCTGGCTGGGTGCGGGTCGCGTGCGATCGAGAGTCTGGCCACGACCCGGTCGTCGGCCTCGGCGACGAGGACGGCGGCATGCGGGTAGCGGGCCAGCGTGCGCAGGTACCGGCGCTCCTCGCCCGCGGTGCGCCACGAGCCCTCCGCCACGAGCCACTCCTCAGGCTCAGCCGCGACGGCCTCGGCCAGCTCGACCAGCGCGGCCGCGTCGGCCGGCCGTGCGCGTCGAACGACGACGCCGTCGTTCACGCGGGCACGACGACGCCGTGGCCGCCGCGGCGCGGGTCGCCGGCCGCGGCGAGCGTCCCGTCGTCGAGCAGCTCCACGGCGGCTGCCCCGCCGAAGAAGAGGTTCGGGCGCCGCCAGCGCACGACCTTGTAGCCGCGGCGCTCGAGCTCGTCCAGCTCGGCTGGATCGCTGCCGCCCTCGCAGTGCAGGTCGTCGTCCTCGAGATGGAACCGCGGCGACGCGATGGCCTCCTCGACCCCCTGGCCGTGGCCGACCGCGTTGACCACGATCTGCATGATCGCGCCGCGGAGCCGCACCGAGCCGGCGCTGCCGACGACCAGTCGCGGCCGCTCTCCCTCGAGCACGAGCGACGGCGCCATCATGCTCGTCATCCGCGTGCCGGGCTTTCCCTCGCGTCCGGGCGGGTTGAGGTCGTACTCGCCGAGCATGTTGTTCAGCTGGATGCCCGTGCCGGGCACGAACACGCCGGAGCCCGCGCCGGTGGACGCGGTCAGCGAGGCGGCGTTCCCGCTGGCGTCGACCACGGAGATGTGCGTCGTCCCGGGAGACGTCCGCCGCTCGCGCAGCAAGGCGGGCATGTCGGACGCGATCCGTGAGAGCCCGGCCTCGACCGCCTCCTCGGAGCCGAGACGCGCCGCGAGGCCGCCGCGGTAGAGCTGCCCGCCGAAGCCGCCGCCTCGTGCCCGCGCCTGCTCGCGCATGACCTCGGCGAGCGCGGAGATCGCGTCCGCGCTCCCGTAACGGCCGCCCAGGTCGAGGCGGTCGAGCAGCCGGAGCCCGTACCCGATGAGGACTCCGCCCGAGGACGGCGGCGGGTTCGACATGAAGCGGTGCCCGCGGAACTCGGCCTCGATCGGGCGGCGCCGGACGACGCGGTACTCGGCCAGGTCCTCTGCGGTGATCACGCCGCCCTGGTCGGCCTGGGACGACGCGACGAGGCGGCCGATCTCGCCCGTGTAGAGCTCCATCGCCCCGCGATCGCGGACCGCCTCGAGCGTCGTCGCGAGGTCGCTCATCACGAGCCTGTCGCCGGCGACGAGGCGCTCGCCGCCGGGCCCGTAGATCGCGCGGCCCTCGTCGGTGTGGCGCAGGATGAGGTCGAGGATCGCGTGCAGGTACGCCTGCTGGCGTGTCATCTCGACGCCCGAGCGGGCCAGGTCGATGGCCGGGTCGATCATCGCCGCCCACGGGCGTGTCCCGTAGAGGCGGTGGACGAGCTCGAGGCCGAGCGGATTCCCCGGCACGGCGGCCGAGGCGGCGCCGATGTGAAAGATCTGGTGCGTGCTGCCGTCGAAGTCGACGTCGACGTCTTCCATCCGTGCGCGCTCCCCGGCCACGAGGCCCTTGCCCGGCAGCGAGACGAAGAAGTCGTGCAGCCGAGCCGTCCGGTCGCGGGCGCGGTAGACGAGCATGAACCCGCCGCCCCCCGGCCCGGTGAGCGGGCTCTCCGTGACCCACGAGACGAATGCCGCCGCCACGCAGGCGTCGACCGCGTTCCCGCCCTCGCGCAGGACGGCGGCCCCCGCCTCGGCGGTCAGCGGATGCCCGGCTGCGATCGCCCCCTTCATCGGCAGGAGCGTACTGCGACCGGGGCAGGCGTTACGATCGCGCGCGATGATCCGCGCGCATCCGCTCGCGCGCGAGGCAGTCCTCTCCGCAGGGGCGGCGGCCGGCCTCGCTGCCTTGCTCGCGTGGCTCGGCCCACCGGGGACCGACCTCGCCGCACACGCCTACCAGCGGAACCTGTTCGTCCACGAGGGCTTCGAGCTCTGGAACAACTTCTGGTACGCGGGGCGCTACAGCTTCGTCACCTACAGCGTCCTCTACTACCCGCTCGCCGCGTTCTTCGGGATCAAGCTGCTCGCGGTCGCGACGATCGCGACCGCCGCGCTCGCGTTCGCGGTCGTGCTCGGTCGCGAGTGGGGCCCGACCGCCCGCTGGTCGAGCCGCACGTTCGCCGTCGTCTGGGCCGGGATCGTCCTTTCGGCAGCCTTCCCGTTCGCCCTCGGCGCCGCGCTCGCGCTGCTCGCCCTCTGGGCGCTCCAGGCCGGGGCGCGAGCGCGCTTCGGGGTGCTCGCCGTGCTGACGCTCGCCGCCAGCCCGGTCGCCTTCCTCCTGCTCGCGCTGATCGTCGTCGGCGTGGGGATCGCGCACCGGACTCAGCTCCGGCTGTCTGCAGGCCCCGCGCTGATCCTGCTCGTCGCAGGTGCGGCCGAGCTCGCGCTGTGGCGCGCGTTTCCCGGCGAGGGGCGCTACCCGTTCCCGCCGGTCCAGGCCGCCGCCGCGATCGGCTTCTGCCTGCTCGGCCTGATCGTCACCTGGCGGGTGGAGCAGGCGCGGCTGCTGCGCGTGCTGTTCTCCGTCTACCTCGCCGCCTGCGTCACGGCCTTCATCGTGCCGTCCGCGCTCGGCGAGAACGTGTCGCGGCTCCGCTTCGCGGCGATCCCGCTCGTCGTGCTGGCGTTGTCGCTTCGCGACTGGCGGCCGCGTCCGCTCGCGATCGCGGCGCTGGCACTCGTCGTGGCGTGGAACGCGGCGCCGTTGGCGCGGAGCTTCGTCCGTGGCACGGCCGACCCGGCCTCGGCGGCCGCCTACTGGCAGCCCGCGGTCGACTACCTGCAGGAGCACCTCACACCCGGCTACCGCGTCGAGGCGGTGGACACTGCGGGGCACTGGGCCGCCGTCTACCTGCCGCGCGCCGGGATCCCACTCGCCCGCGGGTGGTACCGGCAGGACGACTTCCCGCAGAACCAGGTGCTCTACCAGCCGAAGCTCGGCGCCAAGAACTACCTCGGCTGGCTGCGCGGGCTCGGGATCCGCTACGTCGTCCTCACCGAGGCGCCGCACGACTACAGCGCCCAGGCCGAGGCCACGCTCCTGCGCGCCGGGCATGCCGGCCTCGAGCCGGTGCTGCGGACGCCGCGGCTGACGATCTTCGAGGTTCCCTCACCGCGTGGAATCGTCACGGGCCCCGGACGCGCGACGGTGCTCGCGTTCGACCGCAGCCGTCTGGTGATCCGCCTCTCCGAGGCGGGCACGTACCGCGTCGCCGTGCGTCACTCGCCGTACTGGCGGGCCTCCTACGGATGCCTGACCCGTGGCCCGGACGGCATGGTCCGCCTGACCGTCGGGGCCGCGGCCAGGGTCACGCTCGCGTTCGACGTGAACGCGTCGCGCGCGCTCGCCGCGCTGGCCGGCCGCGAGCCGAGCTGCTGACCTCTTACGCCGGCCGGTCTCGCAGGAACGACGGCGTGTCGAGCGTGTCGTCGAAGCTCGGCGCCCGGTTCGGGTCACGCACCGCTCGCCGTCGGTTCGGCCCGCCGAGGCCCGTCGCGACCACCGTCACCCACACCTGCCCGGTCAGCCGCTCGTCGATCGTCGCGCCGAAGATGATGTTCGTGTCGTCGGTCGCGGCCTGACGGATCGCCTCGGCCGCCTCGTTCACCTCGAAGAGCGTGAGGTCGTCTCCGCCCGCGACCGAGAGCAGGATGCCTCTGGCCCCGGTCACCTCGGCGTCGATCAACGGTGAGCGCAGCGCGCGTTCCGCCGCCTCGCGGGCGCGGTTCTCCCCGTTGGACGAGAAGCCGATGCCCATGAGGGCGGAGCCCGCGTCCTTCATGATCGTGCGGACGTCCGCGAAGTCGAGGTTGATCAGCCCCGGCATCGTGATCAGGTCGGTGATGCCCTGCACGCCCTGGCGTAGGACGTCGTCGGCCACGCGGAAGGCGTCGATCATCGACGTCTCGCGGTCGAGCACCTCGAGCAGGCGGTCGTTCGGGATCGTGATCACGGTGTCGCAGTTCGCGCGGAGCTCGTCGACGCCCGCGTTGGCCTGGCCGAGGCGCTTGGTGCCCTCGAAGCGGAACGGCAGCGTGACGATGCCGACCGTGAGCGCCCCGAGCTCGCGCGCGATGCGCGCGACCACGGGGGCCGCTCCGGAACCGGTTCCGCCACCCTCGCCGGCCGTCACGAAGACCATGTCCGAGCCGCGCAGGATGCGCTTGAGCTGGTCGTAGGCCTCCTCGGCCGCCCGGCGGCCGATGTCGGCGGCGGCGCCGGAGCCCAGGCCTTTGGTGAGCTCGCGCCCGATGTGGACCTTCACCTCGGCGTCGCTGATCGTCAGCTGTTGGATGTCCGTGTTGACGGCGATGAAGTCGACGTCCGAGATGCCGGAGTCGATCATCCGATTGAGCGCGTTCAGGCCCGCGCCGCCGACGCCGATGACGCGGATGACTGCGAGGTAGGTCGGCGACTCGGCCCGCCGCGCCCGGTGCAGGCGCGGAGCGGGCTCGGGCAGGGGCTCGAGCAGACGGCGGGCGCCCTCGGCGGGCTCGCGGTCCGGCTCGACGACGAACGGCGGGGCGTGCTCGACCGTCTCCTCGAGCTCGGCCGGGGGATCGGGTACGGGACGCGGACGCGGGCGCGCCTTGTCCTTGGGCTTGTCGGCGCCCTGCTTCTGGGCCGCCTCGGTTGCACGAAAGAGCTCGGCCAGCGGGCCCTCACGCATACTTGCGCGCTTTCGCGCCATTGAGCACCTCCTTCGCGAGGTCGCGGTACGCCTCGGCCGCCGGCCCCTTCGGGTCGTACTTGAGGATCGAGCTGCCCTTCACCGGCGCCTCGGCGTAGCGGACGGTCTTGCGGATACGCGTGTTGAACACGAGCGGGCCGAAATTCTCCGTGAGGATCTCGACGGCCTCCTTCGAATGGAGCGTGCGCACGTCGAACATCGTCGGCAGGATCCCGACGATCTGCACCTCCGGGTTCAGGTTCTCGCGGATCATCGAGAGCGTGTTCTCGAGCTGCACGAGGCCGCGCAGCGACAGGTACTCGCACTGCACCGGAACGATCACGCCATGGGAGGCGACGAGCGCGTTGATCGTCAGCAGCCCGAGCGACGGCGGCGTGTCGATGAGGACGTAGTCGTAGGCGCCCTTGACCGGTGCGAGGCTCTTCTCGAGCGCGCGCTCGCGGCCGATCTGGCTCGACAGGGCGAGCTCGGCGCCCGCGAGGTCGATCGACGAGACCGCGATGTCGATCTCGAGCTCGTGGATGACCTCGGCGATCGGCAGCCGGTGTACGAGCACGTCGAACATCGAGCGCTCGATCGAGTCCGGGTTGAGTCCCTGGCTCATGGTCAGGTTGCCCTGAGGGTCCATGTCGACGACCAGGACGCGCAGGCCCTTCTCGCTGAGTGCGACAGCGAGATTGAGCGTCGATGTGGTCTTCGCGACACCACCCTTCTGGTTCGCGAACGCGATAACCCTTGCCAACTGAGTCTCCTGGGAAGTCTGCGTTCGCTCCTGCGAACGCGGAAGAAGGCGCATGAGGCCCATCAGGCCCCTTTCCTTCGCCCGATGCTAGCAATCTCCTTCACAGGCACAGTGTGAGCGAAAAACCGCCGCACATGGGCATATTCCGGCCTCCGGAACCCGCTGTTTCGATTGTCGTTTTTCGAACGCTCGTCTAGGCGTTCACCTCCGAGCTCACGACTCCTGCTGCCAGCGCGGATCGGCAGCGGTCGAGCGCCCCGGACGCCGCCTCGGTGCCGCCCGGCTCCGCGCGCACCCACGCCTCCGCCTCGTGCAGCAGCGCGCGAACCTCGTCGAGCATCACGTCCGCCGGGCAGCCCCTGCGCTCGAGCGACTCGATTCGCGCCAGACGTTCGATGACCTTGCGTGCTTCGTCCACGGCCACGACGCTACTGCGGCGGCAGTCGCATGTCTGTGCCGTCTTCGTATCGAAATCGTCACAGCGCGGCGGACTGGAGGTCGAGCGCTGCCGCCGGCCGCGGGCGCACGCCCAGCAGCGCCTCGTCGAGCGCGCCGACGAGCGCCCGCCGATCACCGTGCACGAGCGTCTCCACGAGCGCCCGGCGCACCGCGTCGAGCAGTTGTCCGCCCGCGTCCCGGCCGTCAGAGCGCAGCAGACCCAACACCTCGGCCCGCTCCCGTCCGCTCTCGCCGAGGAGCGCAGCAGCGCGCATCGTCGCGGCGAACAGCCCGTCGCCACCGCCGAGCAGCGACTCCAGCGACGCGCGGAGCTGTTCCGAGCGGAACGGCTCGCTCTGGAAGAGCGCCAGCTCGAAGCGGTCGAGGGCATCGCCGAGCTCGCGGTCGTCGTCGGCGAGCGGCAGCCGGCGCCGGAGCTCGGCCGCGAGCCCAGCGCGGTAGGAGTCGAGGCGGACCGGCTCGCCCGGCGGCGCCGTCGCCGCCACGGGCAACACGGGCCGGATGCCGTACGGGCGCCAGTCGAGCCGTTCGAACAGCACGGGGCCGGCCGCGATCGGACCGGCCGTGGCCAGCCGCAGCGCGGTCACCGCGTCGGCCAGCTCCCCCGAGGCATCGGGCGGCTCGCCGCCCTCCTGCGGGAGCTCCTGCTCGAGCTCGAGCACGCAGAGCCGATCGGGCTCGCGCCCGAAGCCGTCCGGCGCCAGGCTCGCCGCGTCTGTTCTCTGCGCGGCCAGCTCGCCGGAGGCGGCGAGGCGGATCCGGATGCCGCCGCCGAGGTCGGCGGCCGCGCCGAGCGACAGGCCGACCACGGGAGCGACCGCGGCGTAGAGCCGCCGCGAGCCGAAGAGCGACTGCTCCAGCTCCCCGTAAGCGCGCTCGAAGGCCTCGTCGTCCCACATCGCGCCGCCCGAGCCCTCCGCGGTCGCCTCGAGCAGCGGGAGCAGGACGGACGCGACCAGCGGATCGCCCTCGCTCGGCCGAGCATGGGCACGCGCGAAGATCGCTGCAGCCGGCTCGCGCCGCAGATCGTCGAGCGCGGCGCGCGCGTCGGGAAGCGACGCGATCGCCTGCCTCCGCGCCTCGATGAACTCGCGGACGAGAGGCCGGTACTCGTACAGGGTGGGCCGCCCCGGCGCGTCGTGGCTCTCGAAGGAGAAGGGGATCTCCGAGCCCGCGTCGACCTCGCGCGCGAGGTAGGCGATGCTGCCCAGCGAGAAGGCGCGCAGGGACGCGTGCAGGTGCGGCGAGCGAACGACCACAGGCGTCCCCTACGCCTCGGCCTGCCCCACTCCTCTCTCGCCGGGCTGGCAGACCGGGCACCAGTACGCGATCCGGTTGTCGTCACCCTGCCCGCGCGAGCGCACGGGCTCCCCACAGCGGGGACAGGGCCGGCCGGCGCGGCGGTAGACGGACCGTGTGCCCCGCACGCCGTCGACCGAGCCGCGCATCAGCCGCGCCGCCTCATCCAGCACGCCGCGCAGCTCGTCGTCAGCGACGTCACCGAGCGAACGCCACGGGGAGACGCGGGCCTCCCACAGCGCCTCCGCCTTCCACAGGTTGCCGATCCCGGCCACGAGCCGCTGGTCGAGCAGCGCGTCCCCGACCTCGCGACCCGGATGCTGGGCACGGAAGCGCGCGATCATCCCCTCGATGGCGGGCGGCGAGGCGAGGATGTCGGGGCCGAGATGGCGTACCGCCCGCTCGTGGAGCTCGAGCACCGGCCCGTTCACCTGGACCGCCTCGAGACGCTCCCCACGGAGCACGAGCCAGGGTCGTCCGAACGTCGGCGCGCCTCGGGGCCGGACGAACCAGCGCCCGCGCATGCGCAGGTGGCTCCGCACCACGACTCCGCCTTCGAAGCGCAGCAGCAGGTTCTTGCCGATCGCTTCCACGCTCTCGAGCCTGAGCCCGTCCACCCGCGCCGCGACACCGGTCACCGCCGCCCGCGGATGCGGCGACTCCGCCTCGAGACGCTGGCCCACGAGCGGCTGCAGCCGTCGCGCTGCTCGACGGAGCGCGTCGCCCTCGGGCATGCGTCGAGCGTAGCGCCGAGCCGCATTCTGAGGCATGCTCTTGTACAAGCCGTGTCCGGCGGAGGGCTCAACATCGCAGCCGTCGCTCGCCGTACAGGGGTCGGCGAGCACACGCTCCGCAAGTGGGAGCAGCGTTACGGCGTCCTCCGGCCCACCCGCACGGACGGCGGCCAGCGCCGCTACTCGGAGGACGACGTCGGCCGCGTGGAGTGGCTCGCCGCGCGACTGCGCGAGGGATACCGCATCGGCGAGGCGGCGGCCATGCTGACGGCCACGCCGGGCGAGGCGCCGAGCAACCCAGCGGAGCTGCGTGACGCGCTGCTCGCCACGGCCTCGTGTCGCCGCAAGGGCTTGACCCCGCTCCTCGACCACGCCTTCACGATCTACCCGCTGGAGCAGACGCTGAGCGAGGTGATCGGACCCTGCCTCGTCGCGATCGGCGACGGCTGGGCGAAGGGCGAGCTGACGGTCGGACAGGAGCACCTGACGACGGCAGCCGTGCGGGCACGCCTCGAGCGGACGCTCACGGAGACCCGCGGAGCCGTGCGGGGCGTCGCCGTCCTCGCGTGCGCGCCGGGCGAGCAGCACGAGATCGGCCTGCTGATGCTCGCCTGCCTCCTCCGCGCCGACGGGTGGGACGTGATCTACCTCGGCCAGTCGACGCCGGTCGAGGACGCCGTCGCGATCGCGGCGGAGCACGACGCGTCCCTCCTCGCGTACAGCGTGACGATGGGCGAGCACGCTGAGGCGCTCGAGGCCTCGTTCCAGGCCATGCGGGGGAGGCACGGCGTGCCCTCGACAGTGATCGGGGGCGCGTCGGCGTCGCGCAAGCTCGCGCGGGCCCTCGGTGCGCGCTATCTCGGCGGCGAGCTGGCGGCGGCAGTCCCCGCGCTACGCAAGCTGGCGGTGTGAGCGGGCGCGCGCGAGCAGCAGCCGCGGGCGCGGCGGCTGCGACCGTCTGGGCTCTGCTCGAGCCGCTCGACCGCGCGGTACTCCGCTGCGACTACTCGGACGTCGCCGTCCTGGGGAAGGCGATCACACGCGGCCGCGCCTGGTGGCCGGTTGGGCTCACGATCCACGCGGCGAACGGCGCCGCATTCGGACTTGTGTTCAACGAGGCGCGTCACGCTACGCGTCCCAGGTTCACGCCCCGCCGGCTTGCGCTCGGGATGGCGCTCGCCGAGCACCTCGCGCTGTACCCCCTCTCCGGTCTCGTCGACCGCTACCACCCTGCCCGCGGCGAGCGGGGGATCCCGCCCCTGCTCACGAACGGGCGCGCGTTCGTCCAGGCGACCTGGCGGCACGCGCTCTTCGGCGCCGTCCTCGGGGCACTCGTCACCGAGGACGAGAGCTAGGCGCCTGCGTAGGAGAACACGCGTTTCGGCCGGAGCTCTGCGAGCGCGACCGCCCAGTCGGGCTCGTGCCCGTGGCGAGCGACCCAGGTCTCCCTCAGCGGCTCGAAGGCTGAGGCGAAGGCATCGCCCTCGTACAGCGACACCTGGCCTTCGGCGGTGAGCGCTCGATGTGGTGGGTCGTCACCCGGCTCGTCGGCGTCGCGGTCGCCCTCCATCACGACCAGCGAGGCCCAGGGCCCGGCCTGGAGATTGCGCAGGCGGAGGCCGGCGACCGTGCCGAACCAGAACGCGCCGCCGGCGACGACGTAGGCCACGGGAGCCGCGTGCGCGCGGCCGTCTGCCCGTCCGGTGGCCAGCACGCAGTAGCGGTGCGCCCCGAGCAGGTCGGCGATGCCCGCGGCGTCGAGCGCGTCCGACTCCGGCCACGCCGCCTTGATCCCGCGCGCGTTGCGATAGCTCGCGCTCTGGATCTCGGCGAGGGCGGCCGCGTCCTCGTCCGCGATCACGGACGCAGCACGGCGCGCCGCGGCCCGACGAGGAAGCCGGCCTCGACGAGCAACGGCAGGAACGGGCTCTCCGCCACGGGCTCGCCGTCGAACCGCTCGACCGCAAGCCGCTTCGCTCGCCCGGCCTTGACGTGATCGACGAGCGCCGCGAGCGCAGGTCGGAGCCACTCCTCCTCCGGATCCCGGAGCGGGACGACCGACTTGCCGCCGCGCTCGACGAAGAGCGCCGGCCGGCCTCCGAGCAGGACGACGTGGGCGCCCGCCACGCGTGCCGCTCGCGCACCCGCCCGCTTGGGCCACGGCAGCTCCGCCCCGTAGGGCTGGGCGGGATCGGCCGCGGCCAACACGAGTCCATCTGTGACGTCGTCGTCCTCCACCGGCCGGAGCTCGCGCAGCCGCTCGACGGCTCCGCCGAGCGCGAACTGCGCGCCCCCGAGCCCTTCGACGAAGTAGCCGCGGCGGCAGAGCCCGAGGGTCTCGAGGGCTTTCAGCTCCCCGTAGACGGCGCTGTAACCGCCCGCGATGCCCTCGGCGCGGACGCCGTCGCGCGTGACGATCCCCCGTCGCTCCAGCAGAAGCTCGGCGAGCGCCCGCCTATCGGGCGTGCCGGGGAAGAGCCGGTCGGTCAGCGACCAGCGGCCTTGAGTCGCTGTCACCGCCGTCGCGCGGCGTCGCGAGAACCGCCGCGGGCGGCGCTCCGGCTTGGGGATCCCGTAGCGGCGTCCGGCGCGAAGCGGCGTCCAGGCGTCGTTCGTGACCTCGCCCGACCAGACGAGCTCCCAGAGCGAGGGCAGTGCCTGCTCCGCGTCGAGGCCGCTCCCGGCCAGCAGGTCGAACCAGAACTGAGCCCCGCCGCGAAGGGTCTCGCGAAGACGATCGGCGATCTCGCCCTCGGGCGGATCGGCGCCCGGCACGCGGCCGAGCGCGGGTGCGTCCTCGCGGAAGTACAGGGCGACGCGATCGAGGCCTGCCCCGATCCAGACGACCTCGCCGGTCGCACAGAGCTGGTCGAGTTGCGCGGGCGCGTAGCCCGGGATGCGGCGCGGCAGGACCTCGGTCTCCCAGAGCGAGACCGGCAGGGGGAGGGCCTGCAAAGGCACGAGCGCCTCGCGGAGCGTCGCGCGCCGGTCGATGCCGTGCCAGCTCGGCAGGAAGCGCCCAAGGGTGGCCTGCTCGACCGGCTCGACCTCTCGGCGCAGGGCTGCGAGCGAGGCCCGGCGCAGGCGCCGCAGGACGTCTGGGTCGCACCACTCGCGCTCGGTCCCGCCGGGCCGGAGCTCGCCGCGGACGAGCAGCTCCTCCCGCTCGAGCTCGCGCAGGATCGGCTCGACGTCCCTGCCGAAGCGCTCGTTCGCCTGGGCCGTCGTGAACGGCCCGCGGCCTCGCGCGTGGCGAAGGACGAGCTCGCGCAGCGAGCTTTCACCACCCTCCAGGAACGCTTCGGGCAGGCCTCCGGGCGGCATCGCTCCGAGCGCGTCGCGGTACCGGCCCGCGTCCTCGGCCGCGATCAGCCGCTCCTCGGACGCCACGCGGACGCGGATCGCCCTGCGCTCGGTCTCGAGCACGGCGGCGTGGGCCTCGTCGAACTCGCCGACGCGCAGGTCTCCGCGGCGGCGGAGGACGTCGTGCAGCTCGTCCGGGTTCCGCGGGTCGCCGGCGAGCGAGCGCTCCACGTCGGCGACCGCGTCCGCGTCGAGCAGGTCGCGCAGCTCCTCCTGGCCGAGCAGCTCGCGGAGCAGGTCGCGGTCGAGGGCGAGCGCCTGTGCGCGACGCTCTGCAGGAGGCGTGTCGTCCTCGTACATGTACGTCGCGACGTAGTCGAAGAGCAGCGAGGCAGAGAAGGGCGAGGAGCTCGCGGTCTCGACGTCGACGTAGTCGATCGAGCGCGAGCGCAGCCCGCCCAGAAGCCGCTTCAGCGACGGCAGGTCGAAAACGTCCTGCAGGCACTCGCGATAGGTCTCGAGGATGATCGGGAACGATCCGTACTTGCGGGCGACTTGGAGCAGCCCCTGCGCCTTCAGGCGCTGCTGCCAGAGCGGCGTTCGCTCACCGGGTCGGCGGCGCGGGATCAGCAGAGCGCGGGCCGCGTTCTCGCGGAAGCGCGAGCCGAAGAGCGCGGTGTCGCCCAACTCGCTGACGACGAGCTCCTCGACGTCGTTCGGGTCGATGAGGATCTCCTCGAGCGCCGGCGTCGAGTCCGCATCCGGGAGGTGGAGCGCGATCCCGTCGTCCGACCAGAGCGACTGCACCTCGAGCCCGAGCGACTCGCGCAGCCGCCTTGCGACGGCCATCGCCCACGGGGCGTGTACCCGGCCGCCGAACGGCGAGAGGATGCAGACCCGCCAGTCGCCGATCTCGTCGCGGAAGCGCTCGACGACGATCGTCCGGTCCGAGGGGACGGTGCCGGTCGCCGCCTCCTGCTCCTGTAGGAAGGTCAGGAGGTTCCTTGCCGCGCGCTCGTCGAGCAGGAACTCGTCGCCGAGCCGCGCCAGCGCCTTGTCCTCGGGCAGCGCCACCAGCTCGCGCGAGGCCTGGCCGATCGCGGCACCGAGCTCGTAGGGACGGCCGACGCCCTCGCCCTTCCAGAACGGCACGGCGCCCGGGACGCCCGGCGCGGGCGAGACGAGCACGCGGTCGCGCGTGATCTCCTCGATCCGCCAGGTGGAGGCGCCGAGCAGGAAGGTCTGGCCGGCGCGCGCCTCGTACACCATCTCCTCGTCGAGCTCGCCGACACGGCCGCCGCCGTCGACGAGATGAACGCCGAAGAGCCCGCGGTCGGGAATCGTCCCGGCGTTCGTCACCGCCAGCTTGCGGGCCCCCTGCCGACCCCGGATCAGGCCGCCGGTGCGATCCCAGACGATCCGGGGCCGCAGCTCCGCGAACTCGTCCGAGGGGTAGCGGCCGGCGAGCATGTCGAGGACGTTCTCGAGCTGCACCCGCGAGAGCTCGGCGAACGGGTACGCGCGCTTCACCAGCGTGTGGAGCTCGTCGACGCTGATCTCCTCGTCGGCACACAGCGCGACGATCTGCTGCGCGAGGACGTCGAGCGGGTTGCGCGGGATCGCCGTCTCCTCGATCTCGCCCGCGCGCATCTTGCGCGCGACCACGGCCGACTCGAGCAGGTCGGCTCGGAACTTCGGGAAGATGCGGCCGCGCGAGATCTCGCCGAGCGTGTGGCCGGCGCGGCCCACTCGCTGGAGGCCGCGGGCGACCGACTTCGGCGACTCGACCTGGACGACGAGGTCGACGGCGCCCATGTCGATGCCGAGCTCGAGCGACGAGGTCGCGACGAGACACGGGATCTCGCCGCGCTTCAAGAGCTCCTCGATCTCGAGCCGCTGCTCGCGGGCGATCGAGCCGTGGTGGGCGCGGGCGATCTCCTTCTCGGCCAGCTCGTTCAGGCGCAGCGCAAGGCGCTCCGCGAGCCGGCGGTTGTTGACGAAGACGATCGTCGAGCGGTGCGCCTCGACGAGCTTGAGCAGCTCCGGGTAGATCGAGGGCCAGATCGACTGTGACGGCGACTCGGGGACCGAGCCGAGCAACTCGATCAGCTCGTTGCTCGAGCCGCCGGGCTCGCGCATGTCCTCCACGGGGACGACGACCTTGAGGTCGAGCTCCTTGGCGCGGCCGGCGTCGACGAGCTGGATGTCGCGACCGCCGGACACGAAGCGGCCGATCTCCTCCAGCGGTCGCTGGGTGGCGGAGAGGCCGACGCGTTGGATGTCGCGGTCGACGAGGCGGACGAGCCGCTCGACGCTGAGGGCCAGGTGCGCGCCGCGCTTCGTCCCGGCGACGGCGTGCACCTCGTCGAGCACGATCGTCTCGACCGAGCCCAGGATCTCGCGGCCGCGAGAGGTGAGGAGCAGGAAGAGCGACTCCGGGGTGGTGATCAGGATGTCCGGGGGCGTCTTGAGCATCGCCGCGCGCTCCTTCTGCGGCGTGTCGCCGGTCCGCACCGCCACGCTGAGCTCGCTGCGGAGGCCGGCGAGCGGCCCGCGCAAGTTGCGCTCGACGTCGTAGTTCAGCGCCTTCAGCGGTGAGACGTACAGCAGCCGCAGCCCCTCTCCCGGGCTCTCGTTGAGCCGGTCGATCCCGTAGAGGAACGCGGCGAGCGTCTTGCCCGATCCGGTCGGCGCCTGGATGAGCGTGTGCTTGCCGCTCGCGATCGCCGGCCAGCCGAGCTCCTGCGCCGGTGTCGGCCCCTCGAACGCGCCCTCGAACCAGGCCCGCGTCGCAGGAGTGAAGACGTCGAGAGCGCTCATACGGCCAGACTAGCCTCCTCGACCCACACGAACGTACGTTCGATGCCACGATACCAACTTGCGGCCGAGCGAACGGCGAAGGCGTCCCCGACCTCCTGCTCCAGCCGGGCGAAGTTAGCATCGCGTTGTGCCTGCCCAGCCCGAGGGTGCCATGACCTTCCAGGCTCCAGCCGAGGTATACGACCGCTACGTCGGCCGCTACAGCCCTGCCCTCGCGGCAGCGCTGCTCGAGCGGGCGGCGGTCGCACCGGGGCAGCGGGTGCTCGACGTCGGCTGCGGGCCGGGCGCGCTGACGGCCGCGGCGGCAAGGGTCGTCGGCGCCTCGCAGGTCGCGGCCGTCGACCCGTCGGCCCCGTTCGTCGAGGCGTGCCGCGCGCGGAACCCGGACGTGGACGTCCGCCTCGCCGCCGCCGAGTCGCTGCCGTTCGAGGACGGGACGTTCGATGCCGTGCTCTCGCAGCTCGTGGTCAATTTCCTCGACGACGCGCCCGCCGGCGTCGCCGAGATGCGACGCGTCGCGAAGCCGGGCGGCCTCGTCGCCGGCTGTGTGTGGGACTACGCGGGCGAGATGCGGATGCTGCGGGCGTTCTGGGACGCCGCCGTCGCCCTCGACCCCGAGCAGGCAGGGCCGCTCGACGAGGGCTCGATGCGCCACTCCACGCCGCCCGAGCTGGAAGCGCTGTGGTCGACGGCCGGGCTCGAGGACGTGAGCGTCTCGCCGCTCGAGGTGGAGGCCTCGTACGACGACTTCGACGACCTCTGGCAGCCCTTCACGGGCGGGGTCGGGCCCGCCGGCGCGTACACGGCGGCGCTGGACGCTCCGGCGCAGAAACGGCTCCGCGAGCGGCTCCGCGAGGAGCTCGGCAACCCGGCGGGCTCGTTCAGGCTGAGCGCGCGAGCATGGTGTGTGCGCGGTGCGAAGATGCCGCCGTGATCACCGGCGCGCACACGATCGTGTACGCCGAGGACGCCGAAGCGGCACGGGCGTTCTTCCGTGACGTGCTCGGTTTCGATGCCGTCGATGCCGGCGACGGTTGGCTGATCTTCGGCTTACCGCCGGCCGAGCTCGCCTGCCATCCGCTGAACGGAACGCCGACGAGCGGCGGGCAGACGCTGTTCTTCCTGTGCGACGACGTGCGGCAAACCGTGGAGGAGCTCGGCGAGCGGGGAGTCGAGTTCACCACGGGGGTCTCGGACGAGGGTTGGGGGCTGCTCACGCACTTCCGTGTGCCTGGCGCCGGCGAGATCGGCCTCTACGAGCCGCGGCATCCGAGACCGGCGTAGCGTTCACGCATGCAGGCGATCACTCCCTACCTGCTGTACGAGGACGGCGACGGCTGCTCGGACCCGCAGGGTCACGACTGGTTCTTCGCGCAGCCGATCGAGGCCTGACGTCGATGCCGGAAACCCCAGAAGAGCTGCACGCGCGCGTCGCCGGCGCCCTCCGAATGCCGCCGGTCGACGAGTGGGGGACGTTCCCCTTCGACGGCGAGATGCGTCCGCGCCGGCTGGCTCCGCCCACCGAGGTCGACACCCCCCGGCGCGGCGAGGGAGGCGTCGACTGCGACCGGTGCACGCCGACCGACGACGAGTTCTTCTGGACGAACGAGCGCTGGCGGCTCCGCGCGCTCGCTCCGACCGGCCTGCCGTTCGTCGCGATCCTCGAGCCTCGGGAGCACTTCGCCGAGCCGGGCGATCTCCCCGACGAGCTGGCAGCCGAGCTCGGCGTCCTCCAAGCTCGGATCGAGCGCGCGATTCGCGGGCTCGGCAACATCGGCCGCGTGCACGTCTGCCGCTACGGCGACGGCGGCGAGCACCTCCACTGGTGGTTCATCGCCCGGCCGACCCGCCTCCCGCAGCTGGTCGGCAGCTTCGTGGCGATCTGGGACGACATCCTCCCGCCCGTGCCGGAGGACGTCTGGCGCGAGGACGTCGCCCGCGTGGCGGCCGCGCTCACGTGAGCTACGACGTCGTCGTCCTCGGCGGCGGTAGCGCGGGCTGCGTGCTCGCCGCGCGCCTGAGCGAGGATCCCGAGCGGACCGTCTGCCTCGTGGAGGCCGGCCCGGACTACGGCCACTTCGAGGAGGGCCGGTGGCCGGAGGACATGGTCGACGGCCGGATGCTCGCGTTCTCGCACGCGTGGGAGCGGCTCGACGAGGACGACCGCTCGCAGCTGCGCGCGCGGATCATCGGCGGGTGCTCCGCCCACAACGCCTGCGCGGTTCTCCGCGGCCTCCCCGCCGACTACGACGAGTGGGGGCACGGCTGGAGCCACGAGACGCTCGAGCCGTTCCTCGAGCGCGGCGAGCGTGAGCTCAAGTGCGCGGCGCTTCGGCGAACCACGAGCTCTCGCCCTGGCAGCGCGCCTTCGCAGAGGCCGCCCGTGGCGCGGGCCTGCACGGAGGAGCGCATCCGGCGAACGCCGTCGGAACGGTGCGCTGGCACACGGGCGTTCGCCTACCTCGACGCGGCCCGGTCGCGGCCGAACCTCACGGTGCTGGCGGACACGCTCGCCGACCGCGTGCTGCTCCGTGACGGCCGTGCGGTCGGAGTGGCGACCTCCACCGGTGAGCTCGACGCCGGCACGGTTGTCGTGAGCGCCGGCTCCTACGGCTCGCCGGCGATCCTGCTTCGCAGCGGCATCGGGCCTGGGCTCGATGTCGACCTGCCGGTGGGCGAGAACCTGCGCGACCACGTCGGCGTCGGGTTCGAGTGGGAGGTGGATGGGCGCCTGACCGAGGAGACAGCGGCGTTCGAGCTCGAGCAGCCACTCTTCATGGGCCAGGTGACGCTGTTCGACGAGGCCCGCGACCTGTACGTCTTCCCGTCGAATGTGGCCCTCGACGACGGCTACGAGCTCACCGGTGCCGTCTTCGCCATGAAGCCGTATTCGACTGGGCGCGTGACGCTGTCATCGCCGGAGCCGGAGGCGCCGCCGCGCATCGAGCACGGCTTCCTGGCGGACGAGCGCGACGTCGGGACGCTCGTCCACGGGCTCGAGGTCGTGCGCCGGCTCGCGTCTGAGCAGCCGCTCGCCGGCTACCTGGGCGCCGAGCGGCGGCCCGGCGCGGACACCGACCTCGAGGCGTACGTCCAGGCCGAGGTCCGCGGCTTCTTCCACCCTGTCGGCACCTGCGCGATCGGGTCGGTTGTGGACGGGAACGCCCGGGTCCTCGGCGTCGAGGGCCTCGTAGTCGGCGACGCGTCGATCATGCCGACCGTGCCGCGGGCGAACACGAACCTGTCGACGGTGGCAGTCGCCGAGCGGGTCGCGGAGCTCCTGCGATGAGCGCGTACGACCCCACCGTGCTGCCTGAAGGCCTGCCGGTCCCCGAGGACGACGGCGCCGCCGATCACCTGCCCGGGCTCGACGTCCCGCCGCTCCGCCTGGAGTCCACGGCCGGCGAGCTCGATCTCGCCCGCGAAGCGGAGGGCCTGCTCGTCCTGTACGTCTATCCGCGCACGGGCCGTCCCGGAGTCGAGCCGCCGGCGGCCTGGGACGAGACGCCCGGCGCCCGCGGATGCACACCGCAGTCGTGCGGCTACCGCGACCACGGCGCCGCACTCCGTGCCCTCGGTGCACGCACGATCGGGCTGTCCGCGCAGCCGCTCGCCGACCAGCTGGAGGCGGTCGAGCGGCTGGCGCTCCCCCACCCCGTCGTCGCCGATCCCGAGCTGCACCTCGCCGCCGCGCTGCGGCTCCCCACCTTCGACTTCGACGGCACGCGCCTCTACAAGCGGCTCGCGCTCGTCGCGGAGCGGGGCCGGATCGTCAAGGTCTTCTACCCCGTCTTCCCGCCGGACGAGAACGCCGCCGAGGTCGTGGCCTGGCTCGAGGGACGCCGGTCGTGACGTATTCGATCGTCGCCCGCGACTCCGAGACCGGCGAGCTCGGCGTGGCGATCCAGTCGCGGGCGTTCCGCGCCGGCGGCGTCGTCCCATGGGCGCTTCCCGGCATCGGCGCGGTCGCCACCCAGTCGTTCACCGAGCGGAGCTACGGGCCGCTCGGGCTCGAGCTGCTGCAGGCCGGGAAGACGCCCGAGCAGGCGCTGGCCGGGCTGGTGGCGGCGGATCCGGAGCAGGCCGTGCGGCAGGTCGCGATCGTGGACTCCGAGGGGCGGACCGCCGCCCACACCGGCGAGGCCTGCATCCCGGAGGCCGGCCACCGCACCGGCGAGGGCTACAGCGTCCAGGCCAACATGATGCGAAGCGCCGACGTCTGGCCCGCGATGGCAGAGGCGTTCGAGGCGGCGTCTGGCTCGCTCGCTCGGCGCCTGCTCGCGGCACTCGACGCCGCCGAGGCGGCCGGCGGCGACTGGCGCGGCCAGCAGGCCGCCGGCCTGCTCGTGGTTCCGGCCGAGGGGAAGCCGTGGGAGGTTGTCTCCGACCTGCGTGTCGACGACCACCCCGAGCCGCTGGCCGAGCTGCGCCGCCTCCTCGACCTCGAGGAGGGCTACCGCAACCTGCCCGAGTCGAAGGACCCCGTCGCCACCGCCCGCTCGGCCGGGCTCTCGGACCTCGACGTGCGCTGGGCCGAGATCATCGCCGCCGCGCACGCGGGCGAGCTCGACCACGCCCGCGAGCTGCTGGCGCCGCTGCTCGCGGACGAGCCGCGCTGGGCCGTCTTCGCGCGGGCGCTGGCGGCGCGCGGCGTGCTGCCGCACGTCGACGAGCTGCTGGGCCAGGAAACCGAATCCGGGCGACGGGCATAGTGAGAGGTGCATGCGACGGACGGGACTCGCCGTAGCGATTCTTCTCGCCGCCCTCGCGCTGAACGGCTGTGGCGGCGGCGAGGAGAATCCGGCGCCTGCAAACGGCGGGACGTCAACGCAGACCACCACGACCGGCGGCGTCTACGGCTACTAAACGCCAAAGGAGGGCTTGGCGAGATGACGGCTGTGCCGCCGGGCCGCGCTGCTCGCCCCGAGGCCGCGTCCTCGGTCGCGCCCGTATAGCTCCGCATACGAACACTCCCTGCGTCCTTGCCTCGGAACGACCATCGCACCCCGGCAACGAGCGACATCCCGCCAAACCCTCCGGGTGTACGCTCTGCTCGTGGCCGTCAGCGCGCCCGACCGGCTTCACTTCACCGAGAGCGACGAGGCGAACAAGCTCCTCGCGCACGAGCCGCTGGCGCTGCTCATCGGCTTCGCCCTCGACCAGCAGGTAACCGTCCAGCAGGCGTTCTCGGGGCCGCTCAAGATCCAGCAGCGGCTCGGCACGCTCGACCCGGGAGAGATCGCGAGCACGGAGCCGGAGCGACTGGAGCTCGTCTTCCGCGAGCGCCCGGCGATCCACCGCTTCCCCGGCTCGATGGCCGGCCGCGTCCGCGAGCTCGCCGCCGTCGTCGAGGAGGAGTACGGCGGCGACGCAGCGCGGCTCTGGACGGAGGCGGCCGACTCCAAGGACCTCAAACACCGGATCGAGGCGCTGCCCGGCTTCGGGCCGATGAAGGTCAAGGCGCTGAGCGCGGTGCTGTCGAAGCGGTTCGGCGTCCGGGTCGCCGACGAGCTGACGCCGAGCCATCCGACGCTGGGCGACGTCGACTCCGCGGAGGCGCTCGACCGCTACCAGGAAGCGAAGCGCGCCTACAAGGCGAAGCTCCGGGCTCAGTCCGCCTGAGCTTGACTCGCGCCCGGCTGCGGGCGGACAATCCAACGCGCATCGCCCGGGCAAGGCCCTGCGACAAAGGAGAAGCCATGCGGAGGCTGCTCGTCGTCCTTGCCGTTGCGTCAATTCTGGGAGCCGGGTTGTTGGCTCCCGCGACTGCGGCAGGCAACCAGCCGCGCGTCTTCCCGCCCAAATCACACCCGTACGGGCTGAGCTACGGGCAGTGGCAGGCGCGCTGGTTCAAGTGGTTCATGGAGATCCCGGTTCCCGAGAATCCGGCCTTAGACGAGACGGGCGCGAACTGCAACGTCGGCCAGACAGGCCGCGTGTGGTTCACGGCTGCGACCCTCGAGTTGACGACGACGCGCTCGTGCACCATCTCCGCCAAGCAGGCGGTGCTCGTGTTCGCCGTGGGCAACGAGTGCTCGGACATCGAACCGCCCCCGTTCTTCGGGGACAACGAGGCCGACCTGCGCGAGTGCGCGGCCGCGGGCTTCGACGAGTTCTGGCCGAGCGCCCCGGCCATCACCGTCGACGGGGTGGCAGTTCCGGACATCACGCGCTTCCGGAAACAGACGCCGCTGTTCTCGTACACCCTGCCGGAGGACAACCTGCTCGGCGTACCCGCCGGCACGACGGCCACGAAGGCGATCTCCGACGGGATCGCCGTGATGCTGAAGCCGCTCGACGCCGGCCGGCATCGCATCGTCATCTCGTACACGTCGCCGTTCCTTCCCGGTCCGGGGAGCACGACGTACGACCTCACGGTGGTCGGAAAGCACTGACGAACGACGTGCGGAGGGCGGCGCCCGCCGCCCTCCGCCACGATCACCTGTTCGGGCGACCGAGGCAGTTGGTAGAACGCCGCCCGTGGCCGATAGACGTCGTGTGAGAGTCGCGCTCGCCGCAGGCGCCGCCGCCCTGCTCATCTTCTCGGCGGGCAGCGCACAGGCACTCCGCCACCCGAACGCGCCCCAAGTGCCCGGTCTTCCCGGCCTCCAGCGTCTGGAACCAGCGCGTCGACGCGCTGCCCGTAGCGGCGAACTCGGACGAGATCGTCCGCTCGATCGGGGTCGACGACCACATGCACGCCGACTTCGGCTCGGGCCTGTGGGACGGCGGGCCGATCGGGATCCCGATCACCGTGGTCGGAAGGAAGACGCCGCGCTCCCGCGTGAGCTTCGAGTACGCGAGCGAGTCGGACAAGGGGCCGTACCCGATCCCGCGCACGGTCAAGATCGAGGGCGGGGCGAACGCCGACGGCGACCGCCACGCGCTCCTGCTCGACAAGGATCGCTGCAAGCTCTACGAGCTCTTCGCGCTCTACTCGAAGCCGGGCGGCGGCTGGCGCGCGGGCTCCGGCGCGATCTTCGACCTTCGTTCGAACCGGCTCCGGCCGGCGGGCTGGACGTCCGCCGACGCCGCCGGCCTGGCCATCCTCCCCGGGCTCGCGCGCTACGACGAGGTCAAGCGGGGCCGCATCGACCACGCGCTGCGGTTCACCGTCTCGCGCACGCGGCGCGCGTACGTCTACCCGGCCCGCCACTTCGCAAGCGACCTGACGGATCCGTCGCTGCCGCCGATGGGGCTGCGCCTGCGCCTGAAGAAGAGTTTCGACACGCGCCCGTTCCCGCGCCAGGCCCGGATCGTGCTCGAGGCGCTCAAGCGCTACGGGATGATCGTCTCGGACAACGGCTCCGACTGGTACGTCTCGGGCGCGCCCGACCCGCGCTGGTCGAACGACCAGCTGCACACCCTCCACCAGGTGACGGGCTCCGGCTTCGAGGTCGTCGACACGCGCAGGCTCCGACCGTCCTGAGCTCGCCGGGATGACGGCCGTCCGGCGCTATCCCGCCGACGCCATCCGTGCTTCGACGACCTCACGGCCTGCCGCATCCGCCGCCGAGTGCCCCGTGACGACCGCGAGGAAGTCGTCCCGTTCCAGGGCGTAGACGACCGAGTCGGCGGTCGCCGTGACGGTCGCAGTGCGCGGGATGTCCCGCAGCAAGGCGATCTCGCCGAAGTAGTCGCCGGGACCTGCTTCCACTCGCCGTCCGGGTGCGTCGACCACCAGAGCGCCGGTACCGACGACATAGAAGCGGTCACCCACCTCACCGGCCCGAACGACCGTATCGCCGGCCGCGACGAGGACGCGGACCAGGCTCCTTGCAACGCGCTCCTTCGCCGCGATCGAGAGCGGCGCGAACATCGGCACGCCCTTGACGAGGCCGAGCTCGGCGACGGGCGCCACCCCATGATCGATCTCGACGAGGCGGCGGTACGTGAGCAGCGCGAGCAACGGCAGGATCGACCCGACGACGGCGAAGGCCACGCCCGGGCCCACGAGCTCGACGAGCCCCGGCGCCGCAATCGACCCGAGTGCGACCGCGCCCATCGCCAGACCCCAGACCAGGCCGAGAACCCGGGTGAGCACGTCGTCGGGCACGAGCCGCTGGAACAGTGTGAACACCGCCACGTCCTCGACGCTGTTCGCGGCCCCCACGACCGCGAGGAGAACCACGACCCCGACGAAGCCCGGCTGCGGCGCCAGCAGAACCAGGGGCAGGCCCCAGAAGACGAGCGCGACGCCGAACACGACGGCCAGCCGCCGCCCCTCGAGCGCCATCGCTCCCAGCCCACCGACGAGCCCTCCGACGCCGATCGCGGCGGTCAGGTAGCCGACCTCGGCGCCGCCGCCGTCGAGCACCTGGAATGCGACGACCACGATCAGGACGTTCAGGCAGCCACGCACGAACGTCTGGGCGACCACGAGCCCGACGAGCAGACGGGTGCGCGGAGCTCGCGCGATCGCGCTGAAGCCGGCGACGAGCAGGCGAGAGGCGCGGTGGTCTTGTGCGGACACGAGCTCGACCCGTCCCTCGACGCGCACCCGGGCCAGGAGTCCTGCTGCGGCCACCAGGGCCAGGCTCGCTAGGACGAAGACGACCCCGACATCCCACACCGCGACGAGAACGCCGGCCACGACCGGTCCGACGAGGGTTCCGAGGCTCTCGATCGTGGAGGTCGCTCCGTTGGCGGCGATCAGCTCTTCGGGCGTGCGCGCCAGCGAGGGGAGGAGCGCCTGGAGCGCCGGCCTGGTCAGCGTCGCAGAAAGCCCGACGACAGCGGCGAGCGCGAAGACGAGCACGGTAGAGCCGGCGAACGCGGCGGCCGCCGAACCAGCCAGGGCCGCCGCTCCCGTCAAGGCCATCGCGAACAGGAAGTGCTCGCGGCGGAAGCGGTCACCCAACGACGCGGCGAAGGGCGCGACGACGGCGGCAGGAAGGAGCCGGACGAGGCCGGCGATGCCGACGCCGGCGGCACCGCCCGCGTCATAGGCGAAGACGCCGAGTGCGACGAAGTGAGCCCACTCCGCGCCGATCGCCGCGCCCCAGGCGAGCTCGACGCGACGGACGTCGACGTTCCGCAGCGCGGACGTGAGCGGTGCGAGCAGGCGCTCGGGCCCGAGCACAAGACGATTGAACTCCGCGGGGGGCTCCTGCACAAGAGCGGCTTGCGCGCCGGCGAGCGAGCGACGAAGCTTGGCGGACGATGACGCGCTCGATCGTCTTCCTGTCCGACTTCGGCTACCGGAACGAGTGGGTCGGCCTGTGCCACACCGTTATCAACCGGATCTCGCCGTCCAGCCCGATCGTCGATCTCTCGCACGGCGTCAGTCCGCTGGACGTCACGGCCGGCGCGATGCTGCTGGCCGACTCGCTGCCCTACATCGCTGAAGACGCCGTCGTGCTCGCCGTCGTCGACCCGAGCGTCGGCCGCGACCGCGACCTCGCCGTCGAGACCGCGGACGGGCGACTGCTCGTCGGCCCGGACAACGGGCTGCTCGCTCCTGGCTGGCGCGCCTCGGGTGGACCGGCCCGCGCCGTCGAGATCACGTCGCCCGACGTCCTGCTCGAGCCCGTCTCGCCCTCCTTCCACGCCCGCGACGTGCTCGCGCCCGCGGCCGCCCATCTCGCGGCGGGCATGGCGCTCGACGAGCTCGGCGCTCCGGTCGCCCTCGACTCGCTCGCCGACTTGCAGCTGCCCGAGCCGGTCGTCGAGCCGCGCAAGATCCAGTGCGAGGTCATCGACCTCAACCGCTTCGGCAACGTGCAGCTCAACCTGCGCGAGTCGCACCTCGCCGAGGCGAGCCTAGACGGGTCCGATCAGGTCTCGATCCAGGCGCACGCCGGCGCGGCGGTCGCGCAACGGGTCGCGACGTACGCGGACCTCGCGGCCGGCGAGTGGGGGCTCATGGTCGACCCGCGGGGCTGGCTCGCCGTCATCCGGGCGAATCCGGGGAATGCCGCCGAGGGGCTCGGGGTCGGCCACGGCGACCTGGTCTGGATCACCGAGCCGCGCGCCTGAGCTCCTTCAGCGGCGCCGCCAGCGCCTGGCCTCCCCTCAGCACGGCCGTGTAGAGGTCGCCGAGGCGCTCGATCCGCTCGAGCGCCTCGCGCATGCCGAAGTCGCGCGGCCGGACGTCGGGCGTCAGCTCCTCCCACTCGAGCGGCGTCGAGACCGGCGCGCCGGGCTTGGGCCGCACGGAGTAGGCCGACGCGATCGTCTTGCCGTGGCCGTTCTGGCGATGGTCGACGAGAACGGAGCCCTTCGGCCGCTTGCGCTTCAGCCACTCCGTCGTCGCGAGCCCCGGGTTCTGGGACTCGACGCTGCGCGAGACGAGCTCGGCGAACTCGTAGGTCTCGTCGAAGCCGTAGCGCCGTGTGATCGGCACGAGCACGTGGATCCCCGCGGCGCCGCTCGTCTTCACGTACGAGCGCAGGTCGAGCTCCTCGAGCGCCTCGCGCACGAGGTGCGCGACGGGAATCGCGCTCTCGAAGGCGTCGTCGTCGGGGTCGAGGTCGAAGACGACGTAGTCCGGCCGCTCGGGCTTGTCGACCCGCGAGTACCACGCGTTCATGTCGACGCAGTTCATCTGCACCATCCAGAGCAACGCCTCGCGCGAGTTGACGAGCACGAAGTCGACGAGCCGGTCGCCGCCCTCGCGAGGGCGGGTCACGAACTGCCGCGTCGGGATCCAGTCGGGGATCCCCTTCGGCGCCTGCTTCTGGAAGTACGCCTCCTGCGTGATCCCGTGCGGGTAGCGCTTCAGCGTGAACGGCCGGTTCTTCAGGTGCGGGACGATCGTGTCGGCGACCGCGTCGTAGTACTCGAACAGGTCGCCCTTCGTGACCCCGTCGTCTGGGAAGAGGACGCGGTCGGCGCTGGAGAGCTTGACCTCCCTCACAGGCGGTGGGCCTCGTAGACGTGGGTGTCGATCTCGACGCGGTACCTGCCGGGCGCGATCGCGCGCCGCAGGTCCTCGGCCAGCGCCAACCGCTCGTCCTCGGGCAGCGAGGCGGCCGCGCTCGTGGAGACGAGATGCGCGACAGCGCCGTCGCGATCGGTGACGGCCTCGTGGTCGACGTGCCGCTCCTCGAGCGGCGTCGAACGGCCGGCCGGCAAAGCCCCGCTTCCACTCGCCCGCGGCGACCTTCGGCCCGCCGCCGGGGCCCGCCTTCGCGGTCAGGCCGCCGAGCAGCTCGCGGGCCTCGGGCCCGAGCGACGGGCGGAACGGGCCCTTCCAGACGTTGAAGAGGAGCCGCAGGACGCCGCCCGGGCGCAACACCCGCGCCAGCTCGGCGGCAGCGGCCTCCGGATCGAACCAATGGAAGGCCTCGGCGACGAACGCCGCGTCGACAGAGGCGTCGGCGAGCGGGATCGCCTCGGCCGTCCCGGCGAGCGACTCGGCCGCCGGAACGACGCGCTCCAGCACGGCACGCATGCCCGGGAGCGGCTCGACGGCGATCACGCGTGGGAAACGGTCGACGAGGAGACGCGTGAGCTTCCCGGTGCCGGCGGCGAGGTCGAGCACGACGACGCCCTGAACCCCCTCGACCACCTCCGCGGGCCAGGGCGCGCGGCCGAGCTCGTAGTCCTCGGCGACGGAGTCGAAGCGCAGGCCCTGCGGGTCGCTCATGCCGGCACGCGGTGGCGGGCGAGGACCTCCGCGAGCTGCTCCGGCTCCAGGCGGTGGGCGGTTGCGCCTCCGCGGCCCGTCGTGGTCTCCGCCGCGAGCAGCGCGTTGACGATCGCCTCCTCCGTCGCGTCGATCGCCGCGTAGAAAACCTGGTCGATCCGTTCGTTCGCCAGCATCCTCACGTCCTGCGTCGCCCCGGAGGAGATCGCGTTCGCGGTCGACCAGGCGAGGATCAGGTCGCCGCTCGAGTTCTCTCCCGCGCCACCCGTTCGCGCGACCCCGAGCGCCGCTCGGTGCGCGACCCGGTCGCACTGGTGCGGGAGAAGCGGCGCGTCCGTCGCCACGAGGACGATGATCGAGCCGGAAGCGTCGTCCAGCCGCAGCGGCAGCGGCACCTTGTCGGGCCCGAGCTCGCGGCCGACCGCCACGCCGTCGATCGAGAGCCGAGGGCGCCGCCCGTGGTTCGCCTGCACGAGGACGCCGACCGTGTAGCCGTCGTCGGTCACGCGCGACGCCGTGCCGATCCCGCCCTTGAAGCCGTGCGCGATCATCCCGGTGCCGCCGCCGACCGCTCCCTCCGCAACCGGACCGTCCGAGGCGCCCGCGAGCGCCGCGTGGACGTGGTTTGCCGTCACGTGCATGCCGGCGATGTCGTTCAGGACGCCGTCGTAGGTCTCGCCCACGACCGGGAGGTGCCACTCGCCGACGCCCTTGGCGTCCTGGGCCGCGACGATCGCGTCGCGGACGACGCCGACGGAGAACGTGTTCGTCAGGCCGACCGGTGTCGTCAAGAGACCTGACTCCCGCACCCACTCGAGGCCGGTCAGCTCACCGTTGCCGTTCAGCCGGTGGGTGCCTGCGAAGACCGGGCAGCGCGGCGGGGACGACGACCGTGACGCCGGTGCGGACGTCATCGCCTTCGACGAGGGTCGTGTGGCCGACGCGTGTGCCGGCGACGTCCGTGATCGCGTCCAGGGGGCCTGGCTCGAGGTCGCCGATCCGGATCCCGAGGTCGCGGGCCCGCGCCATCAGCCGACAGCTGTGAGCTGCGAGACGCGGTTCTCCCTCAGCATCTCGCGGGCGATGACGAGCCGCTGGATCTCGTTGGTTCCCTCGTAGATCTGGGTGATCTTCGCGTCGCGCATCATGCGCTCCACCGGGTACTCGCGGATGTAGCCGTAGCCGCCCAGGATCTGGACCGCCTCGGTCGTGACCCACATCGCCGTGTCCGAGCAGAAGAGCTTCGCCTGGGCGGAGGCCTTCGTGAGCTCGGCCCCGTCTAGACCGGCGTCGGCCATCTGGCCGAAGCCGTACAGCAGGCCGCGCGCAGCCTCGCACGCGGTCTCCATGTCCGCGAGCTTGGCGGCGATCAGCTGGTGCTCGGCGATCGGCTTGCCCATGGTCTCACGCGTGCGCGCGTACTCGAGCGCGTAGTCGGTGGCGCCCTGGGCCAGCCCCAGCGCCTGCGCTCCGATTCCGGGGCGCGAGCGGTCGAGGATCCGCATGGCGATCCTGAAGCCCTCGCCCTCCTCGCCGAGCAGGTTCCCGGCGGGCACGCGGGCGTCGTCGAAGGTCAGCTCGCCGGTCGTCGAGCCGGTGATGCCGAGCTTCGGCTCCAGCCGGGCGACCTCGAATCCGGGTGTGTCCGACTCGACGACGAAGGCCGAGATCCCGGAGTGGCCGGCCTCGGGATCGGTCTTGGCGAAGACGGTGTAGAGGTTCGCGACCGCGGCGTTCGTGATGAAGCGCTTCGAGCCGTCGAGGACGTACTCGCCGTCGTCGCGACGCGCGGTCGTCCGCATCGCGGCCGAGTCCGAGCCAGATCCCGACTCGGTCAACGCGTAGGCGGCCAGCCACTCGCCGCTCGCCAGCTTCGGCAGGTAGCGCTGCTTCTGCTCCTCGCTTCCGGCCAGCGTGAGGCCCAGCGAGCCGAGCGCCTGGACGGCGAGGATCAGCCCGCTGGTCGCGCAGACCTTCGAGACCTCCTCGATCGCGATCAGCGCGAGCAGCGTCCCGGTGCCGAGCCCGCCGTAGGTCTCGTCGTAGAACAACCCGAAGAGGCCGTGCTCACGGTAGAGCTCGACGACGTCCCAGGGGAACTCGTGCGACTCGTCGATCTCGGCGGCGCGCGGCGCGATCCGCTCGCGGGCGAGTGTCCGGACCAGGTCGCGGATCTCGCGTTGCTCGTCGGTCAGGACGTCGTACGGCATGGGCTGAGGAGTCTAGATCGACGGCCTACTCCGGCCTGTGGCAGACCGCCTCGACGTTGTTGCCTTCCGGATCGAGCACGTAGGCGCCGTAGTAAGTCTCGTGATACTGCGTCCTGAGGCCGGGGGCGCCGTTGTCGCGGCCGCCCGCGGCGAGCGCCGCCTCGTGGAAGGCGTCGACGGAGGCGCGGTCCCGGCTCCGGATTGCGACGTGTGAGGTTCCCGGCTTCCCGCGTCGTGCGATCCAGAAGTCCGGCTTGCCCGGCTCGCCGAACCCGACGGCCTCGGGAAACTCGCTGAGCTTCGCGTAGCCGAGCGGCGCGAGCGCCTGTTCGTAGAAGGCCTTGGCGGAGTCGATGTCGCTGACGTCGATGCCCACGTGGTCGATCACGGTTCCTCCTCAGTCGTCGATGCGCCTCAGATCCTGCACGGTCGGGCCCTCGATCGCGCGGCCCTCGGCGCTGTAGCGCGATCCGTGGCACGGGCAGTCCCACGTGCGCTCGGCCGCGTTCCACTCCACGTAGCACCAGAGGTGGCGGCAGACCGGCGAGAACACGTGGACAGCGTCGTTCTCGTCCTTGTAGACGGCGCGCTTCAGGCCGCCGAGGCGCATGACTGCTCCCTCGCCCGCGTGGAGCTCCTCCGGGCTCCGCCGGTCGGAGCGGGCGACACGCTGGGCGACGAAGCGGGCTGCGTTCTCGGCGCTCTCCTTCAGGAGCTTCCCGCCCGAAGGCGCGCTTGGCGTCGTAGAGCGCCGCCCACCGGTTCTCGCGGCCGAGGACGGCGTCGGTGATCAACTGGGCCGCGACGGTTCCAGCCGTCATGCCCCACTTGCTGTAGCCCGTGGCCATGTAGACATGCCTCGAGCGGCGGGTCAGCCGGCCGACATAGGGGACGCGGTCGGCGGACATGTAGTCCTGCGTCGACCAGCGGTACTCGACCGCTCCCGCCGACGGCCAGTGCTCGCGGAGGAAGGCCTCGAGCACGTCGTAACGCTCGGCCGTGTCGCCGGCCCTCCCCGGCCTGTGGCCCTGCCCGCCGGCCTGCAGCAGCAGGCGGTCGCCGTCGCGAATCGTTCGCACCGACCGGGTCGGCGTGCCGACGTTGATGAACATGCCCTCGGGCGCGTCCGAGGGGTCGATCGGCGCGGCGACTGCGTAGCTGCGGTGCGGATGCGTCCTGGCGAAGAACAGGCCGCGGTCCATGAAGGGCAGGTGGGTTGCGAGCACGACGTCCCGCGCACGGACGTTGCCGCGCGGGGTCTCCACCACCGCCGGGTCCGTGCGGTTCACGAACGTCGCGCGCGTGTTCTCGAACACGTGGCTGCCGTCGCCGGGGATCGTCTCGGCCAGACCGAGCAGGTACTTGCGCGGGTGGAACTGCGCCTGGTTCTCGAGGCGGACGGCGCCCGCGACCTCGAACGGGAGCGGCGTCTCGGCGACGAACGACGCGGGCAGGCCGAGCCTTTGCATCAGCGCGGCCTCATCTTCCAGGTGCTTGCGCTCCTTGGGGCTCTCGGCGAAGACGTAGTTGGCCCTGCGCTCGAAGTCGCAGTCGATGCCGGCTGTCGGGCCCAGCTCGTGGATGCGCTCGATCGCAGTCTGGTTGGACTCCGCGTAGAGGCGCGCGCCCTCCTCGCCGAAGGCGTGGGCGAGCTTCGTGTAGACGGCGCCGTGGCCCGACGTGACCTTGCCCGTCGTGTAGACCGGTCGCGCCCCGGACGATTCGCCCGGCCTCGATGAGGGCGACGGTCTTGCCGGCGCGCTTGAGCAGGACGGCAGCCGTCACGCCCGTGATGCCGGCGCCGACGACCGCGACGTCGACCTCGATGTCGCTCGAGAGCTCCGGGTAGGACGTCTCGGGGGTCGACGCGACCCAGTACGACTCGTGTGTCATCCCACTACGATCGCCCTTGGGTGATCCTGCGAAACGGCGCGATCAGGACGATGGAGCCGTCGCTCCCGCTGGCGCGCGCCCTCGCGATCGCCGGCGAGTGGGTCGCCGGCGGAGTCGGGACGCACGAGACCGCGCTCGCGTCGCCGGAGACGGTCGACCTCGGCGGTCGGTGCGTCGTTCCCGGGCTCAACGACGCGCACGTGCACTTTCCGACCTGGGCGCTCGCGCAGCGCGAGGTGAGGCTCGAGGGCACACGCTCGCTCGACGAGGCGCTCGCTCGCGTCGGGGAGGCTCTCGTGGGAGTTCGCGAGGGCGGCTGGCTCCGCGGGCGAGGCTGGCGAAGCGCCGACTGGACGCCGGCCGTCGAGCCGACGAAGGACGTCCTCGATGCGGTGACAGGGCCGGTCCCGACGATGCTCACCGCCCGCGACTCCCATTCCTGCTGGCTCAACTCGGCCGCGCTCGCCCTTGCAGACGGCGACCTGGCTGTGCCCGGCGGCGTGGTCGAGGTCGACGAGGCCGGCGAGCCCACCGGCGTGCTGAGGGAGGAATCGTGCTGGCACTATCGCGATCTTCACGCAGCGGCCACGCTCGAGGAGATGGTCGAGGCCTCGCGCGAGGGCGTGCGGATCGCCAACGCGCGCGGCGTGACCGCCGTCCACGACAAGGACGGCTGGCTCGGCGCGTTCGAAGTCTTCCAGGCGCTGGAGCGCGAGGGCTCGCTCTCGCTGCGGGTCTGGCAGTCGCTGCCGTACGACCGGGTGGGTGACCTCGCGGCCGTTGGCGTGCGCAGCGGCTTCGGCAGCCCGCTGCTGCGCCTGGGCTACCTGAAGGCGTTCATGGACGGCACGTTGGGCTCGCAGACCGCGCGCATGCTCGACGGTTCCGGCGTCGAGATCACGAGCCGCGTCGAGCTCGAGGAGATCGTGCGCGCGGGAGCCTCTGCGGGCTTTCCCGTCGCCGTCCACGCGATCGGCGACCTCGCCAACCGGGAGGCGCTCGACGCCTTCGAGGCGACACGATCGGTCTGGGAGCCGCTCGGCCTGCGGCCGCGGATCGAGCACGCCCAGCTGCTCTCTCCCGAGGACCTCGGGCGATTCGCGTCGATCGGCGTCGCCGCGTCGGTGCAGTTCTCGCACGCCCCGTCCGACCGCGACGTCGCGGAGCTGTACTGGGCCGAGAAGCTCGACGGCGCCTATGCGTTCCGGTCGCTGTGGGAGAGCGGTGCGGTGCTGGCGAACGGCTCGGATGCGCCGATCGAGGAGCTCGACCCGCTCGCGGGGATCGTCGCCGGGGTGCTGCGAACGCTCGACGAGCGGCCGGGGTGGCGCCCCGAGCAGGCGCTGACCGCCGAGCAGGCGCTACGCGCGACGACGGTAGGCCCGGCGTGGCTGGCGCGCGACGAGCGCCGGCGCGGCAAGCTCGTCCCCGGCCACTACGCCGACCTGACCGTCCTGAGCCGCGACCCGCTGGAATGCCCACCGGAAGAGCTGCCGGAGATCGAGGTGGTCGCCACGATGCTCGGCGGCCGCTGGGTCCACAACGCGCCGCCCTGGGGCTAGGCCGGCGGCGTAGCCGCCTGTCCGCGAAGCGGACCAGTGGAGGGGGTCTGGGGGAACCGGGAGGTTCCCCCGGCGCCCAGCGACACGCCGCTGGGTGTCGGTGCCAGGCATCCGCACGAAAGCGTCACGAACGATCCCCAAGGCGGAGCGAGGCGCGGAGCGCTGAACGGGCGGCCGGCCGGCCGTCGATCCCGGTGGCGGACGTGGCTCGAAGCGTCGGTTCGCGGTGCCAGGCACCCGCACGGAAGCGTCACGCCTTCCGCGCGAAGGCGTGACGGCTACAGCTGCGCGAACGCTCGGAAGAGCTCCTCGGCCGCCGCAACACCCTTCGGGAAGTACTCGACCTCCATGCGCTCGTTCGGCGAGTGGATGTTGCAGTCGGGCAGCGAGAAGCCCGTGAGGATCACGGGGATCCCCTTCGCGGCCAGCGCCGGCACGATCGGGAGCGTTCCGCCCGAGCGGATCAGCAGCGGCCGCACGCCGAGCACCCGCTCGAAGGCGTCGAGCCCGAGCTGGATCGCGGGCGAGGCCTGGTCGACCAGGCCGGGCTCGCTCGACGCCCAGCGCTCGACCGTCAGGTCCGCACCCTCGGGGGTCGCCTCCTGGAGCAGCCGCTCGAACTCGGGAGCGATGTCCTCGGGATCCTGGCCCGGCGCCAGGCGGATCGAGACGTTCACGACGGCTTCCACCGGCAGCACCGTCTTCTGGAGTTCCGGCGAGCCGCCCGCGATGCCGTTGACGTCCACGGCGGGCTCCGCCCAGGTGCGCAAATAGAACTCCTCCGCCGCGCGTGGGTCGAGCGGACGGGCGCCCTGTCCGGCGAGCTCGTCCGCGCCTGACGGCAGCACGCCCCAGGCCTCCCGCTCCTCGTCGGACGGCGGCACCACCCCGCGGCGCAGCGGTTCGGGCAGACGGCCGTCGTCGCCGGGCATGACGGCGGCGAGCACCCGCCCGAGCACGTTCACCGCGTTCATCGCCGAGCCGCCGTACATCCCGGAATGAAGGTCGCGCTCGCCCGTGCGGAGCGTCAGGTGGAAGTAGACGAGGCCGCGCGTGGCGATGTTGAAGGCGGGCCGGTCACGCTCGACCATGCCGCTGTCGAAGATCACGCACACGTCGGCTCCGCGCTCGTCGGCGGCGAGGTAGTCGACGATCGAGTGGCCGCCGGTCTCCTCCTCGCCGTCGCAGGCGAAGCGGACGTTGACGGGCAGCTCGCCCGCGCGCGCGAGCCGGGAGGCGGCCTCGACCAGCAGGAAGAGCTGACCCTTGTCGTCTGCGATCCCCCGCGCGAACACCTGGCCGTCGCGGATGCTCGTCTCGAAGGGCGGCGTCTTCCAGAGCTCGAGTGGGTCGGGCGGTTGCACGTCGAAGTGGCCGTAGCAGAGGACGGTCGGCGCCGTCTCCGCGCCGGTGGACGCGCGCACCTCCCCGATCGCGAGCGGGTGCCCGTGCCAGTCGAGCAGCCCGGCATCGCCTCCGGCGGCCTGAATCTGTGCGCAGAGCCATTCGCCGGCGCGCACGACGTCGGGCGCGTGGGCCGCGTCCGCGCTGATGCTCGGAATCGCGATCCACTCCGCCAGCCGATCGAGTAGCTGAGGCTCCACGGTCGCGGAGTCTATGCGCGAAAACGGCAGGGACGACGCGTGCCGCACACGCGTCGCCCCCTCTTTGCGCGCGAACTAGGCCACGTCGCGGAGGGCGTTCGCCTCCGCAACTGCGCGGAGCTTCTTCAGGCACTGGTTCTCGATCTGCCTGATCCGCTCGCGCGTGACGTTGAATGCGCGGCCAACCTCGTCGAGCGTGCGCGGCTGCTCCCCGTTCAGCCCGTACCGCAGCTCGAGCACCCGCTTCTCGCGGGCGGAAAGCGTTCGCAGGATGCGGCCGAGCGCGTCCTTGCGGAGCACGTCCTCGGCAACCTCCTCCGGCAACGGCGCCGACTCGTCGGTGAGGAAGTGGCCGAACTCCGACTCCTCGTCGTCGCCGACCGGCTTCTCGAGCGAGACCGGCACCTGGGCGCTGCGACGGATCTGATCGACCTCGTCGATCGTCAGGTCGAGCTCCCTCGCAATCTCCAGCGAGCCAGGCTCGCGCCCCAGCTCGGCGCGGAGCTTCCGCTCCGTCCGCACGATCTTGTTCAGCTTCTCGACCACGTGAACGGGCATCCGGATCGTCCGGGCCTTGTCTGCGAGTGCCCTGGCCACGGCCTGCCGGATCCACCACGTCGCGTACGTCGAGAACTTGAACCCCTTGCGGTGATCGAACTTCTCCGCAGCGCGGACCAGCCCGATCGTGCCCTCCTGGATCAGATCGAGGAACGGCAGCCCCTGATTGCGATACCGCTTCGCGATCGAGACGACGAGGCGCAGGTTCGCCTCGACCATCTGGCGCTTCGCATGCTCGTCCCCCCGCTCGATGCGCTTCGCGAGCTCGACCTCCTGCGGCGCGGTCAGGAGCTCGACCTTGCCGATGTCTTTCAGGAAGAGCTGGAGCGCGTCGGTCGAGACCTCGCGCCGCGACTCCACCTCACCCTGGTCATCGTCTTCGTCCCCGCTGACGACGTCGACGTTGAGCTCCTCCAGTGCGCCGAGGACCTCGTCGAGCTGTGCCGCATCCACCTCGAGCTCGCCGAGTGCGAGCGCAACGTCCTCGGCCTTGATCGACCCCGCCTCCTGGGCAGCAGCGATGAGGTTCTTCACCTCATCGGTCTCCAGTACGTCCGTGACGGTCCCCGCCGCCACAGCGCCTTGCCCCATGTTGACCCCCTCCTCGTTCGGCCGTCTCACCGTAGTCCCACTTTGTGTCATCGTCAACGTTCTAAAGATTCGGCAGTCTTTCACGCGACGTGGACGAATCGCCATAGGCCGAAAGGCCCATCTTTCCGTCCACAAGTCCTAGCTTTCAGGACGGTGTTCGTACGTTCTCTAGACGCACGAGAAAGCGGTTCGCTTCCCTCGCGAGTCGAGATCCGGGCGCGGCGCGGCGCGCGAGCGTGAGCTGGCGCTTGGCTTCCTCGAGCTGACCGAGCCAGAGCAGGCAGAGCCCGAGGTGGAATCGGACGGTCGCCGCATGCGGGAATCGCCGCGTGAGCGGGCCGAGCTTCGAGAAGGCCGACTCGGGCGAGTCCTTGCGGAAGCGGCCGACCGCGGCGGCCGTCTGGGCCTCCGCGTTCGATGGTGCGATCCGGGCCGCCTCGGCGAAGGCGCGCGCCGCCGACACGGGCCGTCCGAGCCGCTGCAGCGCGACGCCGTACAGGATCTTGGCGCGGGCGTCGCGGCGGGCTGCATCGCGCCGCAGGCGCGCGAGTTGCCCGGGCGGCGGCAGCCGGTCGAGTCCGGTGGGCGGATCGAACCCGGGCACGAACGTCGGCAGGCCCGGCGCCTGGCCGGGGTGGAGGAGATCGCCGGCGCGGATCGCGTAGAGGGAGTCCGGCTCGACTTTCGCCGCCGCGCGCCAGGCGTCGACGGCGTCCGCATCGCGACCCGCCCAGAAGTACGCGAGGCCGAGGTGCAGACGGACGGCCCCGCTCCGCGGATACACGGCCGAGAGCTGCTCGAGGCGGCCCTGCGTCCCGCGCGGCCAGCCGGCGAGCGCGAGGCCGATCCGCGCCGGAACCGACGAGTAGCGGCGAAAGATCGGCCGGGCCTCGTCGACGCGGCCCTCGTCGTAGAGACGCGCGCCACGGCGCAGGTCCTGCGCCTCGCGGTCGCTCCGCAGTCCCAGGTCGAGCACGAGCGGCGGATTGCCCTTGCGGCCGCCCCCGCCGGCGTCGTCTCCGCCGAGAACGGCGGCGGCGACAGCGACTGCGGCTGCGGCCAGCGCGAGCACGACGACCAGAACGGCGATACGGGTGCGCGGCGACATGACTGGGACGGTACTCAGCTGGCTATCCTGGCGACATGGCTCGCGTGGAGCAGCAGCTCGAGATCGACGCCCCGGGCGCACGCGAGCTGCTCGACCGCGACGCGATCCTGGTCGACGTCCGCGGCGCCGACGAGTGGGCGGGCGGCTACATCCCCGGCGCGACGCTCGTGCCGCTTCGCGAGCTGACGGAGCGCATCGGCGAGGTCGTCCCGGACAAGTCGAAGCCCGTCGTCCTCTACTGCGCGGTCGGCGCGCGCTCGCTGCGCGCAGCCAACGCGCTGGTCGAGCTCGGCTACGAGCGTCCGGTCTCGCTCGCCGGCGGGATCGTCGACTGGCTCAACCGCGGCTACCCGAGCACGATGGAGCGGACGCTCGAGCCCGCCCAGCGCGAGCGCTACAGCCGCCATTTCCTGATCCCGGAGGTCGGCGAGCGCGGCCAGCTGAAGCTGCTCGACTCGAGCATCCTGATGATCGGCGCCGGTGGGCTCGGCTCGCCGGCGGCCCTGTACCTCACGGCCGCGGGGGTGGGCCGCCTGGGCATCGTCGACGACGACGTCGTGGACGAGTCGAATCTCCAGCGCCAGGTGCTGCACTCGACCGCCCGGCTCGGCGAGCCGAAGGCGCAATCGGCGAGGCGCACGCTCGAGGAGCTCAACCCGGACGTCGACGTCGTGACGATCCAGGAGCGCATCACCTCGGAGAACGTCGACGCGATCCTCTCGCAAGGATGGGACGTGATCGTCGACGGGGCCGACAACTTCCCCACCCGCTACCTGCTCAACGACGCGGCCGTCTGGCACGACGTCCCGATCGTGCACGGCTCGATCTTCCGCTTCGAGGGCCAGGCGACGGTGTTCAAGCCGCACGAGGGCCCGTGCTACCGCTGCCTGTTCCCGCAGCCGCCGCCGCCCGAGCTGGCGCCCAGCTGCGCCGAGGGTGGCGTCCTCGGCGTCCTGCCCGGCGTAATCGGCTCGCTGCAGGCGAACGAGGCGCTCAAGCTGGCGCTCGGCATCGGCGACCCGCTGATCGGGCGGCTGATGCTCTTCGACGCGCTCTCGGCCTCGTTCACCGAGGTCGCGATCCGCCGCGATCCCGAGTGCCCCGTCTGCGGGGACCACCCGACGATCACCGAGTACATCGACTATGTCGAGTTCTGCGCGGCATGACGACCGTGCGCATCCCACCCACGCTGCGGCCCGACGCCGAGGACCGGCGCGAGGTGGCCGCGGCGGGCACGACGGTGGGCGAGGTGCTGCAGGACGTCGCCGAGCGGTTCCCGGCGCTCCGGGCGCGCATCTTCGAGAACGGCAACATCGCGCGCTTTGTCAACGTCTACGTCGGTGGTGAGGACATCCGCACCCAGGACGGCCTCGAAACCCCCGTCTCCGAGGGTTCAACGGTCATCCTCCTCCCCGCCATGGCCGGCGGAGTTGCCCGCTAGCTCGCTCCTCGACCTCGTCGGGAACACCCCACTCGTCGAGCTTCAGCGACTCTCGCCGAAGCCGTCCGTCCGCCTCTACGCGAAGCTGGAGGGACAGAACCCGAGCGGGTCGATCAAGGACCGCATCGCCAAGGCCATGGTCGAGACGGCCGAGGCGCGCGGCGAGCTGCAGCCCGGGCGCGAGCTGCTCGAGCCGACGAGCGGCAACACCGGCATCTCGCTGGCGATGGTCGCGCGGATCAAGGGCTACGGCCTGACGTGCGTGATGCCGGCGAACGCCACCCCCGAGCGGCGGCGCCTGCTCGAGCTGATGGGCGCGTCGATCGTCGAGTCGCCGGCGGACGAGGGGACGAACGGCGCCGTCCAGAAGGCGCTGCAGATGGCCGAGGAGGAGCCGCGGTACTTCATGCCGTTCCAGTACGCGAACGAGGCGAACGTCCGTGCCCACTACGACGGGACGGGCGCCGAGATCGCCGGGCAGCTCGAACGGGTCGACGTCGTCGTTGCCGGCCTCGGGACTGGCGGCACGCTGATGGGCGCCGGCGCGCGCCTGCGGGAGGCGTTTCCCGACGTCGTCGTCGCGGCGGCCGAGCCGCTCCCCGGCGACCCGGTGATCGGCCTGCGCTCGCTCGAGGACGGCTACGTGCCGCCCATCCTCGACGTCGGAAAGCTCGACCGGAAGCTGCTCGTGACGAACGCCGAGTCCGTCGCAGGCGTGCGGGCGCTGCTGGAGCGCGAGGCGATCTTCGCGGGCGTCTCCTCGGGCGCAGTCGTGCACGTCGGCCACATGCTCGCGGAGGAGCTCGACGAGGGCGTCGTCGTGTGCGTGCTCGCCGACGGCGGCTGGAAGTACCTGTCCGCGCCGTTCTGGGCCGCGGAGGACGTCGAGGAGGCCATGGAGAAGTCCGTCTGGTGGTGATCTCGGAGGCACTACGGCGGGAGCTGCTCGAGCACGCGCGCAAGGAGGCACCGAACGAGGCCTGTGGCCTCGTCGCGTTCCGCCACGGCGTCGCCGAGCGCTATCTGCCGGGCGAGAATGAGCTTGCGAGCCCGTACCGCTTCCAGCTCAAGCCGGGCAACCCGATGGACTTCTTCCTCGAGGACGAGGGCTACGAGCTCGCAGTGTTCCACTCGCACCCCGAAACGGCACCGCGGCCGTCGCGCACGGACCTCGAGAACATCGGCCTGTGGAGCGGGCGTCCCTACCTGATCGTGTCGGCAGCGACCGGCGAGCTGCGCGGCTGGCGGATCGAGAACGGCGGAGTCGAGGAGCTCCCACTCGAGCTCGAGTCGTGAAGCGCGCGATCCTGCTCGTGCTGGTGCTCGTCGCCGCCGGCTGCGGCGGCTCCGGCAGCTCCGAGATCCCCACGGTCGACCCCGGGACGGCGATCGGGCTGAACGGCCAGGAGGTGATCGTGGAGGGCTACTTCTCGCGCGGGCCCGAATCCACGCGCGGCCAGATGTGCGCGATGCTCAACGAGTCCTACCCGCCGGCCTGCTCGAGCCCTTCGCTCCCCGTGTCCAACCTCACGAAACAGGCCCAGCAGAAGCTCCAGCTCACCCGCGATCCCGAGACCGGCGCGCTCTGGTCGCAAAACGAGGTGGAGCTGCGCGGCCGCATCGACGAGGGCGCGCTCGTCGTCGACTAGCCTGCGCCGTGTGTCGAGCGCGATCGTCGTCGGTGCGGGCATCTTCGGCGGCTCGCTCGCGCACGAGCTCGTCGAGCGCGGCTGGGACGTCACGCTCGTCGATCGCTACCCGCCCGGGCACGTTCGCGCGGCCTCGGGCGGCGAGTCTCGGCTGATCCGGGCCGCCCACGGGGGCGAGGCCTGGTACGTCCGCTCCGCGCGCCGGGCCCGGGAGCGCTGGCTCGAGCTCGAGCAGGAGACCGGCGAGTCGCTCCTCCTGAGCTGCGGCGTCGTCTGGCTCGCGCACGACGAGACGGGCTGGGAGGCCGAGAGCGAGCACGTCCTGCGCGCCGAAGGGGTTCCGACGGAGCGCCTGACGCCCGCCGAGACCGCCGAGCTCTTCCCGAGCTTCGCCGGCGAGGACCTCGCCTTCGCCCTATGGGAGCCGGAGGCCGGCGTGCTGCGCGCGCGGGACGCAACCCGGGCGATCGTCGCTCTCGCCAGGGCCAAGGGCGCGCGCTTCGTGGGCGGCGAGGCGCGGCCCTCCGCCGACGGCGTCGAGGTCCACGGCGAGCGGCTCGACGCCGACGTCGTCGTCTGGGCGTGCGGCGCCTGGCTCGCCGGGCTCTTCCCCGACCAGGCAAGGCTGCGCGTGACCCGCCAGGAGGTGCTCCACTTCGGCGCGCCGATCGAGTGGTCGACCCCGCCAGTACCGGCCTGGGTCGACTACGGCGCGGCCTTCTACGGCGTAGGCGACGTGGACGGGCGCGGCGTCAAGGTGAGCCCCGACCTGGAGGGGCCCGAGTTCGACCCCGATCGCGACGACCGGACGCCCTCGGAGCAGGCCGCACGGGCGGCGCGGGATTACCTGGGCCGCCGCTTCCCCACTCTCGCCGACGCACCGCTGGTCTTCTCGCGCGTCTGTCCGTATGCGCTTACGTCCGACACGAACTTCCTCATCGCGCGCCATCCGGAGCGACAGGACGTCTGGCTCCTGGGCGGCGGCTCGGGGCACGGCTTCAAGCACGGCCCGGCGCTGGCCGAGTACGTGGCCGGCGTGATCGAGGGCGGAGGCGAGCCCGACGAGCGCTTCGCGCTGGGCGAGCGCGGCCCCGGTCAGAGCTTGCGCACCGCCGGGACCGCGCCTGCTCCGGCTAGCTGACCTTGAACGAGCCCTTCATGAAGGTCGCGTGCGGATCGCACACGAACTTGTAGGTGCCCTTCTTGAGCGTGACGGTCCACTTCTTCGTGCCCGTGGCCGCGAACGGACGTCTTCTTGTTCACGCCCGGGCCGGTGAGGTGGAAGTTGTGCATGTTCGACTTGTCGCTGACGGTGATCGTGTAAGCGCCGGGCTTCAGCTTGGTGACCTTCGTGGTGCCCTTCTTGAGGCTGATCGTGAAGCCCGGGCCGACAGTTGCGGTCAACTTCGTAGCCGACGGCGCCGCGCCGAGCGGTGCGACGGCCACGAGCGCCACCGCGGCGACACCGGCGAGTGTGAGACGTATGCGGGTCATGTGGCGGTTCCTTCCATGGGATGTAGGAGGTCATACGAGCCCTGTCTCGACCTGGATTCCATACTAGAGCCGTGGTCGCGAGACGCAACTGGGACGAGGTCGACGGCGCGCTGCAGCGCGAGTTCCGCTTCGCCGACTTCGCCGAGGCGCTCGCCTTCGTGAACCGGGTGGGAGAGCTGGCCGAGGCTGAGAACCACCACCCCGACATCGCGATCCACTGGAACCGCGTGACCCTCCGCTGGTGGACGCACGTGGCGAACGCGATCACCGACCGCGACCGCGAGCTCGCCGCGAAGACCGACGACGCTCGTCTAGCTCGGGTCGTCGAACCAGAAGAAGCCGACCGTGCCCGGGCCGGCGTGGGTGCCGACCACGGGGCCGAGCGTCGTCGCCAGCTCGATGTCGGCCTGCGGACGCACCCGCCTCACCATCTGCTCGAGCGCCTGCAGCCGCTCGGGTGCCTCGGCGTGGGCAATCCCCACCCGCAAGCCGGGGCCGCTGCCGGCGCTCTCCTCGAACGAGCGCTCGAACTCGCGGTAGGCCTTCTGGGCGCCGCGCACCTTCTTGAGCGGGAGCACCTCGCCGTCGGAGAGCGTGAGGATCGGCTTGATGTGCAGCAGCTGGCCCGCCATCGCGGCCGCCTTGCCGATGCGGCCGCCCTTTGCCAGGTACTCGAGCGTGTCGACGGTGAAGATCAGCCGCGCGTCGCGCTTGTACCGCTCGACGAGCTCGTCGACCTCGTCGTCGGTCGTCCCGCGCTCGAGCCGGCGCTGGATCGCGAGCCCGAGCATCGCGATCGCGGCCGACGCGGTCTCCGAGTCGACCGTCCGCACGCGGTCTCCCGCCTCTCCTGCCGCCCGCTCGGCGCTCTCGTACGTCCCCGACAGCCGGCGCGAGAGGTGGAGCGAGAGGATCCGCTCGTAGGAGGCCAGCTCCTCGTAGACGGCGAGGAAGTCCGCCGGTGTGGGCTGTGACGTCGTCGGCGGCTGAGCCGCTGCGCGGAGCCGCCCGTAGAACTCGGCGGGCTGGAGGTCGACGTAGTCGCGGAAGCTCTCGTCGCCGAAGCGGACGTAGAGCGGCACGACTCGCCAGTTTGCGAACCGTTCGGGCGCAGCGGGAAAGTCGGCGGTCGAGTCGAGCACGATCGCCGTGTTCTCGGCGGTCAGGTCCACGGGAAGGCGAGCAGCTTACTCGGCAGGGGCGAGCCGGCCGCCCGCGCGGTGGATCGCGTCCACGATCTCGTCGAGCGGCTGGTCCTTGGTCAGGCACGCGACCGCGCCGGCCTCGATCAGCGCGCCGCGCTCGCGGGCGTTGGCGGAGGCGGTCAGCGCGACGACGGCCGTCGTCGGCGAGGCCTCGAGGATCGCGGTCGTCACCAGGACGCCGTCGAGCCCCGGCAGCCGGTAGTCGACGACCACCACGTCGGGCCGAACCTCCCGGCACACGTCCGCCACCACATGCCCGTCCGCGAGCGCCGCCACGACCTCGATCTCCGGCCGGAGCCCCAGAAGCAGCTCGAGCGCCTCGCGGAAGACGTCGTTGTCCTCGACGACCACGACCCGGATGCGCTCCGACACGGCGGCAACCATACGCCCCTACTCGGCCGACAGCAGCAAGCGGTAGTGCGGCTGGCCGCCCTCGTGCACCTCGAGCTCGACCTCCGGCCAGCGCCTCGCGATCGTCTCGAGCAGTCCGTCGAGCTCGGCCGTGTCGGAGCCGGTGAGCACCGTCAGCACGTCACGCGGCTGGGCCAGGAGCGCCTCGATCACCTGCTCGGCCACGGTGGCGAGCACCTTGCCGCCCGCCACCGGCTCGCGCTCGAGCAGGCCGAGGTAGTCGCCCGGCTCGGCGAGGCCCTCGACGGCCCGCGACGCGATCGTCACGGCGCCGACGGCGACGCCGTCGAGCGCCTCGGCCAGCTCGGCCGCGTCCTCGTCGGCGGGTCGCTGCGCGTCGTGCGCGACCATCGCGGCCAGGCCCGCCGGGATCGACATCGACCGGACGACGTGGACCGGCTTCGTCGCGAGGGAGGCGGCCTGCTCGGCGGCCATGATCACGTTCGGGTTGTTCGGGAGCACGACGACCTCGCCCGGCGCGGCCTCGATCGCAGCGAGGAGCGCCTCGGTCGCCGGGTTCATCGTCTCGCCGCCGTCCACCACCTGCGCGCCGAGGCTCTCGAAGAGCGCGCGGTTGCCCGCGCCGACCGAGACGGCGACCACGGTCGTGCCGCCCTCCTCCTCACCTTCGAGCACGCGCACCTCGCGCTCGGCGGTCTGGCGGTGCATGTTGCTGATTTCGACGCCCTCGAGAACGCCCTGCACGGTCGCGAGCTGCAGCGCGCGGCCGGGGTCGTCGGTGTGGACGTGCACCTTCAGCGCGGTGGGATCGCCGACGACGAGCAGCGAGTCGCCGAGCTGCTCGAGCTCAAGCTCGAGCGCGGACGAGTCCAGGTCCTCGCCCTCGACGACGAACACCGTGCAGTAGCGGAAGCGGGAGAGCTCCTGGTGCGCCGACTCCAGGCTTGCCCGTTCTTCGGCGGGCGCCTCGGGCAGAGGCTCGCCCGAGACGTGGGACGCGATGCCCCTTACGACCTCCATCAGGCCGGCCGCGCCGGCGTCGACGACGCCCGCGTCGCGCAGGACAGCGAGCTGCTGCTGGGTCGCGAGCACTGCCTTGTCGCCCTCTGCCACGAGTCGGGCGAGGAGGCCTGCGAGCGTCGACTCGCCGCCGTCGCGCTCCGCCTCGTCCGCCAGCGCGCGCGCCACCGTGAGGATCGTTCCCTCGACGGGCTCCCGAACGGCCGCATAGGCGGCGTCGCTCGACGACCGCAGGGCCGCAGCGACGACAGCGGCGTCGATCTCCTCTGCCGCGCCGAGCACGTCGGTGGCGCCGCGGACGATCTGGGACATGATCACGCCCGAGTTGCCGCGCGCTCCGAGCAGCGCGGCCCTCGCGACGAAGCGCGCGACCGCCTGGCGGTCACCGTCTCCTCCGCCCTCGAGCGCGTCGACGACGGCCCGCGCGGTCAGGGTCAGGTTGGTGCCGGTGTCGCCGTCTGGAACCGGGTAGACGTTGAGGTCGTCGAGCCTGCGCCGGTTGCGCTCGAGCGCGTTCAGCGCCGCGTGTGCGAGCGCGAGAACGGCGTCATGATCGCTCACGCGCCGATTCTGACGCGTTCGGCGGGGCTCAGACGGCTTTCTGGACCTTGCCGGCCTTCAGGCAGCGCGTGCAGACGTACGCGCGCGTGGGCTTGCCGCCGAGCAGCACCCGCACGCGCTGGAGATTGGGATTGAAGCGCCGCTTGGTCGCAACCATCGAGTGGCTCCGGCTGTGGCCGAACGACGGCTTCTTCCCACAGACTGCGCAAACCTTGGCCATGGACGCGGCAGTCTAGCGGAGCCCGCTATGGCGCCGTGTACGCCCAGGCCGCGTCGATGAACGTGTCGCCGGCCTGCGACGCGTCCCACTTGAGCTTGAAGCCGTACTTGCTCGCGCCCGCTCCGAAGAGGACCGAGTAGCCCGCGAGGTTGAACGCGTTGTCGGCGCCGGCGACGTAGATGCATACCTTGCCGGCCGGAGCTATCGGATTGGCCGGGCTGCCGTGCACCTGCGATTCGTCGTCGTCGGTCGTCGGTTTCGTCTGCCCGCCGCCGTCCTGCCAGCCGCTCGACATCCACGAAGACTCGGCGTCACTCGAGGAGCCTCGCGGCGCCGGCATCGGGAACGCTGACGTCGACGCCGAAGTCGCTGGCGTTGTCGTCCGTACCGACATGGAAGTCGCCGCCGACCGTGCCGTAGATCGTCTTGCCGCTCGGAACCGGATCGAGCGCCGACTCGCCGCGATCGCCCTTGTCGCCCTTGTCCCCCGTTGCCTCGGCCTTCGCTGCCCGGGGAGCCCGTTCGTGCCGTTCGCACCCGGCTGCACCGGGTGCGCCAGTCGCGCCCTGCCGCGCCCGGATCGCCCTTCGCGCCCGCGAGGCCGGCGGCTCCGCGCGCGCCGCGCAGGCCGCGGGGCCCTCGCGGCCCGGCCGGACCGCGCGGTCCGCGCAGTGCGGTCTTGCCGGATCGTCGCCTTCTTCTTGAACGGCGACTGCTTGGCGGGCGGAGGCGGCGGGAACGCCGGCGGCTTGGCCGGTGGCGGCGCAGGCGGCGGCGGCGGGAACGGCGGCTGTTGGAGCGGGCTGGTCCCGGTTGCCGCCCCTCCACGAGAACGAGCGTCAGAGCGAGCGCTCCGGCGGTGAGCGCGACCTTCAGCATGGCCGCCTGGACCGTACTCCTCTTGCGAGGAGAATCAAAGTCTTCCTAGCGCGCCTGGTCGGACGACCGCAGTCGGCCGAAGAGGTCGGCCATCTCGAGCGCACCGCGCGCGGCGTCGGCGGCCCGCTCGACGCGGGCCTCTGCCTGCTCGACCGTCTCGGTCGTGAGCACGCCGAACGCCACGGGGACGCCGGTCTCCAGCGCCGACAGCTGCAGGCCGCTGGCTGCCTCGCCGGCGACGAACTCGAAGTGCGGCGTCTTGCCGCGGATGATGCAGCCGAGCGCCACGATGCAGGCGAATCGCCTGGTCTTTGCCAGCGCCATCGCCGTGAGCGGAAGCTCGAAGGCACCCGGCACCGGGACGACGGTCACCGCGTCGCGGGCGACGCCCTCCTCCTCGAGCGTGGCGAGGGCGCGCTCGAGCATCCGTGCCGTGATCTCGCCGTTGAAGCGGCTCACGACGACGCCGACGGAGCGGCTCGCGCCGTTCGGCGAGCCCTCGAGCGTCGCGTAGCCGTCCGGGATGCTGAATCCCGCGGGCGCGTGCTGGGCAGGCGCGGCCTCGGGCTCCGATTCGGGCTCTTCCTCCTCGGCGGGCGGTACCGCGGCCGCCTCGGGCTCGTCGACCACGACGGAGTCCTCGACGGGCTCGGCCGCGGCTTCGGCATCCGCCTCCGGCTCGGCAAGGGCGCTCAGCACGTCCTCGCTCGCCTCTTCGTGCTCGTCGTGGTCGTAAGGCTGCTGCCCCTCCTCGCTGTAACGGCGGCGCAGCTCCTCGAAGCGGTCGCTCATCGAAGCATCGAGGGAGTTCTATCGCGTCGGCCGGTCAGCGCAACCCTCACTCGCCGTCGGTGTCGAACTTGACGTCCTGGTGGTGGAGCCGGTGGCCGAGCTTGTCGCGCTTGGCCTCGAGGTAGCGCCGGTTCTCGGCGTTCGGAGCCACCTCGATCGGCACCTGCTCGACGACGGTGAGCCCGAAGCCCTCGATCCCGCTCAGCTTCTTCGGGTTGTTCGTGAGGATGCGGATCGACGACAGGCCGAGGTCGGCGAGGATCTGGGAGCCGATCCCGTACTCGCGGGCGTCGATCGGCAACCCGAGCTCGAGGTTGGCCTCGACCGTGTCGAGCCCGTTCTCCTGCAGCTCGTAGGCCTTGAGCTTGTTCAGCAGCCCGATGCCCCGCCCCTCCTGGGCCATGTAGAGCAGGACGCCGCGGTCCTCGCTCGCGATCCGCTGCAGCGCGTGGGCGAGCTGCTCGCCGCAGTCGCAGCGGAGCGAGTGGAAGACGTCGCCCGTCAGGCATTCCGAGTGCACGCGGACGAGCACCTCCTCGGCCCCGTCCACGTCCCCGCGGACGAGCGCGACGTGGTGCTTGCCGGTCAGCGTCTCGCGGAAGGCAACGGCGGTGAACTCGCCGTACTCGGTCGGCAGCCGGACGGAGGTCATGCGCTCGACGAGCTTCTCGTTGCGGCGCCGGTACTCGATCAGGTCGGCGACGGTGATCAGCTTGATCCCGTGCCGCTCGCAGTACGGGATCAGGTCCGGAATCCGGGCCATCGTCCCGTCCTCGTTCATGATCTCGCAGACCACGCCGGCCGCGTTGAGGCCCGCGAGCCGCGCGAGATCGACGGCGGCCTCGGTCTGGCCCGCCCGCTGGAGGACCCCGCCCGGCTTCGACCGCAGCGGGAAGACGTGGCCCGGCTGGACGAGCGCATCGGCGCCCTTGCTCGGGTCGATCGCCACCTGGATCGTGTGCGAGCGGTCGTGCGCGGAGATACCGGTGGTCACGCCCTCGCGCGCCTCGACCGAGACCGTGAAGGCGGTGCCGTACGGCGTCTCGTTTCGGTCGGTCATCTGCCGAAGGCCGAGGTGGTCGCATCGCTCCTCGGTCAGGCAGAGGCAGATGAGGCCGCGGGCGTGCATGGCCATGAAGTTGATCGCCTCGGGCGTGGCGAACTGGGCGGCGATCGTGAGGTCGCCCTCGTTCTCGCGGTCGTCCGCGTCGACGACCACCACGAACTTGCCCTGGCGAATGTCCTCGATGGCCCCTTCGATCGTGGCGAAAGGCGTCCTGGTCTGCCGCGTGGCTGTGGAGGTCATCCTGGGCCGATCGTAGCGGGGCTGCCGCTTCCTACGAGTTTCTCGACGTACTTGGCGAGCACGTCGGCCTCGAGGTTGACGGGGTCTCCGGGCTGCAGCGAGTCGAGGGTCGTCACCTCGAGCGTGTGCGGTACGAGCGCGACGGAGAAGCCGGCCGGGTCCAGGCCCGCGATCGTCAGCGAGACGCCCTCGACCGTGATCGAGCCCTTCTCGACGCAGTAGCGGAGCAGCTCTTCCGGGGCGTCGATCGTCAGCCTTGCCCCGTCGCCTTCAGGCTCGAGTGAGCGCACCTTCCCGACCCCGTCCACGTGACCCTGGACGTAGTGGCCGCCGAGCGGATCGCCGGCCCGGAGCGCCGGCTCGAGGTTCACCTCGGCCCCCGGCTCGAGGCGGCCGAGCGAGCTGCGCTCGAGCGTCTCAGGAACCGCGTGGAAGGCGAGCCGGCCGTCGAAGCTCGACGTAACCGTCAGGCAGACGCCCCCGATCGACACAGAGTCGCCGACCGCGCTCGCCGCTGCCGTCTGCGGCGCCTCGAGCTCGAGAGCGATGCCGTCCGCGCCGCCCTCGACGCGCACGACGCGACCGCGCTCGCGGACGATCCCCGTGAACATGGGCGAAAGCTAGCGCCCGTTCGGGTGATGTGGCCACGCTTCTGGGTCGCGAGCACCAAGCCAGGGGCCGCACTCGCCCGCGTCAAAGGCTCTCTGCAGCCTTTGCAAGCAGGGGTTCCTGGCGCCGCGTGATCGCGGGCCAGAAGCCTGGCTTGCATCGCCCGAGCGGGCGCCCTAGCCGAGCGCTACTGCTTCGAGCGTTTCGCGCGCTACACGCTCGAGATCGCCGCGGGTCTCGGGAGTGGTTCTCGTCAGCTCCTCGCGAAGCTCGCCGACCGCCTCGGCTTGCTGCGGCCCGAGGCCCTCGGGGCCGATCCCGTCGATCTCGCGCTGCAGCTGCGTCGTCGGTGAGCCGCCCGCCGAGCCAGGTCGAGATCGCGTTGACAATACGGTCAGGGTTCGTGGACATAGCCGGTCAGGAGAACGTCATCGCCGACTCTCTGCGCCGCGAAACGTCGCAACGTGCGGGGCTCGAGCGGCGTCTCGACCCAGCGAGGGCCCTCCCCGGCCAGCCTCGGCGCCACGAACAGAAGCAGCTTGTCCACGAGATCGGCGCGCAGGAACGCTGTGGCCAGCGTCGGGCCGCCTTCGAGGAGCAGCGACTGCACGCCCTCGTCGGCGAGCGCCGCGAGCTCGTCCTCGAGGGCCCCTGTCCGTAGCTCGAGCTCCGAGCCGGTCGGGAGCGGGCCATGCCCGAACGCGAGCCGCCGAGGTTGGCGGGGCGCGTTGACCCCGCGGGCGTCGAGCCGCGGCCGGTCCGCGCGAACGGTGCCCATGCCGACGGCGACCGCATCTGAGCCCGAACGCACGTCGTGGACGAGGCGCCGGGACTCCTCGCCGCTGACCCAACGTTCGCCCGGGATCGCGACGCGCCCGTCGAGCGTCGCCGCGACCTTGTACGTCACGAAGGGGCGGCCGAGCGAGACCCACGTCCGCCAGGCCTCGTTGAGGCGTCGGGCCTCGAAGGAGTCGACCAGCTCGGTGTCGACGCCGGCGGCCTGGAGCACCTCGAGCCCGCCCTGCGCCTTCGGGTTGGGGTCGAGCGAACCGGCGACCACCCGGGAGACGCCTGCCGCGAGCACGGCCTCCGTGCACGGCGGTGTCGAGCCGTGGTGCGTGCAGGGCTCCATGGTCACGTAGAGCGTCGCGCCGCGGGCGTGCTCGCCGGCCGCGGCCAGCGCGTTGACCTCGGCGTGGGGCTCGCCCTTGCGCTCGTGCCAGCCCTCCCCCACCACCTCGCCCTCGCGGACGACCACCGCGCCCACCATCGGATTGGGGTGCACCGTGCCCCGCCCGCGCGCGGCGAGCTCGATCGCCCGCGCCAGCGTCACGAGAGCTGCTGGACGAGCTCGCGGTAGGCGCGAGCGATGTCTTCCTCGCCGAAGACGGCCGTTCCCGCGACGAACAGCGTCGCCCCCGCTTCGCGAGCCGGGCCGATCGTGTCCGGCCCAATCCCGCCGTCCACCTGGATCGGCTTGTCGGGGAGCAGCTCGCGCAGGCGGGCGATCCGGTCGAGCGCCTCGGGCATGAACGCCTGGCCGGAGTAGCCCGGCCAGATGCTCATGCAGAGCACGATGTCCGCCTCGGCCGCGGCCTCGGCCGCCTCTTCGACCGCCGTCCCCGGGTTGAAGGCGACGCCGGCGCCGAGCCCGTGCTCCCGGGCGAGCGCGACTAGCCCGCTCACGTCGTCCGTCACCTCGACGTGGAAGGTCACGCTGTCGCCGCCGGCGCGCGCGATCTGCGGGATGTGCCGGTCGGGGTTGTCCACCATCAGATGGCAGTCGAAGACGCCGCCCCGCTCGTGGACGCGGTCGCGGATCGACTCGACGACGATCGGGCCCATCGTGATCGGCTCGACGAAGTGCCCGTCGCCGACGTCGTAGTGGAAGATCCGGGTGCCGGCGTCGAGGAGCTCGTCGAGCTGCTCGCCCAGCCGGGAGAAGTCGCCTGCATACACCGACGGCTCGACCTCGACCCCGCGAATCCACTCGCTCCAGCCCACGCGCTGATCCTACGAGCGGAGCCCGCGCCTGAACTCGTCGTAGCTCATGCGCGTACGCCCCTCGGGCTGCACTTCGAGCAGCTCGAGGCGGTCGCCGTCGAGGCGCGTGCGCCAGACGATCAGGCGTCGGCCGTCGACCTCGCCGCGAGCGCCGATGTGCGGTGCGAGCGCGCGCACGCGGTCGTGGAGCTCCTGCGCCGGCCGCGACCAGTCGAGCTCGCGGTCGGCCGGGCCGATCTTCTCGGCGTAGGTGACCCCGTCCGTCGGCTGCGAGGTGAACGACGTCGCCCGCTCGAGCAGGTCCGGCGCGAGCCCGGCCGCGCGGGCATAGACGGTGCCCGCGTCGTCGTCGGGCCCGATCGGGAACGGCTCATGCGCGCCGATCGGGCCGGCGTCCAGCTCCTCGACGAGCCTGATCACGCTCACGCCCGTCTCCCGGTCGCCGGCCATGATCGCCCGCTCGACAGGGGCGGCGCCGCGCCAGCGCGGCAGCAGTGAGGGGTGGACGTTCAGCCACTCGTGCCGTTCGAGCAATGGGGCCGGGATCAGCGCACCGTAGGCGACGAGCACGATGGTGTCGGCGTCCAGCTCGGCCTCCGCGGGCCGTTCCGGTTGGAGCACCGGGATGCCGAGCCGCTCGGCAACGAGCTTCGCCGGCGGCGCCGTCGCCCTCCGGCCGCGCCCCGCCGGCCGGTCGGGCCGGGTGAGCACGAACGGGATCTCGTAGCGGTCTGCCAGCCGCTCGAGGACGTCCGCGCCGAACGGCGCGGTCGCGGCGACGCCGATCCGCGGCACTAGTGCTCCTTCAGGTGATGCTGCCCAGCTTCTGGGTCGCGAGCACCAAGCCAGGGGCCGCACTCGCCCGCGTCAAAGGCTCTTTGCAGCCTTTGCAAGGGCGAGGGTGGTTCCTGGCGCAGCGTGATCGCGGGCCAGAAGCAGGCGTGTATCCCCTGAGGGAGCACTTACTAGCTCGGGTTGACGATGACGCGCGGCCGGAGGATCGCCAGAGCCTCCCGACGGGCCTCGTCCGTCGTGCGGTCGATGATGAGCACGCCGTCGAGGTGGTCGAGCTCGTGCTGGACGACGCGCGCTGCCAGGCCCTCGAAGTCCATGCTGACGTCCTCTCCGTGCTCGTCCTTGCCCTCGATCCGGATCGTCAGGGAGCGCTCGACCGGCACGGTCACGCCCTGGAGCGACAGGCAGCCCTCGTCGTCCATGTCGACGTCGTCCGACCTGGCCGCGACGGTCGGGTTCACCAGCGCGAAGGGCTCTTCCTCGGTCGCCTGCATGACGAGGACGCGCTGGAGCACCCCCACCTGGGTCGCCGCCAGCCCCACGCCGTTGGCGTCCTGCATGAGCGCCGTCATCCGCTCGACGAGCCGCTCGAGGTCGCCGTCGAAGCTCTCGACGTCGCTCGCACGCATGCGGAGCACCGCGTCGCCGTACTGGCGGATCTGGGCCAGCGCAACCCGCCGCCGGGCCTGGCGCTCGGCGTCCAGCTTCTCCCGTTTGACCTGTCCGACCTCGTCCGCCACAGGCCTCTGAGTCTAGGCGTCAGAGGGACTGCGGGTCGACGTCGACGACGGCGCTCAACCCGGCACGCCTCATCGCCGGCGCGGCGGCCGCCAGGAGCCCGCCGGCGGCCGCGGCGAACGCCCCCGGCTGCCTCGTCTTGGCGACGAGCTGGGCACGGTGGCGGCCCCGGAGGCGCAGCAGCGGAGCCGGCCCGAGCAGGTCGGCGCCGTCGACGCGCGCGAGCTCGTCCCGCAGCTCGGCGAGGGCCGTCACCGGGTCGGAGCCCGCGCCCGAGACGACGATCCGGACGAGATGGCGGAAGGGCGGATAGCCGAGCGCCTCCCGCCGCTCGAGCTCGTCGGCGACGAAGCGCCTCACGTCGTGGCGGGCGGCCAGGACGATCGGCCGCGCGTCCGGCTGGAAGGTCTGGACGAGCACGCGCCCGGGCGCGTCACGCCCGCTCCGGCCCGCGAGCTGCGTCAGCAGCTGGAACGTGCGCTCCTCGGCGCGAAAGTCAGGCAGCGCGAGACCGGTGTCCGCGTCCACGACCGCAGCGAGCTCGACGCCCGCGAAGTGGTGGCCCTTGGCGACCATCTGCGTCCCGAGCAGGACGGCGCGGTCGGCAGCGGCGAACCGCCGTAGCGCGTCCGTGAGGTCCTCCGGCCGCGCGACGGAGTCCGCGTCGATGCGGATCAGCTCGAGCTCCGGCAGGCGCTTCGCGAGCTCGCGCTGGAGGCGCTGCGTCCCGGCCCCGATCCGCGCCAGTTCCGGCGACCCGCACGCGGGGCACGCGCTCGGGGCGGGCTCGGCGTGGCCGCAGTGGTGGCAGCGGAGCGAGCCGTCGGCGTGGAGCACGAGCGAGACGTCGCAGTCCCCGCAGCGGATGGTCGCCCCGCAGGCGCGGCAGTGGAGAGCGGGCGCGAGGCCACGGCGGTTGAGCAGCAGGATCGCCTTGCCGCCCTTCTCGGCGAGCCCGCCCAGGCCCTGAAGGAGCGGTGCCGAGAGCGGATACCCGGCCTCACGGCGCATGTCGACCACCTGGACCGGCGGCAGCGCGCCGGTTAGACGGCCGCCGAGCTCGATGCGCTCGAGCCGCGACCAGCTCTCTGGGCGGGGCGTCGCACTGCCGAACAGCGCGACGGCACCTTCGACCGCGGCGCGCTTGGCGGCGACGGTGCGCGCGTCGTAGCGCGGATCGGACTCCTGCTTGTACGACGGGTCGTGCTCCTCGTCGATGCAGATGAGGCCGAGGTCGGCGACGGGTGCGAACACGGCAGAGCGCGCACCGACGGCGACCCGCGCCTCTCCGGCGACGAGCCGCTCGCGCTCGTCGCGGCGGGCGGCGTCGGTCAGCCCGGAGTGGAGCAGCGCGACGCGCTCGCCGAAGCGCGCGCGAAAGCGACCGACGGTCTGCGGGGTCAATGCGATCTCCGGCACGAGCACGATCGCCGAGCGGCCGCGTTCGAGCGTGGCGGCGCACGCCTGGAGGTAGACCTCGGTCTTGCCGCTGCCGGTCTCGCCGTAGAGCAGGAACGAGCCGCCGCCTCCGTCGAGCCCGGCGACCACCCGCGCGAGGGCGTCCTGTTGCGAGTCGGTCAGCGCCGCCGGCTCGCCTTCGCCGGGGAGCGCGTGCACCTCGGCCGCGGCCGGCTGCTCCTTGCGCCGCTTCGGCAGCCTCGGCGCCACGAGCTCGAGCGTCCTGGCGGGCGTCGAGCCGTAGTAGCGGGCGAGCCAGAGCGCGACCTCCACGAGGGCCGGAGGCACCGCGCCGAGCACGCGCCCGACCGGCGCGACCTCCACACCGGGGGGCGCCTCGACCCCGACCTCGACGACGACACCGCGCCGCGTCGCGCGACCGAACGAGATCTCGACGACAGCGCCGGTCTCCACGCCGTCCGGGACCTCGTAGGTGAACGTCCGCGCCAGCGAGCGGGCGCTGACGAGCGGGAAGACGGATGCTGCAGGCACGGGCCTGACCGTAGCCGGGAACCAGGTCGACAGCCGCGGTTGTAAGGTGCGCCTTGCAATGGCTGCGTTACACGGCAGAGACTCTCTGTAAGGTGCGCCTTACAACACTCGTAAGGTAGCCCGACAAGGAGATGTCTAGATGCGGAGAACAGTGCTGGCCCTCGCCCTGCTCGTCGGCGCCCTCGCCCTTGTCGGGGCGGGCTGCGGATCGTCCGACGACGAGGAGTCGGCGACGCCGACCGAGGCGGTGGCCGAGATAGACGAGATCAAGTCCATGCTCGACCAGGGGCTCGCGCAGTACCGCTCCGGTGACGCGGACGCAGCCGACACCACCGTCGGCGACGCCTACCTCGAGCACTTCGAGCAGGTCGAGCACCCGCTCGAGGAGCGTGACCACCTGCTGATGGAGGAGCTCGAGCACCGGATCAGCACCGAGATCCGCGACAAGATGAAGGCCGATGCTCCGGCCGACGAGGTCGCGCAGCTGATCGACGAGACGAAGGCCGATCTCGACACCGCGAAGACGAAGCTCCAGGAGGCCGAGTAGGTGCGACGCCTTCTGCTCGTCGTCCTCGCCGCGGCGGCGCTGGTCGCGCCGGCCACCGCGCGCGCGGACGACGCGCAGTTCGCCGAGGCGCGGGCGCAGGTCGAAACCGCCCGTCAGCTGACACAGGAGGCGGTCGATGCGGCCCGGCAGGGAGACCGCGAGCGCGCCTACCAGCTCGCCCGCACCGCGTACCTCGACCACTTCGAGCACGCCGAGGTGCCGCTCCGACTGCGCGACCCGAACCTCGTGCTCGACGTCGAGTTCGCGTTCGCGGAGCTCAGGAACGGGATCCGCGACGGGAAGTCGATCGGCCGGCTCCAGGACACGCAGGAGAAGATCCTGCTCGGGCTGCGCGACGTCGACCGCACCCTCGCCGACAAGGGCTTCGCGGCGCCGCTGCTCGCGTTCCTGTTCTCGTTCGGGATCCTCTTCCGGGAAGGGCTCGAGTCGGTGCTCCTGATCGCGATCCTGCTCGGTTCGCTGGCGTCAGGCCGGGCCACCGGCTATCGGCGGCCGCTCGGGCTCGGCGTCCTGGCGGCGCTCGGCGCGACCGTGCTGACGTGGCTGCTGGCCACGCTCGTGCTCGACATCGCGCCCGTGCAGCGCGAGCTGCTGGAGGGAGTGACCGCGATCCTCGCAGTCGTCGTCCTCTTCCTCGTCTCCTTCTGGCTCGTCTCCCAGCTCGAGCAGCGACGGCGGCTGGAGTTCACGCGCGCGCGGGTCGCGTCGGCGATCGCGGCGGGAAGCTCGCTCGCGTTCGCCGGGCTCGGCTTCACGGCCGTCTACCGCGAGGGCTTCGAGACCGTGCTCTTCTACCAGGCGCTCGCGATCTTCGCGGAGGGCCTCGGGCTGTGGGTGGTGCTCGGTGCCGCCACCGCCGCGGTGCGCGCTCGGCGTCGTGGCCTACGCGGTCATCGTCCTCGGCAAGAAGCTGCCGTTCAAGCAGCTGCTGGTCGTCGGGGCCTCGACGCTGCTCTTGCTCTCCGTCGCGTTCGCCGGGAACGCCGTCCGCTCGCTGCAGGAGGCCGCCTGGATCTCCGTCACGCCGATCGACGGCGGCTGGGCGCGGCTGCCGATCTTCCTGGCCGAGCTGACCGGCATCCATCCGACGCGCGAGGGAATCCTCGTGCAGGCCGTCCTGCTCAGCGTCTACGTCGCGGGCGCCGCGTACGTGTTCGGCTGGAAGCGCCTTCGCCGCCGCACCCTGGAGGCGGCGCGGGCATGAGGCTCAGGGTCGGGATCGACGTCGGCGGCACCTTCACGAAGGCGGTCGCCGTCTGCCCGTCGACGCGCGAGCTCCGCGCCCACGCGGCCGTGCCGACCACGCACGCGCACGAGCACGGCGTCGCCCAGGGAGTCGCCGACGCCCTTCGGTCGCTCCTCGGTCAGGTCGACCGCGACGCGATCGAGCTCGTCGCGTTCTCGACGACCCAGGCGATGAACGCGTTGCTCGAGGGCGACGTGCCGCGGGTCGGCGTGGTCGGCCTCGGCCAGGCGCCGAACCTGCGTCCCGCGCGCAAGCGGACGCGCGTCGGAACGATCGGCCTCGCCCCGCAGCGGAAGCTCGAGACCTCGCACGTCTTCCTCGACGCCACCTTCGGCCTGGAGCAGCGCACCCTCGACGACGTCTTGCTGGCGCTCGCACGCGAGGGCTGCCGGGCGGTCGCGGTCAGCGCGGCCTTCGCCGTCGACGACCCCGCGTCGGAGCGTCTCGTCTGCGAGCGTGCTGCAGCCTGCGGCCTTGCCGTCTGCGCGGGCCATGAGCTCTCGGGCGCCTACGGGCTCGAGACGCGGACCGTCAGCGCCGCAGTCAACGCGAGCATCCTGCCGGTCGTCGAGCGCACCACCGCGCTCGTCGCGTCGGCGCTCGTCGAGGCCGGGCTCGACGCCCCGCTGCTCGTGTTGCGCGGCGACGGCGGCGCCATGAGCGTGAACGAGTTTCGCCGACGGCCGTCGTTCACGATCGGCTCGGGCCCCGCCGCCGGTGTGTCCGCCGCGCTCCACCAGCTCGAGATCCGCGACGGCATCGTCGTCGAGTGCGGGGGCACGAGCTCGAACGTCTCGGTGATCAAGAACGGTCGCCCGGTCCTGCGCACGCTGCGCGTGATGGGCCGCCCGACGTGCGTCCGCTCGATCGACAGCTGGGTCGTAGGCGCTGCGGGTGGGAGCATGGCCCGTGTCGGCCGGCGCAAGCTGGAGGACGTCGGGCCGCGGAGCGCCCATCTCGCCGGCCTTCCGTACGCCTGCTTCGCCTCCCCTGAGGAGCTCGCAGACGCGGAGCTGGAGCTGCGCTCGCCGCGAGACGGAGATCCAGCGGACTACGCGGTCGTCCGCGCGGCGGGCGGAACCTTCGCGCTCACGGCCACGTGCGCCGCGAACGTGCTCGGCGTGGCCGACGACGCCTACGCCGCGGGCAACCGGGACGCCGCCGTGCTCGCGTTCGCGCCGCTCGCCGAGCGGCTGCGAACGTCCGTGGAGGACGCGGCGCGGAAGGTGCTCGACGGCGCCGCGCGTCGGATCGCCGACGCCGTCGCCGAGGCTGCGAAGCAGCACGACCTGCGCGACGGACGTCCCGCTCGTCGCGCTCGGCGGGTCGGGCGACGTGCTCGTGGCGCGGGCGGCGGAGCTGCTCGGTCGGCCGCTGGCGCGGACCCAGCATCCGGAGGTGCTCTCCTCGATCGGCGCCGCGCTCTCGCTGGTGCGCGTTGAGCTCGCCCGCAACGGGGTGTCCGCGACGGACGTGCCAGGGCTGGCCGCCGAGGCCGAGGCCGACTGCATCGCCGCCGGAGCGGCCCCCGCGTCGGTCACCGTCGAGATCACGTACGACGAGGCCGATCGGGTCCTTCGGGCGGTCGCGACCGGGTCCGTCGCGTTGGAGACGGGCGCCGTCGGCGCCGAGCCGGTGGACGAGGCGCGGCGGCTGGAGGCCGCAGCGCATGCCCTCGAGCTCTCCCCCGCCGAGCTGTCCCTGCTCGCTTCGAACGACTTCTACCGCGTGTTCTCCGAGAACGGCTCCGGCCGTGTGGCGGTCGTCGACGCCCGCGCCGCCGTCCCGGTCGCCGAGGACGCGCGCAGCGTGTTCGCCGGCGAGGGCGCCGAGTTCCTCGAGCGGCTGCGCGTCGAGCTGCGCGACCACACGCGCGAGCTCGGCGTCGCGACGATGCTCCCGCGCGTGCTACTCGTCTCGGGCTCCCGCATCCTCGACCTCTCGGACGCGCGTCGTGCCGAGGATGTGCTCGCCGCGGCAGAGCGCGCGCTCGACGGACGCGGGCCGGCCGTCGCCGTCCTCGCGCGCTGATGTCCCTCTACCGGCAGGTCGGCCGCCGGAGCGGATGGCTCGCCGCGTCCTTCGTCGCCGTCCTGCTCGTCGGCTTCGCGGTCGGCTTCGGGGTCGCGCGGGCGACTGACGAGGAGCCCACGCTCACCGACGCGGTGGCCAAGCTTCAGAGCGACGCCGAGCCGACAGCCGATGCGCTCGAGCTGGTCGCGCTCCACTACGAGACGTCCAAGGAGGCGGCACGCGCACAGCTCGAACGCGCGCAGGCGTCGTTCGCCGAGCTCGAGCCGGAGCTGCGGATGCTCACACCGCAGGGTGCAGTCGCCGCGGCCGCGGCCGTCGACCGGGTCGAGACCCTGGTCGAGAGCGACGCGCCGGCGGCCCAGGTCGTGCGGGCGGCCGAGGCTGCCCGGGCGGCCGTCCGCCGGGCCGCGCGGTTGCGATAGCCTCGGGTCTCGATGGCGCACCAGGGACACTCGGTCGACGAGTACCTCGAGACGATCTACTTCCTCGCGTTTCCGATCGGCGAGTATCGCCCGGTGAGCTCGGGCTCGCTCACGCTCGCCTCGAGGGTCGCTGAGATGCTCGGCGTCTCGCGTGCCTCGGCCGGGGAGATGCTCAAGCGGCTCGAGGCCGAGGGCCTGATCGAGCGCGGCGAGCAGAAGGAGGCCGTGCTGACGCCGTCCGGCCGCGCACGCGCGGAGCGCGTCGTCCGCAAGCACCGGATCATCGAGCGGCTGCTGACCGACTTCATGGGCTACACGGCCGCGGAGGCGCACGTGCACGCGGACGAGCTCGGCGACACGTTCACCGACGAGATGGTCGAGCGTATCTCGAAGAAGCTCGGCAACCCGGAGCGCTGTCCGCATGGCTGGCCGATCGAGCCCGACGTCGAGCGGGCCGAGAACGACGAGCTCGCCGCGCTCGCCGAGCTCGGCGCGGGCACGCGGGCCACGATCGTCCGCCTCGCCGAGCACGACGGCGACCTGCTGCACTGGTTCTACGACCAGGGCCTGATACCAGGCGCCCAGATCGAGGTGCGCGAGGCGCAGCCGGCCGCGGGTCAGTTCGCGATCCGCATCAACGGCGACGAGCGCGCGATCGGCGAGAAAGCGGCGGCGGGCCTCTTTGTGAGACCGGCCGCGTAGCGGCCTGTCCGAAAGACCGCGCCGGACCCCACGCGTCACACGGCTGCGACGAACCCGCGCGCGTTTTGTGCGGGTGCCTGGCACCGGCAACCCCGAACGGCCAGGGGAACGATCGTCACACCTTTGTGACGGTGCCTGGCACCGGCGCAGGCGCCCTACGACACGGTCGCGGGCGGTCGGATCCGCCGCACTGCGTCGACGCAGCGGCGCCCGTAAACGCTACGACAGGGCTGTGGTCTCGACGCCGAGCCCGGCCGCGGCTCGGAGCGCGTCTGCCTTGTCCGTGCGCTCCCACGTGAAGTCGTGGTCGTCGCGGCCGAAGTGGCCATACGCCGCCGTCTTCGCGTAGATCGGCCGCCGCAGCTCGAGGTCGCGCTGGATCCCCGCCGGGCGGAGGTCGAACTGCTCACGCACGAGCTCCTCGATCCGCGCGATCGGGAGCTTCTCGGTGCCGAAGCAGTCGACCTGCATCGAGACGGGATGCGCGACACCGATGGCGTACGCGACCTGTAGCTCGCAGCGGTCGGCGAGGCCTGCAGCGACGACGTTCTTCGCCACGTAGCGAGCGGCGTACGCGGCCGAGCGGTCGACCTTGGTGGGGTCTTTGCCGGAGAACGCGCCGCCGCCGTGGCGCGCTGCGCCGCCGTAGGTGTCGACGATGATCTTGCGCCCGGTGAGCCCGGTGTCCCCCATCGGCCCGCCCAGCACGAACTTGCCGGTCGGGTTGACGTACACGAAGTCGCGGTCGTCGTGCATGCGGCGCTCGTCGTAGAGCCTCGGGTCGAGGATCGGGTGCAGGACGTGCTCGATCACGTCCTCCTTGATCGTCTGCGCGTCGACGTTGCCGGCGTGCTGCGTCGAGACGAGGACGCGCACGATCTCGACGGGCGTCTGCCGCCCGTGCTCGTCGACCTCGTAGCGAACCGTCACCTGCGCCTTGCCGTCGGGCCGCAGGTACTTCAGCTGCTCCGACTTGCGCACGCCCGCGAGCCGCCGGGCGATCTTGTGCGCGAGCATGATCGGGAGCGGCATGAGCTCCGGCGACTCGCGCGTCGCGTAGCCGAACATCATTCCCTGGTCGCCTGCGCCGATCTGGTCGAGCGGGTCGTCGTCGCCAGGGTCGTGCTGGAGCTCGTACGACATGTCCACGCCGAGCGCGATGTCCGGGGACTGCTCGTCGATCGCGACCACGACGCCGCAGGTCTTGGCGTCGAAGCCCCACTCGGAATCCGTGTAGCCGATCTCGGCGATCCGCTCGCGGACGAGCTTGGGGATGTCGACCCAGATCTCCGTCGAGATCTCGCCGGCGACGACGACCAGGCCGGTCGTGATCAGCGTCTCGCAGGCGACGCGTCCGGAAGGGTCGCCGCGGAGCACCGCGTCGAGCACCGAGTCCGAGATCTGGTCGGCGATCTTGTCCGGGTGGCCCTCGGTGACCGACTCGGACGTGAACAGGAACTCGCGGGCAGCCATCGGAGGGTTCCGAAGCCTAGTCGATGGCCAGAAAAGCCGAAAGCTTCAGATCCTCGGGCTTGCCGCCGGCCTGCAGGAGGAAGGCGCCGAGCGGCTCGAGGTTCCGCGAAACCTCGGGCGGGATCGACTCGCCGGAGAGGCCGGCGTAGCCTTCGACGAGCTCGACGAGCTCGGGCACGTCCAGGTAGAGGAAGCCGAACGTCGAGTCGCCCAGGTGAGCGTCCTTGCTCGCATCCTGGAACGTCGAGTCGTCGGCGAGGCTGTCGCCGCCCTCCTTCACGTCGGCGATCGCGCCCGGCCGCGTCGTCACGATCACCTTCCCGTCGAAGGCCGCGTAGGTGATCGTGATCCCGTCGGCGACGACCTGCGTGGCCTGGACGCCGTCGACCTCGATCGTGCGCCGCTCGGCGTTGCCGGAGGCGGCCATCAGCTTGACGAGCCGGTCGACGGCGGCGAGCGACGCCTTGCCGTCCTTCGCCTCGGACAGGAACGTCACCTCGGGGATCGGGATCCCCTTGCTCACCCAGAGCGCGAACTCGCCCTCGAACAGGCCCGCGAGCGCGTCGGCGTCGATGCCGAGGTACTGGCGCAGCTGCGAGTAGACGCCCGGCACGCCCTTCAGGCTCTCCGCGACCTTGCCGTGGCCGTTGCCCGAAAGGAACGCGTACGCACCCTTCGGCGCCGCCTCGAGCAGCTTCGGCTCGTACGGGTCGACGCTCGCGAGGTCGTCCTGGAGGTCGGCTTTCAGCGCGCCGTCCAGGCGCAGGCCGCTGGACTCGGCTCCCAGCGCCGCGGCGAAGGCCTCGAGCTTGTTCTTCGAGTCCGCGGCCGCGCCTGCCTTGTCGGCGGCGGCCGTGACCGCGGCGCCGTTGACGTAGAGCTTCGCGAGCGCCTCGTCGGGCAGCTCGTCCATGGCGTCCTGGAAGCGGGCGTTGTTCTCGAGCGAGCCGTCGGCGCGGGCATTCTCGAAACGATCGAGCGTCGCCGCGTCGTCCGCGATCAGCGTCCACCCGTCGACCTTCCGCGTCACGGGCTTGTCCTCGCTCTTCGCCAGCAAGGCCTCGAGCTTCGCCTCGTCGGCGGGCTTGAGGATGGCGACGGCGTCCTCTCTGCGGAGGTCGAGGACGGCGAGGTCGAGCGTCTTGCCGAGTGCCGGCGCGACGTCGGTCTTCCAGTCGAGGTGCTCCTCGGCCAGCCCGGAGTGGAACTCCTCGAACAGCTTCCCGCGGTCGGGGAACTTGGCGAGCAGGTCCTCGAACTGGTTTACCTGGCTGGAATCGAGGTCGGTGTCGACGGAGACGTACAGGGCCGTGCTCTTGGGCACGATCGAGGCGGCAGCGCCCTCGCTGGCGGTCGCGGCGGTGTTCTCCGACCCGCCGCAGCCCGTAACCGCGAGGACGCACCCGGCAAGCAGCGCGGCGAGTGAGACCCTCATTGCAAGGATGTTACTCGGCAGTTGGGCGCCTACCCATTAGCCCCGCGGCGAGCTCGTCGAGGCTGCGGCCGGAGAGGACCTCGCAGACGCCCTCCGTGATCGGGAGCTCGATCTCGAGCCTGCGAGCCAGGTCGCGGAGCACCGGCGCGGTGGTCAGGCCCTCGACGACCTGGCCGATCTCGGCGACCGCCTCCTCGGGGGTGGCGCCGCGGGCGATCAGCTCGCCGGCCCGGCGGTTGCGGCCGTGTCGCGACCAGCAGGTCACCGTCAGATCCCCCATCCCGGCGAGGCCGGAGAAGGTCTCCGGGCGGCCGCCGCAGGCCTCTCCGAGCCTCGCCATCTCGGCCAGGCCGCGGGCGATCAGGGCCGCCTTCGCGTTGTCGCCGAGCCCCACGCCGTCGACACCGCCCGCGGCGAGCGCGATCACGTTCTTGGCCGCAGCGCAGAGCTCGACGCCGACGACGTCCGGGTTCACATACACGCGAAAGACGAGCGAGTTGGTTGCGTGCTGGAGCCTCTCGGCCAGCGCCTCGTCCTCGCTCGCGATCACGGCCGCGGCCGGCAGGCCCTCGCTGACCTCCTCGGCGAAGTTCGGCCCCGAAAGCACGGCGACGGGGCGGTCCCGCACGAGCGTGGACAGGCGCTCGCCGCTCCCGGGGTCGAGCCCCTTGGTGAGGCTGAGGACAGGCGCGGAGCCGGGCAAGGCCTCGACTACGCCGGCGAATGCGGCGCTCGGGACCGCGAGCACGACGACGTCGGCAGCCGCGATCGGCGCGTCGGCGATCGTCGTCGGCTCCACGCCGGAGAGCGAGACCCTCGTCAAATAGCGCGGGTTGCGGCCGGTCTCCGCCATCGCGCGCGCCTGGTCGGGGTCGCGCGCGGCCAGCGTCACCTCGTGGCCGCGGTCGGCGAGGAGGCGCGCGAACGCCGTCCCCCACGACCCCGCACCCACCACCACCGTGTTCACGAGCGGCGCACGAAGTCGATCGAGACGGGAACGCCTTCCAGGTCGAACTTGTCACGGAGCCGGTTCTCGACCCAGTAGCCGTAGTCGCGCGTGACGATCCCCGGGTCGTTCACGAACAGGCGGAAGCGGGGCGGCCGGGCGGTGATCTGCGTCCCGTAGAGCAGGTTCAGGCGGCGGCCGTTCTTCTGCGGCGGCTGGCGCGCCTCCCGGAGCTGCTGCAGGAAGCGGTTGAGCTCGCCGGTCGAGATCCGCGAGGTGTACTTGTCGAAGAGCTCCTCCACGCGGTCGAGGACGCGCTGGACGCCGCGACCGGTCTTCGCCGAGACGGCGACGAGCGGCGGCCTTTGTCGGAGCCGCGCCTCGAGCCGCGGGCGGACGTCCTCGATCGTCACGTTGGACTCGTCCCACTTGGACAGGACGACCAGCGTCGAGTCCTGCGCCTTGCGGGCGACGTCCGCTACGGCGAGATCCTGCTCGACGACGCCCTCGGTGGCGTCGATCAGGACGAGGGCGACGTCGGCGCGCTCCGCCGCGGCCAGCGCGCGCAGCTCCGAGTAGTACTCGACGCCCTGGCGCTGATGGCGCTTGCGGCGCAGGCCGGCGGTGTCGACGAGCACGAAGGTGCGGTCGCCTCGGCGGAGCACGGTGTCGATCGAGTCGCGCGTCGTGCCGGGCACCTCCGAGACGATCGTCCGCTCCTGGCCGAGCAGCGCGTTGAGCAGGCTCGACTTGCCCACGTTCGGCCGGCCGAGGATCGCCACCCGGATCGCGTCGTCGCCGACCGCCGCCTCGGCGGTGCCGGGCAGCGCGGCCACGATCGCGTCGAGCAGGTCGCCGGTGCCGTGGCCGTGGACGGCGGAGATCGGCACCGGGTCGCCGAGCCCGAGTCGGTGGAACTCGAGCGCCTCGGCGTCGCGCCGCGGGTCGTCGATCTTGTTCACGAGCAGGAAGACGGGCTTGTGCGAGTGACGCACGATCGCGGCCAGCTCCTCGTCGCCGGGCGTGATCCCGGCCTTGCCGTCGACCACGAAGAGGATCAGGTCGGCCTCCTCGATCGCGGCCTGCGCCTGCTCTACGACCGAGCGCGTGATCGGCGTCGGGTCGGCGATGTCGACGCCGCCGGTGTCCACCAGGAGGAACTCGCGCCCGTTCCACTCGCACACGAGCTCCTTGCGGTCGCGGGTCACCCCCGGGGTCTCGTGGACGACCGCGGCCCGCGAGGCCGTCAACCGGTTCACGAGCGTCGACTTGCCGACGTTCGGAAAGCCGACGATGGCCACGCGCCCGAGTAGCCGCTGGCGAGGCTCCGGCCCCGCGACCTCGACGTCCCCGGTGCTCATGCGGGGGGAAGCGCGGTCTTCGGCCGGCCGACGGCGTGCGCGTCGACGAGGAAGTCGAACTGGCGCCTGATCGCGTCCTGGATCCTGGCCGACGCCGCGCGGTAGCCCTTCGCGTTCCGCGGCAGATCGGAGAACCTCATCGGCTCGCCCCAGGCGACGGAAACCGGGCGGAAGCTACCGAGGCGCCAGCCCTGGCTGCCGTGGATCGCGGCGGGGACGACGGGCACGTCCTCCTGGAGAGCCACCATCGCGGCCCCCGGCTTGACCTCGCCGGGTACGCCGCTCTTCTGGCGCGTCCCCTCGGCGAAGAGGCCCAGCGCCTTCCCCTCGCGGACGATCGTGCGCATCATGCGAACCGCCTCGCGGTCGGATTCGCCGCGGCGGACGGAGAAGGTGCCGAACGCACGGATCAGCTGGCCGAGGCCCGGGACCGCGTGCGCCTCGGACTTGGCCATGTAGTAGATCGTCCGCGGCGATGCCTGTCCGAAGGCGGCGGGGTCGAGCCAGCTGAAGTGGTTGAGGGCGAGCACGACGCCCCCCTCGGCCGGGACGCGCTCCGCGCCGTAGACGCGCAGCGGCGCGAGGAGACGCACGGCGCCCCCCATCGTGGGACGGCCGAGCGCCCAGAAGACGTCCGTGCTGTTCACGCGGCCGACCGTGCGCGCACGAGCTGCTCGATCCGCTCCACCACGTCGGCCACGTCCAGATCGGTCGTGTCGATCTCGATCGCGTCGTCCGCAGGCTGCATGCGCGCCGCGTCGCTCTCGTCGCGCAGCCGAAGGTCGGTAGCGAGCGCGTCGGCCCCGATCTCGGGCCGCTCGTGCTGGCGGCGGCTCGCCCGTACCGAGTGGTCCGCGACGAGGTACACCTTCACCTCGGCGCCCGGCGCCACGACGGTGCCGATGTCGCGGCCCTCGATCACGGCGTCACCCTCTTCTGCGAGATCACGTTGCCGGTCGCGCATCACCGCGCGGACTTCCGGGTGGCGTGCGACGGTGGAGACGACCCGGTCGATACGCGCCTCGCGGATCGCCTCGGTGACGTCCCGGCCCCCGATCGCGACCCCTCCCTCCTCGTCGAAGGTGACCTGGTGCTCGCGGGCCAGTGTGGCGAGCGCCGGGCCGTCCTCGAGCGGGACGTCGTGCTCGAGCGCGAGGTACGTGAGCGCGCGGTACATCGCCCCGGTGTCGAGGTAGCGGAAGGCGAGACGCTCGGCCAGGCGCCGAGCGACGGTGCTCTTGCCGGCCCCCGCGGGCCCGTCGATGGCGACGATCATCGGGCTCTCCAGGCGCTCATCGCTCGGTCACGGACTCCAGCAACTCGAAGAATCCGGGGAAGCTAACAGCCGCCGCGTCGGCTCCTGAGATGCGCACGCCCTCGCGGGACACGACTCCAGCGACCCCGCCCAGAATGGCCAGCCTGTGGTCGCCGCGAGCGTCCATGCCCCCACCCCTGGGGCGGGAGGGTACCCCTCTCACCCCGAGGCCATCGTGCCTCTCCGTGACCCGCACGCCAAGGGCTTTCAGCGCATCTTTCACACTTTCGATGCGGTCCGTTTCCTTGTGCCGCAGCTCCTCGGCGCCCCGGATCGCGCTCTCGCCTCGGGCGGACGCGGCCGCCAGGGCGAACAGCGGCAGCTCGTCGATCATGCGCGGGACATCCTCCGGCCCGACCTGCGTCGCGGTCAGCGGCGCCGAGCGCACCTCGAGGTCGGCGACCAGCTCGCCGCCGAGCCGCCGCCGGTTGAAGATCGCGATGTGGGCGCCCATGCGCTCGAGCACGTCGAGCAGCCCGGTGCGCGTCGGATTGATGCCCACGTCGTGGATGTAGAGATCCGAGCCCGCCAGCAGTGTCGCCGCGACGATGAAGGGCGCGGCAGACGAGAAGTCGCCGGGCACCTCGACCGTCCCGAGCTCGAGGCGCTCCGTCGGCGCAACCGAGACACGGCGGCCGTGACGGGTCACGCGCGCTCCCGCGTGTCTGAGCAGCAGCTCGGTGTGGTCGCGAGTGGGCAGCGCCTCCTCGACGGTCGTCTCGCCCCCGTTCGCGTAGAGCCCGGCCAGCAGCACGCTCGACTTCACCTGCGCGCTGGGCATCGGCGGGTGGTAGCGGATCGAGCGCAGCTCGCCGCCCGTGACCATGACCGGCGGTCGGCCGTCGGTGGTCTTGACGCCGGCGCCCATCTTCCGCAGCGGCTCGGCGATCCGCTCCATCGGCCGCGACCGCAGCGACTCGTCGCCGGTCAGCGTGAACGTGCCCGCCTGGCCGGCGAGCACACCCGGAAGCAGGCGGATGAGCGTCCCGGAGTTGCCCGCGTCGATCTCGCCGTCCGGCTCGCGCAAGCCGCGGAGCCCGACACCGGCGACGCGCACGACGTCGACGTCGTCCTCGGCCACCTCGACGCCCAGCGCCCGGACGGCGGCCAGCGTCGACTCGGTGTCCCCGGCCCGGCCGAAGCCCGTGATCCGCGTCTCGCCCTCCCCCACCGCCCCGAGCAGCACGGCCCGGTGCGAGATCGACTTGTCGCCCGGAACCCGGATGTGCCCGGCCAGCGCGGCTGCGGGCTCGACCGTCGTCACTCGAGCACCGGCTCGACGACGACGCCGTACCCCTGCTCCTCGAGCAGCTCAGCAGCCCGCCGTGCAGCATCCTCGCCGGCGACCAGGACGGTCAGGTTGCCGCCGCGCTCGGGCGAAACGTGCTGGAGCTCGAAGTCCTCGATGTTGATGCGCGCCGCCCCGAGCGCCTGCGTGATCCCGGCCAACACGCCCGGGCGGTCGGGCACGTGCACGTGCAGTTGCTGCAGCGCGCCCGGGTCGGGGAACGCCTCGGCGAGCATCCGGCGGCGGTTCGACGACGCCTCGCCGATCCAGCGGGCGAGGAAGCCGGCGTCGAGGGCCTGAAGCGCTTGCTCGAGCTGCTCGATCCGCCGCCGGTGGTCGGCGAGCGACTCGCCGAGCGCGGCCGCGTTCTCGAGGAAGATGTCGACCCAGATGCGTGGGTTCGCCCCCGCGACGCGCGTCATCTCGCGCAGGGAGCCGCCGGCCGCCGCGAGCGGATCGTGCCCCTCGACGCGGTTGGCGCCGGCCTGGTTGACGAGGATGTTCGCCAGGGCGTGGGGCAGGTGGCTCGTGAGCGCGACGACGCGGTCGTGCGTCTCGGGCTCGATCGCGACCGGCGTCGCGCCCAGCGCGGATACGAAGCCGTGCACGAGCCGGTGGCTGCCGGCATCGGTCTCCGGGACCGGGGTCAGAAACCACGTGGCGCCCTCGAACAGGTCGGCCGTCGCGTGCTCGGGGCCGCGCGCCTCCGAGCCGCACATCGGGTGCCCGCCGACGAAGCGCCCGGTCCCGGCCGCCGCCGCGCAGACCGCAGCCTTCGTCGAGCCGACGTCCGTCACGGTGCAGTCGCTCGAGCCCAGCACGGTCGGAAGGATCGCCGCCAGCTGCGCCACCGGCGCGGCGAGGACGGCCAGCGACGCACCGGCGAGCGCCTCCTCGAGCGAGCCGGCCGGCTCGTCGACGGCGCCCCGCTCGGCGGCGACCTCCAGGCTCCGCGGATCCGGGTCGTACCCGGCCACCGCCCCCGCCCCGGCCCGCTTGGCCGCGAGCCCGACGGACGAGCCGATCAGCCCCGTGCCGAGGAGTGCAAGGCGCTCGACGGCCACGGCGTCAACCGATCTCGCGGCCCATCAGCGCAGCCACGTGGCGGATCTCGTCCGCGAACTGCGCGAACTCCGCCGCGGGCAGCTGCTGCGGGCCGTCGCACAGCGCCTCCTCCGGACGCGGATGCACCTCGACGATGATCCCGTCCGCACCGACCGCGGCGGCGGCGCGCGAGAACGGGAGCACGAGCTGGCGCCTGCCGGCCGCGTGCGAGGGATCGACGATCACGGGCAGGTGGGTCTCCTCCTTGAGGACGGCCACCGAGCCGAGGTCGAGCGTGTAGCGGGTGGAGGTCTCGAACGTCTTGATCCCGCGCTCGCAGAGGATGATCCGGTCGTTCCCCTCCTTGGCCACGTACTCGGCGGCCATCAGCAGCTCCTCGACAGACGCGGACGGCCCGCGCTTGAGGAGCACGGGCTTGTCGATCCGGCCGACCTCCGCGAGCAGGAGGAAGTTCTGCATGTTCCGGGCTCCGATCTGAATCACGTCCGCGGTCTCGACGACCTCCTCGACGTGTCGAGGGTCCATCAGCTCGGTGACGATCGGCAGCCCCGTCTCCTCGCGCGCCTCGCGGAGGACCTCGAGCGCTTCCACGCCGAGCCCCTGGAAGGTGTACGGCGAGGTGCGCGGCTTGAAGGCGCCCCCGCGGAGCATCGTCGCGCCGGCGGCCGACACTGCCCGCGCCGTCTCGAGGGTCTGCTCGCGGTACTCGACCGTGCACGGCCCGGCGATGAGCCCGAAGTAGGAGTCGCCGATGCGGCGGCCGGCGACCTCGATCACGGTGGGGTCGGGGTTCAGCTCGCGGGCGACGAGCTTGTACGGCTTGAGGATCGGCAGCACCTGCTCCACGCCCGGGTACCCCTCGATCGGCAGGGCGGCCAAACGGTCGCGCTCGCCGATCGCCCCGATCACGGTCGCCTCGCGGCCGCGGGAGACGCGAGCCTGCGCTCCCGCCTCCTCGAGCCGGGCGACGACATGCTCGGTCTGCTCGAGCGTCGCGCCCGGGCCCATGACGATGAGCAACTCCGGCGATCCGTTGTAGACGGCCACGGCTTGGCAAGTGTAGGGGCTTGGTGGAATGTCGCTCGCTGACCGGCGCCGCTACTCTCCGCCCGGTGAGCGATCCGGAAGCCGATCCGCTGATCCGCCAGCTGCGCGAACAGATCTCCGACAACGACCGCAAGCTGATCTCCGCGATCAACAAGCGGCTCGAGCTCGTGGCGCGGCTGAAGGCCTACAAGGACTCGCGTGGGCTCGAGTTCGTGGACACCGCGCGGGAGGAGTTGATGCTGCAGGACCTGCAGCGCGCGAACCGTGGCCCGCTGACCCCGGACGGCCTGCGTGCGATCTACGCCGAGGTGCTCGCGCTCACCAAGAGCGAAGTGAGCCAGGAAGAGGCAACTTGACGCCGGAGAGCGGTGGTCTTACCCTGCATTTGATGCATTCCGTCACGCGGAGCTGGGCCTGGTGGTGGCGCCACGAGCGGGGCGGGAGCGTCGCCTGATCTGACCTAGGCACACAGCCCGTTCCGCTCGAAGACCTTCCGTCCGGAGGGTCTTTTTGTTTGTCCGAAATGAACGCAACGACCGTCGTCAACACCGATCTCGTCAGCCCCCTCGGGGCCTATGTCCGGCTGCGCGGGCAGGGGCGGGCCAGCTTCCTGCTCGAGTCGGTGGAGCGCGGGCGGCTCGGGCGTCACTCGTTCGTGGGCTGCGGCTCGCGGATCGTCGACCTGGCCGAGGCGGAGGCCTGCGGCGAGCCCGTCGTCGGCTTCGTGGGCTACGACTACGCCGCGACCCTCGAGCCCACGGTGCCGCTCCCCGACGTCGGCCCGGAGCTGCCCGAGAGCCGCTTCGTCGTCCCCGAGACGCTGATCCGGTTCGACCACGTGCTCGGGCTCGCGGAGGTGCTGTGCGGCGACGCCGACGAGATCGGCGAGCGGCTCGACGCGGCGCTCCCGGCTCCGGCCTCGCCGAACGGGCACCGGCGCGGCGCGACCTTGCGCTCGCCGGGACGCTTCGGCTACGAGCGGGCGGTCGAGCACGCGAAGCGCGCGATCAAGCGCGGGGACGCGTTCCAGATCGTCGTGTCTCAGCGCGCACGGCGCCAGACGGCGGTCGACGCGCTCACGCTCTACCGCTCGCTGCGGCGCGTGAACCCCTCGCCGTACCTCTTCCTGCTCGAGCTCGATGGGCTCTCGCTCGTGGGCTCGTCGCCGGAGACGCTCGTCAAGTGCGAGGAGAGCCGCGCCAGCCTCAACCCGATCGCCGGCACGACCCGCTCGGGCGAGGGCGACGCCGAGCGCCTGCTGGCCTCGGAGAAGGACCGCGCCGAGCACGTCATGCTCGTCGACCTCGGGCGCAACGACCTCTCGCGCGTCTGCCGGGCAGGAACGGTGCGGGTCGAGCGCTTCCTCGAGCCCGAGCGGTTCTCGCACGTCACGCACCTCGTCTCCGAGGTCGCCGGCGAGCTCGAGGAGGGAGTCGGCCCGTACGACCTCCTGCGCGCGTGCTTCCCGGCCGGCACCGTCTCGGGCGCGCCGAAGGTGCGGGCGATGCAGCTGATCTCCGAGCTGGAGGGCTACCGCCGCGGGCCGTACGCGGGCGCCGTCGGGTATGTGCTCCCGGGCGGCACGATGGACACCTGCATCGCGATCCGGACGATCGTGCTGCACGACGGCCTGGCGCTGCTCCAGGCCGGCGCCGGGATCGTCGCCGACTCGCGCGCGAGCGCCGAGCACGACGAGTGTCTGGCGAAGCTCGCCGCGCTCGAGCGCGCGCTCGACCTTGCGGAGGCGCGACTGTGATCCTCCTCGTGGACAACTACGACTCGTTCACCTACAACCTCGCGCACCTGTTCGGCGAGCTGGGCGCGGAGGTCGTGGTGCGCCGGAACGACGCTATCGACGCCGACGAGGCGGAGCAGCTCGCGCCCTCGCACCTGGTCGTGTCGCCGGGCCCCGGCCGGCCGAGCGAGGCCGGTGCGTCGGTCGAGATCGTGCGCCGGCTGGCCCCGCATATGCCGACGCTCGGCGTGTGCCTCGGGCACCAGGCGATCGTCGAGGCCTTCGGCGGCGAGATCGGGCCTGCTCAGCAGCTCGTCCACGGCAAGGCGAGCTTCATCTCGCACGACGGCCGCGGGCTCTTCGAGGGCCTGCCCGAGGACTTCCTCGCCGGCCGCTACCACTCACTCGCGGCGACGCGCATCCCCGACGAGCTCGAGGTCTCGGCGACGTGCACCGAGGGCGAGGTGATGGCCGTTCGCCACCGCGAGCTGCCCACCGACGGCGTCCAGTTCCACCCCGAATCGGTCCTCACTCCGATCGGGCCCGACCTCGCCAAGAACTTCCTGGAGGCGACACGATGATGCAGGACACGCTCGCCCGCCTGCTCGACGGGCACGACCTCTCGCGCGCGGAGGCGCGCGAGGCGATGGACACGATCATGCGCGGTGAGGCGACGCCGGCCCAGCTCGGCGGCTTCCTCGTGGCGCTGCGCCTGAAGGGCGAGACCTCTGACGAGATCGCCGGGTGCGCGGAGGCGATGCGCGAGCACGTGCTGCCCGTGCGGCCCGAGCGCGACGACCTCGTCGACACCGCCGGGACCGGCGGCGACGGCGGCAAGACCTTCAACATCTCGACCGCGGCCGCGCTCGTCGCCGCGGCCGCCGGCGCCGGCGTCGCCAAGCACGGGAACCGGGCGGTGTCCTCGGCCTCGGGCTCGGCCGACGTGCTGGAGGCTCTGGGGTTCCGCCTCGACCTCGAGCCCGAGCGGATCGCCCGCGGCATCGACCAGCTCGGCTTTGGGTTCCTGTTCGCGCCCACCCACCACCCCGCGATGAAGCACGCGGCGCCGGTCCGGCGCGAGCTCGCGGCCCGCACCGTCTTCAACGTCCTCGGCCCGCTGACGAACCCCGCCGGTGCGCGCGCGCAGGTGGTCGGCGTCTACGCGCCGGGGCTCGTCCGCACGCTGGCGGACGTGCTCGCGAAGCTCGGCGCGCGCCGCGCCTTCGTCGTCCACGGCGCCGAGGGCATCGACGAGCTCTCCCCTGCCGGGCCGAATCTCGTCTGCGAGGTCGTGGACGGCACGGTCCGCGAGCGCGAGATCGACCCGCTCGAGCTCGGCGTCCCCCGCTGCGCGCCCGAAGAGCTGCGCGGAGGCAGCCCCGACGACAACGCGCGCGCGATCCGCGACGTCTTCGCCGGCGCGGACGGCGGACGGCGGGACGCGATCCTCCTGAACGCCGCCGGCGCGATCGCCGCGGGCGGTCATGCCCGCGACCTCGCCGACGGGCTCGGCCTCGCGCGCGAGGCGGTCGAGTCCGGCGCGGCGGGTGAGCGGCTGGACGAGCTGGTGGCCTTCACGCAGGTCGAGCCGGTCGAGGCCTGATGGGCCGATTCCGCGACGCGCTGGCGGCCGATGGGCTGGGTGCGATCGCCGAGGTCAAGCGACGCTCGCCGTCGGCCGGCGACCTGCGGCCTGATGCCGATCCGGCCCGGCTGGCGGCGGAGTTCGAGCTCGCCGGCGCAGCCGCCGTCTCGGTCCTCGTCGACGACCGCTTCGGCGGCTCGCTCGACGACCTGCGGGCCGCCCGGGCCTCCGCCGGGCTGCCGTTGTTGGCAAAGGGCTTCTTCTCGACGCGCGACCAGCTCGTCGAGTTGCGCGAATGCGGAGCCGACGCCGTCCTGCTGCTGCTACGGGATCTCGACGACGCGCCGGCGGCCGAGCTGCTCGCTGTGGCCGAGGAGCTCGGCCTCGACACGCTCGTCGAGGCGCACGATGCCTACGAGCTCGACCGCGCAGCGCGTCTCGGTGCCGACCCGATCGGCGTGAACGCCCGCGACCTCGCGACCTTCCGGATCGACCGCCGCGCGCAGCTCGAGCTCGTCGCACGCGCGCCGCGCGACCGCGTGGTCGTGGCCGAGAGCGGCATCTCCTCGAGGGCGCAGGCCGCGTCGGCCGAGCTCGCAGGCGCCGATGCGGTGCTGGTCGGCTCGACGCTGATGCAGGCGCCGGATCCTGCGGCGAAGCTACGCGAGCTGATGCAGCGGCCGCTGGTGAAGATCTGCGGTCTCACGCGAGAGGAGGACGTGGCGGTTGCCGCCGAGGCGGGCGCCGACCTGGCCGGCTTCGTGCTCGCCGAGAGCCCTCGCCGTGCCGAGGACGTCCTGCCGGTGCCGGACACGATGCTGTCCGTGGCGGTCGTCGTCGGCGACCCGGGCGAGCACCCGACCGATCTCGTCCAGCTGTATCCGGAGGAGAACGGCCACCGCGGGCGCGACGCCGTCCTGCTCCGCGAGGGGCGCGAGGTGGCGCAGGTCGTCGACCGCGCGTGGCAGGCGGAGGATCCCGACCACCTCGAGCGCGCCAGGGACGCGCGCGGACGACTCATGCTTGCGGGCGGGCTCTCGCCCGAGAACGTCGGCGGCGCGATCGCGGCCGTGCGGCCGTGGGCGGTGGACGCGAGCTCGGCGCTCGAGTCCGCGCCGGGTGTCAAGGACCACGAGCGCGTGCGCGCGTTCGTGGAGGCGGCGCGATGCTGACCTACGGCGCCTACGGCGGGCGGTTCGTGCCCGAGACGGTGATCCCGGCGCTCGACGAGCTCGAGCAGGGCTGGCGCGAGGCGCGCGCCGACGACGCCTTCAACGCGGAGCTGCACGCGCTGCTCTCGTCGTTCGGCGGGCGGCCGACGCCCCTGACGCTCGCGTCGCGGTTCGCGCCCGGGATGCGCCTCTACCTGAAGCGCGAGGACCTGCTCCACACGGGCGCGCACAAGCTCAACAACGCGCTCGGCCAGGCGCTCCTCGCGCGGCGGCTCGGCAAGCGGCGGATCGTGGCCGAGACCGGCGCCGGCCAGCACGGCGTCGCAGCGGCCACCGTCTGCGCCCGCTTCGGGCTCGAGTGCGTCGTGTACATGGGCGAGGAAGACGTGCGGCGCCAGAGCCCCAACGTCCAGCGGATGCACCTGCTGGGCGCCGAGCTGCGGCCGGTCGAGTTCGGCACGAGGACGCTCCGCGAGGCGACGAGCGAGGCGATCCGCGACTGGATCGCCAACGTCGAGACGACGCACTACCTGATCGGCTCGTGCGTCGGCCCGCATCCCTACCCCGAGATCGTGCGCGACCTGCAGGCCGTGATCGGCTTCGAGGCGCGCGAACAGCTCCTGGCCGCCGAAGGGCGCCTCCCGGAAGCGGCGGTCGCGTGCGTGGGCGGCGGCTCGAACGCGATCGGGCTCTTCGCCGGCTTCCTCGAGGATCCCGAGGTGAGGCTCGTCGGCGTCGAGGCCGCGGGCGCGGCCAGCCTGGGCTCCGGCCGCGCGGGCGTGCTGCACGGCGCGCGGTCGTCGGTGCTCGCCGACGAGGACGGGCAGGTGGCCGACGCGGAGTCGATCTCGGCCGGGCCTCGACTACCCCGGCGTGGGTCCCGAACACGCGCAGCTGCGCGACTCGGGCCGAGCCGAGTACGTGAGCGCGACCGACGAGGAGGCGCTGGCAGCGTTCAGCCGGCTAGCGCGCACCGAGGGAATCCTCCCGGCGCTCGAGCCGGCGCACGCGCTCGCACGGGCCGCGGAGCTCGACGCGGAGCTCGTGCTCGTCTGCCTCTCGGGCCGCGGCGACAAGGATCTCGGCCAGGTCGAGGGCGCGTGAAGACGCTTGCGATCTACCTCATGGCGGGCGCGGAGGCGCCCGAGCTCGCCGAAGCGGCCGTCGAGGGCGGCGCCGACCTCGTCGAGCTCGGCTTCCCGTTCTCCGACCCACTCGCCGACGGGCCGGTCGTCCGCCGGGCCGCCGAACGCGCACTCTCGCAGGGCATGCGCACAGGGGCATGCCTCGAGTGCCTCGCACAGGTGCGCGGGCGTGTCGAGGTGCCGCTCGTCCCGATGACCTACGCCGCGCTGCTCGAGGCGTACGGCTACGAGCGCTTCGCGGCCGATGCGGAGGCCGCCGGTGCGACGAGCATGATCGTCGCCGACCTCCCCGCCGACGCGAGGCCGGAGCTGCGCCGCGTCCAGCTCGTTGCGCCGACCTCCACCGACGAGCGGATCGCACTCGCCGCAGGACACACCGACGGGTGGCTCTACCTCGTCACCGTCACCGGCACGACCGGGGCCCGCGAGCGCCTCTCTCCCTCTCTCGCGGGCCTCGCCGGCCGGGCTCGAGAGCTCACCGACGTCCCGCTCTACGCCGGCTTCGGCATCTCCACGCCCGAGCAGGCGGCCGCGGCGGCCGAGCTGACCGACGGCGTCGTGGTCGGCTCGCGCGCGCTCCAAGTGGCCGAGGACGGTCCGTCCGCGCTGCGGGAATACGTCCGCTCGCTCCGCGTTGAGATGGACTCGGCCGTAGGAATAATCGGAGGACGATGAGGATCTTCTCGGGCATCCAGCCGACGGGCGCGAAGCACCTCGGCAACTTCAGCGGCGGGTTCCGCCAGTACACGGCGACGCAGGAGCTCGGCGAGGCGTTCTTCTGCATCGTCGACCTGCACTCGATCACGGTCGAGTACGAGCCCGGCGACCTGCGCGAGCGGACGCTCGACCTCGCCGCGATGCTCTTCGCGACCGGGCTCGACCCGGACCGCTCGGCCGTGTTCGCACAGAGCCACGTGACCGCCCACTCCGAGGCCGCCTGGCTGCTCGGCTCGGTCACGAGCTTCGGCGAGCTTCGCCGGATGACCCAGTTCAAGGACAAGGCGGACCGCCAGGAGTTCGTGCGGTCGTCCCTGTTCACCTACCCGGTCCTGATGGCCGGCGACATCCTGCTCTACCAGGCCGACAAGGTGCCGATCGGCGACGACCAGCGCCAGCACCTCGAGCTCGCACGAGACGTCGCCCAGCGCTTCAACGCGACCTACGGCGACACGTTCAAGCTTCCGGAGGGGATCTACCCCGAGGTGGGCGCCCGGATCATGGACCTGCAGGAGCCCGACCGGAAGATGTCGACCACCGGCGGGACTCCCCAGGGGACGGTCGGCATGCTCGACCCGCCCGAGGTGATCTCGAAGAAGTTCAAGTCGGCCGTGACCGACTCCGGCCGCGACGTCGTCTACGACCCCGAGGACAAGCCCGGCGTCTCGAACCTGATCGAGATCATGCACGTGGCCACCGGCGAGCCGATCGCTTCGATCGAGTCCCGGTACGACGGCCAGGGGTACGGCGCGTTCAAGCAGGACGTGGGCGATGCCGTGGTGGCGCTGCTCGACCCGATCCGCGGGCGCTACGAGGAGCTGCGCGGCGACGAGGGAGAGCTGCGGCGGCTGCTTGCAGGCGGGGCCGAGAAGGCGCGCGACGCTTCGGCGCCGACACTGGCACAGATGTACGAGCGCATGGGGTTTGTGGCGCCGTAGCCTCCTGCTGGCGGGCGTGCTCGTCGTCACGCTCGCCGCCGCAGTCGCGCACTTCGCCGACGCCGACCCGGTCGTCACCTTCCTCGTCGCAGCCGCGGCGCTCGCCGGGCTCGCGTGGGTGATCTCGATCGCGACGGAATCGGTCGGGGAGCGCTTCGGGCCCGCGATCACGGGTGTCCTCCAGTCGACGCTCGGCAACCTGCCCGAGCTCTTCATCGTCATGTTCGCTCTCGCCGCCGGTGAAGTCGTGGTCGCGCAGACGTCGATCGTCGGCTCGCTGCTCGCGAACGCGCTGCTCGTGCTCGGGCTCGCGATCGTCGCCGGCGCGCGCGCGTCGGGCGACGGCGTGATGCGGTTCAGGCGCAGGCTCCCCAACGACACCGCCACGCTCCTCCTGCTCGCGGTGTTCATCATCGTGATGCTCGGGCTCTCGGACACGGTCGGCGATCGGGCGAGTCAGCATCAGGTGACGATCTCGGCGATCGGCGCCGTCTGCCTCCTCGGCGTCTACGGCACGTGGCTCTGGTCGTACCTGCGTTCGGACACGCCGGTCGAGCCCGCGCACGAGGGCGGCGTTAGCGCGGCGGCTCTGCCGTTCGCGCTCGCCGTCGGGCTGCTCGCCGCCGCCGGCGTCGCGGCCGCGCTCGTGTCCGACTGGTTCGTCGACGCGCTCGATCCGGCAGTCGAGGCGCTCGGCATCTCCAAGGCCTTCACGGGCCTCGTGATCGTCGCGATCGCCGGCAATGCGGTCGAGAACGTCGTCGGCGTCACGCTCGCCGCGAAAGGGCAGAGCGACCTCGCGATCTCCGTGGTGAAGAACTCCGTGGCGCAAATCGCCGTCTTCGTGTTCCCGGCGCTCGTGCTCATCTCACTGCTCTTCGAGCACCGCCTGACGTTCGTGCTCGGCCCCGTCTACATCGGCGCGCTCGTGTTGACAGCGCTGGCGATGTGGCAGATCACGGGCGACGGTGAGGCGTACGCGTTCGAGGGGTGGGCCCTCGTCGCCCTGTACGTCATCACGGCCGTGCTGGCCTGGTACGAGTAGAGGCGCGGAGACCGTCCACCTCGGCCTCGCTCAGCTCGCGCCAGGCCCCGGGCTCGAGGCCGGTGAGGTCGAGCCCGCCGTAGCGACTGCGGTGCAGGCGGCGGACGGGATGGCCGACCGCGTCGAGCATCCGCTTGACCTGGTGCTTGCGGCCCTCGTGGACGGCGAGCTCGATGAGCGAGGGGCCGAGCCGGCGCGCTCGGGCCGGTGCGGTGCGGCCGTCGTCGAGGTCGACACCCTGCTCGAGCCGGCGAAGCTCCGCGTCGTCGGGCGCTCCCTCGACCTCGGCCTCGTAGACCTTCTCCACCTCGTAGCGCGGGTGCGCGAGCCGGTGCGCGAGCGCGCCGTCGTTGGTGAGCAGGAGCGCGCCGGTCGTGTCGGCGTCGAGGCGTCCGACGGGCACGACCCTCGGCTCGGGCGGCACGAGCTCGACGACCGTCGGTCGGCCGTGCGGGTCGCGCGCGGTCGTGACGACGCCGGCCGGCTTGTGCAGAAGGAGGTACGCGAGCCGTTGGGGTGCGAGCGGCCGCCCGTCCAGCTCGACCGCGTCTCCCTGCGCGACGAAGGTATTGAGCAGCCCGGGCTCGCCGTTGACGCGCACGCGCCCGGCCTTGATCAGCTCGTCCGCCCCGCGCCGCGAAGCGACCCCGGCGCGGGCGAGGTAGGCGTTGAGGCGCACGGAAAGATTGTCGCTTCCGTGGCGGAGCGGTCACAGACGAGTGCGAAGTTCGGCGGTACGCTCGACCGCGGGTGGCGGGAGGAACCGACCGCCACTCCCCTCCCCTAAGGGGTGGGGAGTCGGTGGGCTCCCGTCAGGCCGGGCGCTTCTCCGCGACCGCTTCCAGGCGCTCGCGGATCTCGTCGGCGCCGCCGCCGAGGTCGTCCAGCCGCGGGAGCGCGGACAGCGATTCGAGCCCGAAGACGCGCTCGAACAGCGGTGTCGTCCGGTAGCGCACGGCGCCCGCGCCGTTCGCGTCGCGGCCCGCCTCTGCGATGAGGCCTCGCTCGATCAGGCCGGCCACGACCGAATCCACCGCCACCCCGCGGACGCGCGCGATCTCCGGACGCGTCACCGGGCCGAGATAGGCGACGATCGCGAGCGTCTCGAGAGCGGCGGCTGAGAGCCCGCGCTCGACCGGCCGTTCGAACAGCCGAGCACACGCCTCGGCCGCCTCGCGCGCGGCCCGGAAGCCCCAACCGCCGGCGACGTGCTCCAGCACGATCCCGCTGCGACCCTCGCGATAGCGCTCGCTCAGCAGCGCGAGCGCCGTCTCGACGCGCTCGGCGTCGTCGCCGGCCGCCTCGGCCAGCTCCTCGACGGACAGCGGCGCGCTCGCGACCACGAGGAGCGCCTCGATCGTCCGCGCCAGCCGGTCGGCCGGATTGGACGAGATCAGGCGGAGCGTGCGCTCCACGCGCTCACCTCCTCACGAGGGCCACCGACACCCACGCGGATCGGCGCAAACGGCGCCGCCTGCTCGAGCGTGACCTCCCCGGTCTTCCGCAGCTCGAGCAGCGCCAGGAACGCAACCGCCTGCTCGACCCGGGTCAGCGCGCCGACCTCGCCGTCGAAGTCGAAGCGCGATCGGCGCCGCAGCAAGCGCGCGAAACCGCTCCAGGAATTGCGACACCGGCGGGAACCGCAGCGCCATGTGCGACAGCGACACCGGCGGCGGCTCGGTGGCGAGCGCCCGCAACGCCTCCGCGAGCCGTGAGGGATCCTGGGGCGCGAGCCCCCGCGGCGACTCCGGCGCGAACGCGGAGGGACCGAGGCGGAAGAATCGCTCCCCGTCCAGCCGCTCCGCAAGCCACGCCGCCGCCTCCCGAATCCGTCGGTACTCGGCGAGCCGCGCGGCGAGCTCCTCGGCCGCCTCGTCGGGGTCGAGCTCGAGGAGGTCCTCCCCCTCCCCGAGGTCGAAGAGCGCCCGCACCTTCAGCTCCAAGAGCGCCGCGACGAGCACGAGGAACTCGCCGCACGCCTCGAGATCGGCCGTGTCGCGCTCGGCCAGGCGCTCGCAGAACTCGGCCACGATCGCGGCCACGTCGACGTCTCCCGCCGGCAGCTCGTCCTTGAGAACGAGCGTCAACAACAGGTCGAACGGCCCCTCGAACGCTTCGAGGTCGAGCTCGAGCTCCCCGACGATCACTGCTCGAGACGCTAGCGGGGCGATCGGACGCGCTTCTTGGGGATCGCCATCGCCGGCCCGCGGCCCGCAGGCTCGCGGGTGGCACGCCTCCGTTCGCGCCAGGGCCGGATGATCTGCCACCAGACGAAGAACGCCGTCGACAGCACGAACAGGACGAGCGCGACCCAGAAGTTGAGGCGCTGGCCCGCGATCTCGTGAGAGCTGTCGATGCGGAGCGTCTCCTCGTACATGCGGAAGGCCGTGTAGAGCGAGACGTAGAGCGCGAACAGCGCAGGCGGGCGGATGCGGAAGAAGCGGTCGACGAGCAGGAGCACGCCGGCGGCGAAGAGGTTCCAGAGGCCCTCGTAGAGAAATGTCGGATGGAAGGTGGCGGCATCGGCGAAGTCGGGCGGACGGTGCTCGATGTCGATCTCGAGCCCCCACCAGTGGTCGGTCGGCTTCCCGAACAGCTCCTGATTCCACCAGTTGCCGACGCGCCCGATCGCCTGGGCGACCAGCAGGCCCGGCGCAACGGCGTCCATGAAAGCCCAAACGCTCTCGCCCGACTTCTTGACGACGACGGCGCCGGCGATGCAGCCGAACAGGATGCCGCCCCACACGCCGAGGCCGCCCTTCCACACGGCGAAGACGCCCCACCACTCGTCCGGGACCTCGTTCCAGCTCGTGACCACGTGGTAGAGGCGGGCGCCGACGATCCCGAAGGCGACACCCCAGACCGCGACGCGCAGCACGAGGTCCCAGTCGCCCCCGCGCCGAGTCCAGCGTAGGCCCGTGATCCCGATGCACGCCGCGATCCCGAGCAGCAGCATCAGCCCGTACATGTGGAGCGACAGCGGGCCGAGCTCGAAGACGCCTGAGTGCGGCGAGGGGATCGATGCGAACGGCGTCACGAGCCAGGGATTCTGCCCGCGCGCCCCCGCGCCTGCTTCGTGCTCTGCGTTGCTAGAGCAGGATTTGCAGCGCGAGGTCGGGCGAGCACCCGCGACTCAGGAGATCGACTGCCAGATGAAGATCGATGTCGTGCCGCACAGCGATCTTGGCAGCCGAGCGCGGCTCGTACCCCGCCCGCTCGAGCTCCTCAGCGCGCCACCGCTCGATCCGCTCGGACTCGGTCTCTTCGAGAATCTGGAGATCAATGGACGCCATGTGCCCCTTAGTTCGGCTCGAGCCGCGCTCTGGATCTCCCCCCAAAGGGTGAAATCGAAAAGAAACGCGAGCTCAAACTTGTAAGGATTGTGGGGACGCCGCGGAGGGCGCCCCACAATCACGAGGCGTCTAGACCTGCGGCGCCGGCCGCGGCCGCATTCGCCGCATGCCGACCAACAGGGCGATCCCCAGTCCGAGCGCGAGCAGCACGCCCAGGCTCACCTGCACAGCCGGGAAGTCCGAGCCCGAGCCCGTCCCTGAGGCGGCGCCGACGGCGATGGCTCCGAACGTGTGCCGCTGTGCGCCGCCGTACTGCGTGAAACCGTCGTAGACCTCGTAGCTCCACGAGCCGGCCGAGGGGAACTTCACCGACGCGGCGTACACGCCCGTCTCGTCGGTCGGCTTGGCGGGGAAGGTCACGCGCTTGCCGCCTTCCCCGATCAACGTCAGCGTCGGGGACACACCGGCCAGCGGCGTCTGCCCGTGCTGAAGGATGGTGATCTTCGCGTCCCAGGTCGACCCCGCCGTGGGGTCGTCGGGCGGCTGGTTGACCCCCGCCGTGGCCCAGCCGCCGGCGGACGCCGTGCCGGCGAGCGCGAGCGCCGCGACCGCGACCAGGCCCAAGAGCAGCGTGCGCATGGTGCAACTCCTCTCGTCGTTTTCGCATCTACACCGGCGCGACCCCCGCGGTTCCTCAGCGCACCGTGCGCGCGATGCGCTCGGCCTCCTCCTTGGTCATGTCGCCCTCGAGCCGCAGCGTCACAGGGCCGCGCGACCACACGAGCGTGCTCTTCGCCAGGCGGCTCGGGAGCGCTCCGCCGGTCCGGCCGCTCTCGTAGAAGAGGACGTGCTCGCCCTTGATCCACGCGGCGTCCGCGCCGTTCACCTCGCTCCCGACGACGCCCTTCGCGCCGCCGAGAACGAGCTTCTCGAAGTGCGTGCGCCCGCGCACCTGGGTCAGCAGCAGCCGTGGCCGATCGAGCTCGCCCCAGACGTAGGTGACGGGTGTCCCCGGCTGGAGGTCCTGCACGAAGACGGCGTCGGGTGCGCCGAGACCGTCGACATGCGGTTCGAGCAGTCCCGGCTCGAGCTGGTGTGCGCGCGCGAGCGACACCCGCTGCCCGGGCTCGAGCCTGACCGTCTCGACTTCCGGCAGCTCGTCCACGAAGCGGATCTCGGCGCTGCCGATGCCGAGCCAGTCGAGGACGGCGCTGCGCGCAGGCGGCACCGCCATAACCGCTGCCACCCCGACGACGAGCGCGGCAAGCGCCACGACCAGCGTGCGCCGGCTCCACAGGCCGCTTCCCGTGGGCTCGGCCAGCCGGCGCATGACCGCACTCGTCAGGTCCCGTTCGGCCGGGAAGTCCAGCTCCCGGCCCAGGCGCGTCAGCTGCAGCTCGAGCTCGCTCATACCTCCACCCCCAGCTCGACGCGCAATCGCTCCAGGGCGCGCGAGAGCCTCGACTTGACGGTTCCGCGCCGGATGCGGAGCGCGCCGGCGGTCTCCTCTTCGGACAACTCCAGGAAGTAGCGGCAGCCGATCACGAGCCGGTCGTCCTCACGCAGCCGGTTGACTGCCTCGAGCAGGCTCGCGCGCTCCTCCGAGGCGAGCAGCTCGCCCTCGGGGGACGGAGCCGCGTCCCCCGAGGGAGCCTCGCCCGCCGCGCGCACCGCCAACGCCGTTCGACGCCCGGCGGAACGCCTGCGGTTGCGGGCCTCGTTCGCCACGATCTCGAGCACCCACGGACGAAAGGGCGCGCCCGTCCGGAAGCGGCCCAGGGCCCGATACGCCTTGACGAACCCGTCCTGGGCCGATTCCTCGGCGTCGGCCGCCGAGCCCGTGATGAGGTACGCGGTCCTGAATGCAATGCCCTGGTGCTCTCGTACGAGCGCCTCGTATGCCTGAGCGTCCCCGGCCCGGGCACGCTCGACGAGATCGGATTCCGTCAGTGGTCGGCTCACCACTTTGCGTCTTGTACACCGGCTCGCGGGTTAGGGTTCCCACGTGCACGCGCGCCTCGCCCGGTACGCGATCGAGCCCGAACGCCTCGACTATGCCGTGGAGAGCTTCCGCGAGGCCGGTCGCGAGCTGTCAGAGCTCGACGGCTTCGAGGAGGGCTACGTGCTCGTCGATCACGACGAGGGGACGCTGATGACGCTCACGATCTGGGAGAGCCGCGCCGCGGTCGATACCTCTGAGGTGCGGGCCGCCACGCTGCGGCAACGCGCGTTAAGGGCGGTCGACGGAGAGGTGCAGTCCGTGACCTGCTACGAGGTTCCTGTCGAGCTCGGAAGGCGCGTCCCCGGCTAGCTACGCGAGCGCGTCGAGCGCCGCGTCCACGTCGGCGGACGTGTTGTAGAGATGGAAGGAGAGGCGGAGGCCGCCGGCGCGCACCGCGGCCCGGATCCCGGCGCGTTCGAGCTTCTCCGCCGCACCCTCCACGTCCACTGACACGATCGCCGTGTCGCTCGGCCCGAGCCCCATGCCCGCACGGAAGCGGTTCGCGAGCGCCAAGTCGTGCTCGTAGATTCGCTCGACGCCGATGCGCTCCACCAGCTCGAGCGCCGGCGCGGTGCCGACCCAGGAGAACCACGCGGGCGAGGTGTCGAGCCGTCGCGCGGTCTCTGCCAGGCGGAGCGGCGGTCCGTAGTAGTCAGCGGGCGGGCTCGCGCCGGCCCACCAACCGGCGTGGACGGGCGTCAGCGCCTCGAGCCGCTCCGGTCGCACGGCCATCAGCGCCGCGCCGCGCGGGGACATCAGCCACTTGTATGTGTGGGTCACGAGGAAGTCGAAGCGGCTCGCATCGAGCGGGAGCCAGCCGCAGCCCTGGGTCGCGTCGACGAGCACCATCGCGCCGCTCGCGGATGCGGCCTCCGCGACGGCGTCGAGGTCGGCGACGGCGCCGTTCGACGACTGGACGGCGCTGACTGCCACGAGCGTGGTGTTCCCGTCGACTCCGTCCGCGAGCCGGTGCAGCGGCGTCGTGCGCACCTCGACGCCGCGGTGGCCCTGCGCGAGCCAGGGGAAGAGGTTCGACGTGAACTCGACGTCCGGGGCGAGCACTCGGGCACGGTCCGGCAGCGAGGCCGCCACGAGCCCGACGAGCTCGGACACCGTGGCGCCGGCGGCCACGTCCGTCGGTGCGGCAGCCGACGAGCCGGGCGAAGCTCGCCCGCGCGCGGCCGACCGACTCGGTCCACCCCTCCCAGCTCGTGCGGCCGTGCCGCCACTCGTCGAGCGCCTGCTGCAGCGCCTCGTAGGCCGGGCCGGGCGGCAGGCCGTAGCTGGCGGTGTTCAGGTAGGGGTGCTCCGGGCTCCAGAGGCCTTCGAGCTCGCTAGGCAGAGATCACCAGGACCGGATCGTAGGGCTTCCGCCGACGCTCCGTAGGGGTTTCCAGCTAGAGCGCCGACGTGCCCTCCCGCCGAGCTTCGAAATCCGAACTACCACTAGGCACGGAGGGAATGAAGCCATGTTGAAAACGACTCATCAAAGCCTTGCTTCCTGCTCGTCAGCGTCGGCCGCGATGCTTTCGGCCTTTGCCGGAGGAGCGACCGGCCAGGGCCAACCGCAGGACGATCGCCCCGTGCGATTCTGGTCGTTCGGTGAGTTCCGGGCCAACGAGCCTTCGCTCACCGTGGACGAGCGGCGTCCAGCAAGGCGGCCTGCTCCAGGAGTTCTTCGACCATGGTCCGCTCACGTTCGACGTCCCGCCGGACTTCGACGGCATCGCCACGGGTCGCATCTCCTCGACAGCGAGCGGGAAGACCTTCGAGGTCTTCGCCCAGGCTCCGATCGGCGACCGGCTCACGAACGGAAGTCCGCTCGGCGGCTTCTCGGCGCTCGAGCAGGACCAGGCGTTCCAGAAGCAGCGTGGCGACGCCACCCACGAGATCGTCATCTCCAAGGCGCTGATGCACGCGATCGACGCCAACGGCGGGCTTCTCCCGGGGGAGTGCACTCCCGACCTGGGGTGCGCGCTGCTCCAGGCGACGGTCGAGTTCGACGCGAGGGCGTACACGGCCGAGGGCCACTTCTTCGAGACCGCCGGGATGGCACGGCTCAAGGGGCATTCAACGGACCTGGTCGGTCGCGCGTTCACGTCCGCGGGCTCGCCCTCGCCGCTGTGGGACGACGACGACTTCGTCCAGCCCGACACCACCCCTGGAACAGCGTTCTTCGAGCTCGCGCAGCCGGTGCGCATGAACCTCGACATCTCCTCGCTCGACGAGGGAGAGCTGTACGGCGTGCACGTGTTCATGCGGGCAAGCGCGCTCGACATTCGGGGCCGCGAGTCGGCCGTCGAGGCGTCCATCCGCGATCCGCAGCGTAGGCTCGGCCTGCACGAGACGAGCGGCGTCCGGCCGCGCGGCGAGCCACCGTTCCCGGAACCTCCGCTCGAGGCGCCGGTGCCCGCGAGCTGCCCGGGCGGCGCCGACCCGGCGGGCGGAACCCTGCAGTTCGACGCTCCGGACTACGCGATCGGCGAGTGGCCCGGACGCTCAGCCGGAAGTCGTCGTCAGTCGCTCACGGGCGGCAGCGTCGGCGCGGTCGAGCGCCGCGCTCACGACGAGCGCCGGCTCAGCCGACGCCGGCGTCGACTACTCCGAGGTCAGCAACTGATCGTCGACCTTCGCGGACGGCGACTCCTCACCGCGGCTCGTCGAGATCCCGATCCTGCACGACCTCGATCCTGAGGTCCTCGGAGACCCTGAACGTGACGCTCTCCGAACCCGCAGTGCGCCGAGCTCGGAGAACAGAGCGAGGCGGAGCTGACGATCATCGACGACGACACCGTGGTCGAGCCGGAGAGCTTCACCGTCGGCGGAACCGTCAGCGGCCTGGAGGGCTCGGGCCTCATGCTGACCGACCTGGGCCCGCCGTTTGCGGTGGACGCGAACGGCCCGTTCGAGGTCCCGATCGCGAAGGCGGACGGGGCGCCCTACGACGTCGCCGTGTCCACGCAGCCGTCGAATCCGAGCCAGGTCTGCACGGTCACGAACGGCAGCGGCGAGATCGACGGCGCCGACGTCACCGACATCGCCGTCGACTGCGTCACCCCACCACCGCCGGCGGGCCTCGACCCCAGCTTCGGCGACCAGGGCAAGGTCTCGGGGCCGACGGGCGAGGCGGCGGCCGTGGCGATCCAGCCCGACGGGGCGATCGTCACCGCGGGGACGAAGACGGGCGACTTCATCGTCGCCCGCCACCTGTCGAACGGCTTCCCGGACGGGAGTTTCGGCGGCGGTGACGGGTTCCTGACCACGAGCTTCGGCGCCGGCGACGCGGGCTTCGACGTCGCGATCGACTCCGAGAACAGGATCGTTGTCGTCGGGAAGGGCGCAGTTGGCACCGGCACGAACTTCACCGACTTCGCGATCGCCCGCTACCTCCCGGACGGCACGCCCGACGACACGTTCGGCGGCGACGGCACGGTCACGACCGACTTCGGCGTCGACATTTCCGGCGACGGCCTTCCCGAGTCGGGCGCCGACGTCGCGAACTCGGTCGCGATCCAGCCCGACGGCAAGATCGTCGTGGCCGGACACGCCCACACACCGAGGGGGGTCGGGCTCGGATTCGAGAACGACTTCGCCGTCGCCCGGTTCCGCGACGACGGGACTCTCGACACCGACTTCGGCGACCAAGGCAAGGTCAGGACCGACCTCGGGAGCGACACCGACCTCGGACAGGACGTGGCCGTGCAGCCCGACGGCCGCATCGTGCTGGCAGGAGAAGTCGAGTTCGGCGACGACTTCGCCCTCGTCCGCTACGAGCCCGACGGCAAGAGCCTCGACGCGAGCTTCGCCGGCGGCATGGTCGTCACCGACTTCGGCAGCTCGGAGGGGATCCGGGGCATCACTATCCAGGCGGACGGCCGGATCGTCGCCGCCGGGCGCTCGAGGTCCCACGGGGACACGTCCGACTTCGCGGTCACCCGCTACGAGGCGGACGGCACGCTCGATCCGACGTTCGGAGGCGCGCTCAGCGACCACCTCGTGACGACCGACGTCTCGGGAGACATCGACTTCGGGGACGACTTCGCCGAGGACGTCGCCGTCCAGGCCGACGGCAGGATCGTTCTGGTCGGGCGGAACACGAGCGACACGTTCGGCGACTTCACGCTCACCCGCTACACGAGCGACGGCACGCTCGACGGGAGCTTCGGCACGGCCGGGATCCTGACCGCCGACTTCCACGGGAGCGGGGAACTCGGACAGGACGTGGCCATCCAGCCCGACGGCAGGATCGTGGCCGCGGGCGACACCGTCAACGGCTTTACGGACGAATTCGCGCTCCTGCGGATCCTGCCGTAGAGCCAGGCGACTGCCCGGCGCCCCGACGGGCGCCGGGCAGTCCCAATCGATCAGGCCAGGGCGGCCTCGCCGAGCAGATGCTTCACCTCGGCGAAGAAATCGGGTGAGGGCGCCACGCAGAAGCTCGGCCCCAGCTCCAGCCGCCGCGGGCCGATCGAGGTGTCGAGCTCGACGTAGACGGGCGCGTCGCCCGGGAACTCCCTGATCACCGACGCGAGCTCCCTGATCACGCCCGCCTTCGCCAGCTGCGCGTCGACCCGCAGGCGCACCTCACGCCTCTCGGGGATCGCCTCGAACGGCGACACCTCGATCGCGAGCAGCTTCGTCTCGCCCTCCTGCTTGTGGTCGACGCGGCCCTTCACGACGAGCACGCGGTCGGCCTCGATCAGCTCGCGCGCGGCCGCGTAGACGGAGTTGAAGACCACCACCTCGGCGCCCCCGGTGACGTCGTCGAGGCGCATGAAGACCATCGGGTCGCCCTTCTTCGTCGTCAGCTGCTTGATCGCGCCGACGATGCCGCCGACGGTGACCACCTCGCCGTCGCGGCGGCGCTCGACCTCGGCCAACCCGCAGTCGGTCTTGCGCCTGAGCTGGTCGCGGATCCCTTCGAGCGGGTGCTCCGAGACGTAGAGCCCGAGCGTCTCCTTCTCCCAGCGCAGCCGCTCGGTCTTGTCGTCGGCGATCGACGGGAGTGTCGGGTGGTGCTTCGGGGCGGCCTCGTCCGTCTCGACGCCCAGCACTTCGAAGATCGAGCCCTGGCCCGAGAGGCGGTCGGCGAGGTGGCGCTGACCCCAGCTGAGCGCGTCCTCGAGCGCGGTGAGCATGGCGGTGCGGGAGGCGCCGGTCGAGTCGAGGGCGCCGCACTTGACGAGCGACTCGAGCGCCCGCTTGTTGGCGACCGCCGGGTCGACGCGCTCGGTGAAGTCCCAGATCGAGGCGAACTCGCCGCCCTCCTCGCGCGCCGCGATGATCGCGCGCGCCGCGCCCTCCCCCACGTTCTTGACGGCGTTGAGGCCGAAGCGGATCTTGCCCTCCACCACCGCGAAGTCCGTCCGCGAGCAGTTGACGTCGGGCGGCTCGACCTCGATGCCCATCTCGTGGCACGCGTTGACGTAGAAGGGCACCTTGTCCTTCGTGTTCATCACGGACGAGATCAGCGCGGCCATGTACTCGTGCGGGTGGTTCGCGCGCAGGTAGGCGGTGCGGTAGGCGATCAGCGCGTAGCAGGCGGCGTGGGACTTGTTGAACGAGTAGTCCTGCGCCTTCTCCATGTCGTCCCAGAGCTGCTTGGCGACCTCGAGCGCGAGGCCGTTCGCCGCGGCGCCCTCGAGGAACTTCTCCTTGAGCGACGCCATCAGCGCGTGGATCTTCTTGCTGATCGCCTTGCGGAGGTCGTCGGCCTCGGCGGGTGAGAAGCCGGCCAGCTCCTTGGCGATCTCCATGTACTGCTCCTGGTAGATGCAGATGCCGTACGTGGGGCTGGTGATCGGCTCTAGGCGCTTGTCGACGAACGTGACCGCCTCCGCCCCGTTCTTCCGCTTCGCATAGACCGGGATGTACGCCATCGGGCCCGGCCGGTAGAGCGCCACCAGAGCGATCAGGTCCTCGAACTCGGTCGGCCGCACCTGCTTGAGCGCCTCGCGCATGCCCGACGACTCGAACTGGAAGACGCCGGCCGCCTCGCCGCGAGCCAGCATCTCGTAGGTCTTGCGATCGTCGAGTGGGATCTTCTGCAGGTCGACACCGTCGACGAGCGCGACCGCCTTGTCGATGACGTCGAGGTTGCGCAGGCCCAGGAAGTCCATCTTCAGCAGCCCGAGCGCCTCGACGTCGCCCATCGGGAACTGCGTCACGACCTCCTGGTCGGCGCCCTTCTGCTGCAGCGGCACGTACTCGGTGAGCGGCCGGTCGCCGATCACGACCGCGGCCGCGTGGATCGAGTCGGCCCGGACGAGGCCTTCGAGCGGCTTCGCCAGGTCGACGATCTCCTTCACGAGCGGGTCGGCGTCGTAGGCCTTGCGGAGCTCACCGCTGGGCTTGAGGCAGTCGTCGAGGTAGACCTTCGGCCCTTCCGGGATCAGCTTCGCGACCTTGTCGACCGTCCCGTACGGAATCTCGAGCACGCGGCCGGCGTCGCGCACGGCGGCGCGGGCCATCATGGTCGAGAAGGTGATGATCTGGGCGACGCGGTCGCGCCCGTACTTGTCGGCCACGTAGTTGATGACGCGGTCGCGCCCGGCGACGGCGAAGTCGATGTCCATGTCGGGCATCGACTTGCGGCCCGGGTTGAGGAAGCGCTCGAACAGGAGGCCGTAGTGCATCGGGTCGACGTCCGTGATCTCGAGGCAATAGGCGGCCAGGCTGCCGGCGGCGCTGCCGCGGCCGGGCCCGACGCTGACGCCGTTCCGCTTCGCGAAGGCGATGAAGTCCCAGACGATGAGGAAGTAGTCCGCGAAGCCCATCTCGCGGATCGTCTTGAGCTCGAACTGGAGCCGCTCGGTGAGCTCGGGCGTGACCTTGCCGTAGCGCTTCTCGAGCCCCTTCTCGCACAGCTCCACGAGGTAGTCGAACGCTTCGCGGCCGTCGGGGACGGGGAACTTCGGCAGGCGGAGGACGCCGAGCTCGATCTGGACGTTGAGCCGCTCGGCGACCTCGAGCGTCCGACGCACGGCCTCGGGCTGGTCGGCGAAGTCGGCGGCCATCTCGGCCGGAGTCTTGAAATAGAACTGGTCGGTGTCGAACTTCCAGCGGTTCGGGTTCTTGAGCGAGTCGCCGGACTGGACGCAGAGCAGCGCCTCGTGTGCACGCGCGTCCTCGTGCATGAGGTAGTGGACGTCGCCGGTGGCGACGAGCGGCAAATTCGCGTCGCGCGCGAGCTCGACCAGGAACGGGTTGATGCGCGCCTGCTCGGCGAGACCGGCGTTCTGGATCTCCACGTAGACCGAGTCGCGGCCGAAGACCTGCACGAGCCGGTCGAGCTCGGCCTGGGCGTCCTTGGCGCGGTTCTCCTCGAGCGCCCTGGCGACGCGGCCCGAGAGGCATCCCGACAACGCGACGAGCCCCTTCCCATGCGTCTCGAGCAGCTCCCAGTCGACGCGCGGCTTGTAGTAGTAGCCCTCGGTGTAGCCCGCCGACGAGAGCTTGATCAGGTTGCCGTAGCCCTCGTTGGACTCGGCCAGGAGCGTCAGGTGCGCGTAGCCCTTCGTCTGCGCGAGCCGGTCGTCACAGACGTACACCTCGCAGCCGATGAGCGGCTTGACGCCCTGCTTCGCCGCCTCACGGTAGAGCTCGACCGCACCCGCCAGCGAGCCGTGGTCGGTGAGCCCGACCGCGGGCATCTCGAACTCGGCCGCGCGGGCGGCGAGCGCCGGAATCCGGCAGGCGCCGTCGAGGATCGAGTATTCGCTGTGGACGTGGAGATGGACGAAGTCGGAGGGCACGGGAAGGCCATTGTAGGAGGGCCTCAGGATGGCCCCGGGCCGGGCTCCAGGCGCTCGATCCTCCGCACGCGCGAGCCATCCCGCTCTGCCCGGCGAACGGCGTTCGCGACGGCGTCCGCGAAGTCCTCGCCGCTGTTCTCCCGCTCGAGCTCCCGTCCGTCGTCCAGGGTCAGGCGCAGGCGGAAGCCTCCCGTTGGCGGCATTCGGGGAGCCGTCGTCTTGCGCAGGATCGGCTGGAGCAACGTGACCAGGACGACGACCACCGCGAGCGCGCCGAGCACCCGGTAGAAGCCGGAGTCGTCGATCTCCGCCCAGGCCGCGGCCGAGGCCATCGCGGCCAGCGCCGCGCTCGCCGCCAGGCCTGCGATGTACATCCAGCGCACGGACCGCGGGTCGTCCTCCCGGAGACGGGACGTCGTCGCGCACGCCTGCGCGGCCGCGGCGGCGAAGACCGAGACGGTCAGCGTCGACTTGAGCAGCGCCTCGGGCGAGTCGTCCCAGTCCATCCAGAGCAGGACGAGCACCAGCACGAGCCCGACGGCCGACAGGCCGAGCGCGATCCAGCCGAGCGGCGAGGCCAGGCCACGATCGAGCAGCACGCCGGCCGGGAGCGCGAGCAGGCTGAAGAACGCCAGTGCGCCGGTCGTGCCGAGGATGCGGACCGACGTGTCGTCGAACTCGCTGAAGAGCAGGATCCCGACGGCAAGCGCCGCCGTCGCGCACATCGACGCGACGAGCGCGATCAGGAACAGCCGCCGCACGGAGGTCAGTTCCACGAGGGATTTATGTTCGCCGGGCTCTCGTGCGACGCCTCCTCTCTCGCGGAGCGGGGTCGACCGAAGCCGCATCGTCGAGCGCCGGCGCCGGGTGGCCGTTCTCGATCCGCAACCGCTCGATGGTCTCGGACGCCGCCTCGCGCGTCGGTGGGAACTCCTCGCCCATGCGCTCGCAGAGGGCGGCAGCGAGCGCGTAGACCTGCCGAACGGTGGGCGGGGGCGTGCGGATCTCCATGGCGTTCATCGAAGCAGCCGCCGGCGCGCGGGACCGTCACGACTCTGTACCGACTGTGTGACAACGTCCGTCGCGTAGCATCGCGCCTGCATGCAACGACTCGAAGCGCTGCGGCGCCGCCTGCTTTCCCCGGCGCGTCTTGAGGTCGACCTGCTCCTGATCGTCGGCTTGCTCCTGACGTGGCAGGCGGTGCGCATCCCACTCGAGGGCTCGGTGTCGCTCTCGATGGAGCACGCTCGAACGCTCCTCAGCGTCGAGCGGTCCCTGCACATCGACGCGGAGGCGTGGCTGCTCGACGCCGTACACGGCGCACGCGGGTTCCTCCTCTTCGCCTACGAGCACATCCACCTGCCGCTGCTCATCGGCTTCCTCGCCGTCGCCCGGCTCGCCGCGCCCGCGCGCTACCCGCTGATCCGCCTCACCCTCTTCCTCTCGTTCGTCCCCTCCGTGCTGCTGATCGGGTTGATCCCGGTCGCGCCTCCCCGCTGGATCCCCGAGCTCGGGAGCGCAGGCCCGCCGGCCGAGGGGCAACTCTCGGCCACGACCGCCGAGCTCCTCCAGAACTCGACCGCCGCGATCACGAGCCAGCATTTCGGCTACGCGTTCCTGATCGCCGCCGGCTCGCTCTGGCTCTGGCCGCGGTCGTGGCTCGCCCGCCTGACAGTCCTCTACCCCTTCCTCGTCTTCGTGGTCATCCTCGGGACCGCGAACCACTACGTCGTCGACTGCATCGTCGGGGCGCTCACGATCTGCTTCGGCGCCGCTGCGACCGCATTGCTCGCGGGAGGCCTGCCGCGGCCGGTGATCGCGCCGGCGCCGACCCGGATGGTCGTGGGATTCGCGGCCGCGGCGGTGCTGCTCGCCTCGAACGGCGTGATCACCGCCGCAGTCGCGTCCCTCGTGATCGTGGCCACCTCCGCGCTCGTCCGCACGCTGCGCGGCGGCCGCGAACCGCTCGAAGCCGCCGACCGCGCGTAAGAACCGGCCCGTGCGCGTGCGCCCGCTCCAGCGACTCGTAGACTCGGCCGCCTTCAACACGACGATCATCGCGGTCATCGTCGCCAACGCGGTCGTCCTCGGGCTGCAGACCTACCACGGCGTGGTCGACCGCTACGGCGACACGCTCGACCTCCTGAACGCCCTCTGCCTCGCGGTCTTCGTCGTCGAGCTCACCCTGCGCATCGCGTCCTATGGGCGACGCCCGCAGGACTTCTTCCGGAGCGGCTGGAACATCTTCGACTTCGTCGTCATCACGGCCGCGTTCATCCCGGGCGTCCGGGACAGCTCCACCCTGCTGCGCCTCGTCCGGCTCGCGCGGGTCGTGCGCGTCGTACGGCTGCTGCCCGACGTCCGCGTCCTGATCTCCGGCGTGATCCGCTCGCTGCCGCCGCTGCTGAGCATGGGGCTGCTGACGACGCTGATCCTGTTCGTCTACGGGATGGTCGGCTGGCTCCTGTTCGGCGAGGAGATCCCGCAGGACTGGGGCAACATCGGGACCGCGATGCTCAGCATGTTCGTCCTGCTGACGCTGGAGAACTTCCCCGTCTACATGGAGCGCGCGATGGATGTCCACCAGTGGTCGTGGATCTTCTTCGTCAGCTTCGCGCTCGTGGCCGCGTTCATCGTGCTCAACGTGCTGATCGGGATCGTGCTCAACTCGATGGAGGAAGCGCGCGAGCTCGAACGGCGGAAGGCGCTCGGGATCGGAGCGGGCGAAGGCCCGCCGGCACCGGTTGCCGAGCGAATCGCGATCCTGCGTGCGGCGCTCGACGAGCTCGAGCAGGAGCTCGCCACGAGCAAGTCCGAGCGTTGACCGGACGCGCCTCGCGCGCGATGCTCGCAGCGAGATGGCGATCGAGATCAAGGTGGTCTCGGGGTACGAGGAGCTCGAGCGCTGGGTTGCGGCACGGAACGAGGTCGTCCCCGACGACACGGACACGGTGGCCCTCAAGGTGCTCCTGCGGGCCAGCCAGGAGAACCGCGTCGACCTGATCGCCTACGACGAGGACGAGGTCGTCGGCATGGGCCTGCTGGCCGGAGACGACGGCACGTTGCGGTCCAGCCACCCGTACGTCGAGGTGATGGTCCCTGCCCGCTACCGAGGGCGCGGTGTGGGGACCGCGCTGCTGAAGGAGTTCTCGGCCCGCGTTCGGCGTCTCGGCAAGGAGGGCCTGCAGGTCGAGGCGCGCTCCGACGACGCCTACTCACTTGCGTATCTCGAGCGCCGCGGCTTCGTGGAGGTCGATCGCTGGACCCAGCTCTCCCTCGAGCTCGACGGGGAGGCGCCCGTCGAGCCGGATCCGCCGGAGGGGGTGGAGCTCACCTGGCTGGCCCATCGGCCCGACCTGCTCGAGGCGCTGTTCTCGCTCGCGCGGGCGACCGAGCGCGACCAAACGGGAAGCTTCCAGGCCTGGCAGGTCTACGAGCTCGGCGACCCCCGCATCCGCCTGGATTTGACGGCGATCGCGCTCGCGGAGGGCGAGGTGATCGGCTACACGACCTTCGTCGAGTTCGCCGAGGAGCGGACGGGAGCCCATCGTGTGCTGACCGTCCTGCCCGCCTGGCAGGAACGGGGAGTCGGCGCCGCGCTCACGAGGGCCCAGATCGCAGCGGCGAAACGCGCAGGCGTCGAGCGACTGTTCGCCTGGGCGCGCCCCTGGCAGCACCACGCGCTCTACGAGTCGCTGGGCTACGAGGCGCAGGGCGCGAGCATCGACTTCCAGGGGCCGCTGCAGTGACGGTCGAGATCCGGACCGTCTCCGGCTACGCGGAGCTCGAGCGCTGGGTCGAGGCACGCAACGAGGTGCTGCCCGACGACCCCGACTCGGTGCAGATGATGGCGCTCGTCCGGGCCAGCGAGCTCGAACACGTCGACCTGCTGGCCTACGAGAACGGCGAGGTCGTCGGCACCGGCATGCTCGCCGGCGATCCCAGCTCGCTCGAGTCGAGCCATCCCTACGTCGAAGTGACGGTGCGGAAAGGCCGCCGCGGCCGCGGCGTCGGGGCCGCGTTGCTGCAGAACCTCTCCGACCGCGTCCGGCGGCTCGGCAAGGAGGGGCTCGAGTGCGAGTCGCGCGCACACGACGACTACTCGATCGCGTTCCTCGAGCGGCGTGGATTCACCGCCACCGGACGCGCGGCGAAGTACGAGCTCGAGCTCGATGCGTTCGACGCCGCGGAGCGGTTGCCGCCGCCGGGCGTCGAGCTGGCGATGGTCGCGGATCGACCCGACCTCGTACCGGGGATGTACCGGGTCGCCGAGGTGACCTTCCCGGAGATGGGTGGATACCAGGCCAGTCAGGCCAGGAGCCTCCACGAGTGGCAGCTCTACCAGCTCGGAAGCGCGGGCATCGCGCTCGACATGTCACCCGTCGCGCTCGCCGGGGACGAGGTGATCGGGTTCGCGACGCTGATCCGGCGCCCGGACGGGCTCACTGCTGAGCACCGGATCGCGGCGGTGCTGCCCGAGTGGCGGCGAATGGGAGTCGCGACAACGCTGCTCCGCGCCCAGCTGGCGGCGGCCAAGCGGGCAAACGTAGAGACGGTGATCGCGTGGGGGCGCAGCGGGCATATCGGCGTCGTCTACGGAACGCGGCTCGGCTTCGAGCCGTGCGCTGAGACGATCGCCTTCCGCGGGCCGCTCCAGTGACGCTCGAGATCCGGCCCGCATAGGGATACGCGGACCTCCAACGCTGGATCGCGACGAGGAACGAGGTCGCCCCTGACCCACCCGGGCGATGCGGGGGGATGGCGCTCATCCGCGAGCGTGTAACGCAACACCGAGGCAATCGGTCGCCGGCGCACCCCCCAACGTCTGGACCGGCTGCGCCGTGCAGCGCTCCAACTGCGACCCGTCCTACCCTGGCGTTGCCTCCTGCCGCCTCCACCCGACCTCGGCTGCGCCGATGTGGCCTACTCCCGCTTCGCCGTCCGCGGCGCCGACCCACACGGCTTCGACGGGAACGGCAACGGCGTCGGCTGCGAGTAGCTACCAGGGCACAGACGTCATCCGCCGGCTCACGGGCTCGACGTCGATCCCGTACACCGAACGGTCGCGCAGGGTGTATTGCTGGAGTCGCCCCTGGGCGTCTCGGCGCGTGACGTGGATGGCGAAGTGCCTGCGGATGCCCGTTCCGACGAGCCGGCTGCCGACGCGCCTGATGTTCCACGAACACTCCTCGAACCGCACCATCCGCCGCAGGTTGGCGTCGCCCTGGATGACGCCGCGGATCGCCTGCTCCTGGGACGCGTCGTCGCGCGGCACGTCCCGCGCGCTCGGGTAGCTGACCTCCATCGGGCCCCAGGTTTCGTTGTAATCGCTGACACTGACCGTGAACTCGTTCCGCTGGCGGCCGCGGCGGATCCACTCGAGGAAACGCGCCTCCGGCATGTTCCCGTACTTGGCGGCGAGCCGGCCGGCGAGATCCCGGTCATTGACCCGCTCGCGGGCAGGGAACTCGAGCCAGTACGTGTCGGCGAGGCCCTCCCCCACCGCCCCGCGCCCGGTCGCCTCGACGGGCCCGTAGTACTGCGCCTCCTTGGGCGCGTGGACCAGGACCGAGCCGCCGAACGCGTCGCGTACGGCGTTGAGCATCTCGGTGTCGCGACCGACGTCGCAGCCGCGGATGAAGACCCGTGTCCAGAAGTCGACGCCCTCGTTCGGCCCAAGCGGCTCCAGACGCTCGACCCGCCCGTCTCCCCGGTCGTAGCCCGCCGGTGTGACGGCCGCTGCCAGCTCGAACCCGTAGAAGCCGGCCGGCCCGCGCCTCGTCATCCGGCAGCTCAGGAACCCCGCGCGGTTGGCGTGGGAGACGATGTAGATCGTGCCGAGCATCGGCACCGGCTCGTTTCGGCGGCGGTGCCGCGCGGCGCGCTGGCGGATCCAGTCGAGCACCTCCTCGAGGCTCCCGCGGGTCTCGACGTGATCGCGCCCGACCTTGCCGCGGTAGAACTCGCCGGCCGTGCGGTAGAACTGATTGCGCGCGTTCCCGCGCTCGGCGCCGCCCATGAGGAACGCGAAGTCCTGGTCGCGGCGGCCCGGGACGCTCAGGTCCGTGATGTTGGCCATGCGCGCGCGGCTCGCGGACTCCGTGAGGTACGCCTCGGTGCCCCTGGTCAACTCGTCGTACGTCCGGCGTCGGCCGGCGTCGCCGGTGATCGACGGCGGCGGATTGCGGATCCACATGCCCGCGGTGAGCGGATCGAGATTCGGCAGGTTGCCGGGCGTTCGGCCGCGTCTCGGACTCCGTGCCCGCATATCGGAGCGCCGGGATCATCAGGGAGCGGAGCACGGTCAGGTAGTCGGCGGCGCCTTGCTCGCTGTTCGTGCGATGGAGGACGAAGAGCAAGGCCGTCCAGTCGAAGTCGATGTACTCCGTGTCGGCCTGGTAGGTACGCCAGCCGCCCGCGGGACGCGCGACCCGCATCCGCCCGTAGCGGTGCAGGACCTGCTGGACCGATCGCTCGAGCTGTCCGAGCTGACGATCCCTTTCGGTCGTTGTCAGCGACGGGCCCGGCGAGACGTGCCCGACCTCGCGCGCCAGCAGGCGGCCCACGGCCGCGTTGCCGACCATCCGCTGCAGAGCGAGGACGGATCCGGCCATGGCGGAAAGCGCAGGTGTCGCCATCGCGCTTGACGCCGAGCGCGAGGCGACGTCCTGCTCTTCCGACGAGTGTGCCCGGTCGGTCAAGCGCTCCGCCTCGCCCAGGACGCTAGAGCGCTAGGCCTGCTCGGTCAACCGACGCGCGGCGCCGAGCGGGCGGATGCCGTGAGCCAGGCCGCCCGCGAGGCACGCGCACGCTCGTGCAGCGCGGCCAGCATCGTCTCCAGCTCCCCGAGGTCGCGCCGCAGGTCGCTCACGTCGCGGAACGTCGCCGCGATCTCGACCAGGGAGCTCGCCGGATCGCCGTCGAGCGCGCGCAGGTTCTCCTCTCCGCGGTCGAGCTCCGCGCGCAGCATCAGCGTGCAGGCGCGCCCCTCGTCCGAGAACCGCCGCACCTCGGCCTCGGTCACGAGCCGCTCGCCCTCGAGCGCCTCGCGCAGCCGTGTCTTCAGGGCCGCGTCGAGCGCGAGCCAAGGCTCGGCACCCTCGTGCTTCACGGGCTGGACGATCTGACGACGGCGGCGCATCCGGGGGGCTCTGCTTGCGGTGAAGGCAGGATCCTAGGACAGCGCCCGGCACCAGGCGAGCACATCCGCGAAGCGGTGGCCCTCGAGCGACCCGAAGAGCGGCTCCCGGGTCAGCCGCGCCTTCGTCGTGGCGGGGCTGCTGATCCCGCAGAGGTAGCGCGCGAGTTGCCTCGGCTCGCCGAGTGCCTCGGGGTGCTCGCCCGTGAGCGAGGCGAGCTCGCCGCGCTCGACGAGCGTCGTCGATCGGCGGCCGCGGCGAGGCCGGCGGCACCTCCTGGCGCCGTCCGTCGATGCAGTAGCTGCAGTGCCCGCACGGGTCGGCAAGCTCCTCGCCGAAGTAGGCCACGAGCGCCTGCACCTGACAGCCGTCGTGCTCCACGAGGTCGAGCACGCGCTGAATGCGCGCCGTCTCGCCCGCCTCACGGCGCTCGAGGCGCTCGCCGATCGTCTCGAGCAACCGCTCGATCGACGGCGGCTGGGCCAGCAGCGTGTAGCGCTGGCGCACGTCCGCCGCCTTCAGCTCGACCATGCCCTGCTGCTCGAGGTAGCCGAGCGCCGCGACGATGCGGCGCGCGGTCCTCGCCGAGCTCGGCGGCGGCTTCGTCGGGCGACAGCGTCGTCCACGTCCGGCCTTCCTTGCCCGTGCCGATCACCCGCCGCAGGAAGTCGGCGCGCGCGGCGTCGAAGCCGGCCGCGACCTCGTCGAGCGTGCCCACGAGCGGCCGAAGCCGGTAGCCGGCGTAGTACGGCGTGCCCTGGCGGAGCAGGCCCTCGAGCTCGAGATACGTCAGGACGGTCTTGAGCACGAGCGGCCGGATGTCGTAGCGGGCCGGACAGCTCGTACTCGGACACCGAGAAGACCGCCCCCTCCGGGTGCGCGAAGACCTCGTCGAACAGGGCGGCCAACGAGGCCCGGGACGGCGTGTCCCCGTAGGCGAAGTTCTCGAGCGCCGGCACGTCGTCGCGGCACGCGAGCAGCTCGCAGACCGACTCGGCGCCGTCGCGCCCCGCCCGCCCGATCTCCTGCGAGTACGACTCGAGGCCCTTCGGAAGGTTGTAGTGGTAGACGAAGCGGACGTCGGCCTTGTCGATGCCCATCCCGAACGCGATCGTGGCCACGACGACGCCGCGGTCGGACGCGCCCCACCAGTCCTGGACGGCGACGCGCTCCTCGGCGCTCATGCCCGCGTGGTAGGCGCGCGCGGGCAGTCCCGCCCCGGCGAGCAGCTCCGCCACGCGCTCGGCGGTGCGCTGGAGCGTGACGTAGACGATCGTGGAGCCGGGCGGCCGCGTCCGCAGCCGCTCGACGAGCAGCTCGTCGCGCTCGGATGCGGCCACCGGCGTCGTCAGCAGCCTCAGGTTCGGCCGGTAGAAGCCGGTCACGACCGCGTCGCCTTCGTCGATGCCGAAGCCGCTGCAGATGTCGTCGACGACGGCCGGCGTCGCGGTCGCGGTGAGCGCGAGCACCCGCTCGGCCTCGAGCTCGCGTGCCCGCTGCGCGAGCTTCAGGTAGTCGGGCCGGAAGTTGTGCCCCCACTCGGAGATGCAGTGCGCCTCGTCGACGGCGAACAGCGCGATCCGCGTCGAGTCCAGCTGCGCGAGGAAGCGCTCGTTGTTGAAGCGCTCCGGCGAGACGTACAGGAGCTTCAGCCGGCCGCTGCGCAGGCGCTCCTCCACTGAGCGGAGCTCGTCGAGGCCCAGGCTCGAGTCGAGCCGCGCAGCCTCGACACCGCGGGCGGTGAGGAAGTCGAGCTGATCCTTCATGAGCGCGATCAGCGGCGAGACGACGACGGTGACGCCCTCGAGCAGCAGCGCCGGCAGCTGGTAGCAGAGGCTCTTGCCGCCGCCGGTCGGAAAGACCGCGAGGGCCGAGCGCCCGCCGAGGAGCGCCTCGACGACCTCCTGCTGCCCGGGTCGGAACGAGGAGAAGCCGAAGCGGTCCGCGAGGACGGCGAGCGGCGCGTCGCCTGCGTGAACGGCCATCCCGGCAGGCTACGCGTGGGCGCGGCCAAGATGTGTGCCGCCCGTGTGACGTATGAGGCTCCCGAACACCGCACACACCTCCCGGCCCTGGCGGATTCACGAGCTCACCGCCGACTTCCGGCTCGAGGACGTGTGGGCGCTGCCGACGCCCGGCGGCCCGCGGCGACTTCCCTCGGCTGGTGGAGCTGCTGGCTTCGGGCGACCCCGCGCAGGGCTCTTCCCGGGCGGCCCGCACGCTCTGGGCGATCCGTTGGAAGCTCGGGCAGCGGCTCGGTTGGGACCGCTCGCCCCGCGGCTCCGAGCGACCGACGCTCCGCGACCGCCTGCCGGCGGATCTGCGCGACGCCCCGTCAGGCCCCGCCTTCGACGCGCTTCCCTTCACCCCGCTGTACCTGCTCGACGACGAGTGGGCGGCGGAGGTCGTGAACCGGACCGTGCACGGCGTCATGCACATCGGCTGGGTGCCAGGACGAGGCCGGCGCCTACCGCGGCGAGATGGCCGTCTACGTCAAGCCCAACGGACGGCTCGGCAGCGCCTACATGGCCGCGATCAGGCCGTTCCGGCACCGCATCGTGTACCCGCCGATCATGCGGGAGATCGGCCGCGCCTGGCGCGCTCGCGCGGACGCCGCGCTAGGCGTCACTGCACCCACACCTGGTCGAGAAGCAGCCCGAACACCGGGTGGTGCTGGTAGTTGCCGAGCCGCTTCGACACGAACTCGTTCGCCTTCGGGTTGTACGCCGGGACGACGAACGCGCCTCGAGTGACCTCGCGGTCGAGGCGCGTCCACGGATCGTTCGAGCCACTCACACCTGCCGCCACCGCGGTGCCGGCGATCCGGCGCTCGAGCGCGGGATTGCAGGAGTAGCTGTTCGCCGCGCAGCTGAGCGCGCTGAAGAAGTTTCCCGGTGCGGGGTAGTCGGAGATCCAACCGCTGAGGCCGGCGTCGACGTGGCGCCAGTCGTTGATAGAGGGCGTTGAAATACGCCTCGTCGGTCGGATAGTGCTTCACCAGGAACGCGGTAGCCGAGCGCGCGCAGCGTGGCGGCGATCTCGGCATTGAGCTGTGGAAACGCGCTCGATTTCTGGTCAGTGGTGACCATCCGGACGAGCGCACCGCCCGTTCCCGATCGGGCGACCTCCGCGTGCGCCTGCTCGAGGTCCGGGGCGCTCCACGTTCCACGGCCCGGTTTCAGGGTGTACGGGCAGTAAGCCTTGTAGGCGGGGAATCCGGGCGGCAGCAGCTGACAGGTCGCCGCCGCCAGATCGCTTCCGCCGTTGATGTCCACGAGCCGCTGCCGGTCGAGCGCGAACGCGAGCGCCCGCCGCGCCGACGCGCTGCTGAACGGCGCCCGCCGATTGTTCAGGACGACGTAATTCGTCTGAGCGGTCGGAGTGATGTGAAGCTGCGCCGGGTACCGGGTCCGGGCCGTCTCGAGCGCGGCGGACGGGACACCGGCCTCCGAGAAGTCCACTCGCCCCGTCGCGGTGGCCCGGAAGGCGTCGAGCCCACTTGCCGTCTGACCCTTGCCACCTGCGAGGTTGGTGCTGATGTCGATCGTGTCGGCGAGCCCGCCTGGCTGTGCCGTACGCGACCACACGCGGAAATGGGGGTTGCGCTCGAGCCGTACCCGTCGGTGCGGCCTGTACGTCGCGATGCGGTAGGGGCCGGTTCCGGGTATGGGTTGGTCTCGGCCGACAGGGGTGCCCGCCGGGACGATGTGTCCGAACGGCACCGCGAGCTTGTAGAGGAACTCCGGATCCGGCGCTTGGAGACGGAACGTGACCGTGCGGTCGGCGTCGCTCGTGACGATTCCGCGCGAGAGGTCACACGTCTTCGGGTGGGCCTGGCACGCTCGCGCGCCGACGATGCCGGCGTAGAAGTCGAGGCGGGGCGAGGTCGTGCGCACGCCTGACGCGTCGAGGGCGTGTGCGCGGAACAGCCGCTCGAACGTTGCGCGCACGTCGGCGGGGCGCAGCGGGCGACCATCGGAGAAGCGGATACCGCTCCGCAGCTGGAACGCGTAGGTGCGCCTGTCGGCGGACGGCTGGGGCAGCCTTGTTGCCAGGTCCGGCACCAGCGTGTTGCCGTCGATTCCCCCGACGCGCTTGAAGCCGACCAGCCCGTCGCCCATGATCGACTGCATGCTCCAGGTGCCGATGAAGTAGCTCAGCGCCGGGTCGACGAAGTCGATCAACGGAGTGAGCTCGCGCAGCTCGCCGCCGCGGTGAGCGTCTCCGGCCGCCTGCACCGCGACCCACACGGATCCGCTTGACACGGCAACGCCTTCTGGCCGGCCGCCGAGGGTCGACGAAGTGGCCCCGCCTGTCTCCGGGTCGACGCGGACGAGCGTTCCCTCCACCTCGTCCGAGACCCAGACGTCGTCCGGCGTTACGGCGATGCCGTTCGGCGAAGCGCCGACCGGAAACGTGCTCGGCACCTCGGTCTTCGCGTCGATTCTCGACACCGTGCCGTCCAGGTTGTTCGCCACCCAGACCCGGCCGCCGCCGTAGGCGACGGCCGTCGGGCCGCTACCGACCGGGATGCTGCGTGGGCGCGGCGGGCGAGCCGATCCCGGATCCTGACGACGCCGTTGCCGACCGGATCGGTGACCCAGAGCGAGCCGCCGCCGTAGGCGATCCCGTGCACGGGCGCGTGGACGTCGATCGTCCTCTTCACCGCGCCGTCTCGCCGCATCGAGCTGTGTGACGGTCCCGTCGCCGGCGTTCGTGATCCACACGGATCCGCCGCCGACCGCGACGCCGGTCGGCGTGTTGCCGACCGTGTAGTGCTCGACCTCTCGATTCGTCTCGGCAGAGACGCGCGAGACCGTGCCGTCCAGGCTGTTCGCAACCCAGACGTCGTTCCCGCTCACGGCGAGGCCCTGCGGCCCGCTGCCCACGTCGATCGTCTCGTCGACAGCGTGGTTCTTCGGGTCGAGCTTGACGATGCGTCCCGCCCCCGCTCGAGACCCAGACCGCGTCCGCGCCCGCAGCGACGCCGTGCGGCGCGTCGATGTCTGCTGTCTGGGCGCGGAGCGCGCCCGAGTCGGCATCGACGACACCGACCGCGTTGTCGTCGACCGCTGCGAGCGCCGCCTCGCCGCCGGAGCCTCCGGCGAAGGCGAAGACGGGGATGGAGATCGCGGCGGCGAGAACGCCGGCGGCGGCGCCGATGACCAGCGGGCGACGGTGCATCGGCCGCGGCCCTGCGGCGGTGCGGATGCGCGGGAACTGCTGGTCGACACCCTCGGCGACGAGCTGGAAGACGTGCTCGTCGCGCTCGAGATCCTTCAGGCGGTGCCGACCGAGGTCGCGCAGGCCGAGACCGGAGACCTCCTCGTCGGCGAGCACGGCGGCGGTCGCCTCCGACATGAGCACCTGCCCGCCGTGACCGGCGGACATGATGCGCGCGGCCCGGTGGACGCCGATGCCGTGGTAGCCCTCGTCCGAGACGACGGGCTCCGCGGTGTGCATGCCGATCCGGATCCGCACCTCGGCGTCATCCGGCCACTCGTGCGCGCCCAGCGCCCGTTGCGCCTCGGCGGCGGCGAGCGCGGCGTCGCGAGCGCGCGAGAAGACGTAGAAGAACGAGTCGCCCTGCGTGTCGACCTCCTCGCCGCCGTGAGCGCCGAAGGCTGCGCGCACCAGCCGGCGGTGCTCGGAGCGAACCTCGGGCCAGCGCTCGCGCAGCGCGCGTGCGAGCCGAGTGGATCCCTCGATGTCCGTGAAGACGAAGGTGACGGTTCCCCGCCGCAGTTCGGGCATGCCCTAAGTAAGCGCCGCGAAGCGGGCGAATGTCAACGCCGGCCTAGGCGCCCGGCCGAACCAGGCGCTCGACGTGGGCGGACGCCGTCCGGCGCTGCCTCCATCCTGGCGCGGGATGGTCGAGGGCACCGGACCCGCCGGGGCGTCCGCGGCCCCGCCCGGCTGGGATCGCCTGCATGCTGCGGTGCGGGAGGCGAGAGACGACGCCGCGCCCTTCGCGCTCCTGGCCGCCGTCACGCTCACCGTCCTGGCCCTCGTGAGCAAACACGGCCACTGGGAGCTGCTCGGGCACGAGCTCTGGTGGGTGTGGCTTGCAGTCGCCGCTCCGTACGTCCTGCTCTTCCTGACGCTCGTGTTCGGCGTCGGCCGCCTCGCCCGCCACGACCGCCGGCGCGAGATCGCGATCGGCCTCCTGGGCCTGGTCTGGCTCATGACCGTCCTGGGGCTGCTCTTGCTGGTCCTCTCGCTCGTGTCGCCCTCGGCGACCGACATGACCGGACGCGAGCTCCTGTTCAGCGTCGGCGCGGTGTGGTTGACCGACGCAATCGCGTTCGGGCTCGCCTTCTGGGAGCTGGACTGCGGCGGCCCGGTCGCGCGTGCGCTCGCGGAACGGCGCGAGCAGCCCGACTTCCAATTCCCACAGGACGAGAACGCCCAGCTGGCTCGGGATGGTTGGGGGCCGCGCCTCTGGGACTATTTCTACGTGTCGCTCACGAACTCGATCGCGTTCAGCCCGACCGACGCGATGCCGCTCACCCGTCCCGCCAAGGCGCTGATGGCGTCGGAGTCGACGCTCTGCGCGGTCGCCGTCCTCCTGGTCGCCGCACGCGCCGTTAACTCCCTCTCCTAGAAGCCGCCGCTCGACTTCTTCTTGAGCCTCTTCTCGCTGCGCTTCTCCTTCAGCGTCTTCTGGGCCGCCTTCTTCTGCCCCTTCTTCGGCTTCTCCTGACCCTTCACGCGCGCGCCCCTCTCGTCGGCTGGGACGAGCGTAATCGCTACGCGCCCGGCCGGACGAGCCGCTTGTACGTGATCCGGTGCGGCTCGAGCGCCTCCTCGCCGCGGGTCTCGCGCACCCAGGCCGCGTACTCCTCGAAGCTCCCCTCGAACCACGTCACGTGCGAGTCGCCCTCGAAGGCGAGGATGTGCGTCGCGACCCGGTCGAGGAACCAGCGGTCGTGCGAGATCACGACCGCGCAGCCGGCGAAGTCGAGCAGCGCGTCCTCGAGCGCGCGAAGCGTGTCGACGTCGAGGTCGTTCGTCGGCTCGTCGAGCAGCAGCAGGTTCCCGCCGGAGCGCAGCAGCTTGGCGAGGTGGACGCGGTTCCGTTCGCCGCCGGAGAGGTCGCCGACGCGCTTCTGCTGGTCGCCGCCCTTGAAGTTGAACCAGGAGACGTACTGGCGCGAGTTGACCTCGCGGTTGCCGAGCTCGATCGTGTCCTGGCCGCCGGAGATCTCCTTCCAGACCGAGCTCTCGGGCGTCAGGTCGGCGCGGGCCTGGTCGACGTAGGCGACCTCCACCGTCTCGCCCAGGCGCAGCTCGCCCGAGTCGGGCTGCTCCTCGCCGACGATCATGCGGAAGAGCGTCGTCTTCCCCGCGCCGTTGGCGCCGATCACGCCGACGATGCCGCCCGGCGGCAGCGAGAAGGTCATGTCCTCGACCAGCAGGCGGTCGCCGAAGCCCTTCCAGACCTTGTCCGCCTCGACGACCACGTCGCCGAGCCGCGGCCCGGCCGGGATGTGGATCTCGACGCGGTCGAGCTTGACGTTCTGCTCTTCGGCCAGCAGCCGTTCGTAGGCCGCGACCCTCGCCTTCGACTTCGCGTGCCGCGCCTTCGGCGACGCGCGCACCCACTCCAGCTCACGCGCGAGCGCACGGCTCCGGGCGGACTCCTGCTTCTCCTCCTGCGCGAGCCGCGCCTGCTTCTGCTCGAGCCAGCCGGAGTAGTTGCCCTGGTACGGGATCCCGCGCCCGCGGTCGAGCTCGAGGATCCAGCCGGCGACGTTGTCGAGGAAGTAGCGGTCGTGCGTGACCGCCACGACGGTGCCCGCGTACTCGGCCAGGAAGCGCTCGAGCCATGCGACCGACTCCGCGTCGAGATGGTTCGTCGGCTCGTCCAGGAGCAGGAGGTCCGGAGAGGACAGCAGCAGCCGGCACAGGGCAACGCGCCGCCGTTCGCCACCGGACAGCGTCGTGACGTCACGGTCACCGTCGGGAACGCGCAGAGCGTCCATCGCGCGGTCGAGCGCCGAGTCCAGGTCCCAGGCGTCGGCGCGGTCGATCTGCTCCTGGATCTCGCCCTGCTCGGCGAGCAGCGAGTCGAAGTCGGCATCGGGCTCGCCGAACTTCGCCGAGACGGCGTTGAAGCGGTCGAGCAGGTCGCGCAGCGGACGAACCCCGTCCTCGACGTTGCCGCGGACGTCCTTGGAGGCGTCGAGCTCGGGCTCCTGCGAGAGCAAGCCCACCGAGGCGCCGGCCGCGAGGTCGGCGCGGCCGCTGGAGGTCTCCTCCACCCCGGCCATGATCCGCAGCAGCGTGGACTTGCCGGCCCCGTTCGGCCCCAGGACGCCGATCTTCGCGCCGGGCAGGAAGGCGAGCGTGATGTCGTCGAGCACCTTCCGCTCGGGCCCGTAGAACTTCGAGGCCCGGATCATCGTGAAGACGTAGTCCGCCATGGCCGCCGACGATACCGACGTCTCCGCTTGAGGCAGCTCGGTGGGCGGGCGGCTCGGTGACCGCCCACCCACCGGAGCGTGAGTTGCCTATCGGGGCGTGAGCGTCAGCGAGAACTTCCTTTCACCCGCCGTGTTGACGATCGCGGCGGTGAGCGTGCCGTGCCGGTCGAGCTCGAGCGTTCCGAAATTGAGCCACTTCTTCGCTTCCTCCCAGCTCGTGGGCGGGGTCGGCGGGCCGAAGAAGGTCAGCACCTCCGGATTCAGCGTCGGATCGACGTCGCGGTTGGGGAAGATGCCGGCGTTCAACGGCCCCGTGGCCAGCTCGTAGACGACGAATCCGGGGTTCGCCGGGAACGGCCGGTACCGGAACGCCTCAGCGAAGTGGACGTCGGTCGTGATCCAGAGGGTGTTCGCGATTCCACTGCGCTCCATGAAGCGGAGGACGTCGAGCAACTCCTGCTCGTAGCCGGTCGTCTGGTCGAAATTCGCCCAGCCGTCGCGCCCTCCGGTCGGCGGGAAGCCGGTCGGGATCGACATCGGGACGCTCGAGACGATCACCTTCCACGTGGCATCGGAGGCCGCCAGGCTCTCCTTCAGCCAGGTGAGCTGCTCGCGTCCGAGCATCGTCTTCGGACGGTCGGGGCTGTCCGAGGCCGCGTTGGCGTCGCGGTACTGACGGGTGTCGAGCACGTAGAGCTCCAGATGCTTCCCCCAACGCAGCGAGCGGTACAGCCGCTTGGGCGTGTTCGGGGCAACCGCAATCGGCGTGTAGTCGAGGAAGGCGTCGAGGCCGATCGGGAGCAGATGGACGCCCGGCGTGTACGGAGGGGTCGAGCGCGTGTCGTTCAAGGGCCCGAAGTCGTTCACGACCTCGTGGTCGTCCCACACGCCCACGTAGTTCGTGCTCGCGAGCAGGCGCTGCGAGGCGGCGTCCGCACGGTTGTACCGCCAGTGGGCCCAGAAGGCGGCAAGGTCGGCGGCGGGCCCGAAGTCGCCCGGCACTTGCGCGTTGGCGTAGAGGCCGACCGGGTTGCACGCGTTGTCGGCGTAGATCATGTCGCCGAGCCCGACGAACACGTCCGGCCGTAGGCCTCGGATCGTTTCCAGGATCGGGAAGCCCTCACGCGCGTCGCGACAGACGTTCTGGCCGGAGACGTCGCCGCCGAAGGCAAGCCGTAGCCCGGCGAGGTCGTCGGCGTCGGGCGCAGTCTCGAAGGAGCCACGTTTCGAGCCGACCCGGTAGCGATAGGTGGTATCCGACTTCAGCCCCGTCAAGACGAGCTGGTCGGTGTAGTCGTCGGCGGCAGGGAACCGCAGGCGATCGACGCGATCGTGCCTGCCGCCGGCGAGATGGACATCGAGTGTGCCTTCGCGATCGGCGCGGGCCCAGAGCACCGCCGTGTGCGCGGTGACGTCGCCGACGACGACCCCGTGCGTGACGGCCGGCGCGTCGTGGCTCGCGGCTCGGACGGCGGCGCCGGCGCCGCTGCCCGGAAGAGCGAAGACGGCCGCAGCGAGGACCAGGTAAGCAATCCTGGACATTCCTCAACCCCCTTCGTTTCGCGAGGTATGTCGGTCTGGCGGGTCCTATCGCACTGGGCGAGCCGCTACAAGCGCTACACCGCGCGAGTCACCTTGTGCAGGCGGACGGGCTTGGCAACCCCCTTCAGCGGCACCTCGCCTATCGACTCGAACGAGACTCCGGCGCCGTTCGCGGCCAGGCGCGCCTCCTCGCTGACGAGCACCTCGTGCGGGCGCGCGTAGTCGGCGATGCGGGCGGCCACGTTCACCGTGCGGCCGAAGTAGTCGCCCTCCTGGGCGATCACCGCGCCGGCGTTGATGCCGATCCGGGCCGGCACGCGCATCGCAGCCTCGGTCTGCTCCACGAGCTCCAGTCCGCCGACGATCGCCCTGGCCGGATCCGTGAAGTGGAACATGACGCCGTCGCCGAGCCATTTGACCGGCCGGCCGCCGTGACCGCGGGCGGCCTCGTCGACGACGCCCGCGAGCGCGGTGGCGAGCTCCGCCGCGGCCTCGTCTCCGTGCTCCTCCGCGAGGGCGGTGTAGCCGGTGAGATCCAGGAACGCGATCGCAGGCGGCTGCTTGGGCTGCGCGGGCGTCATCCCCCGCTCCTCCATCGACGCCTCCGTGACGTTGACGAGGTAGTCGAGGACCGCATGCTCGCGGTGGCGGCGCTGGAGCCAGGGCACGACCGTCGCGCTGACCTCCGCGAACGCCGCTCCCCTCCGGTAGACGACGCTGTCCCGCTCGGCGTCGGGAAGACCCCAGGTCGCGACCCGCTCGCGCACCGTCCGGTCGAACCACTGCAGCCCGGAGGGGACGAGCCGCTGCATCGCACCGCCGTAGAGACGGGCGAAACGCGAGAGGTCCTCGTCGTCGGCGAGGTCGAGCTTCGTGACCATAGCGTCAGCAGCTCGGCGTCCTCGTCGCGGATCCGGTCGCCGGGCAGCGGCGGCAGGCCGAGCTCGCGGCTCAGCCGCCTGAGCAGCTCGGGCTCGCGTTGCAGCTCCGCGCCGAGCAGCTCGTACGTCCTCGACATCGCCGCGGGCTCGGGCATGAAGAGCCCGAGCGGGAACGAGAGCTCGCCGCTCTGCACCCCGCGCCCGATGTCCTCGAGCGAGACGCCCGCCTCCTCGAACGCGGCCATGAGCCGCACGACATGGACGGCGGCAGGCTCGAACAGCCCGTCCTCGCGATGCGGGCCGAGGATGCCGAGCTCCTCCAGCCGGGTCACCTGCTCGAGCGAGCACGGAACGAGCTCGGCGATCTGCTGCGCCGAGATGGCGGCCACGCCGTGACTCTAGCTTCGGGCGCTCGCCAGGACGGTCTCGACGATCTCGCTGGCGTCGAGACCTCTGCCGGTCTCGTACGGATCGGTGCCGGCCAGCCCGGACAGGCGCTCCTCGTAGAGGGCGCGCCCGCGCAGCGTGAACTGGAGCCGCCGCTCGTACGCCTCGACGAAGCCCCAGAGGAGCGCCGCGCGCTCGGTGTCGCCGCGCTCGGCGGCGACGGCGCCGAGCCCGGCGAGGCAGTAGCAGACGAGCCGATCGAGCCCCGCCTTCCAGGCGACCTCGAGCCCCTCGAGGTACGCGGCCTCGGCGGCTTCGATCGCCCCCTCCGCGAGCTCGATGTCCCCCAGCGAGTGGAGCGAGCTCGTCGCCCCGAAGACGTCGCCGTCGGCCCCCGAGAGCTCGGCCGTCTCGCGCATGAGCCGGCGGCCGCGCTCGATGTCCCCGACTCCGACCGCTTGCTGGGCCTGCAGGTGCAGCACGCGGCGGACTCCACCCTCGTCGCCGCGCCTGCGGTGGATCGCCTCCGCTTCCGCGAGCATCGGGCCGGCCTCTTCAGCGCGTCCGAGCTCGATCGGTGCGACAGCGAGGACCGTGAGGCTCCAGGCGATGCCCTCGTCGGCGCCGATCGTGCGGTAGTACGCCAGAGCCTGCTCTCCCCACGCGACAGACAACGCGTGCTCGCCGCGCACGCCCGCGACCATGGCCCCGGCTCCCTGAGCCCGCGCGCGAACGCGTTCGTCGACGTTCTCGGCCCGTTCCAGCAGCGCCTTGAGCCAGGTGAAGCCCTCCACGACGACATTGCGGTCGAGCCAGACCGTGGCCAGCGAGCCGCCGAGGTCCAGGCCGGCTTCGATCTCGCCGCTCTCGAGCGCCCAGGTGAACACTGCGCGGACGTTGTCCCAGTCCTGGCGGAACCGCGCCCGCTGCGCAAGTTGCTCGGGCCCGAGATCGCGGCTGGCCATCACCTTGGCCAGCTGCGTGAAGTACGCCGCGTGCCGCCGCCTGAGCTCCCCGGCTTCGCCGGACTCCTCGAGGCACTCGAGCGCGTACTCGTGGATGGTCTCCAGCATCGAGAAGCGCTCGCCCTCGCGCCGAACGAGGCTCTTGTCCAGCAGCGAAGCGAGCGTGTCGAGGTCCGCGTCGCAGACCTGCTCGGCCGCTTCGAGAACCCAGCCGCCGCTGAACACGGCGAGCCGCGCGAACAGGCGTTGCTCGTCGGCGTCGAGCAGCTCGTAGCTCCACTCGATCGTGGCGCGCAGCGTCTGCTGGCGTTCGGGGAGATCGCGCCGCCCTGCTGTGAGGATCGGCAGTCGCCGCTCCAGCCTGCGGAGCAGCTCATCCGCCGGGAGCACCTTCACCCGTGCGGCGGCGAGCTCGATCGCCAGCGGCAGGCTGTCGAGGCGGCGGCAGATCTCGGCGAGGAGGTCGTAGTCGCCGCCGAAGCCCGGCAGCACCGCCTGCGCGCGCTGCCGGAAGAGCTCGACGGCGGACGCCTCGACCAGCGGCGCGAGCGGAAACTCGCGCTCGCCCGCGATCCGGAGCGGCTCCCGGCTCGTGGCCAGGATGCTGAGGTTGGGACAGCGGCTCTGCATCCGGGCCAGCTCCCCCGCAGCCGCGACGACCTGCTCGACGTTGTCGAGTACGAGCAGTAGCTCTCGGCCGCCGACGTGCTCGACGACATCGCCCTCCGCATCCAGAGCGTCACGGATCGTCGGCAGCACGAAGGCCGGATCCCGGATCGGCGCGAGCTCGACCAGCGTCACACCCTCCTCGAACGACTCGAGCAGCTCGGCCCCCGCGGCCACGGCGAGGCTCGTCTTGCCGATCCCGCCGGGGCCCGTCAGCGTCAGCAGCCGCCGGCGCTCCGTCCCGAGCGCGCGTACGACCTCCGCGAGCTCTCGCTGGCGACCGACGAGCGCGACGGGCTCGACGGGCAGGCGCCCACGGTTGAGCGTGCGCAGCGGCGGGAACTCGTTGCGGCCCACTTGAAAGAGGCGCATCGGCGCCGAGAGGTCCTTGAGGCGGTGCTCGCCCAAATCCCTGAGCTCGACGTCGCCGTCCAGGAGCGTTCGCGTCGAATCCGAGATGACGATCTGGCCGCCGTGCCCGGCCGCCGTGATGCGCGCCGCCCGGTGCACGTCCAGGCCGACGTAGCCCTCATCCGTGACCTCCGGCTCGCCGGTGTGGATGCCCATCCGCACCCGCACCGAGCCCGGGTTCAGCGCGCGCTGTGCGTCGGCCGCAGCCGCTACCGCGTCGGCGGCGCGCGTGAAGGCCGCGAAGACGGCGTCCCCCTCCGTCCCGACCTCGACCCCGCCGTGACGCGCGAATGACTCACGCAGGGTGCGGCGGTGCTCACCGAGCAGCGCGGCATAGCGCTCGCCGACCTCCTCGAGCAGCCGCGTCGAGCCCTCGATGTCTGTGAACAGGAGCGTGACGGTGCCCGCGGGAAGCTCGCTCACGCGGACATCTTCGCGACCGCGTGAGCAGCGCGGGCAACCTGTCCTATAACTACGTGTTCATGGAACGAGGGCTGCCGACCGGCACGGTCACGTTCCTGTTCACGGACATCGAAGGGTCGACTCGACTCTTGCACGAGCTGGGCCCGGCCGCGTACGGCGATGCGCTCGCCGAGCACCGACGCATCCTCCGCGCGGCGTTCACCGCGCACGACGGCGTCGAGGTCGACACGCAGGGAGATGCGTTCTTCGTCGCCTTCCCGACCGCGGAAAGCGCCGCGAAGGCCGCCCGGACGGGGCACGCTGCCCTTGCCGCAGGCCCGATCCGAGTCCGGATCGGCCTGCACACAGGCGCTCCGACCGTCACCGAGGAAGGCTATGTCGGCACCGACGTGCACCGCGGTGCGCGGATCGCGGCTCTCGCGCACGGCGGCCAGACAATCCTCTCCCCGACCACAGCAGCGCTGCTCGACGGCGCCGAGCTCCTGGATCTCGGCAGCCATCGGCTGAAGGACTTCGACACGTCGGTTCGCCTCTACCAGCACGGCGCGGGAAGCTTCCCGCCCCTCCGCACGCCCGGGAGCGTGCAGCTCCCGACGCCCGCGACGCCGTTCCTCGGCCGCGAGACGGAGCTGTTCGAGGCGGTGACCGTCCTGCTCGAGCGCGACCCGCGCGTCCTGACGATCGTCGGCCCGGGCGGGACCGGCAAGACGCGGTTCGGGATCGAGCTCGCGCGCGTGCTCGCGGAGGAGGCCGACGGCGGGACGGTGTTCGTCCCTTTCGCGCCGGTGAGCGATGCGGACCTCATCGTCGCCGCCGTCGCGCAGGCGCTCGGCGCGGCTACGCCCACAGCGGAAGCGATCGGCGCATCGCTGCGGGGTCGGCGCACACACGTTCTGCTCGACAACCTCGAGCATCTGCTGCCCGGAGCCGCCGGCGCCGTTGCCGAGCTCCTCGCGGCGGCGCCCGAGCTGCGCCTGCTGGTCACGAGCCGCGAGACGCTCCGGGTCCAGGGCGAGCACGAGTTCGACCTGCCGCCGCTGGTCGAGGACGAGGCGATCGACCTCTTCCTGACGCGCGCCCGTGCGGCCCGCGCCGACCTGGAGCCGACCGACGCGGTGAGCGCTCTCTGCGAGCGTCTCGACCGACTTCCGCTCGCGCTCGAGCTCGCCGCCGCGCGGACGAAGCTGCTCACGCCCGAAGCACTGCTCGAGCGGCTTGGCTCTCGTCTCGACGTGCTCCGCGGCGCACGCGATGCCGATCCACGCCACGCGACGCTGCGCTCGACGATCGCATGGAGCTACGACCTGCTCTCACCGGACGAACAGGCCCTCTTCGCCCGCCTGTCGGTGTTCGCTGCAGGGTGCACGTTGGAGAGCGCCGAGGCCGTCTGTGCCGCCGATCTCACCGACCTCGAGTCGCTGCTCGACAAGAGCCTCCTGCGCCGCCGCACAGGCCAGCTCGCCGAGGACCGCCTTTTCATGCTCGAGACGATTCGCGAGTTTGCCGCTGAGCGGCTGGAAGTGAAGGACGAAGCGGAGACCGTGCGGCGACGCCACGCCGAGTTGATGCTCGCGATCGCCGAATCGGCGCACCTGTCTCCGGAGACCGGCCTCGGCGTCCAGCCGCAGCGGCACGAGCTCGTGCTCGCCGAGCGCGACGACCTTCGCGCGGCCATCGATTGGGCGACCGAGCACGCGCCGGATCTCGCGCTCGAGCTCGTGTTGGCACTCGAGAATTTCTGGGCCGCCCAGTGGACCGACGAGGGCGCGCGCCGCCTGGACGGCGTGCTCGATCGGGCCGGCCCGCTGCCACCCGAGCTCGCCGCCCGCGTCCTCCGCCAACAGGGAAATCAGGCTGCGCTCACCGGACACCCCGAGCTCGCAGTGCGCCGGTACGAGGAGAGCTCGGCTGCCTTTCGCGCGCTGGGCGACGAGCGTCGAGAGGTGGAGGTCACGACTCGGCTCGCCATGAATCTCGTGCCACTCGGCGACCTCGCCCGCGCCCGAGAGCTCGCGCTTCAGTCGATCCGGCACACACGCCTCTTCGACGCCCCGTGGGTGGAGTCGCAGGCCGTCGGGATCCTCGCAGTGGTGAGCCGTGCCGACGGGCAGCTCGACGCCGCCTGGGAGCACGCCCGGCGGAGTGCCGACATCGCCGGTGAGTGCGGCTTCCACTGGTGGGAAGCCCGACAGCTCCTAGAGCTCCTGGAATTGGGACTCGAGCTCGGGCGGCTCGAGGAGGGCGAGGACGCCGGCCGCGAAGCGCTGCGGGTGTCGCTGGCGATCGAGGATCCCCTTGCCACACTCTGGGCGCTCACCGGTCTTGCCCTGGTCGGGCTCGCGCAGGGCGAGCTCGAGCGGGCGGGGCGCATCTGGGGAGCGATCATGAGCGAGGGCGAGCGCAGCGTGGTTTCGACCCCGGAATTCGGCAAGTTCGCAGCTCCCCTCGCGGCGACAACCGAACCGGCGTTCCTCGCCGGAGCCGAGCTCGGTCGCGACGCCGGCTTGGAGGCCGCGGTCGAGCTCGCGCTCGCCGCACGATAGAGAGAGCGGTCCGCCAAGTAGGCCGACGCGGTCGTTCAAGGAGTTTGGTCCTCAGCGGGCGAGGAAGGACGGCGTCATGCGATGCAAGAGAGACGTCTCCAGGATCATGCTGTCTTTTCGTGCCGTGACCGCGTTCCTCGCGGTTGCAGTCGTGTGCGCCACGCTCGTCGTGCCCGCCTCGGCGAACGCGCCGCTTCCCCAGAAGGGCCACTTCGACCTCCAGGCGCACCGCGGCGGGATCGGCTTGACCACCGAAAGCACGCTCACCGGGTTCGCGAAGGCGATCGAGCTCGGCGTGACCACCCTCGAGCTCGACGCGCAGGTCACGGAGGACGCGATGGTCGTCGTCAGCCACGACCGGCAGGTCAATGCGGCGAAGTGCCAGGACACGGCGCCCGCCTTTCCAGGCGACCCGGAGTTCCCGTACGTCGGCAAGTTCATCACCAATCTGACGCTCGCTCAGGTGAAGACCCTCAACTGCGGCTACCAGCGGCTCCCGGACTTCCCGAGCCAGCAGGTCGTGAGCGGGCCGATGATCGAGCTGCGCGACGTTTTCGACCTCGTGAAGCGCTACAAGGCGAAGGGGCTGGTGCTCAACATCGAGACGAAGGTGGAAGCCGGAGCGCCACAGGAGACTGCGCCGCGTGCTCTCTTCGTCCGCCGAGTGTGGGAGGAGATCCGTGACGCCGGCATGAGCCGGCAGGTGACGATTCAGTCGTTCGACTGGGGCGCCCTGAAGGCGATGCATACGCTCGCGCCGAGCCTCCCGCTGGTCGCCCTGACCAACCGGGACTTCCTCCAAGTCGGCCAACCGGGCGCCTCGCCATGGCTCGGAGGCATCGATGTCGACGACTTCGGCGGCGACTACGTGGCCGCGGCGGCATCGATCGACGGCGTGACCGCGCTCTCACCGGTCCAGGGCTTCCCGCAGAACGGAACGATCTCCGACCCGGCGTTCGTCCCGTACCCGGACCGGAAGATGATCGACGACGCCCACCGCCGCGGCCTCGAGGTGATCCCCTGGACGATCGACGACCCGGCGACGATGGACTACTTCATCGATCTCGGCGTCGACGGGATCATCACCGACTATCCGGATCGGCTGCGCCAGGTCATGGCGGAGAACGGCCTGCGCCTGCCGAAGGCGTACCGCGCTCGCTGAACTCACGCCTAAGCTGCGCGAATGACCGGCGTGGCCTACGACGACGCCGAGCTCGCGCGCCAGCTCGAGGACGTCCGCGAGCAGCAGCGCGCGATCAGCGGCGTCCTGCGCGCCGTCGCTCGCAGCGCGGGGGTCCAGCCGGTGCTCCAGGAGGTGGTCGAGGCCTGCGAGCGGCTCTGCAGAGCCGACTACGGAGCGCTGTACATGCTGGAGCACGGGCGTCTGCACGCGGTGGCGCACGACACGATGGCCGAGGGGGCCGAGTACGACCGGGAGAATCCGCACCCCGTCGACCGGACGACGGCGGCCGGCCGAGCAGCCGTCACGCGCGAGCTGGTCCACATCCCCGACATCCGCGATGACCCGGAGTACACCTACGGCGGTCCGACCGAGTACTACCGCTCGCTGATCGGGGTCCCGATCATGGTCGAGGACGACTTCATCGGCGCCGTCGTGCTCGTCCGCCGCGAACCGGGGCCGTTCACCGACGACCACATCGCGCTCGTCCAGACCTTCGCCGACCAGGCCGCGATCGCGATCACGAACGCACGCCTGATCGAGGCGGTCGAGCGGCAGCGCACCGAGCTCGCCCGCTTCCTCCCGCCGCAGGTCGCCGAGCTCATCTCCAGCACGGAGGGCGAGCAGCTCCTGGCGGGACATCGCGCCTACATCTCCTGCCTCTTCTGCGACCTCCGCGGCTTCACCGCCTTCGCCGAGACCGCCGCGCCCGAGGAGCTCCTCGACGTCCTCCGCGAGTACCACGGCGCGCTCGGCGAGCTCATCCCGGCGCACGAAGGAACGTTGGAGCACTTCGCCGGCGACGGCGTGATGGTGTTCTTCAACGATCCGATCGCCGTGGAGGACCACGAGCTCCAGGCCGTCACGCCTCGCGCTCGCCGCCCAGGAGCACTTCGCGAAGCTCGCCGAGAGGTGGCGCAAACGCGGAATCGAGCTGGGGCTCGGGATCGGCATCGAGGCCGGCTACGCCACGCTCGGCCGCATCGGCTTCGAGGGCCGCTACGACTACGGCGCGCTCGGGCCCGTCGCCAACCTCGCCTCGCGGCTCAGCACGCAGGCGGCGGCGGGCCAGACCCTGATCGGCCAGCGCGTCTACGCGGCGGTTGAAGACGCGGTCGAGACGGTCCCGGCCGGCGACCTCGAGCTGAAGGGATTCGGCCGCCCAGTGCCCGCGTACGAGGTCCGCGGGCTCCGCTAGAGATCGCTTCCGGCTTGCGCCGGCACCGACTCGTCGGTAGACAGGTAGTGCGGGCGTCGGGCGCGGCAAAGGGGGATAGCCATGAGGCTGAATCTCTGGCTACTCGGCGCGGTCGCTGCGGCGCTGGCGCTCGTGGTCCCGGGCGCCGTCGCGGCTCCGGGCGACCGCGAGGTCTCGGTCGGCAGCCCGCCGAGCCCGTTCTCGCAGAACAAGCAGAACGAGCCGGCGATCGCGATGGACGCGAACCACGAGCTCGTGCTCGCGGCCGGCTCCAACGACAACATCGACATGGAGGCCTGCAACGCAGGCGATCCCACGACCTGCCCGTTCACGCCAGGTGTCGGCGGCTCGGGCATCTACTTCTCGTTCGACGGCGGCAAGAGCTGGACACAGCCGACGTATACGGGACTGAGCGCGCGGAACTGCCTCGGCCCGGCGGCGTGCGTGCCGACGACAGGCCCGATCGGGACGCTGCCGTGGTACTCCGAGAACGGCCTCGTCTCCGACGGCGACCCGGCGCTCGCATTCGGCCCGCGCCCCGGCCCGAACGGCTTCTCGTGGGCCAACGGGTCACGCCTCTACTACGCCAACCTGGCCTCGAACATCGGCGCGAAGAAGGACGAGACGTTCAAGGGCTTCGAGGCGATCTACGTGTCCCGAACCGACAACCCGCAGGTCGCGGCAACGGGCGGAGCCACGGGCAAGGCGGCCTGGATGCAGCCCGGTTCGCATCAGCCAGCAGAGCGCGGCGACCTTCGCCGACAAGGACCAGATCTGGGCGGACAACGCGGCGTCGAGCCCGTTCTTCGGCAACGTCTACGCCTGCTGGCAGAACTTCATCGGCGGCGGGGCAGGGCCGCTGGTCGTCGCGAGGTCGAACGACGGCGGCACGACCTGGGCCCAGGAGAAGGTGACGCCGGCACACAATCGGACGCCGACCAAGTTCGGCCAGTCCGGCTGCACGGTCCGCACCGACTCGCACGGCGTGGTCTACGCCTTCTACGAGCAGTTCCAGAACCCGGAGAAGGTCGGCCTCCCCACCGATGGGCACGCACTTCCTCGTCAAGTCGTTCGACGGCGGGGTGACCTGGACGAAGCCGATGGAGCTCTACACGGTGGTCGACCCGTGCTTCGCGCTCAACTTCGACGGCACCGGCAACCGCTGCGTCGAGGACGGAGTGGCAGGAGCCCGGAACGACCTCTCGGCCTCGCCGAGCGTCTCGATTGCGAACGGGGCGCCGACCGGCACGGGCGCGACGAACCAGATCGTCAACGCCTGGGCCGACGGCCGCGACGGGCTCAACCACGAGCACGTCCTGTTCTCGACCTCGACCGGCGGCGGGCTCCCCGGCACCTGGTCGTCGCCGAGGGCGATCGAGACCTCGCCGAGTGACCGCGGCCTCTACGTGGCGCCCGCGATCTCGCCGACCGGGAGCGACGTCTGGGTCGTCTACAACGCGTTCACCACGCCGTTTCGCAACGACACCACCTCGCCGCGCGGTCTCGTCGGCGTCGTGGAGCACGCGCCGATATCGGGCGGCACGGTCGGCGCATTCAGCGGGGTGAACCGCGGCGCGGTCGGCGATCCGCGCGCGTCGAGCCAGAACAACCTCGTGATCGAGTTCCTGGGCGACTACGTGTACGCGGTCGCCGGGCGCACGTACGCGACGGCTGTCTGGAACGACGTCCGCAACGGAGCAGTCTGCCCCGCAGTCGATGCGTGGCGGGCGGGAGTCCAGACGGCGACGACCGCCGACGACGTTCCGACGCCGGCTCCGCAGACGGACTGCCCGGCGACGTTCGGCAACACCGACATCTTCGGCTGGACGTCGGC
>CAVTZA010000013.1:0-256248 GCA_963739085.1 uncultured Actinomycetes bacterium | reverse complement strand
ATCGAGGACTGACGAGCCGTCTCGAATGCGGAAGAGGCCGACCGCCATGAGCAACAGCCCAAAGGCCACGGACCGAGCGACGCTGCCGTCGCCGCGCGCAAGCTCGGGGCCGCCGTGGCCGACCAGTGAAGCGACGGTCAGACCCGCGAAGAGGGCGGTAATGAGGTACATGCTCGCCGTCTCCACGCGGTCAGAGGCAGTCACGGCGAACCACGCCGCAACGAGGGCTGGGCCGACAAGGGCGCCCGAAGGCGCGAGCGCGGCGTCGATGACAGATCCGGCCAGGAACAGCGCAACCGGCGGCCACCACGAGCGCCGCAGTCCGCCGGCTCCGCGCACCGTGCCACGGCCCAAGCTCAGGCAGAACCAGATCGTCGCGGCAACGAGCAGCGCGGCGAGCACGTCGTCGAGCGGCCCGAGCTCGCGGTGGCTGCCGCCACCGGCCGCGAGGAAGTACGCATCGGTCTGGCGAGACAGGATCGTTCGCCACCCGGACTGCGGCTCGCTGGGCCGGATCCAGGCCGATAGGGTCATCGGGCCGCTCAGGTTCAGTGACGGTGCCGCAGGCACGCGCACCACCTCGCCGGTGCCGTGGAATCTCAACGCCCTACCGAATCGGCCCGTTGCCCAGGTCGCTCCGACGATCTCGCCGGCGTTCCCCTTCCCCGAGGCGTCGGCCGCCACGGTTCCCGAGCCCTTGTCGAGAGCGTACGCGCCAACCAGGCCCGCGGCACGCGAGGGCGGGGCGCTCCCGATCGGCGTCGACATATCGGCCCGCAACTCGCGGGGGCTCAAGACGCGGTCGTACACGCGCACCTGATCGATCAGGCCCTGGAAGTACTCGCCGTAGGGCCGGTTACCGCCGATCCACAGGGGGTCGGTCGTCCTCTTGACGGTGCCGCTGGCCGCCCGGCTCGACGCCTGCTTGCCGTTCAGGTACAAGCGGAGCGTCGTCCCGTCATACGTCAGCGCCAGGTACGACCAGCGGTTTACGGGGACAGGCCGTCGCGCGTCAGCATGTACGGTGCTGCCCTCGAACGTCCCACCGCCGGCGGGTACCAGCGCGTCGCTGCCGGAGCTGTTGTATCTGGCGACGACGCCCCCGAGAACGAGCAACGCGCCGAGCGACTATGGCGGACGCAGGGACGGCCCAGCGACCGCCCGGCCACTTCGCCCCGCGCAAGCCGTCGTTCGGTCGCAGATAGACGACCGCGACTGCCGCGACCGCGAACAGCGGCAGCGCGGGCAGGTCTCCTTCGTCGAGGCCGTGGCTCCCCGAAAGCGAAAGGAGGATCGGACCGTGCCACGGAATCGACAGGAGCACAGCACACGCGCCGCCGAGCAGGAGGAAGACGCCGATACCACGACTCAGCCGTGCTATGCGGGCCACAACCACGAGGGAACGCGTAGGTAGCGCCAACCGCTACGAGGACGATCAGGCGTCGACCTCAACCCAGGGCGATTCGATCCGCGTGCCGCATCCCTGTGAATGACGGTAACACCGTCCCCGCCGCGCACAAACCGTGTGAGTCGTGTGACAGGCGGGTGTTAGCGCCTCGCGGTACGTTCAGCGGGCGCTTTTCCGGCGCCTATGGCGCAGGTTCGGCGAGCTTCAACTCGTTGAACCTCGCGACGGCGCCGCCGGTGTGCTCGAAGTACTCGACGACGACGGTGTGCTCACCCTCCGTCAACGGAACGTCGGCGCTGTACGTGGTGGGCGCCTGGTAGAACCACCCGTTCACGACCTCCGCGCCGTCCACCACGACCCGGATTCCGTCGTCACCGGTCACGCTGAACCGATAGGTGCCCGCCGTGTAGGCCTTCGTTCTCGTCCAGCGCGCCGAGAAGCGGTCGGCGGGGATCAGGGGGTCGGGTGAGCCCTCGACCCAGTCGAAGTCGATCGTGTTGTCGCTGCGAGTGACCACGGGAGCGCCCAGGAGCAGGCTGTTGTCGAAGTACTCCGCAGCGAACGGCTCGGGCGGCGGTGGCGGTGGCGGAGGCGGCTCGGCGGTTGCTTCGTAGCTCAGCTTCGCGACCGCGTCCCCGACTCGCCTCGAAGTACTCCAGCACGATGTCGTGGTTTCCTGCGGTGAGCTGGCGATTGACCGTGACGTGGTTCGACCCTGCGGAATCCACTTGTCCAGCACCTTCTGCCCGTCCACGTACAGCCGCACTCCGTCGTCAGCGGTCACGGTGAACTTGTACGTGGCGTGCTCGGCGACCTCCAGGGACTTGGTCCACCGGGCGGAGAAGTTGTCCGCCGGCACGCCGTCACCGGGAGGGCCGCCGCCCCAGTCGAAATCGACCGCGGCATCGGTGCGCGTGAGCGCGGGAAGCCCGACAGATTCCGGTTGGGGAAGTACTCGGCGGCATACCCGCCCTCCCCGGCGACGACGTTTCCGATCCGCTCGTAGGTGAATTCCGCGCGAGCGCCGCCGCCTGACTCGAAGTACTCCACGCGCAGTTCGTGCGGGCCGCCGAGCACGACCTTGTCGACGCTGTAGTCGGCGTTCCCGATGGTCCATGCGTCGATCACGGGCACGTTGTCGATGTATGCGCGCAGCCCGTCGTCACGACCACCGGAGAATCGGTAGACACCGGCCGACAGCACGACCGACTTCGTCCAGCGCGCGACGAACCGGTCCGGCGGCGATCCCGGCGCCCGGCGAGCCCTCGCCCCAGTCGAAGTCGAGCGTCGCGTCGTCGCGCTGGAGGTCGGGTGGGCCGGTTGGAATCGTCGGCGCTCCGAAGACGCCCGGCGTATTCCAGAACTCGGCGTGGTAGTCGGTCTCGACGGGCGGATCGCCGACCTCGTGTAGACCAGGCGGGCCACCGCGCCGCCGCCGTTCTCGTAGTACTCCATCATGATCTCGTGCGGGCCGCCGTCCAGAGGCAGCGTCTTGCGGTACGTGGTCGGAGCCTGGTCGATCCACTTGTCGATCACCAGGACGCCCGTCGACGTAGAACCGCACGCCGTCGTCGGCGGTCACGGCGAACTCGTAGTCGCCCGGCGCGAAGCTCATCGTCCGCGTCCACCGGGCCACGAACCGATTGACCGGGATGGCCGCGCCCGGCGAGCCCTCGCCCCAGTCGTGATCGATCGCGTCCTCGTCGCGCACGAGCTCCGGCGGAGTACTCGGGATCACGTTGATGCCCGGCGGGGCCGGCCAGTACTCGCCCGGAACGCATCGGTCGGCTGGTCGAGCGTGCTGTCCCAGGTGAGCGAAGCCAACGCATCGCCGCCGTACTCGACGTACTTCGAGCTTGATCGTGTGGTTCCCCGTGGCGAGCTCGACGACGTAGCTGAACTCGGTGTTCGCGGGGCCCATGCCATTGCCCGATCACCCGCTTTCCGTCGATGTAGAGCCGAACCCCGTCGTCCGCGACGGCGGTGAACTCGTACCGGCCGGCGCCGAACCACTGGGTCGTGGTCCAGCGGACCGCGAAGTTGTCGACGGGCACGGCTGGATCCGGGGAGCCCCCGCCCCAGACGAAGTTGATCCTCGGGTCTGCCCGCGTCAGCACCGGGGCTCCCGAGAACGTCGTGTTGTCGTAGTACTTGCCGGTGAACGGTTGCGACGGCCGGTACGTCGCCGTGTACGTGGTGTCGTTCTCGCGGCGTCGTGATGACGTGGCGGATGCTCTTGCCGTCCGACCAGCCGGCGAACTGGAGCACCGTACCGTCCTGGGCGACCGCGGTGTTCGGCGCCGACAGCTCCCGCTGAAAGCCTTCCACGCCCGTGATCGTGCGCGGTGTGCTGACCGGCACGCCGTCGACCACCAGGCCCAGCCCTGACGGGAGAGGTCCCCAGAGCCAGCTGCGACTTCCGCGGGAAGATGTTGACGATCTTGGTCGCGGACAGGCCGTTGCTGTCGGTCGCGGTCACCTTGATCTCGTAGGAGGTGTCCGCCGACGCCTCGCCGGTCGTCGGAATGGTGAACGATCCGGCTCGTCCGGTGAGCGGGCCGACGAATGGATGGAAGTGCGTGCCGTGATGCAGCCTGACCTCGGTCTTGATGGCGCCGTCGTTGAGGTCGAAGCCCGCCGCGTCACGAGCGAACGCGTTGTACGTGATCGTGTCGCCGGCCCGGTACAGCTGGCCCTCCGTCGGTGTCGAGACCGTCAAGTCGGGTGGGCCGCCAACCTGGATGACGATCGGCTGCGAACGCCTCTCCTCGCCGCCCGCCGAGACGGTCAGGCGCGCGGTGTAGACGCCCTTCTCGGCGTACGTCTTGGTCGGGTTCGCCTGCGTGCTGGTCGTACCGTCGCCGAACGTCCACTCGTAGCTGAGCGGGTCGCCGTCGGGATCGTGGCTCCCCGCGCTGGAAAAGTGCACGGTGAGCGGCTCGAGCCCTTTGGTGACGTCGGCGGAAGCCACGACCACCGGCGCGGTCGTCGGCCCGTCGTGCCCGATGCGATACAGCGCGCCCGGGTAGTAGGTGATGTAGTACAGCGAGCCGTCGGGAGCGACCTTCAGGTCGACCACGCTTCCCGCCACGTTGTCGAACTCGTGCACCGCGGTGATGTCGCCGTTCGCGTCGAGGTCGGCGTGCTTGATGAATCCCTTCGCGTAGTCGCCGAAGAACAGGTCGCCCTGGTACTCGGGCGGGAACGCCGTACCGCGGTACACCGGTCCGCCGGTGACGGCGGCGCTCTCCTCGGCGTGCGGATACGCATAGAGCGGGTCGATGAAGCCGGCGCAGTTCGACGTGCACGTGCCCTCGTGCAGCGGCCAGCCGTAGTTTCCGCCCTTGACGATCCGGTTGACCTCCTCCCAGCTGAAGTCGCCCACGTCGCCGCCGTAGAGCTGTCCGGTGACGCTGTCGAACTGGAAGCGCCAGGGATTGCGGAAGCCGTAGGCCCAGATCGCCGCCAACTTGCCCGGTTGGTCGGCGAACGGGTTGTCGGCCGGGATGGAGCCGTCCTTGTTGATCCGCAGGATCTTCCCGTGCGGACTGCTCAGGTCCTGGGCGTTCGGGCCGTAGCCGTTGTCACCGACTGCGAAGTAGAGCTTGCCGTCGGGCCCGAAGCGGATGCTCCCGCCCACGTGCAGCAGCTGTGACGGTGACGACGTCCGGAACAGCTCGAACGGTCCATCGGTGCCGACGTCCTGGTCCGCGCTGAACCGAACCAGGTGGTTCAGCAGGTCGTGACCCGTGTAGTAGAAGTAGACGTAGTGGTTCGTAACGCCGAAGTCGGGGTCGAACGCGATCCCGATCAGGCCGCGGTCTCCGGTGTCCTCGGACGGGAGGTCTGCGAACGGGGTCGGTAGCAGCTCCCCGTTCTTGACGATCTTGATCTTTCCGGCGCGCTCCAGGATGAAGATCCGGCCGTCCGGGGCGATCTCGAAACCCGACGGGCCGTTCAGGCCGTCGCCGACTATCAGTTCCGTCTGGAACTCGGCGGGTGGCGCGGCCGCCCCTGCAGCAGCCAGCACCAGCCCGAGTATCAGCAGCGCGACAGCGTTGCGCGTCCCGCGCCGAAGCCTTGATGAGGGCCGTCCTGGCCCGCGGTCTTCCTCTCCCCAAGTCCTCCTACCCCCGTGCGGATGACCCATTTCCGCCAACTTCTGTCAAGAAGACTCACTCTTCGCAGGAGAGAGCGCTACTAGCCTTTCGTCTAGGTTCGCGTGCCCGATAGGTTGCGCTCCGGGCTCTACGCCGACTTGCCGCTGACGGCCTGAGCCGCCTCGAGAATGGCGGGCAGGAGCTCGCGGGCGCACTGCGCCTTCGTGAGGTAGCCGTCGGCACCGGCTTCGTAGGCGATGTCGCGTGCGTCCTCGAACATCGAGCCGCTGATCAGGATCACGGCGGCCGAGCTCTCCTGCTCCCGGATCCGGCGGGTGGCCTCGAGCCCGTCCATGGCCGGCATGTGGATGTCCATGGCGACGACGTCGGGCCGGATCTCCGCGCAGCGCTCGACCGCCTGGGCTCCGTCGTGCACGGACTCGACGACGTCGACGCGGCGGTCGGTCGAGAGCGCGGCCTCGAGCGAGGCGGCAAAGTGCTCGTCGTCGTCCACGATCAGCACCCGAATTGCGTCCATCCCAGTCAAGTCATACCCCAAGACGGGTGACGTGCGAATCCCGGGAAGAGGGATAGCGGACCGGCCGGTCGGTCCCAACATGAGAGGCGGGCCTGCGGCAACGTCTCCAATACACCGGCGTGGCTAGAATCGCGGCTATGGCGGAGATCGGGACGATGCGGGTCAAGAGCGGCCTCGCCGAGATGCTCAAGGGCGGCGTCATCATGGACGTCACCGACGCCGAGCAGGCCCGGATCGCGGAGGACGCCGGCGCCGTCGCGGTGATGGCGCTCGAGCGGGTCCCGGCCGACATCCGCGCCGAGGGCGGCGTCGCGCGCATGGCCGACCCGGACAAGATCAGCGAGATCCAGGAGGCCGTGACGATCCCGGTCATGGCGAAGGCGCGCATCGGCCACTTCGTCGAGGCGCAGATCCTCGAGGCGCTCGAGGTCGACTACATCGACGAGAGCGAGGTGCTCACGCCCGCGGACGAGGAGCACCACATCGACAAGTGGACGTTCACCGTCCCGTTCGTGTGCGGCTGCCGCAACCTCGGCGAGGCGCTCAGGCGGATCGCCGAGGGCGCCGCGATGATCCGCACCAAGGGCGAGGCCGGCACCGGCGACGTCTCGAACGCCGTCCGGCACATGCGCGAGGTGATGGGCGGGATCCGGCGCCTGCAGTCGCTGCGCGAGGAAGAGCTCTTCGCCGAGGCCAAGAACCTCCAGGCCCCGTACGAGCTGGTCAAGTGGGTCGCCGAGAACGGGCGGCTCCCGGTCGTGACCTTCACCGCTGGCGGGATCGCGACGCCCGCCGACGCCGCGATGTGCATGCAGTTCGGCATGGACGGCGTCTTCGTCGGCTCCGGGATCTTCAAGTCCGGCGACCCGTCGACGCGCGCCAAGGCGATCGTCGAGGCGACGACGCATTACAACGACGCCGAGGTCCTCGCTCGGGTATCGGCCGGCCTCGGCGAGGCCATGGTCGGCATCTCGGCCGCCTCGATCGCTCCCGAGCAGCTGCTCGAGACCCGCGGCTGGTAGGGAGGAAGGGGCGCCCGTAGGCGCCCCTCCGAGTAGTCCTCTAGAGAATCCCGCGGTCCTTGAAGGCCTTGGTGACTTTCGCGACGTCGCCGGGGAAGAGCTTCTGTGCGGCGGCCACGGTGCTCTCGGCGAGCTGGGGCATCGTCGGGTCCCGCTGGCCGAAGTGGCTCTCGAGGATGATCGTGTCAGCGTGCTCGTGCCCGATCGCGTTCCGGATGTCCCAGAGCGCCCGCGACCAGATCATCCCGTCGTGGTGGACGGCGCCGTTCAGGCCGCCCGGGTACTTCAGGTTGCTATCGGTGCGGCGCAGGCAGTGCGGCGTGCCGCTCGTGTACGAGGTCGAGTCCCAATCCGCTACGCACGGCGCGTCGGGCGTCGGCGAGATGACGTTGCTCACCGTCACGGCCCAGTAGTCGGCGAAGCCCTCGCCGATCGAGCCGGCCTCTGTGGAGGGCCCGAAGCCGAACGGAACCTGCTGCGAGTCCTGGATCGCGTGACCGAGCTCGTGGAGGATCACCTCGGCGTCCTCGGCGTCGTCGACGCCTCCCTTGCCGAACCTGAGCTGATCCTTCTTGTCGGTCGAGAACGAGTTGTCGAGCCCCCACTGGTTGATGCGGACGTCCTGCGACTCCTTGTTGACCGGCCGGAGCGTGGAGCCGAAGCCGAGGCTCTGGATGTACTTCTGCGCCTCGGTGATCCAGTAGTACGCCATGACCTGCTCGAAGCGGTCGTCGTTGCGGTGGTAATCGAACGTGTTCGTAGGCGAGTACGCGGGATTACCGGTCTCGCTGAGGATGTTCGCGTAGTCGCCGACCAGGCGCCCGGTCCCGTCGAGGTTCGTCAGCGTGACCTGGTGGTACGCCGGGGCGAGGGCGGCGTAGTCGGCGTCCTTCTGGTCGGTGAGCGACTGGTTCTGCAGATCGGCGACCGGATTCGGCAGGAAGACCGTTGCCGTTCCGGTCGACTGTCCGTTGCCGGGCTTCGCCGCCACCGCGACGGCCACCGCAAACGCGGCAACGACGGCAGCGAGGCCTGCGGCCAAGAGCATACGACGCAAGATGTGAACCTCCCCCTGAGCGCTGACTGAGGCGCCCAGCTTAGCCCCTGAATCGAGAAACGTGTATCGGTACCGACCGTACAATTGCGGTCGTGGAGCGGGCTCTTCGCATCGGCGTCCTGGCCGTCCAGGGCAACTTCCGCGAGCACGCGGCCGTGCTTCGCCACCTTGGCGCCGAGCCCGTCGAGGTGCGGAAGGCCGAGGAGCTGGAGGGCCTCGACGGCCTGATCATCCCCGGGGGCGAGTCCACGGCGATCACGCGCCTGATGCGGCTCTACGGGATCGAGGAGGCGATCCGTCGTTTCCACGGGCCGGTCTTCGGCACCTGCGCCGGCATGATCCTGCTCGACCGCGACCATCTCGGCCTCGTCGACGTCGCGGTGAGCCGAAACGCGTATGGTCGGCAGGTGGCGAGCTTCGAGGCCGATCTGGCGCTCGCCGGCGACGACGAGCCGCTCCGGGGCGTCTTCATCCGCGCCCCTCGCGTGACCGACGCGGGGCCGGGAGTGGAGGTCCTGGCGGCGCACGACGGCGAGCCGGTGCTCCTGCGCGACGGGCGCTTCCTCGTCGCGTCCTTCCATCCCGAGCTGACGGACGACACGCGCGTCCACGAGCGCTTCCTGCAACTCGTCGAAGAGGAGAGGTATGTCGGGTCACAGTAAGTGGTCGTCGATCAAGCACAAGAAGGGAGCGGCCGACGCCAAGCGCGGCAAGCTCTTCTCGAAGCTCTCGCGCGCGATCATCGTCGCGGCCAAGGAGGGCGGACCCGGACCCGGCCGGCAATCTGGCGCTCCAGAACGCGATCGAGAAGGCGCGCAGCTACTCGATGCCCAAGGACAACATCGAGCGCGCGATCGCGAGAGGGTCCGGCGCGGACGCCGACGCGGCCGCCTTCGAGCAGATTCTCTACGAGGGCTACGGCCCGAGCGGCATCGCGCTCATGGTCGAGGCGCTGACCGACAACCGCAACCGGACGGCCTCCGAGGTGCGCCACCTCTTCGCCAAGCACGACGGCAACCTCGGTGCCACGGGTGCCGTCGCCTGGCTGTTCGAGCGGCAGGGGCTGATCCTCGTGCCGGGAGCCGTCGACGAGGACGAGCTCACGCTCGCCGCGGCGGAAGGGGGCGCCGAGGACGTTGCGCTCGACGGCTCGAGCTACCAGGTCACGGTCGCGCCCGAGAACCTCTCGGCCGCGCGCGAGGCGATCGAGGCAGCGGGGCTCCCGATCGAGTCGGCCGAGCTGACGATGGTGCCGAAGACCACGGTCGAGGTCGAGGAGGAGGCAATCGCGCGCAAGGTGCTCAGGCTCGTCGACGCCTTGGAGGAGGACGACGACGTCCAGAACGTCTACGCGAACTTCGACATCCCCGAGCGGATGCTCGAGGCAGTCGCGTCCTAATAGGAGGGCCTGCCGGGACATCGCTGAGCCGCCGGGCCGCGCTGCTCGCCCCGAGGCCGCGTCCTCGGTCGCGCCCACGCTACGCGTCCCAGCTAGACGGACACTCCCTGCGTCCTTGCCTCGGAACGACCATCGCACCCCGACGACGAGCGATGTCCCGGCACGCCCTCCTAACGGACGGCGAGACTTGAACTGGAGATCGAGGTCGTCCCGACCGACGCCGTGACGCGGTAGCGGCCGGGCGCGGGCGCGCGGATCGCATAGGTGCCGGCCTTCGAGCTACGGGTCACCGACACGCGGCGCCAGCTCGAGCCGGCGCGGCGCTCCAGGAAGATCTGCGCGCCGAGGATTCGGTGCCTGAACGCGTCGACGACGCGCCCGCGGAGGCTTCGAGTGCCCGGGTCGCGCCGGATCGAGACGAGGGCGGGCGCGAAATTCCCCTCGACGCGCACCCCGGCAATCGCGATGAACGCCTGCCCGCGGTTCCAGCTCGTCGGCTGGATGCCGCCGTCGACGACGAAGTCGTCGCTGGGCGGCTCGGGAAGGACGAAGCGTGCGACCGAGAACACGCCCCTCGCGAGCGGGAAGGCGAGGGCCGCCTCGGCGCGCGCGTTGCCGGTCGTGTTCGCAGCGACCTCGAGGATGTAGAAGCCCTGGATCGTCCCGACCTCCGTCTTGCCGACGACGTGCGGGACCGCGATCTGACCGCGCTGATCCTCGACATAGCCGAGCTTCGTGGCGGCGAGCGCCGCGGCATCGGCGCTCGGTGAGGTGGTGTCGACGGAGACGGACCAGTCGATCGCGGAGCTCCCGGCGAGGCCGGGCACGGTGATCGAGTCGTAGCGCGGGCCCAGCCAGCGGCCGGATTCGGGCGCACGAGCGCTGGACGCGTAGCGCGGCGGCGATTCCAACGCGACCACGAGGCCCGGCGGGAACGGCGCGGTCTGCGTCGCGGTTACCGGGACACGCTCGATGCCGTTTGCGGCGGCAGGCAGCGCCGCCGGGGAGCTCGCTGCAATCCCGGTCGCGACCAGCACGGCAAGGACGCCCAGCCACCGCACGGCGGTACAAGCTAGCGGAGGCGCAGGCGGTAGGTCAGCGGCCGCGCCGCTCCGACTCTCACCACGAGCCGGTAGCTGCCGGGGGACAGCTGCCGACGCGGCCGCAGCTGCAGACGGTTCGGGCCTTTCGCGAGGGACTTGCGCATGCGGGCTACCACGCTGCTGCGCTTTCGCAGCTCGAGCGACCCCTTCGCGCCGCGGTCGAGCACGAGCGAGACGACGATCAGCCTGCGCGTCGCCGTCCGGACGCGAACGCGGCTGACCACGACCCGCGCCGGTGTCGTCCCGGACGGAGGCGAAGCCGGTGGCGGCGGCAGCGGAGGCGGTGGTGGCGGCGGAGAGCCCGGTGGCGGGGGCGGTCCCGGAGGCGGCGGTCCGGGAGGAGGCGGGCCGGGCGGCGGTGGTGGCGTCGCCCCGACCGTGAAATCGCCGTACATGTAGGGGTAGTGCGGGTCGCACTGGTAGTGGAACGAGCCCGCCGCGAACGAGAGCGACCACGTGACCGTCTCCTCGAGCTCCACCGCGGTCGACCGGTCGACGCCGGGCCCGGTCAGGTGGAAGTTGTGAAACGGCGACTGGTCGTGAACCACGACGTCATAAGCGCCGGGAGCGAGCGTCGTGACCGGCGACCCGTCCTGATGCGTGAGCGTGATGACCGAGTCCGGACCGACTGTTCCGATCAGCATCTCGGCCTCGGCCGCCGGCTCCGCTGAAGGCGCGAGCACGAGGACGACGGCGAGCGCGGCTGCGGCGAGCACACGCATTCGCCCGGAATTACGTCAGCCGAACGAGCACGGTTTGTCCCTGGGGATCCCAAGGCAGGAACGTCCGAAGCGCCGCCTAACCTCGCAGCGTGAAGGTCATCGGCATCGATCCGGGGACGGCCGCATGCGGGTACGCCATCGTCCGAGGAAAAGGAAACCGCCTCACGGCACTCGACCACGGCTGCTGGAAGACAGGGGCGGCGCAACGACCGCAGGTCCGCCTCGGGAGGATCTGCGACGGCGTGAGGCAGCTCATCGAGGACCACCGGCCCGATGCCGTCGCGCTCGAGGAGTCCTTCGTCGGCGCCGACGCCCGTACCGCGCTCTCGGTCGGGCAGGCGCGCGGCGCCATCCTCGTCGCCTGCGAGCTCGGCGGCGTCGAGGCCGTTGAGTACGCGCCCGCCCACGTGAAGCAGGCGGTCTGCGGCTACGGTCGTGCGGAGAAGGCGCAGGTGCAGCGCATGGTGCAGGCGATCCTCGGGCTCGAGCAGCTCCCGGAGCCCCACCACGCGGCCGACGCGCTCGCAGTCGCGATCTGTCACGCACTGGCGCCGCCGCTCCTGCGCGCAGTCGGATGATTGCGCGCTTGACCGGGAGGCCCGCGGGTCTGCGAGGTGACGCGCTCGTCCTCGACGTGAACGGGGTCGGCTATCTCGTCACGGCGACGCAGAGCGCCTTGCGGCGCGCGCAGGGCGCGGACGAAGTGACGGTCGAGGTCTACACGCACGTGCGCGAGGACGCGCTGCAGCTCTACGGTTTCGCGGACGCGGCCGAACGTGAGCTCTTCGAGCACCTGCTCTCGGTCTCGGGCGTGGGGCCGAAGGTGGCGCTGGCGATCGTCTCCGGCTCCACTCCCACCGACCTCAGGCGCGCGATCGCGCTCGAGGACACGGCCCGCTTCGTCGCGATTCCGGGCATCGGCAAGAAGACGGCCCAGCGTGTCGTGCTCGAGCTGCGTGAGAAGCTCGGTAGCGAGGCGGCCGCAGACGTGGAGAGCCGTTCCGGCGCGGCGCCCGAGCTCGTGGCCAGGGACGCGTTGGTGGAGCTTGGCTTCTCGGTCGTCGAGGCGGAGCAAGCGCTCGCAGCCGTCGACCCCGACCTTGCGCCCGAGGAGCGGATCCGGCTGGCGCTGCGGAGGGCGGCATGACCGAGTTCATGGCCCCGGTGCTACGGAGCTCCGACGAGGACGAGCTCGAGCGTTCGCTGCGGCCGCGCTGCCTCGACGACTTCGTCGGCCAGGAGCGCGTCAAGGAGCAACTCTCGATCGCCCTGCTGGCGGCCAAGAGCCGCGGCGAGGCGCTCGACCACGTGCTGCTCGTCGGCCCGCCGGGCCTCGGCAAGACGAGCCTCGCGTACATCGTGCGCGAGGAGCTCGGCGTCGGCATCCGCTCCGTGGCCGGCCCGGCGCTCGAGCGCAAGGGCGACATCGCCGCGATCCTCACCGCGATGGAGGAGCGCGACGTGCTGTTCGTGGACGAGATCCACCGGCTGTCGCGCGCCGTCGAGGAGATCTTCTATCCGGCGCTCGAGGACTTCCGCCTCGACATCGTGCTCGGCCAGGGGCCGGCGGCGCGGACGCTCACGCTCGACCTGCCGCCGTTCACGCTCGTCGGCGCCACAACCCGCACCGGGTTGCTGACGACACCGCTCCGCGACCGCTTCGGCATGACCTTCCGGCTGGAGTACTACGAGCCGGCGGAGCTCGGCACGATCGTCCGCCGCTCGGCTCGGATCCTCGGCGTCGAGATCACGCCCGACGCCGCCGACGAGATCGCCAGGCGCTCGCGCGGCACGCCCCGGATCGCGAACCGCATCCTCCGGCGCGTCCGCGACGTGGCCGAGGTACGGCATGCAGGCGTCGTCACCGACGCGATCGCCGCCGAGGCGCTCGACCTGCTCGAGGTCGACGACCAGGGCCTCGAACGCACCGACCGCGAGCTGCTCAGGGCGATCGTCGAGCGCTTCGACGGCGGCCCGGTCGGCCTCTCGACGCTCGCTGTTGCGCTCGGCGAGGAGTCGGACACGGTCGAGGACGTGTACGAGCCCTACCTGCTGCAGCTGGGCTTCCTGCAGCGGACGCCGCGCGGGCGGGTCGTCACGAAGCTCGGCCGCTCGCATCTCGGCGCCCCGGTCGCCAAGGGCGCAGGGTCGCTGTTCTAGGCGCGTGACCGAGCTCTGGACTCCCGGCGCGCCCGGCCCCCACGACGACTTCGTCGCTCGGATCCACCGCCAGATCGGACGCTTCGCGCAGGAACGCGGGGTCGAGCAGGCCGCGGTCGAGATCGAGCTGCGCGACGGATGGCGCTTCGTCGTCGATGCGCTTCTGCCCGAGCCCGGTTACGGGTTCGTGACGATTCGTCCACACCCGGGCGACCAGGAGCTGCCGCCCGAGCTGATCGTCCCGATCGCGATGATCCAGCGAATCGAGCTCTACGCGGCCTTCGACAAGCCGTCACGCTTCGGGTTCTCGCTCCGCGAGACCGGCTAGCGCCGAAACTGCAGCTCGTGCCATGAAGGCACGGGCGCGAGCTCGAGCAGCGCGCGGTCGCCGCGCGGGTCGCGGTAGCCGAACTCGGCGACGTCGTCGTCCCACTCGACGTCGAGGAGCCCTTCCTTGACGCGGTGGTCGAGCCACGCGCCGCGGAAGACGAGCTTGCGCAGCCAGTAGACGAGCGACTCCCCATCGACGAGCGAGAGGCGCTCCCAGTGACGCACGAGATAGCGGCCGAGGTCGCTTTGCGGGTCGACGATCCGGCCGTCGGCCGTGAGCTCGACGACGTCGGCGGTCTCCTCCTCGTCCAGGTCGTTGGAGGGGACGAGGCCGAGCTTGACCGCCGCGGCGTTCACGCGCTGCTCGAAATCGGCTGCGTTGAAGCCGAAGCGGTAGCCGAGAAACTCGACGACGTAGTCCGCGCCTGAGGAGTAGTTCGCCTCGGCCACCGCCGGTCAGGATAGTCGTCTCGTCGGGGTCTCAGCGCCGTCCGATCGCCTCCGTACCGTGGCCGTTCCCATGGACGAGGGCAGATGGTCGATCCCGGATTGCGACACGCCGACAGCGCGTGGCCTCGCCCGCGCGCTCGGCGTGAGCGAGACGACGGCGCGCGTCCTCGTCCGCCGCGGGCTCGCCGAGCCCGCGGCCGCTCGGGCCTTCCTGGACGGGGCCGACCCGGGCCACGACCCGTTCCTGCTCGGCGACATGGCTGCGGCCTGCGACGCGATCCGGGGGGCCGTCGCGGCGGGCAAGCGGATCTGCGTTCACGGCGACTACGACGTCGACGGGATCTGCGCCACCGCCCTCGCAGTGCTGATCCTCCGCGAGCTCGGCGCCGACGTGGAGTGGCACCTGCCGAGCCGCTTCGAGGAGGGCTACGGGGTCTCGCGGGACACCCTCGTCAGGCTCGCGCAGGAAGAGTGCGGTCTGGTGCTGACGGTCGACTGCGGCGTCACGGCGGTCTCGGAGATCGCGGAGGCGAAGGCGGCGGGCCTCGAGGTCGTCGTCACCGACCATCACCGGCCCGGGGAGACGCTGCCCGACTGCCCGATCGTCGCCACCAGGCCGTCCGACTACCCGTTCCCGGAGCTCTGCGGCACGGGCGTCGTCTACAAGCTCGGACAGGCCCTGCTCGGCGCAGACAGCGAGATGCTGAGTCGCCAGCTCGACCTCGTCGCCCTGGCCACGATCGCTGACGTCGTCCCGCTGGTGGACGAGAACCGCGCGCTCGCGATCGCCGGCCTTCGTGCGCTCGCGCGGACCCAGCGGCCGGGGCTGCGGGCACTGATGGAGACCGCTCACGTCGATCCCGCGGCCGTCGACGAGGGCGCCGTCGGCTTTCGGCTCGGGCCACGGATCAACGCCGCCGGTCGTCTCTGCCGGCCGGTCGAGGCGCTCGAGCTGCTGCTCACGGACGACCACGACGAGGCGCGCCGCCTCGCTGAGCGGCTCGAGGTACTCAACCGCGACCGACAGGCGGTCGAGCAGCGCATCCTGCGCGAAGCAGTCGAGCAGGTCGAGGGCTGGCCCGAGAGCCGCCGGCGCCGGCGCGGTTACGTGATCGCCGACGAGGGCTGGCACGAGGGGGTCATCGGTATCGTCGCCTCGCGCCTCGCCGAGCGCTTCCATCGCCCGGTCGTGCTGCTCGCGGGCGCGGACGGGGAGTGGAAAGGCTCGGGTCGGTCGATCCCCGCCTACGACCTGCACGGCGGCCTGGCCGCCTGCTCCGACCTGCTCGAGCGCTGGGGCGGGCATCGTGCCGCGGCCGGCCTCAGCGTCACGGCCGAGCGGCTCGACGCCTTCGTCGAGGCATTCGCCGTCCACGCGGACTCCAGGCTGGACGCGCGTGACCTCGAGCAGGTCACCTACGTCGACGCGGCCGTCTCGCCGCGGGAGCTCACGCTCGACCTCGCGGCCGAGCTGGGTCGGCTCGCTCCGTTCGGGCTCGGAAACCCGGGCGTCATGCTCCTGCTCGGGAGCTGCGAGATCTCCGAGCCGGCCACGGTGGGGGAGGGCCGGCACTTGCGCTTCCGGGTGCGTGACCGCGGTCGCGACGCGGGGAGCGCCATCGCCTTCGGGATGGGCCCTCAGCTCGATCGCGTGCGCCGGGTGGGTACGCACGACGTCGCCTTCCGGCTGGAGGAGAACCGCTGGAACGGCACGGTGGCGCCGCAGCTCGTCGTCCGCCGCGTCTTCGACGCGAGCGAGCGCTTCCACGTCGCCCGCGCGAGGCTTGCCGAGGAGTGGAGGAAGCCCGCCGAGGCCCGTACCAGCGAGGCGCGCACGATCTTCGCCGAGCTCGGGCTCGACGAGGACGGCGCCGAGTGGCGGAGCCTGCTCGAGTCCGCGACCTTCCGCGCCCTGCTCGATGAGCCGGCGGAGGAGGTGATGCCGAAGGCAGCCTAGGTGCTCAAGCGGAGCAGCGACACACGTCCCGAACCGGCGCCCCGCGGGCGGAAGCGGCGATCGGTGGAGGCGCGGTCGAGCTCGACCATCAGGCGTGCCAGCTCATCGACTCGACGTGCTCTGGTGCGACGACGAACGCGCATGGAAACACGGTTTTCGCCCCATGCGAAGGCGTTCCTTCCCGCCCGAGGCGGGAACTGTGAGAGCGAGACCCCGGAGTACACTTGGTCCATGGCGGTCATCGAGGCTTCGGAAAAGCATCAGGACCTCGTCGACGAGTTGATTGCCGAGGTCGAGAGCTACATGCCTGAGCTCGACCGCGAGTTGATCACGCACGCCTTCCGCTTCGCCGAGCGAGCGCACCAGGGGCAGCAGCGCCGCTCCGGCGAGGACTTCATCCACCACCCATTCGGCGTTGCGAAGATCACCGCAGAGCTGCGCCTTGACGAGCCGACGATCGCGGCCGCGCTCCTGCACGACGTCGTCGAGGACACCGACGTCGAGCTCGAGGAGCTGCGCACGGAGTTCGGCGACGAGATCGCGCAGCTGGTCGACGGCGTCACGAAGCTGACGCGAGTCCACTTCCAGAGTCGCGAGCACGCCCAGGCCGAGAACTACCGCAAGATGGTCGTGGCGATGGCGCAGGACGTCCGCGTCATCCTGATCAAGCTCGCCGACCGCCTGCACAACCTGCGCACGATCGAGTACCTGGGCCGCCAGAAGCAGGTCCAGAAGGCGCGCGAAGCACTCGAGGTGTACGCGCCGCTCGCGCACCGGCTCGGGATCCACACGCTCAAGTGGGAGCTCGAGGACCTCGCGTTCCAGACGCTGCATCCGCGCAAGTACGACGAGATCAAGGCGATGGTCGCCGAGCGCCGGGCCGACCGCGAGGAGCACGTGGCGCTCGCGAGCGAGGTGCTGCGGCACGAGCTGGAGAAGGTCGGCATCCCGGCGGAGATCTCCGGCCGCGCCAAGCACTTCTATTCGATCTACGACAAGATGGCCAAGAAGGGCCGCGAGTTCAACGAGATCTACGACCTCACGGCGATGCGGGTGATCGTGGAGCGCTCGGGCGACGAGGGGACGCGCGACTGCTACGGCGCGCTCGGGCTCATCCACTCGCTCTGGAAGCCGATGCCCGGCCGGTTCAAGGACTACGTGGCGATGCCGAAGTTCAACCGCTACCGGGCGCTGCACACGACGGTGATCGGGCCGCAGGGCCGGCCGCTCGAGATCCAGGTACGCACGCGCGAGATGCACGAGACGGCCGAGCTCGGAATCGCCGCCCATTGGTACTCGTACAAGCCGGGCGCGCCGAAGAAGGGCAAGCACAAGGGGCCGGATCCCGAGTGGCTGGAGTGGGTGCGGTCGGTCATGGACTGGCAGCAGGACGAGGCCGACCCGCGCGAGTTCATCAAGACGTTCCGGACCGACCTCTTCGACGACGAGGTCTACGTCTTCACGCCGAAGGGCGAGGTCAAGACACTGCCGGCCGGCTCGACGCCGATCGACTTCGCCTACGCGGTCCATACGGACGTCGGCCACCGCACCGTCGGCGCGAAGGTGAACGGACGGATCGTGCCGCTCCACTACCGGCTGCAGAGCGGCGACTTCGTCGAGATCCTCACTTCCAAGAGGGGCCGTGGACCGTCGCGCGACTGGATGACGCTCGCCGCGTCGTCACGGGCGCGCAACAAGATCCGCCAGTGGTTCTCGCGCGAGACGCGCGAGGACGCTGAGCAGAAGGGCCGCGAGTCGCTCGAGCAGGCGCTGAAGGCGCAGAACCTGCCGTACCGCAAGCTCGCGGGCTCTGCCGTGCTCGCGCAGGTGATCAGGGAGACCGGCTTCAAGAAGGCCGAGGACTTCTACGTCGCGGTCGGCTCCGGGAAGCTCGCGACCGGCCAGATCGTCAACAAGGTGCTCCAGCGCCTGAAGACGAGCGAGGTCGCCGAGGAAGAGGCGGTCCCGCTCAAGACGCCGAAGGCGCGGCACGTCGTCCCGAGCGGGAACGTCGGCCTCAGCGTTCCCGGCGTCCAGGACGTCCTGATCCGGCTGGCCAAGTGCTGCACGCCGGTGCCGAGCGACGACGTCGTCGGCTACATCTCGATGGGCAAGGGCATCACGGTGCACCGGCGGGACTGTCCGAACGTGCGCGCGCTGATGCGCAACCCGGAGCGCTTCACGGCCGTGGAGTGGGACGGCGGCGCCTCACAGAGCTTCCGCGTCCACATCGCCGTGCACGCGTGGGACCGGCCGCGGCTCCTGGAAGACGTGGCGCGGACGTTCGCGGAGCACGGCGCCAACATCGTCTCGTACGGCGGCACAGTCGAGGACCAGCTGGCAAAGAACTGGTACGTGGCGGAGCTCGGCGACGTGAAGTCACTCCGTGGGCTGCTCAGCTCGCTCCGAGGTGTCGAAGCGGTCTTTGACTCATACCGCGTGACGCCCGTCGTAATTCTCAGCGGCGAAGCCGCTAACAGGGCCGAGCTTGCTCGGCCCGGATGACGTTCAGAAGAACCTAGAAGAAGGGGGTCTGTGGGGGAAACATGGTTTCCCCCGCACTTGAGGCGCGGCCGCCCACCCGTGTCCTCGAGCGGGTGGGCGCCGCAGCCTTGCTGCCCCTCCCCCTACCTGTCGTTGTAGGCGGGTATCGCGGTTCTGCCTATCCCCCGTTTGCGGTACCCCGCGCCCGTTCGAGGGTGATGTCTCGATCGAGTGATCCGTCAGGAGACGTCCGACCAGGGCACGCCTTGCGTGTCCCAGCCGACGAGGCAGTAGGGGGAGACGAGGGTCGCGACGCGCTGGAGGAACGGCTCGTCGTCCGCGGTTGCAGTGCGGCGGACGAGGAGCTCCGCGACGGGCGCGCCCTCGAAAGTGACGAGCGCGCTCAGCTCTTCGCCGTCCCCGCCGCCGGACTCGGGCCCCAGCTGGAGCTTGCCCTCCTCCATGAACGCGATGCCGACCCAGGTGAAGTGGGGGATGCGTTCGTGCAGGACCGCGACGATCGCGCGGAGGAGGTCGTCGGCGTCGCCTCCGCGGTTGAGGATCCGCTCGACGGCATCGAGCGCGCCGCGATAGGTGTCCGTGCTCACACCTTCGCGCCGACCTGAAGGTCGGCTCCCTCGAATGCCCGCACCCGGTCGATGTACGACTGCGGGATGGGGCAGGCCTTGCGCTCGTCGAGGTCGACGAGCACGAGCGTCTGCGAGGCAGTGACCATGAGCACGTCGTCCTCGCGGTAGGCGGCGTTCTCGAACGTGACGCTCGTCCGCCCGATCCGGGCCGCCCGGACGAACACCTCGATCAGGTCGTCGAAGCGGGCAGGCGCGTGGTACTCGACCGACGACGCGCGCATTACGAACTCGTACCCGGAGCCGACGTGCCGCAGGTCGAGGTGGCGGTGGTACTCGACTCGCGCAAGGTCGAAGTAAGGCAGGTAGCGGCCGTAGTACACGATCCCCTGTGCGTCGGTGTCGGAGAAGCCGACCCGCGTGTAGGCCGCGTACTTGAAGGGCGGCATGCGATCGGTGACGTGCCCGAGCTCGAGCATCAGCCGGCGATGCTACTCGGCGACACGTGCCCCAGCCGGCCGCGGCCCGAATGGACGCCAGGCCCCCACCCAGGGTGGGGAACAGCGCGCGCCACCCGCTTCCCGCGGACGACGCTAGCGGACAATCCGTGCCGGGACCGTGCCACCTTCGTGCCGAAACCGTTCCACCTTGACGGCGAGGGCGCGAACTACGACCGGATGACCTCGAGCACCTCGTCCCGCTTGCGCTCCATCAGCTCGGGCGAGCGGGCCTCGAGGTTGAGGCGGAGAAGCGGCTCCGTGTTCGAGGGGCGGACGTTCATGTGCCAGTCCTTCGCGTCCACGGAGATCCCGTCCAGGTGGCTGACCTCACCCTCGCCGCCGAAGCGCTCCTTCAGCTCCTGCAGCTTCACGGCCACGTCCGGAACGGGCGTGTTGAGCTCACCGGTGATGAAGTAGCGCTCACGCAAGGGCCGGAGCAGCTCGGACAGCTTGCGCCCGCTCTTCGAGACCAGCTCGAGCATCAGCAGGAACGGCACGACGCCGGAGTCGGCCTGCGAGAAGTCGCGGAAGTAGTAGTGACCGGAGACCTCGCCCGCGAAGACCGCGTCCTCCTGGCGCATGCGGTGCTTGATGAACGCGTGCCCGACCCGGTTGATCAGCGGGACGCCGCCGGCGCGCTCGACGGTCTCGGGCACCGCCCAGCTGGCGCGCAGGTCGTAGATCACCTTGCCGCCCGACTCCTTCTTCAGGATCGACTCGGCGAGCAGTGTCGTGACGAAGTCGCCGGGCACGAACTCGCCGGCGTCGTCGACGAAGAAGCAGCGGTCGGCGTCGCCGTCGAACGCAACGCCGAAGTCCGCACCCTCCTCGCGCGTCTTCGCCACGATGAACTCGCGGTTCTCGGGCAGCAGCGGGTTGGGCTCGTGGTTCGGGAAGCTGCCGTCGGGCTCGAAGAAGTGCGGGACGGCATCGATCGGCAGGTGCTCGAGGATCGGCGGCAGCATCACGCCCGCCATCCCGTTGGCGGCGTCGATCACGATGCGGAGCGGCTTGATCTCGTCCACGTCCACGAACGAGAGGACGCGCTCCACGTACGCCGGCCAGATGTCGCGCTCGGTCACCGAGCCGCGCCGCTCGGGCTCCTCGAACCCCTTCACCGCACGGTCGCGAATCTGGAGGAGCCCCGAGTCGCCGCCCACGGGCAGCGCGCCGCGACGGACGATCTTCATCCCTGTGTACTCCTTGGGGTTGTGCGAGGCGGTGACCTCGATGCCGCCGTCGAGCCCCTCCGACCCGACCGCGAAGTAGACCATCTCGGTGCCGATCATCCCGACGTCGAGCACGTCTGCTCCGCCGTCCGCCGCACCGCGGATCGCCGCGGCGGCCATGGCCGGCGACGAGAGCCGCATGTCGCGCCCGACTGCGATCGTCTTGGGCTCGAACTCCTCGGCGTAGGCGCGCCCGATCGCGTACGCGCCCTCCTCGTCCAGCTCCGCTGGATAGATGCCGCGGATGTCGTACGCCTTGAAGACCTTGGTATCGATCATCTTCCGGATGCTATGCGGGAACCGGATCGCCGCGGCGCCTGTGGTACGCATGTGAAACGAGGCGCGGGCTGGCGCCGGCGCGACAGCGCGCGCACCATGTCGAGCGTGCGCGCGGTCATCGTCGGCCTGTTCGTCGCGCTCGTGGTCGGGCCATCCGCGGACGCTCATCCGGCCAAGGGGTACACGCGCGGCTTCAAGTCGAAGGTGGTCGCGATCCGGCCGGCGGTGCCCGGCCTGACCGTCCGCGTGGTCGGCGGGGACGACAGGCTGCGCCTCGAGAACCGCAGCGGCGCCGAAATCGTCGTCCTCGGCTACGACGGCGAGCCTTACCTGCGCATCGGCGCGAACGGTGTGTTCCACAACCTCCACTCGCCGGCCGTGTACCTGAACCGCGACCGGTTCGCCCGCGTCTCCGTGCCGCTGAGCGCGGACCCGCGGGCTCCGCCGCGCTGGAAGCTCGTGAGCTCGCATCCGGTGCGGGAGTGGCACGACCACCGCATCCAGTGGATGGCGGCGGGCGCGCCGCCCGCCGTGCGCGACCGGCCCGGCGAGAGTCATCCGATCTTCGCGTGGCGGGTTCCCGCGCGCATCGGTGCGCGTCCGCTCGCTGTCACGGGGAAGCTCGACTACGTGCCGCCGCCGGACGACGGTCCGTCGTCAGCGCTGATCGCGGCGGTCGTGATCACGAGCGTCGGCGCGGCCCTCGGCTTCGCGCTCTTGCTCCGACGTCTTCGTCGCGGCGAGGAAGCGGCGGCGCAGCCCGGTTGATCGACGCGTGAACCCGGCAGTTCAGCCGGAAGATCCGGGCCGTCCGCGTCGTTCTTACACTTCAGGGATGGAGCGCAAGCTTGCGACTGTCGTTTTCGTGGACCTGGTCGACTCGACCGGGCTGGTGGCGAGCGCCGATCCGGAGGTGGTGCGCCGCCGTGTCACCCGCTTCTTCGAGCACGTCTCGCACTGCATCGAGACCCACGGCGGCACCGTCGAGAAGTTCGCCGGCGACGCGGTCATGGCCGCGTTCGGCGTTCCGCAGGCGCACGAGGACGACGCCGAGCGCGCGGTTCGGGCGTCGCTCTCCCTGCTCGACTCGATCAGCGACCTCGGCTTCCAGGCCCGTGTCGGCATCGAGTCCGGCGAGGTCGTCGCCGACCGCACCGACTCGACGTTCGCCACCGGTGAGGCCGTCAACGTCGCCGCCCGGCTCCAGCAGGAAGCCGAGGCGGGCCAGGTCCTGCTCGGGCCTGGCACCCACCGGCTGACCCTTGGCCGGGTGGAGACCGAGGATCTCGGCCCCGTCCAGCTACGCGGCCTCGAGCGGCCGATCTGGACCTGGGCCGCTGTCAGTGTCAACGGCCGCGGGACGCGGAAGTCCGTGGAGGCGCCGTTCGTCGGCCGCGACGCGGAGCGCGAGCTGCTGGAGAACACCTTCGGCCGCGCCGTCCGGGACCGGCGAGCGCACCTGATCACGGTCTACGGCGAGCCGGGCGTCGGCAAGACGCGGCTCGGCCAGGAGTTCTTCGGTGGGCTGGAGGGCGCGACGGTGCTGTCCGGTCGGGCGCTGCCCTACGGCGAGAGCATCACCTACTGGCCGCTCGGTGAGATGGTCAAGGCGAGCGCCGACATCGCGGACGACGACCCCATCGACGTCGCGATCGAGAAGTTGCGCGATTGCTGCCCGGCCGAGGCGGTCGCCGATCTCCTGGGGCTTGCGAGCGGCGTCCTCGAGGCCGTCCACGGCGAACGGAGCCAGCAGGAGATCGCCTGGGCGGCCCGCGAGTGGGCCGAGCTCATGGCAGCCGTCCAGCCGCTCGTCCTCGTCTTCGAGGACATCCACTGGGCCGAGGAGCCGCTCCTCGAGCTGATCGAGCACCTCGCCGACTGGGTGCGGGGAGCGCCGCTCATGATCATCTGCTTCGCGCGGCCTGAGCTGCTCGACGTCCGCCCCGGGTGGGGCGGCGGCCGCGTGCGCGCGACCGCGATCGAGCTGGAGCCGCTGGGCGCCATGGAGAGCGAGGAGCTCGTCGACGCGCTCCTGGAAGGAACGATGGGCCCGCTCGAGGAGAGCGTCCGCCGGACTGTGCTCGAGAAGACCGAAGGCAACCCGCTCTTCGTCGAGGAGACGGTGCGGATGCTCGCCGAGCGCGGCGGCACCGGCGCCGAGCAGATTCCCGACACCGTCCAGGCGCTGATCGCCGCGCGCATCGACCGGATCGCGCCCGAGGCGCGGACCGTGCTGCAGCGCGCCTCTGTGATCGGCAGGACCTTCTGGGCCAGCGCGATCGCGCACCTCTCCGCGGACATCGAGGACGTCGACTGCGTGCTCGAGGACCTGCTGCTCCGCGACTTCATCGTGCCCGGACGCTCGACGCTCACCGGCGAAACGGCCTACCGCTTCAAGCACGTCCTGATCCGCGAGGTCGCCTACGGCGGCCTAACGAAGTCCTCGCGTGCCGAGCACCACCTGCGTTTCGCCGACTGGCTCGGCGAGCGGGCGGGGGACGAGCTGCTCGAAATCCGCGCGTACCACCTCGACCACGCGAGCGCACTGCTCGCCGAGCTGGACGGCGCTCCGCCGGCCGACCTCGCCGCGCGCGCCGCCGACGTGCTCGAGCAGGCCGGCCGTCGGGCACTCGCCCGCGAGTCGTACCGCGCCGCCCGGCATCTGCTCCTGCGCGCGGTCGAGCTCGGGCCCACGCTCGAGCGGCGCTGGTTCGCGGCCCGGGCGGCGTTCCGCCTCGGCGACTTCCTGGCGGTTCAACCGGAGATGGAGGCGGTGTGCACCGGGGCGGAGGAGGCCGGTGAGCGCAAGATCCACGGCCGCGCGCTCACCGCGCTCGCGGAGCTGGCGCTCTATCGCGACGCCGACGCGGTGCGCGCACGCGAGCTGATCGACGAGGCGCTCACGGTTCTCGAGGACGTCAAGAAGCACCCGGACACGCGCTTCGAGGCGTTCGCCGTGCGAGCCCTGATCAGCAATTGGCTCGGCAGGCTCGACGAATCGGAGCACTTCCTCGAGAAGGCGATGCACGTTGCTCAGGAATCGGATCGCAAGGATCTCGAGACCGCTGCCGTGGAGGCGCTGGCGAACAGCTACACGCACAGGCTGCATCTCGACAAGGCGCGCCCGCTGGTCGAGCGCGCGCTCGAGCTGGCCGCCGAGAGCGGCAGCGTGCGCGCGCGAGCACAGGCACTCCAGGCGCTGGGCTCGTACAAGAAGGTCAGTGACGACCTCGACGAGGCCGAGGCTGCCTACAGCGAGGCGCTCGAGCTCAACCGCGAGATGGGGTACGCGCCCGGTCTGGCCGAGACGCTCGACGACCTGGGCCGGATCGCCCAGGTCCGCGGCGAGTACGAGGAGGCCGAGCGGTACTACCGCGAGGCGATCCGGATCTTGAAGCCGCTGGGCGAGCGCGGGCGCCTTTGCGAGAGCCAGCGCAAGCTTGCCCAGGTGCTCGTGGAGCGCGGCAGGCTCGACGAGGCCGAGCGGGTTGCGCTCGAGGCGCGGCAGACCGTGGGTCCCGAGGACGCGGTCTCGCAGCTGACGACGGCGATGGCGCTCGGCATCGTGAGGGCGGCACAGGGGCGCGACGAGGACGCCGAGATGCTCCTCCGGGCCGCCGCCGAGGGGCTGGCGTTGACGCAGTTCCGGGCCGCGGAGCCCGAGGCCCTACGTCAGCTGATCGAGTTCCTGAAGGATCGAGACCGCGCTGACGAGGCCGCGCCCTTCGTCAAGCGCCTTGCGCGCCTCAGCGGCTCTGCTCCCGCAGAGAGCGCCGCCCGGATCGCCTGATCTCGCCCGCCACGTGGTCGGCGAGTCCCCGCACCTGGGGACCGAGGTCCTCCCATCGGTCGTCCTCGTCGCCGAGGTAGATCGCGCGGGCCCGTGCAAGAACCGGCCGATGCTTCTCGGATAGTCGGCCCAACACCCAGTCCGCGGCTGCGTCCTTCGACCGGATCTCGCCGGTGGCGAGCGTGGTCCAGATGCGGGCGAGCGTCAGGACGACGTTGGCGGTGTCCGTATCGACGTCGAGCAGGAGCGTGTCGAGGCCGTCGGCCATCGCGCGGACGAGATCCTCGCGCGGGACGGGGTCGAGGATCGCGGCCGGCGGTGGGCCGAGAAGCGGCCTGTCGGCGAGCAGCACCATCGTGAGCAGCGTGGCGAGGTCCGGGCTCTGCTTCGACGGCCACGGTTCGAGGTCGCCGCGCTCGAACTCCTGCCGCAGCCAGTCTCCGTACTGGAAGTCGAAGCTGGGCGGGTAGCGCCAGGGCCTGACGTCTGACTCCACCACGATCGTGAGCTCGAGACGCCGCCGCCCGTCCTGCCCGGAGATCGCCAGCAGGCGGTCGACGAGGCGTTGCCTCTCCTCGCGCGTGCTCGGCCGGGCAGCGACCGCGAGGACGTCGAGGTCGCTGTGCGGCTTCAGCCCGCCGAGCACCGCCGAGCCGAACACATATGCACCGACGGCGTCGGCACCGAGCACGTCGCGTACGAGCGCAACGACCCGGTCGAGCTGTTGCCGATCGTCGCTAGTGACTGCCGACAGCTGCCGTGAGGATCGCGCGGATCGCCTGATGGCTCTCCTCGTTCGGCGACTCGCTGATCACCGTCGCCGGCCGGTCGAAGCGGGAGAGCGCCTCTGCAAGCGGCTCGGCGCGGAGTGTGCCCTCCCCGTAGGGCAGGTGCTTGGTCTCGTTGCGGTTCGCGAACTGGATGTCGCTGAAGTGAATGTGGAACGGCGCGCCGTCCTCCAGGACCTCGTCCGCCGCGGCCAGGGCGTCGGCGAACGGCTCGACGTCCGTGAAGCCGCCGTCCGAGGTCGCGTGCATGTGCGCGAAGTCGAGCACGGGCCTGACCCAGCCGAGGCGACGTGAGATCTCGATGACGTCGTCAGCGGTCCCGAGCTCGCGGACGCGGCCCATCACCTCGACGCCGAATGGGACCGCTCGCCCCTTGCCCTCGAGTCGCTCGCGGAGCTCGCCCAGCTGCTCGACGACGGAGTCGATCGCGTCGGCCCGCTCGCGGCCGAGCAGGAACCCGGGGTGGAAGACGACGACCTCGGCACCCGCGGCCACCGCCACGCCCGCGGAGTGGTCGAGCATCCCGACCGCCATCCTTTGCTTCTTGTCGCGCTCGACGTGACCCATGAAGCCGGCGATCGGCGCGTGCACGGACAGCACGATGCCGTTCTCGCGAGCGAGCTCGCCGAAGCGCTCCGCCCAGGGGTAATCCATCCAGAACTTCTGCTCGAAGTCGATCTCGCAGGCGGTGTAGCTGCGTTCCAGGAGCAGCTCGATCGCCGCTTCGGGGCTCTCCTGCGAGGGAACGCGTGCGGGGCCGAAGCGCGGGGTCATTCCCCGCAAGCTATCGACTCAGGTCTGGGACTCGCGCTCGGCCTTGCGCGGCGGGATGCGGTAGCCGTGCTCCTGGCAGAGGGAGCCCGGCTGCTCCTCCGTGAGGGCGTCGCAGTATCCCTTGCCGTAGGCCGCACGGATGAACGCCGCGACGACCTCGAGGTTCCAGTCGTCCACGTCGTCCGCCTCGCGCCAGAGGTCGGCGAGACGCAAATCGATGTCCAGCTCGAGCAGATCTATCCGGGACGGACGCTTTGGCATGGGAGAAGAGTACGGACACGATCGGACATCATCGACGCAGTCACCGGCGGCTCCGACGGCGCCGCCGCGGCTTCCTGCCTCCTGCCACGTCCCGCCGGATGACGCGAAGCTCTTCGAGGCTCTGCCCGGCCCCCGTCGCGACGCAGGTGAGCGGCGAGTCCGCCCGGTACACGGGGAGCTGCGTCTCGAGGCGAATCAGCTCGTCGAGGCCGTGCAGAAGACACCCGCCGCCGACCAGGACGATCCCACGGCCCGCGATGTCGGCCGCGAGCTCCGGAGGCGTACCCTCGAGCGTCTCCTTCACCGCGTCGACGATCTGCGCGACCGGCCGGCGCAGCGCTTCGCGGGCTTCCTTCGCGGTCAACGAGGCCCGTCTAAGCCCTCCCGTGAGGAGATCCCGGCCGCTGACCTCGGTCGCGGGGATCTCGTCGCCGGTCTCGAGCGCCGATCCGACCTGGATCTTCGCCTCCTCGGCGCTCTCCTGGCCGATCAGCAGCTTGTGCTCGTCTCTCACGTACCGCACGATCGCCTCGTCCATCTCGTACCCGCCCACGCGGAGCGAGCGCGCCACGACCATGCCTCCGAGCGAGATGACCGCGACCTCGGTGGTGCCTCCGCCGATGTCGACGACCATGTTGCCGCTCGGCTCCGCGATCGGCAGACCGGCGCCGATCGCGCCGGCCATCGGCTCCTCGATCAGGCCGGCTTCGCGGGCTCCCGCGGTCAAGGTCGCTTCCTTGACGGCCCGTTCCTCGACGTCGGTGATGCCGCTGGGAACGCAGAGCACGACCCGACGATGCGTTCGGCGCTGCCCGTTGGCCTTGGCGAGGAAGCGACGCAGCATCTGCTCGGTCACCTCGTAGTCGGCGATGACGCCGTGGCGGAGCGGTCGGGTCGCCCGGATCCTTGCCGGCGTCCGTCCGATCATCCGCCGCGCCTCGTCGCCCACCGCCTGAACCGCCCCGGTCGTCTCGTCGATCGCGATCACCGACGGCTCGAAGAGGACGATGCCCTCATGGCGGATGTAGACCACCGTGTTCGCCGTCCCGAGGTCGACGGCCATGTCCTGGCCGTGGCCCCACAGGTGACGGATCAGACCCACCGGGGCCTCATTCCAGCATGAGCTCCCGACCGGCGCTCTGCCTCGTAGGCTTGGTGAGTGAGCTCATTGCGTGTCGACGAGACGCTTGTGCGCCGCCTCGAGGCGGTCGCCAACCGCTTCATGCTCGAGTGGCTCGAGGGCACGAGCGCCGAGCTCGAGCGCTTCGGTGAGGCGGTCGCCGCCGCGGACCCGACCCGACCCGAGCTCGACTTCGTCAACCGCGTGTACGGGCTCTGGCCCGAGGACGCGGGTCGGGCCGGCGAGATCGCCGCCTTCTACCTCGATCGCGGTGTTCGCGGCTGGCTCGAGCTCGCTCCGTCGACCGGCTTCGAGCAGCTCGCCGCAGCGCTGACCGCGGTCGACGCCGCGCAGACGGGCTTCCACACGGTGCTCTACGGACAGCCGCTGCCCGGAGAGCGCGGCGACGTCGTCGTGGAGCGCGCACAGGATCCGCAGCAGTTCGCCGAGATCCTGCTGCGCGGTCACGGCGTCCCCGAGGGAGCCAGGATGCGCGAACGCGACTCGGTCGAGCGCTGGAGGGATCGACCGGGCTGGCATCTGTATCTCGCCAGGGTCGGCGGCGAGCCGGCGGGCGCTGCGGTGCTCGTGGTGGACGGCGACCTCGCCTACCTCGCCAACGCGTCGACGCTGCCCGAGTTCCGCAACCGGGGCGTTCAGAGGGCCCTGATCGCCGCGCGGGTCGCCGACGCGCGGGCCGCCGGCTGCGAGACGGTCTGCTCCGGAACCGCGTTCGGCTCCGTGAGTCAGCGCAACCTCGAGCGTGCAGGCCTTCACGTCGCGTACACCAAGGCGGTGTGGCGCTTCCAGAACCAGGGCTAGACTGATGTCGTGGCCCGGAGAGGAAGCCCTGCCCGCCTGGTCATCGCGCTCTCGATCGCAGCGCTGCTAGCGGTCTTTCTCGTCTACGTCTCGATCGCCGGCGGAGGCACCCCGTCGCTCGCGCCGTCCGAGCTGAAGGGGCGCTCGGGCGAGGTCACGCTCGCCGGGCACGTCCTCGCGCCTGTGCGCGGCAAGGCCCGCGAGGGCGGTCTGCGCTTCCGCCTACGTGACGTGAAGGGCACTGCCGCGGTTCCCGTCCTCTACACGGGCTCGACGCCGGACATGTTCCGCGTCGGCCGCGACATCTCACTCCGCGGCGAGCTGAAGAACGGAGTCTTCGTCGGGAAACCGGGCACGATGATCACGAAGTGCCCCTCGAAGTACACGCCCAAGAAAGCGACCTAGATGCCTGAGCTCGGGCGCGTCGCGCTCGTCGTCTGCCTCGGCCTGGCCGCGTACGCGGTCGTCGCCGGCTCGTACGCCGCCGCCACCGGGAAGCGACGGCTCGCGATGTCCGCGCGGAACGCGATCGTCGCGTGCCTCGGCGCGGCGATCGTCGCCTCGGCGGTGCTGCTCTCCGCCCTCCTGCGGAGCGACTTCTCGTTCGTCTACGTCGCAGACCACACCAGCCTGGAGCTCCCCACCCCGTACCGCTTCTCGGCCTTCTGGGGCGGGCAGGAGGGCTCGCTGCTCCTGTGGCTGCTGATCCTGACCGCCTACTCGACCGCCGCCGTGCTCCTCGCGCAGCGCGTCGCCGGCACGCTCGTCGCCTGGGCGGTGCCCGTCCTCGGGCTGGTGATCGGCTTCTTCTCGCTGCTCCTCGTCGCCGTCGCGAGCCCGTTCGCGACACAGGCCGCGCCGCCGGACGGGATCGGCCTCAACCCGAGCCTGCAGAACCCCTATATGGTCTCCCACCCGCCGGCGCTCTACCTCGGTTATGTGGGGCTGGCGATCCCGTTCGCGTTCGGGATGGCGGCGCTGCTCGCACGTCGTACCGACGAGCTCTGGATCGTGCTCACCCGGCGGTGGACTTTGGCGGCCTGGACGTTCCTCGGCGTCGGCCAGCTCCTCGGCGCCCACTGGGCCTACGTCGAGGTCGGCTGGGGCGGCTACTTCGCCTGGGATCCCGTCGAGAACGCGGCGCTGATGCCGTGGCTCGCGGCCACGGCCTTCCTGCACTCAGTGATGATCCAGGAGAAGCGCGGGATGCTGAAGGTCTGGAACATGCTCCTCGTCGTCGGAGCGTTCTGCCTCTCGCTCTTCGGAACCTTCCTCACCCGCTCGGGGATCCTCAACTCGATCCACTCGTTCACCGAAGGGCCGCTCGGCGCGTGGTTCCTCGGCTTCATCTGCCTGATCACCATCGGCTCGGTGGCCCTCGTGCTCGCGCGCCTGCCGCTGCTGCGCTCGAAGACGAGGCTCGAGTCGCCGATCTCGCGTGAGGCGACGTTCCTCTACAACAACCTGCTGCTCGTCGCCTTCTGCCTGACGATCCTGTGGGGCGTCGTCTACCCGATCCTCTCCGAGGCCGTGCGCGGCGAGGCGCTCACCGTCGGGCCGCCCTACTACAACTTCTTCCTCAAGGCCTTCGGGCTGCCGCTGCTCCTGCTGATGGGGATCGGGCCGCTCGTCGCCTGGCGGCGCGCGTCGCTGCGGTCGCTCGGCAAGAGCTTCGCCTGGCCGGCGGCCGTCGCCCTCGCGACCGGGATCGCGCTGCTGCCCCTCGGCGCGGGCGACTCGATTCCCGGCCTGGTCGCCTACACCTTCGCGGCCTTCGTCATGGCGTCGATCGCGCTCGAGTTCGCGCGCGGAGCCCGCGCGCGGCGGTCGCTCTCGGGCGAGGGATGGGTGTCGGCGCTCGGCTCGCTCATCTCGCGCAACCGCCGCCGCTACGGCGGCTACATCGTCCATGCCTCCATCGTGCTGCTTGCTATCGGCGTGGTCGGGTCCAGCGCGTACAACACGATCCGCGAGCGGCAGCTGAGCCCCGGAGAGACGATGAGCGTCGGCGCCTACACGCTCGCCTACCAGCGACTCGACACGCGCGAGGGCGCGAACGCCCTCGAAAAGCGCGCGGTCTTGAAGGTCGAGCGGGACGGCCGGTCGCTCGGGACGCTCGAGGCCGGCAAGAACGCCTACCGCGCCGAGGGCCAGGTCTCGAACGAGGTCGGGATCAGGAGCGACTGGCGGACCGGGGAGGACCTGTTCGTGATCGCCGAGGAGATCGCCAACGACGGGTCGGTGCTCTTCGAGGTGCACATCTCGCCGCTCGTCAACCTGATCTGGCTCGCCGGGGCGGTCTTCCTGACCGGCTCGCTCGTGGCGCTCTGGCCCGACGCGCGCGAGCAGCGGCGTCTGGCTGAGCGCTACCTGGGCCGCGGCGTCCCCGTCGAGGCGTGAGCACGGTTGCGATCGTCCTCGGCGCGCTCGTCGCGGTCGCCGCGGTGGTCGTGGTCGCGCTGCCGTTCCTGCGCGAGCCCGCGCCCGCCGACGACCGGCTGGCGGCGCTCTCGCCGGCCGACCGTGAGCGGCTCAGGCTCGCGGAGGAGCGCGACCAGGCGCTCGCCGCGCTGAAGGAGCTCGAGCTCGACCACCGCACGGGCAAGGTCACCGACGAGGACTACCGCGCGCTCGTCGGCCCCCTGCGCCGGCGGGCCGCCGGCGCCCTGCGAGCGCTCGACGCCTATGCTGCCCCAACCATGAGCGAGATCACGCCGCAGGAGCCCGAGTTTCCCGAGCCGGCGGTCGTCCCGGAGCCGACGCCGGTCCCGCACGAGCCGATCGAGCCGGCCGTCGTTCCCGAGCCCGCTCCGCCGCCCGACGAGGGCGACCGGCCGACTCATCCGGACGTTCCGGAGCCGACCCCGCGTTAGTCTCAGGCAGATTTCGCTAGACTCCCGCGCCGCGCCAGCTACGGGCCGGGAGGAACGACCGACCGGTCCCTGAAACTTCCCTCCGATGGCTCGACGTCTCGGCCTCTTTCTCCTTGTCGCGCTCTGCCTCGTCACCCCGGCGTCCGCCCAGAGCTTCGAGCAGCGCAAGCAGGCCGTGGACGGCAAGATCGCGGCGCTGAACGACAAGATCGAGGCCGCGCAGGCCCGCGAGGCCGACCTGTCGCAGCAGATCCAGGACGTCACGGCCAGGATCCGCTCGCTGCGGACGCAGGTGGGGAGCGTCTCGGTCCGGCTGGCCGCGCTCGAGCACGATCTCGCGCTGCACCGCGAGCGGCTCGAGCGCATCACCGAGTTGTACAACCTGCTCAGCAAGCGCCTCACGTTCCTGCGCGCGCAGTACGTCGCCGCCCAGCAGCGCCTCAACCTGCGCCTGATCGACATCTACGAGACGGATAAGGCGAACACACTCGACGTGCTGCTCTCCGCCGACAGCTTCACCGACGTGATCGACCAGCTCGACTACATGCGCAAGCTGGGCAACCAGGACCAGCGCATCGCCGGCGAGGTCAAGCGCGGCCGCGACCGGATGCGGATCCTCAAGGAGCGCGCGCAGCGCACGCGGCTGAAGGTCCGGGCCGCCACGCGGGTGGTCGAGGCGCGCACCGAGGAGGTCCGCGCAATCCGCGATCAGCTCGTCGCCACCCAGCAGGGTCTGGCGACCGCACGGGCGTCGCAGCGGGAGAGCCTTGTGACGGTCAAGGCCCAGGAGCATGAGCATGCGAGCGAGGCCGCCGCGCTCCAGGCGGTCAGCGCGCAGCTGGCCGCGAAGATCAACGCCGCCCAGGCCGTCCCGAGCGCAACGTCGCTCGCGGTCCCCGGCGACACGACGCCCTCCGCGAGCGGGCTGGTCTGGCCGGTGAGCGGGCCGGTCGTCAGCGGTTTCGGCTGGCGGTGGGGGCGCATGCACGAGGGCATCGACATCGCCGTCGGGAGCGGGACGCCCATCGCCGCAGCCGCGGCCGGCGTCGTCATCTACGCCGGCTGGATGAGCGGGTACGGCAACCTGATCATCATCGACCACGGCGGCGGCCTCGCCACCGCTTACGCGCATCAGTCGGGCTTCGCGGTCGGCGGCGGCCCCGTCAGCCAGGGCCAGACGATCGGCTACGTCGGCTGCACCGGACACTGCTTCGGCCCGCACCTCCACTTCGAGGTGCGCGTCAACGGCGCGCCGGTCGACCCGCTCGGCTACCTCTAGCCCTCCTCCTAGCGCATGAGGCGCAGGTCGGGCAGGCCCCGGTAGCGCTCGTCGAGGTCGAACCCGTAGCCGACGAAGAACTCGTCGGGGACGGTGAACCCGACGTAGCGCAGGGGCAGATCGTCGACGAGCCGCCGGTACGGCCGGTCGAGGAGTGTCACCGCCGAGAGTGTCTCGGGCATGCGCAGCAGCAGGATCCGTACGAGGTAGTTCAGCGTGAGGCCGGTGTCGACGACGTCCTCGACGAGCAGCACGTGCCGGCCCTCGATCTGCGTGTCGAGGTCCTTGAGCAGCCGCGCGTTCTCGCCGTTCTCCTGTCCTCGGTAGCCGGCCAGCTCGAGGAAGTCGAGCTCGTGCGGGATCCCGAGCGCACGCGAGAGGTCGGCGAGGAAGACGAGGCTCGACTTGAGCGACGCGACGAGGATCGGGTTCTTGCCGTCGTAGTCGCGGGCGATCTCGGCGGCCAGCTCAGCGACACGCGCCGAGAGCTCCGCGGCGGAGAGGTAGACCTCGCCGACCCGAGGGTCCGGCGTCAATTGGCGAGCGTGAGCTTGTATCGCTTGGCTAGGCGCTCGATGTCGCGTTTGTAGAAGAGCTTGACCTTGACGTCCGGGTAGCGCTCCTGGAGCTTCCGGAGCTTCCGGTTCTTGCGGGTGACGAGCGACTGCTTCATCGCCGTGACCTCGAGATACAGATCCTGCTGTGGGAGGTAGAAGTCGGGCCTGAACGCCTCGATGACGCGTCCATCGGCGTCCTGCTCGAGCACGAATGTCCGTGGCTCGTACTCCCACGGGACGCCGTAGTAGTCGAGGATCCGGGCGCACTCGACCTCGACCTCGTTGACGAACTTCGGCGGCTCGTCGCCACAAAATGCCTGGAAAGTGGGGCTTTCCTGCACCGCCGAAAGGGTAGCAGCAGCGTCGGACCACACCCTCTTCGGCCTGTGCGACACTGATCGGGATGGCACAACTCGAAGAGCAGCGGACCGAGCCGCACGCGGGCGTCGGTCAACTCTGCCTCTGCGAGAGCTTCGCCCGCGTGACCGAGCGCGCCGCGCTCACCAGCGCCCGCTGGCTCGGACGCGCCGACCAGAGGGCCGCCCAGGACGCCGCCGTATCCGGCATGAGGGAGGCGCTCGAGCAGATCCCGATCGAGGGCTCGATCGTGATCGGCGCCGCGGAGGAGGACGGAGCGCTGATCGCCGGCGAGCGCATCGGCTCGGGCGGCCGTCCGGTCGATCTTGCGCTCGATCCACTCGAGGGCGCCGGCGTGGTGGCCAGGGGCGGGAGCGGCGCGATGAGCATGATCGCCGTGGGCGAGCCAGGCTCGTTCCAGACCCTCCCGGATATGTACATGCGCAAGATGGCCGTCGGCCCGGTCGCCCGCGGCCGCATCGACCTCACGCGTCCGGTGGCGGACAACCTCGCCGCGATCGCGGACGCGTTCGGCCGCAGGGTCGGCGATATCACCACGATCGTGCTCGACCGCCCGCGGCACCACGACCTCGTCGAAGAGATCCGCGCAGCCGGCGCCAGGATCAAGCTGATCCAGGACGGCGACGTCACCGCCTCGATCTCGGCGGCCATCCGCGGCACCAACGACCACCTCGCGATCGGCATCGGCGGCACCCGCCAGGCGGTTCTGGCAGCCGCCGCGCTCCGCTGCCTGGGCGGCGAGCTCCAGGCGCAGCTGTGGCCGACGTCGAGGCGGGAGATCGAGGAGGCGCGTGAGCACGGGATCGAGGACATCGAGCGCGTCTTCGCGCTCGAGGACCTGGCGCCGCAGAACGTCGTCGTGGCGGCGACGGGCGTGTCCAGCGGAGACCTGCTCCGGGGCGTCCGCTATCTGGCCGACAGCGCCCGCAGCCACTCGCTCGTCATGTGCACGTACTGCAACTGGGTGCGTTTCGTGGACGGCATCCACTTCTTCGCGCGCGAGCGCCGCGAAGAGGTCCGCCTGCCCGGGTTCTAGCTCGCTAGCATCGCGGCATGCCAACGAAGGAAGAAGTCGTCGAAGCGCTGCGCCAGGTCGAGGATCCAGAGCTCGGCATGGACATCGTCGAGCTCGGCCTCATGTACGACGTCGAGGTCGAAGGGCCGAAGGTGCACGTCACGTACACCCTGACGTCGATGGGCTGCCCCGTCGGTCCGATGATCCAGGAGCAGATCCAGGAGTTCGCGGCGCAGGTCCCGGGCGTCGAGTCGGTCGAGGCCGAGCTCACCTGGAGCCCGCCCTGGTCGCCGGAGAAGATGTCCGAGGACGCAAAGTTCATCCTCGGTTTCGGCTAGAAGCACGTCCTCGGGGTCAGATCTTGCGTTGATGGTCCCGTCGCTGCCGACGAGCTAGGTGCGCACGCGTAACCCGTCCGGGTCGTAGAGGGGCTCGGCGGCGACCTCGCCGGGCACCCACGTGCCGAAGATCTCGACCTCGACGGGTCGCCCGACCTCGCTGTCCCCGGCGGGCAGGTAGGCGTAGGCGATCGAGCGCTCGACCGTGTAGCCGTAGCCGCCGCTCGTCACCCGGCCGACGATCCGCCCGTCCACGCGGACAGGCTCCGAGCCGAGCGCAACCGAGCGGGGGTCGTCGAGGACGAGACAGGCAAGCCGACGGGCCGGCTCCTGCCGTGCGAGTAGAGCCTCTCGCCCGAGGAACTCCTCCTTGTCGAGCTTCACTGCGAAGCCGAGCCCGGCCGCCCAGGGTGTGTCCTCGGGGGTGATGTCGGCGCCCCAGACGCGGTAGCCCTTCTCGAGGCGGCACGAGTCGATCGCCCTGTAGCCGCCGGCGACGAGGCCGTGCTCGCGCCCGCCGGCCCAGATCGCGTCCCAGAGCGCGAGGCCGTACTCGGTGGGGCAGTAGAGCTCCCAGCCGAGCTCGCCGACGTATGTGACGCGCAGTGCGAGGCACGGTACGGGCCCGACCGCGAGCTCGTACGCACGCATGTAGCGGAAGGCGTCGTTCGACAGATCGGCGGTCGTCAGCGGCTGAAGGATCTCCCGGGCCTTCGGGCCCCAGAGGCCGAGGCACGCGTACCGGGACGTGACGTCCTCGATCGTCACCGTGCCGTTCGAGGGCGCGTTGGCGACGATCCACGAGAGGTCGTGCCGACCGAACGCCGTGCCCGTCACGATCCGGAAGCGGTCCTCGGCGAGACGCGTGACGGTGAAGTCGCACTCGATTCCGCCGCGCTCGTTCAGCATCGACGTGTACGTGATCGCGCCGACGTCGCGGGCGACGCGGTTGTCGCAGAGCCGCTCGAGGAAGTCGGCTGCTCCCGGCCCCGAGACCTCGATCTTCGCGAACGACGTCTCGTCGAAGAGGGCGGCGGCTTCGCGCGTCGCCCGGTGCTCCGCGCCGATCGCCGGAGACCAGAGCCGGCCGGCCCAGCCGCGCGGGCGGAGCGCCTCGTCGCCGTCGGCCGCATTGGGGTCGAACCAGTTCGCCCGCTCCCAGCCCGACTTCTCCCCGAAGGCGGCTCCGAGCTCCCGGAGGCGTTGGTAGGCCGGCGTCACGCGGAGCGGCCTGCCCGCCCGGCGCTCGTGGCCTGGGTACTTGACGTCGTAGTACGTCGAGTACACCTCGACGGTCCTCGCAAGCGTGTACTCCCGGCTGGTGTAGTGCCGGCCGAATCGCCGCGAGTCCATCTCCCACACGTCGAGGCTCGGAATGCCCTCGACGATCCACTCGGCGACGAGCTTACCCATCCCGCCCGCCCCTGCGAGCCCATGGGCGCAGAAGCCGGCGGCCACCCAGAAGCCCCGGACGTCGCCGGGCCCGAGGATGAACTCCCCGTCCGGCGTGAACGCCTCCGGCCCGTTCACGAGCTTGACGACCTCCGCGGTCTCGAGCTCGGCACGCGGACGATCGCGTTCGTCATCAGCTCCTCGAAGCGGTCCCAGTCCTCCGGGAGGAGCTGACCGTTGAAGTCGGCAGGGATCCCGTCCAGCCCCCACGAGCGGGATGGCGCTCGTAGCCGCCCATCAACAGTCCGCCGGACTCGCCGCGGAAGTAGACGAGGAGCGACGGGTCGCGCATCGTCGGCAGGTCGAGCGGGAGGCCGCTCGGCCTCGTGATCAGGTACTCGTGCGCCATCGGGATCAACGGAACGTTGACCCCTGCCAGTCGCCGATCTCGCCGGCGTACATCCCTCCTGCGTTCACGACGATCTCGGTCTCGATCACCCCGTTGTCGGTCTCGACCGCGTGACGGTTCCGTCGACGACCCGATACCGGTCACACGCGTGTTCGTGTCCAGCTCGGCGCCGCCTCGGCGCGCGCCTTCGGCGAGCGCGAACGTGAGCTGGCTCGGGTCGATGTACCCATCGGTCGGGAGGTAGGCGGCGCCGAGCACGCCTTCGGCGGACATGGGCGGGAAGAGCTCCTGTGCCTCCTCGGCCGACACGAGCTCGAGCGGGAGCCCGAAGGTCTTCGCCCAGCCGGCCTGGCGTGCAGCTCCTCCATGCGCTCCTCCGACGACGCGAGGCGCAACGATCCGACCTCGTGCCAGCCGGTCTCCAGCTCGACCTCGGCTGCCAGCGTCCGGTAGAGCTCGACGGAGCTCATCATCATCTTCGTGAGGCTCAGCGAGCCGCGCAGCTGGCCTACAAGCCCGGCCGAGTGGAACGTTGACCCGCTCGTCAGTTCGGCCCGCTCGCAGAGCACGACGTCGTTCCAGCCGAGGCGCGCCAGCCAGTACAGGACGGCGGTTCCCCCGACGCCCCCACCGATCACGACGGCCCTGGCCCTGCTCCGCACGGACGTACACTAGGAACATGCGCGTCGTCGCTTCGGAGGAAGCGCGCGAGTACATTGCCGAGCGCGGTGGCCGCCTCTACGTGTGGCCGACGTCGTCCGCCTGCTGCCACCCGGTCCCGAGGCTCGAGTGCGGCACCGACGCCAAAGGCGACCGCGAGTTCCGCCCGGTGGCGGACGACGCGTTCGAGATCTGGGCGCCGGCACGGCTTGCCCGCCTGCCCAGCGAGCTTCACGTCGAGGTGCGCCGCTTCCCGCGCCGACGCGTCGAGGCGTACTGGGACGGCTGCGCCTGGATCGTCTAGTCCTCGTAGCGCCATGCACGACATCGCCGAGTTCCTGAAGGAGCACGATCCGTTCAGTGGACTCGAGGAGGCCGCTCTCGAGCGGCTGGCCGAGCGCGTGGAGGTGGAGTTCTTCCCGGTCGGTGCGACGATCTTCAAACAGGGCGACGAGCCCCCGGACCGGGTGCGAGTCGTCCGGCGAGGCGCGGTCGCGCTCGTCGACCACGGCCGCGTTCTCGACCTCCTCGGCGAGGGCGAGCTGCTCGGACATCCGTCGATGGTCTCGGCGACCCCGACGGGGTTCGCGGCCCGCGCTCACGAGGACTCGCTCTGCTACGCGCTCGCCGCCGCGGACGTGCTTCCGCTCCTTACGCGGCCTGCGGGGCTGCAGTACCTCGCCCGCTCGCTGCTCGCTCGTCCGAAGCCGGGCCCGGTGGTCGCCGCGGACGTGAGCGGTTTCGACCTGGCCCAGCAGCCGGTCCGGGCGCTGATCCGCGGACAGCCGCTCATCTGCGAGCCCGACGTCACCGTCCGTGAAGTCGCCGGACGAATGGTCGATACCGGTGCCAGCTCGGTGCTGGTTCGGCTCGACGATCACGACTTCGGCATCCTCACCGACCAGGACCTCCGCTCGCGAGTCGTCGCCGAGGGCCGGTCGGTGGACGCTCCCGTGAGCGAAGTGATGACCGCGCCGGCGTTCACGGTGGGCCCTGATTTGAACGGCGCCGACCTGCTGCTGGCCATGCTCGATCGGGGGATTCGCCACGTGCCGGTGCTCTCGGCCAGGGGGGACGTGCTCGGCGTCGTGAGCGACCTGGACCTCCTCGCAGCAGAGACCCGCACGCCGTTCGTCCTGCGGAGGGCGATTGCGGACGCGAGGGACCTGGACGAGCTACGCCGAGCGGCAGCGCGAATGAATCCGACGCTGATCGGCCTGCACCAGGTCGGCGTGCCCCCTGCGCAGATCAGCGCCGTCATCTCGGTGGTCGCCGACGCGCTCGTACGCCGGGCGATCGAGCTTGCCGTCGAGACCCAGGGGCCTCCTCCGCAGGAATTCGCCTGGCTTTCGCTCGGAAGCCTCGGTCGGCGCGAAGCCGTTCCTTCGTCCGACGTCGACTCGGGCATGGTGTGGGAGGGGGGCGACGATGCGGACCCGGCCCCGTACATGCACGCCATCGGTGAGCAGGTCATCGAGACGCTCGCCGCGACCGGCTGGCAGTCGGACACGCACGGGGTGACGGCGAGCGGCACCGTCTCGGCCCGTTCCGCGGCGGATTGGCAGCGGTCGATCAAGCAATGGCTGGACGATCCGGTCGGCGACAAGGTGCCGATGGTGATCTCGATCCTGCTCGACAGCCGGACGGCGTACGGGCCCGACGATGCGTTCGATGCCCTCGTCGCTTTGCGCGGCCCTCGAGGACGCCCACTCCTGGCTCACCTCTTCCGGAGGTTGGCGCTCGCCAGCAAGCCTCCGACGGGCTTCATGAGGGACATCATCGTCGAGCACTCCGGCGAGCATCGAGGACGCTTCGACATCAAGCGTGGCGGTCTTCTGCCGATCGTCGACATCGCGCGTTTTGCCGCACTCGCCGCCGGTGCGCAGGTCACGTCGACCGTCGAGCGGCTGCGCGCCGGAGCCGAGGCCGGAACCCTGCCGGCCGCCGACGCCGTGACGCTCACGGAGGCCTACGACCTCTTCGCGGGGCTGCGGCTGGAGCACCAGGTGCGCCAGCTCGTCGACGGCGTGCCGCCCGACGACCGCCTCGATCCCAAGCAACTGAATCCCCTCACGCGCCGCCACCTCCGCGATGCCTTCCGCGCGGTCGCCTCGGTGCAGAAGGCCATGGCGTCCGACCTGGTCTGGGGCACGTAGGCGTGGCCGACGCGGCGACCTCCCGGTCCGCCGCGGCGGCATACGAGCGCACGCCTCCTCCTGGGCCCGAAGTGCCCTGGCGTGCCGCCGGGTTCTGCGTGATCGACCTCGAGACCACCGGCCTCGATCCCGCCGTGGACGAAATCGTCTCGTTCGCGGCGCTGCAGATCGCGAACGGGCGCCTGCGACTGAGCGACGCCCGTTACGTGCTCGTCCGGCCCCAACGGATGCCCGAGGCGCGAAGCATCCGCATCCACGGCCTGCGTAGCAGCGACCTCGTCGAGGCGCCGCCGCTGTCCGCCGCCCTGGACGTGTTGCTCGAGGCCCTTGCCGGCAAGGTCCTGGTTGCTCACGTCGCCGAGATCGAGCGAGGGTTCCTCGCCGCCGCGCTACAGCTCCAGGGGCTGCGGCTCGTCAACCCGGTCGTCGACACCGCTGCGCTCGCTGCGGAGCTCTTTCGCCGTCGTCGCCGGCAGCTGCCGGATCCGCCGGCGCTGTCGCCGCTGGCACGGGAGCTCGGCCTGCCCGTCCACCGGCCGCACCATGCGGACGGCGACGCGCTGACGACGGCGCAGGTGTTCCTCGCCCTCGTCACCCACCTCGATGCGCTCGAGCCGCAGACGGTCGGATCGCTTTCCGGCTGTCGGCGGCGCGCCGGCGGCTGGTCGCGGCTGCGGAGCCGCCTTACGAGGCGCTGATCGCCGCGCGGAAGGAGCCCTCGGCCGCCGTCCGGCGCAGCCGCTCGAAGTGCTCGGTCGCGTAGGCGACGAAGTCGAAGTCGAGCTCCGAGATCCCCTGCTGGACGACGCCCCACATCGCCTCGCGGAAATCGGACATGAAGCGCATGAGGCGGAGCGCACGTACGTCCTCGTCCCGTCGCTCACCGAAGTACGCCTCGAGCAGCGCGAAGTTCGAGTCGTCGTCGAACTCGTGGTTGATGGAGAAGTTGGCGAGATCGAAGAAGCGGTCGCCCATGCCCGCGTACTCCCAGTCGACGAGCCGGATCCGCATGCCGTCGTCGATGAAGTTCGCGTTCAGCAGGTCGTTGTGGCAGGAGACGGCCTGCTCCCCGCCGCGCTCGCCCTCGATCTCGTCCGCGATCTGCTTCGCCCACGCGTAGTCGTCGGGGACGCGCACGCCGTGCGCGGCCGCCGTCGAGGCATAGGCCTCGACGACCCGGAAGGAGTCGAAGCGGCCGGGGATCGGCGGTCCGTCGTGGAACGTTCGGATCATCTCGGCGGCCCGGCGCACGGTCTCGGAACGGCGCATCTCCTCCAGTGGGACCGGCTCGCCTTCGATGAAGCGCGTGACGAGGTAGCCCTCCGGCTCGAGGAAGCCCACCACGTCGGGCCCTACACCGAGGCCGGCGGCGACGAGCGAGGCCCCGTGCTCGACGGAGCGGTCGATGCCCAGGAACTGGGTGTCCTTCCCGCCGATGCGCAGGACGTAGGCCTCGCCGTCCAGCAGGACCTTGAAGTTGTGGTTCGTGATGCCGCCGCCGAGCGGCTCGAGCCGGGGCTCCCGCCCCGGCCAGACACGTGCGGCGATCGCCTCGGGTGAGCTCGCGTCAGCTCCCGGGTTCGGCGGCCGGCGGGTCCCCGGAGGCCCTTCCTCGTCGATGACCCGCATCGCCTCGTCGAACTCGATCGTGCGCACCGGGCCCTTGTACTTCTTGTTCGCGCCGAGCACCCACCAGGCTCCGACGATGATGATCACGCCGAAGAGGAGGACCGGCCCGTAGTTCAGCCAGGTCCAGTCGAAGTCGCTCTCCCAGGGAACGCCCAGGTTGCTGAACGGAAGGCTGAAGGCCACGAGGCAGATCGCCACCCACACGGTGGCGATGGGGTTCATCCACTTGTACTTCGAGCCGAGTGTCCAGGCGCCCGGCTGGAAGTTGTCGCCGGCACGCCAGCGCAGGTAGACGGGGATGACGTACGCGGCGTAGAGGCCCATTGTCGCCATCGTCGTGACTGCGTAGAACGCCCACTGGTAGCCGGCTTCGTTGGCCCGCAGCGCCGGCAGCGTGATGATCACGGCGAAGACCGCGCTGCCGAGCACGGCGTAGACGGGCACACGACGCTTGTCGACCCTGCTCCAGAGCTGCCAGCCGGGCACGGCGCGGTCGCGCGAGAACGCGTAGAACGTCCGCGAGCAGCTCGTGAGGCATGCCATCCCGCAGAAGATCTGCCCGACCAGGGCCATCAGGATCACGGCCTCGGCCCAGCCGTCGCTCATCGCGCTCGTGAAGATCGCGGGCGCGTAGCCGAGCCCTTCGTTGATGGCATCGACGTCGGTTGCCGCGAAGGTGATCGCGAGCAGGATGACGTAGCCGAGCACTCCCGAGTAGAGCACCGAGCGCCAGATTCCCCGCGCCGCTGCCATCTCGGCCTCACGCGTCTCCTCGGCCACGTGAGCGGAGGCGTCGTACCCGGTGATCGTGTACATCGTCAGCAGCCAGCCCACGGGTATCACGAGGAACAGGAAGGCCACTCCGGCCGTCGAGCCGCCGTCGAAGCCCGAGTTGTTGATGGTCTCGGTGAACACGAAGTCGACGCTCTGATGCCGGTCGGGCACGAAGACGAGGATCAGGAGGATCGCGGCAAAGCCGAACAGGTGCCAGAAGACCGAGATGTTGTTGAAGAGCGCGACGAGGTGCGACGAATAGATGTTCACCAACGCATGCAGGACGATGAGCACGAGGAAGACGGCGAAGATGTCCCGCAGATTGGCGCCGTCGGCGAAGTCGATGAAGCCGAGGTCGAGCCCCCAGAGGTTGAATAGCGTCGAAGCGAACAGAGCGGCGGCGTAGTCCACGGATGCGACCACCGCGATCAGCCCGATCACGTTGAACCAGCCGGTGAACCAGGACCAGCCCGCGCCGCCGAGTCTGTGCGCCCACCAGTAGGGGCCGCCGGCCGTGGGGTAGGCGGATGCCAGCTCGCTCATGCCGAGCGCGACGAAGAGGATGAGACCGAGGATGATCAGCCAGCCCCACGAGACGTTGATCGGGCCGCCGTAGTTCCAGGCCTGCCCGTACGTGGTGAAGCAGCCGGCCAGGATCGAGATGATCGTGAACGAGATCGCGAAGTTGAGAAGCCGCTCCATACCCTCGCGAGGTCCTGCTCGTAGCCGAGCTCCGCGAGCCGTTGCTCGTCGCGGCTCTAGATCTCCGGGTTCGTCCGCCATGTCCCGATCCTCCTCTGACCCCGTCGCCGACGGGCGAATCTACTTCCGCGTCCGAACGGAAGTCAACCTCCCGTTCGGCCCACGATCCGAGGCTCCTTTGTACGCCCGCGATATAGTCGGCCGGCTCTGAATATCCTCGCTCTCGATCAGGGCACATCTGCGACCAAGGCGCTCGTCGTCGCCGCGAGCGGCGATGTGCTCGGAGAAGCCAGGTCCCGGTCCATCCGCGGGCTGGCCAGGGAGGCGGGGTCGAGCAAGACCCTCAGGAGCTGCTCGATTCGATGGTGACCGCGGGACGCGCGGCCCTGGCTGCAGCGAATGCACCGGTGGCGGCCGTCGGGCTCGCGAACCAAGGCGAGACGGTTCTCGCGCTGGGATCGCGCGAGCGGCCGCCCGCCTTGGCCCGCGATCTCCTGGCAGGACCGGCGCGCCGGCGCGGTGACGCGAGAGCTGGCGGGCCAGGCCGACCGCCTGCAGGAGATCACCGGCCTGCCGCTCGATCCGTACTTCGCCGCGCCGAAGATGACCTGGCTCCGCGAGCACGTCGCGGCCGGCGGCGTGTCACGACGACCGACGCCTGGCTGGTCCATCGCCTCACCGGCAGCTTCGTCACCGACGCCGCGACCGCCTCGCGCACGCTGCTCCTCGACCTCGAGCGCGCCGCCTGGTCGGCGGAGGCGTGCGCGCCTTCGAGCTCGATCCGCGGCGCTGCCCGCCGTCGTCGACTGTGCGGAGCCGTCGGCGAGACGACCGCCTTCGGTGGCGCCCTGCCCGTCGCCGGCCTCGCGGTCGACCAGCAAGCGGCGCTGTTCGCGGAGGGGTGCCTCGCCGCCGGCGAGGCGAAGTGCACCTACGGCACCGGCGCGTTCCTGCTCGCGACCGTCGGCGAGCGCGTGCCGCGCTCGGACGCGCGGCCTGGCGGCCTGCGTCGCGTGGCGGCTCGGACGGCAGACGACCTACTGCCTCGACGGCCAGGTCTACACGGCCGGCGCCGCGGTCTCGCTGGCTCGAGGAGCTCGGGCTGGTCGCCGCACGCGACGGACCTCGACGAGCTCGGGCCGGCGAGCGACGAGGCGATCTTCGTGCCGGCGCTCGCCGGCCTGGCGGCGCCGTTCTGGGACCCGGAGGCACGCGGCGCCTGGGTCGGCCTCTCGCTCGCGACCGCGGGCGCGACCTCGTGCGTGCGGTCGTCGAGGGCATCGCGGCGCAGGTCGCCTGGCTCGCCGCGGCCATCGCGGCCGACCTCGGCCGCCCGCTCGAGCGCCTGCGCGTCGACGGCGGGCTCACGCGCTCGCGGTGCTCATGCAAGCGCAGGCCGATCTCCTGCAGATGCCCGTCGAGCTCTATCCGTCGCCGCATGCGACGGCGCTCGGCGTCGCGGCGCTCGCGCGGCTCGGGAGCGGCGGCGCCGACGCCGGCCGAGGCGGTCGGATCGCTGGGCGCCGACGGCGACCTTCGAGCCGCGGATGTCGGCGGACGAGGCCGCAGAGCGGCTCGCGCGCTGCGACGCAGCCGCCGAGGCGCTCGACGCGCTGGTGGAGGACGGCGGCACCGGGCCCACCCTGAGCGCCCGGCTGGCTACGACGTCGCCGTCATCGGCGCCGGAGTCGTCGGCGCGGCGATCGCCGCGAGCTTGCGCGCTTCGAGCTTCGCGTCGTGCTCCTCGAGGCGGCCGCGCGACGTCGGCACCGGCACGAGCAAGGCGAACACCGCCATCCTGCACACCGGCTTCGACGCGAAGCCCGGGACGCTCGAGGCGCGGCTCGTGTCGCGCGGTCATGCGCCTCCTCCGGCCTACGCCGAGGAGGTCGGCATCCCGATCGAGCGCACGGGCGCGCTGCTGGTCGCGTGGGACGACGAGCAGCTCGCGCGTTCCCGGCGATCGCGGAGAACGCTCGCGGAACGGCTACGACCGGGCGACACAGATCGGCCGCGACGAGCTCGCCGGGCGCGAGCCGCACCTCGGCCCCGGCGCGCTCGGCGCGCTCGAGATCCCCGACGAGAGCATCATCTGCCCGTTCACGACGCCGCTCGCGTTCGCGACCGAGGCGGTGCTCGAAGGGGTGCACCTGCATCGCGAGCGAGCGCGTCGCGGCTGGCCCGGCGTCCGGACGGCGGCTGGCTCGTCGACGAGCTCACGCGGGGCGTTGCGGGCGCGCTGGGTCGTCAACGCCGCGGGTCTTCACGCCGACGAGATCGATCGTCTGTTCGGCCACGAGCGTTCACGGTCACGCCGCGGCGCGGCGAGCTGATCGTCTTCGACAAGCTCGCCGCGGCGCTGGTACGCCACGTTCTGCTGCCGGTGCCCGACCGGGACCAGAAGGGCGTGCTCGTCGCCCGACCGTGTTCGGCAACGTCGTGCTCGGTCCCACCGCCGAGGACGTCGAGCGACAAGAACGACACGGGCTCGACCGCGGCCGGGCATCGCCGACCTGCTCGAGCACGGGCGGCGCATCGTCCCTGCGCTGCTCGACGAGGAGGTCACGGCCGTCTACGCCGGCCTGCGGGCCGCCACCGAGCACGCCGACTACCAGCTCCGCGTCGATGCGGACGGCGCTACGTCTGCGTGGGCGGTATCCGCTCGACCGGGCTCACCGCCTCGCTGGCGATCGCCGAGTACGTGCGGGACGAGCTCGGTGACGCCGGCTTGCCGCTGCGCGACGCGCGGAGGTCTCCCCGCCGTGCGGATGCCGAACATCGGCGAGGGCAGCTGCGCCCCTACGCCGAGCCGCGCGAATCGCCTCCGACGAGGACTACGGGACGCTCGTCTGCCACTGCGAGCGCGTCACCCGCGGCGAGATCCTCGACGCGGCGCAGAGCGCCGTCCCGGCGCGCGACCTCGACGGCCTCCGCCGCCGCACGCGGGCGCTCATGGGCCGCTGTCAGGGGTTCTTCTGCGGGCCCACTGTCGCCGCGCTGCTGGCCGAGCACCGGGACGGCAGGTTGGCGGGCTCTGACGGCACCGGGCGAGCGGGTGGACGTCGCCGTCGTCGGCGGCGGCCCGGCGGGCCTTGCCGCAGCGGTCGCGCTGAGCTCGGCAGGCGCGGGGAGCGTGGTCGTGGTCGAGCGCGAGGCGGAGGTCGGCGGCATTCCGCGTCATGCCCGCCATCACGGCTTCGGTCTCCGCGACCTCCATCGGCCTCTCAGCGGGCCCCGCTACGCGCGCGCCTGGCCGAGCTCGCAGCCGAGGCGGGCGTGGCGATCAGGACGCACACGCAGGTCACCGGCTGGAGCGACGAGGGTGCGCTCGAGCTCAACCAGCCCACGCGGCGCTCCAAGCTGGAGGCGCGCGCCTCGGTGCTCGCCACGGGCTGCCGCGAACGGCCGCGCGCCGCCCGGCTCGTGCCCGGGTCGCGCCCGCAGGGGGTGCTCACGACCGGAGCGCTGCAGCAGCTCGTCTACCTCCTGGGCGAGCGGTCAGGCCGCCGGGCGGTGGTCGTCGGCGCCGAGCACGTGAGCTTCTCTGCGCTCCTCACCCTCGCCCACGGCGGGGCGCGTGCGGTCGCGATGGTCACCGAGCAGCCGGACACCAGACGCTCGCCGCCTTCCGCGCCGGGGCAGCCGTTCGCTCCGCGTCCCTCTCCTCACCCGCACGAGCTGACGAAGTCCTCGGCGACCAGCGAGTCGAGGAGGTCGAGCTCACGCACCTCGTGACGGGCGACTCAGGCGCGTGGCCTGCGACCTCGTGGTCTTCACCGCAGGCTGGATCCCCGACCACGAGCTCGCGGGCTCGCAGGCGTGGCTCTCGACCCCGGAACCCGCGGCCCGGCGGTCGACGCCGGACTCCATACGACCCGACCCGGAGTCTTCGCGGCGGGGAACGTCCTGCACGGGGCGGAAACGGCAGACGCGGCTGCGCTCGCCGGCCGCCGGGCCGCCGAGGCGTGATCCGCTACCTCGCGGGCGAGGCGTGGCCCACAGCACGGGTTCCGATCGAGTGCGAGGCCCCCCTGCACTGGATCGCCCCGAATGTCGTGGTCGCCGGGAGCATACGGCTCAGCCCCCGTTCCGCCTGCGCGCGCACGAGATCCTCGGCTCCCGACAGGTCGAGGTCGGCCAGGGCGGGCGCACGCTCTGGCGCGGGCGCGTGCGGCGGCTGATGCCGGGACGATCGGCGCGGCTGCCGTCGAGCTGGACGGCCGCCGTCGATGTCGCTGAGGGTGGGCCTGTCGTCGTCCGCGTTGCCTAGCCCGGCGGCTTCGGCTTAGGATCGCAGGATGCTCGGCGTCGAAGAACTGGCGGCCCTCGTCGAGAGCGGCGAGATCGACACGGTGCTCGTCGCCTTCACCGACATGCAGGCCCGCCTGATGGGCAAGCGCCTGCACGCCGAGTTCTTCATCGAGGACAACGTTGCCGAACACGGCGTCGAGGGGTGCAACTACCTGCTTGCGCTCGAGACTGAGATGGATCCGATTCCCGGCTACCAGATCGCGAGCTGGGAGCAGGGTTACGGAGACTTCGGGCTGAAGCCCGACGTCGCCACGCTTCGCCGCATCCCGTGGCTGGAGGGGACGGCGCTCGTGCTGGCCGATGTCGTCTGGCACGACGGTTCACCCGTTCGGCCGTCGCCGCGCCAGGTGCTGAAGCAGCAGATGGAGCGCGCGGCCGAGCGCGGACTGACACCCATGTTCGGCTCGGAGCTCCAGTTCTTCCTGCTCAAGGAGACCTACGAACAGGCACACGCGCAGCACTACCGGGATCTTACGCCGTCCGTGCCCTACATCCTCGACTATCACATCCTGGCCACGACCTACGACGAGCCGCTCATGCGTCAGATCCGCAACTGCATGCAGGGCGCCGGGATCAAGGTCGAGACGTCCAAGGGCGAAGCCTGGCCCGGTCAGCAGGAGATCAACTTCCGCTTCGCGGATGCCGTCACGATGGCCGACAACCACGCGATCTACAAGAACGGCGCCAAGGAGATCGCGCACCTGAACGGCTGCTCGATCACCTTCATGGCCAAGCCCGACCACACCTGGATCTGCAACTCATGTCACATCCACTCGAGCTTGTGGCAGGAGGGTGAGAACGCTTTCGCGGGCGAGTCCGACCTGTTCAAGCAGTACCTCGCGGGCCATATCGCCTGCTCCCGCGAGTTGGCTGTCCTCCTGGCGCCGACGATCAACTCCTACAAGCGCTACGCCGCGGGCAGCTGGGCTCCGACGACACTCGCGTGGGGGCACGACAACCGCACCTGCGGCTTCCGCATCGTCGGCCACGGTGGCTCGTTGCGGACCGAGACGCGGATACCGGGCGGAGACGTCAATCCGTACCTTGCGTTCTCCGCCCTGATCGCCGCCGGGCTGCACGGAATCGAGAACGAGCTGGAGCTGCCGCCGCCGCTCGAGGGAAACGCCTACGAGTCGGATGCCGAGCGCTTCCCGCACTCGCTGCGGGAGGCGATCGCGGCGCTCGAGGAAGGCACGATCGCCAGGGCGGCGCTCGGCGACGACGTTGTCGACCACTACCTCAACTACGCGCGCACGGAGCAGCGCCTCTTCGACGAGGTCGTGACCTGCTACGAGCGCGAGCGACTGTTCGAACGCGGCTGACGGAGGTCGCCCTTCCGTACGATCGCGGCGTGAACGACGACCTTGCCTTTGCGCTGTCGCTCGCCGATCTCGCCGACTCGATCACCATGCGGTACTTCCGCTCGCCGCAGCTCGCGGTCGAGACGAAGGTCGACCTGACGCCGGTCTCGGTCGCGGACCGTGAGGCGGAAGAAGCCCTGCGCCGGCGATCGGGCGCGATCGTCCCGGCGACGCCGTCGTCGGCGAGGAGTTCGGCGATGACGGCGGCGGCCCCGTGCGCTGGATCCTCGACCCGATCGACGGGACGCGCCACTACGTGCGCGGGATCCCGCTCTGGGCGACGCTCATCGCGTTCGAGCGGGACGGCACCGTTGTGGCCGCTGTGGCGTCGGCACCCGCGCTCGGGACGCGCTGGTGGGCGGCGCGCGGCGACGGGGCATTCGCGAACGGACGGCCGATCCGCGTCTCCTCGGTCGCCACCTTGGAGGACGCCTCGTTCTCCCACGGCGGCGTCCGCAGCTTCGACGAGCACGGCCACGGGGCCGCTCTGCGGGCCATCTCCGCACGCGTCTGGATGGAGCGGGCCTACGGCGATTTCTGGCATCACGCCCTCGTCGCCGAAGGCCGCCTCGACTTCGCGCTCGAAGCGGACGTGAACCTCTGGGACCTCGCCCCCGTGCAGCTGATCGTCGAGGAGGCGGGCGGCCGGTTCACCGACTTCGGGGGGATCGCGCGGCCCGACGGAGGCAGCGGCGTCTCCAGCAACGGGCGCCTCCACGACGAGGTGCTCGCCGCGCTCGCGCGCTGAGGGACCCCGAACGCCGCGAGCGGCGTAGTAGCGACGACGGATTCGCTCGACGAGGGAGGCGACATGCGCGCGCTGCTCACCGCACTGACCGGACTCATCGTGGCGGGGGTGCTCGCCGGCGCGGCACGAGCCGACGGCCTTCCGATCGCCGTCCCCGACGGCGGGCTCGAAGGCGTCCCGATCGGCCTCACCCGCTACACGGCGCTGCCGGCGCCAGGCGGCACGGTGCTGGCCCAGGTGCAGCAGCGCGGCGGCCGCATCATGCGCACGCGTTTCGTCCATGGGCGCTACACGATCCCGGCAGTGGCGCTCGACGGCACGGCCAGCGGGATCTCGGCGGACGGGGGGACGCTCGTCCTGATCCGGTCCCGCGTGAGCTTTCCGCAACCGTTCACGTACCTCGCGATCGTCGACGCCAAGCGGCTGCGCATGAGCCGCTACCTCCGCCTCGACGGCGACTTCAGCTTCGACGCGATCTCCCCGAACGGCCGGCTCGTCTACCTGATCCAGTACGTGGCGCCGAACGATCCGACCCGCTACGCCGTGCGCGCCTACGACACGGCCCGCGGGCGTCTCATCCCGGGACCGATCATCGACCCGCACGAGCCCGACGAGGCCATGCGGGGCTTTCCGCTCACACGCACGATGAGCACCGACGGCCGCTGGGCGTACACGCTGTACGACGGCGCCGGCAAGCACCCGTTCATCCACGCGCTCGACACGAGCGGCCGGACCGCCCGCTGTATCGACCTCGATTCGCTCACCGTCCGGCACCTCGGTGTTCCGCGCCTGCGGCTCGACCGTGGCGGCTCACGCCTCGTGCTGGACGACGGAACGAACGCCCTGGCCATGGTCGACGCGAGCACGTTCGCTGTCGCCGAGCCGGCCCCGCGGCACTCGACCGGCAGCGGTCGAGCGGGAGCTCCCGCGACGCCCTCGCGAATGCCCTCGTCGGAGTGGGGGGCATCGTGGTCCTGCTCGCGGTGGGAGTGCTGTCCGTCGCCGTCCGGCGGAGACGCAGGCCGGCGACGACCTAGGCGCGCGGCTCGCCGCGCCGATCCAGGCCTCGCCGCTGGAATAAAGTCCACTAGAAAGAGAGTTCTTCGAGGTGGATGAGACCGCTGATCGGCATCACCGCTTACGCGGAGGAAATCCGGTGGGGCGTGTGGACGGAGGAGGCGGCGCTCGTGCCGCTCAACTACGTCCGGGCGGTCGAGCACGCCGGCGGGCGTGCGCTGATCGTGCCTCCGAGCGAGGACGGCTCTCGAGGAGACCCTGAGCGCCCTTGACGGACTGATCTTCTCGGGCGGCGGCGATCTCGACCCCGACCTCTACGGCGCCGACGCACATCCGGAGACGGACGAACCGCACCCGATCCGGGACCAGGCGGAGCTGCGGCTGCTCCAGGCCGCGCTCCAGCGGGACATGCCCGTTCTGGCGGTCTGCCGCGGTTCCCAGCTGCTCAACGTCGCGCGCGGGGGCGATCTCGTGCAGCACCTCCCGGAGCAGGTCGAGCACGAGCGCCACAAGCACCAGCCGGGGGCGTTCTCCGACCACGGCGTGCGTCTCGACCCGGCCTCGCGCGTCGGCGGGCTGCTCGGCGAGCACGCGCCGGTCAAGTCGCACCACCACCAGGGGTACGGACGGGTCGGGGACGGCCTACAGGAGGTGGGCTGGGCCGACGACGGCACCGTCGAGGCGCTCGAGGATCCCGGCAAGCGGTTCGCGGTCGGCGTCCTCTGGCACCCGGAGGAAGGCGAGGACTTCGCGCTCTTCAGCGCTCTCGTCGATGAGGCGCGCGCCTACCGCAAGGTGCGAGGCTGATGGCGCGCACGCCGCTCGTCGGTGTCACCTCGTTCGTCGAGGACGCTCGCTGGGCGCACTGGAGCTCGCTCGCCGCGCTGACGCCGCTCGCGTATGTGCGCGCGCTGTCGACTGCCGGCGCACGGCCGGTGCAGCTGCCGCCGGACACCGACGCCGTGGGCGAGACGCTCGACGCACTCGACGGGCTGCTCGTCACGGGCGGAGTGGACGTGGACCCGTCGCTCTACGGCGCGGAGGCCCACCCGGAGATGCCCGGCACGCGACCCGAGCGCGACCAGGCCGAGCTCGCCCTGCTCGAGAACGCTCTCGCTCGCGACATGCCCGTACTTGCGATCTGCCGCGGCTCCCAGCTGTTGAACGTCCTGCGCGGCGGCGACATCGTCCAGCACCTCGACGGCGCCGATCTCCACGGCAACGGCGCGGGTGAGACGGCCGTCAGCACGACGTCCGCGTCAAGCAGGGCAGCAGGCTCGCCGCGCTGCTGGGAGAGACCATCGTGGTGCCGTCCGAGCACCACCAGGGCCTCGGACGCATCGGTGACGACCTCGAGGAGGTCGCATGGGCGGCCGACGGGACGGTGGAGGCGCTTGAGGACCCGCGGCGCCGCTTCGCTCTGGCCGTCGTCTGGCATCCCGAGCGGAGCGACGACCTGTCGCTCTTCCGGGCGCTGGTCGACGAAGCTTCGCGCTATGCCGAGGAGCGTCGGGCGTGACGCTCACCGTCCTCAACCCGGCCACCGAGCAGCCGATCGCCGAGCTCGAGCAGGCGGGTGTCGAGGAGGTGGACACCGCCGTCGCCGGTGCGCGGGCCGCGTTCCCCACGTGGAGGGCCGTGAGCGTGGCCGATCGCGCGCGCCTGCTGCGCCGGCTGGCCTCGCTCGTCGAGGAACATGCCGAGGAGCTGGCCCGGATCGAGTCGCAGAACGTCGGCAAGCCGATCGCCGGGGCGCGCGGCGAGGTGGCCATGGTCGCGAACGTCTTCCACTTCTACGCGGGTGCGGTCGACAAGCACCACGGCGAGACGATTCCCGTGGACGGCGGCGTCGACATCACCTTCCGCGAACCGCTCGGCGTCTGCGGGCTGATCGTGCCCTGGAACTTCCCGCTGAACATCGCGAGCTGGAAGCTCGGGCCCGCGCTGGCGTGCGGCAACACCGTCGTGCTGAAGCCCGCCGAGCTGACGCCGCTGTCGGCGCTGCGGCTGGCCGAGCTCGCGCTCGAGGCGGGCATTCCCGAGGGCGTCCTCAACGTCGTCGTCGGGCCGGGGCGCGTCGTCGGCCAACGCTTGGTGGAGCACCCCGATGTGGCGAAGATCGCCTTCACGGGCTCCACGGAGGTGGGCGCCGGCGTGATGCGCGGCGCGGCGGACACGATCAAGCGCGTGAGCCTCGAGCTCGGCGGCAAGTCGGCGAACCTGGTCTTCGGGGACTCCGACCTCGAGCGTGCAGCAGCCGCTGCACCCTACGCGGTCTTCGACAACGCCGGGCAGGACTGTTGCGCCCGCTCCCGGATCCTGGTGGAGCGCTCGGCCTGGGATCGTTTCGTCGAGCTGCTCGTGGAGTCGACGTCCGGCGTGCGCGTCGGCGACCCAGCCGACGAGGCGACGGAGATGGGCCCGCTCATCTCGGCGCAGCACCGCGAGACCGTGTCGTCCTACGTCGACGGTAACGTTGTCTACCGTGGAAACACTCCAGACGGTCCCGGCTTCTGGTTCCCCTGCACGCTCGTGGAGGCGTCGAACGACGACCGCGTCGCGCGGGAGGAGGTGTTCGGCCCGGTCGCCGCCCTGATCCCCTTCGAGGACGAGGCCGAGGCGATCGCGCTCGCCAACGACACGCCGTACGGGCTGTCGGGCTCGATCTGGACGCGCGACGGAGCGCGCGCCCTGCGGGTCGCGCGGGCGATCGACACGGGCGTCCTCTCCGTCAATTCCAATAGCTCCGTGCGAGTGGCGACGCCCTTCGGCGGCTTCAAGCAGTCCGGGTTCGGGCGGGAGCTCGGGATGCACGCCCTCGAGAGCTACTCCGAGGTCAAGAACGTGTTCCTGTCGACCGAGGCGTAGTGGCGGGCCGGCTCGAGGGCAAGGTCGCAGTGATCACGGGTGCCGGCGGCGGCATGGGCCGCGAGGCTGCGCTCCTGTTCTCGGCGGAGGGCGCGAGCGTGTGCGTCGCCGACGTCGACGCGGCCGCGGCCGAGCAGACGGCCGCGGAGGCACGCGACGCAATCGCGGTCACCGTGGACGTGGCCGACGCCGACAGCGTCCAGGCCATGTACCGCGCGACTGCCGAGCGCTACGGCGGCATCGACGTGCTCTACAACAACGCGGGCATCTCACCGGCGGACGACGGCTCGATTCTCGAGACAGAACCGGACGCGTGGCAGCGGGTCCAGGACGTCAACACCAAGGGCGTCTACCTCTGCTGCAAGTACGGAATCCCCTACCTGCTCGAGCGTGGGGGCGGCTCGGTGATCAACGTCGCGTCGTTCGTGGCGCTCGTAGGCGCGGCTACGTCGCAGATTTCGTACACGGCCTCGAAGGGAGCGGTGCTCTCGCTGACCCGCGAGCTGGGCGTGCAGTTCGCGCGCCAGGGCGTGCGCGTGAACGCGCTCTGTCCTGGCCCGGTCGAGACGCCGCTGCTGCTGCGGATCTTCGGCGACGACCCTGCCGCCTACGAGCGGCGCCAGATCCACTTGCCGATGGGCCGGCTCGCGAAGCCGCGCGAGATCGTCAACGCGGCGCTCTTCCTCGCGAGCGACGAGTCGTCGTATGTGAACGCGTCGACCTTTCTCGTCGACGGTGGTCTGACCGCCGCGTACGTGACGCCCGAGTAGGCGGCGCTACCCGGGGATCGCGAGCACGATCTTCCCCATCTGCTCGCCGCGTTCCATGCGCTCGTGGGCTGCGCGGGCCTCGGCGAGCGGGAAGACCGAGTCGACGACGACCGGCGCGCGCCCCGCCTTGACGAGCTCGTAAGCGCCTGCGAAGTCCTCGCGCGTGCCCATCGTCGAGCCCAGGATCGTGAGCTGCTTCCACCAGACGCGGTGGAGCGCAGCCTTCGGGTTCGGCCCCGTCGTTGCGCCGCACACGGTGACGCGTGCGCCCTGGCCGGCGGCCGCCAGCGAGGTCTGCCAGGTCGCCTCGCCGACGTGCTCGACGACGACGTCGGCCCCGCGGCCGCCCGTGGCCTCCTTGACCCGCGCGGCGACATCCTCGTCGGCGTGGTTGATGGTCGCCTCGGCGCCGAGCTCGGTTGCCTTCGCCAGCTTGTCGTCGCTCGACGACGTCGCGATCACCCGCGCGCCGAGGGCGGTCGCGAGCGCCAACGTGGCGGTGCCGATCCCGCTGCCGACTCCCCACGCGAGCACCCACTCGCCCTCGCGGAGCGCGGCCCGCGTCACGAGCATGCGGTAGACGGTCTCGTAGACCAGGGGGAACGCGGCGGCCTGCTCGAACGACAGCGAGTCGGGAAGGGGGTGGACGTTCGACGCCGGCACGGCGATCAGCTCGGCATGGGTCCCGTCGGTGTGCTCGCCGACCACGGTGATGCGCCCGTCGCCGTGCTCGAGGCCCGGATTGATGACAACGCGCTGGCCCTTCTCGAGCCCCTGGACACCCTCGCCGAGCCCGGCGACGATGCCTGCTCCGTCCGCGCCGAGGATCCGCGGCTTGGGCACCGACGGCAGGCCCCGGCGGACCCAGACGTCGAGCCGGTTGAGCGAAGCCGCCCGGAGCGAGACCAGCACCTCACCTGGACCGGCAGTGGGATCGGGCGCCTCCTCGTACCGAAGAACCTCGGGGCCGCCGTCCTCGTGGATGCGGATCGCCTTCATGGGCGGCGATCGTATCCACCACACAGGGGCACAATTGGAGTCATGAGGGCGGCAGAGCTCGAGCGGATAGGCGAGGAGATCGGCCTGGACGTCGTCGGAGCCGCCCGCGTTGCGCCCTACGACGCCACCGAGCGGCACATCCTCGAGCGGCGGGAGCGCGGGCTGTTCGCCGACATGCGCTTCACCATGGCCAGGCCGGAGCAGTCGTGTCATCCCGAAACGCTCCTCGACGGGGCGCGCACGGTGGTGTCTGCCGCCCTCTGCTACTACGCTCCCGCCCCGGATCCCCAGCCGGGCGAGGGCCGGCTCCCGCGTTACACCTGGCGCGACTCGTACGCGGAGCTCCGCGAGAAGCTCGACGCGCTCGGCCGCCGCCTCGGCGGCCTCTACCGCGTGCTCGTCGACGAGAACCAGCACGTCGACCGCGAAGCCGCAGCGCGCGCCGGCGTCGGGTTCTACGGCAAGAACACGCTGCTGATCACCCGCCGCTTCGGCTCGTGGGTGGTGCTCGGCACGCTCGTCACGCAGGCGGAGCTCGAGCCGACGCCGCCGCTCGACCTCGACTGCGGGACGTGCCGCCTCTGCATCGACGCCTGTCCCACCGACGCGCTCGACGAGCCCGGGACGCTCGACTCGACCCGGTGCCTCTCCTACTGGACGCAGACCGCGAACGACGTGCCCGAGCCCTACCGGGAGGCGCTCGGCGCGCAGGTGTACGGCTGCGACATCTGCCAGGACGTCTGCCCGTGGAACCGCGGCGTGGAGAAGCGCCGCGCGAACGACCCGCTGCCGGAGGACGCGGAGGCGAACGTGTCGCTCGTGGACTGGCTCGAGCGCGACGCCCAGCAGCTCGCGGACGATTACCGGCGCCTGTTCGTGCCGCGGAACGACGGGCGCTACCTGCAGCGCAACGCGCTCGTCGCGCTGGGCAATGCTGGGCGCGAGGAGGATCGACGGCTTGCCGGCCGCTACCTCGAAGGCGACGACCCGTTGCTCCAGGAGTACGCGGAGTGGGCGTGCAACCGGCTCGACGAGGGCCGAGGAGACGGATGAGCCGCCAGTCGTTGCAGGAGACCGAGCGCTGGGTCGCCTGGGTGCGCCTCGGGGCGCTCGCGTTCGTCCTGTTCCAGCTCGTGAGCGCCGACGACTCGTACCCGAGCCGCCGCTACGAGGTGCTCGGCTGGACGACCACCGCGGTCCTCGCTGTCGGCTCCATCGTGCTCTTCTGGCTCAGTCGCCGCGAGTTGTCGCATCGTTCGCTCGTCCGCCTGGGGGCAGTCGCGCTCGTCTTCGACGCGCTCGTCGTCGCCAGCTACGTGCTCATCTACTCGTTCGACTCGGGCACGCCGATTCGCCAGGCGGTCTTCATCCCGATCGTGGAGGCGGCGCTCCGCTACGGGATCTGGGGCGGCGTGCTGATGCCGCTCGCGTTCGGGGTCGTCTACGCGGGCTTCGAGTACCTCCGGGCGAACCGCTTCGACCACCCGTACGACGTCGGCAACGTCACCTTCGGGATCGGCGTCGGCATGATCACAGGCCTCATCGTCGGCTGGCTCGTCGAGCGGCTCCGTGGACAGACGACGATCGCGGAGCAGCGGGCGCGCGAGGCGGAAACACTGCGAGACGAGCTCGGGCGTCGCGCCGACCTGCTCGACGCCGCCAACAGCTGTGCCCGCGCTCTCGCCTCGTCGCTCGACCTCGAGCAGGCGTTCGGTGCCTTCATCCGCGAGCTTCGTGGCCTTGTTCCCTTCGACCGCACCGCGATCGTGCTCGCCGACGACGCGACCGTACAGGTCATGGCGACAGCCGGGGTCGGCGCCGAAGACGTCTTCCCGCCCGGCACGCGGCGTCCCGTGGCCGGCTCGATGCTCGAGCGGGTGCGGACGACGGGCCGGCCGGTCTACCGCCTGGACATGGCAGATCAGGAGCATCCAGAGGAGAACCAGTTCCTGGAGCTCGGACTGCGGTGCAGGGTCGCCGCGCCGCTGCTGGCGGGCGCGGAGACGATCGGGATGCTCTCACTCGTGCGGAAGGAGCCGGCCTCCTTCGACGAGCAGGAGATCGAGCTCGTCACCCTCCTGGGCCGCTTCCTCGGCGCGACCGTGCAGAACATCCACGCATACGAGGCCGAGCGGGCGACCGTGGACGAGCTGCGCCGGCTGTCCGCGCTGCGGGCCGACTTCGTCTCCCTCGTCTCGCACGAGCTCCGAAGCCCGATGGCGTCGCTGATCGGCTCCGCAGAGACCCTTCGGTCGCGCTGGCGTGAGCTCGGGCCGGAGCAGCGTGAGTCGTTCCTCGGCCTCATCGCTCACGAGACCGGTCGCCTCTCGGCGCTCGTGGAGGACGTCCTCGACACGTCGCGGATCGAGGCGGGCACGTTCACCTACTCGTTCGCCGACGTCGACGTCGGAGCGCTCGCCCGAGCCGCGGCCGCGGCCGCGGAATCGGGTCAGGACGAGGTGAGAGTCCGGGCCGAGGTCGCGGGCGCCGTGCCGAGCATTCGCGGCGACGGCGAGCGTCTCCGCCAGGTGCTGTCGAACCTCATCGACAACGCCGTCAAGTACTCGCCGTCGGGCGGGGAGGTTCGCGTCACCACGCAGACCCAGAACGGCCGTGTGGAGGTGGCGGTCAGCGACCGCGGGCCTGGGATTCCGTCCGAGCAGCAACGGCTGATCTTCGAGAAGTTCGGCCGGGCCAGGGTCGGCGACAAGACGAAGCCCGGCACCGGGCTCGGCCTCTTCATCGCGCGCTCGATCGCCGAGGCGCACGGCGGCTCGATCGCCGTCGCGTCGTCGCCGGGACAAGGCGCGACCTTCACCCTCACCCTGCCGCTCGAGACGCCGCAGAGTGAGGAGGACTAGGCCGGGGCCTGCTCGAGCGCCAGCTGGTCGAGCAGCGCCCGCGCACGTTCGGCGACGTGGACGCGCAGCTCCAGCGGCTCGAGCACGACCGCGTCGCCGCGCGCGCCGAGGATCTCGGAGGCGAGCCACTCGAGGCTGCCGACCGGGACATCGTCGAGCGCCGCGCCGTCGACCAGGGCCCGGGCGCCGCGCTCGAGGCGCCACCGCGCGAACGCCGGCGCGTACCAGACCCGCGCGATCGTGGCGTCACGCAGCCGCTCGGGCGTGAACTCCGGCCTCGGCTCGAAGGTGTCGTCGGTCAGGGTGGCGCTGCGCATCCGGTCGAGCCGGAAGCTGCGCTGGCCGCCTCTCGTCAGGTCGAACGCGTGCACGTACCAGAAGGGCAGCTCCCGTTCGATGTAGTACGGCTCGACGAGCCGCTGCGTCGGCGACTCCTCGCCTTCCTTCTGGTACTCGATCTCGATCACGCGGTGATCGCTGATCCCGGCGTTCAGCGCCGCCAGCAGCGCCTCCTCGGTCGCGTCGGAGCCCTCCGGCGCAGTGCCCTGGACGTCGAACTGGCCGAACGTCTCCTCGAGCTTCTTGCGCACGTTGTCGAGCGGACTGCGGGTGTCGGCCGCGATCATCGGCCCGACGAAGTCGAGCGCGAGCCGGATCGCCCGTGCCTCGAGCGGAGTGAGCCGCGGCGCAGAGCGGAACGTGTCGCCGAACAGCTCCTTGAGCACGGTCACGCGGTCGCCGCGGAGCTGGGCGTAGACCGCGTAGCACCCGCCGCCGAAATTGACGAGGTTGAGCAGCGAGAGATGCTCCTCGAGCGCTTCGTGCGGGATGTGGAAGCGGTCGACCAGGTCCTGCGCCGGAAACTCCGCCTCCGTCTTGTCGCCGCAGCGCGCGAGCAGATAGGCCAGCAGGGCCTGCAGGACCCCGAACCGCTCGGGCGCAACCGGCCCGGCCGGCCGCTCGCTCGACTCGGGCTCCTCGGCCGGAACCTCGTTCGCGACCTTGGGCGGTCGGCCCTCGTGCGCGCGTGCCACGCGCTTCAGGGCGCGCTCGACCTCCGTGCGGAGCTTGGCCGGCTCGAGCGGGACGGCGTGGCCCTCCTGGCGGAGAATCCAGGTCGCGAGGAGCGGAATGCTCGCGTACTCGGTGACGAACACCCCGTCCTCCAGGCGGCCGGCATTGCCGTGGACCCGCTGCACCCACCATGCCGTGTCGCCGGCGACCTCGATCCGGGCCTCGCCTCGGATGTCCCCGACCTGCCAGTTCGCGCGGCCGCGGTAGTCGTCGATCTCGAAGTCGGTCGGAATGCGAAAGTCGCGCTCGCGGCGCGTCGCGAGCCGGATGTCGCTGCGCACTCGCGAGACACGGAACTTCTTGCGCCGGCCGTCCTCGAGGTCCTCGCCGATCACGTACCAGACGCCGTTCTCCGGCAGGAGGGCGTAGGGGTTGATGGTGCGCTCGCGCTGCTCGTCGCGGTTGATCGACCAGTACTCGAACTTGACCGTGCGCTGCTTGGAGATCGCGGACTCGAGCTTCGCGAGCCGGCCCGGCATCTCGGGCGAGTAGTCGGGATCGCGCACGTCCACGCGCCCGGCCGTCTCCGTTGGCGGCGGGTCGAAGCCCGGCCGGCCCAGGGCGAGGTTCTGGAGCGCGAGCCGGAGCGGCTCCGCGTAGGCGAACTTGCCCTCGAGCAGGTACAAGGAGGTCTGCAGCGCCGCGAGGTCGTCGTCCGTGAGGTCGAGCGACGGCAGGAAGTAGCGCTCGGAGCGGAGGGTGTAGAGCTCCTCGCCGGTGAACTCGTCGCGCTGGGAGTCGAGGGGGACGCCGAGCGCGATCAGCTCGGCCCGGTCGGCATAGAAGCGCCGCGCGAAGGCCTCGTCGGACATCTCCGAGTACCCCTCGACGTTCTGCTTGACGTCGCGCGCCGTGAGCGGCCGGCGTTCCGCCATGAGGAAGGCGACGAGCGAGAGCTGGCGGATGAGCTTGTCGGTGTCGTGCGACATCACCGCCTATTGTTCCCGATCCACCTCTGACAACGCGAGCCGCCGGATCCGCGATGTGTAAGGAACGGGAAAATGGGCACAGAGTGTCTTGAGTCGGCCTGTTTGGGGGACGTGCCGTTCTCCGAGAAGACAACAGCGGCCGCGAGTTTGTAACAGCGAACTTCGGTCGCTAGACTAGGCCGACCAGCCGCTTCGCTGGGGCCATTAATGGCCGTTTAACGAGAATTTGCTGGGCCTTAACGACTCGGACTGGATACTGGAGATGAGCGACAAGACTCTCGAGATTCAAAGCTGCATGTATCAGTATTCACGCGCGATTTACAGGTCGATTAAGGACTTGGTCGATCCGTACATCGACGAGGAGACCCGACTCGAGCATCGGCGTGAGGTGCTCGCCGCGTGCGAGAGCACGATGGAGCGACTGGCCCGCGATCCGCAGTATTTCGCGAAGCCGGATCGGGCTCTCTTCCAGGACATTCGCCGCTATTTCCCGATCACCGCGCAGGCGCAGGTCGCCTGGGCCGTGAGCGAGGGAGTCAGCGCCGCCGTCGCCTTCATCCAGGAGCAGATCGAGGCCGGCGCGTTCGACGGCGGTGTTCCGCGTTGCCGCGCCACGACCCGCAAGGGCAAGCCCTGCCAGCGGACACCGCTGCCCGAGCGGGACTACTGCCCCTCGCACCAGCACCTCGAGCGCAGCAACGTCGCGGCGTAGCCGCGGCTTGGCTCAGCGCGGCGGCTTGGCTCAACGCGTGATCTCGCGCGCGTAGGCGTTCGGGAACCCTGCGCCCGTCGCGTCGGAGACGGCGCCCTCAGCCTCCTCGAGGTTGGGGTAGACGCCGGCGAAGACCACGTAGAAGCCCGGGTGCAGGCTGGCGTAGTCCTCCGAGTCGAGCACGCCGACCTCCTTGATCCCGGACCGGAGAGCGCTGCGCGCCTTCTGGAGCGCCGTATCGCGTCCGCCTGAGACCGGGAGCGAGGCGAGGACGACGGTGAATCCGTCCTCGTCCGCGGGCCATTCGACCGGGTTGCCCGGCCCCGGGCCGTCGGGTGAGCGAGACGTCGAGGTGCCCGTCGTAGGGACGCTCGCGACCGGCGCGGTCTCCGTTCTCGTCGACTGCGTGGCTGGGCCGGTGACGTCGGGAGGAGACGTCGCGATCACTGTCGTGCCTGCAACCGTCTCGTTCTCGTCGCGACCGGCGTAGACGGCGGCCGCGGTGGCGAGGGCCGCGATGACGAGCAGAGCCAGGACGATCGGCAGCCAGTCGCCCGGGTACCAGCGCAGACGGCGCCGCCAGACACGCCCCACGGTGGCGAGCACGCCCCGGCGCTCCGGCAGCCGCGTGCCGCAGTCGAGGCAGTACTCCTGACCCGGCTCGACCGGGGCGCCGCAGCTGGGGCAGTCGCTCATCGTCTAGGCCTCCGGAGCGTCGACCGCTTGCCCGCAGCCGGCGCAGAAGCGCGCGTCCGCCGGCACCGGCGAGCCGCAGTTCGAGCAGCTGACGACCGGTGTCGCTCCGGTGGGGCGCCCGCAGTTCCCGCAGAAGTGCGATCCCCACTGGATCGGGGCGCCGCAGGCACAGCGCGGAGCGGTGCTGGGCCGGCGGAGCTCGGCGGCGGCCTCCAGCAGTCCGTCGACCTCCGAGATCCGCTCTTCCAGCGCGATCACCTCGAGACACCGCTCCTGGAGCAGGTCTTCGCGGAAGCGGTCCCGCCTGTACATCTCGAGCATCAGTCCGCCCAGGTCGCGGATGCGCTCCTCGCGGGTGCGCACGAGCGCGCGCCGCTCGCGGCGGAGCGCGCCGGGATGGAGGCGGGCAGCAGACGAGACGGCGCCGTCGCCCTCGCGTGCGCCCACCAGGCGTCCGAGCAGGCGAGCCATCAGCGCCCGCGAGTGTAGCGGCCTTGAGGTCCTTCGCTGCGGCTCAGGCGTCGATGACGACGAGGCGCTCTTCGGTCATTTCCCTGATCGTGTATGCGGGGCCCTCTCGGGTGTTGCCGGAATCCTTGACCCCGCCGTAGGGCATCTGATCGGCTCGGAAGGTGGGCGCCTCGTTCACCGTGACACCGCCGAACTCGAGCTCCTCGCCCGCTCGGAGCGCCGTGTCCAGGCGGCTGGTGAAGATCCCGGCCTGCAGGCCGAACGACGTGCCGTTGGCGAGCGCGATCGCCTCGTCGAGCGCGTCGTACGCATTGACCGTGCAGACGGGACCGAAGACCTCCTCGCAGGACACCTTCAGGTCGGGTGAGGCGTCCGCGATCACCGTCGGCCCGATTAGCTCGCCCTCGCGGTCGCCACCGGTGAGGATGCTCGCGCCGCGTTCGCGCGCCTCCGCGATCCACTCCAGGATCCGCTCGCGCGCCTCGCCGTCGATGACGGGCCCCACGTCCGTGTCCTCCTCGGCCGGGTCGCCGACCTTGAGCGCCTCCACCTTGGGCAGGAACGCGTCCAGAAAGGCGTCGTGGACGGCGCGGGCGACGTAGATGCGCTGCACCGAGATACAGCTCTGTCCGGCGAACGAGAACGCGTTCGCCGCGAGCTTCGCGGCCGCCGCCTCGACGTCGGCGTCGGCTTCCACGATCACCGGCGTTGCATTGCCGAGCTCGAGCGTGACCCGCTTTTTGGGCGCGCGCTCGCGGATTCCCCAACCCACGGGCACCGACCCGGTGAACGAGATCAGCTTCACGCGGTCGTCGCCGACGAGGACGTCGCCGAGCTCCGAGCTCGGGCCGACGACGACGTTGAGCCAACCGGCCGGCAGGCCCGCCTCTTCCTCGAGCTCCGCGAGGAGCAGGGCCGAAAGCGGCGTCTGCGTCGCCGGTTTGAGGACGACCGCGCAACCGGCTGCGAGCGCCGGAGCGATCTTGTGCGCGACGAGGTTGAGCGGGAAGTTGAAGGGGCTGATCGCGCCGACGACGCCGATCGGGCGGCGGAGGGTGAACGCGAGCTTGCCCTCGCCGGCCTGCGAAGCACCCATCGGGACCATCTCGCCAGCGAGCTTCCGCGCTTCCACGGCGGCGAAGGTGTACGTCGACATCGCCCGCTGCGCCTCGACGCGGGCTGCCTTCATCGGCTTGCCGGCCTCGTCGGAGATGGTCCGCGCGACCTCGTCGTGCCGACGGCCGAGGAGGCCCGCGACCCTGACGAGGATCTCGGCCCGCTTGTGCGCGGGCAGCGGGTCGGCCATTGCGCGCTCGGCGGCGTCGATCGCGCGGCGAGCCTCGCCGGCGCCTGCCTTTGCGACGCGACCGACGACGTCGCCCGAGTAGGGCGAGCGGACGTCGATCCACTCTCCGGTCTCGATCCATTCGCCGGCGATGGGGAGCTTCCGTTCGGTTGCCGTCGCGGCCACGATGGGAGGATACGCCAGCTGAACGGCGTTCCTCGTGGCTCTACGCTGTGACCGGATGAGGACGGTCGCCCGCATCTCCGTCACACCGGTCAAGGGCTTCGCGCTCAACCATCCGGGCGAGGTCGAGCTGACTCCCGAAGGCGTCGTCGGCGACCGGCGGTTCCTGCTGGTCGACGCCGACGGCAAGCGCCTTCGCAGCTCGTTGACTGCCTGGCCGATCGTCGTCTCCGGCGAGTACGACGCCGCGAACGAGCGGTTGCGGCTGCGCTTTCCTGACGGAGCGGTCGTCGAGGGCAGCGCCCTCGGGAGTGGCTCCGTGCACCAGTGGGACTATCACGGCGGCGAGATCGGCCGTGGTCAGGTGGTCGAGGGCGAGTGGAACGACCGGCTGTCCGGGCTTGCAGGCCACGACGTCCGGCTCGCGCGGCCAGACACGACCGCCGGCCTGCGAGAGGCCCCGGTGACGCTCGTCTCCCGCGGGTCCGTCCGGCGTCTCGAGCGCGAGGCGGCCGGCCGTGTCGACCCGCGACGGTTCCGGATGCTCCTCGACCTCGACGGCTGCGCCGAGCACGAGGAGGACACCTGGGACGGTCGCCGCGTGCGTGTCGGCGAGGCCGTGCTTCGCGTGGGCGGGCCGGTGCCTCGGTGCGCCGCGACGACCCGGCATCCGGAGTCGGGCGTGCGCGATCTCGACACGCTGCGGCTCATCAAGGGCTACCGCGGCATCCGCAACGGCGAGGCGATCGACTTCGGCGTGTACGCGTCGGTCGAGGAGCCTGGGCGCGTGCGCGTCGGCGACCCGGTCGAGCCGTTGTAACGTTGGCGGCGTGAGCGCTCAGGCCCTGATCGTCGACGCGGTTCGGAGCCCGATCGGGAGGCGAAACGGCGCGCTCTCGAAGCTGCGCGGCGACGAGCTCTGCGCGCAGGTGCTGAACGCGATGGTCGAGCGCCTGGACCTCGAGCCCGCGGAGGTCGAGGACGTCCAGATGGGCTGCGTCACGCAGATCGGCGAACAGGGCTGGAACATCGGGCGGATGGTGCCGATGGTGGCCGGCTGGCCCGAAACCGTCTGCGGCACGACCGTCGACCGCCAGTGCGGCTCCTCGATGCAGGGGAACTTCAACGCTGCGGCGGCGGTCTGGTCGGGGCAGCTCGACGTCGTCGTCTCTGCCGGGGTCGAGATGATGTCCCGCGTTCCGATGGGCTCGAACGGCGGCGACCTGTCGGACAAGCTGCTCGAGCGCTGGGAGATCGTCCCGCAGGGGATCTCCGCCGAGGTGCTGGCGGAGGAGTGGGGCTTCTCCCGGGAGGAGCTGGACGCATTCTCGCTCGAGTCGCACCGGCGGGCGGTTGCGGCGATCGACGAGGGTCGCTTCGAGCGCGAGATCGTCGCCGTCGACGTGACGAATCCGCACGTCGGCACCCTGATCGGCGTGGACGAGACGCCCCGGCGGGACACGTCTGCGGAGGCTCTTGCGGCGCTCGCGCCGGCCTTCAAGCCGGACGGCCGTGTCACGGCGGGGAACTCGAGCCAGATCTGCGACGGTGCGGCCGCCGTGCTGATCGCGAGCGAGGAGGCGTGCGAACGGCTGGGCCTGGAGCCGCGGGCGCGTTTCGTTTCCTTTGGGCTCGCGGGCGTCGACCCGCATCGCATGCTCCACGGCAACCCTGAGGCATGCGCGAAGGCGCTGGCGAAGGCGGGCCTGACGTGGGACGACATGGCCGTGATCGAGGTGAACGAGGCGTTCGCGTCGGTCGTGCTGCAGTTCGCCCGTGATGCAGGGCTCGAGGACCGCTGGGAGGACATCAACCCGAACGGCGGCGGGATCTCGCTGGGTCACCCGCTCGGCGCGACCGGCGCCCGCATGACGGCGACCCTGCTGAACGAGCTCGAGCGCCGCGGCGAGCGGTACGGCATCGCCTGCATGTGCATCGGCTTCGGCCAGGCGATCGCCGGCATCGTCGAGCGCGTCTAGCGTCACACTCTCGGCACGAAGCGGGCACGGAGCTGTGTGCTCGCGGCGACAGCACGGCCGTGTGCTCGCGGCGACTAGCGTTCCGGTCAGGGAACCTGGGGTACCCCCGGGGAGCGCGTGCCCGGTGCTCGTACGATCGGGGCATGGCTGGCGAGGGCCCGTCTTCGTGGTTGCTCGTTCGCGGGCGCGGGGATCGGCGGCTGTCGGCCGAGGTTCGCGCCGACGAGATTCGTGCTCACTCCTCGACGCGGCGACCCGCGGTTCAGGCCGGAGACCGCGCCGTGCTGTACGCGGCCGGGTGGCAGGTCGTCTTCGGGCTCGCCGAGATCGTCTCGGATCCCGAGAACGATCCAGGCCGGACTCGCTGGGCCTGGCGGTTTCAACTCCGGCCCGTGTTCGCGCTCCGCGACCTGCGCGAGGCGCCGCCCGTCGAGGCCGCCGGCGTCCTGCCCCGCAGCCTCGGCCGGCACTCGTACATCCGCCTGACCGACGACCAGTTCGAGCGGGCGCGCGACGCGATCCACGACGCCGCGGGGCAGCGGTAGTCGTGCGCGACCACATCAGGCGGATCGTCGAGACCGGCTACGACTCCATGGCCGACCGCTTCGCCGAGTGGCAACGCGAGGTCGTCGGCTCCACGCGGTTCGAGCGCATCCAGGAGCTGCTCGAGCTGCTGCCCGACCGACCCGACGTCCTGGAGCTCGGCGTGGGCGCCGGCGTGCGCTCGACGAGGATGCTCGCCGAGCGCGGCCGCCTCACCGGGGTCGACGTGTCGAGCGAACAGCTCGACCGGGCACGACGGCGCGTGCCGACCGCGACCTTGCTGCACGCGGACGTCACGGAGCTCGAGCTTGCTGCTGCCTCCTTCGACGGCGTCGTGGCCGCGTACGTCCTCAACCACGTTCCGCCCGACGAGCTCGGCCCGCTCCTGCGCCGGGTGGCGGGCTGGCTCCGATCGGGCGGCTACCTCCTCGCGACATTCGCGACCGAGGACAACCCCGGCTGGACCGGGGAGTGGCTCGGGGTGGAGATGTACTTCGCCGGCCTGCCGCCTGCGAAGAACCGTAGCCGCGTCGAGGCGGCCGGACTGGAGATCGTGAGTGACGACATCGAGGTCTCGATCGAGCCCGAGGGCGAGGCGCGGTTCCAGTGGCTCCTCGCGCGCCGCCCCGAGTAGCATCGCCCGTCCATGCCACGGGAGATCCAAAAGGTCGGCGTCATCGGGCTCGGCACCATGGGCGCCGGCATCGCCCAGCTCAGCGTGGAGGCCGGCGTCGAGACAGTCGGGCGCGAGGTCTCGATGGAGCTCGCCGAGGAGGCCCGCGACCGCATCGCGCACTTCCTCACGCGCAAGGTCGAGAAGGGCACGCTCGAGCAGGCCGACCGCGACGCGGCCGTCGAGCGGCTGACGCTCACCACTGAAGTCGCCGACTGTGCCGACTGCGACCTCGTGATCGAGGCGATCGTCGAGGAGCTCGAACCGAAGCAAGAGCTGTTCGCGGAGCTCGACCGGATCACTGCGGAGGACGCGGTCCTGGCAACGAACACGTCCGCACTGTCGGTGACCCAGATCGCCGCCGCGACCACGGGGCCCGAGCGCGTGCTCGGCATGCACTTCTTCAACCCGGCGCCGCTGCTCCCGCTGGTCGAGGTGATCCGCACCGAGCTCACGGCCGACGACCCCTACGAAACCGCCTACGCGTTCGGCGCCCGGCTCGGCAAGACGCCGATCCGCTGCAACGACACGCCGGGCTTCGTCGTCAACCGCGTGCTGATCCCGCTGCTCAACGACTGCGTGCGCGTGCTCGACGAGGCACGGGTCACGCCCGAGGACCTCGACACGGGCATGAAGAACGGCGCCGGCTGGCCGATGGGGCCGTGCGAGCTGATCGACCTCGTCGGGATCGACATCCACGTCCACGCATCGGAAGCGCTCTACGAGGCGACGCGCGAGCCCCGCATGGCCGCGCCTCCCCGGCTGGTGCGGATGGCCCAGGCGGGCCTCCTCGGCCGCAAGTCGAAGCGCGGCTTCTACACGTACGACTAACCCGCCGGCCAGTCGAGCACGGCGCGGCGCGAGAAGCGCCATTCGCGACCGTCTTCCGACCGGGGATCCCGCCCCGCGCGGCCAGCGCGCGAACGGTCCTGACGTCGACCTGGAGCAGCTCGGCGATATCTTCGAGCGCATGGCGCGTCGAGCCTTCCTCATCGGTGGAACGGGCAAGACGGGGCGCGTGCTGGCGCAGCGTCTGCTCGAGACCGGCTGGGACGTCGCTGCTGGCCAGTCGCAGCGAGCGGCCCGTACCGGACGGCGTCCGGCACGTCAGCCTCGACCGCGCCGAGACCGACGCCCTGCGCGCGGCGCTCGGGGACGGTGTCGACGCGGTCGTCGACTTCGTCGCCTTCGAGCCGGCCCACGCGGAACAGCTGCTGTCGCTCGCGGGCCTGGCCCGATCGCTGGTCGTCGTCTCGAGCGCCTCGGTCTATGCGGACGCGGAGGGGCGCGGTCTCGACGAGATCCCCGATGGCGAGGACGCGAGCTGGCGTGTACCGCTGACCGAGCGAGAGCCGACCGTCGCGGCAGGCGAAGAGACGTACTCGACCAGGAAGCGCGCCATCGAGCAGATCCTGCTCGGGCAGAGCCAGATCCCGGCAACGCTTCTCCGCGCCGGCGCGATCTATGGCCCTGGCGACGTCAATTCACGCGAGTGGTACTTCGTGAAGCGTGTCCTCGACGAGCGGCGCGTCGTCGTCCTCGCGCACCGAGGCGGGAGCCGCTTCCAACCGACGTCCGTGCACAACCTGGCCGAGTTGATCCGACTCGCCGTCGAGCGGCCGGGCCGGCGGTTGCTCAACTGTGGCGATCCGGACGCGCCGACAGTGGCGGAGATCGGTCGGCACATCGCGGCGGCGATGAAGCACGAGTGGTCGGAGGTGCTGTTGCCAGGGCCTCCGCAGAACGGCGTGGGCGACAACCCCTGGGGCGTGCCGCGCCCCTTCGTGCTCGACATGAACGAGGCGGAGTTCGAGGTCGGCTACAGGCCGGTGACGACCTACGCCAAGGCTGTCAACGAGACCTGCGAGTGGCTCGTCTCCGCGACGGAGGGAAAGGACTGGCGCGAGGTGCTCACGGGCGTGGCAAGGCTGTACGAGGGCCAGTTCGGCTACGACGCCGAGGACGCGTTCCTGCGCGGGCTCACGGGCGGCTGAGCCGAGCCCACACGTTCTCGAGCAGTCGCGAGGGCGATCACGGCGAGCCCTCGAAGAGCCGGCGGACACCGCGGGCATCGCGCGACTCGGCCGAGACGACCACCTCGTCGCCGGGCTCGAGCACGGACGAGCCGCCGGGCCGCACCACCTCGCCGTTTCGCACGATCGTCAGGATCCAACCGTACTCGCCGAGCGGCAGCTCCTTGATCCGACGCCCCGCAGCGTAGGAGCCCGCCCGCACGCGGTGGCGGTGAAGGTCGCCCGGCTCCTTCGCGAGGTCGATCGTGAGCCGCCAGGGCTCCGGGGCGCGCGTGCGCATGCGAACGCCCAGCCGCCGGGCGGACCAGGGCACCGTGGAGCCCTGGACGAGGACGGAGAACGCCACGACCACGAAGATCAGCTGATAGATGCGGTCCGCCTCGTCGACGCCCGCGAGCAGCGCGAGCGCGCCGAGGAGGATCGGCACGGCGCCCTTGAGGCCGCCCCACATCACGAAGATCCGCTCGCCGCGCCTGAGCCGCGACCTGGCCAGAAGCGGCGCCACGGCGAGCGGCCTCGCGATGAAGGCGAGCACGACGGCCAGCACGAGCCCCTCCCAGAGCACGGAGCTCGTGACGACCTCGGTGACATCGAGCGTGATCCCGAGCGCGACGAAGACGGCGATCTCGGCGAGGCTCGAGAGCGAGCTGTGGAAGCGCTCGATCTCCGCCTTGAAGGGCGCGCGCGCGTCCCCGGCGAGAACGCCGGCGATGAAGACGGCGAGGAAGCCCGAGCCGCCCACGATCGCCGTTGCGCCGTAGATCAGGCCCGCGGCGGCGAGTGTGCGCAGTGGATAGAGCCCCTCGCTCGGGAGGGAGCCGCGTCGCATCGCCTGGATGAGCAGTAGGCCGCCCGCCACGCCGATCGCGAGGCCGACGCCCATCTCGACCACGAACTCCTGGACGACGACCCAGAAGGTCGCGTCGGAGTGTTGCGCGAGCTCGACCATCCCGATGAGCAGCGCGATCCCGACCGGGTCGTTCATCCCGGATTCCCCCTCGAGGATCGTCCCGGTCGGGCCGACGACCTCCCGCTGTCCGAGCACCGAGAACGTCACCGCCGGATCGGTCGGCGCGATCGCCGCGCCGATGATTCCGGCCGTCGTCCAGTCGACGTCCAGGACGAGCTTCGCCGCCACGGCCACGAACCCGGCGGTGGCGAAGGTTCCGATCGTGCCGAGCAGAACGATGGGAGTGGACGCTGCCCGGATCCGCCGCAGGCCGATGTGCAAACCCCCGTTGAAGAGGATGACGATCAGGGCGACGACGGCCAGCCGCTCGACCGTCCTGATGGAGACGTCCTCGTGCAGGTCGGGGAAGAGGGCCGAGAGCGCCGCTGCGCCGAGCAGGAACAGGGCCGGGGCGGGTACGGGGAGCCGACTGGTGACGCCGATGGCGACAAGCGCGAGCGAGAAGCCGCCTGCCAGGGCCAGTAGGATCAGCCCGAAGTCGGAGATCTCGCTCACGCGCCGCGGACTCTACGGCGCTTGCGGGCTCTCCCTAACGGTTTCTTTACGTTTCACTCAACGCGGGCAAACCGCGATCAGCGACACTTTCCAGGCGAATGCGACGTTTGCTGGTCCCACTTCTGCTTCTGGCTGCCGCCTTGCCGGCGACCGCGTTCTCCGGCCGCGCGCCCGGACCGCCGGACGCGACGCTCGCGGTCCGCGACGGCCGGGGGAAGGCCACGGTCGTGATCAAAGGGTCGCTGATCGGGCGCTTCGCCAACGGGACGCTGAAGGTCGAGGACCTCGAGCCCAACATCGGGAGCGACCCGGTCGTCCGTGGCTACAAGACCGTCAAGTGGGGTCGCGGCACCGCGCCGACCTACAGCGGCAAGAACGTCCGCTTCAGGTTGATCGGCGGCCGCTTCCGCGTCACGTTCAGCGGGAAGGGGCTCAACTTCAGCCTCGTCGGACGCGGGAAGGTGCTGCTCGACGGCATCGGCTCGATCGGCGACGGGATCTTCTACGACGGCTTCTACTCGCTGAACGGCGCCGAGGAGGAGTCCCTGCCGGACGACCCGGTCTGGCTGATCCTGCCGCCGCCGTCACCGCCGCCGCCTCCGCAGTCCACGGGATAGCTGGCCCGTCTGGCATCCTGATTGGCACCGTGCCTGCTCAGAAGACACAGTCGGTGCTCATCGTCGAGGACGAGTCCTCGATCGCATCGTTCGTCTCGCTGTACCTGAAGAAGGCCGGCTACGACGTCGAGGTGGCGCCCACGGGCGCCGACGCGCTCGACAAGGCCGAGCAGAGCCCGTCGCTGATCGTGCTGGACCTGATGCTCCCGGACATGGACGGCATCGACGTATGCCGTCGCATCCGCAAGCGGTCGGACGTGCCGATCCTGATGCTGACCGCGCGCGACGAGGACATCGACAAGATCATCGGGCTCGAGGTCGGGGCCGACGACTACATGACGAAGCCTTTCAACCCGCGCGAGCTCGTCGCCCGGATCAAGTCGATCCTGCGGCGCGCGACGCCCGAGCGGCGGGACGCCGAGACCGCCGAGCTGCGGCACGGCGACCTCGTCATCGACGCCGGCCGTCGCGAGGTCAAGGTCGGCGACAGGGAGATCCAGCTGGCGCCGAAGGAGTTCGACCTGCTCTGGGAGCTGCTCGACCACCGTGGGATCGTCCTGACGCGCGACCAGCTGCTCGAGCGGGTCTGGGGCTACACGTTCGCCGGCGACACGCGGACCGTCGACGTCCACGTGCGGCAGCTCCGACGCAAGCTCGACGACGCCTCGCCGATCGTGACCGTGTGGGGCGTGGGATACAAGGTCTCGCCGGCGAAGGAGTCCGTCAGCGCCTCCTGACAGGAGGGTCCGTGTTCCACTCGCTCCGTTTCCGGATCCCGGCGCTCTTCCTCGTCGGCATCGTCATCGCCGGGCTGATCTCGACGATCACCGCCTACCAGCTGTTCCAGGACTACACGGAGGCGCGTTTCGTCGCCGAGTTGCGACGCGAGGCGGGAGGGCTCGCCGATGTCTATGCGACCCAGGTCGTGCAGGCGAGCGACCAGGGCGGGGCGGCGCCCATCGCGCAGGCGCCGCTCCTGGAGCGGGCGACCGGAGACCGCCTCTTCTACTGCGGCGTCGACCCGTTCGCCAGCGCAGCCGGATTCGGTCCGAAGACGCTGCGGCCGTGCCCGGTCCCGCGGGGAACCCCTCGGCCCGTGACGTTCGAGTTCACCCCGCCTGGGGCGAACCGGCGCTACCTCGCCGTCGCCCATCCGGTGCGCCCCGAGGGCAAGGGGCCTTCGTTCGGCGTGCTCATCGTCGCCAAGCCGCGCGCCGAGCTGAGCGACCGTCTCAACACGCTGCTCGAGCGCCTCGCCCTGGCCCTGCTCGGCGGCATCCTCGTCGCCGGAGCCCTCTCCTGGTACCTGTCTCGACGGCTGACGCGCCCGATCCTCGCGCTGTCGCGGGCGGCCGACCAGGTCGCCGAGGGGCGCTACGACGTCGAGATCCAGCGTGGGGGCAAGGACGAGATCGGGCACATGGCCGATCGCTTCGGGCAGATGGCCGAGCGGCTCCAGGAGGCGAGCGAGCTCGAGCGCAACTTCCTCATGCGGGTCTCCCACGAGTTGCGGACCCCGCTGACCGCGATCCGCGGTCACGTCGGCGCGCTGCGCGAGGGGCTCGCAGACGAGCCCGAAGCCCGAGACGCGTCGCTCGACGTGATCGCCGAGGAAGCAGGTCGGCTCGAACGTCTGGTCGGCGACGTGCTCGACCTGGCCAAGCTCGACGCGCGGAGGTTCACGGTGCGCGAGGAGGAGGTCGACATGAACCGCGTCCTCGAGCGCGCCTTCGCGGCCTTCGGCGAGGAGGCCCGCAGGCGCGGGATCGACTACCGCCACCACGTCGACGGCGGCGCCGTCGTCTACACCGACGGCGATCGCGTCCTGCAGATCATCTCCAACCTGCTCGCGAATGCCTTCCGATGGACGCCCGACGGCGGGCGGATCGACCTCGAGCTCGACGCGGTGAACGGCGACGTCGCAGTGGCCGTGATGGACAGCGGGCCGGGCATCTCCGCCGAGGAGGCGGAGCGGATCTTCCGGCCCTTCTGGTCGCGGGACGGCGGCGGGACAGGACTCGGGCTCGCCATCGCGCGCGAGCTGGCGAACGCGCTCGGAGGCACGATCGAGCTTGAAAGCACGGTGGGCCGGGGCAGTCGCTTCCGCCTCGTCCTTCCCGCTCGACCCGGTTAGCATCTCGCCTCCGATGTCGCTCCCGCAGCACGCGGAGCGGCGGGAGCGCGCACAGGTCGTCCGGCTGCCGGTCCGGCGGAGCCCCGTTCGCGCCGCCCTCGTCGCGCTGCGCCCCCGCCAGTGGTCGAAGAACCTGCTGCTGTTCGCCGGGATCCTCTTCGCCGGGGAGCTCGGCGACGCGACGCGGTGGGCCCAGGCGTGCGCGATTTTCGCCGCGTATTGCGCGGCCTCGAGCGCCGCCTACCTCGTCAACGACGTCCGCGACGCGCCGAGCGACCGGCTGCACCCGCTCAAGCGCGAGCGGCCGATCGCGCGAGGCGAGCTCTCGGTTCGGGCGGCGCTCTTGCTCGCGGGTGGGCTGGCCGTCGGAGCGTTCGCGCTCGCGTTCGCGATCGGCCCGGTCGCCGCGCTGCTACTCGCGCTGTTCCTGGGTCTTCAGGGCGCGTACACGTTCGCCCTCAAGGACGTCGTGCTCGTCGACGTCATGGTCATCGCAGGGCTCTTCGTCATCCGCGCGGCCGCGGGCGCCGAGGCGGTCGACGTGCGCATCTCCCCATGGTTGCTGCTCTGCACCGCGTTGCTCGCGCTCTTCCTCGCACTCGCGAAGCGCCGGGGCGAGCTCGTGGTGTCGGGCAGCGAGGCCGCTCCCGGCCGCAAAGTGCTTTCCGGCTACTCGCTTCCGCTCGTCGATCAGCTGATCACCGTCGTGGCGGCGGCGACGGTCGGTGCGTACTCCGTCTACACGCTCGAGTCGGTGCAGCCCGCTGCGATGATGGCCACGATCCCGTTCGTCGTCTTCGGCCTCTTCCGCTACCTGCTCCTGATCCACCGGGACGACCTCGGCGAGGAGCCCGAGCACATCCTGCTCTCGGACCGGCCGATCCTGGCGGCCGTCGCGCTTTGGGCGCTGACCTCCGCCGCGATCCTCGCGTGGTTCTAGGCGCTAACTGCTGCGGCGCTCTTCGATGCGGTAGACGATCGCGCCCTTGCTGTCCTCGAGCCGTTCCTCGAGGCGGGCGAGCCGTTCGTCGACACCCTTCCAGCCCGACGTGATCAGGTCGACGAGCAGCGCGAGGTCGTCGAGGCGGGCGTGCCGCTCGGCCAGCAGGTCGCCCTCCATCCGCTCGAGCCGACGGATCGTCTGGCCGGCCAGCCCTCGCACCTCCGCGATGTGGCGGCCGACGGGGATGACCTCGGCCTGGAGACCTTCCCGAACGGCCTCGCTGACCCGGCCCGGCAGCGACGTCTCGATCTGCGCCGCGAGGTCGGCGAGCGCCTCGATCTGCGCCCGTGCGCGCTCGAGCGTCGCCTGCACGTCGCCCGGCTCGACGCGCCCTTCGGCGGCCGCCGCCAGACGCTCCTTCGCACGTTGGATGGCAGCTTCGTCCATGGGCGAAAGATACCGTGGCCGCCGGACGGAATGAAGGTTGCCGAACTCGACTACGAGCTGCCCTCGGAACTGATCGCGCAGCGTCCGCTCGACCGGCGCGACGAGTCGCGCCTGCTCGTCTACGAGCGCGCCTCCGGGGAGGTTCGCCACCGCCGTTTCTCGGAGCTGCCGGACGAGCTGGTCAAGGGCGAGCTCGTGGTCGCGAACGACACGCGGGTGGTGCCCGCGCGGATCCCGATCGAGCAGCCGCGCGGCGAGGTGCTACTCGTCGAGCGCGTCGGCGAGAACGGTCTCTGGGAGGGTCTGGCTCGGCCGACGCGCAAGCTCCGGCCGGGCCGCCGGTACGGGCCGGTCGAGCTGATCGAGCACCTCGGCGAGGGCCGCTGGCGGCTGCGCCTCGAAGGCGAGCCGTCCGGCGAGGCGCCGCTGCCGCCGTACATCACCGAGCCCCTCGAGGACCCGGGTCGCTACCAGACGGTCTACGCCGACGAGGCGGGCTCCGCGGCGGCGCCGACGGCGGGCCTGCACTTCACCCCTGAGCTCCTCGAGCCGGCTCGACGTCGAGTACGTCACGTTGCACGTCGGCCTCGACACCTTTCGGCCGGTGGCGGTCGAGGACCTGGACGACCATCGCCTCCACGGCGAGCGCTATCGCGTGCTGCCCGAGGCGAAGCGGCGGATCGACGGCGCAGAGCGTGTCCTCGCGGTCGGGACGACGACGGTGCGCGTGCTCGAATCGCTCGCGCGAGACGCGCCGCTCGAGGGCCGAACCGACCTCTTCATCACGGCAGGCTTCGAGTTCCGCCGCGTCGATGCATTGCTGACCAACTTCCACCTTCCTCGGTCCACGCTGTTGGCGCTCGTCATGGCCTTCGCCGGAGAGGACGAGACCCGCGAGCTCTACCGCCTGGCCATTGCCGAGCGCTACCGCTTCTACTCGTTCGGCGACGCCATGCTCGTCCATTAGAAAGGTGCCTGTGGACGCTTCGTCACACATTCGGCACACACGACATGCCCTCGAGAGCCATGTCAGGGGGCCAGACCCCTGGACATGACCGCGTTCGCCGTGACCGCAACGGACGGGGCTGCGCGAGCGGGCGTCTTGCGCACCGCACATGGGGAGATTCCGACCCCGGCGTTCATGCCCGTCGGCACGAAGGGCACCGTCAAGGGGGTCGATCCGGACGAGCTGCGCGCGCTCGGCGCGTCGGTCGTCCTCGGCAATACGTACCACCTGCACTTCAAGCCCGGTGAGGACGTCGTCGAGGAGCTCGGCGGCCTGCACCGCTTCATGGGCTGGGACGGTCCGATCCTCACCGATTCCGGCGGCTTCCAGGTCTTCTCGCTCCGCGACACGCTGCAGCGCGTGGACGACGGAGGCGTCACGTTTCGCTCGGTGTACGACGGCACGGCCGAGCGCTTCACTCCCGAGCTGGCCGCCGAGATCCAGCGGAAGCTCGGCTCCGACATCGCCATGTGCCTCGACGTCTGTCCGCCCGCGAACGTCGGCCGTGCCGAGCTGGCGGAGGCGACGCGGCTGACCGCCGTCTGGGCGGCCCGCCAGCGGGCCGCGCCGCCGGACGGAGGGGCAGCTCGTGTTCGGGATCGCCCAGGGCGGCGCCGACCGAGAGCTCCGCAGGCGCTCGATCGAGGAGATCGTGGCGCTCGACTTCGACGGCAACGCGCTCGGTGGGCTCAGCGTGGGCGAGAGCCGCGAGCACATGTTCGAGGCGGTCGGCTGGGCGGCGCCGCTGCTGCCCGAGGACAAGGCGCGCTACTTCATGGGCATCGGCGACCCCGAGGGCATCCTCGAGGTGATCGAGCGCGGGATCGACATGTTCGACTGCGTGCTGCCGACCCGCCTCGGCCGCACGGGGACGGCGGTCACCGCCAACGGGCGCCTGAACCTGAAGAACGCCCGCTTCGCCCGCGACCCGCGCCCACTCGACGAGGACTGCGACTGCCTCGCGTGCCGGCGCTTCTCGCGCGCATACATCCGCCACCTCGTCAACCAGCAGGAGATCCTGGGCCCGCGGCTGCTGACGCTGCACAACCTCCGGTACCTCCTCCGCCTCACCGCGGACGCGCGCGCGGCGATCGAGCGCGGCCAACTGGCATCGTTCAAGGCGGACGTGGTCGCGCGACTCGCCCAGGAGCCCGTGGAGCCCGCATGGAGCCGCTGATCCTCATCGTGGTCGTTTTCGGGCTGTTCTGGCTGCTCGTGATCCGCCCGCAGCGCCGCCGGGCCTCCGAGCACACGTCGATGATCGGGCGCCTGGCCGAGAACGACGAGATCGTCACCGCCGGCGGGCTCTACGGCCGCATCCTGCGAATCGACGACGACGTGCTCACCGTCGAGATCGCGCCGGAGACAACGGTCCGGATCGCGCGCGGAGCGATCGCCGGGGTGATCACGCCGGACGAGAAAGATCAAGAGGAGGTAAATCAGGGGGCTCCGGCCACCCCGATCGAGCCGGACCGCAGCTAACCTGTTTGCCCGCGTTCCATGTCTACTCGGCGCTCCAATCTCGTCTTCGTAGGACTGATCCTCGCCGCTCTGATCGGCGTGGCGCTGCTTGCGATCCCGGGCTCGCCGGTGCACAAGGGCCCGAGGCTCGGCCTCGACCTGCAGGGCGGCCTCGAGGTCGTGCTCCAGGCGCAGCCGCCGAAGGGCCGCGCGCTGACCGGCGCCGACCTCGACCGCTCCGTTTCGGTCATCCGCGACCGGATCGACAAGCTCGGCGTCTCCGAGACCGAAGTGCGCAAGCAGGGCAAGGACCAGATCGTGATCCAGCTGCCGGGTGTCACCGACCCCGACCGCGCGACGAAGATCATCGGCAAGACCGCGCAGCTCGAGTTGTACAAGCTCGAGGCCAACCTGCTCGGGCCGTCGCGGAGCGCACAGGGCGACCCGGTTCCGAATACGAGCATCTTCAACCTGCTCGCCGGGCAGCAGTCGCTGATCAAGAACGACAACGCGCGCGAGTGGTACCTCTTCGACCAGAACAAGAAGCGTGTCGCCGGGCCGCTGCCGACCAAGGCCGAGATCCGCAACCTGCCGCGGGTCAAGCAGCAGCTCAAGGACGGCGAGCTGCCCAAGGGCTGGAAGTTCATGGGCGTCCCCGAGGGGCAGATCGTGCTCACCTGCGGCATCGGCGAGCGCTACTGCCCGGGCGTGGCGGAGGCCCCGCCGACGCAGAACTACTTCTACCTCCTGCGCTACCAGCCGAACGACAAGGAGAACCCGGTCCCGGAGATGACCGGCGAGGACCTCAAGCTCTCCGGGACGCGGCAGGACTTCGGCCAGAACGGCGAGCCGATCGTGCTCATGGACTTCACCAGCAAGGGCGCGAAGAAGTTCCACGACGTCACGCGCGACATCGTCAACAGCAGCCGGATCAAGTCCTCGCAGGGCCGCGGCAAGGTCCTCGACAGCTTCGCGATCGTCCTCGACGGCGAGATCAAGTCGGCGCCGACCGTCGACCCCGATGAGAACCCCGACGGCATCCCCGGCGACAACGGCGCCCAGATCACGGGCATCGGCGACATCGGCGAGGCCAAGGACCTCGCGCTCGTGCTGCAGACCGGTGCGCTGCCGATCGAGTTCCAGCAGATCGACCGCACCGACGTCTCCGCGACGCTGGGCCGCGACTCGCTGGCCGAGGCCGAGAAGGCCGCCATCGCCGGCCTCGTGGTCGTTGCGCTCTTCCTGCTTCTCTTCTACCGCCTGCTCGGTGTGGTCGCCGTCATCGGTCTCGGCATCTACGCCGCTTTCCTGTACGCCGCGATTCTGATCCTGGACGTCACGCTGACGCTCCCGGGGTTTGCGGGAATGATCCTGACGATCGGTGTCGCGGCGGACGCGAACGTCGTCATCTTCGAACGAATCAAAGAAGAGGCTCGCGCGGGGAGATCCGTGCGGGCCGCGATTTCCACCGGCTACAAGAAGGGCTTCAACACGATCATCGACGCGAACGTCGTGACGGCGATCACGGCGCTCGTGCTCTTCGCCGTCGCGACCGCCGGGGTCAAGGGCTTCGCGCTGATGCTGCTCGTCGGTACCGCGATCTCGCTGATCACCGCCGTGGCGGCGACGCGGGCGATGCTCGCGCTGCTCGCGAACTTCTCCTGGTTCGAGGACCCCCGCTTCATGGGCGCCGCAGGGCAGCAGAAAGGGCGTTGGCTGCAGATCGACTTCATCGGCCGGCGCAGAACCTGGTTCGCGATCGCAGGCGTGGTCGTCGCGATCTCGATTGCCTCCCTCGCCGTGCGCGGCCTCAACCTCGGCATCGACTTCAAGGGCGGCACGCAGGTGACGTTCAGCGCCAACCAGCCCGAGGCCGTGGGGACGGTCGCCGACGTGGCGAAACCGATCGCCGGCCGCAACGCAGTCGTCCAGGGCCGCGGAAACTCCGTCGACGGCAAGTACCGCGGCTTCCAGATCCGCGCCGAGTCGCTCACGACCGCGGAACAGGGGCAGCTGCGCACGCAGCTCGAGGACGAGTTCGGGGCCGCCAGCCTCCAGGTGCAGAACGTGTCCGAGAGCTTCGGCCGCCAGATCGCCAACTCCGCGATCGTCGCGATCATCGTCTCGCTGCTCTTGATCGTCCTCTACACGACGATCCGCTTCGACTTCAAGTACGCCGTCCCGATCCTCGTCGCGCTGGCGCACGACGTGCTGATCACCGTCGGGATCTACTCGCTGACGGGGAGGGAGGTGACGACGTCGACCGTTGCGGCGGTGCTGACCGTCCTCGGTTACTCGATCTACGACACGATCATCATCTTCGACCGGATCCGCGAGAACGTGCCGTTGATGCGGCGCTCCTCGTTCGCGACGATCGCCAACGTCTCGCTGTGGGAGACCGTTCGCCGCTCGCTGGCCACGACGTTCATCACGCTGCTCCCGGTCGCCTCGCTGCTGATCTTCGGCGGCGACACGCTCAAGGATTTCGCGTTCGCGCTGCTCATCGGCATCGGGTCGGGCGCCTACTCCTCGATCTTCATCGCCGCCCCGCTGCTCTCCTGGTGGAAGGAGCGCGAGCCCGAGTACGCGCGGCGGAAGGGCACCGTCGGCGACGTGGTCCTCGAGGGCGGGGTCGGTGCGCTGGACGCGCAGCCGGTTGTTGCCCCGCAGCCGGTCGCCCCGGTCGCGGCGGCTCCGGTAGGCGGCGACGGCGCCGCTCCTGAGGACGGCGACGGCGACGGCGCGGCTGCCGCACGGCGGGAGAAGCGCCGCCAGCGCCGCCGCGCGAGGCCGCATGGCCGAGCCCGCTAGCCTCAGGGAGTCCTTCGAGCAGCTGGTCGTCGCGGCCGCGGGCTCAGCCGGATTGACTTCCGAGCGGGCGGACGAGGTGCGAAGCCTTGCCGATCAGCTCGCGAGGCGCTGGAAGGGCGATGCGGTCCGCGCCGGCGAACGGGCGGGCGCCGCGATGGAGGGCTTCTTCCGCGAGCTCGGCCTCGTCACGCGAGACGAGCTCGACGAGGTGGAGCTCAGGCTGGCGCAGCTCGAGCACCGACTCCGGCTCCTCGAGGGCCCGCCTCGCGACGCGGACGGCCGCCCGGCGTGAAGAAGCTCCGGCCGAGCGAGCGGCGGGCGCAGAAGCGGGGCGAGCGCGAGCGCACGGTCGGGATCGAACCCGACGACGACGCTGCGCGCTGGCTCGAGGAGAACGAGCCGAAGCCGAAGCCGCCGCAGCCGAAGTCGGCGGGCAAGTCGAAGACTCTGCACCGCTGGCGGCAGCGCCAGGGCCGACCCTCCTAACCGACTGTCACACTGAGGGCATGGCGCAGGCGCCTCCGCGCAACCTCGGGCGGCTGTCCGAGATCGCCCAGGTCGCCGTCCGGCACGGCTTCGGATACGTCTTCCGGCGCAACCGGCTCGGCTACCTGATCCCGGGCCGAAACGGCGACGAGGTCGAGGCTCCGGCATCGGAGCGCGGTCGCCGGCTCCGGGAGATGCTCGACGAGCTCGGGCCGACCTTCGTCAAGTTCGGCCAGCTCCTGTCCATGCGGCCCGACGTGCTGCCGCCGGACATCATCGCGGAGCTTCGCGGGCTGCAGGACGACGTGCGCCCCTTCCCGTACGAGGCGGCCGCCGAGACGATCGAGGAGGAGCTCGAGCAGCCGGTCGAGCGGCTCTTCCTCGAGTTCGAGAAGACGCCAATGGCCGCAGCCTCGATCGGCCAGGTGCACCGGGCGGTGCTACCGAACGGGCACCGGGTCGCAGTCAAGGTGCAGCGTCCTGGGGCCCCGCGCCAGATCGAGGCCGACCTCTCGCTCCTCTATCAGGCGGCGCGCATCGCGAAGGAGCGCGTCCGTGCGCTCGACTTCATCGACACGCGCGACCTGGTCGACGAGTTCGCCCGGTCGATCCGCCAGGAGCTGGACTACCGGCTCGAGGGGCGGAACGCCGAGACCTTCCGCCGGAACTTCGCAGGCCACCCGCACGTGCGGATCCCGCGCGTCTACTGGACCTACACCCGCACACGCGTGCTCACGCTCGAGTACCTCGAAGGCACGCAGGTTGCAGACATCGACGAGCTCGACTGGACGACCGAGGACCGCCGCCGGCTCGCGTACCTGATGACCGAGGCGTGGATGACGATGATCTTCCGTCACGGGTTCTTCCACGGCGACCCCCACCCGGCCAACATCCTCGTGCTCGGCAGACCGGACCGCATCGGGCTCGTCGACTTCGGGCTCGCCGGCAAGCTGACCGACTCGGACATCGCCAAGGCGACCAGGCTCTTCATCGACGCTGCCAACGAGAACATCGACGTCCTCCCGAAGCGCCTCGCCGACCTGGGCGTGCGCTACCCGCCCGAGCACGAGGAGCAGTTCGTCGCCGAGCTGCGCGAGCTGTTCTACCGCTACTACGGCGCGCGGTTGTCCGACATCGACCCGATGCAGGTGATCCGCGAGGGCTTCTCGCTCATCTACCGCGTCAACCTCAAGCTGCCGACGCGCTTCCTGATGATGGACCGCGCGGTGGCGACGCTCGGCTCGGTCGGGGTCGAGCTCTACCCGGAGTTCAACGTCTTCGAGGTGGCGAAGCCGTACGCGCGCAGCCTGATGATCCGGCGCTTCACGCCGCGGCGGCTCGCGCAGGGCGCCACGCGGGAGGCGGTCAACCTGACGCAGATCGCGCGGGAGCTCCCGTATCAGGTGCACGACATCCTCGAGGAGGTCCGCGACGGCCAGATCGAGGTTGGCTTCGTCCACAAGGGGCTCGACGAGCTCATGCAGAAGGTCGACATCGTCTTCAACCGCCTGATCGTGGCGATGATCGTCGCGGGCGGGCTCATCGGGTCGAGCCTGCTCGGCGCCTTCGTGACGACCGGGCCCGAGATCTTCGGGATCAACTTCCTCGCGGTGATCGGCTTCGTCCTCTCGGGCGTGCTCGGGATCTGGCTCTTCCTCGGGATCCTGCGCTCCGGCCGGATTTAGAACGCACTCTCCGGCTCGGCCGGCCGGCCGCCGAAGCGGAGCGTCGAAACGAGCTGCGCGCGGCCCAGCTCTCGACCCTGGCGGCACAGCATTCGGGAGCTCCGGCGCACGATCTGCGCAAGAAACCGCTCGTTCTCGGTTCTTCCTTGGTAGGCCTGCCACTTGTCTTCCGTCTGGCGGGCCGGGGACTGACGACGCGCCCCCGAGGGCCGTACCCCCTTGGGGGCGCGTTCCCTCATCTTGCGTGCTTGCGCTGTCCATGTCCTGGTCCGACGGCTGTCGATTCGTTGATGCACATTCGCGCGAAAAGACATCTGGCGGTCGCGCAGCGCCGGGACTAGCGTCGCCTCCGTGCCGAATGCCCTCCTGATCGCCGAGCCCGAGCCTGCGACACGGGTGTTTCTCAGCCGGCATCTCGCGGAGGACGGTTTCGCGGTTCTCGAGGCGACCGCCGGCGGCGAGGCGCTCGCGCTCGCGGAGCGTGAGCGACCCGATCTCGCGCTCGTCGGCGACGATCTCCCGGACTTGTCCGGAGCCGAGCTGTGTCGGAGGCTGCGCGAGGGTGAGCCCGGCCGCTCGTGGGATCGCGACGTGCCCGTGATCCTGATCGGACAGCCTGACTCCGACGCCGTCGACCGTGTCCGCGCCTTCGAGCGCGGATGCGACGACTACGTCGGCCGCCCGTTCCACTACGAGGAGCTACTCGCCCGGATCCACGCCGTGCTGCGCCGGGCGAACGGTGCCGCGCACGATCGGCTCGAGGCGGACGGGATCGTCGTCGACCTCCCAACCCGGCGCGTGACGGTCGGCGGCGAACGAGTGGCGCTCTCGGGCAAGGAGTACGAGCTGCTGGTGAAGCTCGCGAGCGAGCCTGCGCGCGTGTTCAAGAAGGACGAGCTGCTTCGCGACGTCTGGGGTTTCCGCTCGCTCGGCCGCACGCGAACGCTGGACAGCCATGCGTCTCGGCTGCGACGGAAGCTGGCCGCTCCGCACGGCGCCCGCTACGTCAGGAACGTGTGGGGGGTGGGCTACTGCTTGCTCGACAGCTAGGGCTAACTGGACATCTCACAAGAGCGACCACTCGCGCGTTTCACGTGGTGGGTGTCCCCGGTGGTCGAACAAGCGCTCCCGCAGCCGTGTGCGCCGGCGCGCAGCCGCTTCCGCACCGAGAGGACGGCCGCACTGGCAGCCGCGCTCGTCACGGTGTTCTTCTGGGCGTCCGCCTTCGTCGGGATCCGGTCGGCGGGGCGCTCGCTTTCGCCCGGGGCGCTCTCGCTCGGCCGCCTGCTCGTCGGAGCGGCCGCTCTCGCGATCCTCCTGCTCGCGCGCAGCGAACGCCTGCCCACCTGGCGCGAGCTGCGGCCGGTCGCCCCTGCGCTCCTCCTCTGCGGCGTGCTCTGGTTCGGTGCCTACAACCTCGCCCTGAACGCCGGCGAACGGCGCGTCGACGCAGGCACCGCTGCGATGCTCGTCAACGTCGGGCCGATCCTCATCGCGATCCTCGCCGGCTTCCTGCTGCGCGAGGGCTTCCCGAGGGCGCTCCTGGCCGGCTGTGCGATCGCGTTCGGCGGCGTCGTCGTGATCGGCTTCGCGACGTCGAACGCCGGCGTCACAACCGCAGGCGTGGTCCTCTGCCTCCTCGCGGCCGTGGCCTACGCCGGCGGGGTCGTCTCGCAGAAGAGCGTGCTGCGGGAGCTCTCGCCCCTGCAGACGATCCTCCTGTGCTGCCTGATCGGTGCGTTCGTGTGCCTGCCGTTCGCGCCACAGCTCGCCGGGGAGCTCGGGGACGCCGACGCGGCCGCGATCGGCTGGATGATCTACCTAGGCGTCTTCCCGACCGCGCTGGCATTCACGACCTGGGCGTTCGCGCTCGCACGCACGGGCGCTGGACGGATGGCGGCGACGACGTACCTCGTCCCGCCCGTCTCCGTCCTGCTCGGATGGCTGCTGCTGTCGGAGAGCCCGCCCGGGCTCGCGCTGGCGGGCGGCGTGCTCTGCCTCGCGGGCGTGATCGTCGCGCGGCGCTAGGCGGGAGGGTTTGGTGGGATGTCGCTCGTTGCCGGGGTGCGATGGTCGTTCCGAGGCAAGGACGCAGGGAGTGTTCGTATGCGGACGCTATACGGGCGCGACTGAGGACGCGGCCTCGGGGCGAGCAGCGCGGCCCGGCGACTTAGCCGTTATCCCGCCAAGCCCTCCTACTTCTAACGCTCGATGAGGATCGCGCCCGGCGCGCCGACGGCCTGCCGGTAGCCGTGCGCGGCGCCGTCGATGCGCATCGCCTCGGCGAGCGCGGCCGCGGTGTCCGTCGGCGGCGGCAGCTCGTCGGGGTGCTTGCCCACGACGGCGGCGGCGCGCACCTCGCGCCGGTCGCCGCCCGTGAGCCGCTCGACCAGCGTTGGGTTCGCGGCCAGCGCCACGACCTCGCCCGACGGAAGCGGCCCGTAGTACTCGGGTACGGACAAGTACTCGTCGAGCAGGCGCCCGCGATCGAGCAGGAGGAAGCGGACGACCGCGCCCTCTTCGACGCCGAGTGCCAGGACGACGGCACCGAGCCGGTCCGAGACCTCGCGGGCGAGCCGGCGCAACGAGGTCGGATCGCGGTCCGCCAGCTCGTCGTACACCGAGACCCAGCCGCCGCGCGGCGGCAGCACGACCGATCCTTCGGATCCGCCGGCCTGCAGCGGCGTGAACCCACGCACGGCGCGCGTGACGGCGGGAAGGTCGTCTGTCTGGACGTGCACCGAGCCGAAGGACGCCCCGCGCGGGCGACGTTCGAGGTCGTGCCGAAGCACCTCGAGGTCGACACCGAGCACCCGCCGAACCGGAACGAAGCCCCAACGAGCGTAGTGCGAAACAGCGCGGTCGTCTCCCTCGGCGAGCTCGAGCGTCACGTGCTCTGTCTCGCCGTAGCGCTCGACGAGCGCGGAGAGGAGTGCCTGCACGATCTCCTCGTACCGTTCGTGGTCCTCGACGTCGATCCGCTCGACCGCCACCACCGCCGGCGACGGCCGGCCGGCGGCGAGCGCACCGAGCGTCGCTCCGTCCTCCTCGACGACGAGCAGCTCGCCCGCGTCACGGCTCTCGATCCGGATCTCCATGGCGCTGAGCCTATCCTCGACTCAGGGATGGAGGTCACGGCCACGGTCGTCCATGCTGAGAACGACATCGGCGGAGCGACGCGCCGCCAGGATCGCCCGCAACCGCCGCCTCGACCGCGGCGGCGACGGTCGCGAGCCGGATCCCGACTGGCTCTACTCCTGAGCGGCCCCCGACGCTCAGAGCAGGCTGGCACCCTCGAGCCGCAGCAGTGCCTGCTTGCGGTCGAGCCCACCGGCGTAGCCCACGAGGCTCCCGTTCGAGCCGACGACGCGGTGGCAGGGCAACACGATCGGGATCGGATTGCGGTTCATGACCGTCCCGACCGCACGCGCGGAGCGTGGGCTGCCCACGCGTGCCGCGAGCGTGCCGTAGGTCGTCACTTCGCCGTAGGGGACACGCGCGAGCTCACCGAGCACTGCCCGGGTGAACTCGGGCGCGCCGGTCAGGTCGAGCGCGAGGTCGAAGGTGACTCGCCGGCCGTCGAAGTACTCGTCCAGCTCACGGCGCAGCGGGTCCACCGCTCCGGGCGCGCGCAGAACCCGGACGCCGTACACGCGCGCGAACCGCTCGGCCTGTGCCTCCGGGTCGGCGTCATAGGAGATCCGGCAAACCCCGCGGGGCGTGGCCGCGACGAGCAGGTCGCCCACGGGCGAGTCGATCACGTCGTAGCCGACGTCGAGCAGGCCCTCGGAGGCGGCAGCCGCACGGAAGCGGCGATCGAGCTCGCTCGGCACCGTGGTCATCGGAGTGCCCTCCGTAGGCGGCGGACGCCGGACGAGGCGGCAGCACGGGCGGCCTCCTCACTCGAGTCGAGCGCGGAGGCGATGTCGGAATAGGGAAGGTCGTAGCCGTAGCGCAAGATCACGGCAGCACGCTCCTTTCCAGGTAGCTGGTCGGCGAGGTGCTCCAGCTCGGCGTAGGCCGGCCTGGAGTCGGAGACCCCGAGCTCCTCGACAAGCTCAACGGTCGGCTTCGTGCGCCGACCCAGGTCGATGACGACGCGCGACGCGATCGTGAACGCCCAGGCCCGCAGGTGGTCGCCGTGCCGGAGCTTCGGGTAGCCGCGTAGAGCACGCAGGAAGGTCTCCTGGAACGCGTCGTCGGCGGCGTCAGGGCCGACCTCGCGGCGCAGGTGGGCGTAGATCGCATCGCGGTTCTCGTTGTAGAAGCGTTCGAAGGACGGAAGCGTCACGGTCTCCATCATCTGCTCTAACGCGGGGTCGCCGTCGAGTGTGAGACTGCCTTCGTGCGAGTCGCCGTCGTCGGCCACGTCGAGTGGGTGGAGTTCGTGCGCGTGCCGCAGGTCCCGCCGGCAGGGTCGATCGTGCTCGCGCGTGAGGTCTGGGCCGAGCCCGCAGGCGGCGGGGGCGTCGCGGCCGTCCGGTTGAGCCGGCTCGCCGGCGACGCACTGTTCCTGACGGCGGTCGGCAACGACGACATCGGCGGCCGGGTCGTTCACGGCCTTCGCGGCCTGGGCGTCCGGGTCGAGGCAACGATCCGCGACGAGCCCCAACGACGGGCGTTCACGTACGTCGACGACGACGGGGAGCGGACGATCACGGTGCTGAGCCACAAGCTCGTCGCCCACGGGGACGACGAGCTCCCCTGGCACGAGCTGGCGGAGTACGACGCCGTGTATTTCACGGGCGGCGACGTCGACGCGCTCCGGCGGGCGCGGCAGGCGCGCGTGCTGGTGGCGACCTCTCGGGAGCTCGCGACGTTGCGAGAAGCCGGCGTCCAGCTGGACGCGCTGGTCGGCAGCGCGTCGGACGAAGGCGAGGCCTACGAGGACGGCGATCTCGACCCGCCGCCGCTCACGGTTGTGCGGACCGAGGGCAAGGCCGGCGGCAGCTACGAGCACGAGGGCCGGTCGGGTCGCTACACGCCGGCGCCGCTGCCGGGCCCCCTTGCGGACACCTACGGCGCGGGCGACTCCTTCGCCGCCGGGCTCACCTACGCGCTCGGAGCGCGCATGCCGATCGAGGAGGCGCTCGCCTTCGCGGCGGCGCAGGGGGCCGAGGCCATGACGCGCCGCGGCGCGCACGGCGCCTAGTCGACGGCCGCGAAGCGCAGGTCATGGCTCGCCGCGTCGGCCGCGGCGAAGCGGAGGAAGCGCCGGCCCTCGGCCGCGACCTTCTGCTCGGCCCGCTTGGTCAGGCGCTCGATGTGGCTGACGACGAGTGTTGCGACGTCGCTGTCGCGGTCGCGGTCGCGATGCAGCTGCCAGACACCGAAGAGAAAGCCGTCGTGGAGGACGGTCCCCTGGATGCGGCCCTCCACCGCAGAGAGCCGTGCCCGCTGCTCGGCGGTGACGAAGCGGCCGCGATCGGCATGCGAGAGGAGGGCGTTGTCGTATTCGGGCAGAAAGCGGACGGGCGCGGGCGTCTCCGAAGCCGGCCTGGGCGCGTCCGGAACGTCGAACAGCTCGCGACCGCGCTCGTCGCGGAACCGGCGCAGCCGCGGTCGCAGGCGCTCGACGACCTCTCGGAGGCCTGTCAGCCGCGACCAGGCGGCGACGTCGGCCACGGCCGCCGGCCCGAACGCGGCGAAGTAGCGCAGGACCACGTCGTCGAGCGACGCCTCGGCGACGACCGGGCGGCCCAGCCACGACTCCGCCGTGGTCGTGCGGACCTGGCCGGAGCGCTTCCAGAGCCCACGTGGCGGCACCTGGACGAGCGGCAGGAGGTTGCGGCACGCGTAGGCGAGATCTGCGGCGTCGTGGTCGGGGAACCGTTCCGACAGCGCCGCCCGCAGCTCGGTGCCGTTCAACGGCCGCTCCTCCAGCCGCTGGCGGCCGAACGCGAGCACGGCGTCGACGTCGACGCCTCGCAGGTCGCGATAGCGAGAGAGCTCCGCGTCGAGAACGGGCTGCATCAGCGGGCGGAGCAGGAGGCAGTCGTCGGCGCTGACGAGGTGGATCGTGGAACGCATCACGGCGGTGCGCACGACCTCGCGGCGCTCGAGCAGAGCCGGAGAGCTCCTCGGGCCGGAAGCCGTCGAGCCGCGACCACAGGGCGGTGTAGGGATCGGGCGGCTCCTGCGCCTGTAGCCCGACGAGGTGCTCGACGGCGTCGAGCACCGGCAGCTCGGAGCGGCGAAGCAGCAGCTGCCGCTCGAGCGTCGCGCGGTTCAGCTCACGCCGCGTCAGCAGGTCGGCCGGCAAGACGCGAGCCGGATCGGCCGGCTAGGCGGGTGTCCGTTCCTCGCGCTCGTCCAGGAGCCCGAGGAACCGGGTGACGGCGGCGGTGCGCGAGCTGACGTTCAGCTTTGCGTAGACGTTCTCGAGGTGCTTGCGGACGGTGCTGGGCGCGAGCCAGAGCAGCTGTGCGATCTCCACGTTCGTCTTCCCGCGCGCCACCCACGACAGAACTTCGCGCTCCCGAGCGGTCAGGTGCGCCTCCTCGCGACGCTCCTCGAGGAGGAGGGCGCCGTTCGAGTGCTGGATCGTCAACCGGCGCCCTTCGAGACGCACGACTAGGGGCCGAGGCGCACCGGAGCTGAGCCAGTCGACGACGAGCAGCGGCGCATGATCGGCAGGCGCCGGAGGGAAGTACTCCCGCAGCAGGCGGAGGCTCGACGGCGAGGCGAACTCGATCTCGCCGGCGACGCCGAGGAGGATCACCCCGCGCGCGTCGTGCTCGTCCGCCCGGCCGAGCGCGGACATCGCCGATCCGAGCAGTCGCCGCGTCCTGGCCGCCCGCCAGAGCCTCGCTAGATGCGGCTGCAGGCGGTCGAGCACGAGCCGGTCGCGCTCGGTGAAGTCGCGGCCGGCTCCGCGGTCGAAGAGAAAGGTCTTCGTGTGCCACAGGGGCGAGGGAAGCGCGACGTTCAGCTCCCGTTCGATTCCGAGTGGCTGCCACCATGCCTCGTACGTGGGGAGCTCATGGAGCTGCCGGGTGGTGACGAAGTCGGAGAGCTTCAGGGCCCGGAAGTCACCCTGCTGGTGGCGAACACAGACGGGGTGCTCTTCCACGACGATGCTCCAGAAGATCGTCGAGAGATCTCCGTGCCCGTCGTCCTCGTCACCCAGGCGGGCAACTTCGTGCAACACCCGGCGTCGGACGCGGTCAAGCTCGCAGTAAGCGACGGATTCGGCATGCACGAGCTCACCGAGCCCGACGAGGAGCTCGGGTGTGAACGGTTGGTCGCCGCCGACGCTTTCCGCTTCGGCGACGAAGCGAAGCATTCGCTCCGCGTCGCGGCTCGCGAGGGCAGACACAGTCTCCCAAAGATACGACGAATGACGAATAGGCGCGAACGGCACTCGTGGCGACGCTGTGTCCGACGGACCAAACGACCCCGAAAGGTGCGGTCATGAAGAAAATCGGACTCGCTCTCGTCCTAGTCGCCGCCGCGGCGGTTCTCCTCGGCGTGGCCGGCACGAGCAGCGCTCATCGCAAGCCGGCGGCGCCGCCGGATACCTACGTGACGAGCTGGGACGCCGTCGGATCGCAGGCGTTCACGGCGGCTGCCCTGTCACCCCCGGAGGGCTTCGTGATCTTCTCCTACGTCGCGATTGCCGTCTACGACTCGGTGACGGCGATCAACGGCGGCTATCGGCCCTTCGCGAACGACGTCGACGCGCCGGCGGGCGCGTCGTCCGAAGCGGCCGTCGCAGCCGCCGCTCATCGCGTGCTCGCGCACTACCTGCCGAATCAGGCGCCCACGATCATCGATCCGGCCTTCACGGCCTCACTGGGCACGATTCCCGCCGGCAAGGCCAGGGACGACGGCGTCACAGTCGGCGAGCAGGTCGCGGGGCTGCTGATCGCGCAGCGCGCCGACGACGGCTTCCGTGCGCCGTTCACGTACACGCCGCCGAATCCGCCGATCCCCGGCGTGTGGCTGCCGACTGCACCGTCGCCGCCGATCGGCACGTACCTGCCGTTCATGCGGACGTTCAGCATCCGGTCGGCAGACCGGTACCGGCCCGACGGACCGCCCGCCCTCGGCAGCAGCAAGTGGGCGCGCGAGTACAACGAGGTCAAGGAGATCGGCTCGAGCGCGAGCACGACGCGCACACCCGAACAGACCCTGGCGGCCAGGTTCTGGGGTGAGGCTCCGGTGCAGCAGGCGCGCGGGGCGTTTCGCAAGTTCGTCCTCGACCACGAGCTCGGCATCGCCGATTCGGCGCGTTTCATGGCGATGGTCTCGGTGGTCGAAGCCGACTCGATCATCGCGTGCTTCGACGCCAAGTATCACTACGCGTTCTGGCGGCCGATCACGGCTGTCCGCGCCGGCGACACCGACGGCAACGACAAGACGGTGGGCGATCCGGCGTGGTCGCCGCTGCTGCCCGCCACGCCCAACCACCCGGAGTACCCCAGCGCTCACTCCTGCGTCACGCCCGCGGGAGGCCGGGCGATCGCCAGGTTCCTGGGCACGAAGAAGATCGACTTCACGGTGCCCAGCCTGACCGGTCTCGGAGACCGTCACTTCGATCGTGTCCGCGACCTCCAGGACGAGGTCGGCAACGCCCGGATCTGGGGCGGCATCCACTACCGCACCTCGGTCGAGGACGGCATCGCGATCTCCAAGAAGGTCGCGAACCAGGTGCTCTCGCACCACTTCCAGCGGTCACGCCGCTAGAGGGGTCACTCGAGAGGCGGATCGGCCCGCATCGGCCGATCCGCCTCGCCCCAAGACTCGACAAGATGAGACGATCGCAGTCCGCAGCCGCGGACTCTTCGGTGTTTCGGCAGGTCTGCTCGGGGAACTTAGGGACGAAACGGGAAAAGTCTGGAGGAGGTTCCGTGAAATGGCGGACATGAACAGATTTTCGGAGCGGCTCATCGACGTGGCCGAGCGATTCGCCGACGTCGTCGACGCCGCCGAAGGCAAGGGTGGAAGAAAGAGCGGTCCTGGGGCCCGCTGGCTGGTGCTGCCCGCCGCGGGCGCGGCCGCGTACGCTCTCGCAACCAGCAGCTCGAGCATTGCCCGCCAGGCGAGAGGGCTGATGCACCGCGCGAAGGACAGGGCGACCGAGCTTCCGGACGCGGACCTCTTCACCCGCGTGAAGGAGGTCACCGGGCTCGAGGAGGAGAGCGCGCCCGGATCGGGCACCCGGAGCCAGAAGTCGACCAGCCGCAGCCGCACGCAGGCTCGGTCCACCGCGACCAAGCGGAAGGCCGGTAGCCGGCGCAAGGCCGCGTCGACCCGTTAGACCGCATTCGATCCGAAGGGAGGTGTTCTCGTGCTCGACCGAACACGGACAGGCTTGCGAGAGTTGCCGTCCAACGCCGGGTGGCTCGTGTCGCGGGTCCTCAAGCCGGCTGAGGCGGTTGGAAACGTCACCGGGTCCGCCGCAGCAGGCGCCCGCGATCGCGGGCGGCAAGTACGGGCAGCTGTCGCCGATGCCACGCCGATAGGAGGAGACTCGGTCGAAATCCGAGCCAAGCGCGCGCAAGACGCCGCGGAGCGTGCGCGAGAGGCCGAGGATCGGGCTCTCGAAGCAGCCCGGGAGGCGAAAGCACTTGCGGACGAGTCTCGACAGGTCAGCGAACGTGGGCGCGCCCGCATGACGGATGTGGAGCGCGAGACCAGCCGTCAGATCAAGCGCCGCACCGCGGAGGCGCAAAAGCGGGCCGACGAGTTCGTGAAGCGCGAGCGCCAGGCCGCCGAGGCGGATGCGGAAGAGCAGCGACGGGAGGTCCAGGCGGAGGTCGACGACGAGCTCGAGGAAGCACGAGAGGAGGCCGAGGCGTCTCAGCAGGAAGCCGCGGAACTCGTGGAGGAGGCGATCGAGGCTCAGGCGGAGGCAAAGCGACTGGCAGACGAGGCCGTTGCGGCCGCCCGAGCGGCCGCCGAGGATGCTCATCGCGAGGCGCAGCAGCTCGCCGGCGAGGCAGAGCGGCAGGCGACCGACGCGGAGGCGCGAGTCGAAGCGACCGAGCAGCTTCGCGAAGACCTACTCGCCGCCGCGAAGACCAGGGCACGCGAGCTCAATCGAGACACCAACGGCGGCCTGAGGTCCTACAGCAAGCCGGAGCTCGTCGAGCTGGCGGCGAGCATCGGTATCGAAGGTCGCTCCAACATGACGAAGTCCGAGCTCGTCCAGGCCATCTCGAACGCCTCCCGTGGGGGGAGGACGTCGCGATGAGACTCCTGGAGAGAAAGAACGAGCCAGAGCGGATGCTCGAGACGGTGAGTAACTCGCTCGACGGACTCGCCGACAACGTGACGAAGAGCAGGCTCTTCAAGGCGGGCCTCGTCGCGGGCGGCGTCGTCGGCCTCGTCGCCGGAAGCGCGGGCATCTCGTCGCTCCGGCGGCGCCTCGAGGGGGCGAGGGACGATTCCTGATCGCGCAAGGCGCCTCTCCGAAGGGGCAGTCGTCGAAGCATCGGTTCGAGCCCGCCTCCTGGGAATCCCTCTCCTGAAGTTGGAGGCGGCCATCGTGCTCGTGCCCGCAGATGTGCGAGCACCGGCGACGCGTCGCGCGGGGGCTCGGGCTTCCGCGCGATCGACCCTTTCAACCGCCGGCTCGAATGGCACGGGGCCCGGTCTGGCCGAGGCGGTCCGCAACATCGACGAGGCCGCCCAGGTGCTCGCCCACGTACGGCGCAACGGCGGCTAGCGAAGCGAGAGCTCGCCTTTCTCGGAAGCCCCGGGCGGGGCGCCGAAAGTTGATCGAGGTGCGAAAGGTCACGCCGGCCTCGGTCGCGGCTACGGCCTGAGTAAAGGTTGCCGACGCGTTCCCCTCTGGGGCGAGTGCGTCGTGCCGAGTCCCCGTCGCCTCCACTGAGCGGGGGCCGAGCGGTCGGTGCTAGGCGTTCCGCTGGGGATGCAAGGGTTGCGGAGTGGGGGATCGTGGTTTAGAGTGGGGGAAAGTGGAAATCACTCCCAGCCCCGGAGTCCATGCTTCTCGGCGAGTTCGACCACACGATCGATGACAAGAACCGGCTCACGCTTCCGGCCCGGTTCCGCGAGGGCTTCGCTGGAGGAGTGGTGGTCACCCGCGGCCTGGAGGGATGTCTCTCGGCCTACCCCCGCGAGCAGTGGGAGCGAATGGTGGCCTCCTGGCTCGACCCGCTCAACCCGTTCAGCAAGGAAGCCAGGCAGATGCACCGCTACTACTACGCCGGCGCTTCCGAGGACACACCGGACAAGCAGGGCCGCGTGACGATCCCGGCCGCCCTCCTGCAGCACGCTGGCCTCGGCAAGGAGGTGGTCGTGGCGGGCGTCGGCGACCGGGCCGAGATCTGGGACCGGGACACGTGGCGCAAGCAGTTGAAAGAGGTCGAAGGGAGCGCTGAGCATGTTGCCGAACGCCTTGCAGCCAAGCTCGACTGATCACCTTCCGGTTCTCGCCTCCGAGGTTCGCGAGCTGCTCGCCGTGCAACCGGGCGAGACGGTCGTCGACGCCACCTTCGGCGCGGGCGGCCACGCCTCGCTGCTGGCGGCCGACCTCCGCGGGAAGGGCAAGTTCATCGCGATCGACCGCGACCCGACGGTGCGCCCGTATTTCGACCGCTTCAAGCGGGAGACCGGCCTGCAGGCGCGCTTCCTGCGCGGCGAGGCGTCAATCGTGCTCCGCCAGCTTGCCGAGAACGACGTGCGAGCGGACGCGATCCTGCTCGACCTCGGCGTCTCGTCGATGCAGCTCGACCGCCCGGAGCGCGGCTTCTCGTACGCGGTCGACGCGCCGCTCGACATGCGCATGGACCCGCGCGGCGAGGTCTCAGCGCGCGACCTGGTCAACGAGTCGAGCGAGCGCGAGCTGACGCAGATCTTCAGGCGCTACGGCGAGGAGCGGTACGCACGCCAGATCGCCAGGGCCATCGGCCGGGAGCGCCGTCGCCGTCCGATCGAGCGCACCGGCGAGCTCGTCGAGATCATCCGCTCGGCGATCCCCGCTCCGGCTCGTTTCGGCGACGGGCACCCGGCCAAGCGCGTCTTCCAGGCGCTGCGCATCGCCGTCAACGACGAGCTCGGCGAGCTCGAGGCCGCTCTGCCGGCGGCGTTCGACATGCTCCGGCCCGGAGGTCGCCTCGCGGTGATCAGCTTCCACTCGCTCGAAGACCGGCTCGTCAAGCGATTTCTGCGGGACAAGGAGAAAGGCTGCACCTGCCCGCCCGACTTCCCGATCTGCGTCTGCGGAAAAGAACCCGAGCTACGGGCGCTCGGCCGGAAGGCCGTGCGCCCGTCCAATCGTGAGGTGGCGGCGAACCCGCGCTCGGCGTCGGCACGCCTGCGCGCCGCGGTGAGGACGGCGTAGATGGCAGCCGGCGCGGCGGCAGCCCGCACCGGCGCCCGCCCGGGGACGGCGCGCCCGAAGCCGCGCGCGGCCCCCAAGCGGCGCCCCGTCAGGTCGAAGGGTGTCGCGGGCGGGATCGTCTGGATCGTCTTCGTGACCGTCCTGCTCGCAGGAGTGGTCGCGCTGAACGTCGCCGTCCTGCAGTTGAACGTGCAGCTCGACGACCTCGCGCGCGAGAAGCACGAGCTCCGGGCGTCGAATAGCGAGCTCGCGTCGAGGCTCGCCGCGGTCGAGGCCTCCGGCCGCATCCAGGCGCTCGCCCGCACGCGTCTTGGCCTCGTCCCGGCCGAGCCGGACCAGGCGACCTATCTCACGCTCGAGCCCGGCGGCCGGTGAGCGCGCGCTACGCCAACCGCCGGATCCGCTTCCTGCTCGCGGTCTTCGCGCTCGCGTTCGCGGCGATGCTCGGCCGGGCGTTCTGGCTCCAGGCCGTCCAGGCCGGAACGCTCTCGCGCCTCGCCACCGAGCAGCACGACTCGACCGTGACGCTCCCCGCGGGCCGGGGCTCCCTGCTCGACCGCACCGGCCTACAGCTGGCAATCGGCCGCGACGCGACCACCGTCTCCGCCAACCCGCGCCAAGTCGCGGACCCGCGCGCGGCGGCGCTCGCGGTCGGCAAGGACCTCGGGCTCGACCCCGAGAAGCTCTATCCGAAGCTGGCCGACCGCTCGCGCGGGTTCGTCTACCTCGCTCGCAAAGCCGATCCGCTGCGCGCCGGCAAGCTGAAGGAGCGCGGGCTCACGGGGATCTTCTTCACGTCGGAGGAGCGCCGTGCGTACCCGCAGGGCCGGATCGCCTCGCAGGTGCTGGGCTACGCGGGAACGGACAACCGCGGCCTGGCCGGGCTCGAGCTGGGGTTCGACAAGCAGCTCTCCGGCCTCCCGGGGCACGAGCGCTACATCCGCGACCCGAGCGGCCGGTCGATCGACGTCGTCGAGTCCAAGCCGGCCCGCGACGGCTCCGACGTCGTGCTCACGATCGACCACACGATCCAGTCCTACGCCGAGAGCGTCCTCCAGCGCACGGTCACGAACTGGGGCGCGCTCGCGGGCTCGGCGATCGTGCTCGACCCTCGGAACGGCGAGGTCCTCGCGATGGCGGTCGTGCCGGGCTTCGACGCGAACAAGTACGGCCTCGTCCCGCGTGACATGCAGCGAAACCGGGCGGTCACGGACACGTACGAGCCCGGCTCGACGTTCAAGGTGGTGACGATCGCCGCGGCGCTCTCGACCGGCGTCGTGTCCCCGAGCACGTCGTTCCTGCTGCCGTACGAGATCGAGGTGGCGGACCGCAGGATCCACGACTCGCACGAGCGCGGCACCGAGCGGATGACCGTGGCCCAGATCCTTTCCCGGTCCTCGAACGTCGGGACGATCACCGTCGCCGAAATGGTCGGCCAGAACCGGCTCGCACGCTGGATCGACCGCTTCGGGTTCGGGCGCAAGACCGGGATCGACTTCCCGGGCGAGACGCGCGGCATCGTCCTGCCGGTCGAGAACTGGTCCGGCTCGACGATCGGCAACGTCCCGATCGGCCAGGGCATCGCCGTGACGCCGGTGCAGATGGCCGCCGCCTACGGCGCCGTGGCCAACGGAGGCGTCTGGGTCCGGCCGCACCTCGTCAAGCGGATCGGGACACACCCCATGGCGCCGCCGGCGCGACGGCGGATCATCGGCAAGCCCGTCGCGTCGCAGGTGATGGCGATGATGCAGGACGTCGTCAACGAGGCCGGCGGCACGGGGGCACTCGCCCGCCTCGACGGCTACAGCGTGGCCGGCAAGACGGGGACCGCGTCGAAGCCCGAGAACGGCGGCTACTCCGACTCGCGCTACGTCGCGTCCTTCGTCGGGGTCGTGCCCGCGAGCGCGCCGCGGCTCGTCGTGCTCGTCTCCGTCGACGAGCCTCACGGGGCGATCTGGGGCGGGGTCGTCGCCGCGCCGGCATTCCAGGAGATCGCGCGCTATGCCCTGCAGTACCTCGAGATCCCCCCGGACGACATCGGTCAGGTCGCCGCATCAACTCCCTGACGGCCAGGGTTGTGCCTTCCCCGGCCTAGGAGCAGAATGCCCGCATGCGCCTCGCCTTCTGGACGGCGCCTCTGCTCGTAGCGCTGGCGCTGGTTGGCTCCACGTCGGCACTCGGCCCGACAGGTCCTTCGGCGAAGAAGAACGGCAAGATTGCCTTCCACAGCACGCGTGGCGGGAATCTCGACATCTTCACCATCGGTTCCGACGGGACCGGCGAGGCGAGGCTCACGACCGCTGCGGCCGACGACTGCTGCCGGGCCGTCTGGTCGCCGGACGGAAGCAAGATCGCGTTCTCCAGCGAGCGCGACGGCAACGGCGAGATCTACGTGATGGACGTTGACGGCGAGGCCCAGACGCGGCTGACCAGGAATCCGAAGGTCGATCTTTTCCCGAGCTGGTCGCCTGACGGAACGAGAATCGCCTTCAGCAGGGGTCGCGGCACGGCCTTCGACCTCTACGTCATGCGCGCCGACGGCAGTCAGCAGCGGAAGGTCGTAGGCGACGCGGTCTACGCCGCGTGGTCGCCGCGTGGACAGAGGATCGCCTACGTCCGGGTGCGTGGCAAGAGCCTGTGGATCGAGGTCGTGAACGCCAACGGCAGTCGAGCACGGCGTCTGACTCGGGGGCCGGGCGATACTGGCCCGACCTGGGCGCCGTCGGGCAATCGCCTCGCGTTTCAGCGCGAGGTCGGCGGACGGAGTGCGATCTACGCCATGAATGCCGATGGGCGTGCGCAGCGCCGCCTCTCTCGAGGCCGCTCCGACGACGGAGCTCCGTCCTGGTCGCCCGACGGCCGCTTGATCGCCTTCGGGAGGAAGGTCGGAGGCACCGAGCACATCTACGTGATGAATGCGGATGGAACGAGGGCGCGGCCGCTCACGAGGGGCGGTAGAGGAGGCGCCTTGCCGGACTGGCAACCGATCGTCGTCCGTTAGCAGTCGTCGAAGCGCCGCACGCTCGCTAACCTCGCCGGTCGATGGAGCTGCGTGAGCTCAGTGCGGCGCTCTCGCCCAAGGAGGTCGTCGGCGACGACTCGGTGAAGATCGAGGACCTGGCGTACGCGGTGGGCGGCGTCAGGGCCGGTGCGCTCTTCTTTTGCGTCCCAGGATCGCGCGCCGACGGGCACGACTTCGCCGCCGCCGCGGTCGAGCGCGGCGCCGTCGCTCTCGCCGTCGAGCGCAAGCTCCCCGTCGCGGTTCCCCAGGTCGTCGTCGAGGACACGCGGGCCGCGATGCCCGCCGCCGCAGCAGCCTTCTTCGGCCACCCCACACGGGAGCTCGAGGTGGCCGGCGTGACCGGGACGACCGGCAAGACCACCACGACCTACCTCCTCTACTCGATCCTCGCAGCCGCCGGTCGGCGGCCGGGCTTGATGGGCACCGTCGAGAGCCGGATCGGCGGCCAACGCCGCCCCGCAGTGCGGACGACGCCTGAGGCGATCGACCTCCAGCGCGCCTTCCGCGCGATGCTCGACGCGGGCGACCGGAGCGTCGCGCTCGAGGCGACCTCCCATGGCTCCGAGCTCGGCCGGCTCGCCGGCGTCCGCTTCTCTGCGCTCGCCTTCACGAACCTCAGCGAGGAGCACCTCGACTTCCACGGGACGATGGAGCGGTACTACGCCGCCAAGCGGCGGCTCTTCGTCGGGCCCGAGCCGCCGCCCGCGGCCGTCAACGTCGGCGACCGCTACGGCCGCGGGCTCGCCGACGAGCTGCAGGCACTCGGCCGGGCGCCTGTCCTGAGCTTCGGGTTCGCCGACGACGCCGAGATCCGGCCGGAGGGTTTGGAGAACGGCCGCTTCCGCGCCGGCGGGATCGAGCTGGAGACGCGGCTTCGCGGTCGCTTCAACGTCGAGAACGTCCTGGCCGCGGTCGCCGTCGCACTGCTCCTCGACGTGCCCGACGAAGCGATCGCGGAGGGCGTGGCCGGGGTCGAAGGCGTGCCCGGACGCTTCGAGACCGTCGAGGAAGGCCAGCCGTTCACGGTGGTCGTCGACTACTCGCACAAGCCCGGTGCGCTCGAGAACGTCCTGCGCACCGCGCGCGACCTCGCCGCCGGACGCGTGCTCTGCGTCTTCGGCTGCGGCGGCGACCGTGACCGCGCCAAGCGCCCGCTGATGGGCGCCATCGCCGCAGACCTGGCCGACGTCGCGATCGTCACCTCGGACAACCCCCGGAGCGAGGACCCGCTCGCGATCATCGAGGAGGTCGTCGCGGGCGCTCCCGGCCGGCTGGAGGTCGAGCCCGATCGACGTGCGGCCATCGCCCGCGCGGTCGAGGCCGCGGAGCCCGGAGATGTCGTCGTGATCGCCGGCAAGGGCCACGAGCAGGGTCAGGAGCTTCGCCGGCGAGGTGCTCCCCTTCGACGATCGCGACGTCGCCCGCGAGGCGCTGCGCTCGTTGGGGGCGACTGCGTGATCCCGCTTCCGCTCGACGAGGCCGAGGCGCTCGGGCGGCTCGTCCGCGCGGGCTGGACCGACGAGGCGACCGGAATCCGGATCGACTCGCGGCTGATCGAGGAGGGCGACCTGTTCGTCGCCGTCGGCGCCGGCATCGACTTCGGCAAGCACGCGCTCGCGCGCGGAGCGTCGGCGGTGCTGGAGCCCGAGGACGCCTTCGCGGCGCTCGCGTCCCTCGGCTCCGCGGTTCGCTCTCGGAGCCGCGCGCGCGTCGTCGGGATCACCGGCTCCACCGGCAAGACGTCGACGAAGGACATCCTGGCGGCGCTCTGCGCGCCGCATGCCAGGACGGTCGCAGCGGAAGGCGGTCACAACAACGAGCTCGGTCTGCCGCTCACGCTCGCACGCATCGAGCCCGACACGGAGGTCGTCGTCGCTGAGATGGGCATGCGCGGCCTAGGCCAGATCGCCGAGCTATGCGAGGTCGCCCGGCCGGACATCGGCGTCGTCACCGGCGTCGGGCCGGTTCACCTCGAGCTTCTCGGCACCGTCGAGCGAGTCGCCGAGGCGAAGGCCGAGATCGTCGCGGCGCTGCCGGCGGGCGGCGTGGCCGTCGCACCCGCAGACGCCCCGGAGCTGGAGCCGTTCCTGCAGCGCGACGACATCGAGCTGCGCCGCTTCGGCCCGGGCGGCGACGCTTCGGTGACCTCGTTCGCAGCGCAGGAGGGTCACGCCGACGTCGTCTTCGACCTTCACGGCCGTGAGCTCGCGCTCCGGGTCAACTTCACCGCACGCCACCAGGCGGACAACGCCGCCGCCGCACTCCTCGCCTACGAGGCGCTCGGTCTGCCGCTCGAAGGGGCCCAGGAGGGTGCGGACCGGATCGCGTTCTCGCGCTGGCGCGGGGAGGAAACGCCGCTCCCCGGCGAAGGACTGCTCATCAACGACGCGTACAACGCCAACCCGGTCTCGATGGAGGCATCGCTCATGCACCTGTCGGCCCGTGCGGGCGACCGCCGGCGCGTCGCCGTGCTCGGCGAGATGGCCGAGCTGGGCACCGACGCACCGGCATACCACGAGCAGACCGGGCGGGCGGCGGCCGCCAACGCCGACGTGCTCGTGGCGGTGGGCGAGCTCGCGCGCGGCTATCTCGGCGCGGGGGTAGCGGAGGAGCGCCATGCCGCCACCGTCGAAGAGGCGGTCACCATCGTTGACGAGCTGGTGCGTCCGGGTGACGTCGTGCTCGTGAAGGCGTCCAGGTCGGCCGGGCTCGAGCGGGTGGCCGAGGCCCTGACGGCGGCGAAGGTCTAGCCGCGTGGAACGCGTGATCGCAGCGGGTCTGATCGCGATGGTCCTGTCGATCGTCGTCGGCCCCAAGTTCATCGACTTCCTGCGCCGCAGGGAGCTCGGCCAGCACATCCGCGAGGAGGGCCCCGAGGGCCACCGGGTCAAGGCGGGCACTCCGACGATGGGCGGCGTGCTGATCGTGCTCGCGGCGACGCTGCCGTTCCTCGTCCTGAGCGAGTACACGCTGTCCGCGTTGACCGTGCTCGGAGTCACGCTCGCGTGCGCGGCGATCGGCTTCCTCGACGACTTCACGAAGGTCACGCGCCGCCGCTCGCTCGGCCTCTCGGGCCGCTGGAAGCTCCTGCTGCTCGGCGCGATCACCGTCTTCCTGGCCTGGGCCGCCCGCGAGCAAGGGCTGAACACCGACGTCTACGTCCCGGCGCTCGGGAACGTCGACCTCTCGTACCTCTGGTACCTGCTCGTGTTCTTCATCGTCGCCGGAGCAGCGAACGGCGTGAACCTCACCGACGGCCTCGACGGGCTCGCCGCGGGCACGGGGATCATCGCGCTGCTCACGTACACCGCGATCCTCGTGATCGCGTTCATCCGCGAGCGCGGCACCACCGACCTCGACCTCGCGATCCTGGGCGGCGCGCTCATCGGGGCCGCGATCGGGTTCCTCTGGTACAACGCCTTCCCGGCCGACGTCTTCATGGGCGACACGGGCTCGATGGCGATCGGGGGCGCACTCGCTGGCTTCGCGGTGATGTCGAACACCGAGGCGTTGCTGCCGCTGATCGGCGGGATCTTCCTGATCGAGGCGCTCTCCGTGATGATCCAGGTCTTCACGTTCAAGTACATGGATCGTCGCGTGTTCCTGATGACGCCGATCCACCACCACTTCGAGATGAAGGCCTGGTCGGAGACGAAGATCATGGTCCGCTTCTGGATCCTCGCCGCCATCCTCTGCGGCTCGGCCTTCGCCCTCTACTACCGCTACTACCTGTCCTTCCGCGCGTGATGCTCCCCGCCTCGGCGCTCGTCGTCGGCCTCGCGCGCTCGGGGCAGGCGGCGGCGCTCGCGCTCGCCCGCCGCGGCGTGCGCGTGGTCGGCGTCGACCGGCGCCGTGACCTCGACCCGGGGAGGCTTGCCGGGGCCGGCGTCGAAGTCCTTCTGGGCCCCGAGGGCGAGGACGTGCTGGAGACGATGGAGCTTGTGATCAAGAGCCCGGGAGTGCCGGGCGAGGCGCCGCTCGTGCTGTCTGCGCGGGCCCGCGGCATCCCCGTGTGGAGCGAGGTCGAGCTTGGCTACCGCCTGCTCCCCGACGCCGAGATCGTTGCGGTCACCGGCACGAACGGCAAGACGACGACGAGCGAGCTGCTTGGTGCGATGCTCGGCGCTCCCGTCGCCGGAAACGTCGGTCGCGCGCTCTGCGAGCTCGACGGGGCGATCGCGGAGGGCGCCCGCGTCGTGTGCGAGGTGTCGTCCTTCCAGCTCGAGGACATCCACGAGTTCCGGCCGCGGGCCGCCGTCCTGCTCAACCTCGAGCCCGACCACCTCGACCGCCACGGCACGATGGACGCGTACCGCCGAGCGAAGCTGCGCGTGTTCGAGAATCAGCTCGCCGACGACGTAGCCGTCGTCCCCAGCGGGTTCGACCCGGTCCCCGGCGAGGGGCGGCGCGTCGAGTTCGCGTCCTCGGACGTCCTGCCCGCAGAACCGCGTATCCCGGGCGAGCACAACCGCGAGAACGCCGCGGCCGCGACCGCGATCGCTCGCGCGCTCGGGCTCGACGACGGCGTCATCGCCGACGCGCTTCGCACGTTCCCCGGCGTCCCGCACAGGCTCGAGCTCGTCCGCGACCTCGACGGCGTGCGCTTCGTCAACGACTCCAAGGCGACGAACGTGGCGGCCGCCCTCCGTGGGCTCGCCGCCTACCCGGATCCGCTTCACCTCATCCTCGGCGGCTCGCTGAAGGGCGAGAGCTTCGACCCGCTCGCCGCAGCGATCCGCGGGCGCGGCGGCGTGCGCTCCATCCACCTCGTCGGCGAGGCGAGCGGCCAGCTCGCGGAGGCCCTCGAGGCCGAGTCGCTCGCCTACCAACGAGCAGGCACGCTCGAAGGCGCGGTCGCGACGGCAGCGGCGTCGGCCTCGCCGGGCGACATCGTCCTGCTCTCGCCCGCGTGCGCGAGCTACGACCAGTTCGCGAACTTCGAGGAGCGCGGCGACGAGTTCCGCCGGCTGGTGGCCGGGCTGTGAAAGGCCAGCTCGAGGCGCGGCTCCTGACGCTCATAACGCTCGGCCTCGTCGCCTTCGGCCTCGTCATGGTCTACAGCGCCACCTCGGCGCCGGCCGCGCTCGGCGGCGGCGACCCGGGCTACTACCTCAAGAAGCAGGGCGTCTATGCGCTCGCGGGGCTGGTGCTGCTGGTCGTCGCCTCGCGCATGCCGTATCGGGCTCTGCGGAACCTCGCGCCGACGCTGGTGGTCGTGAGCCTCGGGTTGCTCCTGGCCGTGCTCGTGATCGGGCAGGCGGTCAACGGTGCCCGCCGCTGGTTGACGTTCGGGCCTGCGGTCTTCCAGCCGTCCGAGCTCGCGAAGCTCGCGCTGGCCGTCTGGGTCGCGGCCTACCTCGCGCGCAAGCCGGCGCCGCGCACCCTCGGCGAGCTTGCGCGGCCGATCGGACTGCTCGCGCTCGTCTTCAGCGGCCTCGTCCTTGCGCAGCCGGACCTCGGCACGGCGATCACGATGATGGTGATGCTCGCCGGCGTCCTGCTCGTGTCGGGCACGCCGCTCGGCGTCCTCGGCCTGGCCGGCGTCATGGTGACGGTCGCGGGCATGGCCGCCATCTGGCTCGAGCCCTATCGGCGAGCCCGGCTCTTCAGCTTCCTCGACCCCTGGCACGACGCCCAGGGCGCCGGGTTCCAGAGCGTCCAGGCGCTGATCGGCCTCGGCTCGGGCGGGCCCTTCGGGACCGGCCTCGGCCAGGGCATCTCGAAGGTCTTCTACCTCCCGGAGGCCCACACGGACATGATCTTCGCGATCATCGGCGAGGAGCTGGGGCTGCTCGGAACGACTGCGGTGATCGCAGCCTTCGCGGTCTTCGCGTACACCGGGATGCGCATCGCGCTCCGCTGCAAGGATCCCTTCGGTAAGCGGTTGGCGGTAGCGCTTACAACGCTCGTGTGCGGGCAGGCGTTCATCAATCTCGCCGCTGTGATGGGAGTTGCGCCCCTGACCGGGATCCCGCTGCCGTTCGTGTCGTACGGAGGCTCGAGCCTGGTCGTGCTCCTCGCGTCAGTGGGCGTCCTCCTTAACATCGCGACCGACGATGGTCGAGCGCGAAGAGCTTCGCTGCCTGATCGCGGCCGGAGGGACGGCGGGGCACGTCCTGCCCGCGCTGGCGGTGGCGGAAGCGCTCGTCGCACGGGGGCTGCTCGTGACGTTCGCAGGGTCGCCGGATCGCGTCGAAGCGCAGCTCGTACCTGAGGCGGGCTACGAGCTCGACACCTTCCAGGTGAGCGGACTGCCGAGGAAGCCGGGCCTCGCGCAGCTGCGCGCGCTGATGCTCGCAGGCCGCGCGCCCTTCGCCTGCGGGCGCATCCTCGACCGTCGCACGCCCGACGTCGTGCTCGGCGCGGGCGGCTACGTGGCCGGCCCGATGGTGGTCGCAGCGCGGAGACGGAAGATTCCCGCTGCGGTGACGGAGGCCGACGCCTACCTCGGGCTCGCGAACCGGCTGGCTGCGCCGCTGGCCGCCCGTGTGTTCCTCGCCTACGGCCTTCCGGGCAAGCGACCGCCGAAGTACCGCGTGACCGGCCGCCCGATCCCGCCCACCTCGCGGCCCTGGGGACGCGAAGAGGCGCGCGCCCGCTACGGCCTTCCCCCGGACGTGCCCGTGCTCGGGATCTTCGGCGCGCTCGCCGGCGCCCACTCGCTCAACGAGCTCGCGGTGGAGAGCTTCGGCGCCGCCGGCCCGCCCATCCTGCACGTCTGCGGTGAGCGGGACTACGAGTCGCTGCGGCCTCGCGTCCACCGCGACGACTACCGGCTGATCTCGTCGGAGCCGCTCTTCGGAGCCGTGCTCGGCGCAATCGACGTCGCAGTCTCGCGAGCCGGCGGGACGGTCTGGGAGCTCGCGGCCGCCGGCGTGCCCTCGATTCTGGTTCCCTATCCCTTCGCGACAGGCGACCACCAGCGGAAGAACGCGGACTACTTCGTGCGCGGCGGCGGCGCCGTCGTGGTTCCCCAGTCCGAGCTCGGCACGGTGCCGGAGCTCGCCCGCTCGCTGCTGGACGATCCGCGACGGCGCGACGAGCTGGGTCAGGCGATGCTTCACCTGGCTCGCCCGCACGCGGCCGAGGAGATCGCCGAGGAGCTGATCGCGCTTGCGGCCTCTCGACGGTAGGAAGCTCTGGTTCGCCGGGGTCGGCGGCGCCGGCCTGTCGGCCTATGCCGTTCTCGCGCGCGCGTGGGGAGCGGAGGTCGCCGGCTGGGATCGCTATGAGACGCCGTACCTGGGCTACGTGCGCGACGCGGGGATCCCGGTCGAGGTCTCCGAGGCTTCGGTCCCGCCGGACGGCTTCGAGGCAATCGTGTCGACGGCCTTCGCGGGGCGCGTTCCCGGCAGAACGAGGGCGGAGCTGCTCTCCGAGCTCGTCGCGTTGCGCGACTCGATCGTCGTCTCCGGCGCCCACGGCAAGACGACGACGACCGCGATGATCGCGTACGTCCTGCGCGAGCTAGGGCGCGACCCGGCGTTCCTGATCGGCGGCGAGGTGCCGCAACTCGGCGGCAACGCGGGGACCGGGGCGGGCACGCTCGTGGTCGAGGGGGACGAGTCGGACCGGACGATCGAGTCGCTGCGCCCGCGCGTAGCCGTGGTGCTCAACGTCGACCTCGACCACCACTCGACCTTCGCCTCGCGGGCCGAGGTGCAGGAACTGTTCGACCGCTGGCTCGCCCAGGTCCCGGAGGTCGTCCGCGGAGACGAGCTCGATCCGGTCGACTTCGAGCTCGCGGTGCCGGGCGAGCACAACCGGCTCAACGCGGCCGCCGCGCTCGCGGCGCTCGAGCACGCGGGCGTGGAGCGGTCCGACGCCATCGGCCCGCTGTCCGCTTTCCGTGGGGTAGGTCGGAGGCTCGAGGCACGGGGTGAAGCCGGCGGCGTCACGCTCGTCGACGACTACGCCCACAACCCGCCCAAGGTCGCCGCAGCGCTGGCAGCCGTGCGCGAGCGCTACCCCGACGCCCGCGTGCTCGTGCTCTTCCAGCCCCATCTGTACTCCCGCACCCGGCACCTCGCCCGCGAGCTCGCCGTTTCGCTCGCCCGTGCGGACGCCGTCGCCGTCTCCGACGTCTACCCGGCGCGCGAGGAACCGGTCGCAGGCGTGACCGGGAAGCTCGTCGTCGACGCGCTGAGCGAGGTGCGGCCCGGGTCGCCGCTGGCCTGGACGCCGCGCGTCGAGGACGGCGCCGCCTTCCTCGCGGGGCGCGCGCGCCCCGGAGACGTGATCGTCACGGTCGGCGCCGGCGACGTCGACCGCGCGATTCCGGTGCTGGAGGCCGCGCTCTCGTGAGGCTCGAGGAGCGCGTCCCACTCGCGCGGATGACGACGATCGGCACAGGCGGCCCGGCCCGGTGGCTCGGCCGTCCTCAGACGTTGGCCGAGCTCGAGGAGCTGCTGCGCTGGGCGGACGGCGAAGGCGTCCCCGTGGCGACCGTCGGGCTCGGCTCGAACCTGCTGGCCGCCGACGAGGGTGTCGAGGCGCTCGTCCTACGGCTCGAGGGCGAGCTCGCGGGCGTCGAGGTCGACGGGCGGACGCTCGCGGCAGGGGGAGGCGCCGCCAACGCCGTCTGCCTCCACCGCGCGCGGGCGGCCGGTCTGGGCGGGTTCGAGTTCGCGTGCGCCATCCCGGGCACCGCCGGTGGCGGCGTGCGCATGAACGCCGGCGCCTACGGCAGCGACTGGAAGGCGGTGCTCCTCCGCGCGCTGGTGGCGACCCCGAGCGGCAGCGGCTGGCTCGACCCCGAGGAGCTCGGCCTCGAGTACCGCCGCTCGCGGCTCGAGCCCGGCCAGGTCGTCGCCGCCGTCGAGTACCGGCTGACGCCGCGCCCTCCAGAGGAGGTCAAGGCCGACGTCCGCGAGCTCAATGCGAAGCGCAAAGCCGCGCAGCCGGTCAACCGGCGAACATTCGGGAGCGTCTTCAAGAACCCGGAGCACGAGCTTTCCGCGGGCCGGCTGCTCGAGGCGTGCGGGTTGAAGGGGCACCGGATCGGCGGCGCTCAGATCTCGCCCCGCCATGCCAACTTCATCGAGAACGCGGATGGTGCGACGACCGCCGACGCGCTCGCCCTGATGGCCGAGGCTCGCAGGCGCGCACGTGAGCAGTTCGGCGTCGAGCTCGAGCACGAAGTCGCGCTCCTCGGCGACATCGCGCTCACGTAGGAGCGCACCACGCAGCGGCGAAGTGGACGCAGTGGCGAAGCTCGCCGAGTCTGTCGTGCTCAGACTCCCGCGCGCGCGGGCTCATCCTCGCGACCTCGTCGGGCTCCTTCCCGGCTGGCGGGTGCTGGCGATCGGCTTCGCCGCGGTGCTCGCCGTCGCGGGCGGCTATCTGATCGCCCGCCAGAGCGCGCTGTTCGCCGTCCAGAGGCTCGAGATCCAAGGTGCGCCGCCCGCGGTGACAGAGTCCGTGCGCGCGGCCCTCCGGCCGCTCGAGGGCGAGAGCCTGCTTCGGCTCGATCTCGACAACGTCCAGAGCAGGCTCGCCGCGATCCCCTCTGTGCACGACGCGATGCTCGACCGCGCTTTCCCGCACACGCTTCGCATCTCCATCACCGCCGAGCGCCCCGTCGGCATTCTCCGGCGCGGCTCGGAGGCATGGCTCGTCTCGGCTCGCGGTCGCGTGATCCGGCGGCTCGACAATCCACGGCTGTCCCCGCTGCCGCGCGTTTGGGTCCCGCTCACGGTGGCCGCAGCGCCGGGCGATCGCCTCGGCGATGCATCGACCCTCGAGGCCGTCGCGGCCCTCGCTGCACTCGACACCAACCGACTCCCCGCCCGCGTCGTCCAGGCTCGTGCGAAGGACGACGAGCTCACGCTCGTCCTCGCGGCCGGGACGGAGCTTCGGCTCGCCGGCAAGGAGGACCTTCCCTTCAAGCTCGCAGTCGCCCGCGAGGTCCTCCTGGCCCTCGACCCGAACGTCGAGGGTTGGCCGGCGTACATCGACCTCACCGTCCCGGGGCGGCCGGTAGCGGGTGGCAGCGTATCTCAACTCGGAAGTGAGACTTGAGACTTAGGCGTGAGAGCACGTTGACAAGGCCGTTCGTCACGCGTACGCTGCCGAGCCGTACAGTCGTACGCTCCAGTACAGCTTGAGGTCGAGACACGTCGAGATGAGAGAATCCGCGGGCAACTACCTCGCCGTCATCAAGGTCGTCGGAGTCGGCGGCGGCGGCACGAACGCCGTGAGCCGGATGGTCGAGGCCGGCCTGGCCGGCTGCGAGTTCGTCGCGGTCAACACCGACGCTCAGGCACTGCTCATGTGCGACGCCGACGTGAAGATCCAGATCGGGGCCGAGGGCACGAAGGGTCTCGGAGCCGGAGCCGATCCCCGCGTCGGCGAGGGCGCGGCAAAGGAGAGCCGCGACGAGCTCAAGGACGCGCTCAAGGGCGCGGACATGGTCTTCGTGACGGCGGGCGAGGGCGGCGGAACCGGGACCGGCGCGGCGCCGATCGTCGCCGAGATCGCGCGCGAGCTCGGCGCTCTGTCGGTGGGCGTCGTCACGCGGCCGTTCTCGTTCGAGGGCCGCAGGCGCGCCGAGCAGGCGCAGCTCGGCATCCAGAACCTCGGCGAACAGGTCGACACGCTGATCGTGATCGAGAACGACCGGCTCCTTCAGGTGGTCGAGAAGAAGACCTCGATCGTCGAGGCGTTCCGTATCGCCGACGACATCCTGCGCCAGGGCGTGCAGGGCATCACCGACCTCATCACCGTTCCCGGCCTCGTCAACGTCGACTTCGCGGACGTGCGCACGATCATGCGGGACGCGGCGGGCTCGGCGCTCATGGGCATCGGCATCGCTTCCGGCGAGAGCCGCGCCGCCGAGGCCGCGCGCAACGCCGTCTCCTCGCCGCTTCTGGAGGCGTCGATCGAGGGCGCCACGGGAATCCTCCTCAACATCACCGGCGGCTCCGACATGGGCCTGTTCGAGGTGAACGAGGCCGCCGAGGTCGTGACCGCGGCCGCCGACCAGAACGCCAACATCATCTTCGGCGCCGTCATCGACGACGCCGCGAAGGACGAGGTGCGCGTGACCGTGATCGCGACCGGCTTCGGCGCACCGAGACGCCGCCGTGCGCGGCCGACGACCGAACAGGGGGCGGAAGAGCGTCCGGAGCGGGCTCCGGCCGGCGAGAGCTTCGACGTCCCACGGGACGTGCTCGACGTGCCGTCGTTCCTCAGGGACGAATAGCGCCGCTCGGCCCAGGGCCTTTCACTAGAGTCGCGGCGGTGCCGCAGACCCTGCTCCGAACGCCGATCTACGACCGCCACGTCGCCGCCGGTGGACGCATGGTTCCGTTCGCCGGCTGGGAGATGCCCGTCCAGTACGAAGGCGTCATCGCCGAGCACCGTGCCGTCCGCACCGACTGCGGCGTCTTCGACGTCTCCCACATGGGCGAGATCGAGATCGAGGGCCCGCGGGCGCACGAGCTGCTGCAGGGGTTGCTCTCGAACGACCTCGACCGCGTCGAGCCGGGCGGAGCGCAGTACACGCTGCTGACGAACGAGCGCGGGGGGATCATCGACGACCTGATCGCGTACCGGCTCGACCCGCACCGGTACCTGCTCGTCGTCAACGCCGCCAACCGCGAGCCTGCTTTCGAGTGGCTTCGCGAGCACGAGATCCGGGGGTCCGACGTCCGCGACGTCTCCGACGAGTACGCGCTGCTCGCCGTACAGGGCCCGCGTGCGCTCGACCGGCTCGGCCTGCCCCAGGCGCCGGCGTTCACGTGGCAGGAGGGCGAGCTCGACGGGATCGAGTGCATGGTCAACTACACCGGCTACACGGGCGAGTCCGGCGTCGAGCTGATGGTGATGGCGGACGACGGGGCCGCGCTCTGGGACGCCGTGGTCGCGCGCGGCGCCGTGCCGGCCGGGCTCGGCGCCCGTGACACGCTGCGGCTCGAGGTCTGCTACCCGCTGCACGGCAACGACATCGGCCCCGACACCGACGCCATCTCCGCCGGCCTCGGCTGGACGTGCGCGCTCGACAAGGACTTCACGGGCGCCGACACCTTGCGGAGGGTCAAGGAGCGCGGCCCGGAGCGCCGGCTCGCGCCGTTCGTCATGGACGAGAAGGCGATCCCGCGCCAGGGCATGAGCGTCGTACAGGGAGGCGAGGTCACCTCCGGCACCCACTCGCCGATGCTCGGGATCGGGATCGGGATGGCCTATGTGCCGGCCGAGCTCGCGTCGCCCGACTCGAGGATCACGATCGACGTTCGCGGCTCCGAGCGACAGGCCCACGTCGTACGGAAGCCGATCTACAAGCGAGAGGAGGGCTGATCCCGTGGCCGCAGCCGAGAGCTATCCCGAAGACCTGCAGTACCACGAGCAGCACGACTGGGCGCGCATCGAGGGCGACGAGGCCGTGCTCGGCATCACCTGGTTCGCGCAGGACTCGCTGGGTGAGCTGGTCCACGTGGAGGGCCCGGCGGAGGGATCGACGGTCAGCAAGGACGAGAGCTACGGCGAGGTCGAGTCGGTCAAGGCCGTCTCGGACGTGATCGCGCCGCTCTCCGGCGAGATCGTCGCCGTCAACCAGAAGGTGCTCGAGGAGCCCGAGACCGTGAACGAGGATCCTTACGGCGAGGGCTGGTTGATTCGCATCCGGCTGAGCGAGCGGTCCGAGGTCGACTCCCTACTCGACGCCGCGGCCTACCGAGCCCTGCTCGCGGAGCAGTAGAAGCGGCCCGTGCGGTACCTCTCGCTGACCGACGCGGACCGCGAGGCGATGCTCGGCGTGATCGGCGTCGACTCGGTCGACGAGCTGTTCAGCGACATCCCGGAGGGCGTGCGCTTCCACGGCCGGCTCGACCTCGAGCCGGCGCTCCCCGAGCAGGACCTCGTCGCACATCTGCACGAGCTCGCCGAGCGCAACGTGCCGGCCGGGGAGGAGCTCTCGTTCCTCGGCGCGGGAATCTACGACCACTACGTGCCCGCGGTCGTCGACGCCGTGCTCGCGCAGGGGCAGCTCCTGACCGCGTACACGCCGTACCAGCCCGAGTTGAGCCAGGGCGTCCTGCAGGCGATCTTCGAGTACCAGACGGCGATCTGCGAGCTGACCGGGATGGACGTCTCGAATGCGTCGGGCTACGACGGGACGACGGTCGCAGCGGACGCCTGCTTCGTCGCGAAGCACGCCACCGGCCGCTCGAAGGTCGTGCTCGCGGAGACGCTCAACCCGCAGGTCCGCCAGGTGGTGAAGACCTATGCGCCTGGCTTCGGGCTCGACGTCGTCGAGGTGCCGCACCGGGAGGGCACGATCGATCCCGACGAGCTCGGCGAGGCGGCCCGGGACGCAGCCTGCGTGATCTTCCAGCAGCCCAACTTCTTCGGGAACCTGGAGCCGGCCCCCGACCTCGCCGCCGCGGCCAACGAGGCCGAGGCGCTACCGATCGCCCACGTCGACCCCGTGTCGCTCGGCGTGCTGGAGGCGCCGGGGCGGTACGGGTGCGCGCTGGCCATCGGCGAGGGACAGGGCGCTGGGAACCACCAGGCGTTCGGCGGTCCGCACTATGGATTTTTGGCTGCACGCCAGGAGTTCATCCGGCGCATGCCCGGGCGGATCATCGGCGAGACAACGGACGTCGAGGGCGAGCGCGCCTATGTGCTCACGTTGCAGACGCGCGAGCAGCACATCCGCCGGGAGAAGGCGACGTCGAACATCACCACGAATCAGACGCTGCTCGCGATCGGCGGGCTCGTGTACCTGAGCTGGCTCGGTCCGCACGGGCTGCGCGAGGTGGGGGAGCTCTGCTCCGGGCTGGCTGAGTACGCGAAGGAGCGCATCGGCCTTCCGCTGGTGTTTCCCATGAAGACAACATTCAAGGAGTTTGCCGTACGGGTCGGACGACCCGCCGACGAGGTCGTGGCCGAGGCGCGCGAGCGTGGGGTCAACCCCGGCTACCCGCTGCGTCGCGACTACCCCGGGCTCGAGGACGCGCTGCTCGTGTGCGTCACCGAGAAGCGCACGCCGGCCGAGATCGACCGCCTCGCCGACGTGCTGCGCGAGGTGGCGGCGTGAAGCTGATCTACGAGAAGTCGCAACCGGGCCGCCGCGCGGCCTCGCTCCCACGCCACGACGACCTGCCGCGCGCCGAGCTTCCGGAGGAGCTCCGCCGTGAGGAGCCGCCGAGGCTGCCCGAGATCGCGGAGCCCGAGCTCGTCCGCCACTTCGCCGAGCTCGCCACGCGCACCTTCGGCATCGACACCGGCTTCTATCCGCTCGGCTCGTGCACGATGAAATACAACCCGCGCGTCAACGAGCGCGTCGTCGCGCATCCGGGCTTCCGCGACCTGCACCCGCTCCAGGACCCAGAGTCGGCCCAGGGCGCGCTCGAGCTGATGTGGCGCCTGCAGGAGATCCTCTGCGAGGTCTCGGGTCTGCACGCGTGCTCGCTCCAGCCGGCGGCCGGCTCGCAGGGGGAGCTCACCGGGCTGATGCTCATGCGCGCCTACTTCGCCGACCGCGGCGAGGAGCGCGACACGGTCATCACGGCCGACACGGCCCACGGCACCAATCCCGCCAGCGTGACGATGGCCGGCTACAAGCTCCAGAAGGTCGAGACCGACGCGCGCGGAAACCTCGACCTCGACGACCTGCGGGCGAAGGTCGACGAGCGAACCGCGGGGCTGATGCTGACCAACCCGAGCACGCTCGGTCTGTTCGACGAGAACATCGAAGAGGTCGCCGCGATCTTCCACGAGGCGGGAGCGCTTCTCTACTACGACGGCGCCAACCTCAACGCCGTCTGCGGGATCTCGCGGCCCGGCGACATGGGGTTCGACATCGTCCACATCAACCTGCACAAGACGTTCTCCCAGCCGCACGGCGGCGGCGGGCCAGGCGGCGGGCCGATCGTGGTCGGCGACCGGCTCGAGCCGTTCCTGCCGGTCCCGGCCGTCGTGCGCGACGGTGACCGCTTCCGGCCCGACTACGACCGGCCGAAGTCGATCGGCAAGGTGCGCGGTTACTTCGGGCCGTTCGGCGTCTTCGTCCGCTCCTACGCGTTCATCCGCGCATACGGGCCGGAGCTCCGCGAGATGTCGGAGGCGGCGGTGCTGAACGCGAACTACCTGCTGGCGCGGCTCAAGGACGACTACGACCTGCCGTACGACCGCCTCTGCATGCACGAGTTCGTGCTCAGCGCGCGGAATCTCAAGCGCGAGCACGGCGTCACTGCCCTCGACGTCGCCAAGCGCCTGATGGACTACGGCTTCCATCCACCGACGATCTACTTCCCGCTGGTCGTGCCCGAGGCGCTGATGATCGAGCCGACCGAGACGGAGCCGAAGGAGACACTCGACGAGTTCGCCGACGCGATGACGGCGATCGCACGCGAGGCGGGCGAGAACCCGGACCTCCTGCGCGAGGCGCCGCACGATCGATTCGTCGGGCGCGTCGACGAGGTCAAGGCAGCGAAGCGCGCCGTCGTCCGCTACCTGTTCGACGAACACCCGGATCTGTCGGAAGAGGTCTCGACGCCGGCCGCTGCACAGACGCCGAGAGGCGTCTAGGAAGACAACACAGCCCTAAGCCGAAGCGCATCCTGGTCCGGAGCCCCTGGGAGGAGTACGACTCGGCGGAGTGCCGTGCCGGCGGCGCGCTCGACCTGATCGCGCGCACACCTACCTGGCCGTAGCCCGGCGCGGGCGGCGAGAATGCGCCTGTGAGCAGGCGCGCGGAGGTCTCCGAGGCGATGCAGGCCCTCTACGAGGGCGACCGCGATCGGGGAGAGGCCTTGCTGGCGGCGGGCGGCGATCCGGACGTCTTCGAGGCCGCCGCCTTCGGCCGGGTCGACCGGTTGCGCACGCTCCTCGACGCCGACTCGGCGCATGCGGGAGCGTTCTCGCCCGACGGCTTTACCGCGCTGCACTTCACAGCCTTCTTCGCCCAGCCGGACGCGGCCGCGCTCCTGCTCGAGCACGGAGCCGATCCTCGCGCGCGCGCGCGAAACCCGATGGAGGTGGAGCCGCTCCACAGCGCCGCCGCCTCGAGGCAGGTCGAGATCTGCCGCATGCTCCTCGACCGGGGCGCCGACCCGAACGCGCGCCAGCAGGACGGCTTCGTGGCGCTGCACGCCGCGGCCCAGAACGGCGACGACGAGCTCGCCGCGCTTCTGGTCGAGCGCGGCGCGGACAGGGGGCTCGCCGCCGACGATGGGCGAACTGCGGTCGACATCGCGCTCCAGGCCGGCCACACGCGGCTGGCAGACTCTCTCGCGTGATCGAGCTCCGCTCCGACACGCTCACGCAGCCCACGCCTGCCATGCGTCAGGCGATCGCGAACGCCGTCGTCGGTGACGAGCAGAAGCGCGAGGATCCGACGGTCAACGAGCTCGAGGCGCGCGGTGCGGAGTTGCTCGGGCACGAGGAGGCCGTCTTCGTGCCGACGGCCACCATGGCGAACGAGATCGCGCTGCGGCTCCACTCCCGGCCGGGGGACGAGCTGCTCGCCGAGGAGAACTCGCACGTCCTGATCGCCGAGCTCGGCGGGCCTGCCGTGTTCGCCGGGCTGCTCACCCGGCCGATCGCGAGCACGAACGGACGCTTCGGTCCCGAGCTCATCCGCTCCCTGGCCCGAGCCGGCGACTCCCATCACGCGCCGCGCACGCGCGTGGTGTCGATCGAGAACACGCACAACAGCTCGGGCGGACGCGTGTGGCCGCTCGCGGAGGTCAAGGCCGTGGCCGCCGAGTGCCGCGCGCTCGACATCAGGCTGCACCTCGACGGCGCGCGGCTCCTGAACGCGGCCGTCGCGCTGGGTGTCCCGGCCGCGGAGATCGGCCGGCACGCGGACACGGCGACGCTCTGCCTGTCGAAGGGCCTGGGCTGCCCGCTCGGCGCGCTCGTTGCCGGCTCGCACGACGCGATGCACGAGGCGCGCAGGCTCAAGCACCTGTTCGGCGGCGCCATGCGGCAGGCGGGAATCGTCGCCGCCGCGGGCGTCTATGCGCTCGACCACCACGTCGAGCGGCTCGCCGACGACCACGCCCGCGCGCGCCGGCTCGGCGAGGGGCTCACGGCGGCGGGGCTGCCGATCGACCTCGAGCAGGTGGAGACGAACTTCGTGCAGATCGACGTCGGCCCGCTCGAGCTGACGCAGGCCGAGGCGCTCGCCCGCGTGCACGCCGACGGCGTCGGGCTCTCCGGCACCGTGCATCCGAGCGTGCTCCGTGCGGTGACGCATCTGGACGTGAGCGACGAGGACATCGACCGCGCGATCGAGCTGATCCCGCGGTCGCTGGGAGTTCTTGCCCGCGCCTGAGCCGCTGACCGCCGCCCTCGAGCGGCTGATCCGCACCGCACAGGCCGAGAGCCGACTGCCGAGCGTCGCCGCGGCCGCGCTCAGGGACGGCGAGCTGGTGTGGTCAGGCGCGGTCGGCCTCGCCGACGTCGACAGCGGCGAGGAGGCGACGCCGGACCACCAGTACCGCATCGCCTCGATCACGAAGACGTTCACCGCGGTCGCGCTCATGCAGCTCCGCGACGAGGGCAAGCTCGCGCTCGACGACCCGCTCGACCGGCACATCCCCGGGGCGGTGAGATCGCCGACGCTTCGCTTCCTGCTCAGCCATGCCTCCGGGCTCCCTCGCGAGCCGCCCGGACGCATCTGGGAGACGTTGACCTTCCCGACACGCGAGGAGCTGGTCGAAGGGCTCGCGGAGAGCGAGGAGCTCCTGGCACCGGGTGCGTACCGGCATTACTCGAACCTCGGCTTCTCGCTCCTCGGTGAGGTGATCGCACGGGTGGCCGGGATGGAGTACGAGCGCGTGGTCGACGAGCGGGTGCTCCGCCCGCTGGGGCTGACACGGACGACCTGGACGCCGCGGGCGCCGGCGGCCGCCGGGTACTTCGTCGACCCGTGGACCGACGAGGCGATCGGAGAGCCGGTAACCCAGGGTCTCGCCACCGCCTCGGCGAGCGAGCTCTGGAGCACCGCGCCCGACCTCTGCCGCTGGGCGGGGTTCCTGACCGATCCCGACGACGACGTGCTCGCGCGGGACACAGTCGAGGAGATGCACGCGTTCCAGACGATGACCGACCTCGAGCACTGGACGCTCGGACACGGCCTCGCGCTGATGCTGATGCGCAAAGGAGACCGCGTCTTCGCGGGCCACAGCGGCGCGCACCTCGGCCACCTCTCGAACGTCGCCTACCACCGCCCGACCCGGACCGGGGCGGCGGTGGTGACGAACTCGAGTGCGGGCGTCGCGATCACGGCACTCGGGGTCGACCTCGCAGACGCGGTCGCCGACGCCTTTCCCGCCGACCCGCGGGCCTGGCGGCCGGGCGAGCCCGTCCCGGAGGAGCTCGCCGGCGTGCTCGGGCCGTGGTGGTCCGAGGGCGCGGAGTTCGTCTTCCGCTACCGCGAGGGCCGACTCGAGGCGCAGGTTCGCGACGCCGCTTCCGGCCAAGAGCTCACGCACTTCGTCCGCGAGGACGAGGACCGGTACCGCGCGGTCGACGGCCTCGAGCGGGGCGAGCGCCTCCTCGTCTTCCGCGACGACCACGGCGACGTGGTGCGGCTGCAGTTCGCCGGCTACCCGTTCACGCGCCGGCCGGAGCCGATGGCCCGCGCCGACTAGCGATCGCCGGCGAGGAGGAACGCGAGCGCCACGACGCCGTAGGCGACGATCAGCGACACGCCTTTGGCGCGGCTGGACATGCCGTCGCGGAGCAGCAGGGCGGTCAGCGCCGTCGAGCCTGCGACGGCCGCGATCTCGACCGGCCGGAAGGCGAGCGCCAGGGAGTCGATCAGGAGCCCGATGAGCGTCACGGCCGGGATGAGGAAGACTGCCACCTGGGCGCTCGACGCCAACGCGATCTCGGCGGCGAGCTTGATGTTCCCGCGCGCGGCCACCACGACTGCTCCGCCGTGCTCGGCGGCGTTGCCGACGATCGCCACGATCACGGCCGCGACGAAGAACTCGGACAGGTGCGCGTTGTGGGCGAAGGTCTCGATCGAGCCGATCAGGATCTCGGCGATCAGCGCCGTCACGACCGTCGCGAGCGCGAGGACGCCCAGCGACATGGCCAGCGACCAGCCCTCGACCTGCGGGGCCTCGTCCGTTACGTGCATCGCCCGGTGGCGGCGCAGCGAGTACCAGGTGACGCAGACGTAGACGACGAGCAGCGCGATCGAGACCGGCACACTCAATGCGACGATGAGGTCGCGCTCGGGGTCGCCGCTCCAGCTCGGGATCGCCGGCACGAGGAAGAGCACGACTGCGAGCGCCGACGAGCCCGAGCGAGATGAAGCTCGACTCGCGGTCGACGCGGCCTCGTCCGCCGAACACAAGTGAGAATCCGAGCACGAGCAGGAGGTTGCCCACGACGCTTCCTGTCAGGGAACCGCGCACCACCTCGAACTTCGCCTGATTGATCGCCAGCAGGGCGATGATCAGCTCGGGTGCGTTGCCGAAGGTGGCGTTGAGGAAGCCGCCGATGCCGGGGCCGGTGTGGTGCGCGGCGTGCTCGGTCGCCTCTCCGATCAGCCACGCCAGCGGGATCAGGGACGCGGCCGCGAGGACGAAATCGGCCGTGTCGCCGAGGTCTGCGGCGTAGTGCAGGAGGATCGTGATCGGGGCGAGCGAGAGCGACCCCCAGAGGACTCTGCGCGCCACGGCGATACCCTAACCGCCGGGTTGCTGGAAGCCGTTCTCTTCGACTGGGGCTCGACGCTGATGGACTTCGTCTGGGACGACGACCTCGTCGAGGAGGGGCATCGCGCCGGCCTGCGCGCGCTCGGCCGCGACGACCCGGGGGAGCTCGCCCAGCTGTCCGCGCGCTTCCGCGAGCGCTACCTGCCGCTGCTGCACGCTCCGGGCACGCTCGAGGAGGTGGAGTACCCGGAGCTCGTCCGTGAGCTGCTCGAGCACTTCGGCATCGCCGCCTCCGACGGCGACCTCGACGCCTACCTGCGCGCCGAGCACGCCGCCTGGGACCCGGCGATGCAGGTCGCGTCGACGAGCGTCGCCCTGCTAGAGGCGCTGCGCAAGCGGGGGCTGAGGACGGGGCTCGTCTCGAACGCGACCGACCCGGGTTGGCTCCTGCGCGCCGACCTCGAGCGGCAGGGCCTCGCGCCGCTCCTCGACGCGGTCGTCTTCTCGTCGGAGCTCGGCAAGCGCAAGCCACACCCGGCGATCTTCGAGCGCGCGCTCTCCGAGCTCGGGGTCGCGGGGGAGCGGACCGTCTTCGTCGGCGACCGCCTGATCGAGGACGTGCAGGGCCCGGCCGAGCTCGGCATGACGACCGTGCAAGCGCTGTGGTTCCGCGCCGACGAGAACCCGGACGGGATCGAGCCCGACTACCAGGCCTTCACGCAGATGGACGTGCTGAACGTGGTCGAGCGGCTCAGGCGGGCCGCGTAGGGGAGGGTTCGGCGGGACATGGCTCGTCGTCCGGGTGCGATGGTCGTTCCGAGGCAAGGACGCAGGGAGCGTTCGTATGCGCAGCTATACGGGCGCGACTGAGGACGCGGCCTCGGGGCGAGCAGCGCGGCCGGACGGCACAGCGATGTTTCGCCGAGCCCTCCCAGCTCAGCTCAGCCGCTCGCCCTGGCCCGAAGCGAAGACCCGGAAGCTCGGCGTCCCCACCGGCAGCTCGAAGAACTCGGGGTTCACGCAGCTGAGCTCGTCGGCCTTCGAGTCGTAGCAGCTCGCGACCTCGACCTCACACATCGGCAGCGGCCGCCTCGTAGCGCGGACGGCGCCGAAGCCGCCACTCGCCTCCGCGGCGAGCAGGAGGTCGAGGTCGATCTCGACGTCGAAGACCTTGTGCATGCAGCCGATGTAGGTGTGCCCGACCTCCTCGAACGCGTACAGGAACGGGCAGTCCTTCTGCACGCAGGCGCCGGGATGAACCACTTTGTCGCAGTGGACGTCGCAGCGGCGGCATTCGACCTCGTCCTGCGGCCGAAGCGGGAGCGACGTCAAAAAGGAGGTCTCGCGGTCGTCCATGTTGGGATTGTGAGGGCCGGTCACCAGGCTCCGCAAGACTTGACAAACACGGCGCTACGTGGTTGCCCAGCGACCATGGAGCTCTCGTAGGCGACCGAGCTGCTCTGCATCGGGGCCCTTCCCGTCTTTGCCCGGGACTTCGAGGACGGCGGGCAGGCCCTGCAGCGACGGGTGACCGACGAAGACGCCGAGCCGCTCGCCCATGACGCCGTCGAGCAGGTTGTCGTGCCGGTCGCTGTTCGAGCCCAGGGTCGTCTTCGCGTCGTTGACATGGAGCGCCCGCAGCCGGTCGAGCCCGATGCGCGAGTCGAGCTCGTCGAGCAGCGCGTCGAGCGCGCCGCGGTCGGTCACGTCCGAGCCCGAGACGTACAGGTGGCACGAGTCGAGGCAGATGCCCAGCCGCGGGTGGGCGTCGAGCCGCTCGTAGAGCGTCGCGAGCTCGTCGATCGAGCGGCCGATCGTGCCGCCCGCGCCGGCCGAGTTCTCCATCAGCAGCCACGTCGTGTCGTTGCAGCGCTCCAGCACCGCCTTCATCGCCTTCACCACGCGGTCGACGCCCGCGTCGAACCCCGCGCCGAGATGCGAGCCGACGTGGAACACGACGCCTTCCGCCTCGATCGCGCACGCGACATCCATGGTGCTCGACAGGGTCGTGACCGACTTCTCGTAGATCGTGTCGTCTGGCGCGGCGAGGTTGCAGAGGTAGAGCGCGTGGCAGAGAACGGAGCCGATGCCCGCCTCCTCGCGCTGCTCTCGGAAGCGCGCGTACACCTCGGGGTCCGGCGCGGGCGCCCGCCAGGTGCGTGGGCTCTGGGTGAACAGCTGCACGGCCTCGGCGCCGATCTCGACTCCGCGGTCGAGCGCCCGTTTCACGCCGCCCGCACAGTGGGCGCCCATCAGCATCCGCCTACGATAGTGGCGAGTCGCTGAGTTGCTGTCCGAAAGCGCTCGAAGGGAGCCGCTGGGTGCGCTCAGGTCAGCTCCGGGCGCGCGCGACGGGACGGGTCTCTGCCAAGGTGCGGACAGTGTCCGGAGTGGGCCGCAGCCCTGCAGAGGTCTACCGGTCGGTGTCGACGTGGCTCCAACCCCTTCCGCCGGCCGCCTCGGCTGAGCGCGCCGCTCTCCTGGAACACGTGGCGGGGCGAATCCTCGCCTCCGGGAGCCGCCGTCTGCGCGTCGCGATCGACGGCAGGACGGCGGCGGGCAAGACCAGCTTCGGTCACGAACTGGCCGAATGTCTCAGCACCGCGGGCCGGCCGGTCTTACGCGCGAGCCTGGACGACTTCAAGAAGCCCTGGAGCGACCGCCACCTGTACGACCGGGAGTCGGGTGAGGGGTACTACCGCAACGCGTTCGACTACGCGACTGTGAGGAGGCTGCTGCTCGAACCGGCCGCCGCTGCCGGATCCGGCGACTGCGTGCTGTGCAGCATCGATCCACTGACCCAGATCGACCATTCCGCGGTGATCACGCGGGCTGCGCCGGATGCTGTCCTGATCGTCGACGGAGTGTTCGCCTTCCGCCCCGAGGTCGACGATCAGTGGGACTTTCGGATCTGGTTGGAGGTTGACGAACAAGCCTCCCTGCAACGAGGGACGCGGCGAGACGAGGACTGGGCGGGCTCCCAGGCCGAGGCCGTGCACCGCGACCGCTATCGGGTCGCCGAGCGCATCTACCTCGACGAGGTCGATCCGATTCAGCGGGCCGACGTCGTGATCGACAACTCGTTGTTCGAGCGCCCCTGGATCGTGCGCGACGGCTGAGCTTCTGGGTTCGTCCCGTGTCGATTCGCGGCTCGCGTCTCTAGAGTGACGTCGATGGCGAAGACCGAGCAACAGACCTCGTTTGGTCCTGAGCTCTTCTCGTTCCTCACCGATCTGCGGGCAAACAACGACCGCGACTGGTTCGCGGCCAACAGGGACCGGTACGAGGAGCACCTGCTCGAGCCGGCGCTCGCGTTCATCGGCGCGTTCGCGCCCAGGCTCGACGAGATCAGTCCCCACTTCCGCGCCGACGCACGGCCGAGCGGTGGGTCGCTCTTCCGGATCTACCGCGACACACGTTTCTCGAAGGACAAGTCGCCGTACAAGACCAACGTCGGGATCCACTTCCGCCACGAGCGCGCCAAGGACGCCCACGCGCCCGGCTACTACCTCCACATCGGCCCGGGCGAGGTCTTCGCCGGCGGCGGGATCTGGCACCCGGACACGGCTGCGGCGACGCAGATCCGGGAAGCGATCGTCGCCGAGCCCGAGGCCTGGAACCGCGCGGTTCACGGCGGTGCCTTCGCGAAGCAGCTGGAGCTCGGCGGCGAGTCGCTCAAGCGCGTCCCGCCCTGGGCCGACGCTGAGCACCAGTTCGCGGACGACCTCAGGCGGAAGAGCTTCTTCGGCTCGACGCGCCTGAGCGAGAACGTCGTCGTCGCGCCCGGGTTCGTCGACGAGTACACGCAGGTCTGCCGGGCTGGGGCGCCGCTGATGCGGTTCCTCTGCAAGGCGCTCGACGTGCCCTTCTAGAACGGCGTGACGGCCACCTCGTAGTGGACGGCGCGTTCGTCGCCGTGGGTGAGCAGCCGGCCCGCCTCCGGCTCGATCACCGGCACCTCGTAGTCGTCGCCGGCGAAGCCGCGCACGGAGTCGAGCGAGTCGAAGAGCGTGATGATCTCGAACTCGACCTCGGCGCCGTCCTCTCGGCGGAGCACGTAGCCGCCGCGGAACCCGGGGACGGCCGTCGCCGCCTGCGGGAAGACCTTGGAGCGCAGCAGCTCGGCATAGGCGTCGGCGTCCGCCTCACGGGTCCAGCCGTGCCAGACGCGGGCGACCATTCAGGCATGATCGCGGAGCGCGCATGGACGACGCCACACCGTTCACCGAGCTCGCCGACATCGCCCCACAGCAGATCTGGGAGGGCGTGGTCGCGCGCGCGATCCACGGCGAGCAGGTCACGCTCGGCCTGATCGAGCTCGCACCGCACAGCCGTGTCCCCGAGCACCGGCACGAAAACGAGCAGATGGGCGTGCTGGTGCGCGGCTCGTTCACGCTCCGGGTCGACGACGAGACCCGCGAGATCCGGCCGGGCGGCACCTGGCGCATACTCGCGAACGTCCCGCACGAGGTCGAGACGGGGCCGGAGGGCGCGCTCGCAGTCGAGGTCTGGTCGCCCGTGCGCGAGGACTGGAGCTCGCTCGAGCGGCAGGAGCCGCGGCCGCCCGACTGGCCCTAGACAGGGGCCGGCTCGAGCGCAGGCGAAGCCCCTGGGCCCCCGGCATCCGCCTACGATGGCGCGATGAGCGCTCCCGTCCGCGTCCGCATGGCTCCGAGCCCGACCGGGTTCCTGCACATCGGCAACGTCCGGACCGCCCTGTTCAACTGGCTGTTCGCGCGGAACCAGGGCGGCGAGTTCCGTCTGCGGATCGAGAACACCGACACCGGCCGCGAGGTCGCCGAGGCGACCGACCAGATCCAGGAGTCGCTGCGCTGGCTCGGGCTCGACTGGGACGGTCCGGTGACGTTCCAGCTCGACCGAATGGAGCACGCGCAGCAGGAGGCGCAGCGCCTAGTCGAGGCCGGCAGCGCCTACGAGGACGAGGGCGCGATCCGCTTCCGCATGCCCGACGAGGGCGTCACCGCCTGGGACGACGTCGTGCTCGGCCGCGTCGAGGTCCCCAACGAGACGATCGAGGACCTCGTGATCGTGCGCTCCGACGGGCGCCCGACCTACAACTTCGCCTCGCCGATCGAGGACGCGCTCGACGGGATCACGCATGTGATCCGCGGGCCGGACCACATCCCGAACACCCCGAAGCAGATCAACATCCTGCGGGCGCTCGGCGCCGAGCTCCCCGTGTACGCGCACGTGCCGAACGTCAACGGCGGCGACGGCCGCAAGCTGTCCAAGCGGCACGGTGCCGTGACCGTCGAGGAGTTCCGCGACAAGGGCTACTTGCCGCAGGCGCTCGTGAACTTCCTCGCGCTGCTGGGCTGGAGCTACGACGACAAGACGACGATCATGAGCCCGGACGAGCTGGTGGAGCGATTCTCGCTCGAGCGTGTCGGGTCGAGCCCGGCGACATTCGACTACCAGAAGCTCGACTGGATGAACGGCGTCTACCTACGCGCCCTGAGCGTCGAGGAGTACGCCGACGTCGTGACCACGTACCTCCGCGAGCAGGGGATCGACTGGGACACGGCGCTCGTCCGTCAGGCGGCGCCGCTCGCGCAGGAGAAGATCGAGACGCTCGGACGGTTCCCCGACTTCGTCCGCTTCCTGTTCGAGCCGGTCGAGGCCGTCGACGGCTTCGACGAACAGGGCCGGGCGATGCTCGCCGCCGCCGCCGACGCCCTCGCCGATCTCGAGCCGTTCGATGCGGAGCGGATCGAGCAGGCGCTGCGCTCGACCGCCGACGAGCTCGGGCTCAAGCCGCGACAGGCGTTCCAGCCGATCCGCGTCGCGGTCACCGGGTCGACGGTGTCGCCGGGGCTGTTCGAAAGCCTCGAGCTGCTCGGCCGGGACGCGTCGCTCAGCCGGATCCGACGCGCGGCCGACGCAGCGGCCTAGGCGGCGCAAGCGGGTCGAGCGCTCGCTGGAACCTCTGCCAGGCGAGCACGCGGTAGCGCGGACTGGGGCGCGGGACCTCCAGCTCGAGCCGCACGCGCTCAGGGGGACTCCTGACCTCCTCGTTTCTCATTTCCAAAAAGTAAACGCGCTGGACGGCGGCAGGGATACGGTTACAATCCGACCAGCCAATTGGGGGGGTGCGGCATGACGGTGCTCGTCGTTGACGACGACGCTGCGATACGTCTTCTGTGTCGGGTGAATCTCGAGCTCGAGGGACACCGGGTCGTCGAGGCGTCCAACCTCGATGAGGCCCGCGGACTCGTCAGAGCCGAGCCGGTGAAGGTGGTGCTGCTCGACCTCCATCTCGGCAAGGAACGGGGGGTCGACCTGCTGCGAGAGCTGCGCCGTGACAGGCCCGACGTGGCAGTCGCGCTGCTGACCGGGAGCCCGCAGGAGCGCGCGCCGCGCGAGGAGGCGACCGCGGACGCCGTCATTTCCAAGCCGTTCGCGATCGAGGAGCTCGGCGAGACGGTACGCCGGATCGGCGGACGGCGAACCGGGTCGCGCGTGTAACAATTCGACGCCCGATGAGCGTCGCTGCAGTCCGAACACCCGCCGAGTACGAGTCGCGCCTCCAGCGCTACGTCTTCGAGCGCTCGGAGGAGGGCCGGGCGGTTCGCGTGGGCGAGAAGGAGGTCTCCGAGCAGGCCGCGATCGTCTCTCGCTACGCCGACCTGTTCTCGCGCGAGCAGCTCGACGCGCTGCGCGCGGCGGAGGCCGAGGCCTCGGAGGACGAGCGCGAGCGCCTTTACCGGCTGCGCAAGGCCTGCGAGTCCGGCGTGATCACCGCGGAGCTGGCCGAGCGCGAGGACGTCCTCGAGAACGAGATCCTGGCTGCCCGCGTGACCTTCCGGGGCGAGGAGATGCCCCTCCGTACCGCGCAGGCGCGCCTCGCCGTCCTCGACGAGTATCCCGATCGCGAGGAGCTCGGCAGCATCCACGGCGACGCGTCGGCGTCGTTCAACGAGGAGCGCCTCGAGCTGCTGCGGGCGGGCGAGGAGCTCGACGCCGAGCTTTCTGGTGAGCCCGACGCCGTGGCGCGCAACGAAGAGGAAAAGGGCATCTCGCTGCGCCGGCTAGCGGACGTCCTCGGCGAGACGAGCGCCGCGGCCGACGGCGTCTACGACCGCCTCCGGGAGCGCTGGTTCGCGAAGCTGCTCGGGCCCGACCTGCCTCCGGTGCCCTCGTCCTACCACGTGGGCTACCTGCGCCGGCTCTCGCCGCTCGAGGAGACCTACGGAAAGGACCGCGCGGTCGAGGTGTGCCTCGACACCCTCAACCACCTCGGCTTCGACCTCTCGCAGGAGCCGAACATCAAGCTCGACCTCGACGACCGTCCGCAGAAGTCGCCGCGGGCGTGCGTGATCGCCTCCGACCCGCCGCGCGTCGTCCACCTGATCACGCGCGCGCAGGGCGGCCTGCACGACTACCAGGCGTTCCTGCACGAGGCCGGCCACGCGCTGCACTACGGCAACTGCGACCCCGACCTGCCCTACACCTTCCGGAGCCTCTCGCGCGACCACGCGCTCACCGAGATCTACTCGTACATCTTCGAGGCGATCTCCCGCGAGCCCGAGTGGCACGCCCGCTACTTCGGCCTCTCGGACGATCAGGCTGCCGAGAACGCCGAGGCCACGGTCTTCCTCGAGGCGCTGCTCTTCCGGCGCTACACGGCCAAGCTCCAGTTCGAGCTCGACTTCTGGGACCGCTTCCCCGAGGACGGCGGAACGTCGGACGGCTACTCGGAGCGGCTGACCGCCGCGAGCGGCGTCCGCTACCGGACGGACGCGTTCCTCGCGGACATGGACGCCGGCTTCTACTCGGCCGACTACCTGCGCGCGTGGATCCGCGCAGCGCAGCTGCGCGACCACCTGATCCGCGAGGTCGGCCGGGACTGGTGGCGCCGTCCCGAGACGGGCGAGATGCTGCGCGACCTGTTCAGGGAGGGCACCCGGCCGACGAGCGAGGAGATCGCCGCGCGGCTCGGCGCCGACCCGCACGACACGCGGCCGTTGCTTGCAGAGCTCGGGGCCTAGCGCCAACCGTGCCTGCAGCGGTCGGCTATGACCGGTTCCACCGGTACGACGAGCTGACCGACCTTCTGCGCTCGTGGGCCGACGAGGCGCCCGAGTTGCTCCAGCTGGAGTCGATCGGGAAGTCCTGGGAAGGCCGGGACATCTGGCTGGTCACGGTCACGTCGCTCGCGACCGGGCCCGCTCTGGAGAAGCCTGCGTTCCTGGTCGAGGCCAACATCCACGCGGTCGAGGTCACCGGCTGCACGGCCGCGCTCCATCTCCTCCACAAGCTGCTCACCGAATACGGGGAGGACGAGCGGGTCACGCGCTGCCTGGACACGCGCGCGTTCTACGTCCTGCCGCGCCTCAACCCCGACGGAGCCGAGCTCGCGCTGGCCGACCGGCCGCGGTTCGTCCGGTCGAGCGTGCGTCCCTGGCCGCGGGTCGATCCCGCGGACGGCCTGCACGAAGAGGACATCGACGGCGACGGACGCATCCTGATGATGCGGCTCGCGGACGACAACGGCGCGTGGAAGCCGCATCCGGACGAGCCCCGGCTCCTCGTCCGCCGCGATCCGGACGACGGCCCCGGCGGCGAGCACTACCGGCTCCTCTGGGAGGGGATGATCAAGAACTACGACGGCACCACGATCAAGGTGGCGCCGCCGCTCGAGGGGCTCGATCTGAACCGCAACTTCCCCTACGAGTGGGCGACCGAGAGCGAGCAGCGCGGCGCCGGCCCCTACCCGACGTCAGAGCCGGAGATCCGGGCGATGGTGCAGGCGGTCGTCGACCGACCGAACATCACGGGCCACGTCGCCTACCACACCTTCAGCGGCGTCCACCTGCGGCCCTACGCCGGCTACCCCGACGAGCACTTCCCGCCGAACGACCTGCGGACGTACAAGCTGCTCGGCGAGGAAGCGACGAAGCTGACCGGCTACCCCGCCGTCGCCGTCTACCACGACTTCAAGTACGAGCCGAAGGAGTCGATCCACGGCTCCGCGCACGACTGGCTCTACGACCACGTCGGCGTCTTCTCGTGGACGACCGAGTTCTGGAGCCCGCAACGCCAGGCCGGGATCGAGGACTACCACTTCATCGAGTGGCTGCGCGACCACACCGCCGAGGACGACCTCAAGCTGCTCCGCTGGGCCGACCGCGAGCTCGACAGTGCCGGCTACGTCGATTGGTATCCGTACGACCATCCCCAGCTCGGGCGGGTCGAGCTGGGCGGCTGGGACGTCCCGGCATGTTGGGCCAACGTGCCGTTCAAGTTCCTCGAAGCGGAGATCGCGCCGCACTCCGACTGGGCTCTGTGGCACCTGCTCGTCTCACCGCTCCTTGCGATCAGGTCGCTCGACGTCGAGGCCCTCGGCGGCGGACGGCACCTGGTGCGGCTCGTGCTCGAGAACACCGGCTGGCTCCCGACGTACGTGAGCCAGCGCGCCCTCGAGCGCAAGGCCGTGCGCCCGATCGAGGTCGAGCTGACGCTGCCCGAGGGCGCCCGCGTGGTGGCCGGCGAGCCGAAGCAGGAGGCCGGCGAGCTCGAGGGTCGGGTCCACCTGCGAAGTGCGCTGTGGTGGGGGACCGACCAGGGCACGAGCGACCGGGCGAAGCTGGAATGGGTGGTCGAGGCGCCAGAGGGCGGGACACTCGGGCTCGAGGCCCGGCACGAGCGCGCGGGCGTCGTGCGCCGTGAGGTCGCGCTCTAGCTCCCGTGTTTCCGTCGCACGAGCCGGGTATAACCCCGCCCCGATGATCTGGATCGTCCTCCTCATCCTGCTGGCGCTGATTCTCGGTCTCGGCACGATCCTGAAGATCACCTTCTGGGTGCTCGTGATCCTCGCGATCATCGCGATCCTGGGCTTCCTGTTCGGCACGCGGTCGTACCGCAGCCGAGGTATCTGACGGCGGCTAGCTCGCGGTCGTAGGCGGCGGCTCCTCCAGCACCTCGGCGACCGCTGCCTCCGGCGGCGGGACGAGGCCCTTGACGATGTACGTGTGGGCCGCCCACGCGGCTATCGCGCCCAGGGGTGGCGCGGTGAAGTAGATGAGGATGCCGTCCCAGACGTTGCCGACCAGGTCGGGCCCGAACGTGCGCGCCGGGTTCACCGACGAGCCGCTGAACGGGATCGCGGCCAGGTGCACCGCGACGAGCGTGAGCGGGATCGCAATCAGCGCACTGCTGCCGAACTTGAAGCTCGCGCTCGCCTGCAGGATCACCGTCACGAAGATCGCCGTGAAGACGAACTCCATCAGGAAGGCGGTGCCCTTGCCCTCGAAGCCTGGAACCGTCGCGGTCGAGGCCACCTGATCCTGCGACGTTCCGATCAGGAGCACGAGCGCGGCCAGGATCCCGCCCGCGAACTGCGCGACCCAGTAGCCGACCATGTCGTAGACCGGCAGGCGCTTGTCCAGGAACATCGCCAACGAGACGGCGGGGTTGAAGTGGCCGCCCGAGACCTCGCCGAAGGCGTAGAGGCCGGCGAGGAGCGCGATGCCGAAGGCGAACGCCGCGACGAGCAGGACTATGGGCGGGCTGTCCTGCGTTCCGCCCACGATCGCGGTGCAGCCCGCAAACACCAGCACGAAAGTGCCGAGGAGCTCGGCGGCGTAGCGCTCCCACTCGGCTTGATATCTCTCCAGCTGAGCCATTGATCCGACCTCCGGTTCGGTTGCGCGCGAATCTACATATGCGGTCGGCGGGCCTCGCATGGCTGCGGGCATGCCCGTCCGATCAGGGTGTGCGCGTGAGCGCAGCGAGGCCGGAAGTGAGCCTGTCCGGTCGCGCATATCTGCAGCTGGTCCTGCTGGGAGCCGTGATCGGATCCCCGCCGCGTTGCTGTCGGCCGTCTTCCTCGCGCTCGTGCACTGGCTCGAGGACCGGCTGTGGACCGACCTGCTCGACCGGCTCGTCCAAACCGCCATGGTTCCTCGTGATCGGCCTACCGGTGGTGGGCGCGCGGTGGTCGTGGCGGCGCGGACGCTGCTGCCGGGCGATGGGGGCCACAGCCCGCTCGCAGGCATCGGCGGAGGCGTGACGCCGCTTCGGTACGCCCCGGGTGTAGCTCTCGCCGCGCTCGGCACGCTCTCGTTCGGGGCCGTGCTCGGGCCGGAGGCGCCGCTGATCGCCCTCGGCTCCGCCTCCCTGCACCTGTCGGCACCGCGGGCCGGTGCTGGTCGACACCGTTTGATCGACTCGATCCCGCGAGCTGGACGAGCCGACGTCGTCACCGGGCGCTTCGATCTCGGATGCGATCCCTCGGGCACGTGGTGTGCGTGATCAACACACACGCTGCACTTCGACCACTGCGGCGGAAACCGCCGTCTTCGCCGGGACGCCCGATCTACGTGCAGCGGCTCGAGCGCGAGGCGGCCTGCGCAGAGTGGCTACACGATCGCGCAGTCGGCGTCGAGTTCGAGGGCGCGACCTACGTGGACGCTCGAGGGCGAACAGGAAGTTCTGCCTGGACTTCGCGTCGTTCCGACGCCGGGCCACACGCCGGGGCATCAATCGGTGCTGGTCGAGACCGACGACGGCCTGGTGGTCATCGCCGGCGACGTCGCCTACACCTGGAGCGCGTTCGACGCTCCCGGAAACGACGCCGCCGTGACCGTCGCCCGGCTCTCACCCACGCGCATCTGGCTCGCGCACGAACGCTCGGCACGCGACGCCGCGACGCCTGGCGGCGTCGAACGCTCACCGGCACCCGACCCGCCAGCTCGACGCCGCAAACCCCAGCTCGTACAGCAACGACTGACCTGAATCGTCAGAGGAGCGCCTGCATCCATGTGGCTCTCGCTCGTCTGCTTCGAGAAGTGGAAGCTGATGCGACTCGCCGACGTTCGTGCGATCCGCTACGGCGACGTGCTCGTGGACGGGCAACGCTGGCCCGGCTTCCTGCACGTGGTCGAGCACCCGCAGGGCCGCGTGCTGGTCGACACCGGTTTGATCGACTCGACACCGGAGCTGGACGAGGAGTGGTCACCGCGCTTCGATCCGGATGCGATCCCTCGGGACGTGGCGTGTGTGATCAACACGCACCTGCACTTCGACCACTGCGGCGGAAACCGCCTCTTCGCCGGGACGCCCATCTACGTGCAGCGGCTCGAGCGCGAGGCGGCCCGCGCAGAGGGCTACACGATCGCGCAGTGGGTCGAGTTCGAGGGCGCGACCTACGTGGAGCTCGAGGGCGAACAGGAAGTTCTGCCTGGACTTCGCGTCGTTCCGACGCCGGGCCACACGCCGGGGCATCAATCGGTACTGGTCGAGACCGACGACGGCCTGGTGGTCGTCGCCGGCGACGTCGCCTATACCTGGAGCGCGTTCGACGCTCCCGGAAACGACGCCGCCGTGACGGTCGCCCAGCTGTCACCCACGCGCATCTGGCTCGCGCACGAACGCGCGCCACGCGACGCCACGACGCCTACTTGACCGGACGATGCCGGCGTGCGTGTCGCGGCTATCTACGACAGCGAGGTGCGGGGCTTGCCGTCCATCGTCAGCACAGGATCATGCCGTGACCGCAGCCATCTTGCAGCCACGCGCCGGACAATGCGACGGCCTGCGCCGCAAGGCTGGCCCTACAAGGAAGTCCGTTCGCCCTAAAGCTCTTCGCCTCGCGCGCACTCGCGCGTTGGTGTATTGCGGGCTTGGGCCGGAACCTGACGTGCAGGGCCAGTAGAACCATCGTATCGGTTCTGGGGCGTAAGCGAGGTTAAGCCTTGTTACCGAGCCGCAACCAGCCACGGATCCTTGCGATGAAGCTGTTCATGGGACGACTCTATGCCGTTGCCAATGGAATCGCGGACCCGCTCTAGCCGACCGGATCCACGGTGAATATCTCGTGGGCGCGCCCGTTTCAGCGGCCTGTTCTACTAGTGTTCCCGCGATCCGAACGGGAGGCGGCAAATGGCGCTGGGGAGCGAGATAGACGAGATCTTTCGACGCGAGGTCAAGTCTCTGCCCGCCTACGAAAAGGCGCAGGCTGCGGGTGGATCTGGAGTCACGCCGCCGGTGGACGAGATGAATCAGCTGCTCATGGGCCTGGCCGTCGCGGTGCAACGTTCATTTCACGTGCTTGCCGACCGCATCGAGGACAGGGAGAACGCGTAACAACTTTGCCCTCCTGTCGATCGCAAGAATCCGAAAGGAGCGAAACCGCCAGTGGCGCGCTTTCCCGCGCCTGGCTAGCTTCGATGCGGAGCGGGCCGTGGGAAGCGCCGCCGCGTTCGGCTCGCCACCGGCCCCCTTCGGGCCGTTTTGCCATCTAGCAGCTGCCGTCGAGCTTCGGAAAGACGCCGTGTGCGGCTATCTAGTGCGTCCCCGACGAAAGTAGCCAAAGGCGGCTAACGCAATAAGGATGATGAGGACGATCCAAAGCCAGGTCGGCACGTGATCCTTTCATTAGGAGCGCGGGCGACTCTACGACCAGCCGACCGTCTTTGCAACGCGCGCGTGACCGCGCGGCCGTCGAGCGCGAGTTCCACCGTCTTGCGTGCGCCCACTTGCTACACCCCGCCGGTCCGCGCAGCAAAGTACCGGCGCAGAGAAGTCCCTGGCGCGATAGGGAAGGCCGGCCCTCTGGCCGGCCCTTCCCCTTAGCTGCTGTCTTACATCATGTCGCCCATGCCGCCCATGCCGCCCATGCCGGGCATTCCGGCACCGGCGGTCTGCTTCTCGGGCGCCTCGGCGACGATCGCCTCGGTCATCAGGATGTTCTTCGCGATCGACGCGGCGTTCTGCAGCGCCGAGCGGGTGACCATGGTCGGGTCGATGATGCCGGACTTGACCAGGTCTTCGACCTCGCCGGTCTCGACGTTGAGGCCGTTGCCCTTGGCGGCCTGGCGGACCTTGTCGACGACGACGGAGCCCTCGAGGCCGGCGTTGTCGGCGAGTTGGCGCACCGGCTCCTCGAGCGCACGCACGATGATCTGCGCGCCCGTCCGCTCGTCACCGTCGAGCTTGTCGAGCTTGACGGCGTCGATCGCGTTCAGGAGCGCGACGCCGCCGCCGGGGACGATGCCCTCCTCGAGGGCGGCCCGGGTGGCCTGCAGCGCGTCCTCGACGCGGTGCTTCTTCTCCTTCATCTCCGTCTCGGTGGCAGCGCCGACCTTGACGACGGCGACGCCGCCGGCCAGCTTCGCGAGCCGCTCCTGCAGCTTCTCGCGGTCGAAGTCGGAGTCGGTGTTCTCGATCTCGGACTTCAGCTGCTTGATCCGGGCCTTGATGCCCTCGGCATCGCCGGCCCCGTCGATGATCGTGGTGTCGTCCTTGGTGATCGACGACGCGGCGGGCGTGGCCGAGCTGCGAGAGCTTCGTGTTCTCGAGCTTGAGGCCCATCTCCTCGGTGATCACCTCGGCGCCGCTGAGGATTCCGATGTCCTCGAGCATGCGCTTGCGGCGGTCGCCGAAGCCCGGCGCCTTGACGGCGACGGCGGTGAAGGTGCCGCGCAGCTTGTTGACGACGATGGTGGCGAGCGCCTCGCCCTCCACGTCCTCGGCCACGATCAGCAGCGGGCGACCCGCCTGGATCACCTGCCTCGAGCACCGGCAGCAGGTCCTTGACGGCCCCGATCTTCTGGTTCGCGACCAGGATGTACGGGTCCTCGAGCACGGCCTCCATGCGCTCGGCGTCGGTGATCATGTACGGCGACAGGTAGCCCTTGTCGAACTGCATGCCCTCGGTGAACTCGAGCTCGAGCCCGAACGTCTGGCCCTCCTCGACGTTCACGACGCCGTCCTTGCCGACCTTCTCGATCGCGTCCGCGATCACGTCGCCGATCTCACGCTCGCGCGCCGAGATCGTCGCGACCCGGGCGATGTCCTCCCTGCCGTCGATGCTCTTCGACTGCTTGGTCAGGTCGGCGACGACCGCGTCCACCGCCGTCTCGATGCCGCGCTTGAGACCCATCGGGTTCGCGCCCGGCGGCGACGTTCTTCAGGCCCTCGCGGACGATCGCCTGCGCGAGCACGGTCGCCGTCGTCGTGCCGTCGCCCGCCACGTCGTTCGTCGCCGTCGCGACCTCGCGCACGAGCTGGGCGCCCTGGTTCTCGAACGCGTTCTCGACCTCGATCTCGCGCGCGATCGTGACGCCGTCGTTGGTGATCGTGGGCGCGCCGTATTGCTTGTCGAGCACGACGTAGCGCCCCTTCGGGCCAAGGGTGACCTTGACCGCGTCCGCGAGGATATTGACGCCCCGCTCCAGCGACCGGCGCGCATCCTCGTTGAACTTGAGCTCCTTGTGAGCCATGACTCTCTCCTAACTCAGTTGGTCTCTCTCTAGGCCTTCGCACCGACGGGCTCGCGGTCGCCGACGACCTTCGCCAGGACGTCGGACTCGCGCAGGATCAGAACCTCGTCGGTGCCGAGCCTGATCTCCGTGCCGCCGTACTTCGAGAAGATGATCTCGTCATCCGTCTCGAGGTCCATCTTGATGTACTCGCCGTCCTCGTCGCGCGGGCCCGGGCCGACCGCGAGCACGCGGCCGCGCTGCGGCTTCTCCTTCGCCGTGTCGGGCAGCACGATGCCGCTCGACGTCAACTCCTCCTCCTCGAGGACCTCGACGATCAGGCGATCACCAAGTGGCTGCAGATTCATCACATGCCTCCCTCTCGTACTTTGAAGATCTGGATTTGTGGCGCGCGTTGGCTTCTGGGGAGCGTGGCGGCCGCAAGCCCTGAGGTTGTGGGCCACGGAGCGCTCAGGTTCGCGGCTGTGGCGATCGCGCGATAGCAGAGACAAGACGCGGACGCACGGCCGCGCCGCCGGCCCCCGCGGCGTCCGCGCTGCGACGCTCGCGCGTCTTCCGGTTCGTCGGCCGCTCCTCTGGCAGCAGCGCGCCCCCTTCTCCTTCCCATGCTTGCACCGCTGCCCACGTGATCGCCGCGGGCCGCGCTTGCTCGGGCTGCTCAACTTCCCTCACCGGTCGGGCAGTCAGCCAGCGCGGATCGAACGGCCCATGCTTTCGCGCGGGTTCGATTCTCCTCGTCATGATGGTGGGCGCGGGGAGAGCTTCATTTTCTGGGTCCTTCCCTCAGCGTGAGAGCTTCATCGCCGACAAGGACATACGCCGGCCACCTTGCTCCGACCTACGCTGGTGAGGGCGGACCTGCCGCGGGGCCGACTGCTTCTGGCCCGGCGGAGATAGTTCGCTGCGCCGATTAAGGCGCCGCAACCACCAAGTCTAGCTCGTATTTCCCCGCTGGCCGTCGACCCGCGCTAAATTGAACGGTTGCGGTGCTCGAGGACGAGATTCAGCATCTGCGTGTCCTGATCGCGAACGAGCGGCGTGACCGGCTCGAGTTGCTCGCCCAGGTCGTCGCCGGGCTCGGGCACGAGGTGATCGCGCGCGAGGTCGAAGTCGGCGAGGTCGGCGCGGTGACCGCGCGAGAACGGCCCGATGTCGCGCTCGTCGGGACTCGGCCTCTCCTCAGAGCACGCGCTCGAGCTGATCGCGAAGATCGTCCACGAGTCCGCCTGTCCCGTGATCGCGCTGCTCTCGGCCAGGGACCCCGCCTACGTCCATGAGGCGGCCAAACGCGGCGTCTTCGCCTACATCGTCGACACGCACGCCTGAGGAGCTGCAGAGCGCGATCGACATCACCCTGCAGCGCTTCACCGAGTACCACAGCCTGCAAGGAGCCTTCGGGCGCCGGGCGCTGATCGAGCAGGCGAAGGGGATCCTGATGGCCCGCCACGCGATCGACGCCGACAAGGCGTTCGAGATGCTCCGTAATCACTCCCAGCACAACGGCCACAAGCTCGCCGAGCGTGGCCGCGGCGATCGTCGACAGCCATCTCCTGCTGCTGCCGCCAATTACGCAGCCGCCGACTCCTTCCGAGCGGCCGGGTTAAGCCACGGCAAGACGAGCTCGACCTCGAGCTCGTCGCGCGCGGGGTGCGGCTTCGATCGTGCCGCGGCCCGAGTCGGCGCGAATCGGGTGCGAACATGCCAAGCGGCCGCGTAGAGGAGGATCGCGACTCCGCACAGCACCCCTAGTGCCTGGCCGGCCAGGGCGACGTCGAGCGCCTGCGAGGCCCCGACACCCGAGGCGATGAGCGCCGCGGCGCCGGCGCCGGCCTTGGTCGCGCCCGCGGGGCCGATCGGCAGCGCTCCCGCTGCCGCGCCGGCGGAGAGGTAGAGGACCGCGAGCGCGAACGAGAAGCCGACCCCGAGCGCTCCGAGAAGGAGCAGTAGCGCGACTGCCCGGACGAGCCAGGACACAGAGACGAGCGCCCATGCTCCCGAAGCAGCTCGCAGCGAGGTCGTGCGCGGCCTGAGCCAGCGGCCGAGCCGAGAGCGCGCGAGCCGCCCGCGTGTGGCCATTCGCGGCAGCACTGCGACGAAGGCGGCGGCTGCGAATCCAACCCCGGCAAGAAGGATCAGCCCGCCGCGCACGGCGCTCGAGTGGCCTGGCACGACAGCCAACGCAAGCGCGAGCGGGGCCAGGGCGGCGATCTCGATCAGGCCGAGAACGACGATGCGAGAGGCAGAGCGTCCGCACGCCGGCAGGACAGCCCGGGTAGCGGTTGACGATCGCGATCCGGACGACGTCGGTGCACCGGCCGGGGAGGGCGAGCCCGACGATCGAGGCGCCTCCGGTCGCCGCCGCGAGCGCACGCGTCTGCGGGCGCTCGTCCGCCGCGAAGAGCCGTCGCCACGCGTAGATCTTGAGGGCGTACGCGACGAGGAAGAGAAGCCCCGCCGCCGTGAGGAGGCCGGGATCCCCGCGCGAGAGCGGCCACGGCGTATCGGCGAAGCGACGGGCAGCCAGGATCGACAAGGCAAGTGCGAGAGCTCCTGATCCGGCGAGCAGCGTCAGCCTGGCGCGTGGCCGAACGGCCGAGGCGCCTGAGGCCCTGCTCGAAGGGTAGGCGATGCTCCGCCCCCGCGAACGATTGGGGACATTGATCGGTCCTGGGGCGATGCCTCCTCGCGCGACTCGAACTCGACTCGGTGTCCTCGATCACGGTCATGAGGCGCCGGCCACCGTCGATGCTCCCTCGACGGAAGACGAGATCGCCGGCGCGGCGAGCGCCCGACGGCGAATCCCTCGCTCTCGGTCGACCATCACGGGCTGCTCGTGATCGGGACGGAGCCTACCATCGTGTACGAGCGATCGCCGATCGACAGCTTCGCCGACTCGACGCCGTCTTCCGCGAGCCACGCCTCGACAGCGTCGAGAACGAGGACGACGGTGCGCGACTCCGACTCCGACCGAACCCTGACTTCCTTGCGACGGCCATCGAACGTGACCGATGACCGGTCGAATACGCCGGCCAGCCGCCGCACGAGGGCGTGAACGCCCGTCGCGTCCGCAACGGCAACGCGAATCTCCACCATGTGGTCCTCCGGGCTCGAAGCTTCGTCGCCGGCCATTGCGTGAGGCCAGCCAGGTACTGCTCCAACCCGCTTCGCTAAGGGCGGACCTTCCGCGGGGCCAAGGCTTTGGCCCCGCGCGGTGACTCGCCGCGCCATTCGATGAGGCGCCGCCGGAATCAGCCTAGCACTCCGCGTTTCGCGGTGCCGACCGCGGTCGCGACGGCGGCTCAGCCGATTCGCAGCAGGCCCTTCATCGCGCTCCAGCCAGAGGTCGTCGACCTCTCCGGCGCGGTCATCCTGACACCGACCTTACGGGCCCGCTGACGACTCGGTGTTGGCGACGGTCGCGTTAGGTTGGGGGCGTGATGGGTGAGGGTCGGCGATCACCGTTGAACTTGAATTCATTGCTGGCTGCGGTCGAGGCGGCGCCGCCGGTGGCGGCTGTCGATGTGCTCGCTGCCGCGCTGGCTGAAGCGATCGGTGCCCGCGAGGTCAGCTTTCTGATCGCCGACTTCAGTGGGCGGTCGCTGATCCGATTGGGCCACTCGGGCGGGAAGGGGCCTGCGTTGCAGGGGAAGGAAACCGCGGAGCGGGTGCCGTTGATTGGGACGCCGCACGGGCGGGCGTTGGCAAGCCCAGGCCGTTGAAGTGGTCGTCGAGGATGGCCGCGCTCGCTTGTTCGCGCCGGTAACCAGCCGCGGCGAGGCGGTCGGTGTCTTGGAGTTGGGGCTGGAGGAGTTCCCGGTTGAGCAGACGGTGGCCGATGTTGCTCTGGCGGCGCATTTCTTGGCCTATGTGGTGATTGCGAACCGCCGGTACACCGACCTCTTCGAGTGGGGGCAGCGCTCAGTTCCGTTGTCGTTGGCGGCGGAGATCCAGCATCGGCTGTTGCCTGGTGCCTTTACCTGCGAGGCCGGGCAGTTCACCCTCGCCGCCTGGCTGCAACCGGCGGGTGAGATCGGCGGTGACACGTTCGATTTTTCGCTGGAGCGAGACACGTTGCACGTGTCGATGACCGACGCGATGGGCCACACGATGGATGCCGCCCTGTTGGCGACTGTGCTGGTCGGGGGTCTACGCAACGCCCGTCGGCGAGGGGTTGAGCTTGCCGAGCAAGCGCGGCTGGCGAATGATGCGCTGGCCGAGCAGGCGGGCGAAGGCCAGTTCGTTACCGGCCTGCTCGTGCGGATTGACCTGGCCAGCGCGAGGGCGGGAATCGTCAACGCCGGCCATCCGCCGCCGCTGCGGCTGCGGGCCGGGCAGGTCGAGCGCGTTCATTTGGAGGCTGACCGCCCGTTCGGCCTGGAGCCCGGACGCGGCTACCGGGTGCAGGCGCTGCCATTGGAGGTGGGCGACCGGCTGATGTTCGTCACCGACGGCATGCTGGAGCGCGACGCCGCGAGCATGAACATCGCCGCCATCCTGACCGCGAGCATGGACATGCACGCCCGCGAGGCGGTGCAGCACCTCACCCAGGAGGTCCTCCAGGCGAGCGGCGGCCAGCTACGCGACGACGCCACGGCGCTGTGTCTCGATTGGCATGGCGGCCCTCCCCGCGATCGCGACGCCACGTCAGGAGCAGACCGCGAAGGGCGACTCGATCAAGCAGCGTCAGCCTGAAACGCGCGCGAGGCGGGCGAGCACGCGGCGAATTGAACGAGATTTGCCGAAGGCCAGCTGCGAACCGGACCGCAACTTCTAGGTGACGGAGGGAGCCCCTTCCCTCCCGGAGCCAAGGGTCGGCGGCGGGCGGTGATCAGCACAGGCTCTTCCAGCCGCGCGGGTCTGCCCGGCTAATGCCCGGTCGACAAGCTGTCGAAGCTGCGGACCGGCGCGCTGTCGGGCGTTCGTAGCCGACGAATGCGGACGCCGTGGCCCTGACGCCAGAGCGGCCGGGTGACGAACCAGACAAGCGTCAGAAGAGCGGTTCCGAACGACCACATCAGCAAGCTCGGCACAACAGCACCGCCGGCGATCAGCCACCCGGTGGCCGCCACGCACCAGAGCAGGATCGCCCAGGTCATCTTGCGCCAATGAAGGAACCTCGTCATCTCACACCCCGCCTTGTTTGTCGATCCGCCCGGAGCACAAGTGCTCAGGCCGGATCGAGTCAGGACTCACCTGAAGAGCAGTTCGCTCTTCCCTTGCACTCAGGCCCGGTTCGGGAGTCGAGGAGGAGTGATGCCGTGAGGCCTCGGCGGCTGCCGCGCTAGGTCTTACGCGCCACCCACTCTAGCATAAATTGTGCTACCTGTTACAAAGTGTTGGCCGCCGTGGGAGCGGCCCAGGCTCGGTGTCCAGGAGATTTCGGGTCATCGGGACGCGGAGGCTATTGCGGCGCAGAGACACGCCCAAGAGAGACCCCGAGCAGTCGGCGGTTTCACGTCAGCTCTGCACGGCGCACGAATCGCGGCTACAGTGGCTGAGCGCGTTCGTCCTGGCATCAAAGCCGTCGAGGCTCTGCACTTCCTCTTCGAGTTGTCACATCAGGCCTGAGCGCATCAGGGAGCTCAATCGGGTTTTCTGCCTGAACGAAGAGCGAAGGAGCATCACATGCATGCGACCATCCGCCGCTACGACGGTGTGGACCAGAATCGCACGGCCGAGCTAACCGGCAAGGTCAACGAGACGCTGGTCCCGAAGCTGGAGAAGCTACCCGGGTTCGCGGGCTACTACCTGATCGAGGCCGACAACGGCGTCTTCAGCTCGCTCGGTCTCTTCGAGACGCCTGAGCAGGGCAAGGAGTCGACGAACGTCGTCGCCACCTGGATCCGCGACGAGAAGTTCGAGACTTTGATCCCCAACGAGCCCAAGATCACGAGCGGCCGGGTAGTCGCTCATAGCGACCGCGTCCTGGTCGCGTAGCTCGACCGCACCGCATTCGACGGAGGGCCCGGCTATTGCCGGGCCCTCCCTCGTTTCCCCCCAACGCGGCGCCCTCGGCGGTGGCGGGAAGCGCTGGCGCGACGACGAGCACCGGCAACCCACCAACGCGCCCTGCCGGGCGCCGGGCTTCTGACGATCATCGTCCGGTTGGGATGATCGTGCAGCTCCTATCGGCCGGGGATCGGCTCCGCGCTCATTTACCTCCGGTGTACATGCCGGCGCGGTGAATCCGAGCGCCGTGACCGAAGCTCCGATTAGCCGTCGAGCGCGGCTCGCGCCGCTATGTCGAACGGCGTGAGCTCGAAGGGGAGCAGTTCCCGGATGCGCTCGTCCTTCGCGACGGTCTCGTTTCGCAGACCTTCGATCAGCGGACGGGCGACCGAGGCCTTCACAGGCGTCACGAGGTGGAGCCAGTACGACGAGAGGCGGGGCGTGAGCACGGGGACTTCCACGATCAGCGGCCGTTTGCCGCGCTCGGTCCCAACCCGCTCGATCATCTCCCTGTAGGTCATCACGTCGGGCCCGCCAATATCGAAGCTCGCCCCGATCGCCTGGGAAGACCGCAGACACCGGCGAGGTACTCGACGACGTCCACGATGGCGATCGGCTGGGTACGTACGCCGACCCAGCGCGGGCACACCATTGCCGGCAGGCGGTCCACGAGCGCGGCGATCGTTGTGAAGCCGGCGCTGCGGCGGCCGATGACGATCGCGGCTCGCAGCGTGGTCAGCGGGACGGCACCAGAGGCGACTCCTCTCGGTCTCGAGTCGCTACGGAGGGCGTAGACAGCTCAGGAGAATCGTCCCGAGCCGCCCAGTAGATGAGTGCTAAGCCCGGCCCGCCCAGCCTCCTCGGACCTGCCGCGCGAGATCGCGCCCTCGAAGTCACGCGGCCGAGCGAGGCACGAGTAGTAGCGACGTCGATCCCCGAAGCTGGAGATTGCGTGCCCGCGGCCCGCAACCAGTCACTCCGCGCCCTCCCGTCGCGTCGCGACAGCGCGACGACGTCAGCGAGCGCGCCAAAACCGGCAGCAGAGCGGCCGATGGGCGGTCGCGCCAAAGACGCGACTTCATCGGCGTCCCGGCCGAGTCGCGCAAGGCGGCGCTGATCAGGAAGCAGCGAGCCGCACCTGAAAATAGAGCGGCCCGCAAGCGGGACGTATCCGTCGTGCAGCGCAGAACGACCGGACATTGAGCTCAAGCGCGAGCGCCCCGCCGGCCGGCTCACGAGAAACCTGTCGACGATGGGGTACGTGCACGTGACGGATGTGGGGTCGGCGCTGACGGCAGGACGTCCGAGCCTGATGAGGACGGGGCCTCGACCGAATAGCGAACATCGATGCCTCCGGCAACAGCGCCGCCCGCACAAGCGGCGCGTCGTCGCCTCGACCTCACGCCAGTAGCTCGCGGCGAGCATCCCGCCCCCCGTGGCGTCGGCTCGACGACGGGTCTGCCGGGGGTCGCCGTTCGACGGACGTCACGGGTTTCAGGCAGGCCTCATGGTCTTGTGGCGGCCACGCGGTCCACGCGGTCACCGGGTCGACCTGGGAGTGCCCGCGCCCTTTGGCGAGAGTTCGCTGGCGCCTGGCCCGGCGAGCCACACGGGCAATGCCCGCCAGCCGTCGCAACTCGGCCCCGACCTCGAGAGTCGGTCGGGCGAGACGGATGAGATCACGATCGCGAGCGGCCCGAGCGAGCGGGCACTCTCGGCAAGCGTTCGATAGGCGTGTCCTGGCCGAGATACGTGATGCGCCAGCCTCGGGCGCGCAGGGCGACGCCAAGCGCGATGAGCCCGAGATCGGCTGCTCGCCCGGGGCGCAGGCAAGGAGAGCACGCGGGCCGGCGCCGCGATCCCAGCCCCTCGCGAGCCCGAGGAGCCTGCCTCGGATGAGTTGGCTGGCGAAGTGCTCCTGACCCACCGACGCCTCGCCGCTCGCCCAGCGCTCACCGAGGATCAGGTAGGGCAGCACGAGATCCGTTAGGACGGTCTCGGTCGAGAACTCCGCGAGAACGCCGTCGAGCGCGGTTTGCGCGCTGCCCTCGTCGAGGTCGTCCAGCGCCTGGCGAAGCTCCTGAGCACGGCGCTGCAGAAGCGGTCATCATCATCGCGAGTCCCGCCGTCCGCCTCCGTCAGTGAGCGGCAGCTCTGCAGCGACATCCCAGCTGCAAGGCGAGCGCATGAGCGAGACCCGCCGCTCATCAGCCCGAGTAGAGACGAAATCCGCCGCCTGGCGAGTCGTGAGCAGCCCGTACCCGTTCCCACGCGCGCAGAGCTCCGCTGACACCTGTCGTCGCTCAGCTCGCCGATCCGAGCGCTCGTCGCGTCCATGCCAGCATCTACAGACATTGAACAAACACTTGACAATACGCCACCATATCTGTACGTATCTCGACAAAGCTGTACAGAAAGGAGCGCCAGTGAAGAAGCTCGACATCCTCGCAGCCGTCCTTCTCGTTGTCGCGGCTCAACTTCTTTGCCGTCGCCGATTCGACCTCGTGCGACGCTCGTCGCCTCGACTTCCGAGACGAACGCCCAGCCGTGGATCTACGCTCGTCGTCTCGCGCTTCTATGAGGTGCTCAGCAGGCGCCATCCGCGCCGCTGAGCGCGACCCACAACTCACGACCGCATGATGAAGGAGAGTCAAGATGACAAGCTCGTCACCGCAATCGTCACTGCCTCCGTCTCGCGATCGCCGCGTCGCGCCGCAGACGAGCGCGAACTGCCCAGAGCCCGACGCTCAGAAGAACATCGTCCAGACGCATCGCTGCCCCAGTCAAGACGCTCGTCAGCTCGCCAAGCGCGCGCCTGCACTCACCCCAGAAGAAGCTGACCGTCTTCGCACCGACGGACGCCGCCTTCAAGAGTGCCCAAGCAACGCTGAAAAGCTGCTCCGCAACCGAGCACAGCTTCGCCTACTGCTCTACCACGTCGTCGCGGCGACGTGAAGCGCCCATATCGACTCGCTCGCCAAGACCCTGCAGGCCATCCGTGCGATCAAGATCCGCGCGAACGTTCTCAACGCTCCACGCGTCGTGAAAACGGACATCGCGCTCGAACGCACGATACGTCATCAACAAGGTTCTCCTCCCGCCGCACGTAGAACGCGCTCACCGTCAGTGGTAGCGGCGCCTCCGGCCGCCCGCTGACGTCTCATCCCGCAACGCAGCGCGGCCCATTCGACATCAGCGGACGTCGCCCACCCGCTACGCGAAATCAGCAGTCAGCGGCAACTGCTGAAGAGATGCGCCAGAAGCACAGTTGGAAACGCGCTCGTCGTCGTGACGATCGTGCCGGTTCTCTCTGTCTCAACGGCTACGCCGGACAACACGACTAACCTGACCTCGACGCGATCCCTCTCCTAGGCCAACGCCGCAACGATCGCGGTCGTTCGGTCTCGATGTGGAGCAGACGCGCCACATCGGCCGCGTGAACTTGACGAAGCGGGTTGAATCCTCGACGGGGAGGTGGGGGCGGGCGAACCTGTTGCCGGGACGGCAGCGCTTGGATCGAGCTCGGCGGGAGGATGCTGACTGTGACGGTCACGTTGTCGGGACGGTCAACCTCTGAGGTTTCGGCGTCATCCGTGATGCGCGTGACGGTCGGGATGACGCCGCGCACGTCGAAGACGTGCTCGCCCGTACGAGTGGGGCGGGCATCGCTGCTTAGCTAGACAGGGAAACGTGGCGGTCTCTGGAAAAAACGGGACGTGCTCACGGTGTTCCTGTTCGACGAGCGAGAGTCCGAGCAAGTCGAGGACTGGCGAGCCGCACTCGAAGAGCCTCGCCGACGACCAATTGCTCTGGCTCGCCCTCCGAGACCCGACCGAGGACGAGGTGGCGGCTTTGCAGGAGGCGCTCGAGCTCGGCGACGAGAACGCGCAGAGGCTCCTCGAGCAGCCCAGCCGCGCGTCTCTGGAGGACGCGGGCGAGCGTATGCACGTGACGCTGTACGCAGCCGGCATCGAGGAGGGTGAACCTGTCCTTGCTCCCATCGAATGCGCGCTCGGACGGGAGTGGATCGTCACCGCTCATCATGGCAAGGTCGAGGTGCTCGAGGAGTTTCGTGAGCGCGCCGAGGGCGGAGGCCAGGTTGGTGTGCTCGACTCACCTTCGGTCGTCGCAGCGATTCTGGAGTGGGTCGTGTCCGGCTACTTCCGTGCCTTCGAGGCCGTTGAGAGCGAGCTCGAGGAGCTGGACGCGAGGGTCATGGCCGACACCCCGAAGGACGTCTCCGACGAGCTGGCCTGGCTGGTCGAGCTCCGCCGGTCGATCGGGACGCTGCGACGGGCGCTCGCCCCGCACCGCGAGGTCGTGGTCGCTCTGGCACATCCCGAGCTCGATGCGCTCTCGACCGAGCGTTCGGCGGAGAAGTCCGCGGCCCTCGAGAGTCGCCTGACCCAGGCACTGGACGCCGCTCGCGAGTCAAAGGAATCGACCTTCGGCTCATTCGACCTCCTCGTCGCCCGCATCGGCCAGCGCACGAACGACATCATGAAGGTGCTCACGCTGGTCACGGTCGTCCTCCTGCCCGCGACCGTGCTCGCTGGGATCATGGGCATGAACTTCCAGGTCGGCCTCTTCGACGCCGTTTGGGTGTTCTGGCTGGTGCTCGCCGCGATGCTCGGTATCGCCACGCTCGTACTCTCAGTCGCTCGCAGTCGCCGCTGGATCTGAGCGAGACGGTTACGAACGAACACTTGAACCGGGTTCGCCAATCTCGTTCAGTCAGCTCTTTAGTCAGCTTGAGGCCGCCTGGGGAGAGCTGGGTCGCGCCGCGGAGCGCCTTGAGCAGGTCCGCCGCGACTACCTCGACGGGAACCTAACCGCTGAGCATCGGGAGGGCTTCCTCGCGCAGCTCGAGCCCGAACGCGAGGCCGCTGGAGCCGCGCTCGAGCAGCTCTACGTCCAGCCGAGGTTACGTGTTCGAGTCGTTCACGTAAGCCGCTGCCCGCCGAACGATCTTTAGTGGGAAACCATCCTTGACCCCCGCATCGCTCACCTAGGCACGCCGGGCCCGGCTGCGGCCGGGCTGGCTCGATCCCCGAAGTGTGATACGTGGCCGTATGGGCATTGGTAGGCAGACCATCGAGCAAAGGAGCCACGAGGTGACAGACCGGCAGATAAGTACGCGCGACCTTGCCGAGACGTCGGATACGAGCGAATCCGACGCCCCGGTCGAGATGCAGCAGACAGCTGCGGACCCGAACGCGGTCGCGAAACAGAGGAGCAATCAGGCTCCGCTCGGCGAGACGACGCCTGCGGACGAGCCACTGACCCGCGAGCGACCCGGCAGCGATGCCAACGAAGACGGTCAGCATCTCGAGCCACGCCAGGACCGAGTTGAGCAGCAGAGCGACCTCACGTCGAGCTCCGACGAGCCTGGTCGGCCAAAGCCAGGATCCACCGAGTCAAACGGCGACGGCGGGTCACTCTTGCCCGACGAGCAGAGCGAGCGCTTCACCACTCGCTGGCACGAGATCCAGGCGGCGTTCGTCGACGAGCCTCGCGACTCGGTCGCGCAGGCCGATGCGCTGGTCGCCGACCTGATGCAGCGGCTGGCGGCGGGCTTCTCGCACGAACGAGAGCGGCTCGAATCGCAGTGGGATCGCGGCGACGACGTCTCGACAGAGGACCTTCGCGTCGCGCTCACGCGCTACCGCTCGTTCTTCGACCGGCTCCTCTCCGCCTGAGAACGGCCGCAGACGGCGTCGCACGCTCGCGAGCGTGCGGCGCCGCGCTACCTACCATTACTACACAGGATCCCATCACGGCGACCAGGTAGCCGGTTTTCCGAGCTGGAACGCCTCTCCCGGCTAATCGAAGCATCACCGAATTCCCACCCAGATTGCGCACTTTCGATCGGCAGGGCAGAGCGATCCGACGATGAACCTCTGCCCGCGCGGCGGCCGTGCTAAAGAGGAGCGCGTGTTCGTCTGGCTAGTTCCGCACTCACCCCGGTCCAGAGCCGAGTAGCTCCGCGCCAAGCCGCTCGAGTTCGGGGTCTGCACCGGGGTCTGCACGCCCCGCTCATCGCCGACGCGTGTGTCACAAATGAACCGCCCAACCAAGCCGAATCGGCGTGGCTTTGTGACGTAGAAAGGCGCATACGGGATTCGAACCCGTGCCGCCGCCGTGAGAGGGCGGTGTCCTAGGCCACTAGACGAATGCGCCCGGTGAGGGCGTCAGTGTAGCGCCGATCGGGCTACTGCACGCCCCTACGGGCAGCGGTGATCCGTCGGGGCATTGGCCGTCCTCGACGGCCTTGACGAAGGCGGATGAGAGCACCCAGCGCCAGTCGTCCCCCACGCGGACGGCATGCGCCGTGTACTCGTCGACGACGCCCTTCTTGTCGCGGATCTGGATCCGCACGGCCTGCATCCGACGCTCGGGGATCGACGGGATCCGCTTGCTGACGGGCTCGACGGACAGCACCCGCACGGTCGAGTCGTTCTCCAGCTCGGGCTCGCGGTCGCCGCAGTAGACGAACTGGATCTGGCTGATGAGCTTCTGGTGCGCCGGGTGGAGCCGCTCCCAGCTCTCGCTGAAATCGCCCTTGATGTTGTCGACGGTGATCTCCTGCAGGAACTCGCCCGCGCTTAGGTCGCCCTGCTGGCCATCGGAGCCCCCGCAGCCCGCCAGAAGGAGCGTCAGAAGCAGGAGAAAACGGCGCACGGGCGGCAATCGTCGCACGCCGGTCGGCGGTACAATGGCCGCCCGGTGCGGGGTCGTCTAATGGTAGGACGCCTGACTCTGGATCAGGTAGTCTAGGTTCGAGTCCTAGCCCCGCAGCCTTGTAAAAGCCCTGCACATCGCGGGGCTTTCCTCTTTCTCCATAGGCTGTACTGACAACAACCTCGGATCGGGAGCGACGGTTATCGAGGCGGGTGCCCGTAGTCGTTCCCGAGATCGGGATAACGCCCGTCGGGACAGCACGACAGCTCGTCGATGAACACTCCCGTCGCGTCGAAAGCCGCGTCCGTCCGGTCGACGGTGAGCCCGTCGGCGTGGCAACCCTCGAAGTAACCGAGCGTGGCCTCGAGATTGGGTTGGCTCGTCGGTTGACGCTCGGCCGAGGCGGCGTCGGCGGGATCGTGCAGAGCGGCTGCCGCCGCAAGGGCTCCTACAGATGAGGCCAGGACGATCGCGGCGACGATGAGGGCGGATCTGCGCATGGTCCACCTAAGTACGTCGCCGCTCGGCAAACCGTCACGGACACTAGGTCTCGAGCCGGTAGATCGGGACGAGGCGCTTCTCGGCCTCGGTGTCGATGTGGGCGACGACCTCGACGTAGGGCTCCAGCCCCGAGCCGAGCAGCTTCGCCTTGAGCAGCCCGTCCACCTGGTAGATCCCCGACGAGTTGTTCATCAGGATCTCGATCCCGATCGGCTTCTCCTCGCCGTCGCGGATCAGCACCTCCTCGATCGCGGCCGCCGACAGCGAGTGGATCGACACGCGTCCGTGCTCGAACGGGATGCGCGATCGCCCCTTGGCCATGTCGAGCGCATCGGCGACGCGGACGATTCCGGCCTCGAGGGTCAGCGGTTTGCCGTAGTCGCGGTGGCTCGTGATCGCCTGCAGCACCTCGGACGTGATGACGGTGATGTCGGGCTCCTCGTAGAGCCCGTCGAGGAGGTCGCGCGCCTTGGGCTCGGCGAGGAACAGGCTGTAGTCCTCGTGGCCGTCGCGGTGGACCGCCATGCCCACGCAGTGCAGGAGCGCTCCGAGCGTGACGACGACCTCGGACTCGTCGCTCGTCATCGAGTAGTCCTTGATCATCGCCGTCTCGACGCCGTGCTTCGAGAGCTGCCTCAGGAGCTTGAGCGCGATGTTCGTGACGATCTGGATGTGGACCCACGAGTGGTCGTTGATCTCCATGCGCACGACCGCGTTGATGTTCGCGACGTGCCACCACCCCTTGAGCTGCTTGTCCTCGTTGACGCGGTCGAGCAACGCGCGCAGCTTGCGGTTCGCCCGCGGCGGGACGTTGATCCGCATCTTGTCGACCGCCTCGGCCGGCGTGAGCCTCGTCTCGCGCTCCGCCTCCTCGGGGATGGGCTGGTCGATCCGCTCCTCGGTCTCCCGGTCGAGCGCCATGGCGGGACTGTAGTAGGCGGGGCTAGGCGGGCGGTGCAGCCGGCGGAGGCGGCTGCTCGTCGGCGGGCGGCTGCTCCTCGGCGGGCGGCCCCGCCGGAGCCGCGGGTGCGTCCGGCGTGGCGCCGGCTGCTGCTGGCGCCGCCACGGCGGCCTGCTTGAGCTCGAGCAGCCGGTAGTACATGACGGTCAGCGCGAGCGCGACGAACGGCGCGGTGATGGTGTAGCTGATCACGTTACGCACGAAGGCACCGAGGGCGCCCGTGAGCCAGAAGGTTGCGAGGCTGATCACGATCGAGGCGGCGAGCAGGATCAGGAAGCCCAGCAGGATGACGAAGAAGACGTTCCAGCCGTTCCCACTGACGAGCTCGCGGCTGCGGCCGAAGGAGTCCATTACCGGGCGGGACTCGAGCACGATCACGGGGACGATGACGCTCCAGATCGTCAAGAGGTAGAGACCCGGAGCGATCAGCAACAGCAGGCCGACCGAGATCGCGATTCCCGCGAGCAGGCCGGCGCCGATCAGCCGCCCGAGGTGCGGCTGGACGCGCGAGAACGTCTCTCCCATGGTCATGTCCGCCCGCCCGTCGCGGATGTCGGCAACCGCCTCGACCAGCGCACCCTGCAACCAGAAGAGGCCGACGATCCCGATGAGCGAGCCGAGCAATGCGCCGAACCAGCCGAGCAGCAGCGCGAGCACCAGCGCGATGAGCCCGATGACCACGTACACGAGGAACGCGAAGGGCATCAGGTGCTTCCAGTGAGCTTTGTAGAGCTCCCACGCTTCGCGGATGGTTGCGCCCGACGACAACAAGGTCGCGGGAGCCTACAACACCGTCAGAACGCTGTCATCAGGCGACCTGGGCGGCCCAGTCGCCGTAGAGCGCGGTGTAGAGCCCGCGCCGAGCCATGAGCTCGGCGTGGGTTCCCTGCTCGACCACCCGGCCGTGCTCGAGGACGACGATCAGGTCGGCATCGCGGATCGTCGACAACCGGTGCGCGATGATGAACGCCGTTCGCCGCTCGAGCAGTTGCTTCAGCGCCCGCTCGATCTGGCGCTCGGTGCCGATGTCGACCGACGACGTCGCCTCGTCCAGGATGAGGATCCGCGGGTCGGCCAGCAGGGCACGAGCGAAAGCGACCAGCTGGCGCTGTCCGAGCGATAGCCGCGTCCCGCGCTCGCCGAGCTGAGTGTCGTAGCCGTCCTCGAGCTCGTCGATGAAGGCATTCGCGCCGACCGTCGTCGCGGCCGAGACGACGTCCTCGCGTGTGGCGTCCGGGCGGCCGAAAGCGATGTTCTCGTGAACCGTCCCGGCGAAGAGGAAGCCCTCCTGCGGGACGATCCCCAGCTGCCGGCGCAGCGACTCCTGCGTGACGTCGCGCAGGTCGCGCCCGTCGATCGTGATGCGACCGGAGCGGGGCTCGTAGAAGCGGGCCAGGAGCTTCGCGATCGTGGACTTCCCGGCGCCCGTGTGGCCGACGAGCGCCACGGTGGTGCCGGCCTGCACGTCGAGGTCGAGGCTGTGCAGCACCTCGGGCCCCCGTCCGTAGCTGAAGCGGACATGCTCGAAGGCGACACTGCCCTCGATCGACGGCAGCTCGACCGCGTCCGGGCTGTCGAGCACCTCGGGCTCTTCGTCCATCACCTCCATGATCTTGTCGAGCGCGGCCACGGCCGCCAGGAACGTGTTGTAGAGCTGCGAGAGCTGCTGGACCGGGTCGAAGAAGTTCGACAGGTAGAGCAGGAAGGCGAGCAGCGTCCCCTCGGTGATCGAGCCGCCGAAGTACAGGTAGCCGCCGTAGCCGAGCACGACCGCCGTCGCCGCCGTGGACAGGAAGTCGACGTACGGGAAGTAGAGGCCGTTCGTGACGACCGTCCGCCTGTTGGCCGCGCGGTAGTGCTCGTTCACCTCCTGGAAGTGGCGCTCGTTGGCGCGCTCGCGTGTGTACGCCTGCACGACGCGCATTCCCGCGATGTCCTCGGCGAGCGTCGCCGTGACGAGGCCGAGCCGCTCGCGAACGGCCCGGTAAGCGCGCGCGGAGTAGATGCGGAACAGCGCCGTGCCCGCGGCCATGAGTGGCACGACAGCGAGCGTGGCGAGCGCCAGCCGCCAGTCCAGGAAGAAGAGGATCACCGACGAGCCGATCAGGATCAGCGAGCTCTGCACGAGCGTGGTCACGCCGTCGGTGACAAGCTGGTCGAGCGCGTCGACGTCATTCGTGAGCCGGCTGATGATCACTCCGGCGCGGTTGCGCTCGTAGTAGCCGAGCGAGAGCCGCTGCAGGTGCCGGAAGAGCAGGTTGCGGAGGTCCGCGAGGATGCGCTCGCCGGTCCAGCCGGTGAAGTAGGTCTGGGCGCCGCTCGTGACGAGGCTCGCGATCCCGGCCACGCCGAACAGGGCCACGATCCACACGAGCGTCGAGAAGTCCTGCGAGGAGATGCCGTTGTCGAGCGCCAGCTTCGCCAGGTACGGAGGCGCCAGGCCGGCGAGCGTCGCGAGGAGAAGTGACCCGAGCGCGAGCGTCGTCCGCGCCTTGTACGGCGCCGTGAGCCGCGCCAGCGTCTTGATCCGGCGGGCCGTGCGTCGCCACGACCAGTCGTCGACGGTCGCGTCGCGCTGCCGGCTCAGGTGGCTCCCCGGCTGCCAGACCCTCACGCGCGCGCCTCCACGCGCTCGGCGAACTCGCGTTCGAGCAGGCCGTGCTCGTAGATCTCGCGATAGACATCGCTTGACGCCAGCAGCTCGTCTTGCGTGCCGCGGGCGGCGATCTCGCCGCCGTCGAGCACGACGAGCTCGTCGGCGAGCGCGATCGTGGACAGGCGGTGGGCGATGATCAGCGTCGTCCGGCCCTCCATCGCCTCCCGGAGGCCGGAGCGGATCAGCGCCTCGGTCGTCGCGTCGACGGACGCGGTCGCGTCGTCGAGGATCAGCACGCGCGGGTCGACGATCAGCGCCCGGGCGATCGCGATGCGCTGCCGCTGACCGCCGGAGAGCGTGATCCCGCGTTCGCCGATAACGGTGTCGTAGCCGTTCGGGAGCTCCTCGATGAATCCGTTCGCCTGGGCGAGCGTCGCGGCACGCTCGACGTCCTCGTCCTCCGCCCACGGGGCGCCGAACGCGATGTTCTCGCGCACCGTCGCCGAGAACAGGAAGGGATCCTGGGCGACGACGCCGATCTCGCTGCGCAGCGAGGAAAGGGTGACGTCTCGCACGTCCCGACCGTCGATCGTGATCCGGCCCTCCGAGACGTCGTAGAACCTCGGCACGAGCGCGGCGAGCGTCGTCTTCCCCGAGCCGGTGTGCCCGATCAGCGCCACCGTCCGGCCGGGCTCGACATCGAGCTCGATGTCCGACAGGACTCGCCGCTCCGGGTCGTAGCCGAACGAAACGCCCTCGAAGCGGATGCGGCCGGGGCCCTCCGGGAGGTCGATCGCATCGGGGGCATCTGCGACCTCTTCCGGCTCGTCGAGCACCTGGAAGATCCGCTCCCCGGATGCGGTCGCGCGCTGCGCCTGGCCGATCCACATGCCGAGCATGCGCAGCGGCATGATCAGCATCGTCACGAAGATGTTGAAGCGGAAGAAGTTGCCGACGCTGAGCGAGTCCTGCACGACCATCCAGCCGCCGACGAGCAGCACCGCCCCCTGCGCGATCAGGGGCACGAACGAGAGCAGCGGCACGTAGAGCGCCCGCTGGCGGTTCGCCTCCACGCTCCGGGTGAAGACCGCCTGCGAGCGCCGGCTGAACTTCGCCAGCTCGGCGTCCTCCTGTGCGAACGCCTTGACGACGTGCACGCCGACGACGTTCTCCTCGGCCACGGTGGCGACGTCCGCCATCTTCTGCTGCACGTCGCGCAGGATCGGGTGCGATACATGGCTGTAGCGGTACGCGATGGCGACGATCAGCGGCGTGGGCGCGAGCGCCACGAGCGCCAGCTGCCAGTCGAGGTAGAGCATCACGGCGCTGACGCCGACGATCGTGAGGACGTGCTGGAAGAAGAAGATCAAGCCGTAGCCGAGGAAGAATCGAACCGACTGCAAATCCACCGTGGCGCGCGACATCAGCTGGCCGGTTTGGTGGCCGTCGTAGAACGCGAAGGACAGGCGGACGAGCTTTGAGTAGAGCGCGTTCCGCATGTCGAACTCGACGCCGAGCGCTTGCCAGCCGGAGATGAAGCGGCGCCCCATCATGAGGAGCGCCTTGATGACGCCGAGCGCCATCGCGATCCCGATCAGCGTCCACAGCTCGCCGCGGTCGTGGGGCACGATCGCGCGGTCGATCACGCTGCCCGTCACGAGGACGAGTCCGATCGACGACGCCTGGGACGCGACGGCGAGCACGATCGACACCACCAGCGACCAGCGGTAGGGCCTCAAGAAACCCAGGAGCCGAGCGAAGGTGTCGCGATAAAGCGGTGTTTGCTGCACTTCTTGCAACAACGTCGAGTCTAGCCCTCGCGTTCCGGCTCCCGATGACCGATTTCGAGCCCTTCGAGCTCGCGGCGAACGTGCGTCAGCGCCTTCCCCAGGCGCGCGCGATTCGCCTTGTCGTTGAGCCAGCCGCTCGCGCCCGATGGGTGTGGGAGCGGGATCGCGATCGCCTCGTCGAGCGTGTAGCTCTTGCCGACGAAGTCGGTGACGCTGGTGAGCCCCAGCAGCCGCCTGGCCGCGAGGCCGCCCACGGTCACGATCAGGCGCGGCCGAACGATCGAGAGCTCCCAGTGCGACCAGAAGGCGCAGAGCTCCTGCTCGGCCGGAGCCGGCATGCGGTCCCCGCGTCCCGACGGCGCCTTGCCCGGGTAGCAGCGTGTAACCGAGGCGCAGTAGAACGTCCGGTAGAACGCATCCTCGTCGAGCTGGAGCCAGCGCCGAAGCGTGCGGCCCGCTCGCCCGCGCCACGGACGTCGCTCGAGCCCTTCGACCGCTCCGGGCGCCTGACCGAACATGTAGGCCTGCTGGCCCGAGTAGGGCGCGATCACCGGCCACGACTCGAGCGGGTAGCCGGCCTCGCTACAGGCTCGGCAGACGCGGAGGTCGCGCTGGAGCGAGGCGAAGGAGCGGTACGAGCTACGCCGGCGCGTCACGCAGGAGCGCGCACGACCACGAACCACCGGCCCTCGTGGAGGACCTTGCCGCCGCCGAGCTCCCGTGCGAGGCCCTCGCCGCTGAAGAAGCGCTTGTAGACCTCCCACTGCGAGCCGTCCTTGAGCAGGCGCGGCTGCCATTCCTCCGCGACCGGCGAGTGGGCGATGGAGGAGTCGACGATCACCAGCTCGGGGGCGACCCGGCGCGCCTCGGCGAGGAAGGCGACGCGGTCGTCCTCCTCGAGATGCCCGTAGAAGTGGCCGGTGAAGACGCGGTCGAACTCGTCGTCCGCGAACGGCAGGGGGATGGCTTCGGACTCGACGAGCTCCGCGCGCGGCACGCGCTCACCCGTGATCCGGAGCATGGCAGCGCTCTGGTCCAGGCACGTCAGGTCTCCGGCGAGGTGACGCGTGAGAAAGCCGGTGCCGCACGCGACGTCGAGCGTGCGGACAGGCGGGAGGCTCTGCAGCGTGCTCACGAGACGCTCGAGCTCCTCGTCCCAGTCGGGCCGGTCGCGTTCGGCGTACAGGCCGAGGCCCTCGTACCAGTCGTCGTATTCGGGCGCGCGCCGATCGTAGTAGGCCTTCACGATTCCTAGAGTACGGGCCATGCCCATGCCGCTGGAGGCTGTCCCCAACTTCTCCGAGGGGCGCGACCGGGCGACCATCGACGCGATCGGCGCCGCGCTCGCCGCACACGCGGAGCTGCTCGACGTCCACTCTGATCCCGACCACAACCGCTCGGTGTTCACGCTGGTCGGCGACGACGAGGGAGTGGTTGCCGCGCTCGTGACGGCGGTGTCGGTCGCGCGGCACAGCATCGACCTCAGGCGTCATCACGGCGCGCACCCGCGGATCGGCGCCGCGGACGTCGTGCCCGTCGTGCCGATCGAGCCGGGGGACATGGAGCGGGCGCGGGCCGCGGCTTTGCGGGTCGCGGAGCGGATCGGGGCGGAGCTGTCGCTGCCCGTGTTCCTCTACGGCGAGCTGGCTCCCGGCCGCGGGCCCGCGTTCTTCCGGCGGGGCGGCACGGAGGGGCTCGCCGCCCGACTCGAGGCGGGTGAGGTCGCGCCGGACTTCGGGCCGGGGCGGCTCGACGAGCGCGCGGGTGGGGTGATCGTCGGAGCGCGGCGGGCGTTGATCGCCTTCAACGTCGACTTGGGTGGTGTCGACCTGGAGGCCGCGAAGGACATCGCGTCCGTGGTCAGGGAGCGCGACGGCGGCTTCCAGGGCGTCCGTGCGCTCGGCCTCGACCTGCCGAGCGCCGGCCGCGTGCAGGTGAGCATGAACGTGGAGGACTGGGAGGCGTCCGCGCTCCACGAGATCGTCGCGCGGATCGAGGCGGAGGCGGCCGCCCGCGGCGGGCGGGTGCTGGGGTCGGAGCTGGTCGGGCTGATGCCCGCGGGAGCTGCCGCTGCGGCGGCGGGGGCGCAGCTGCGGATTGCGGGCTTCGATGCCTCGCGTGTGCTCGAGCTGCGTCTGCTCCGGCGCGTCGAACTAGGGCGCGTAGCGCAGGACTAGACTCACGCCGTGGCTCAACGGACGGCGATCGGCCTGACCGGCGACGAGCTCACCGTCGCCGATGTCTGGGAGGTCGCCGTGAACGGCGCACCCGCCGCGGTCACCGACAACGCGCGTGAGCGGATGGCCGCGGCGCGCGCGCTGGTCGAGCAGATCGTGCACGGCGAGGGCCACCACACGTACGGGGTGAACACCGGGTTCGGCCGCTTCGTCTCGAGCGAGATCCCCGACGAGCTCGCGGCCGAGCTCCAGCACCGGCTGCTTCGCAGCCACGCGTGTGGGGTGGGAGAGCCCTATCCGCCCGAGGTCGTCCGGGCCGCGCTGCTGCTCCGCGCGAACACGCTCGCCAAGGGGTACTCGGGGACCCGCGTGGAGACCGCCGAGCTGCTGGTCGAATGCCTCAACCGCGGGGTGCTGCCGCAGGTCCCGAGCCGCGGTTCGGTCGGTGCGAGCGGCGACCTCGCGCCGCTGGCCCATCTCGCGCTGCCGCTGGTCGGTGAGGGGACGGCCGAGGTCGACGGCGAGCTCCTGCCCGGCGCCGAAGCGCTGGCGCGCGTGGGTCTCGAGCCGATCCGGCTCGAGGCGAAGGAGGGGCTGTCCCTCATCAACGGGACGCAGTTCATGGCGGCCTTCGGTGCGCTCGGAACGATGCGGGCGCGGCGGCTCGCGGCGGCGGCGGACATCGCCTGCGCCCTCTCGCTCGAGGCGCTGCAGGGATCGCGGGTCGCGTTCGGGCCGGACGTGCAGGCGCTGCGGCCGCTTCCCGGCCAGGCCGCGTCGGCGCGGAACGTGCTGCGCCTGCTCGACGGCTCGGCGATCATGGAGGCGCACCGCTGGTGCGGCAAGGTGCAGGACGCGTACTCGCTGCGGTGCGCGCCGCAGGTGCACGGTGCCGCGCGCGACCTGATCGCCTATGTGGCCGGCACGGTCGGCGTCGAGCTCAACGCGGCGACCGACAACCCGCTCGTGCTGCCGGAGAGCGGCGCGCTCGTGTCGAACGGGAACTTCCACGGCCAGCCCGTCGCCTTCGCGCTCGACGCGCTCGCGATGGCCGCCTCCGAGCTGGCGAGCATCTCCGAGCGCCGCACCGAGCGGCTCGTCAACCCGGCGCTCTCCGACGGCCTGCCGGCGTTCCTCACCGCGAACGGCGGCCTCAACTCCGGCTTCATGATTCCGCAGTACGTCGCCGCCGCCCTGGTCAGCGAGTCGAAGTCGCTCTGCCACCCGGCGAGCGTCGATTCGATCCCGACGAGCGCGAACCAGGAGGATCACGTGTCGATGGGCAACGCGGCCGGACTGAAGGCGTGGCAGGTGCTCGCGAACGCGGAGAGGGCGCTCGCGATCGAGCTGCTCGCGGGTGCCCAGGCCGTCGAGTTCCTGGCGCCCCTCGCTCCGGGTGCCGGTGTCGCCGCGGCGCACGACGTCGTCCGCGGCCTCTCGCCCCGGCTCACGCATGACCGTTCGCTTTCCGGGGACATCGAAGCCGTCGCCGACGCAATCCGCGACGGCTCGCTGCTCTCGGCGGTCGAGGCCGAGGTGGGGATGCTCGAATGAGCGAGAACGGCAGGCGGCGGGACTCGATCTTCGGGGGCGAGCCGGTCGCGTCCAAGCGCCCGTTCCTCAACAGCGCGCTCTTCTACCTCGGGCTCGCCGGGATCGGGTTCTTCTTCCTGCTGGCCTCCGGGCAGAGCGCCGACCGCGCGGCGCTGGGCGCGCTGTTCGCGTTCGCGCTCGCGACGGCATGGACGTGGTTGCGGATCTCGCGCACGAAGCGGGAGGAGCGCCGCCGCGAGCGACGGAAGGCATCGTGAGCGTCACGAGCCCTCTCGACGTCGCCGTCGAGCAGCTGTGCGGCGACCTCACGTCGATCCGCGCCCCGCGTGGGACGACGCTGAACGCCCGCTCCTGGTCGACCGAGGCGCCGCTCCGGATGCTCCTCAACAACCTCGATCCCGAGGTGGCCGAGCGGCCGGAGGAGCTCGTCGTCTACGGCGGGTCCGGGAAGGCCGCGCGCAATCACGAAGCACTGCGGGCGATCGTCCGTACTCTGCTCACGCTCGGCGAGGACGAGACGCTGCTCGTCCAGAGCGGCAAGCCGGTCGGTGTGCTGCGCACCTGGCCGAACGCGCCGCGTGTCCTGATCGCGAACTCGCTGCTCGTGCCGCGCTGGGCGACCTGGGACGAGTTCCGCCGCCTCGAAGCCGAAGGGCTGACGATGTTCGGCCAGATGACCGCCGGCAGCTGGATCTACATCGGCACTCAGGGAATCCTCCAGGGCACCTACCAGACGTTCGCGGCCGCGGGTGAGCGGCACTACGGATCGGCCGACCTCGCCGGGCGCCGGATCCTGACCGCGGGCCTCGGCGGGATGGGCGGGGCACAGCCGCTCGCCGCCACGATGGCCGGGGCGGCCATCCTCTGCGTCGAGGTCGACCCGCACCGGATCCAACGGCGACTGGAGACGCGTTACCTCGACGTCGCGACCGAATCGCTCGACGACGCGCTCGCACAGGTGGGCGCCGCCGCCGAAGCGGGCCGGGCACTGTCGGTCGCGCTGCTCGGGAACGCCGCCGAGGTCGTGCCCGAGCTCGCACGGCGCGGCGAGCCGTTCGACCTCGTCACCGACCAGACCGCCGCGCACGATCCGCTGACGGGCTACGTGCCCGCCGGGCTCTCGCTCGACGAGGCCGCGAGCCTGCGCTCGTCCGACCCGGACGAGTACTTGAGGCGCGCGCGTGAGTCGATCGCCCGCCACGTCGAGGGCCTCCTCGAGTACGTCCGGCGGGGCAGCTATGTTTTCGATTATGGCAACAATCTCAGAGGGGAGGCCCATGACGTAGGAGTAACGGACGCCTTCACATACCCGGGCTTCGTCCCGGCCTATATCCGCCCGCTCTTCTGCCGCGGCGTCGGGCCCTTCCGCTGGGCCGTCCTCTCCGGCGAGGCCTCCGACATCGCCGTCATCGACGACACGCTGAAGTCGCTCTTCCCCGACGATCGCCTGCTGCAGCGCTGGCTCGAGCTCGTCCCCGAGCGAGTGGCGTTCCAGGGACTCCCGGCCCGGATCTGCTGGCTCGGCCTCGGTGACCGCGCTCGCGCCGGCCTCGCCATCAACGACCTCGTCCGCTCGGGAAGGGTCACGGCTCCGGTCGCGATCGGCCGCGACCATCTCGACTCCGGCTCGGTCGCCTCCCCGTACCGCGAGACCGAGGCGATGCAGGACGGATCCGACGCGATCGCCGACTGGCCGATCCTCAACGCGCTCGTGAACGTGGCCGCCGGCGCGACGTGGGTCAGCGTCCACCACGGCGGCGGCGTGGGGATCGGCAACTCGATCCACGCCGGCATGGTCGTCGTCGCCGACGGCACCGACGAGATGGCCGAGCGGCTCGAGCGCGTGCTCACGGCCGACCCCGCGACCGGGGTCCTCCGCCACGCCGACGCGGGGTACGACGAGGCGCTCGCGGCCGCGCGTGAGGGAAGCCTCGACATCCCCGCTGCGCGCACCGACGCTGAATGAGCGCCGACGGCGGCCCGAGCCGCCTGCTCGTCCGCGACCTCGAGCAGCTCGCGAGCCCGCGGGGGTCCGACGCGCCCCTGCGCGGGGCCGCGCTCGGCGACGTCGAGGTGGTCGAGCACGCCTACGTCCTCTGCGAGAACGGCCGTATCGCGGCGGCCGGCCCGATGGCCGACCTGGGGCCGCTCGACGGCGACGTCGTGGAGCTCGACGGCCGTGGCCGCTGCGCCGTCCCGGGGCTCGTCGACTGCCACACGCATGCGTGCTTCGGCGGCGACCGCGCGGAGGAGTTCGCCCTGCGCGCAGCGGGGGCGGGCTACGAGGAGCTGCATGCAGCGGGCGGCGGCATCCTGTCCACGGTTCGTGCCACGCGCGCGGCAGGCGAGGACGGGCTCCGCGCGACCGTCGAGCGCCACCGCGCGTGGATGCTCGCCGCCGGCACGACCACGTTCGAGGCGAAGTCGGGCTACGGCCTCGACCGCGAGACCGAGCTCATGTCGCTGCGCGTCATCGGCGCGGCCGGGGGTATCCCGACGTGGCTCGGGGCCCATGCCGTGCCGCCGGAGTTCGACGACGCCGACGCGTATCTGGACTTCGCGCTCGCGGAGGTGCTGCCCGAGGCGGCCCGGCTTGCGGAGGCCGCTGACGTCTTTCTCGAGCGGGGCGCCTTCGACGCGGCCCAGGCGCGCCGTTACCTCGAGGCGTGCCGAGCGGCCGGCCTTCAGCTCCGCGTGCACGGCGACCAGTTCACGGAGGCAGGTGCGATCCCGCTCGCCGTCGAGCTCGGCGCCCGCTCCGTCGACCACCTCGAGGCCACCGGCGACGACGGCGTGCGGACGCTGGCAAGGAGCGACGTCGTCGGTGTGCTGTTGCCCGCCAGCGCGCTCTTCCTCGCGCGGCCGATGCCGCCTGGGCGGAAGCTCGTGGAGGCGGGAGCGGCCGTCGCGCTCGCCACCGACTTCAACCCCGGCAGCGCATTCTGCGAGAGCCTTCCCATCGTCTGCTCGCTCGCGGCGACGCAGCTGAAGCTCTCGCCTGCGCAGGCGCTCTCGGCCGTGACGGTCAACGCTGCGCACGTGCTCGGACGCGCGGGCCGCAAGGGCCGACTCGCGCCCGGCTACGACGCGGACGTCGTCCTCCTCGATGCACCCGACTGGCGGTATCTCGCCTACCACCTCGGCGGTCCTGTCGTGTCCGAAACCATCGTGGCAGGCGTCCCGAGCAGGCTACGCTAGGGGCCGCATGCCTTCACGGAAACAGCGACGCCGCCAGGCAAAGGAACGCCGGCACGAGTACGAGTACGTCTACGTCGACGACGAGGGGAACGAAGTCGAGGTCGACCAGGAGCAGCTCGAGCAGCGGCGCAACGGAAAGGCCGCGCACCCGCAGCAGCCCGCGCGTGGTCGGGGCGGGCGCACGATCCAGCCGCCTTCGTGGCAGCGGGTCGGCAAGCGAGCGGGGATCTTCGCGCCGTTGATGTTCGTCACCGTCCTCCTACTGGCGGGCGACAACCTGTCGATCATCGGCGTGATCCTCCAGACACTCGTCCTCCTCGCGATCTTCCTGCCGTTCTCGTATCTCATGGATTCGCTGACCTACCGTGCGGCCCAGCGCCGGCTGAACAAGGAACGTCGCTAGCGAGCCGCGAAGGCGGCGCCGCCGCCGCGGTAGTGGCCGCTACCCGGCCACGGTGCGAGCAGCAGCAGGATGCGGGCGCCCTCCGCGCTGCGGAGCGAGTGCCGTTCGTCGGGGTCGAACATGAACAGCCATCCCGTCTCGGCGTCGATCGAATCGCCGCCGCCCTCGACCCGGACGCGGCCTTCCACGACGCAGACCCACGCGCGTTCCTTGACCTGGTGGTCGCCGAGCTTGCCGCCAGCCTCGATCCGAACGAGCACGGCACGCGCCTCGTCGTTGGAATGCAGGACGACCGGATCGCGTGTTCCGTCCGGCGCGTCGATCGTTCGCAGGTTCCAGGCCTGCACGGACGCGGATCCTAACTGGCAATAGACTCACCGCCCTGTGAGCCTCGCCGTCGAACGCTACGAGCTCGGCCCGGTGGGCACCAACGGCTACGTCGTGCGCGCGTCCGGCACGGCTTCCGAGGCGGTCGTGGTCGACCCCGGCGGCGACGCCGCCGAGCTGCGGCTCGAGCTCGACCGGCTCGGGGCGCAGTGCGTCGCCATCCTCGTCACCCACACGCACTACGACCACATCGGCGGCGTCGCGGACCTCGCCGAGGGCACCGGCGCTCCCGTGCACATCTCCGAAGTCGAGGCGCGCGTGCTCGCGGCGCCCGACGACTTCTACCCGGGCCAGGCGATCCGTCCGTGGGAGGCGGAGGTGACGCTCGCCGGCGACGAGACGCTCGAGCTGGCGGGCATGACCATTCGAGACGACGTTCGTCCCCGGCCACTCGCCGGGGCACCTCGCGTTCCACTCCGACGGAGCACTCTTCTCGGGAGACGTGCTCTTCGCGGGCTCCGTGGGCCGCACCGACCTGCCCTTCACGGACTGGGACACGCTCCTCGAGTCGATCCGCCTCCTCATGGAGCGCTATCCGCCCGAAACCGTCGTCTACTCCGGCCACGGCCCACCGACGACGCTCGGAGCCGAGCGCGAGCGCAATCCGTTCCTCACGGCGCTGCGCACGTGAAGTTCGAGGCGCCGCGGGGAACGCACGACATCCTCCCGGCCGACGCTCTCGTCTGGCGGCGCGTCACCGGCGAGATCGAGCGCCTCTGCGCGCTCTACGGTTACCGGCCGATCGAGACGCCCGTCTTCGAGGACACGGCGCTCTTCGCGCGCACGTCGGGCGAGGGGTCGGACGTCGTGCAGAAGGAGATGTACACGTTCGAGGACCGCAGCGGGCGCTCGCTCACCCTGCGGCCCGAGCTGACGGCGCCGATCTGCCGCGCCTACCTCGAGCACGGCCTGCACCGTGAGCCGCAGCCGCAGAAGCTGTACGAGATCGCGACGAGCTACCGCTACGGTCGGCCGCAGAAAGGTCGCTTCCGCGAGTTCTGGCAGCTCTCCCTCGAGGCGATCGGGTCGGACGATCCCGCGATCGACGCCGAGGTGATCGACTTCTACGACGCGTTGCTCGGCAACCTGGGCGTCACCGAATACCGGCTGGAGCTGAACTCGATCGGCGACCCGAACTGCCGACCCGCCTACCTGGAGCGGCTGCGCGAGTGGCTGGACGGCCATCTCGACGCGCTCGACGAGGAGACCCGCGACCAGGCGCGCAGGAATCCCCTCCGCGCGCTGGACAACTTCGCCGCCAAGCCGCCTCAGGTACGCGAGGTGCTCGCGCAGGCTCCGGCGATCGGCGACGCGCTCTGCGACGAGTGCCGTGAGCACTTCGACGCCGTGCGCCGATACCTCGACGCCTACGGCATCGAGTACGAGCTCGTCCCGACGCTCGTGCGAGGGCTCGACTACTACACACGGACGACCTTCGAGTTCGTGGGCCCCGCGCACGGCGCGCAGTCGACGATCTGCGGCGGCGGGCGCTACGACGGCCTGATCGAGGAGATCGGCGGGCCGGCGACGCCGGCGCTCGGCTTCGGCGCCGGGCTCGAGCGGCTCCTGCTGGCGCTCGAGGAGGAGGGTGTTCAGCCGCCCGAGCCGCAGCCGGTCACTGTCTTCTTCGCGACTGAAGAGGGCGCCCCGCGCGAGCTCGTTGTGCGCTGGCTGAAGCAGCTCCGTGCGCGCGGCGTGCCGGCCGACATCGATTACGCGGGCCGCTCGCTGAAGGGGCAGCTCACCCAGGCGCGGCGGCTCGGCGCGGAGACCGTGGTCGTCGTCGACGCTCACGGAGCGATCCTGCGCCGCGCGGGCGAGCGCGACGAACCGCTTGCACACGACGACGTGCCAGGCAGACTCCCGCAATGACCTGGCGCGACCTCCGCTGCGGCGAGCCCCGTCCGGATCGCGTGGGACAGCGACTGGCGCTCGCGGGCTGGGTCGGCCGCCGCCGCGACCACGGCGGGCTCGTCTTCATCGACCTTCGCGACCGCACGGGTGTCACGCAGCTCGTGATCAACCCCGAGCGCTCGCCCGAGGCGGCGAAGCTCGCCCACGAGCTGCGCAACGAGTTCGTCGTCCGCGCCGAGGGCGAGCTGGTCGCCCGCTCTCCTGAGACCGTCAACCCCGACATGGCCACCGGCGAGGTCGAGCTCCAGGTCGACGAGCTGCAGATCGTCTCGCGCTCGACGCCGCTGCCGTTCCAGCTCGACGAGGAGAACGTCGACGAGACCCTGCGCCTGCGCTACCGCTGGCTCGACCTGCGGCGGGAGAAGCTCCAGCGCAACATCACCCTCCGCGCGCAGATGGTCGGGATCATCCGGCGCGAGATGGAGGACGCGGGGTTCCTCGACATCCAGACCCCGATCCTCTTCAAGCCCACGCCGGAGGGCGCGCGCGACTTCATCGTGCCGAGCCGCCTGCAGAAGGGCCGCTTCTACGCGCTCCCGCAGAGCCCACAGATCCTCAAGCAGCTCTCGATGGTGGCCGGCTTCGACCGCTACTACCAGATCGCGATCTGCTTCCGGGACGAAGATCTGCGCGCGGACCGGGTGCAGGAGATCACGCAGCTGGACGTCGAGATGTCCTTTCCCGACCAGGAGTTCCTGTTCCAGCGGATGGAGCAGATGTTCGCCCGCATCTGGCGCGAGGCGCTCGGGATCGAGATCCCGACGCCGTTCCCGCGCCTGACCTACGCCGAGGCGATGGACCGCTTCGGCTCGGACAAGCCCGACACGCGGTTCGAGCTCGAGATCGAGGACGCGACCCAGCCGACACGTGGCTCGCAGTTCGGCGTCTTCGGGAACGCCGAGGCGGTCCGGTTCCTGCGCGTGCCGCGCGTGTTCAGCCGCGGCGAGCTGGCCAAGCTGGAGGAGATCGCGAAGGAGTGGGGGGCGAAGGGGCTCGCCTACCTCGTCTACGACGGCGGCGACGTGCGGTCGCCGATCGCGAAGTTCCTCTCGGAGGACGAGCTGGCTGCCGTCGCGGGCAAGGACGGCGAGACGCTGCTGTTCGCGGCCGACGACCGCGACGCGACCTCGCGGGTCCTCGGCCCGCTCCGGCTGCACCTGGGCCGCGAGCTCGGGCTGATCGACGACGAGGCCTTCACGTTTCTGTGGGTGACCGACTTCCCGATGTTCGAATGGGACGAGGACGAGCAACGCTGGAACGCTGTCCACCACCCCTTTACGCGCCCGACCGACGAGTGGAAGGACAGCTTCCACGAGCAACCTGCCGAAGCCCTGGCTCACGCCTACGACCTGATCGTCAACGGCAACGAGCTCGGCGGCGGCAGCTTCAGGATCCACGAGCCCGACATCCAGGCCCGCGTGTTCGACCTGCTCGGCCTCGGCGCGGAGGAGCAGCGGGTGAAGTTCGGCTTCCTGCTCGACGCCCTGGCGATGGGCGCGCCGCCGATGGGCGGGATCGCCCTCGGGATCGACCGCATGACGATGGTGCTCGCGCGCGAGCCGAACCTGCGCGACGTGATCGCGTTCCCGAAGAACCAGGCCGGCGTCGATCCCATGAGCGGCGCCCCCTCGGACGTCCCTGAAGACCAGCTGAAGGAGCTAGGGATCCGGGTCGTCGCGCCGAACACCTTAGGCGCCTCCCGATGAGTCACCGACTGTCCACTGGAGCCTCTAGCCTTCAGGGAGATGGGAGGACCCGGCCTGCGCTTCCTGCTCGAGGCGGCGTTCCTGATCGTGCTGGCCGTCGCCGCAGGCCTGGCTGAGCTGAGCGCGACGACGATCGTGCTCGTGATGGGTGCTGCCTGGCTCCTGGTGGCGGCCATCGAGTGGCTCGCGTGGCGCGAGAGCCCGCGCTTCGCGAGCGCTGTCCGGGAAGAGCCCGAGCCGCAGCAGGAGGCTGCGCCGCGCCGTCGTTTCCGGCGCCGGCGTCGCGAGGAGGCCGAGCCGGTCGTGGCCCCGCCGCCGGCGCAGGACGCGGAGCCCGGGGAGGACACGCAGGACCTGGAGGCGCCGGCCGAGGAGCCGGCGGGCGAGCGAACGTGATGGTGCGCGAGTCGTTGCCGGAGCTCACCCAGGTCGCGACGTGAGGCGCGATCCACGCCTCCTCCAGCGGGAGGCGGCGCTCGCGGCCGCCGCGCTGCTCGCGGCAGTCGTCGCGCTCGGCGTCGCCGCCTGGCACGAGTCCGAGCCGTCCGCGAAGGCGACGCCGGCGTCGGTGCCGGCGCCGGGCGGCGGCTGGTACGAGGCGATCGCCGCGCAGATCCGCACGCCGTCCGAGCCGACCGAGTGCGGCTACACGATCGATCGGCGGTTGGTGGGCGTCGCCCACCCTGTGCTGCCGTGCGGCGTGAAGGTGGTCGTTCGCTACGGCCCGAACGAGGTCCTGACTCAGGTGGTCGGCAGGCCGCCGTCCGGCCCGGGACGCCAGTTCGGGCTCACTCCCGGGCTCGCGCGCGTGCTCGGCGCGAACGGGACCGTCCGGATCCGGTGGCGGTACGCCGCGGCGCCGGCATCACGCTAAGGTGAGATCGCTCGACCCTGTGCGTGTGCTGCGTCGCATTTGTAGAACCAACACTGACGGATAGGGAGCCTGTGTCCGGCCCGGGCCGGCAGGGCACCCACCTGGCTTGCCAGGTTCCACAGAGGCGCGGCTCATCGGCAGGGTCTGTTGCCTCCCCGGCTTCGGCCGGGGAGGTCGGGCACCTGGCTGAGCTACCGTGACCGCGTGATCGAGGTCGTTGGAGACGCGTCCAGGGGCGCCGATTGGGCCTGCGTCCGGCTCGGCGTCGTCGGCGACCGCATCGTCGAGGCCGACGCGGGCGGGCTGGAGCGGCAGCTGGTCGGTCTGACTCTGCTCGAGGCCGCGGCCGTGCGGGGCGAGCCGATGGCCGTCGACGCGCTCGCCGATGCGCTCGGGCGCGTGTTCCGCGCGTCGCCCGAGCCGGAGCGGGTGGCGGTCGCGATGAGCGGCGGCGTCGACAGCGCCGTCGCGCTCCTGCGGGCCGGGCCGAAGGCAGTCGGTGTCACGCTCCGCCTCTGGCTCGACCCGAACGGGCCGGACTCCGAGCGCGCCTGCTGTTCGCCCGAGGCGGTCGTCGCGGCCCGCGAGACCTGCCACGGGCTCGGGCTGCCGCATGTGACGCTCGACTTGCGTGAGGCCTTCAGGCGGTCGGTCGTTCGGTCGTTCGTCAACGGTTACGCGCGCGGCGAGACCCCCAATCCGTGCATCCAGTGCAACGGCGGCTTCCGCTTCGGCGAGCTGCTCGCCTTCGCGCGGAAGGCCGGCGCGGCGAAGCTCGCGACGGGCCACTACGCGCGCATCGTCGAGCGCTACGGACGGCTGCTGCTCGCACGCGCGGCGGATCCGGACAAGGACCAGTCCTACATGCTCGCCGCGCTCGACCCGCGACATCTCGAGCGCCTCTGGTTCCCGCTCGGCGACCAGGGCAAGGATAAGACGCGGGCCGAGGCGGACGAGGCCGGTCTCGCGGTCGCCCGCCGGCCCGAGAGCCAGGAGGCGTGCTTTCTCGCCGGTGACGACTACCGTTCGTTCCTCGAGCGCCAGGGGCTCGAGGCCGGCGAGGGCGCGATCGTCGACGCGGCCGGCCGCGAGGTCGGAAGGCACCCGGGCTACTGGCGCTTCACGCCGGGGCAGCGCAAGGGCATCGGCGTCGCGACGGGCACACCGCTCTACGCGCTCCGCACCGACCCGCGGACGAACACGCTGGTCGTCGGGCCGCGCGAGGCGCTCGCCTGCAGCGAGGTCCGCGCCCGCGGGCGCCTGTACGCACCCGTTCGCCGGGCGGAGGCGAAGCTGCGCTATCGCTCGCCTGCCGTTTTCGCCGAGGTCGAGCCCAGCGCGCGGGGATTCGCGCTGCGCCTCGAGCGCCCCGCGTACGGCGTCGCGAAGGGACAGGCCGCCGTTCTCTACGAGGACGACGCCGTCGTCGGGATGGGACGTGTGTCCGCTACCGTCCCCCGCCTGTGACGAGCGGGACGATCAGGCTGGAGATCCCGAGCGAGCGCGACTTCTTCGGAGTAGCCCACCTCGTGCTCGGCGGCCTCGCGAGCCGGCACGACCTCACGATCGAGAATTTCGAGGACCTCCTGCTCGCACTCGACGGCCTCCTCGACCGCACGCGGGGCGCGGACTCCGTCACCGTTTCGGTTCAGGTCGAGGGCAACGAGATCACCGCCGACGTCGGCCCGTTCGCCGACGGCACGGTGCGCGAGGAGCTCGAACGGGCGCCGGCTGACGGCATCGGCCTGCGGCGGCTGCTCGACGCTGTCGTGGACGGCTACGCCGTTCGCGAGCAGGACGATGGCGACTGGGTCCAGCTCACAAAGACCGCGCGGTCGGGGGACGCCGGCTGATGGCCGGCGACGATCTCCTCCTGCTCAAGCGCTACCACGAGCAGGGCGACGTCTCGGCGCGCGAGACGCTGATCGAGCACTACATGCCGCTCGTCCGCTCCCTGGCCCGCCGCTACTCCTACCGCGGCGAGCAGCTCGAGGATCTCGTCCAGATCGGCGCGATCGGCCTGATCAAGGCGATCGACCGCTTCGACGTCTCGCGCGGCGTCGAGCTGACGACGTACGCGACGCCGAACATCATCGGCGAGATCAAGCGCCACTTCCGCGACAAGGGCTGGTCGGTGCGCGTCCCCCGCGGCCTCCAGGAGCTGAACGTCCAGCTGTCGCGCCTCGTCGAGCAGCTGACTGTGCAGTTCGGGCGCTCGCCGACGATCCCCGAGCTCGCGGAGGCTGCGGGCGTCGAGGAGGAAGAGGTGCTCGAAGCGCTCGAGAGCGGCCGCGCCTACAGCTCCGTGTCGCTCTCGACCGGAGGCGGGGGCGACGACGACGACGAGCTCGATCCCCTCGAGTCGCTCGGCGAGGAGGAGCCCGAGTACCAGGTCTCCGAGGACCGGGTCGTACTCGAGCCGGGCTTCAGGGTGCTCGACGAGCGCGAACGCACCATCTTGCACCTGCGTTTCTACAAGGGCCTCACGCAGTCGCAGATCGCCCAGCAGATCGGGATCTCGCAGATGCACGTCTCCCGCCTGATCCGGCGCTCGCTCGAGAAGATCAGAGCTGAGATCGCGGCCGACGAGGTCGAGCAGCCCGGACGCGTCGCGCGCGGCTAGCGCCGCAGGCGGGTCCGGGCCAGAATGGCCGGGCAATGCCTGTGAGCGACCTCGATCGCGGTCGTGTGGCGTACGAACAGCGAGCCTGGCTGGACGCCTACGAGGCTCTCTCCCGCGCCGACACGGCGTCCACGCTCGCCGCCGACGATCTCGAGCTGCTCGCCGTCTCTGCCTCGATGGTCGGGCGCATGGACGACTACCTCGCGCTTCTGGAGCGGGCGCATCACGCCCACCTCGACCGGGATGAACCGCTTCCGGCGGCGCGCGCGGCGTTCTGGATCGGCATGAACCTCGCCGTCCGCGGCGAGATCGGTCCCGCGGGCGGCTGGTTCGGCCGGGGCCAGCGTCTGGTCGAACGCGAAGGACCTGACACGGTGGAGCGGGGATATGTGCTCGTGCCGCTCGGGTTCCAGCAGGAGGCGGCGGGCGACTACGACGCGGCGTTCGCGACCGCGACCGCCGTGATCGAGATCGCCGAGCGCTTCCGGGACGCGGACCTCCTTGCCGCCACCATGCACTTCCAGGGGCTGGTCCGCATCAAGCAGGGTCGGGTCGACGAAGGGCTGAGGCTGCTCGACGAGGCGATGGTCGGCGTGACCGCGGGGGAGGTGTCGCCGGTCATGACGGGCGTCATCTACTGCGGCGTGATCGCCTGCTGCGAGGAGGCGTTCGACACGCGTCGGGCCCAGGAATGGACGAGCGCCCTCGAGCGATGGTGCGGCCAGCAGCCGCAGATGGTGGCGTTCACCGGCCGCTGCCTCGCCCATCGTGCGGGGATCCTCCAGCGCCAGGGCGCGTGGAGCGACGCTCTCGCCGAGGCGCGGCTCGCCCACGAGCGCTGCGAGGCGGCGATGAACCGGGCGGCGGCGGGCGAGGCGCTGTATCAGCAGGGTGACCTCTTGCGCCTCCGGGGCGAGCTCGCCGCGGCCGAGGAGGCGTACCGCGGGGCGGCGAGGTACGGGCGGGAGCCGCAGCCCGGCCTCGCGCTGCTTCGGTTGGCGCAGGACGACGTCGAGGCCGCAGCCGCCGGCATCCGCCGCGTCCTGGCAGAGACGACCGATCCGCTCCCGCGGGCCGGACTGCTTCCCGCTCACGCGGAGATCGCGCTCGCCCTCGGGGAGCTCGGCGAGGCGCGCGAGGCGTCTCGGGAGCTCGATGGAGTCGCCGCCGGCCGCGTCAGCACGATGCTCGGCGCGCTGGCCGCGCAGGTCCGCGGCTCGCTCGAGCTCGCGGAAGGGGATGCACAGGCCGCGTTGATCTCGCTGCGGCGCGCGTGGCAGGCGTGGGAGGAAGTCGGGGCGCCGTACGAGTCGGCGCGAACGCGCGTGCTCGTCGGTCGGGCGTGCGAGGCGCTCGGCGACGGCGATGCAGCCACCCTCGAGCTCGAGGCGGCGCGGGCGGCCTTCGAAGACCTGGGAGCGAAGCCCGACCTGGCGCGGCTCGATCGCCGTGGCCGTGATGCCGACACACATGGCCTCAGCCCGCGTGAGCTCGAGGTGCTGAGACTCGTCGCGGCCGGGAGGACGAACCGCCAGATCGCCGCCGAGCTCGTCGTCAGCGAGCACACGGTCGCCCGACACCTGCAGAACATCTTCGGGAAGCTCGGCGTCTCCACGCGTACCGCGGCGACGGCGTTCGCATTCGAACGGCACCTGGTCTGAACGCCCGGCGTGGTCAGAATTGACCACGCGCCCGCGTCGGCACGTTGGCGGATCCGCGCGATGCGGCCGGTCGTCTGCCCTCCTAGCCTCGGTTTCGACGAGGCAGACGCGAAGGAGGCGACGACATGGACTTCTACGACACGATTGTGATCGGCGGCGGCCAGGCCGGGTTGACAGCCGGCTACTACCTGGCGCAGCAGGACGAGCCGTTCGTGATCCTGGACGCCAACGAGCGCGTCGGCGACGCCTGGCGCAAGCGCTGGGATTCGCTACGGCTCTTCACGCCGGCGAGCTTCAGTCGACTGCCGGGCCTCCGGTTCCCCGGCCCGAACTACGCCACGAAGGACGAGTTCGCCGACTACCTGGAGGAGTACGCCGCCCGCTTCGAGCTGCCCGTGCGGACCGGCGTCAGGGTCGACCGCCTCTCCAAGCCGGGCGACAGCTTCCTCGTCTCGGCCGGTGAGCGCTCCTACGAGGCCGCGAACGTGATCGTCGCGACCGGCGCCCATCGGATCCCGCGCGTCCCCGATTTCGCTACCGAGCTCGACCCGCGGATCGTGCAGTTGCATTCGAGCGAGTACCGCAACCCGTCGCAGCTCCAGGACGGCGACGTTCTCGTCGTCGGCGCCGGGAACTCCGGGGCCGAGATCGGGCTCGAGCTGTCGCGGGCCCATGCCTGCCGGATCGCGGGTAAGCCGACCGGCGAGATCCCGGTGCCGCATGGCACGATCAGGGCGCGGCTCGGCTTCCGTGTCTTCCGCTTCCTCGGTCACCGGGTGTTGAGGACCGACACGCGGCTCGGTCGCAAGCTCGGCCCGAAGCTGATCACGCACGGCGATCCGCTGATCCGGACGAGGACCAGGGACCTCGCGGCGGCGGGCGTCCAGCTCGTGCCGCGGGTAGTCGGCGTCCGGAACGGCCTGCCGGAGCTCGAGGACGGGCGCTTGGTCGACGTGGCGAACGTCGTCTGGTGCACGGGCTTCCGCACGGACTTCGGCTGGATCGACCTGCCCGTGTTCGACGACGACGGCGGGCCGCGTCACTACCGCGGCGTCGTCGAATCGGAGCCCGGCCTGTCGTTCCTCGGCCTCGTGTTCCAGTACTCCCTGTCGTCGGATGTGCTGCCGGGCCGCGGGCGTGACGCGCGGTATCTGGCGAGGCATATTGCGCGTCGCCGCAAGGAGCTTCCCGCAGCCGTTCCGGCGCTCGCCGCCGCATAGATCGGCGAGGGCGCTCGGCGAGCTGGTCGCCGACTGGCTCGCAACGCACACCTAGACTCACCGCCGTGGAGGAGCTTCGCCCGGGCCTATGGCACTGGACCGCCGTCCACCCGACGTGGGCGCAGAACGAGGTGCAGTCGTACGCCTGGGACGCCGGCTCCACGCTAGTCCTGCTCGACCCGCTCTCGCCGCCGAGCCTCGTCGACGAGCTCGTGGGCGGCAAGGAGGTCGCGACCGTGCTCACCTGCGACTGGCACGACCGCAGCGCGGCGCAGCTCGTGGAGCGGCTCGGAGCAGCCGTCCACGCGCCCGCCGGCGGCGAAGGCGTGCTCGACGCACACCACTTCGTCCCGGGAGACGACCTGCCCGGCGGCCTCCTCGCCCTCGCGGCGACGAACCCCGGCGAGGTCGCGCTCTGGATCGCCGACGCGGGCGCGCTCGTCGTCGGCGACTCGCTGATCACGAAGGACGGCCTGCTGATGATCCCGGAGAAGTGGCTGCCGAAGGGCGAGACGATCGCGAGCGTGCGCGAACGGCTGGCGCCGCTCCTCGACCTCCCGGTCGAGGTCGTGCTGACGACGCACGGCGAGCCCGTGCGCGAAAACGGCGCGGAGTCACTGCGGGCGGCGCTCCTACAATCGTCCTCGTGAGGACGACGCCCGAGATCCGCGAAGGCTTTCTGCGCTACTTCGAATCGAAGGGCCACGTGCGCCTGCCGTCGGCGCCGCTCATCCCGCCGCCCGAAGACCGCTCGACACTCCTGATCAGTGCCGGCATGCAGCCCTTGAAGCCGTACTTCCTCGGCCTCAGGGAGCCACCCGCGACGCTGCTGACCACCTACCAGAAGTGCTTCCGGACGACCGACATCGACGAGGTCGGCCTGGACGGCTACCACCTCTCGTTCTTCGAGATGATGGGCAACTTCTCGATCGGCGAGTACTTCAAGGAGGGCGCGGTCGAGAGCGCATGGGAGTTCATGTTCGAGCACCTGAAGATCGACCGCGACCGGCTCTGGGTCAGCGTGTTCGCCGGCGACCCGGTCCTCGCCCTCACCGAAGACGAGGTGGCGATCGCGGCCTGGGAGAAGGTGGGGATGCCGAGGGAGCGCATCGTCGGCCTGCCGCGCTCGGAGAACTTCTGGCAGGCGGGCGAGACCGGGCCGTGCGGGCCGTGCTCGGAGATGTACTACGACCGCGGCGAGGAGCTCTCCTGCGGCCGTCCTGACTGCGGGCCGGGCTGCTCCTGCGAGCGCTACCTCGAGTTCTGGAACCTCGTGTTCATGGAGTTCGACCTGCACGAGGACGGCTCGCTCACGCCGCTGCCCCGACCGGTGATCGACACGGGCCTGGGGGCAGAGCGGACCGCCTCGATCCAGCAGGGCGTGATCTCGGTCTACGAGACCGACGGCTACCAGGCGATCATGGACTGGATCGAGGCCGAGAGCGGCGTCGCCTGGCAGAGCTCCGAGAAGGCGACGAAGGCGCACCGCATCATCGCCGACCACGGGCGCGGGATGACCTTCCTCGTCGCGGACGGCGTCACCCCGTCGAACGAGGGCCGCGGCTACGTCCTGCGCCGTGTGATCCGGCGGGCGGTGCAGCAGGCGCGTGCGATCGGCCTCGCCGACCTCTGGCGGATCTCGCACGTCGTCCGTGAGCAGATGTCCCAGTGGTATCCCGAGCTCGAGGAGCACCGGGAACAGATCGAGCAGATCCTCCGGGCCGAGGAGGAGCGCTTCACGCAGACGCTCGAGCGCGGCATGCGCCTGTTCGAGGAGATTGCGGGTCGCGACGGCGACATCTCGGGCGAGGACGCGTTCCTGCTCCACGACACCTACGGCTTCCCGATCGAGCTGACCGTCGAGCTCGCGCACGAGCGCGGGCTCGGTGTCAACCAGGAGGAGTTCACGGCGCAGATGGAGCGGCAGCGGGAGCGTTCGCGGGCCGGTGCCGGTCGCGCCGAGCTCGAGGCGGCCGAGTTCGCGCGGGAGGCCGGGTTCGAGAGCGAGTTCGTGGGCTGGGAGAAGACCGACGTGCTGACGCAGGTCGGCGCGCTCGAGCCGCTCGAGGACGGCCTCTTCCTCGCGAAGCTGCGCGAGTCGCCGTTCTATCCCGACGGCGGCGGTCAGGTCACCGACCAGGGCTACATCGAGAACGAGCAGACCGGCGCCCGCGCGCGTCTGCACGAGGCGCATCGGATCGGCGACGACCAGGTGCTGGTCTTCGAAGGCGACGGCTTCGCCGCCGGCGACCGGGTGCGGGCTGTCGTTCTGTGGTCGGCGCGCTTCCCGACAATGGCCAACCACACGGCGACGCACCTGCTGCACGCGGCTCTGCGGGACGTCCTCGGCGACCACGTCCGCCAGGCCGGCTCGTCGGTGCGTCCGGACAAGCTCCGCTTCGACTTCACGCACGACCGCGCGTTGACCGAGGAGGAGCGGGAGCGCGTCGAGCAGATCGTCAACGAGCGCGTCTTCCAGAATTTGCCCGTGCGCACGTTCGTGACGCCGATCGAGGAGGCGCGGAACCTCGGCGCGATGATGCTCTTCGGCGAGAAGTACGGCGAGCGAGGTGCGCGTCGTCGAGGTTCCCGGCTTCTCGCGCGAGCTGTGCGGCGGCACTCACGTCCGCTGGACCGCGGAGATCGGCCCGTTCGTGATCGTGTCCGAGAGCTCGGTCGGCAGTGGGACGAGGCGGATCGAGGCGCTGACGAGCGGCGAGGCGTACGCGTGGCTGCAGGAGCGCGGCCGCGAGCTGGGCGAGCTGCGCGGCGAGCTCGAGCGCCTGCGCAAGGAGGCGAAGGCGCCGAAGGAAGCGGCGACGGGGCCCGACGTCGCCTATCGGGACGAGTCCGACGGGATCGTCACGGCGGAGGTGAAGGCCCTGAGGGGGTCACAGCTCCGCGATCTCTCCGACCAGATCCGGCAGCAGAAGCATGCGCAGGCGGTGCTCCTCGGCTCCGTCGACGACGGGCGCGCGTACCTCGTTGTCAACCTCGACAAGTCGCTCGTCGAGCGCGGAATCGACGCCGTGCCCGTCGCGCGGGAAGCGGGCAAGAAGATCGGCGGAGGCGGGGGCGGGCGGGCCAACCTGGGCGAGGCCGGGGGGAAGAACCCGGACGGCCTCGAAGAGGCGTACCACGTTGCGAGGAGCCAGCTAGTTTCTGCGCTGAGTTGAAGGTCGTCGCCCTGGACTACGGACGCGCGCGGACCGGCGTCGCCGTCTCCGATCCGACCGGGACCCTCGCGCGGCCGCTCGGCGTCGTCGAGCGGGCTGGGACGGACGCGGGGCTCGCGCGCGTCGTCCAGCTCGTGCGCGAGGAGGGTGCCGAGCAGGTAGTGGTCGGCATGCCGTTGACGTTGCGCGGCGAGCACGGCGAGCAGGCGCGGGAGACGGAGGCGTTCGTCGAGGCTCTGCGCGCGGCGGTCGACGTCCCCGTCGAGACCTTCGACGAGCGTTTCACGACCACGCTCGCCGAGCAAGGAGGAAACGGTATGCCCGCCGACGCGCGTGCGGCCGCCCACCTGTTGACCGGCTATCTCGAGTGGCGCAGACGCTGACCCGACCCCCGGCACCGCCGCCGCCTCGGCGGCGGGTCTCGCGCCGCCGCGTGCTCGTGCGGCGCGTCGTCGCCGTCGGCGTGATGTTCCTCTTCCTCAGTGCCGCGGCCTGGGCCGCCGTGGCCGGCGTCGGAGCCGTCAAGGAGCGCGTCTCCTCGCCGCCGCCGCCGGTCGCGCCGCCGCCGCCCCCGAAGCCGCTGAAGATCATCTTCCCGGAGGGCTTCACCCGGCGTGAGATGGCGAAGCGGGTCTCGGCGGTGAAGGGCATCGCCGCGGCGAAGCGCAAGAAGCAGACGCGGATCTCCGGCCCTGCCTACCTCAAGCTGACGGAGCGCTCGCCGCTTCCCGGACAGTTCGCCCGCGACGGCAAGTCGCGGCAGCTCGAAGGCTTCCTCTTCCCGGCCACGTACGAGTTCCTGCCGAAGACGACGACGAAGCAGCTCGTGAACAAGCAGCTGGCCGCGTTCCGGCGCAACTGGGGGAAGGTGAGCCTCGGCTACTCACGGTCGAAGAACCTGACCCCGTACGACGTGCTGATCATCGCGTCGATGGTCGAGAAGGAGACGCTGGCACCCGAGGAGCGGCCACTCGTCGCCGCGGTGATCTACAACCGGCTGAAGGCCGGGATGCCGCTCGGGATCGACGCGACCATCCGCTACGGACTGAACGTGCCGGGAACCGAGTCGCTGCGCCAGTCCCATCTCGCGAACCCGACGCCGTACAACACGCGCCTGCACGCGGGCCTGCCGCCGACCCCGATCGCGAACCCGGGCCTCGCGTCGATGCAGGCCGCCGCCCACCCGCGCCGCGTGCCCTACCTCTACTTCGCGCGCAAGCCCGACAAGGTCCATCACTTCTTCACGGCAAACGAGCAGGAGTTCCTGCAGTACCTCGCCGAGCACGGCTACGGCGGCTGAACGAGCCATGACCCCTCGGCCCCCCACCCTGGGTGGGGTTGTGCCCGCCTCCCTCGCGGTCGACGATACCGCCGGTCGGATCCCCGGTCTGTGCCGCCTCCGTGCCTGGTGTGCGCCGATCGCTCCACAGGCCGGTGCGGCGTGGTGATCGGGGCCGAGACACGGCTCGTCGCCCTGCTGGGTCAGCCGGTTGCCGCGTCGCTCTCGCCCCGGATGCAGAACGCCGCCTTCGCGGCCCGCGGCACTGGACTGGGCGTACGTCGCGCTCGACGTCGGGCCCGAGGAGTTCGAGACGGCGGTGCGCGGGCTGGCCGCGGCAGGCTTCGCCGGAGCGAACGTGACGGCGCCGCACAAGCGCGCAGCGGCCGCGCTGGCCGGGTCGGCCGAGGCTTCGGTGAACACGCTCGTCTTCGACGGCGGCGAGGTGCACGGCTTCTCGACGGACACGGCCATCCTCGACGGGCTGCGGGTCGAGCGCCCCGTGGTGATCGGCGACGGCGGCGCCGCCCAGGCGTTCGTCGCCGCCCTGCCGAACGCCCGCGTCTTCTCGCGCCGTGGGGAGTGGCCGGCCGACGCGACCGACGCCGACCTCGTCGTCAACGCGACCCCGGTGCGCGAAGAGGTGCTCGTCTCGCTCGGCCCGGGCCAGACGCTCGTCGACCTGCCCTACCCGGACACTGCGACCGCCGCCGCCGCCCGCGCGGCGGGGGCGACCGTCCTCGGCGGACTCGAGGTGCTCGTCGCGCAGGGCGCCGCCTCGTTCGAGCGCTGGACCGGCGTCAGCGCGCCGGTCGAGGTCATGCGCCGCGCCGTAGGCTTGCGAGCGTGACGCTCGAGCTGAGGACGGCCGGCGAGTCACACGGGCCGGCGCTGGTCGCGATCGTAAGCGGCCTGCCCGCCGGGCTCGCCCTCGACCGCGAGGCGATCGACGCCGACCTCGCTCGCCGCCAGGAGGGCTACGGCCGCAGCCCGCGGCAGCGCATCGAGCGCGACCGCGTCGAGGTGCTCGCGGGCCTGCGCCACGGCCGGACGCTGGGGACGCCGCTCGCGCTGGTCGTGCGCAATCGCGACCACGAGAACTGGGCCTGGGGGATGAGCCCGTGGCCGCCCGAGGGCGAGCCGCAGGGGAAGGGGACGAAGCCGGTCACGCTCCCCCGTCCCGGCCACGCCGACCTCGCGGGAGTGCAGAAGTACGGCCACAGCGACGTCCGCGACGCGCTCGAGCGGGCCAGCGCGCGCCAGACCGCCGTCATCGTCGCGGCCGGCGCCGTCGCGAAAGGGTTCCTCGGCGAGCTCGCGGTCGAGGTGACGGGCAGCGTGCGGGAGATGGGGGACGTCGACGCCGCCCGCGCCGAGCGCGACACCGTCGGCGGCGTCGTCGAGGCCCGTGCTCGCGGCGTGCCGCCGGGCCTCGGCTCCTACGCGAGCCGCGACACGCGCCTGGACGCTCGCCTGGCGGCGGCCGTCATGGGCATTCAGGCGGTGAAGGGCGTCGAGATCGGCGACGGCTTCGCGCTCGCCCGTCTACGCGGCTCGGAGGTGCACGACGAGATCGAGCCCGGTCTGCGCCGGGGCACCAACCGGGCCGGCGGGATCGAGGGCGGCGTCTCCAACGGCGAGGACATCGTCGTGCACGCCGCCATGAAGCCGCTGCCGACGCTGATGCGACCGCTGCGGTCGGTCGACCTCGCCACGGGTGAGCCGGCCGAGGCCCTGGTCGAGCGGAGCGACGTCGCCGCCGTCGAGGCGCTGGCAGTCGTCGCCGAGGCAGCCGTCGCCTTCGAGCTCGCGCGCGCCGCGCGCGAGAAGTTCGGCGGTGACGCGATGCAGGACGTCGTCGCGGCACACCGCGCCTACCTCGAGCGGATCGAGTGGGCTCGCCGCTAGACCGGAAGGTCGCGCTCGTCGGCTTCATGGGCGCGGGCAAGTCGACGCTGGGCGCGCAGGCCGCCGAACGCATCGGGAGGGAGCTCGTCGACGTCGACGAGCTGATCGCGGCCGATTACGGCGACTCCGTCGCCGAGCTGTTTGCGCGCGAGGGGGAGCCGCGTTTCCGCGAGCTCGAGGAGGAATGGGCGGTCACGCTACTCGAGGCGCCGGAGCCCTCCGTGATCGCGCTCGGCGGCGGCGCGGTCGAATCCGGCCGGACGCGCGAGGCGCTGCGCGCGAACGCGACGACGGTATGGCTCGACGTGCCGGTCGACGAGGCCTGGCAACGAGCCCGGGGCGGCGACCGTCCCCTCGCCCAGGACGAGCAGCGATTCCGCCAGCTGCACGAGCGTCGCCTGCCGCTGTACGAGGAGGCGGCGGACTTCGTCGCGCGCGACCTCGACGACGTCGTCCTCGCGGCCGCCGGCGCGCACGTCGGCATCGGCGCGCTCGAGCGCCTGGGCTCGCTCATGCCCGGCGACGGCCCGATCGCGCTGGTCGCCGACGCGACGGTGTCCGGGATCCACGGCGCGACGGCTCAGCTGGCGCTCGGCGGTCGCCTCGCTGCCGTCCACGAGCTGCCGAGTGGGGAGGACGCGAAGACGCTGGCCGTTTGCGAGGGTCTCTGGCGGGAGCTGGCCCTCGGCCGCGACGGGACGATCGTGGCGCTCGGCGGCGGCACGACGATCGACGCGGCCGGCTTCGTGGCCGCCGGGCATATGAGGGGAATCGACTGGGTGTCGGTTCCGACCACGCTGGTCGGCCAGGTCGACGCGGGGATCGGCGGCAAGACCGGCGTCAACCTGCCGGCCGCGAAGAACCAGGTCGGCGCGTTTCACTGGCCCATCCGGACCGTGATCGATCCCGGCCTGCTGTCGAGCCTCCCGGCCGCAGAACGCGACAACGGCCTGGCGGAGGTGGTGAAGACGGGGCTTCTGGCGGGCGAGCCACTCTGGGAGCTCTCCGAGCCGGAGCAGGTGCGGCGGGCCGCCGCCTACAAGGCGTCCGTCTGCCTGCGCGACCCGCGCGAGCAGGGCCTCCGCGCCGAGCTCAACCTCGGGCACACGTTCGCGCACGCTCTCGAGGCGGCATCGGGCTACGAGCTGCCGCACGGGAAGGCGGTCGCACTCGGGCTCCTGGCGGCCCTTCGCCTCTCGGGGCTGCCGACGCAGGTGGTGGAGCAGCAGCTGCGCCCGAGCCTGGCGCGCGTGGATCGGGAGCGTGCCTGGGCGGCGCTGCTCCGCGACAAGAAGGCGGTCGGCGGCGCACCGCGACTGGTGTTGCTCGAGCGGCCGGGCTCCGCACGGATCGGGGTCGAGGTCCCGCCGGAGGAGATCCGCGAGGCGCTCGACGCGCTGATCGCCGCGTAGAGTCTCGCCGTGCGGGTGATCGTCCTGAACGGCGTCAATCTCGACGTTCTCGGCCGCCGGGATCCGGGCCTCTACGGCGGGCTCAGCCTCGAGGAGCTCGAGAGCCGGATCTACGAGTGGGCGGCCGAGCTGGGCATGAGCGCGATCTGCCGGCAGACGAACGACGAGGGCGAGTACGTCCGGTGGTGCCACGAGGCGCTCGACTGGGCGGAGGGCGTGGTCGCGAACCCAGCTGCGTGGACTCACTACAGCTACGCGATCCACGATGCGCTCGAGCTGTTCGACGTGCCGATCGTCGAGGTCCATCTGTCGAACGTCGAGGAGCGCGAGGAGTGGCGCCGCCACTCCGTGATCGCCGACATTGCGGCCTCGCGCGTCATGGGCCAGGGGCCCAACGGCTACCGCAAGGCGCTCGAGTTCCTGGCGGAGAGCGCATGAACGAGCGCGTCGACAGGCTGCGGGAATCGCTGGAGGAGCCGCTCCTCGTCACCGCGCCCGCGAACGTGCGCTATCTGAGCGGTTTCGTGAGCTCGAACGCGGCGCTCCTCGTCGAGCCCACACGAGTGCGCCTGTTCACCGACTTCCGCTACGCCGAGGGCGCCCGTGCGCTGGAGGGCGTCGAGGTCGAGCTGATGAAGCGAAACCTCTACGCGAACCTCGCGGAGCTGCTCGGCGGGCGAATCGGCTTCGAGTCGAGCGCGATCACGTACGCGTCGTGGGAGACGCTCGCGCAGGGCGAGGTCGAGCTGGTGCCGCGCCGCGGGCTCGTCGAGGAGTTGCGAGCCGTCAAGGACGATCGCGAGCTGCGGGCGATCCGTGCCGCGGCGTCGATCACGAACCGCATGTACGAGCAGCTCGCCGCCGTGCAGTTCGTCGGCCGGACGGAACGCGAGCTCGCCTGGCGGATCACGGCGCTCTTCCACGAGCTCGGCGCGGAAGGCGAGGCATTTCCCGTGACGGTGGCGGCCGGCGCGAACGGCGCGCGCCCGCACACGGAGCCCGGCGATCGCGAGATCGGGCCGGGTCAGACGGTCGTGGTCGACACAGGCTGCGTCGTCGACGGCTATTGCTCCGACTGCACGCGTACCTTCGCCACGGGCCCGCTACCCGACCGGCTCGCCGAGGCGTACGAGGTCTGCCTGGCCGCGCAGGAAGAGTCACTCGCGGCGGTGCGGGCGGACGCACGTGGGGAGGACGTGGACGGCGTCGCGCGGCGGCGGATCGAGGCGGCCGGGTTCGGCGACGCCTTCGGCCACGGGCTCGGTCACGGCGTCGGCCTGCTCGTCCACGAGGATCCGAGGCTGGCGCCGGAGTCGGCGAGCGTGCTCGCGGCCGGCAACGTCGTCACGGTCGAGCCGGGCATCTACCTCAGCGGTCTCGGAGGCATCCGCATCGAGGACCTCGTCGTCGTGACGGACGGCGAGCCCGAGGTGCTGACCACGTTCCCGAAGCAGCTGACGACCGTTCATTAGTGCCCCATCCGGCAATGACGCCATCACCCCTGGCGGCCCGAGAGCACATCATGCGGCGTCCTCGGTCGTGCCCGTATCTCACTGATACGAACACTCCCTGCGTCCTTGCCTGATGCACTCTCGAACCGCCACGAGCGGGGCGACATCACCGGACGAGGCACTACACTGGCGCGCCGATGGCCGAGGTCGTCAACACCAACCAGTTCAAGAACGGCATGCACATCGAGCTCGACGGGGGCGTGTGGCGCATCGTCGGGTTCCAGCACGTCAAGCCCGGCAAGGGCGGGGCGTTCGTGCGCACGAAGGTGAAGAACATCGACTCCGGCGCCGTCGTCGACCGGACGTTTCGCGCCGGCGAGAAGTTCCCGCGCGTGCACACCGAGGTGAAGAACGCGCAGTACCTCTACGACTCCGGCGACGACGTCGTCTTCATGGACCAGGAGACCTACGAGCAGTTCTCACTCGCGCGCGACTCCGTCTCGGACGCGCTCGACTTCCTGGAGCCGTCGTCGATGGTGCAGATGCTGACGATCGACGGGAAGCCGTCCGGGGTGCAGCTGCCCTCGTCGGTCGAGCTCGCCGTCGCCGAGACCGAGCCCGGCGTCCGCGGCGACACGGTCTCGAACGTGACGAAGCCGGCGACGCTCGAGACGGGCGCAATCGTGCAGGTCCCGCTGTTCGTGAACACAGGCGACCGCATCAAGGTCGACCCGCGTGAGCGGCGCTACATCTCCCGCGCCTGAGAGCTCGCGTTTTCACAGAGTCGGCACGGAGGCGCGCGCCTCTCGTGACGCCCGCGCACGTACCCTGCGATTGATCCCCGGGTGGGTGGGGGTTAGGGATGGGTCCCGGCTGTCGCCACGGCCCCGGTTAACCTCTGCCACGCAGTGCCAGCGCTCGTCGACACCACGATTCGCCTCCTCTCGCAGGAGCCGCTCGCCGGGCGCCTTCCGACCGCGGCGATCCTCGAGCTCGCCGAGATCCTCGACGGCGCCGGGTTCGCTTACCTCGAGGTCTCCGGCGGCGGTGTCTTCCACAGCGCCGTCCGTGGCGGCGTCGAGAGCCCATGGGAGCGCATCCGCGCGCTCAAGGCACGCACCAATACCCCGCTCGGGTTGGCGCTCCGTGGGCGATTTCTCGTCGGCTCGCGCCCCGTCGGCGGCGACTTCGCCCGCCGCTTCGTCGCCAGCGCGGCCGAGAGCGGCATCGACGTCTTTCGCCTGCACGACCCGCTCAACGACGTCGAGAACCTGCGCGAAGCCGGCGAGGCGATCACCGACGCAGACCGCGAGTTCGATGCCGGCCTGATCTACAGCCCCGGTCGCACCGGCGAGACCGAGACGCTCGTCGAGCAGGCGCGGAAGCTCCCCGAGATCGGCGCGGTGCGGGTCATGCTCCACGACCCCTCCGGGTCGCTCGAGCCGCACCGCGCCCACGAGCTCGTGGACGCGATCGGCGAGGCAACGGGGCTTCCGGTGGGCATCTACTGTCAGGGAGCGGCCGGCAACGCACTCGCCGCGGCGCTCGAGGCGGCGCGCGCCGGAGCCGATCGGATCGCCTGCGCCGTCTATCCGGTGGCGCTGACGCTGCACCGGGTCTCAGGCGAGGCGCTCGCGCAGGCGCTGAAGGGCCTCGGCTTCGACAACGACGTAGACGTGGAAGCGCTTTGGCGCGCCGCCGACCTCGTCGACGAGCACATCGGCGACGAGCCCGTGACCCCGCTCGCGCCGCGGATCGCCGTCCGCGCCGCGCAGCACAACCTGCCCGCCGGACTCGTCGCGGCCCTCGGCTCGCAGCTGCGGACGCACGCTGCGGGCGACCGGATCGACGAGGTGCTCGACGAGCTCGCCCGCATCCGCAGCGAGGTGGGCTGGCCGCCGCTCGCCGCGCCGATCGGCCAGATCCTTGGCTCGCAGGCGCTGCTCCACGTGCTCTCGTCCACGCGTTACAACCTGATCGTCGATGAACTTCGCGCGCTCATCGACGGCGCCTTCGGGACACCGCCTGCGCCGGTCGATCCTTCCGTACAGCGCGCGTCGAAGCTGCTCTCGCGCAGCGAGCCGGTCCAGGAGGCCGCCTCCGGCCTGGACGAGATCCGCGACCAGGCGGAGGGCCTGGCATCGAGCGAGGAGGAACTCCTGCTGCTCGCCCTCTTCGGCGACGAGTCGGAGCCGCTCCTGGAGAAGATCCGCAGCCGCGGCCGCCGCGACGAGTCGCTCGTCGCCGGCGGCGTCGACCAAACCCGTGCCGAGCGCATTCGCGAGCTCGTCCGAATCGTGCAGGAATCGGGGGTCGGCGAGCTATCGATCGAGGAGGCGGGGATGCGCGTCTCGGTGCGGCGCACCGAGGAGCGGGTCCCGGAACCCGTCGAGGCCGGAGCGCTCGCCGCACCCGTCGAGGCGGAGCCTGCGCCGGTGTCGCCGCCGTCGGACGGCGTCGTCCGTGTCGAGGCCCCGATGGTCGGCACCTTCTACCGCGCCCCGCAGCCGGGCGCGCCGCCGTTCGTCTCCGAGGGAGACACGGTTGCGTCGGGTCAGACCCTCTGCATCCTCGAGGCGATGAAGCTGATGAACGAGGTCAAGGCCGATATCGAGGGCACCGTGCGGTCGATCAACGTCGAGAACGGCGATCCGGTCGAGTACGGGCAGCTGCTGTTCGAGCTCGAGCCGCTGCTCGGGCGGCCGCTCGACGCGGTCTGATGTTCGACCGCGTCCTCGTCGGCAACCGCGGAGAGGTGGCCGTCCGGGTCATTCGTTCGCTGCACGAGCTCGGAATCGAGGCGGTGGCCGTCTATTCGACCGCCGACCGGGACTCGCTGCACGTGGCGCTCGCCGACCGTGCGGTCTGCATCGGCCCGCCGTCCGCGAGCGAGAGCTACCTGAAGATCCCAGCCCTGATCGGCGCGGCCGAAACGACGCGCTGCGAGGCCGTCCATCCCGGCTGGGGCTTCCTGGCCGAGAATCCCGCGTTCGCCCAGGCCTGCGCCGAGAACGAACTCGTGTTCATCGGGCCGACTCCCGAGACGCTCGCGCGCATGGGCGACAAGAGCGTCGCCAAGCAGGAGATGGCCGCGGCCGGGCTGCCGCTCGTCCCGGGCACCAAGGGACCGGCGACCCTCGCCGAGGCGAGTGCTGCAGCAGAGGAGGCGGGCTATCCGGTGCTGCTGAAGGCGGCCGCAGGTGGAGGCGGCAAAGGCATGCGTCTCGTGGCAGGCCCCGAGGAGCTCGAAAGCGCGTACGCAACCGCTTCCGGCGAGGCAGAGGCCTCGTTCGGCGACGGCAGCCTGTACGTCGAGAAAGCGGTTGCGCCGGCCCGGCACGTCGAGATCCAGGTCATGGGCGACGCGTACGGCAACGTACTCACGCTGGGCGAGCGCGAGTGCTCGATCCAGCGTCGTCACCAGAAGCTGATCGAGGAGTCGCCCTCGCCGGCGCTCGACGCGGATCTCCGCGAGCGGATGGAAGCGTCTGCCGAAACCGCTTGCCACCATCTCGGCTATCGAAACGCCGGCACGTTCGAGTTCCTGCTCGGCCCGGACGGCAGCTTCTACTTCCTCGAGCTGAATGCGCGGCTGCAGGTCGAGCATCCGGTCACCGAGCTCGTCACGGGCATCGACCTCGTTCGCCAGCAGCTGCGGGTTGCCGCCGGCGACCGGCTCGAGCTGACCGGGCGCGCGCCGAGGCGGGGTCACGCGATCGAGATCCGCGTCAACGCCGAGGATCCGACGCGCGACTTCCTGCCCACGCCCGGGACGCTCGAGCGCTTCCGCCCGCCGCTCGGCCCCGGAGTGCGGGTGGACTCGTCCGTCACCGAGGGCACGACGATTCCGCCGTACTACGACTCGCTGCTCGCGAAGCTGATCGTCTGGGATGCCGACCGGCCGTCCGCGATCGCCCGCGGCGTTCGCGCGCTCTCGGAGTTCGAGGTGGCCGGCGTCCCGACCACGATCGCGGCGGCGCGGGACATCCTTCGGAGTGAGGAGTTCCAGTCGGGCCGGTACTCCACGAGCTTCCTGGCCGAGGCAGGGGCCCGGCTGCCCGCGCTCACGGGAGCCCGTTGATGGCCGGCCGCCGCGCCGCACGCCGCGCGACCCTGTTCATGCTCTACCGCTGGGATGTGACCGGCGAGCCGCTCGCGCCGCCGCACGAGGGCGAGGTCGACCCGTTCGCGCTCGAGACCGCCGAGGCCGTCGCGCTTCGCGCCGGTGAGCTGGACGAGCGAATCACGGAGGCGGCGGAGGGCTGGACGGCAGACCGGCTCGGCGCGGTCGAGCGCAACGTGCTGCGCATCGGCGTGTACGAGCTCGAGACCGGCTCCGTGCCGCCGGAGGTAGCGATTGCGGAAGCGGTTGCGCTCGCGAAGCGGTACGCCTCCGACGAGGCGGGGAAGCTGGTGAACGGGATCCTGGGGGCAATCGCGAGGGAGAGGGCGGCATGAGCGCTGCAGAGGAGTCGTTGAAGCGGGCGGAGGAGCTACTGGAGCGGCTCGAGGAAGCGCGGGTGAAGCTCGAGAGCACGACCGACCCCGAGGCTGCGATCGAGGTGCTCGGCCAGCTCTCCGAGCTCGCGCGCGAGGTCGAGACCGAGCTGACTCGCGCCAAGCGGGAGGCCGATGCACCGGGTTGACGAGCTGCGCGCGCTCGTCGAGGCGTACCTGGACGAGCTCGAGCTTTCCGAGGACCTCGGCGCGCTCCGGCAGGCGATGCGCTACGCCCTCGACGGCGGCGGTAAGCGCTTGCGGCCGGTTCTGTGCCTCGCCACCGCGGAGGCAGCCGGCGCGGACCCCGAGGAGGCGCTCCCGGCCGGCGCAGCGATCGAGCTCGTGCACACCTTCTCGCTCGTCCACGACGACCTTCCGGCGCTCGACGACGACGACGAGCGGCGGGGGAGGCCGAGCACGCACGTCGCGTTCGGGGAGGCGAACGCCATCCTGGCCGGCGATGCGCTGCTGGGCGAGGCCGGTCGGCTGGCGCTGTCGTATGGCGATCCGGCCATCGCGCGCGAGCTCGTCGAGGCGGTGCTCGGGATGATCGGCGGCCAGGCACGGGACATCGCCGGCGACGACGGCGACCTCGCCGCGATGCATCGCCTCAAAACCGGTCGCCTGTTCGCCGGGTGCGTCGCCTGCGGCCTGTGGGTCGCAGGGGTGGAGGAGACAGAGCAGGCACAGTGGCGCGCGTTCGGCGAAGAGCTCGGGCCGCTCTTCCAGATCGTGGACGACATCCTCGACGGCGACGGCACGGCCGTGGTCCACGGGCCCGAGGTCGCGCGGAGGCTCGCCGACGAGGCGGCCGAGCGTGCCCGCGCGCGGCTCAGCGAGATCCAGGCGGACACGTCCGTGCTCGAGGAGATCGTCGCCGGCCTGGCGGTCAGAACCGGCTGAGCGTCGGTCGTCGAGCCCGAATCTACGCCAACGCGCCCCCAGGGGCACCCCGGGTGCCCCTACGAGCACGCTATCGAGCGAGCATTGACCGAGGAGTGTCGACTTCGTGCCGAATGTGTGCCCGACCGTCGAGCGTTAGCCTCCGCGGCGTGAAGAAGCGGCTCGACATCCTTCTCGTCGAGCGCGGCCTCGCGGAGAGCCGTGCGCAGGCGCAGGCGCTCGTGCTCGCCGGGCTCGTGCTCGGCCACAGCAAGGCCGGCGAGCAACTCGCCGAGGACGCGCCGCTGACGGTCGAGCGCCCGCCCCGGTACGTGTCCCGCGGCGGCGAGAAGCTGGCCCACGCGCTCGATGCCTTCGGGGTCGATCCGGCAGGCCGCGACGCGCTCGACGTCGGCGCCTCGACCGGCGGCTTCACGGACGTGCTGCTCCAGCGCGGCGCGGCCCGCGTGATCGCGCTCGACGTCGGCTACGGCCAGCTGCACCCGCGCGTCCGGGAGGATCCACGCGTGACGGTGCTCGAGCGGACGAACGCGCGCGAACTCACGAGCCTCCCGTACGCCCCCGACCTGGTCGTTGCGGACGTGTCCTTCATCAGCATCCGCAAGGCGCTGCCACCGGCGCTCGCGCTCGCACGTGCCGGGTGGGAGGCCGTCGTGCTCGTCAAGCCCCAGTTCGAGGCCGGCCGCGGCGACGCGCCGAAGGGCGTGGTCCGCGACCCGGCCGTTCACGCGAGGGTGCTACGGGACACGGCCGAGGCGGCGCTGGAGTGGGGGGCCGAGACCGTCGGGGTCGTAGACTCGGGCCTACCCGGCCCGAAGGGGAACCGGGAGTTCTTCCTCTATCTCGCGCAGCGCGAGCATCCGAACCGTGCAGACGACATCGACAGCTGGATCGAGCGGGCCGTCGGCTGAGCCGGTCCGCCGTGCGGCGCTCATCCTCCACGGCCGCCGCGACACGGTCGCCGATGCGGTTCCGCGCGTCCGCGAGATCGCCGAGCAGGAAGGCGTCGAGCTCGTCGAGGGCGACCAGGACACGAGCGATACGGACCTCGCGCTCGTGCTGGGCGGCGACGGGACGATGCTCCGAACGCTCGGACGCTTTCTCGGCACGGGCATCCCCGTCGCCGGGGTCAACTTCGGCACGGTCGGCTTCCTGACCTCGATTCCCCGCGAGCACCTCGAGGGCGGACTCCGGCGTGTCTTCGCGGGCGAGTACGAGGTGCTCGACCTCCCGACGCTCGAGGCGAAGGCGGGCGGGCAGCAGGCACGCGCGGTCAACGACGTCGTCGCGGCGAGCGCCACGCTCGGCCGGATGGTGCACCTGGCGTGGTCGGTCGGCGGCGAGGAGGCCGGCGAGCTGCCGTGCGACGGGATGCTCTGCGCGACGCCGTCGGGCTCGACCGCCTACAACCTCTCCAACGGCGGGCCCGTGCTCGTGTGGGGCCTCGAGGCTCTCGCGCTCACGTTCATCGCACCGCACTCGCTGCACGCGCGCCCGCTCGTGGTGCCGCGCGGGAAGGACGTCGTGGTCGAGAACCGCACGCCGAACGTGACGGTCACCATGCTCGCCGACGGGCTCGCGTTCGCCGAGCTGCGCCAGGGCGACTCCGCCAGGATCCGGCTCGCGGACGAGCGTTCGCTGCTCGCAACGCTCCCCGAGCGGACGTTCTTCCGCCGCTACTACGAGACGTTCACCACGTAGCCGCTTCGGCCGTGGTGACCTCGCGGCGACGCCACTAGCATCTCCCCGGTGCTGCGCAGGCTTCGCATCGAGAACCTGGTCCTCATCCGCGAGGCCGAGCTCGAGCTCTCGCCCGGCCTGAACGCGATCACCGGCGAGACGGGCGCGGGGAAGACCATCCTGGCGCAGGCAGTCGGTCTCCTGCTCGGCGCGAAGGGTGACGCCGCGGCGATCGGCGCCGGCGGCCAGGAGGCGTACGTCGAGGCCGAGCTCGAGCTGCCCGACGGCTTCTTCGAGGACGAGGAGCTCGAGACGCTCGCCGAGCTCCGGCCCCGGGACGAGGACGGGCTCGTGCTCGCGAGGCGGATCTTCGCCGACGGCCGCACGCGCGCGTACGCGTGGGGACGGAGCGCCGCCCGTGAGGACCTGGCCGCCGCGGGCGAGCTGCTCGTCGCCATGTCCGGCCAGTTCGAGCAGCGCCGGCTCGCACGCGCGTCGTACCGGCTGGACGTGCTGGACGCGTTCGTCGGCGACGACCAGCGCCGTCGCCGCCGCGAAGGCCGGCTCGCCTGGCGCGAGCTCGCGGCCGCCCGGCGGGCGCACGAGGCCGCGGCCCGCGGAGCAGCCGACGCCGCCGCCCGCGTCGAGGAGCTGCGCGCGCTCGCGGCGGCCGCCGAGGGCCTGCAGCCGGGCCTCGAGGAGGAGCGGCGGACCGAACGTGAGCGTCTGCGACACGTGACCGAGCTCGCTGAAGGCGCCTCGGTGGCGGCAGAGGCGATCGCGCCCGAGGAGGGGGAGGGCGCGGCCGGCCTCGTCGCACGAGCGGAGCACGCGGTCGGCGCGCTCGAGCGGCTCGCCCCCGAGCTCGCCCGCGCCGGCGAAGAGCTGCGCGACGCCGGGCTGCGGCTCCGCGAGACAGCGCTCGAGCTGCGCGCGTTCCTCTCCGGCCTCGAGTCCGAGCCAGGACGGCTCGAGGAGGTCGAGGCGGACCTCGACCGCATCGCCGACGCGAAGCGCCGCTTCGGCTGCGCCACCTACGAGGAGCTGCTCGCGCGCGCGGCGGAGGCGCGCGAGGAGCTGGTACGGCTCGACGCGGGCGAGGATCCGGCCGCCGCAGCGGCTGCCGCCCTCGCGCGCGCGGAACGGCACGTCGACGAGCTCCACGACGAGCTCCGCAGCGCGAGGGAGGCCGCAGCCGGACCGTTTGCCGCCGCGGTCGCCGAGGAGCTACAAGGGATGGGCGTCGGCGACGAGTTCTCGGTCGAGGTCTCGGAGCGCGAGCCCGGTCCCAGCGGCGCCGACGAGGTCGCCTTCCTGATCCGTCCCAACCCGGGCCTCCCCCCGGCGCCGCTGCACGAGACCGCCTCCGGCGGCGAGCTGTCGCGCATCGCGCTCGCCATCGCGGCGGTCGCGGGCGGCCCGACGATGGTGTTCGACGAGATCGACGCGGGCGTCGGCGGCCGGACCGCGCACGCCGTCGGCGAGACGCTCAGGCGGCTCGCCGAGCGGGCTCAGGTGGTCACGATCACACACCTGCCACAGATCGCGAGCCTGGCCGACCGGCACTTCCGCGTCGAGAAGGTGCCGGGCGATCCCACCGTCACGCGGATCCAGGAGCTCTCGGGAGACGAGCGCCGCGAGGAGCTGGAACGCATGCTCGGCGGCAAGGAGTTCCTCTCCACGGTGCGATGAGCTTCGTCGAGTACAGCGGTCCGGCACGGCTCGACCGGCGCACGAAGCGCCTGACCCGCCGCCTCGCCTCGGGCGACATCGCCATCATCGACCACACCGACCTCGACCGCGTCTCCGCGGAGGAGCTGCTCGAGTCGGGGGTCCGCGTCGTCGTCAACGTCGGGGACTCGCAGTCCGGTCGCTTCCCCAATCCCGGGCCGCTCCTGCTCGTGCGCGGAGGCGTGTGCCTGATCGACGCGCCCGGTGCCGAGCTCTTCGAGCACGTCGACGACGGCGAGCTGATCACCGTGCGCGGCTCCAACCTCTACCGCAACGGCACCCGGCTTGCGAGTGGCCGGATCCTCGGCGCGGACGAGCTCGCCCAGCGTCTCCTCGAGCAGCGCGGCCGCGTCACGGAGGCGCTCGAGGCCTTCGCCGACAACACCATGCGCTACCTGCGGGAGGAGGGCCGTCTGCTCTCGGAGGGCATCGACTTCCCCGCGCTACACACGCGCTTCCGCGACCGCCACGCGCTCGTGGTCGTGCGCGGCCCCGGGCACAAGCGCGACCTGCGGATCGTGCGCCCCTACATCCGCGACTTCCGCCCCGTCCTGATCGGCGTCGACGGGGGCGCCGATGCGCTGCTCGAGGCGGGCTACAAGCCGGACGTGATCGTCGGCGACATGGACTCGGTCGGCGAGCGCGCTCTCGCGAGCGGCGCCGAGCTGCTCGTCCACGCCTATCCGAACGGGCCGGCGCCCGGTGCCGCGCGCCTCGACGAGCTCGAGCTGACCTACGAGGTCGTGCCGGCACCGGGCATGTCCGAGGACGTCGCGCTGCTCCTCGCCTACGAGAAGGGCGCCGAGCTGATCGTCGCCGTCGGCACGCACCTGAACCTGATCGAGTTCCTAGAACGCGACCGCTCGGGGATGTCGTCGACGTTCCTGACGCGGCTGAAGGTGGGGGAGATCCTCATCGACGCCAAGGGCGTGTCGCGGCTCGTCTCCAGGCAGGTCGGGCTGTTCCCGTTCCTCGTCTTCGCGCTCGCCGCCCTGGCCGCTCTCGCCGTTGCGGTCGTCTTCTCGCCGGCGCTGCGCGAGGTCTTCGAGCTGGTGGCGAACCGCCTCAGCGACCTGTTCGGCCTAGGCTAGGCCCCAGTGTTCGACCTCCGGTATCACGTCGTCTCGCTGGCGGCGGTCTTCCTCGCGCTCGTGATCGGCATCCTCCTGGGCGTCGGGATCTCCGAGACGGGACGCGTCGACAAGGTGGAGCGCGACTCCTACGAGGCGCGCATCTCCGATCTCGAGGATCAGCTCGAGTCCGCGCGCGCCGCCGACGTGGCCGGTGCGCGGGAGCAGCGGGCGGCGGAGGAGATCGTCGATCGCGCGTATCCGGCGCTCATGAACGCCCGCCTCGACGGGAAGCGGGTCGCCCGCGTGTACGTCGGGCCCGTGGGCGACGGGAAGATCAGCTCGGGGATCGACACCGTGCTCGCGGACGCCGGTGCGAGCACCGCGTCCCCGTACCTCCGCGCCCTCAAGGTGCCGATCGATCCCGACGCGATCATGGGCGCGCTCGACGGGCGTGCCGATCTCGCCCGCTACGCCGGCCCGGACCGCTTCGACGAGCTCGGCTCCGCGCTCGCCGACGAGCTTCTCGGCGAGGGCGACACGCCCCTCTGGGACGCGCTCTCGCAGCAGCTCGTCCTCAACGAGCAGGGCTCCGGGCGGCGGCCGCCCGACGCCGTGATCATCGGGCGGACGGTCGACCCGCAGCAGGGGGAGACGGCGGCGCTCCTGGCCGGCTTCTACAAGCGGCTGGCCTCGAGCGGGATCCCGGTCGTCGCGGTCGAGGCCTCCGACACCGAGCCGTCCGGGGTCCCGTCCTACCGACGCGACGGTCTCTCCACCGTCGATGCCGTCGACACGAAGATCGGGCGGCTTGCGGCGGCACTCGTGCTGAGCGGCGCGCAGCCGGGCAGCTACGGCACCAAGCAGAGCGCGGACCGGCTGCTCCCGCGCGAGATCGAGCCGGTTCCGCCGGCGACGACGGCCGCCGGTGGCTGAACCGGTCGCCGTCCTCGTTGCCGCGCGCGACGAGGAGGGCCGGATCGGCGCCACCGTCGCGTCCCTGCGCGAGGCCTTTCCCGACGCCGAGGTGATCGTGGCCGACGACGGCTCCAAAGATGGAACCGTGGCCGAGGCGGAGGCGGCCGGCGCGCGCGTGCTGCGCCTCCCGCACCGCGGCAAGGGCCAGGCACTCACCCTCGCCGAGCGGGAGGCGCCGCCGGGCCCGCTCATGCTGTGCGACGCCGACCTCCAGGGCGACCTGCGTCCGCTGCTCGGCCGGGTCGACGTCACTGTGGCCGCGTTCGCCGAGCGCGAGGGCGGCGGCTTCGGGCTCGCGAAGGGCGCTGGCACGCAGTCTCGTCTGGCGGCTCACCGGGCTCGAGCTGCGCGAGCCGCTGTCCGGCCAGCGAGCGCTGTCCGCGGATGCCCGAGCGGCGCTGTTCCCGCTCGCGGCCGGCTTCGGCTGCGAGGTGCGCGGGACGGTCGACGCCGCCCGCGCCGGACTCCGCGTCGAGGAGGTCGAGCTGCCGCTCCGCCATCGCGCGACCGGGCGTGACCCCTCCGGGTTTCTCCACCGCGGCCGCCAGCTGCTCGACCTGCTGCTCGCGTGCGGGCCGCTCGCCCTCAACCATCGGGGCCTGCGCCTGCCGCTCGTCGGCTGGGCGGTCGGCGCCCGTCGCGCTCCGGCGGTGACCGCGGTCGCGGCGATCGGGCTTGCGGACGACCTCTGGAGCGGGCCCGAGCGGGGGATCGCTTCGCATCTGCGGAGCGGCAGGACGACCGGAATCCTGAAGCTCGTGGCCATCCCGGTCGTCGGTCTCCTCGCCACGCGCAAGCTCTCGGGCGCGCTGCTCGTGGGCCTCGCCGCGAACGCACTCAACCAGCTGGACACGCGCCCGGGCCGCGCGTTGAAGGCGTATCTCCTCGCCTCGGTTCCCCTGCGGGCACCGAAGGGAGCCGCCGTCCTGCTGCTCTCCTACGATCTTCGCGAGATGACGATGCTCGGGGACGGGGGCTCGAACGCGCTGGGGGCGCTGCTAGGCTTGAAGTCCGTGAGTCGTCTCACGGACAGAGGCCGCTGGATCGCGATCGGAGCGCTGGCCGGCCTGACCCTCATCGGCGAACGAACCTCGCTCGGCGCCGTCATCGAGCGGACGCCCGGGCTGCGCAAGCTCGACGCCCTGGGGCGGCAGCCGTGAGCACCATGCCCACGAAGTACGTGTTCGTCACCGGCGGCGTCGTCTCCGCGCTCGGCAAGGGCATCGTGGCCGCGTCGCTGGGCCGACTGCTGAAGGCACGCGGGCTGCGTGTCCAGGCCCAGAAGTTCGACCCCTACCTGAACATCGACCCGGGCACGATGAGCCCATTCCAACACGGCGAGGTCTTCGTGACAGAGGACGGGGCGGAGACCGACCTCGACATCGGGCACTACGAGCGCTTCATCGACGAGAACCTCTCGCGGAACGCGAGCCACACCGCCGGCGCGATCTGGAACGCGGTGCTACGCAAGGAACGCAAGGGCGAGTACCTCGGCGCCACCGTTCAGGTGATCCCGCACATCACGAACGAGATCAAGCACCGCATCCGGCGCGCGGCCGAGGCGGCGCCCGCGGACGTCGTGATCAGCGAGATCGGCGGCACGGTGGGCGACATCGAGTCGCTGCCCTTCCTCGAGGCGATCCGCCAGTTCCGGCGAGAGGCCGGCCCCGAGAACGTCCTCTACCTCCACGTCACGCTCGTGCCGTACATCGACGCCGCGGGCGAGCTGAAGACGAAGCCGACGCAGCACTCGGTCAACGAGCTGCGCCGCATCGGTATCCACCCCGATTTCATCGTCGCGCGCTCGCGCGAGGAGCTCTCGACAGACATCCGCGAGAAGATCGCGCTCTTCGCCGACGTCGACCCGGGCGCCGTCGTCGCGTCCCCGGACGTTCCCGACGTGTATCTCGTGCCGGGCGTCCTGCAGCAGGAGGGCTTCGACGGGCTCGTCGTCGAGAAGCTCGGCCTCGGCGGGCCGACGGCCGACCTGGGCGAGTGGAGCAACCTCATCGAGCGCATCGGCAGGCTCGACGGGCACGTCGACATCGCCCTCGTCGGCAAGTACGTGAAGCTCAAGGACGCGTATCTCTCGGTCCACGAGGCGCTCAAGCACGCGGGCCTGCACCACGGCGTGCGAGTCAACGTGCGCTGGATCGACGCGGAAGGCATGTCGCTCGACGAGGCGCGCGCGGAGCTCGAGCGGGTGGACGGCGTGCTCGTCCCAGGCGGCTTCGGCTCACGTGGCTGGGAGGGGAAGATCCTGGCCGCCCGCGTCGCGCGCGAGCGTGGCGTCCCGTACCTCGGCATCTGTCTCGGCATGCACGTCGCCGTGTCCGAGTTCGCCCGGCACGTCGTCGGGCTCGAGGGCGCGAACTCGACGGAGATGGACCCGGAGACGCCGTATCCGGTGATCGATCTGCTGCCCGAGCAGAAGGAGATCGAGGACCTGGGCGGGACGATGCGGCTCGGCGCCCAGGCGGTCGAGGTCGCCGACGACACGCGGGCGCGCGGGGCGTACGGCGAGGCCGTCGTCCACGAGCGGCACCGGCACCGGTACGAGGTCAACAACCACTACCGCCCGCGGCTCGTCGAGGCTGGACTGGTCGTCTCGGGGACGTTCCAGGAAGGGCGCCTCGTCGAGATCGTCGAGCTCCCCGACCACCCGTGGTTCGTCGCGAGCCAGTTCCACCCGGAGTTCAAGTCGCGGCCCACACGGCCGGCGCCGCTCTTCCGCGACTTCGTCGGCGCCGCCAAGGCGCGCTCGGTCGAGCGTGCGGGCCTGCAGCTCCCTGCGGCGGCCGCGGCCGCCTCGGTGCGCTAGTCGGTCTCTTCGGGCCAGAGGATGGCGACGTAGACCGTCATCCCGGCCAGCTTCGTCTCGTGCGCGCGGTACCGCGTCGCGATCTGGCTGCCGTCCTTCTTGCGCAGCATCGCGGTGCCAGTCCGGCTGCCGTAGGCCATCATCTCGTCGTACTCGCGGCTCGCCTCGGGATAGGTCGCGACGTCGGTCGTCCGCATCGCGAGGAGGTCCTCCCGTGTGTAGCCGAGCAGGGTGCAGGCGGCCTGGTTGACGGCGAGGTAGCGCCCGCTCTCGTCGGCCACCAGAACGGCGTCCGGGGCACGGTCTATAGCCTCCCCGAGCAGGCCAGCTTGCACGAGGGGTTCGGCGACGCTCACGTACTCCTCCGACGGCAGGTTTCGTCAAGAACGGTACCAAGTTTGAGCAGAAAGATGGAAGTGTGAATTCGGTCCTCGCTCTCTTCACCGAGCTGGCCGCGCTGCCGAGCCCGCCCGGCTCCGAGCGCGCGGTGGCAGACGCGGTCGCGGGCTATCTGCGCGACCTCGCGCTGGAGGTGGACGAGGACGATGCGGGCTCGGTCGTCGGGTCTTCGATCGGCAACCTCCTGTGTCGGATCGAGCCGCACGGCGTCGACGGCCGCGGCATTCCGCTCTTTCTCTGCGCCCACCTCGACACCGTTCCGCCCCAGGGCGAGATCGAGCCGACGGTCGAGGAGGGGGTCGTCCGCAACGCCGCCGGAACGATCCTCGGGGCGGACAACAAGTCCGCAGTCGCCGTCATGCTGGAAGCGGCGCGCCGCGTGCTCTCCGAAGGGCGGCCGCATGCAGGCATCGAGCTGCTCTTCACGCCCAAGGAGGAGGTCGGCCTGCTCGGGGCCGCCGCCTTCGACCACACGCGGCTGCGTGCCTCGGTCGGCTACGTCTACGACCAGGCGGCGCCGATCGGCGAGGTGATCCTCGGCGCGCCGTACGCGCACGCGATGACCGTTCGCTTCCACGGTCGCGCGGCGCACTCCGGGATGTACCCGGAGGAGGGGCGCTCGGCGGTTGCCGCGGCTGCACGGGCCATTGCGGACTTCCGGCTCGGCCGGCTCGACGACGAGTCGACCGCGAACGTCGGCACGATCCAGGGCGGGACGGCCGCGAACATCGTCCCCGAGTGGTGCGTGTTCACCGCCGAGGCGCGGTCCCACGACGAGCGCAAGCTCGCCGACACCGTGCAGGAGATGCTCGACGCCATCGCGTTCGCCGCGAGTGTGGAGGAGTGCGAGGTCGAGACGGAGGTGAGGAAGACCTACGGCGGCTACCGATTCCGGCGCGAGGACCAGGCGGTGGCTCTGGCGGCCCAGGCGCTGGCGACAGCCGGGTACACGCCGAGCTACGCGCTCTCCGGCGGCGCGGCCGATGCAAACGTCTTCAACGAGCGCGGCCTGGCCTGCGTGAACCTGGCAAACGGCATGGCGCAGATCCACACACCCGACGAGCACATCGCGGTCGCCGACCTCGAGGGCATGGTCGAGGTGACTCTCGCGCTCGTGGACAGTGCACGATCGGTGGATTCCCACCAATCAGGCGCGGCGTGATCGTTCAGAGAGCTGTCACGCTTGCGGTCGCGTCAATCCAGGACGCGTAGCGTGGCAGTCAGCCTTAGGCGCGGCACGGTCACGGCCGTCCGGGAGCGCGTCGAGGGGCTGGCCCGCCTCGAGGTGGACGGGGCTCCGTGCGTCGCGTACGTCGACCTCACCGGTCCGGTCGAGGAAGGGGACGACGTGCTCGTGAACGTCCAGGCGCGCGAGTTGGGGCTGGGTTCGGGCGGGTTCGACGTGCTGCACGCCAACCTGACGCGCGGCCTCGGGCTGGCGGCGGAGCCCGGCGCGCACGTGATGAAGCTGCCGTACACCTCGCTCCAGTTCGCCGTGCGGCACGGGGAGGAGGAGGGTCTGCTTCCGGCGACGCTCGATGGCGTGCCGGTGGTCGCGTGCTCGCTCCACAGCCAGGTCGCGCCGGTCTGTGCGGCGTTGCGCGGACGGCGTGTGACGTACGTCCAGGTCGAAGGCGGGGCACTGCCGGTCACGCTCTCGGACACGGTTCGGGCCCTGCGCGCTGCGGGCCTCGTCGAGCTCGCGGTCGGGTCGGGCGCCTGCTTCGGCGGGGACGTGGAGGCCGTGAGCCTCTTCTCAGCGTTGGCGGTGGCGCGTGCCCGGGGCGCCGAGGCCATCGTGACGTCGATCGGCCCGGGGATCGTCGGGACCGCGACCGGCACCGGGCACGGCGGGACCGCCGCCGCCTCCGCGCTGCTCGCTGCGAGCACGCTCGGCGGTCGCGGCGTTCTGGCACTCCGCGTCTCGGGAACCGACCCGCGCGAGCGTCATCGCGGGGTGTCGCATCACTCCACGTCCGTGCTCGCGCTGCTGTCTGGGGTATTGCCCGAGATCGCCTGGCCGGCCGGGTGTCCGGTCGGCGCGCCGCCCGACGGTGCCGTCGAGGTCGACGTCTCGGGGTGGGAGGCCGCCTGCGAGGGGCTGCCGCTCTCGCACATGGGCCGGGGTGCCGACGACGATCCGTGGTTCTTCGCGGCGGCGTTTGCGGCAGGCAAGCTTGCCGCCGGGGGCGCCGGCTGATGGACGAGCGGCGGCTCGGCCCGGTCGTAGGGCTCGGCACGTGGAACACGTTCGGCAGTGACGACGCGATGGCCGGCGAAGTCGTGCACGCCGCACTCGCCGCGGGGACGAGGTTCGTCGACTCGTCCCCCATGTACCGCGGTGCGGAGCAGTCGCTCGCGGCGGCGCTCGAGGGGCGGCGCGACGAAGTGACCGTGGCCACGAAGATCTGGGCCGACTCGGTCGAGGAGGGCCGCGAGCAGTTCGCGAGCCAGCTCGGCTGGTTCGGACACGTCGACGTGGAGCAGGTGCACAACCTCGTCACTTGGCGGGGGCACCTCCCGTGGCTCGAGTCGGAGCGCGAGGCGGGGCGAATCGGGCGGCTGGGCGTGACGCACTACTCGTCCGGCGCGCTCGGGGAGCTCGCGACCGCGCTGCGCACGGGTCGCTTCCAGACGCTGCAGGTGCCCTACAGCCCGATGGAGCGGGAGTGCGAGCGCGAGCTGCTCCCGCTTGCGGAGGAGCTCGGAGTGGCCGTGATCGTGATGCGCCCGCTGGGGCAGGGAGCGCTCCTGCGGCGCCCGCCGTCGGAAGATCAGCTGCAGCCGCTGAGGGAGTTCGGCATCGAGACGTGGCCGCAGGCGCTGCTCAAGTGGGCGCTCTCGGATGCGCGAGTGGACGTCGTCATCCCGGCGACACGCGACCCCGAGCACGCGAGAGCAAACGCGCGAGCAGGCTCCCCACCGTGGCTGGGCGACGAAGAACGAAACCTGGTGGCCCGCCTCGCCATGTCCCGGTGAGGCGAGTCACCCAGGGCCGACCGCTGACCACCCACCACTCTCGATCCTAGTTCGGAAGGCCGCGCGGAACCGAGACGGTTCTGTGGCGATTCTGTTGCGGTCCGTCCACGGGATGTGGATATCGTTGCCCGGCTTCCATGAAGGTCGGCGTCGCCAAGGAGATCAAGCCCGACGAGTACCGCGTGGCGCTCACGCCCGCGGGCGCGCTCGAGCTCGTGCAGGCCGGCCACGAGGTGACTGTCGAGACGGGCGCTGGGGACGGAAGCGCGTTCCCCGACAGCGCGTACGAGGCGGTCGGTGCCAGGATCGCCTCGGTCGAAGACGTCTGGGCCGAGGCGGAGCTCCTGCTCAAGGTGAAGGAGCCGATCGCGCCCGAGTACGGGCGATTGCGCGAGGACCTCGTGCTCTTCACCTACCTGCACATCGCCGCGGACGAGCCGCTCACACGGGCGCTCCTGGACAGCGGCGTCGCGGCGGTCGCGTACGAGACGGTCGAGACATCGAACCGCGCGTTGCCCCTGCTGGCGCCGATGAGCGAGATCGCCGGGCGACTCGCGGCGCAGGCGGGCGCCTACTTCCTGGAGAAGCCGCTCGGAGGGCGCGGACTGCTGCTCGGGGGCGTGCCGGGCGTCGCGCCCGGGAAGGTCGTCGTGATCGGCGGTGGCATGGTCGGCTACAACGCGGCCGTCATCGCGCTCGGCCTCGGGGCGAAGGTCACCATCCTCGAACGCTCGATCGACCGGATGCGCCACCTCGAGGAGGTCCTCGGCGCCCGCGTCACCCTGCTGATGTCCTCGAGCCTGCAGATCGAGGAGTCCGTCGCCGATGCCGACGTCGTCATCGGCGCGGTCCTGATCCCCGGAGCGCTTGCGCCCCGGCTCGTCACGGCGGAGATGGTGCGCGGGATGAAGGAAGGCTCCGTCGTCGCCGACGTTGCGATCGACCAGGGCGGCTGCATCGAGACATCGCGGCCCACCACGCACTCCGAGCCCGTCTACGTCGTCGACGGGGTCACGCACTACTGCGTCGCGAACATGCCGGGCGCGGTGCCGATCACGTCGACGAAGGCGCTGACCAACGCGACGCTCCCCTACGTCGAGGCGATCGCCGAGCACGGTCTCGCCGAGGCCGTGGCGCGCGATCGAGCGCTCGCAGGAGGCGTCAACGTGCTCGACGGCAAGATCACCTATGAGGCCGTCGCCGAGGCGCACGGCCTCGACTACCACCCGCTCGACGACGTCCTGCCGCTGTCTCCGGTCTAGCTGCTGCTGCTGCGCCGGTGGGCTTGGGCCGCTTCTCCGCCGGCGTGATCTTCACGACCGTCCACGTCACGCTCGCGGCGAGGCTGATGACGCCGACGATGAAGAGCGCGAGGCCGAAGAGCCCGAGGATCGTGGTCATGGCCGCTTTAGGATAGCCCCATGCCACGGGCATGCGTGATCGTCCTCGATGCCGTCGGCGCCGGCGCGCTGCCGGACGCCGACGAATACGGGGATGAAGGCTCCGACACTCTTGGCAACGTCGCGCGCGCGGTGGGAGGGCTCGACCTGCCGAACATGGAGGCGCTCGGGCTCGGCAACGTCGAGCCGCTCGAGGGCTGCCCACCGCAGCCGGGCGCCCCCGCCGTGGCGGGCCGGCTGCTCGAGCGCTCGAAGGGCAAGGACACGACGACCGGCCACTGGGAGCTGATGGGCGTCGTGACGCCTCAGGCGATGCCGACGTACGCCCACGGCTTCCCACACGACGTGATCGACCCGTTCATGCACCGCACCGGCCGCGGAGTGCTCGGCAACAAGGCCGCGTCGGGGACCGAGATCATCGACGAGCTGGGCGAGGAGCACCAGCGCACCGGCAAGTGGATCGTCTACACGTCCGCGGATTCGGTCTTCCAGATCGCCGCGCACGAGGAGACGATCCCGCTCGAGGAGCTCTACGCCGGCTGCGAGGCGGCGCGGGAGATCCTCACCGGCAAGCACGCGGTCGGCCGCGTGATCGCTCGGCCGTTCGTCGGCGAGCCGGGCAACTACACGCGGACGCCGAACCGCCACGACTGGTCGCTCAAGCCCAAGCAGCCGAACTACCTGTCGCTGGTGCGCGAAGCCGGCGGCGTCGTCCACGGTGTCGGGAAGATCCGCGACATCTTCGCCGGCTACGACATCGACGAGTCCCATCCGACGAAGTCGAACATCGAGGGAATCACGACGACCGAGCGTCTGCTTCAGGAGCTGGAGTCGGGGCTCGTGTTCGTGAACCTTGTCGAGACGGACATGCTCTGGGGCCACCGCAACGACCCCGTGAACTTCCACCGCTGCCTCCAGGACTTCGACCGCCGCCTGCCCGATCTGCTCGACGCCCTGCGGCCGGGTGACCTACTCGTCCTCACGTCGGACCACGGCTGCGATCCGACCACGCCGTCGACCGACCACTCGCGCGAGCATGCGTTGCTGCTCGCCTACGTCCAGGGCAAGAACGCGGCTGGCCAGGTCCATGAGGGCGAGTTCGCAGACGTCGGCGCCACCGTCAATGCCTGGCTCGGCGGTCGCACGCCCCCGCGCGGGATCCCCGGTCAGCCGATCGTCCAACCGATCGTCGCCGCCGCGTGAGCCTCCGACAGGCCGACCACGCCCGCGCGCTCGACGCGGAGCCCCGATGATCCGTCCGGCCGAGCTGATCGAGCGCAAGCGGAACGGTGCCGAGCTGGGCGCCGAGGAGATCTTCGAGCTCGTGCTCGACTACGGCCGCGGACAGATTCCCGACTACCAGCTGTCGGCCTTCTGCATGGCGGTCTGGTTTCGCGGGCTCTCGGCCGCTGAGACGCTCGCGATGACGGAAGCGATCATTGCGAGCGGCGAGACGATCGACCTGGCGGGGCTGCTCGGCCGCAAGGTCGTGGACAAGCACTCGACCGGCGGGGTCGGCGACAAGACGTCGATCGCGGTCGCGCCGCTCGTGGCCGCCTGCGGCGTGCCCTTCGGGAAGATGAGCGGCCGCGGGCTCGGGCACACAGGCGGGACGCTCGACAAGCTCGAGTCGATTCCCGGCTTCCGCGTCGAGTTGGCACTCGACGAGTTCGTCGCCCAGGTCCGCGACGCCGGCGTCGCCGTCATCGGCCAAACGGCAGACCTCGTGCCCGCCGACAAGCAGCTTTATGCGCTCCGCGACGTCACCGCGACGGTGGACTCGATTCCGCTGATCGCCGCAAGCATCATGTCGAAGAAGATCGCTGCAGGAGCGCAGGCGATCGTCCTCGACGTCAAGGTCGGCGATGGCGCCTTCATGCGGACCCTGTCGGAGGCACGCGAGCTCGCCGAGGCGATGCGCGAGCTGGGCACCGGAGCCGGCCGTGAGGTCGTGTGCCTGCTCACCGACATGGACCAGCCGCTCGGGCGCGCGGTCGGCAATGCGCTCGAGATCCGTGAGGCGATCGCCACGATTCGCGGCGAGGGCCCGCCCGACTTCACCGAGCTGGTCACGGCCGCGGCCTCCAAGCTCGTCTCGCTCTCCGACCTCGGCCTCGACGAGGCGGCCGCTCGGGACCGCGTCGAGGCGGCGATGAGCGACGGCAGGGGCGAAGCCGCCTATCGACGGTGGATCGAGGCGCAGGGCGGCGATCCCGGCGAGGACCGACTTCCCCGCGCGCCGGTCGTTCATCAGGTCGCATGCGACCGTGAGGGCTGGATCACCCGGGTGCGGGCGTTGCCCGTCGGGATCGTCGCGCTCGAGCTCGGCGCCGGGCGCCGCACGAAAGCGGACGAGATCGACCACTCGGTGGGGGTGGTCCTCCACCGGAAGCGCGGCGAGCGCGTTGCGAGGGGCGACGCGATCGCCGAGATCCACGCCGGCGACGAGGGGACAGCAGCGCAGGCAGCCGAGCGTCTCCTTGCGGCCTACGAGATCGGCGAGGAGCCCGGCCCGGCGCAGGGCGTCGTCCTGGACGTCATCAGCTAGCGTCGGGACATGCCCGAGCTGCCCGAGGTCGAGACCGTCCGCCGCGCCCTTGATCCGGCGGTGGTCGGCCGGCGCCTCGAACGAGTCGAGATCCTCGACGGTCGGCTCGTGCGCCCATTCGAGCCGCTCGAGGTCGCGATGGAGCTCGAAGGCGAGGTCGTTCAGCAGTTGGACCGTCGCGGCAAATATTTGATTTTTCGGTTCGAGAGCGGTCGGGTTCTCCTGGTTCACCTCCGGATGACGGGGAGCTTCGTGCACTCCGACGGCTCGCTCCCGGACGACCCGTATCGACGTGCTGTTCTCAGGCTAGACAACGGATCGGACGTCGGATATCGAGACGTCCGCCGGTTCGGCACATGGCTCCTGCTCGAGCCGGGTGAGCTGGATCCGTATCTTGCCGAGCGCCTCGGCGACGAGCCGTTCTCGGAGGCGTTCACGCCGCGCGCGCTGGGGCGCCGGCTGGAAGGCCGCCGGGCTCCTGTGAAGGCGGCGCTCCTCGACCAGCGCTCGCTCGCCGGCATGGGGAACATCTACGCGGACGAGGCGTTGTGGCGCGCGCGCATCCATCCGCTCACGGCCGCGGGCGAGTTGAAGCCTGCCGAGATCAAGCGTCTTCATGCAGCGGTTCGCGAGGCGCTCGAGCTGGGGATCGCGCGACAGGGCGCGACGCTCAGCGACTACCGGATGCCGAACGGCGGCAGCGGCGCGATGCAGCACGAGTTCGAGGCGTACGGACGCGACGGCGAGCCGTGCTCGCGCTGCGGCACGCCAATCGCCAAGACCCGCGCCGCCGGTCGCGGCACGTGGTTCTGCCCGCACTGCCAGCGCGCGCCTGCGTAGCCCCTGGCGAGGGCCGTTTTCTTTCCAAGGACGCGGCTACCCCCGAAGGAGGTGCGCGACGGATTGGGACGTCCGGTGACGGAGCCGGCCGCAGCCGCCTCGTGACGGATCTCAGGCACAATTCGACAAGTCTGTGGAAACGTGGAGAATTCGAGGGGGAGGATGAAGCGGGGTCTGATCACTGCGGCGCTCGTTGCGACTGTCGTCCTAGCGACGCTGGCGCAGGGCGCAGCGTCGGCGACGGGCGAGACCAGGGTGCTGAGCTCCAAGGGGGGCCTGACGCGCTGGGCGTACGTGCTGCGGCCTGTGGCGGCGCGCAGCGCACCGGCAAGGTCGGCTCGCGTGGTCACCGTCGTCTCGGACGTGACCCCAGAGGGAACGGACAACCTCGTCCTCGCGCTCGAGAGCCGCGGCTCGTGGGTGCGCGTCCGCCTCGCGGTCCTGCCGAACGGGACTACTGGATGGGTCCCCCGGTCTGCCATCGGCCCGTATCGCGGCGTCTGGACACACCTGGTCGTGAGTCGCGCGCGCATGACGGCCACGCTTTTCCGTCACGGCAAGGTGATCTTCCGCGTTCCCGTCGGCGTCGGGCGCTCCTACCTGCCGACGCCTCGAGGTGAGTTCTACGTCCGCATGAAGCTGACCGGGTTCAGCGACCCGATGTACGGGCCGCTCGCGTTCGGAACGAGCGGCCGCGCCCCGCACCTCACCGGTTGGCCCGGTGGCGGGTTCATCGGCATCCACGGCACGGACAAGCCGGGGCTCCTGCCGGGGGCGGTCTCGCATGGCTGCATCAGGATGAAGAACCCGGACATCCTCCGGCTCGCCAAGATCATGCCGATCGGCACGCCGGTCACCGTCACCTAGGGGGCCCGTGGGGATGCGTCCGTAGGGTAGGTCTATACTGCCGCGCGCTCATGGGGGCCTCTTGCATGCGCGCCGCCGGCGCGCTCGCTGCGCTGGTCGTGTTTATGGTCTGCGCGGGCGCCGCATCGGGGCGTCCCTGGGCCGGGGCCGACACCGTCGTCTCGTGGCAGGCGCCGACGCCGGCTGAGGCAGCGCAGGTTTCGACGGGCGCCGGAAACAGGGTGACGATCGCCCTGGCCGCGTCCGCGACCGGCGGCTCCCTCGTTTCGGTCCACATCGGCAGCCAGGGCCTGCCCGCGGGCGCCCGCCTCGAGAGCCGTGACGGCAACCCGGCCGACGCGACGCTCACCTGGACGCCGACGCCGGCGCAGGCCGGGACGCACGCGATCACCTTCACGGCGGCTTCGACGACGTCGCCCGTGGTCGCCGCCGAGCCTCGGCGGGTGGCGGTCACCGTGCGCGCGATCGGGTCGGCCCCGCCGCCGGCCAAGCACAGGGCGAAGCAGAAGCCGAAGCGGCCGGCCGTCCTGACGCTCAGCGGGGTCAACCACACGTACCGCTACGCGAAGCTGCTCCGCGTCACCGTCGCACGCTCGGCGCCGCGGCGGTCAGCGGGCGTCGTCGACCGGATTCCGTTCCTGACGCCCGAGAACACCCAGAACCTCGTCACGCTGCTCGAGCTCCGCCGCATCGACCGCAAGGAGTGGGTGAAGGTGCGGCTCGCGAAGCTGCCGAACAACTCCACCGGCTGGGTCCGGCGCACCGACCTCGGGGCCTTCCGCATGGTGCGCACGCGGCTGGTCGTGAACCGAAGCGCGTTCATGGCGACGCTCTACCGGGCGGGCAAGAAGATCTTCCGCGCGCCGGTCGGCGTCGGGCAGTCCCACTGGCCGACGCCGCGCGGTGAGTACTACATCCGCATGAAGCTCTGCTGCTACGGCAACCCGACCTACGGGCCCTACGCCTTCGGGCTCTCGGCCCGCTCCGCGGTGCTCACCGACTGGCCCGGCGGCGGGTACATCGGCATCCACGGGACGAATGCCCCCGGCCTCGTTCCCGGCCGCATCTCCCACGGCTGCATCCGCATGCGGAACGGGGACATCACGCGGCTGAACCGGCTCGTGCCTGCGGGCACGCCGGTTACCGTGCTCTAGGCCGCAAAAGCTTCCAACGCGCCGGACTTGTCGAGGCGCCAGAGCTCGGTGTAGCCCCCGATCGGCTCGTCGTCGATGAGGATCTGGGGGACGGTCCAGCCGCCCGTCAGCTCGTGGAGCGTGCGGCGGAAGTGGGGGTCGTCGTCGAGGTTGATCTCCTCGTAGGCGAGTCCGCGAGAATCGAGCAGCGCCTTCGCGCGGACGCAGTAGCCGCACCAGCGCGTCGTATACATCGTGATCCTCGGCATGGTCGGTCGAATCGCGGAATCGGCGCGGATCTTTCCCTCAGACCCGCTCTCTACACTTGCCGCATGGCGGGACGAAGCTACCGGACGGAGGCCGTGGTGCTGCGGTCGCTGCGTCTGGGGGAGGCCGACCGCGTGCTGCACCTCTACACGCTCGAGCGCGGGCGCGTGGGTGCCGTCGCGAAGGGCGTCCGGCGGACGAAGTCCCGCTTCGGGGCGCGGCTCGAGCCGCTCAGCCACGCCGAGCTCATGCTGCACCAGGGCGGCGGGGAGCTGCACACGGTCACGGGCGTGGATCTCGTCAGTTCGCACCGCTCCGCCCGGGAGCACGGGAGCCGGCTCGGCGTCGGCCTCATCGGCCTGGAGGCGATGCTCCGGCTCTTTCCTGAGCAGGAGGCGAACCCGCGGGCGTTCACGGCACTCACGCGCTTCCTCGACGCGCTCGACGAGCGCGAGGTCGGGGACGGGCCGCCGAGCCGCGATGCGCTCGCACTGTCGTTCCAACTGAAGCTGCTCTGGCTCTCCGGCTACCTGCCGCACCTCACCAGCTGCGCGGACTGCGGCGGCGAGCGGGGGTTGGCCGGGTTCTCGGCGCGCGCGGGCGGGGCCGTGTGCGAGGCCTGTGCAAACGGGACGATGCCGCTCTCGGGCGCGGGAATCGCGGGGATCGAGGAGCTGCTGGGCCGGCCGCTGGCCGAGGCGGGCGACGTCCAGCTGCGCGGCCGCGCCGCGCAGGAGGCGCTCGGCGTCGTGACCGCCACGTACGAGTACCACGGCGGCTTTCGCCTGCGAACGCTGTCCTCCGCTCGGTGAGGCGTGTAACCAGGACGCGTAGCGTGGCTTCAGGAAGCCTGGGAAACGTCTGCTCGAACGGGATCGGCGCTGACCGGCGCGGCGAGGCGCTCGGCGAGGTACGTGAGCGCGCGCGGGTAGCGGTACTCGATGCCCATGTGCGTCCCGTCGAAGAGCTCGAAGGAGACGTCCGTCACGCCGGCGCGTGCGAGCGCGGCGCGGAAGGCCTCGGCGCCGAGGTCGAGGTAGTACTCGTCGCGGTTCCCCGAGTCGATGTAGATCGCGCGTAGGCCGCGGAGGATCTCCGCGTGCGAAGGGACCATGCGGACCGGGTCCCAGGCGAGCCAGCGGTCCCAGATCTCGGGGATGATCCTGCCGGTCGTCGGGTCGAATGGCAGGCGGACGGTGCCGTCGGAATCGGTCGAATAGCAGGCGGCCATGCACCAGATGTCGAGCAGGTAGGAGTCGCTGTCCTTGGCGAGCGCCGGCCGGGAGCGGAAGTCCTGCCAGAAGCGCTCGTAGGAGCCGCCGTAGTCGTCGCGGAGCGTGCGGACGACCTGGCGGAACTCGGGCAGGTAACAGTTCTCGAAGACCGCGTCGCCCGCATGGGTGGCCAGGCCGCCCCAGAGGTCCGGCCGCAGCATCGGCGTGACCATCGCGCCGTACCCGCCGCTCGACTTGCCGGTGATGGCGCGGTCTCGCGCTCGGGGATCGTGCGGTAGTGCGCGTCGACCCAGGGCACGACCTCGTCGCAGAGATAGGTGTGGTAGTTGCCCGTGCCCGGTGAGTCGAGGAACTGGCTGCCGCCGAGCGACGTCCACGCGTCGACGAAGACGACGACGGCCGGCGGCACGCCCTGGTTGGCGAAGAGGTCGTCCACGAGCTCCACCACCGACGGACGGAACGCGGTCCGGTTCCGCCACATGTCGATCTGACCTGTGAGGCCCTGGATCAGGTAGATCGACGGGTAGGCCTCAGGCGGGTCGTCGCCGTAGGCCGGAGGCAGGTAGACCCACACCGGGCGCTCGTGCGGGTCGCCGAGCGGGTTGCCCCTCAGCGCCTCGCTGACGATCGTCGATTCCTCGAGCCGCCCACGCAGCTCGACCGACCAGGGACGTATGGGAACCCTCCTCTACGATTGCCGGACCCCGTGGCCGCGCCAACCTACCAGGACATGCTCGCGTCGCTCCAGGCCTACTGGGCGGCCCGGGGCTGTGTCGTGATGCAGCCGTACCACACCGAGCTCGCGGCCGGAACGATGAACCCGGCGACCTTCCTCCGCTGCCTCGGTCCGGACGAGTGGCGAACCGCCTATGTCGAGCCCGTGATCCGCCCCACGGACGGCCGCTACGGCGAGAACCCGTTCCGCTTCCAGCACTACTACCAATTCCAGGTCATCCTCAAGCCCAACCCCGAGGATGTCCTCGATCAGTACTTCAGCTCGCTCGAGGCGCTCGGGATCGAGCTCTCCCGCCACGACCCGAGGCTTGTCGAGGACGACTGGGAGCAGCCCACGCTCGGCGCCTGGGGGCTCGGCTGGGAGGTCTGGCTGGACGGCATGGAGGTGACCCAGTTCACGTACTTCCAGCAGCTCGGTGGGATGGACGTCGACCCGGTGCCGGCCGAGATCACCTACGGCACCGAGCGGCTCGCGATGTTCCTTCAGGGCAAGGACTCGGCCCTCGACCTCGAGTGGGCGCCGGGGATCACGTGGGGGGACGTCTACCGCGAGAGCGAGCGCCAGTGGTCGACCTACAACTTCGAGGCCGCCAACGTCGAGCTGCTCGCTCGCCACTTCGAGGACTACGAGGCCGAGTGCCGGGCCCTGCTCGACCGAGGGCTGCCGCTCCCTGCCTACGACCAGACGCTGAAGTGCTCGCACACGTTCAACCTTCTCGACGCGCGCGGCGCGCTCTCGGTGACCGAGCGCGCGGCCTACATCGGCCGCGTGCGCACGCTCGCGCGGCGGGTCGCGCAGGCGTACGTCGAGAGCCAGGCGAGGGACGATGCCCACGCTGCTGTTTGAGATCGGCTCGGAGGAGCTGCCCGCGTCCGCCGTCCGCGCCGGGATCGCGCAGCTGCCGCAGCTCGCTGAGCTCCACCTCGGTGTCGCTCCCGCGCGGGTCTACGCCACGCCGCGCAGGCTCGCTGTTCGGGTGGAGGGGCTGCCCGAGCGCACAGCGGACCAGTGGGTCAAGGGACCGCCGGTCGAGCTGCGCGAGAAAGCCGCCCCGGGCTTCGCGAAGCGGCACGGCGTCTCCGTCGACGAGCTCGAGGAGCGCGACGGCTTCCTCGGACTGACCACCCCGGGGAAGCCGCTCGCCGAAGTCCTTCCCGAGCGGCTCGAGGCGATCGTGCGCGGGCTCTCGTTCCCCAAGACGATGCGCTGGGACGGCACCGGCCTGCGCTATCCACGCCCGATCCGCTGGCGGGTCGCGCGGCTGGACGCCGAGGCCGTCGCGGGCCTCGGCACCGTCACGTACGGCCACCGGTTCTCCGGCCCGGTGGAGGTCGCCGCTCCCGACGACTACGAGCGCGTGCTCCGGGACGCCGACGTCGAGCCGGACCCGGCGGAGCGGGACCGGCAGATCCGCGGCGGGCTCGACGCTCTCGGCGCCTGGTCTGATCCGCTCGGGAAGCTCGCCGAAGTCGTCCACCTCGTCGAGTGGCCGCGCGTTCAGGACGGCACGTTCGACGAGCGCTTCCTCGGGCTGCCCGAGCGGGTGATCGTGACAGCGATGCAGTCGCACCAACGCTACTTCCCGCTCGGCGGCAACCGCTTCGCTTTCGTCGCCAACGGCGGCGATCCCACGGTCGTGAGGGAGGGGAACGAACGCGTGCTCGAGGGACGCCTCGAGGACGCGAGCTTCACCTTCGAGCGCGACGTGAAGCGCGGCATCGATCACCTCCTGCGCGAGCTCCCGAAGATCACGTTCTTCGCCGAGGCGGGGTCGTTTGCGGACAAGACCGAGCGACTCGTCAAGCTGGTGGACGAGCTGGGCGGTGGCGAGGCCACGCGCGAGGCGGCCCGCCTCGCCAAGGCCGACCAGGCCGCCGAGCTCGTGCGCGAGTTCCCCGACCTCGAGGGCTACATCGGCGCCGAGTACGCGCGGCTCGCCGGCTACCCCGAGGCGGTCGCGAAGGCGATCGAGGAGCAGTACCTGCCCGATGCCGCCAGCGGCCCGCTCCCCGAAACCGAAGGGGGCAAGATCCTCGCGGCGGCGGAGAAGATCGACAACCTGCGCATTGCCTTCGAGCTCGGCCACCGGGCCACCGGGTCGCGCGACCCGTACGGCCTGCGGCGGGCCGCGATCGGGCTGCTGCGGCTGGCCTCCGAGGGCGGCCTGGCCGTCGACCGCGCCGCCGCCTTCCCGGACGAGGAGCTGCGCGACTTCGTCGAGGAGCGCCTCGAAAACCTCCTCGACGTGCCGGTCGAGTTCGTCCGCGCGGCCCGCAAGTCCGGCGCACGCGAGCTCGGCGCCGTCGCCGCCCTCGCCCGCTTCCTGGCAGCCCTCGAGGACGAGCGGCTCGAGCCCGTGCACACGGTGTTCACGCGCGCGAGCCGCATAGCGGGGTCGCAGGGCAACGGCCGCGTCGACCCCGCCCTGCTCGTGGAGGAGGCCGAGCAGCAGCTCGCGCGCGCCGTGGAGTCGGAGGAGGCGCGAATCGCGCGCGAGGTCGAGCAGGGTGATTTCGACTCCGCCTGGGAGGCGGCCGCGGGCCTGGCGCCTGTCGTCGAACGCTTCTTCGACGAGGTGCTCGTGATGGCCGAGGACGCCGCGGTCAGGACGAACCGGCTGCGCCTGCTGTCGGAGCTACGGGACGCCGTCGGCGCGCTCGGCGACCTCTCCGAGATCCCGCGTTAGGCCCTCCTATGGCTCGCGCAAGGCGTACCCGACGCCGCGTACCGTGTGGATCAGGCGCCGCTCGCCGTCGCGCTCGAGCTTGCGGCGGAGATAGCCCACGTAGACCTCGAGCGCGTTCGAGCTCGGGCCGAAGTCGTAGCCCCAGACGCGCTCGAAGATGAGCGCGCGCGTCAGGACCTGCTTCGGGTTGAGCATGAAGAGCTCCAGCAGGAGGAACTCGGTGCGCGTCAGGTCGATCGAGCGGTTGCCACGCTTCACTTCGCGCGTTCCGGCGTCGAGCGTGAGATCGGCGAAAACGAGCCGGCCGTCGCCCGACGACGCTCCGGTCCGGCGCAGGAGGGCGCGGAGCCGCGCGAGCAGCTCCTCGAGCGCGAAGGGCTTGACGAGGTAGTCGTCCGCGCCCGCGTCGAGCCCTGCGACGCGGTCTGCGACCGCGTCGCGCGCAGTCAGGAGGAGGATGGGAGTCCGGTCGCCTCGCGCCCTCAGCTGCGTCGTGGCGGCGATGCCGTCCATGCGCGGCATGAGCACGTCCAGGACGAGCGCGTCCGGCGCGGTCTCCGGGAGGCGCTCCAGGGCCTCGACGCCGTCGGACGCCAGCTCGACGTCGTAGCCCTCGAGCCGCAGGGCGCGCTCCAGCGAGGTGCGGACCGCAAGCTCGTCGTCGACGACCAGGATTCGCATCGTGTCACGGTAAACCGATCTGACCATAGGGTGCAGCGCGGGATCGATGGGGTCGTCGCAACCGAAGCTCTACCAGGGCTTAATCTGCGCTTAGTCGTCTCTTCAGACAGCTTTCAAGCAGGAAGGCTTGACTCCCGGGGTGCGCTCGATCCAGGTGCGCAAGTCCACCGTGGCGCGAACAGCGTCGGTGCTCGTCGCCGCGATCCTCGGCGGCCTCGTGGCCGTCGGCGTCGGCGCGCTCCTCGACGACGACAGCACGGCCTCGACGACCACCGTCACAGCGGTGACCTCCGCGGGCCGCTCGAACGCCGGCCTGTCCGCGGGCGCGGTCTACGACCGAGCGTCGTCGGCGGTGGTGGAGATCCAATCCGGCAACGCGAGCGGCACGGGCTTCGTCGTCGACGCCGAGGGCCACGTCGTCACGAATCAGCACGTGGTCGACGACGCCGAGACGGTCACCGTCTCCTTCGCGAAGGGCGGGGAGGAACAGGGCCGCGTGATCGCGACCGATCCCTCGACCGACCTGGCGGTGCTCCAGGTCGACCTCGACGGCCACGACGTCGATCCCCTCGAGCTCGATCCCTCCGCGCAGGTCAAGGTCGGCGACCAGGTGTATGCGATCGGCAACCCGTTCGGGCTCGCGCGCTCGCTGACCGCAGGGATCGTCAGCGCCGTCGGACGTCAGATCCGGTCGCCGAACGGCTTCACGATCGACGACGCGATCCAGACCGACGCGCCCGTCAACCAGGGGAACTCGGGCGGACCGCTCCTCGACGCAGCGGGTAACGCCATCGGCGTCGTCTCCCAGATCGCCAGCGAGACCGGCGGCAACGTCGGCATCGGCTATGCCGTCCCGAGCGACACCGTCCGCTCGGTCGTCTCCGACCTGCTCCGCGACGGCGAGATCAAGCGCGCCTACTTCGGCGTGCGTCTCGCCGAGGTCTCGGGCGGGGTCCGACTCGCCGAGGTGATCAAGGGCGAGCCCGCCGACGACGCGCGGCTGCGGGCGGGTGACGTCGTCCTCGAGTTGGACGGCAAGCCGGTAAGTACCGCCGCGGACGTCCAGGCCGCGGTGGCGTCGCACAAGCCGGGCGACGAGATCGAGCTGAAGATCACGCGCGGCGGGAACGAGCGAACGGTCACCGTGAAGCTCGGAACCAGGCCTCCGGCCGTCCAGTAAATAGGAGGGCCTGGCGAAGCGCGATACCCTGACGCCGTGAGCGGCGTCGTCGAGCTGCACGTCATCTCGGACGCGACCGGAGCGACCGCGAAACGGCTGGTACAGGCGCTCGAGGCGCAGTTTCCGGAGCAGACCTTCGAGGAGATCGTCCACCCGCGCGTCGACACGGTCGACGACCTGAGGCTGGCGGTGAGCCGTGCCAAGGGACGGCCCGCCGTCGTGATCTACACGCTCGTCGACCAGGAGATGCGCGAGGCGATGCGCGACCTCTGCAAGCGCGCCCGCGTGCACTACTGCGACCTGCTCGGCCACCCGATCGACGCGGTCGCCCGGGTCTCCGGGCAGGCGGCGCGGATGACGCCCGGCGCGAGGCCGCCGCTGGACTCGCAGTACTTCCGGCGGATGGCGGCGATCGAGTTCGCCGTCAAGTACGACGACGGTGTCGGAGCCGGGCTCTACGAGGCCGACATCGTCCTCGTCGGCGTCTCGCGAACCTCCAAGACGCCGCTGTCGATGTACCTCGGCTACCTGGGCTACAAGACCGCCAACGTGCCGGTGGTCAAGGGAATCGAGCCGCCGAGCGCCCTCTTCGATGTCGAACAGGCGAAGGTCGTCGGGCTCACGATCGGCGCCGAGCGGCTGGCGGAGATCCGCCAGGTGCGAGCCCGGCGGCTCGGCGGGGGTAACGGGAAGTACGCGGGGCTCGTCGAGATCTACGAGGAGCTCGACTACGCAGGCGAGATCCACCGCCGGCTCGGGTGCCCGGTGATCGACATGAGCGAGCTCTCGATCGAGGAGACGGCGGCGCGGATCATCCAGCTCGTCGAGCGGCGGAAGGCGGAGGTCCGGGCCTGAGCGCAACGGCCGATCGGTACGGGCGTCCGCGGATCCCGCTCTGGCGCTGGGCGGTCTGGTTGGCGTTCCTGCTGCTCGCCGACTTCGTCTTCTACGTCCTGCTCACGCCGCTCTGGCTCGGCACGCGCGTGCTCGCCTGGATCGCGGAGTGGCGGGCGCGGCGCCGCGCGGCCTAGAGCGTCCGCGCCTCGAACCGCTCCTCGCCGACCTCGCCCTCCCTGAGCTCGACTCGGTACGCCGCCTTGCCCGGGAAGGCGGTCACCGCCTCCGGCTGCTCCCAGCCCTGGAAGTGCAGCGCGACGCCGTCCTCGGCCGCCCAACCGCCGGGGACGCCGCCGGCCACGAGCTCGTGGAAGCGCGGGCGCCGCAGCTCCTCACCGTCGTAGTGCGGGCAGGCGCTGCCGGGGATCAGCCCGAGGCACTCCATGCTCTCGAGCTGCGGCCCGAACGAGTCGGTCACGCCGGCCTCGAACCAGCAGATCATCCCGGCGCTCACGCCGCTGAGGACGACGCCCTCCTGCCACGCCTCGCGCGCGATCTCGTCCATGCCGTGCTCGCGCCAGATCGCCAGCATGTTGGCGGTGTTGCCGCCGCCGACGTAGACGAGGTCGTGGCCGAGCACGAAGTCGCGGAGCTCGGCCGGCGGCCAGGGGAAGAAGTCCAGGTGCGACACGTCCGCCCGGCCCGAGAATGCCGCGTAGAAGTGGACGGCGTAGTCCCGCGCCTCGGCGCTCGCCGTCGGCACGAACAGCACGCGCGGGCGCGCTTTCCCGGTCAGCGAGAGCAGCCAGTCCTCGAGCCCGCGGTACGCAGGAGCGCCGACCTCGTGGCCGCCGAATCCCACGATCTGCGGCCCGGGCATGTCCCGAGCATATGGGAAGATCCCCGTCCCCGATGAGCCCTTCGCGCTACGTCTACGACTTCGACGAGCCGTCCGACGGCGGCCGTGAGCTGCTCGGCGGCAAGGGGATCGGGCTCGCCGAGATGACGCAGCTCGGGGTGCCGGTTCCGGCCGGCTTCACGATCACGACCGACGCCTGCCGTGCCTACATGGACGCGGGCGGCGAGCTGCCAGATGGGCTGGAGGCCGAGGTCGACGAGCACGTCGCCAGGCTCGAGAGGCGCGCCGGCAAGCGCTTCGGCGACCCGTCCGACCCGCTGCTGGTCTCGGTCCGCTCGGGTGCTGCCGTCTCGATGCCGGGGATGATGGACACGATCCTCAACCTCGGTCTCGACGACGAGGCCACGGCCGGGCTGGCGGCGCGCACCGGGAACGAGCGCTTCGCCCGCGACTCCTACCGCCGGCTGATCCAGATGTACGGCGAGGTCGTCGCCGGAGTCGCCGCGCACCGCTTCGAGGAGGCGCTCGGCGCGCTCAAGCATGAGCGCGGGGCGGCCCAGGACACCGACCTCGGCGCAGACGACCTGGCGGAGCTCGTCGAGACCTACAAGGGCATCTACCGCGAGGAAACCAGCTCCGAGTTTCCGGCGGACGCGCGTGCGCAGCTGCTGCGGGCGGTGCGCGCCGTGTTCGACTCGTGGAACACGACGCGCGCCCAGGTCTACCGTCGCGCGCACGGGATCCCGGACGACCTCGGCACGGCCGTCAACGTCGTGCAGATGGTCTTCGGCAACAAGGGCGACGAGTCGGCGACCGGCGTGTGCTTCACGCGGGACCCGTCCACCGGGGAGAGCGGGCTCTACGGGGAGTTCCTCGTCAACGCCCAGGGCGAGGACGTCGTCGCGGGCATTCGCACGCCGCAGCCGCTCGAGGGGATGCGCGACCTCCTTCCGCGGGCGTTCGAGCAGCTCACCGACACGATGCGCCGCCTCGAGGAGCACTACCGCGACATGCAGGACATCGAGTTCACGGTCGAGGACGGCGCGCTCTATCTGCTGCAGACGCGGACGGCGAAGCGGACGGCCGCGGCGGCGCTCAAGGCTGCGGTCGCGATGGTCGACGAGGGCCTGATCTCGCGCGAGGAGGCGGTCGCCCGCATCGACCCCGGCCAGCTCGACCAGCTGCTCCATCCGATGATCGACCCCAAGGCGCAGTACGAGGTCGCAGCGCGTGGGCTCAACGCGTCACCGGGCGCCGCGTCGGGGAAGGTCGTCTTCGACGCGGACTCGGCCGCGGAGCGCGGTGCGGCCGGGGAGGACGTCATCCTCGTCCGCTGGGAGACGACCCCGGACGACATCCACGGGATGATCGGCGCGCAGGGGATCCTGACCGCGCACGGCGGCATGACCTCCCACGCCGCGGTCGTCGCCCGCGGGATGGGCAAGCCGTGCGTCGCGGGTTGCGAGGGGCTGAAGCTCGACCTCGAGAACCGTCGTGGCACGCTCAACGACCGCGAGTTCGCCGAGGGCGACGTGCTCACCCTGGACGGGGGCACCGGGGAGGTCATCCTCGGCCCGGTCGACCTCGTGCCGCCGCAGATCAACGAGGACTTCGAGACGATCCTGGGCTGGGCGGACAAGCTGCGCCGCCTCAAGGTCCGGGCGAACGCGGACACGCCCGAGGACGCCTCGAGGGCCCGAGAGTTCGGCGCGCAGGGCATCGGCCTCTGCCGCACCGAGCACATGTTCATGGCCGACGACCGGCTCACGGTCGTCCGCGAAATGATCATGGCCGACGACGAGGACGGGCGTCGCTCCGCGCTCGAACGGCTGCTGCCGATGCAGCAATCCGACTTCGAGGGGATCTTCGAGGCGATGGCCGGGCTGCCGGTCACGATCCGCATGCTCGACCCGCCCCTGCACGAGTTCCTGCCGCCCCTCGAGGAGGCGACAGACCCGCAGATGCGCGAGCGGATCCGGGCGTTGCAGGAGGCGAACCCGATGCTGGGCACGCGCGGATGCCGCCTGGGACTGCAGTGGCCGGAGATCTACGAGATGCAGGTGCGCGCGATCGTGCGCGCCGCCCGCGCGGTCGAGGAGCGAACGGGGGACGCGCCGCTCGTGGAGATCATGCACCCGCTCGTCGGCTTCGCCGAGGAGCTCCGGCGCCTGCGCGAGCTCACCATCCGGACCGCCGAGGAGGAGAACGCAGGCGACTACCTGGTCGGCACGATGATCGAGCTCCCCCGGGCGTGTGTCCGCGCCGACGAGATCGCCGAGCACGCCGACTTCTTCTCCTTCGGCACGAACGACCTCACGCAGACGGCGCTCGGCTTCTCGCGCGACGACGCCGAGGGCAAGTTCCTCACCGTGTACCTCCACGAGGGCGTGCTCGACGAGAACCCGTTCGAGACGCTCGACAGGAGCGGGGTGGGTGACTTGATGCGCATCGCCCTCGAGCGCGGGCGCCGCACCAAGGACGACATCAAGCTCGGCATCTGCGGCGAGCACGGCGGCGAGCCGAAGAGCGTCGCGTTCTGCCATGAGCTCGGCCTCGACTACGTCTCCTGCTCGCCGTATCGCGTGCCGCTGGCCCGCTTGGCCGCAGCCCAGGCGGCCCTGGCGGACACGGGCGTCGAGGCGGCCGTCGCCGGCGGCTAGCGCCTCTCCGATCCGGCCGGCGCCCTCTCCGTCCCCCGCGGCGGGCCCGCCGACCGACTCAGATGGTGTTCTGAGCGGCCCAGAACGCGATCGCGACGCTCGCGACCCCGATGCCGATCAGGCCGGCGACACCCGCGAGCCCTGGTCGGCCGTAGACCGCGTGGCCCCTTCCGAAGCGGGAGAGGGCGAGCGTGCCAAGGGCGCCGCCGATGAGGCCGCCGATGTGGCCGCCGATCGAGACGCCCGGCACCGCGAACGTGAAGACGAGGTTCAGCGCGATGAGCGAGAGCGCTCCGCCGCCGAAGACGTAGATCCGCTGCTGCTCGAGCACGAGCGCGGCGCCCATGATCCCGAAGATCGCTCCCGATGCACCGACGGTGAGCGCATTGGGGCTGGCGAGCAGCGCGCCGGCCGACCCGGCCAGGCCGGAGACGATGTAGAGGAGCAGGAAGCGGCCGCGGCCGAGCACCTGCTCGACCGCCGAGCCGAACCACCACAGCGCGAGCATGTTGAACGCCAGGTGGATGGGCCCGTAGTGGAGGAACGCAGCAGTGATGAGGCGCCACCAGTCGCCCTGGTCGACGAGCGGGGCCGCGAGCACACCGTTCTCGTAGATCCGGTTGCCGGTCCCGTTGACGCCTCCGCCGAGACCGAGCTCGAGCAGGTAGATCCCGACGTTGAGGGCCACAAGCGTCTTCGTGACCACCGCACCCCTGCCTTCGAAGCTCGCGCGCTTGACACCGCGGCTCACCCGGGCCGCGCCCTGAGCCTGGCCGGCGTGGTCCGGGCACCGGATCCCGACCGGCGCGAAGACCATGCAGTCGGGGCAGATCGGCCTGCCGCAATCCGAGCACGTGACTCCCGTCTCCCGGTCCGGATGGCGGTAGCAGGTCATCCTCGGCGCCTCGACCACGGCCGTTAGCGTAGCCAGGTGCGTGTCGATGTGGCCTCGCGTGGTGCGCGCGCGAGAGCGTGCGGCGGACGGTGCCGCGTCCAGCGCGGATGGTCGGCCCGGCCGCCGAGATCGTCGCCTCGTAGGCGTTCTCCACAGGTTTCTCCACACGCCCGGTTTCTGGGGAAAACGACGCCGCGGAGCCGGCTCGAAGTGATCGACGCCGTCTGCGGTTGGTGCACAAACGAAAGGGTCGACACGGCCGGCTGAGCCGACTTGACAGGCGAACATGTGTTCGTGTAGAACATACGTTCCCATGGTCGCCTGCATCGTCATCCCCGGCTTCACGCTCCGCGCCGCGCTGCGCGCGCGTCCGGCGCTCGCGCATCGACCGGCCGCGCTCGCGCCGGTCGAAGGCGAGGAACCGTTGATCGGCCCCGTGACGGCGGCCGCCGAGGCAGCGGGGGTCAGGCCGGGCATGCGTCTAGGGGAGGCGCTCGCCACCTGTCCCTCGCTCGCGCTCGTCGAGCCCGATCCGGCCGGGGCGGAGCAGGCCTGGGAGGAGATCGTCCGTCGGCTCGAGGACGTGGGCATCGCCGTAGAACCGATCGGCCAGGGTTGTGCGTATTTCGATACACGCGGCGTCGAGCGCCTCTACGGCGGCGTCGAGGGGGCGCTCCGCCGCGCTCTCGGTGCTGTCGGCTCGAGCTGGGACCCGCGTGCCGGCGCGGCCGAGCGGCGGTTCGCGGCGCTGGCGGCTGCGAACGTCGCTCGGCCAGGTCAGGCGCTGGTGGTCGAGGACGGCCGTGCATCCGGATTCCTCGCACCGCTGCCGCTCGAGCTCCTGCCGCTGGACGACCGCAGGCGCGAGGAGCTCGCCGAGCTCGGCCTGCGCAAGGTCGGCGACCTCGCCGCGCTCCCGGCGGCCGCGGTCGGAGAGCGGCTCGGCGCCGACGGCCGCAAGGCCTGGAACCTCGCGCGCGGGGAGCAGGGGAGGCGCGTGCGGGCGCGAACACCCGCGGCCGAGCTCGCGGAGGTGCTCGAGTTTCCCGAGGCCGTCGGCAACGAGCTCACCCTGCGGCGCGCCCTCAACGTCCTGCTCGACCGGCTCCTGGCGCGTCCCGAGCGGGCCGACCGCCTCGTGCGAAAGCTCGCGCTCTCGGCGCGGCTCGTCGGCGGTGGCTCGTGGCGGCGGACGCTGACGCTGCGCGAGCCCAATGCCGAGCGGGACCGCCTGCGTCTCGCGCTCGGGCCAAAGCTGGCCGAGCTGCCCGGCCCGGTCGTCGCGCTCAGGCTCGAGGCGGTCGAGCTGGCTCGCTCGACGGGTCGGCAGCTCGAGCTGGTCCGGCCGGAGGGCGACGAGCTCGCCGGTCGGCTGGGAGAGGGCCTCCGCCAGGTGCGGGCGAGCACCGGCGGCGGCGCCGTCTGCACCGTCGTCGAGGTGGCGCCCTGGTCGCGTCTCCCCGAGCAGCGGGCACTGCTCGTGGCGAAGGACGAATGAGCCATGTGAGCGCCCAGCCGACAATCGAACGCGGGGCGCGGCGAATCGGGCGGTTCAACGAGCCACGGTCGGCGCTCGTCGAGGCGCGGGTCGATGGGTCGCCTGCGCGGGTCAACCGGCAGGGCGTGGCATTCGTCCGGGAGGAGTGGCGCGTCGTCGATCGCTGGTGGACGGACGAGCCCGTCGATCGCCGGTACTTCGAGGTCGTGCTCGAGACGGGCGAGAACACCGTCGTCTTTCGCGACGAGGAGCGGTGTTGCTGGTTCAGTCAGCGCGGCGCGTAGCGCGCCGGCGGATGCTCTCGGCGAACCCGGCATCGGGCGTGTGCAGGTTGAGGAACCGCGCCGGAGCGTCCACGCGTCCGATCCCGTGGGTCGCGCCGACCGGCGCGGTGACGAGCGTTCCGGGCTCGGCGCGAACGGCCTCACCGTCGCGGAGGAACTCACCCACGCCGTCGAGGACGAAGAACGTGTCGACGTGGTCGTCGTGGTGGTGAAGGTCGACGCCCTCCCAGCCGGGCTGCACGGTGAACTCGAGCAGCGACACCTCGGGCAAGTCCGTCCGGATGACGATCGTCCGGTCCGGCCACTCGAAGCGCTCGCCGCCGCCGGGAAGCGTGACCATTGCCGCGCCCAGGTCTCCGTGCTCGCCGACGTGGTGCTGGTCGAAGTCCGCGGGATCGGGCTGCTCGCCCCTGGCGCGAGCTCGCACATACCCGCTGAACCCGCCGGGTGTGTGCAGGTTGAGGAAGCGCGCGTAGGCCCCGGCGTTGGTGAAGGAGTGGACGACTCCTGGAGGCACGGAGACGCTCGTTCCCTGGCCCGCAAGGAGCGTCTCGGCACCGGCCGTGAACTCCAGCTCGCCTTCGAGCACGAAGAACGAGTCGGCGTGGTGCTCGTGGAAGTGCGGCCCCGGTCCCCGGTACTCGGCGCCCACGGTGAACTCGAGCAGGTCGAGCTCGGGCAGCGCCACCTTGATCAGGTGCTCGTTGCTGAGCCGCTCGCCCTCGCCCGGCCCCACGACGATCGGCTTCATCACGCGCGATCTTTGCAGAGGCGGTGAAGTGGACGGGCTCCCTCGCACACAGCATCCAGGGCTCGGCGACCGGCCGTACGAGATCCCACGCTACGCGTCCTATGCACACGGCTCGCGGCCGACCGAGCGCTCCCGGAGGGCCAGAGCCGCGCCGTACGTCGAGCTGCACGCCCATTCGGCCTACTCGTTCCTCGACGGCGCGTCGCATCCCGAGGAGCTGGCCGCTCAGGCTGCCGAGCTGGGCTACGAGACGCTCGCGCTCACCGATCACGACGGCCTCTACGGTTCGCTCGAGTTCGCGCACGCGGCGAAGGCGCTCGGCGTCCGCCCGATCACCGGCGCCGAGATGACGCTCACCGGTGGAGCCCACGTCACTTTGCTCGTCGAGTCGTCGCGCGGCTACGCCAACCTCTGCCGGCTGCTGACGGAGGCCCACCGGCACACTCGGCGTCCAGGTCGCGAAGCCGAGCTGTTGCCCCCTGCGCTCGATCAGGCGCTGCTCGAGGAGCTGAACGACGGGCTCGTCTGCCTGTCGGGGTGTGCACGCCACGGCCTCGCCGTCCACGACGCGAACGCGGCCGCCCGACTCGCCGCCGCGTTCGGCCGCGAGCGCTTCTACGTCGAGCTCCAGCGGCCGTACGAGCGCGGTGACGCCCGCCGCAACGCGCGCCTGCGGGAGCTCGCGGAGACGCTGCGCGTCGATACGGTCGTCACCGGCGACGTCCACGCTCACCACCGCGACCGCACCGCGCTCCAGGATGCACTCGTCGCGATCAGGAACCGGACCTCGCTCGAGGGGAGCGAGCGCGAGCGGCGCGGGAACCGCGAGAGCGTCCTGCTCCCCCCGGACGAGGTCGCCGATCGCTTCCCCGAGGACCACGACGCCGTCGCACGAACGGTCGAGCTCGCGGAGCGGTTGGGGTTCGATCTCACCGCCGAGCTCGGCTACCGCTACCCGGACTTCTCGGACGGCCCGGACCCTGCAGACGTCCAGCTCGCGGGCATCTGCAACCGCGCTTTCGAGGAACGGTACGGCACGCTACGCGTCTTAGATAGACGCGCCCGAGCGCGATTGGATGAGGAGCTTCAGCTGATCGCCGAGCTGAAGCTCAGCGGCTTCTTCCTGCTCCACTGGGAGGTGCTCGAGCTCGCGCGCGAGGTCGCGCTGGAGGTGCGCGGCCGGGGCTCGCCGAGGCATGCGCTGCCGCCGGGACGGGGTCGGGGCAGCTCGGTCGGGTCGCTCGTCTGCTACCTGACCGGCCTCTCGCACGTCGATCCGGTCGCGGCCGACCTTTCGCTCGGCCGCTTCCTGAACCGCGAGCTCGAGGCGGTGCCCGACATCGACCTCGACTTCCCGCGCGACATCCGCGAGAAGCTGATCGTCGCGGTCACCGAGCGCTACGGCCGCGAGCACGCGGCGCTCGTCGCCAGCTTCGCCACCTACCGCTCGCGGGGCGCGATCCGCGACCTCGGGAAGGCGCTCGGGCTCCCGTTCGGCGAGCTCGAGCGGCTCGCGCGCGTCTCGGACGGCTGGAATGCGAAGCGCGTCGCCGAGGAGCTCGCGCTCCTGCCCGAGGCAGAGCGGCGGCTGGCGTCGCCGCGCTGGCGCGCGTTCGGGGAGCTGTGTGGCGAGATCGCGGGCCTGCCGAGGCACATCTCGCAGCACCCGGGCGGGATGGTGATCTCGAGTCGGCCGCTCGTCGAGCTCGTCCCAGTGATGCCATGCGCGATGGCCGGCCGGCAGATGTGCCAGTGGGACAAAGACTCCTGCGCCGACGCGGGCTTTCTCAAGATCGATCTGCTCGGGCTCGGGATGCTCTCCGCGGTCGAGGACTGCGTCGACCAGATCTCGCGTGAACATGGGACGCGCAGCGTGATCGACCTCTCCCGCATCGACCTGGACGACGCGGACGTCTTCGCCGAGATCCAGAAGGCGGACACCGTCGGCGACTTCCAGATCGAGAGCCGCGCCCAGATGCAGGTGATCCTGCGCACCCGTCCGGAGACGCTCGAGGACATCATGACCCAGGTTGCGCTCGTGCGGCCCGGGCCGATCCAGGGCGGCGCCGTCCACCCGTACATCGAGCGGCGCCAGAGGCTGCGGGAGGACCCGACCTACGTCCCGCCGGCCGACCACCCGCTGCTGGAGGAGCCGCTCAGGGCGACGCTCGGCGTCGTCGTCTTCCAGGACCAGGTGCTCGACGTCGCGATGGCGCTCGCGGGCTTCACCGTGGGGGAGGCCGAGGGGCTGCGCCGGGCGATGAGCCGCCGGCGGAGCGAGGCCGCGCTCGAGGCCTATCGCGAGCGCTTCGTCGCGGGCGCGGCCGGCAACGGCGTCGACGAGCCGCTCGCGAACGAGATCTACGACAAGCTCGTCGCCTTCTCTGGCTTCGGCTTCCCGAAGTCGCACGCGGCCGCGTTCGGCCTGCTCGCCTACCAGTCGGCGTGGCTGCGCCACCACTACCCGGCGGAGTTCCTCTGCGCGCTCCTCAACGAGCAGCCGATGGGCTTCTACCCGCCCTCGAGCCTCGTCCGCGACGCGCAACGGCGCGGCGTGGAGGTCCGGCCGCCGGACGTCAACCTGAGCGCGGCGGAGTGCTCCGTCCAGGACGGGGTGGTCCGGATCGGGCTCGAGTACGTCGACTCGCTGAGCGACGACGATGCCGCCGCGCTCGTCGAGGAGCGGGACCGGGGCGGACCGTTCACCGACGTCGTCGACCTCGCGCAGCGGGCGCCGCTCAGTCGCGACGAGCTGGAGGCGCTCGCCGCCTCGGGTGCCTGTGACGCGCTCGGCGGCTCACGCCGCGAGCTGCTGTGGGAGCTGGGGCTCGTCCCGCGCGCGCAATCCGTCCCGGGGAGCGGCGGCGAGGAGCACCAGCTCGCGCTCGCGCTCGACCCGACCGCGGAGACGCCCGAGCTGCCCGACCAGACGCCGTGGGAGCGGATGCTCGCCGACTACCGCCGGACGAGCCTGTCCGTCGGCGTCCACCCGCTCCAGCTGCTGCGCCCGCACCTGCCGAAAGCCGTCCTCTCGAGCGAGGAGCTGCGGGCGGCACCCAACCGTTCGCGCGTTGCCGTGGCGGGGATGACCGTGGCGCGCCAGCGGCCCGCGACCGCGAACGGCGTCGTCTTCATGCTGCTCGAGGACGAGCACGGCCAGATGAACCTGATCGTGCCGCCGCAGGTCTACGACCGCTTCCGCGCCGTCGTCCGCAGCGAGCCGCTGATCCTCGCGCGTGGCCGCTTCGAGAAGGTCGGGGAGAACCGCAACGTGCTGGTGCGCGAGCTCGAGACGCTCGGCCCGCTCGCTCGCAGGCTCTCGGCCGGGGACGTGCACGGCTCCCTTCCGGCCGCTCATCATTTCGGCCATCGTTAACTTCGAGCGTGCCGGCTGCTGAGACATGCGTCTTCTGCGAGATCATCGCGGGCCGTGCGCCGGCAAGCGTTGTGCTCGAGGACGAGCTCGCCGTCTGCGTCCTGGACGTTCAGCCTGTGAATCCAGGCCACCTGCTCGTCGTCCCGAAGCGCCATGTCACCAGCCTCACCGACCTCGACGCGGAGACAGGCGCGCATCTCTTCGCCGTGGTGCTCCGCGTCCAGCGGGCGATTCGCGAGTCCGGCGTCCGGTGCGAGGGGATCAACGTTCACGTCGCAGACGGCGCCGTGGCGGGTCAGGAGGTGGACCACGTACACCTGCACGTCATTCCGCGCTACGAGGGCGACTCGCTGGTGATCCGGTACGACTGGTCGAACGTCCCGGCGAGAGACGAGCTCGACGAAGTGGCTCATCGAATCCGCAACGCGGTTCGCTAGGGGACGCGCGTTCTGTGATCAGCCGCCTGCGCGCAGAATCGGGAACCGCTTCCGAACCGCCTTGTCGAACCCGGCCTCGTACTCCTCGGCGACCGCCTCGTCGAGCGTCGCGGCGAAGGCGTCGCGCATCTCCTCGAGCTCGTCGGTCGCGATCTCGACGAGGTCGAGGTACTCCGACCAGCGCTCCTGCGCCTCCTCACGCTCCGCGGCGTCGTACGCTCGCTGCGCCTCGTCGCAGCGGCGCAGCAGGTCGACGTTCTCCTCTGCGAAGAGGTCGAGCTGGCGGTCGATCGCCTCGGCGAACCGGCGCCGTCGGAAGATCACAGCAACTCGCGGTAGAGCTCGAGGTGCTGCTGCGCCGAGGCGTCCCAGGTCAGCTCGCCGCGTGCGCGGAGGGCACCCTCCCGCGCGGCCGAAAGCGCGTCGGCATCGTGGGTCAGCTCCCGCAGGGCAGCCGCGAGCGCGTCCACGTCTCCGGCGGGAACCACGCGCCCGGCCTCGAAGCGGCGGACGGGCTCCGCCAGGCCGGCGACGTCGTAGGTGACGGCGGGGACACCCGCGCCCAGTGCCCGCAGGAGTGCGCCACTCTGGTCGATCTCTGGCCGGTACGGGAAGACTGCGACGGTCGCGTCGCCGAGCGCCTCGTCGACCTCGGCGGCGCTGAGGTAGCCGAGGCGCCACTCGGCGCGCCCGCCGGCGGCGGCCCGGTAGCCGTCGATCGGCTCCAGCGGCTCGCCCGCGACCAGCAGCCGTGCCCCGTCCGCCTTGCCGACGGCCTCGATCGCGTCGCCGAGGCCCTTGTACGGCCGGATCATCCCGAGCGCGAGCACCGTGCGACCGTCGTCGCGCCTGGGTGGGTCGCTCGGGAACACCGGATGCGGGATCACACGTAACCGGTCGGGCCGAACGCCGAGCCCAGCGAGCGTCTCGCGGCCGTGCTCGCTGTGCACGACGATACGGTCGAATCGCCCCAGGAGCCGGCGCCACAGGTCGACCTTGGCGGCGGTCCGTCGGGGGAGCAGGTCGTGGGCAGTGAACACGAGCGGCGCGCGCGAGCGGAGCAGGCGCGCGTCCAGCTGCGGGGCCGCGAGCCACTGGAGATGCAGCACGTCGGCCGGCCTCCGGGCGAGGCGCGCCAGCCCGAGGGGGTGCTCCAGCGCCTTCAGCGGCAGGCGGAGGCGCGAGCGGCGGAAGACGCGCGAGCTCAGCGGGTAGAAGAGCTCGTTCCGCCGGTAGCCCTCCGGTGCGGGCGCGTCCCCGAACCGAAAGCGCGACGCGGCGAGCTCGACCTCCGCGCCGGCACGCGCCAGCGCCGACGCGAGCGCGTGGTCGTACTCGGGCGTGAACGTGGAGGGATCTGCCAGAAGGATCCGCATGCGGCTCCTTACAGTACGGCGTCCGTGAGCCTGCTCGTCCGCACCTGGAACGTCTTCCACGGCCGCTCCCATCCGCCTGGAAAGCGACTGTTCATCGAACGAATGGTGCGGCTCGTGACCGACGATCGGCCGGCCATGCTGCTGCTGCAGGAAGTGCCGCCGTGGGCTCTGGACAGCATCGGCAAGTGGAGCGGGATGACAGTGGTGGCCGCCCTGGCTCGGCGTCCCTCGATCGGCCCGCTGCCGTCCACGGCCGAGGTTGGGAAGCGGATTACCGCGCTCGACCCTCCGCGCCTGCTGGGGGCCTTCACCGGGCAGGCGAACGCGATCCTGCTCGATCCGATGCTGCGCGTCCTCGACGAGGATTCGATCGTGCTCAATGCCCGGCCCTTTCGGCGCGCACAGGCGGAGTGGCTCCGCCTGCCGCTCGTGGACGAGCTCTACTGGGCGAAGGAGCGGCGCGTGTGCCACGCCGTCCGCTTGCGTCTCGCTGACGGTCGCACGGCGACGGTCGCGAACCTCCATGTCACCGGCTCGCGAGACAAGCGGATCCCGGACGCCGAGATTCTCCGGGCGGCGACGTTCGCGGACGCAATCGCCGGTCCCGACGAGATCTGCATTCTCGGCGGCGACTTCAACGCGAGGCGGGAGCGCTCCGTGACGCTGGCAGAGCTGGCAGGGCCCGAGTGGGGATTCACGGAGGCGGGTGAGGGTATCGACCACCTCCTCGTCCGCGGCGCCGAATCGAGCCCGCCGTACCGCTGGCCGATCGCGCGCAGGAAGCTGGACGGCGCGGTCGTGAGCGATCACGCTCCCGTGGAGGTGACGCTTACGTGAACGTCGACGACGTGCGGGCGGAGTTCCCGGCGCTCGAGCGCGTCGCGTACCTCAACGCGGGATCGATCGGCCCGCTGGCGCGACGGACGGCCGAGGCGATGGCCGTACGGCTGGCCGCGGAGCTGGAGGGCGGCCGCGGCGGCGTGGGCCAGTTCCTCGAGGTCGTCGAGCGGCGCGGGCGGGTGCGTGCTGCAATCGCCGGCCTGATCCACACGTCGCCCGAGAACGTGGCGCTCACGACGTCGACGACGGACGCATGCAACGTCGTCCTCGCCGGTCTCGAGCTCGGGCCCGACGACGAGATCGTCACCACCGACGTGGAGCACTTCGGACTGCTGGGCCCGCTCGCGGTCTCCGAGGCGCGTGTTCGGGTCGCCGAGGTGCGCGACCGTCCCGCCGATGAGGCGTTCGATCTCATCCGCGCCGAGGTCAGCCCGCGCACGCGGTTGCTCGCGCTGTCCCACGTCGCCTGGACGACGGGGCAGGTCTTGCCGGTAGGTGAGCTCCGCGAGGCGACCGGCATCCCGATGCTCGTGGACGGCGCCCAGTCGGTGGGCGCCCTGCCGGTACGCGTCGAGGGGTTCGACTACTACACCGTCTCGTGCCAGAAGTGGCTCTGCGGCCCGGACTCGGTCGGCGCGCTCTATCTGGCCGAGCCGGACTCGCTATCGGTCGCGCGGCCCAGCTACTTCTCGCAGGACGCGTTCGAGACGGACGGCTCCTTCACCGCGAAGGCGGGAGCCGCTCGCTTCGACACCGGGTGGATCGCGCCCGCCGCGCTCGCCGGGCTCGAGGCCGCTCTTTCGGGGCTGCCCGAGTGGCGTTTCGAACGGGCGGCGGCGATGGCGGCGCTCTGTCGGGAGCGGATCGGCGAGCGTTTCGACCTCGTGACCGAGCCCGATCAGGCGACGCTCGTCTCGTGGCGTGTCGACGGGGACGCCGCCGAGGCGAACGTGCGGGCCTGGGAGCAGGGCGTGGTCATCCGGGACATGCCCGGCCTCGGCTGGCTACGTGCCTCCTGCGGCTACTGGACGAACGAGGAGGACATCGACCGGCTCGTCGCCGCGCTCGCCTAACCCGGCACGATCTCGACTCGAAGGCGTCACCATCCATGCGCATCTGGCCGTTAGCGTCTAGAGCGGTGGGTGGTCAGCGGTCGGCCCCGGGTGGCCTGACCGATCGGGGCTTGTCTCTGGGAGCTAGGCCGCGGGTGCGTCAGCCGCCGTGCGCAGCCCCAGCTCGGGTGCGATCGGCTGCATGGCGGCGATCACGTTGCGGATGTGCTCGTCGAGCTCGAGCCCGATGAGCTCGGCGCCCGCATAGACCTCGTCGCGGTGCACGCCGGCCGCGAATGACGGCTGCTTCAGCTTCTTCTTGACCGACTTGGGCTCCAGGCCGTCGATGCCGGTCGGGCGGACGAGGCCGCACGCGTGCACGAACCCCGAGAGCTCGTCGCACGCGAAGAGTGTTCGCTTGAGCGGCGTGTCCCGCGGCATCTCGAGGTGCTCGGCGTGAGAGAGCACGGCCTCGATCACCTCTTCGGGCCACCCCTCCTCACGCAGGATCGGCGCACCGTCCTGCGGATGCTCGTCGAGCGTCGGATGGATCTCGTAGTCGAAGTCATGGAGTAGCGCCGTCGCCCGCCACAGCTCCTCGTCCTCGCCGAAGCGCTGCGCATACGAGCCGACGGACGCCTCGACCGCAAGCGCATGGCGCCGCAGCGCCTCGCTCTGCGTGTAGCGCGTCAGCGTCTCCCAGGCCCGTTCGCGGGTGACCTCCACCGGCTCGTCTAGGCTACCCCGATGTCACAGACGCTCGTCGCGGAATCGACCGTGGAGTCGTTCGTCATCGAGGGGGGTCGGCCGCTCAACGGCCGTGTTCGCGCGGCCGGGAACAAGAACGGCGCCCTTCCCGTCCTCGCCGCCACTTTGCTCGCAACCGAGCCGGTGACGCTGCGCAACGTCCCACGGATCAGGGACGTCGAGACGATGTGCGAGCTGATCGCCGACGTCGGTGCGGACGTCGAGTGGATCGGAGCGAACGACGTCGTGATCGACAGCTCCGGCGCGCACAAGACGGAGCTCGACGCGGAGCTCTGCAGCCGGATCCGCGCGTCGTTCCTGCTCGCAGGGCCGCTGCTCGCCCGCTTCGGCCGGGCCTCCGTGCCGCCGCCGGGCGGCGACGTCATCGGGCGGCGACGCCTCGACCCGCACATCCACGCGCTCGCCGAGCTCGGCGTCGACATCGACCTCAACGGCCGCTTCGAGATGCGCAGCGAAGGTCTGCGCGGCCGGGCGATCTTCCTCGACGAGGCCAGCGTGATGGCGACCGAGAACGCGGTCATGGCCGCGTCCGTGGCCGCCGGCGAGACGATCATCGGCAACGCCGCCTGCGAGCCCCACGTGCAGGACCTCTGCCGCTTCCTCGGCTCGCTCGGCGCCCGCATCGAAGGGATCGGCTCGAACGTCCTCCGCATCGAGGGCGTGCAGCGGCTCGCCGGCGGTGAGTGGCGCATCGGCTCGGAGCACATCGAGGTGGCGAGCTTCATCGGCCTTGCCGCGGTGACAGGGGGCGACGTGACGATCGAGGACGTCGTCCCAGCCGACCTCGCGCCGATCCTGCCGGCTTTCGAGCGGCTCGGCGTCCGCGTCGAGATCGCCGGCTCGGAAGTCCGTGTCCCGCCCGGCCAGGAGCTTGTGGTCAAGGACGATCTCGGCGGACAGATCCCCAAGATCGAGGACGGCCCGTGGCCGGCGTTCCCCGCCGACCTCACCTCGATCGCCCTGGCGGTCGCGACCCAGGCCCGAGGAACGATCCTGATCTTCGAGAAGATGTTCGAGAACCGGCTGTTCTTCGTGGACAAGCTGGTGAGCATGGGCGCGCGGATCATCCTCTGCGACCCGCATCGCGCCGTCGTCACCGGCCCGGCCCGCCTCTACGGCCAGCGAATGGCGAGCCCCGACATCCGGGCGGGGATGGCGATGCTGATCGCGGGCCTTTGCGCCGAGGGCGTGTCCACGATCGGAAACGTGGGCGAGATCGACCGCGGCTACGAGCGGATCGACGAGCGCCTCCGCGGCCTGGGCGCGCGGATCGACCGCTCCGAAGCCTGAGCGAGGAGGGCGTGGAGCAGCGCCTTACGCTGATCACGCTCGGGGTCTCCGATCTCGCGCGGTCGCGGGCGTTCTACGAGGCGCTCGGCTGGACGACGGGCGCCGAGCCGGACGACGACGTCGTCTTCTTCCAGGCCGGCGGTCTGATCGTCGCCCTCTGGAGCCGCGAGTCGCTGGCCGAGGACAGCGGCGTGACCGACACGGGCGGCTGGGGCGGCGTGACCCTGGCTCACAACGTCCGCTCGCCGGCCGAGGTCGACGCGGTCATCGCTGAGGCCGAGGCGGCGGGCGCGACCGTTCCGCGGCACGGCGCAGAGACGTTCTGGGGCGGCTACTCGGGGATCTTCGTCGACCCCGACGGCCACCCGTGGGAGGTCGCCCACAACCCGCACTGGGAGCTCACCGACGCGGGCGAAGTCCGGCTGAGCTAGTCGCGCTCGCCGACGCGAGGTCCGCCGCGCCGAGATACCGGACCCGCAGACCCACCGTGAGCAGTGGCAGCAGGAGTCGCCGAAGCTAGCGCCGGAGACGCATTCGCAGCCTTGTCGTCGGTTTGCGTCGCCTCCTTCGATACCCTCGTTCGAGCCATGGATGCGGCCGCTAAACACCGTGTGCGTGTCTCCACCGCAGGCAACGGAGCCGCGAATGTGCTGACGGGCCTGCCGGTGCTCGACCACCTGCTCGCCGTCCTGACCGAGTACGCCGGCTTCGACCTGGAGCTCGAGCTCGCTCCCGAGGGCGGCGACGCAGAGGTCGCGGCCGCCGGTGCCGCGCTTGGCGAGGCGCTCGCGGAAGCGCTCGGCGGCGAGGTTCGCGGACACGGAACCGGCACGCTTCCCGCGGACGAGGCGCTCGCCCACGTCACGCTCGAGGTCTCCGGCCGGCCGCTCGTCGTCTCGAACGTCGATCTCTCCGACGCGCGCGTCGGCGGCCTCGGCAGCGACCTCCTCTCGCGCTTCCTCCACGAGCTCGCCGAGGGAGCCGGCCTTACGCTCCACGTGCGCCTCATCCACGGCGACGACGCCCGCCACGTGCTCGAGGCGATCTTCAAGGCGCTCGGCGTCGCGCTTGCCCAGGCCGTCCGGCCGCAACGAAAGGAGCCCTGAATGGCCGCGAAGTCCGCCGTCCGCACCGAGCAGGCGCCCGCGCCGTTCCAGGGCGCGCCATACTCGCAGGGGATCAAGGCCGGGGACCTCGTCTTCGTGTCCGGGCAGCTCGGCCTGAAGCCGGGCGACACCGAGTTCAGCGGAGGCATCACGGAGCAGACCGAGCAGGTGTTCAGCAATCTCCGCGCGATCCTCGAGGAGGCGGGCAGCGGGCTCGACCGCCTGGTGAAGACGACGGTCTTCCTGATCGACCTCGGCGAGTTCCAGGCGATGAACGAGGTGTACGCCAAGCACGTCGGCGACGTGCCGCCCGCGCGCTCCACCGTCGAGATCTCGATGCTCCCGTCGGGCGCGAGGGTCGAGATCGACGCGATCGCGCTCCTCTGACCGCGCCTGTTCCGGGCATGTCTAGGTGCTGACGCCGGCGCGGAGCGCCTGTCCGCGGAGCGGACCGGGGGAAGGGGTCTGGGGAAACCGGGAGGTTTCCCCAGCGCGCCCGCCAAAGATCCCGCGTGCAGAATTCGAGGCGATGAAGGCCGCGACCGTCATCGCGACGCATGGGAACACCGACTTCGACGCCTTCGGGTCGCTGCTCGCTGCGCGCCGGCTCTTCCCGGACGCGGTCGTCTGCCTCTCGGGGTCGCTGAACCGCAACGTGCGCGAGTTCTCCCGGCTGCACGCCGAAGAGCTCGAGCTCGTGGACGCGAACCGGCTCGACCTCGACGCGGTCCGACGGCTGATCGTCGTCGAGACGGTGCATGCGTCACGACTCGGCGAGCTGGAGCGCGTGGCGCTCGATCCCGCCGTCGAGAAGGTCGTCTTCGACCACCACTCGGGCGGCGAGCTCCCGGACTGGATCCCACCGGACGCGGCCGTCCTCTCCGAGGACGGGGCGCTCACCACGACGCTCGTCGGGATCCTGGCCGAGCGAGAGGTTCCGGTGAGCGGGGTCGAGGCGACCGCCTTCGCGCTCGGGATCCACGAGGACACCGGTTCGCTCACGTACCCGAGCACGACCCAGCGCGACGCCGAGGCGCTCGGCTGGTGCCTGCGACACGGCGCCCGCCAGGACCTCATCGCCAGCTACCTGCACACCCCGCTGGGCGAGACCGAGCGGGAGCTGCTGAACGCGCTCCTCGACCGCCTCGAGACCATCGAGGCTGCGGGCATCGAGGTGCTCGTCGCAGCACTCGAGTGGCCCACACACGTGGACGGGATCTCGAACCTCGCCCACAAGCTCGTCGACCTCACCGATTGCCGCGCTCTCGTGCTGCTCGTCCAGATGGACGAGCGCGTCTTCGCGGTCGTGCGCAGCCGCACGCCAGAGCTCGACGCAGCCGTGATCGCGCGCGTGCTCGGCGGGGGCGGCCATGCGCAGGCCGCCTCCGCGATCCACCGCGGCTCACTCGCCGAGGCGAAGGCGCTCCTCGAGCAGGCCCTGCGCGAGACGGCGTCGCCCCTCACCGCGCGGGACCTGATGTCCCGCCCCGCGCGCAGCGTCGGCCCGGACGAGTCCGTGGCGCAAGCGATGGTCGCCTGCCAGCGCTACGCGCAGAGCGGCATCCTCGTGGTGGAGGACGACCGCCTCGTCGGGTCGGTCTCGCGCGAGGATCTCGACAAGGCGATCGGCCACGGGCTCTCGCACGCTCCGGTCAAGGGGATCATGAGCTCGCGGGTCGCGACCTGCGGGCCGGAGACCCCGCTGGCCGAGCTCCAGCGCATCGTCGAGAGCGCCGGGGACGGCCGCATCGCCGTCCTCGACGAAGGCCGCGTCGTCGGCGTCGTCACCCGGAGCGACCTGCTCTCGGCGCTCGGCGCGCGCGAGGAGGTCGAGCTCGAGCCCGGCCCGAACCTCCAGGCCGAGCTCGACCGGCTGGAGGAGCTCAAGCCGGCGTTCGACGCGGTCGCCGCGCTCAGCGAGCCTTACGACGGCGTCTACCTCGTCGGCGGCACCGTGCGCGACATCCTGCTCGGCGAGCGCAACTTCGACGTGGACATCGCCGTCGAGGGCGACGCCATCCATCTCGCCGAGGCGCTGGCCGAGGAGCTCGACGGCCGCGTCCGTCCACACGAGAAGTTCGGCACCGCCGTCGTGCTCTACGGCGAGGACGGCCGCATCGACGTCGTCACGACGAGGACGGAGTTCTACGACGCGCCGGCGGCCTTGCCCACGGTCGAGCACGCGACCATCCGCGAGGACCTCTTCCGACGCGACTTCACGATCAACGCGATGGCCGTCTCGCTCAAGGGCGACGACCGCGGTCGGCTCGTGGATCCCTTCGACGGACGCGGCGACCTGGACGCGGGGGTGATCCGCGTCCTCCACAACCTCTCGTTCATCGACGACCCCACCCGGATCTTCAGGGCGATCCGCTACGAGAACCGCTACGGGTTCCGGATGGACGAGCACACGGCCCGGCTCGCCCGCAGCTGCATCGAGATGGGCCTCGTCGGCGACCTCTCGTCGGCGCGGCTGCGCGACGAGCTGATCGCGCTGCTGGAGGAGGGCGACGTCGCCCACTCGATTCCGCGGCTGGCCGAGCTCGGCGCCGACCGCGCCATCCATCCGCACCTGGCCGCCGACGAGGAGGCGGTCGCGCTGTTCGAGCGCCTCCGCAGCCTCGCGGACGAGCACGGGATCGACGTGCCCGCCTGGCGCCTGGGGCTCGTGGCGCTCGCCCGCCGGCTGCCGCCGGACGAGCTCTACGACTGGCTCGAGCGGCTGAAGGTGCGGCGTCGCGACGCCGAGCACATCGCCGCAGCGATCACGGTGGCGCCCAGGCTCGTCGAGCGGCTGCGCGAACGCGAGGCCGACCCGGCCGAGGTTGTGGGTCTAGCAGAGCCGTACGCACCCGACGCGCCCCTGTTCGCGCTCGCGCTCGCCGAAGTGCCGGCGCTCGAGGACTACTTCCGGCGGCTGCGTGACGTCCAGCTTGAGATCACCGGCAAGGACGTGGCCGATCTGGGCCTGGCCGAGTCGCCGAGGGTGGGGGAGGTCCTCGGCGAGGTGCGGCGCCGGAAGCTGAACGGCGAGCTCGACGGCCGCGAGTCCGAGCTGGCGGCGGCACGGGAGCTGATCTCGGCGTCGTGATCCTGCGCTGGGAGGCACCCGGGCCGTACGTCGTGGCGTTCTCGTCGCGTCTCGGCGGTGTGAGCGAGGGGCGCTACGCCTCGCTGAACCTCGGCCTGCTCACCGACGACGAGCCCGAGCGCGTCGAGGAAAACCGCCGCCTGCTGTGCGCGGAGGTCGGGGCCGACCCGGAACGGCTCGCGCTCAACCGCCAGGTGCACGGCACGCAAGTCCGGCGCGCTGGGGCCGGCGACCGCGGCGAGCACGCGGACGGGCTCTGGACGGACGAGCCGGGCCTCCCGATGCTCGCGATGAGCGCCGACTGCCTGCCCATCGCTCTCGCCAGGTGCGAAACTGGCGGCGCGTAGCCGCACTGGCAGTGCTGCACGTCGGCTGGCGCGGCCTGGCCGAGGGCGTCGTCGCGAGCGGGGTCGAGGCGCTCGGCGGACGCGTCGCCGCGGTGATCGGCCCGGGCATCGGGCCCTGCTGCTACGAGGTCGGGCCCGAGGTGGCGGCGCGTTTCGACCACGACCTCTTCCGGGACCGCAAGCTCGACCTCTGGACTGCCGCCGAGCGCGCGCTCAGGGCCGCCGGGGTCGAGGAGGTCGAGCGCACCGACATCTGTACGTCCTGCAACCCGGACCTGTACTTCTCCCACCGGCGCGACCGGGGCGTGACCGGCCGTCAGGGTGTCATCGGCCTTGTCGCCTGAGCGCGTCCGCGAGCGCTACGAGGAGGCCAAGGCGACCGGCGTCACCGTCGTCGCGGCCACGAAGTACGTCTCACTGGACGAGATGGCAGTCCTGGCCGAGGCGGGCGTGGAAGTCGTGGGCGAGAACCGCGCCCAGGACCTGGAGGCGAAGCACGCCCGCTACGGCGACACGTTCCGGTGGCACTTCATCGGCCATTTGCAGAGCCGCAAGGCGAAGACCGTCAACGCGATCTGCGAGCTGTGCCACTCGCTCGCGTCCGAGTCGGCCGCGAAGCGGCTCGAGATCCCGGCCCTCGTCGAGATCAACCTCTCGGGCGAGGAGTCGAAGTCCGGGATCCCCCCGGAGCAGCTGCCGGCGTTCCTCGAGCTCTATCCCGACGTGCGTGGGCTGATGACGATGCCGCCCGAGACAACCGATCCGGAGGCCTCGCGACCGTACTTCCGGCGCCTGCGAGAGCTGGCCGAGCAGTATGGGCTGAAGGACCTCTCGATGGGCACCTCGCAGGACTGGCGCGTCGCCGTCGAAGAGGGAGCGACGCTGGTACGCCTCGGATCCAGCCTGTTCCGCCACTAATATCCTGCATCCATGGGTTTTGCAGACGTCTGGAACCGCACTCTCGTCTACTTCGGGATCGCCGAGGAGGACGAGGACTGGGACGAGGACGGCTACGCCACAGAAGAGGAGCTCGAACGGAGCTACCGCGAGCGGCCGAACGTGCGCCGGCTCTCACCCCGCCGGCGCCAGCGCGACTTGGACGACTGGACCGACGAGTCGGACGAGGGCGCCAGCACGGCGACGATGCGCTCGGCGGAGCGGACGTCCGCGCAACGCGCCGCCCGCCCGCAGCTCGCCGGCGTCCCCAGCCCGTCGGTTCGTGTGCACCTCGTCATCCCGCGCAGCTTCAACGACGCCCAGCAGATCGCCGACCGGTTCAAGGACAGCACGCCCGTGATCCTCAACCTGCAGGGCACCGACCAGGAGCTCTCGAAACGGCTGATCGACTTCGCCAGCGGCCTGACGTACGCCCTCGACGGAGGCATGCAGCGCGTTGCCGACAAGGTGTTCCTGCTCACGCCGCGAAACGTCGAGGTATCCGCCGAAGAGCGGGCCCGGTTGCTCGAGCGCGGCGGCTTCTTCAATCAAGCGTAGGAACGGCGAGGCGGGGCGCGAACTCGCCAAGATGGACGCTGTGAGCCTCGGTTCGCCCCTGCTCGGAGACGCGATCTCGAGCCTGCAGAGCTTCGTCTCCGTCTTCACCGGCGTCTACGTCCTGCTGATCTTCGCCTACATCCTGACCAGTTGGATCCGGCTGCCGTACTCGCCCACACTGAACCGTGTCCAGCGCTTCCTCTACGACGTGTGCGAGCCCTACCTGCGCCTGTTCCGGCGCTTCCTGCCTCCGCTCGGGCCGCTCGACCTCTCGCCGATCGTCGGCGTGTTCGCGCTGGTGATCGGAGCAAGGATCCTGAACGCGATTCTCGAAAGGTTCCACTGATGAGGACGACGACCCCGGTCGAGATCCGCCACGTCAGCCTCAAGCGGGTGCCCTTCGGCGGCTATGCGCGCAACGCGACCGACCGGCTCCTGCTGGAGATCGCAGACAGCTTCGAGGAGGTCTGGCGCGAGCGGGCCGACCTCGCCGACCGCGTCGAGCAGCTCGAGGACGACGTCGTCCGCTACCGCGAGCTCGAGGGGCTGCTGCGCCAGACGCTCGTCTCGGCCGAGCGAACCGCTGCCGAGCTGCGCGATGGCGCGCAGAAGCAGGCGGCGCTCGTGCAGGAGGAGGCGCACGCCACCGCCCGCGAGATCGTCCGTGCGGCGCGCGCCGAGCGCGAGCTTCTCGCGGCGGAGTCCGCGTGCATCCGGGCCCGGCTCGCGGGCGCTCTCGACGTCCTCGACGAGGGCGACGCGAGCGCGGAAGCGGCCTGAGAGCGGGCTACACTCAGGCGGTGGCAACTCGACTCGCCCTGCGGGTTTCTCCGGGCGCACGCACGAGCGCGGTCGTCGGTCGTCACGGGCGGGCGTGGAAGGTCCGGGTCGCCGCCCCGCCCGAAGACGGGAAGGCGAACGAGGCTCTCGTCGCGCTCCTCGCCGCCACGCTCGACGTCCCACCGCGTACGATCTCCATCGTTTCCGGGCACGGCGGTCGCGACAAGCTCATCGAGCTGGCCGACATCGGGCCCGAAGAGACCGAGCGCCTCCTCGGGGCAGCCGGGGGAAAGGACAGCCGCGCGTGAGCACGATCGACGTCAAGTCGTTCAAGACCCGCCTCCAGGAGGATCGGGAGCGCACGGCCCGCGCGATCGCCTACCTCCACGAGGAGTACCGAGGCGCGACCGAGGCCGAGGACCAGGAGCTCTCCGGCGGCGCCGACGACCACATGGGCGACATCGCGTCGAACACCTACGACCGCGAGCTCGACTCGACGCTCGAGGAGAGCGAGGAGGCGCACCTCGGCCGCATCGACGCCGCCCTCGAGCGGATCGAGGAGGGCACCTACGGCATCTGCGAGAACTGCGGCGAGCCGATCAACATGGAGCGGCTCGAGGCGATGCCCTGGGTGACGCTCTGCATCGACTGCAAGCGCCTGGCGGAGCGTCGGTGAGCGAACCTTCGGTCAGGCCCGAGATCCGGGTGGGGTCGTCGACAAACGGGTTGACGCCGGTCTCCGCGGCGCAGCGCCCGCTCGGCGCGCGCGCCTCGCAGTGGCTCGGGCTGCTGTCCGTGGCGCTCGCGGCTGTCGTCGCCGACCAGCTGACCAAGCAGCTCGTCTCGAGCCAGCTCGCGCTCGACGACGAGGCGCACGTCATCGGGCCGTTGTCGATCCACCACGTCCAGAACTCGGGCATCGCCTTCGGGCTCTTCGCCAGCGCCACGCCGATCGTCACCGTGCTCACGGCGGCGGCCGTGGGGTGGATGCTGTTCTTCTTCGCCCGCTCGGGCGCGCGCCACCCGGTGCTCCCGGTCGCCCTCGGGCTGCTGATCGGCGGCAGCGCCTCCAACCTCATCGACCGCGTACGGCTCGGACACGTCACCGACTTCATCGACGTGCGCTACTGGCCGGCGTTCAACCTCGCCGACTCCTTCATCGTCGCCGGCGTGGTGATCCTGCTCGTCGCCCTGCTGGCCGCCGACCGGCGCAAGCCCGGCCGTCCGCACCCGCTGACCGACGCACCCGCTGCGCGTTCCTGACGACGCGGCCGGGCTCCGGCTCGACCGCTTCCTGGCCGGCCTTCCCGAGGTCGAGTCGCGGTCCGAGGCGGAGCGTCTGCTCGAGGCCGGCGCCGTGCGCGTGGACGGCCGCCCGCGCAGCAAGAGCCACCGGCTCGAGGGCGGCGAGACGCTCGAGCTCGAGCTGCCCGAGCGCCGCCCGCGCCAGCTGGCGCCCGAGCCGATGGACCTCCGGATCGCCTACGAGGACGAGCACCTGCTCGTCGTCGACAAGCCCGCGGGCGTCGTCGTCCATCCCGCCCCCGGCCACGAGGGCGGGACACTCGTCCAAGGGCTGCTGGCATACGGCGCCGAGGGCGGGGACGAGGCTGATCGGCCCGGGATCGTCCACCGGCTCGATCGCGACACCTCGGGCCTGCTCGTCGTGGCGCGCTCGGACGAGGCCTACGACCGTCTGAAGGAGCTCGTCGGTGAGCGCGGGCTCGAGCGCACCTACGCCGCGCTCGTCCGCGGCCGCCCGCGTTCGCGGGCCGGGCGCATCGAGGCGCCGATCGGGCGCGACCGCAGCGATCCGTTCCGCCACTCGCTCGACACCGACAGCCCGCGCGAGGCGATCACGCACTTCGAAGTCGAGCGGCTCTACGACTCGCACGCTCTCCTGCGCGTGCGGCTGGAGACGGGACGCACGCACCAGATTCGCGTCCACCTCGCCGCGATCGACCTGCCCGTCGTCGGCGACCCCGTGTACGGCGTGCCCGAACCGGGCCTCGAGCGCCAGTTCCTGCACGCGTCGAAGCTCGCGTTCGAGCACCCGCTCACGGGCGAGCGCGTCGAGGCGGAATCGCCGCTTCCGGACGACCTGGCCGTGTTCCTGAGCGCCCTGTAGACACGACGGCAGCTAAGATGCCCGCTCCTGTTCCCGTCCCGGCGGACGGACGGGTGGCGGTGCCGGCCCCTCGGGTCGGTTCCATCCGCGCCCCCGCCGGCTGAGAGTGAAGTCGAACCAAGAAAGGGGCCGCACTGTGCCGGTCGTAAGCATGCGAGAGCTCCTGGAGGCCGGAGTCCACTTCGGTCACCAGACGCGCCGCTGGAACCCGAAGATGAAGCGCTTCATCTTCACGGAGCGCGGCGGCATCTACATCATCGATCTCCAGCAGACGCTGGACCTCGTGCAGGAGGCGCACGACTTCGCGCGCAACCTCGCGAGCCGCGGCGGCTCGATGCTCTTCGTGGGCACGAAGAAGCAGAGCCAGGACGCGGTCGCGGAGCACGCCGCCCGCGTCAAGATGCCCTACGTCAATCACCGCTGGCTGGGCGGTCTGCTGACCAACTGGCGCACGATCTCGAGCCGCATCGAGCGGCTCCACGAGCTGCGCCGGCTCAACGAGGAGGGCCAGATCGACCTCCTGCCCGCCAAGGAGCGGATCACCATGCTCGGCGAGCTCGAGAAGCTCGAGGCGAACCTCGGCGGCGTCGCGGAGATGCGAAAGCAGCCGGACGCGGTCTTCATCGTCGACCTGCGCAAGGAGCAGCTCGCCGTGCGCGAGGCGCGCCGGCTGGGCCTGCCCGTGGTCGCGCTCGTGGACACGAACTGCGACCCCGACGAGGCCGACTACATCATCCCGGGCAACGACGACGCGATCCGCTCGTGCAGCCTGATCATCAGGGCGATCGCGGACGGCATCGCCGCCGGGCAGACCAGCGTGACGGCCGAGGAGTTCGCGCGCACGAGCGCCAACGGCAACGGGGCCGAGGCCGCGGCGGCGGAGGAGGAGCCCGCCGCGGCAGAGGAGGAGCCCGCCGCAGTGCCGGCGGAGCCCGTCGCCGAAGCACCCGAGCCCGTGGCGCCCGCTCAGGAAGAGGCGACGGCCGAGCCGGTCGCCGAGGAAGCGTCGCCCGAGCCGGAGGCCGCCGCGGTGCCTGCGCCCGCCGACGAGCCCGCCGAGGAGCCCGCCGAGGAGGAGCAGTCGTGACCGCAATCTCGGCCGCACTCGTCAAGGAGCTCCGCGACCGCACCGGCGCGGGGATGATGGACTGCAAGCGGGCGCTCGTCGAGACCGGCGGCGACCTCGAGGCCGCGCAGAAGCTGCTGCGCGAGAAGGGCCTCGCCGGCGCGCAGAAGCGGGCCGGACGCGAGACCAACGAGGGCAAGGTCGGCTACACGATCGCCGACGGCGGTCGGAAGGGCACGATCGTCGCCGTCGGCTGCGAGACCGAGCCGGTGTCGAACAACGCCGAGTTCCTCGCGTTCGCCGAGAAGGCGCTGAAGCTCGTCGACGCGGAGGGACGCGACGCCGTCGAGCAACTCGAGGACGAGCGCGTCGAGCTCGTGGCCAAGCTCGGCGAGAACATCACGATCACCGGCGCCACGCGCTTCGAGGCCGTCGACGGCGGCCGGATCGCCGGGTACGCGCACCCGCCCGCGAACAAGCTGGGAACGCTCGTCCAGGTGCGAGGTGGTGACGACGAGCTCGGCCGGTTCCTCGCGATGCAGGTCGCGGCTGCCGGGCCGAGGTGGGTGAGCCGGGAGGACGTGCCCGAGGAAGTCGTCGCGGCCGAGCGCGAGATCTACGCGAACTCGGACGAGGTCAAGTCGAAGCCCGAACAGGCTCGTGAGAAGATCGTCGAAGGCATGCTGAGCAAGCGCTTCTTCGGCGACCGGGTGCTCACCGACCAGCCCTGGATCCACGACACGTCGAAGACGGTCGGCCAGGCGCTGTCCGAGGCGGGCGCCGAGGTGCTCGAGTTCGAGCGCTTCGCGCTCGCAGAATGAGCCGGTGACCGATTCGCTGCCCGAGCCGGAAGGCGCCGTAGCGACACCCGAGGCCGCGCCCGCGTTCGCGCGCATCCTGCTCAAGCTCTCGGGGGAGGCCCTGATGGGCCCCAAGCAGTACGGGATCGACCTCGACACGGTCGAGGGGATCGCCGAGGAGATCGTGGACGTCCGCTCGCGCGGCGTCGAGATCGCGATCGTCGTGGGCGCGGGGAACATCTACCGCGGCATGGCGGCCGCCGCGGAGGGCATGGACCGGGCCACCGCCGACTATGCGGGGATGCTCGCCACCGTCCTGAACGCGCTCACCCTGCAGGACGTGCTCGAGCGACGCGGCGCGCACACGCGCGTCCTGTCGGCGCTCGAGGTCTCGGAGGTCGCCGAGCCGTACATCCGCCGGCGGGCGATCAGGCACCTCGAGAAGGGCCGGATCGTGATCTTCGCCGCGGGGACGGGCAACCCGTTCTTCACCACCGACACGGCCGCCGCGCTCCGTGCCCTGGAGATCGGCGCCGAGGCCATCTTGATGGCGAAGCACGAGGTTCAGGGCGTCTACGAGGACGACCCGCGGCGCGATCCCGGGGCGGAGTTCCTGCCGGAGCTCACGCACCTCGAGGCGATCGAGCGCGGCCTGCGCGTGATGGACACGACGGCGCTGTCGCTCTGCATGGAAAACGGCCTGCCGATCTACGTCTTCGCGCTCGAAGATGGGAACATTCGGCGCGTCGTGCTCGGCGAGCGCGTCGGCACCATCATCTCCACACCGGGCGACGGAGGAAGCGCATGATCGACGACCTGATCAGCGATGCGACCCGGCGGATGGACAAGTCCGTCGAGTCCACGCACAACGAGTTCAACACGGTGCGCACGGGACGCGCGTCGGCGGCGCTGCTCGACCGCGTCAACGTCGACTACTACGGGCAGCAGACGCCGCTCAAGCAGCTGGCGACGATCAACGTGCCCGAGCCGCGCATGCTGACGGTTCAGCCGTTCGACCCCAGCTCGATGAAGTCGGTCGAGCGCGCGATCCAGGAGTCCGATCTCGGCCTGACGCCGTCGAACGACGGCAAGATGATCCGACTGCCCATTCCGCAGCTCACCGAGGAGCGGCGCAAGGAGCTGGTCAAGGTCGTCCGTCATCTCGCGGAGGACGGGCGCGTCGCCGTGCGCAATGTGCGCCGCGACGTCATGCACCACCTGAAGGAGCTCGTCGTGAACGGCGACGTGGGCGACGACGAAGAGCGCCGCGCCGAGGACCGCGTCCAGAAGCTCACGGACGAGCACGTCCACAAGATCGACGAGCTGCTGAAGCGCAAGGAAGCCGAGATCACGGAGGTCTAGTGAGGCCCGCGCCTCCGCCCGAGCTCCCGCGCTCGGTGGCGATCATCCTGGACGGCAACAGCCGCTGGGCGGCCGCCCGGGGCCTTCCGACCGCCGAGGGCCACAGAGCCGGCACGAGGGCACTGCGCCGGACGGTCGAGGGTGCGATCGAGCTGGGCGTCGAGTCGCTGACCGTCTACGCGTTCTCGACCGAGAACTGGCTGCGTCCGAGCGCCGAGGTCGAGGACCTGATGGCAATCTTCGGCGAGACGATCGAGCGCGAGCTCCCGGACCTCGCCGAGCAGGGCGTCCGCACCCGCTTCATCGGCCGGCGCGACCGGGCTCCGGAGTGGCTCCAGGAGGCGATGGCGCACCTCGAGGAGGCGACCGCCGACAAGGAGCGGCTCCAGCTCTGGATCGCGTTCGACTACGGCGGCCGCGCGGAGATCCTCGAGGCGGTCAAGCGGCTGCTCGCCAACGGCGCCTCCGCAGAGGGTCTCGACGAGCAGGCCTTCTCGCGCTACCTCTACGCCCCGGAGCTGCCCGATCCCGACCTGCTCATCCGCACCTCGGGCGAGCTGCGGATCTCGAACTTCCTGCTCTGGCAGCTCGCCTATGCGGAGCTCGTCTTCGTGGACACCCTCTGGCCGGACTTCGGCGAGGACCACCTCCGAGAGGCCCTCGACGCGTACGCCGGGCGCCGGCGGCGGTTCGGCGGCCGGTAGATGAGCCAGCTCGTCTCCCGCGTCCTGGTCGCGGTGCTGGCCCTACCTCCCGTCCTGGGGCTGGTCTACCTCGGCGGCTGGTGGCTCGCCGTGCTGGCCGCTGTCGCCTGCGTGCTCGCCCTTCACGAGGTGTTCGGGCTGATGCGGCCGCTGCGTCCGGTCGCGCTGGCGGGCTTCGCCGGCAGTCTCGCCGCCATCGTCGGCGCTCGCCTCGGCGGACCGGAGTGGGTGCTCGGCGGATTCCTGATCACGCTGCCGCTCGCGTTCCTGCTCAAGGGGATCGGCGGGACGCGCGGCCCGACCGCGGTCTCGGTCGGCGCGACCTTCCTCGCCGCCGGCTGGGTCGGTCTCGGCCTGGCGCACATCGTGCTGCTCCGCGAGATCGACGTGGACGGCCGGCTCGCCGTCTTCACCGTCCTGCTGGCCGTCTTCGCCGACGACACGGCTGCGTACTTCGGAGGGCGCCTCGTCGGACGGCACAAGCTGGCGCCCGCCATCTCGCCCGGAAAGACGTGGGAGGGGTTCGTCGCCGGCACGATCGCAGCAGTCTTCGTGACGTGGGTCGCGCTCTACGAGACCGGTTTCCTCGACGGCTACCGGTCGCTCGTGCTCGGCGGCGTGATCGCCGTCGCCGCACCGCTCGGCGATCTGTTCGAGTCGGCGCTGAAGCGGGACGCCGATGTCAAGGATGCGAGCCGCCTGCTCGGCGCCCACGGCGGGATGCTCGACCGGCTCGACGCCCACCTGTTCGCCGCGATGGCGGCGTTCTACGTGATCGCCGCCTTCGGCGCCGCGTGACTCGCCCGCAACTGCTCCTCCTGATCCGCGTCATGCTCGCGGCCAGCGCCGTGATCGTCGGCCTGGGGGTGCTCGCGATCGTCTTCGACGTCTTCGCACCGAGCAGTTCGGAGCGAGCCCGCGGATTCGTCGAGCGCGAGTACGGTGCCGAGCTGGGCGACTGCCGCAAGCTCGTCGGGGAGCGGCTGGAGTGCGACATCACAAAGTCGACCCCGGACCTGGTGCGGGCGCTCGGACCCGGCAGCGGCGACCGCATCTGCGTGTTCGTGTTCGAGAACGCCAGCGTGGTGCTCGACGGCTACCCGCCTTGTCGCGAGTAGCTGGGGGAACCTCCCGGTTCCCCCAGACCCCCTCCACTCGTTCGCTTCGCGAACAGGCCGCTTCCGCGGCCCACCTACACTTCACTGATGCGGAAGATCGCGCTGCTCGGCGCCACGGGATCGATCGGGCGCCAGGCGCTGGAGATCATCCAGGACAACCCCGAGCTCGAGCTCGTCGCCGCGGCCTCCGGCTCCCAACCCGTCGACGGGCTCGCACCGCACACGCAGGTGGGCGGCGATCTCACCGAGCTGCTCGAGCGCGCCGAGCCCGACCTCGTACTCAACGCCGTGGTCGGCTTCGCCGGCCTGCCCGCAACGCTGTGGGCGCTCGAGCATGGCGTCGACCTCGCGCTCGCCAACAAGGAGAGCCTCGTCGCCGGCGGCGAGCTGTGCCTCGCGGCCCGGGAGCGGGGAGGAGGTCGGCTGCTCCCGGTGGACAGCGAGCACTCGGCGGCGCTCCAGTGCCTCGAGGGCCGTGAGCGCGAGACCGTCGACTCCCTCGTCCTGACCGCCTCGGGCGGCCCGTTCCGCGGCCGTTCGCCGGCGGAGCTCGCGGAGGTGACGCCCGAGCAGGCGTTGAACCACCCGACCTGGAACATGGGGCCGAAGATCACGATCGACTCCGCAACTCTCGCGAACAAGGGGCTCGAGCTGATCGAGGCGCACTTCCTGTTCCACCTGCCGTACGAGCGGATCGAGGTCGTCGTCCACCCGCAGTCGGTCGTGCACGCGCTCGTCCGGTTTCGCGACGGCGCCTCGCTGGCGCACCTGGGCTACCCGGACATGCGCGTTCCGATCTCCTACGCGCTCACGTACCCGGAGCGGGCCGCCACCCCGGTGCTCGGCCTCGACGCAGCCGCCGGGCTCGTGCTCGAGTTCGAGGCTCCGGACCTCGAGACGTTCCCATTGCTGCAGCTGGCCCGCGAGGCCGGCGAGCGCGGCGGCACGCTATCCGTGCGCGTACAACGCGGCGAACGAGGTCGCCGTGGCAGCGTTCCTCGAGGGCCGGATCGGCTTCCTCGAGATCCCCGCGCGCGTTTCCGACGTACTCGCTACCGTGGACGGTTCCCCCGCACGCGATCTCGGCGAGCTCGCGGAGGCGGACGGGGCGGCCCGAAGGGCCGTCGAAGGAGCTCTCGCAACCGCATGAACGTCACAATCGCGATCCTGGGCCTGGCCCTGCTGATCCTCGTCCACGAAGCAGGCCACTTCTTCACCGCGCGCGCGGTCGGCATGAGCCCGCGGCGCTTCTACCTCGGGTTCCCGCCCGCGCTCGTGAAGGTCAAGCGCAACGGGATCGAGTACGGGATCGGCGCGATCCCGCTCGGCGGCTACGTGAAGATCCCGGGGATGCACCGGCCGGCGCCGTCCGACCTGGACGTGCATCTCGGCCGCGCCCGCGAGGAGGCGCCCGCGCTCGCCGGTCCGATCGAACGGGTCAAGCGGCTCGTCGCCGAGGGCGAGATGGTCGAGGCCAGGGCGCAGCTCCACGAGCTGGAGCGGGCCGTGCGCGCCGCCGAGCTGTCGCCCGCCGCCGCGAAGAGCGCCGAGCGAGGGCTCGCCGAGCTGCGCGACGCGCTCGGCCCCGACGCCTACTGGCGGCAGAGGACCTGGAGGAAGGTCTCGGTGATCTTCGCCGGGCCCGGAACGAACCTCCTGTTCGCGATCGTTCTCATCTCGATCATCTACATGGTCGGCGTGCCGTCCGAAGCAGGGCGGCGAGTGGACCGGGTGGACGCGAGCTCGCCGGCGCAGGCGGCCGGCCTGCGGCCGGGCGACGAGATCGTCGCGGTGAACGGCACGAACGCCGAGAACTTCGACGAGCTCTCGACCCTGATCCGGGGCAGCAAGGGCGGCCCGATCGTGGTCACCGTGCGGCGCGGAAACGACATGATCAGGCTGAAGCGCGAGCGGACGCAGGTGTCGAGCGACGGCCGCTGGGTCTTCGGCTTTCGCCCCGAGGTCGAGTACAGGCGCTACGGCCCGCTCGAGTCGGTGAAGCTCGCCGGGATCGAGAGCTGGCGCGTGACCGAGGCGATCGGTAGCTCGCTCGGCCGTATCGTGACGGGCAGCGGCAGGGACGAGATCTCGAGCCCGGTTGGCATCGTCGACGCCTCGAGCCAGGTCATCGACCAGGGCGGCTTCCGCCTCTACCTGCGGATCCTGGCCTTCATCAGCCTGTCGCTGGCCATCCTCAACCTGCTGCCGTTGTTGCCGCTCGACGGCGGTCACATCGCGTTCTCGCTCATCGAAGGTGTGCGCGGCCGAGCGGTCGGACGCGAGGTCTACGAACGCGTCTCCGCGATCGGCATCGCGCTGGTCCTCATCCTGTTCTTCGTCGGTCTCTCCAACGACATCGGCGGACGTCCCGACTGACCCACGGCGGGTCCTCGATCCCAGAGGTGCAGCGCCTGCTCGCCGTCCTAGCGGCCGGAAGGCGCTGCGCGGAGCTCGGGACGGCGTTCGGTGAGGGCGCCGAGGCGATCGCGTCCACGGCCACGTCGCTCGTGACGACGGAGCTCGATCCCGAGCGGGCCCGGATCGCGCGGGAACGGCTGGCGGGACTGCCCAACGTGGAGTTCCTCGAGGGGGACTGGCGTGAGACCCTGCCGCCGCGAGGGCCGTTCGGGCTCGTGTTCCTCGACGCGGGCGGCTGGAAGGACGACCCGAGCGCGCGAGGTCAGCTCGCGATCGACCTGCTCGAGCCCGGCGGCCTGCTCGTCAAGGACGACATGACTCCGGCGCGCAGCGCCTGTCCGCGCAGCGGACCAGTGGAAGGGGTCTGGGGAGACCGGGAGGTTTCCCCAGCACCCGCGATCCGGTGCGCGAGTGGCTGTTCGGCCACCCCGACCTGGTCGCGACGGAGATCCTGACGACACGTGAGACGGCGGCCATCGTCGCCGCGAAACGTTCCTAACGGCAGTTAACCTGGCTCCGATGCCCAGCGAACGGCAGATCAAGGTGGGCAACGTGAGGGTCGGCGGCGGCGCGCCTGTCGTCGTCCAGTCGATGACGCTCACACCGACCCGCGACGTCACCGCCACGACTGCGCAGATTGCCGCGCTCGCCTCGGCAGGCTGCGAGATCGTTCGTTGCGCGGTGCCGAAGATCGAGGACGCCGAGGCGCTGAAGTCGATTGTCCGGCTCTCGCCGCTCCCGGTGATCGCCGACATCCACTTCAACGCCAGCCTCGCGCTCCGTGCGATCGACGCGGGCGTCGCCGCCGTGCGGATCAACCCCGGCAACATCGGCGGCCCCGAGAAGGTCGAGCAGGTCGTGACCGCCGCCAAGAGGGCCGGGATCCCGATGCGAATCGGTGCCAACTCCGGCTCCCTGCCCAAGCACCTGCGCGAGCTGGCCGAGCAGGACCAGGCGGAGGCGCTCGTCGCGGCGGCGATCGAGGAGGTGGAGCTGTTGGAGCGGCTCGACTACCGCGAGTTCAAGATCTCGGTCAAGGCGACCCACGTCCCGACGATGATCCGCGCCTACCGGATGCTGGCCGCAAAGGTGCCGTATCCGCTCCACCTCGGCGTGACGGAGGCCGGCACGCCGTTCGCGGGGTCGATCAAGAGCGCAGTCGGGATCGGCTCGCTGCTCGCCGACGGTATCGGCGACACCATGCGCGTCTCCCTCACTGCCGACCCCGTCAAGGAGATCGAGGTCGCGTGGGAGATCCTCAAGGCGCTCGGTCTGCGCGAGCGGGGGCCGGTGATGATCGCGTGCCCGTCCTGTGGGCGCGACAACGTCGGCGTGGAGAACCTGGCCGTCGTGGTGGAAGAGCGGCTGCGCGAGTACCCGCAGGCCTTCGAGGTCGCGGTGATGGGCTGCGCGGTCAACGGACCGGGGGAGGCGGGCGACGCAGACTTCGGGATCGCCGGGGGTCGCGAATCCGGGTTCATCTACGCGCACGGCCGCGTGCTCAAGAAAGTCGCCTCGGAGCAGCTGATCGACGAGCTCTTCGTCGAGATCGACCGGTGGATCGAGGACGGAATGCGCCGTCCCAAGCGGCTCAAGATGGCGAAGCCGGCGGCCCTGGCGATGGCGGAGGCGTCCCTGATTCCCCTCGACAGCTAGGCTCGGGCGCGTGATTACCCGGGCGTCACAGCTCTTCCTTCCGACGCTGCGCGACGCGCCCGCCGACGCGGAGGCGGTCTCGCACAAGCTGCTCGTCCGCGGCGGCTACATCCGCCAGGTGACGGCGGGCGTCTGGACGTTCCTACCACTCGGCTGGCGGGTGCACCAGAACGTGGTCCAGATCATCCGCGAGGAGATGGATGCGATCGGCGGCCAGGAGATGCTCATGCCGGTGCTGACACCGTTCGAGCTCTGGCAGCAGTCCGGGCGCGACGCCATCCCGGAGCTCTTCCGGCTCAAGGACCGCAACGGTCGCGACTACGTGCTGCCCCTGACGCACGAGGAGACGGTCACGTGGCACGCCAAGGAGATCCAGAGCTACCGCCAGCTGCCGCAGATCCTCTACCACTTCTCGATCAAGGAGCGCGACGAGCCCCGGCCCCGCGGAGGCCTCCTGCGGATGCGCGAGTTCATCATGAAGGACGCGTACTCGTTCGACCGCGACGAGGAGGGTCTCGACGTCAGCTACCGCAAGCACGCGGACGCCTACGACCGCATCTTCGAGCGCGTCGGACTGGAGGTTCACGCGGTGCAGGCGGAGTCCGGGATGATGGGCGGCAAGGAGTCGGTCGACTACCTGGCGCCGTCCGGCTCGGGCGAGAACACGCTCGTAACCTGTGAGCGCGGCGACTACGCGGCCGACCTCGAGATCGCGCAGGGCGTTCCGCGCGCGCCCGAGTTCCCGCCCCGGTTGGACACGGCCGAGGAGGTGGAGACACCGGGCGTGACGACGATCGACGGGCTCGCCCAGTTCCTCGGGATCGACGCGGCCGCGACCTCGAAGGCGATGCCGGTCGTGAAGACCGACGGGACGCTCGTCCTGGCCTTGATCCGCGGCGACGACCGGCTGGAGGAGGCCAAGCTCGCGACCGCTCTCGGATCGGATTCGCGCCCGGCGGCCGAGGAGGAGATCCGTGAGGCGTTCGGGGCCGACCCCGGCTCGATCGGCCCCGTCGGCTTCTCCGGCGAGATCGTCGTGGACGAGGCGCTCCGAGAAGGCCAGTTCGTCGCGGGCGCCAACCGCACCGGCCGGCACCTCCGCGGTGTCGAGCATGAACGCGATTACGAGGGGCGCTTCGCCGACCTGCGCCAGCCGCGCGAGGGCGACACCTGCCCCGTCTGCGGTGGCCGGCTCGGCTTCCAGACCGCGATCGAGGTCGGGCACATCTTCAAGTTCGGAACGCGCTACTCCGCTCCGCTCGGCGCGACGTTCCTCGACGAGGACGGCAAGGAGAAGCCGCTCGTCGGCGGCAGCTACGGGATCGGGCCCGCCCGCATACTGGCGGCCGTGGTGGAGCAGCGCCACCTCGAGGAGAACGGCATTCGCTGGCCGGCCTCGATCGCGCCCTTCAACGCGCACATCGTGGCGCTGCCGGGCCTCGAGGCGCAGGCCGAGCGCGCCGCGCAGGAGTTCGACTCCGGGGGACGGTCGGTTCTCCTCGACGACCGAGACCTGCGCGCGGGCGAGAAGTTCGCCGACGCCGACCTGATCGGCAGCCCAGTCCGCGTCGTGGTCGGCAAGAAGACGCTCGAGGACGGCGCCGTCGACGTGCGCAGCAACGGCGGCGAGCAACGCGTGGCAATCGACGAGCTTGCGGGGGTGTCTTGATGGCGCGAAGGCGGAAGTTCAGCGAGCAGCCGTTCGGGCCGACGCTCGAGCGGCTCATGGACGAGACCGGGATGACGTTCCGCGGCCTCGGAGCCAGGTGCGACCTGTCCGCCGGGTACCTCAACCACCTCGTCCATGGCAACCGACCGGTCCCGTCGAACGACGTCGTCGAGCGCCTGGCCGAGGCACTCGGGGTCGAGCCCGAGCACTTCCTGGAGTACCGCGTTCGCGTGATCACCGAGCGGCTCGAGCAGATGCCCGACCTGGTCGACCGTCTCTACCGGCGCCTGAGCTAGTCCCTCGCGATGACACGCTCGAGCGTCGCCGTCCTCGCAGTCACGGCGGTGCTCGCAGGCTGTGGCGGCCGGGACGGGGGCGACTCCGCGGCTCCTCCGACGACGACTGCTGGGCGACAGGCGACGACTGTGACCGTCCAGCCGCCGACGCCCGGCTGCGACGTGGTCGTCGTCTGCGTCCCGCAGGTCGCGCACGACATGCTCGCCCGCTGTCCCGAGAAGCGTCTGAACGCCGACGGTCGGCACGCGCGAAAGCGGCTCGAGCGGGTGCTCGCGCAGATCGAGGAGGTCGACCTCCACAACAAGCAGGCGTACGAAGCCGAGAACGCGGCGCAGCAGGCGCTCACGCAGCTCGAGAAGGCCTGCAACAAGCCCTGATCTACTAAGCAGACCCGCTAGTACTCGTCGTGTCGGCGGAGCCAGAGCTGGAACCCGTCGCCCTCGCCGCGGCCGTTCGGTGCACGGTCGAGGATCGGGTAGTAGCCCATCAGGAACTCCACTCCGCGGGCCCCCGTCGAGTAGGTGTGGTAGACGGCCTTGTCGTCCAGGACGAACGCGCTGAGGCCCTGGCTCTCGGTCAGGTATCCGACGACGTCCGTGCCCGCCGATTCGGCGTTGCGGGCAGCGATCGGCGGAAGCGCGGCCACGATCGGCCCCACGGACTCGCGCGTGCGTTCCTCCGTGCGGGAGAAGCCGAAGTCGAAGTTGAAGTCGGTGCGCGCGGCCGAGACCCAGGGAAAGCTCCAGCCCATGCGCCGCTTGTACGCCTGCAGTTTCTCCAGGGGTGCTTGCGAGACGTAGACAAAGGACACGTCACGAGCGTGCAGGTGCGGGAGCACGGCGTTGACGGCGTCGGCGCTCGACGAGCACGTCGGGCAGCCGGCCTCGTACGTCGGCCCGAACATGAAGTGGTAGACCAGTAGCTGAGAGTGCCCGTCGAAGAGCTCGGCGAGCGTCTCCTCGCCGTCGTCCGTATCGAAGCGGTACTCCTTCTCGACCGGCACCCACGGCAGCTCGCGCCGTGCCTGGGCGAGCTCGTCGCCGAGCCGGGTGTGTTCCTTCTCGCGGGCGAGCAGCTGGTCGCGCGCGGCGAGCCACTCCTCGCGAGTTCCCACCTTGTGATCGGTCATGTGCCTCCTTTCACGGCGTCTTCCACCTGCCCAGCCTAGTGCGACGTGTTCTCCGGTCCGACACAACTCGTTCTCCTGGCCGCAACCCCGTTCGCAGGCTTCTGGCGGTTGACTCGCGTGCGAGATCGACCGAGGGGAGAGACGATGAAGCGGTTGGTGGTCGTGGTTGCGCTGCTCGTGTCCGTCGGCGTCGGTGGGGCTGTTGCCGCCGATACGGTCGAGGTGCAGGCGACGTTGGAGACGGAGCCGTTCTTCGAGGCGCGACGACGCCGACGCCGACGACCCGGCTGTCTGGGTGCATCCGTCGGACGGAGCGAAGAGCATCGTCATCGGGACACTGAAGAACGGCGGGCTGGCGGCGTTCGACCTGCAGGGTCGGACGATTCAGCGAGTCGACTACGCGGACGAGGACGCCCGTCAGAACAACGTCGACCTGCTGTACGGCGTCGAGCTGGGCGGCAAGCGCCGTGATCTCGCCGTCGTCACGGACCGCGGCCTCGACCAACTGCGCGTGTTCGCCGTCGACCAGAGGGGCTCGTCGGCGCCGACCCCGCTGACCGAGGTCACGGAGCCCGATCCGCCGGTGATCTTCGACGGCGACAACGACATCTCGGCCTACGGCATCGCGGCCTGGAAGGGCGCCGACGGCACGGGCTACGTCGCGATCAGCCAGCGGCATCGCACCACGCTCGTCCTGCTCCGCCTGGTCGCAGCGGCGGGAGGCACCGTCGGCTTCGAGCGCCTCGACCGCCTCATCGAACTGGATGATCCTCCGGACTGGTTCGCCATTGGTCTGGACCGCTGGGTCTACTTCTTGTCTCTGACAACGGCGATAGTTCTGACGATCGTTGCTGCTAACTTGCTTCGAGGCCGAATTGGGCTGGCACTCCTGGCAATACGCGACCACTCGATAGCGGCTGAAGCAATGGGAATCAACGCTGCGCGTTATAAGACTATCGCATTCGGAACCGGCGCCCTTTATGCCGGAACGGCGGGCTCACTGGAGCAATTGCCATCCAGTTCGTGTCGCCTGACAGCTTCACGGTTCTTTTGTCTATCAGCCTTTTCGTGGGAGGCGTGATTGGAGGAATCTCATCTATCTCTGGCGCATCTTATGGAGCCGCGTTTATCCTTTTTGTGCCGAATGTCGCGGACCAGATCTCAAAGGCTGCACCGTGGGCCATATATGGCATTGTGCTGATTGTTGTCGTGCACCTCATGCCTCGCGGGCTTGCTGGCCTGGTTCATGACGTCCATTTGCGCTTCCTTCAACGGCATAAGGGTTCGGCTTTGTGATTGCGAAGACCTTTGCCTCCTCGGTCGGTCGTCGAGCAGTTCGCGCGAGGACAGCTCGATCCATTGCATGTCCTCCCACACCATCAGCACAGGCCCCGCACACGCCGACCAAGGAACACGCATCTTGGACGTGATATGTTGACCCACCAGGCAAGCCGCGGCGACGCTCAAGGAACTCGATCTTTCGTAGCACACCGAGTAGGAGGTTTGAATGCTCCGCACATCTATTCGTTCCCGCAACACGTCTGCGACCCTTGCATTTGCGGTCGCAGGCGTTCCCGGCTGCCGATGGGGGAATGCAGAGCGCGACGTAGCCGGGCTCTGGCTATGCCTTTTTGCCGTCGTCCAGCATCTTTGTCGCCACCTCAGCCTTATAGCCGCAATGCGGACAGATCACGTCCACGTCGGCTTTCATTGTCGCATCTCCTGCTTGTGACGCCGGCCTCGGATGCCGACGCGCTGGCAGTCACAGACAGGCCCGTACCTACGAGGTTCGCGCTGGGGGCAGATGGTTGGACGCCGCGGCTTTAATGGGATTTCGTACTCCCGGAGTTGCGCCGCATCGCGAGCAGGCATAGCCCCCATCCCCGCCAATCATGTCGCGACTGACCCCTTTTCAAGGACCGCGATAGCTTAGCTTTTCCGAGCCATGCGACAATGCTAGCATCAAGGATTATTTAGATTCACTTGCTGCGAAGTTTAGGAGACTTCGGTGGACTGTGTCAGCTGCGGAGCCGCAAATGCAGGTGGCAAGCGGTATTGTGGAGACTGTGGGGCTCAGCTCCCTATTGCGTGTTCCGCATGTGGCGAGTTCAACCCGCCCGGCAAGCGTTATTGCAGCGACTGTGGCAATCCCCTGAGGGAAGTATTTCGCACGCACCCGAACCAGTCGCGCGCCTTTCTCTTAGGCCGTTGGCGGAGCGCCGTTACCTCACGGTAGTTCTGTGATCTCGTTGGATCGACCCGGATGGCAGGTCGCCTGGACCCGGAGGACCTTCGCGACGTAATGACCGCGTATCACAGCTGCGTCGCTGAATTCACAGCGCGCCATGGCGGCACTGTCGCGAAATATATGGGGGACGGTGTCCTCATGTATTTCGGATTCCCCCAGGCCCATGAGGACGATGCTGAGCGCGCGGTCCGCGCGGCCTTAGGTCTCGTAGAGGCCGTGCCGCTGTCTGCGGCCCCGTGGCGAATCTCTGCATGTGCGGATTGGAATCGCTACTGGCGAGGTCGTGGTCGGCGACATTCTAGGATCGGGAATCGCCCAGGAGCAAGCCGTCGTTGGCGAAACACCCAACCTGGCTTCGCGACTACAGAGTTTGGCTGAGCCGGATTCGATTGTAATCGCCGCTGAAACTCGCAGGTTGTTGGGCACAATTTTTGACACACACGATTTAGGAGCCGTCAGCGCCAAGGGTTTCGATAGACCGGTCATGGCGTGGAGCGTGCTGCGAGAGAGCCGCGTAGAAAGTCGGTTCGAAGACTCCATGGTGTCGAACTCACTCCATTGGCTCTCGGGCGGGTCGACGAACTCGAGCTGATACGGCGACGGTGGTCTCAAGCCCTTGGTGGTGAGGGTCAGGCGTTACTGCTCTATGGCGAGCCGGTATCTGGCAAGTCTCGATTGGTTGCCGCCACGCAAGAGCTGTTGGCGCGCGAATTGCCGTTACGACTTCGCTATTTTTTCTCGCCATATCATCAAGATAGCGCTCTTGTTTCCCTGTCATCCAGCAACTCGAGCGCGCATCAGGCCTTCGAACGCGAGGACGATGGCGCGTGAAACCCGGCTCGGCGAAGTTGCGGGACTTACTAGTCCCGGGAAACGGAACCAGAAGATTTCGGACTTATCGCCGAGCTTCTGTCCCTGCCTCAGCGAGGGACTAACGCTCTCGACGGGGGCTGTCGCCGCAAAAGAAGAAGGAGCGCCTGCTACCGCCCTTGGTACGGCAGCTCGTGGCCCTGTGCCCGTCCGACCCGGTGCTGATCGTATGGGAAGACGTGCATTGGATCGACCCCTCTTCGCGCGATCTGCTTGAGTCTGCGCTCGAGCAGATCCTTGCGGCTGCCGGTGCTCGCTGCTGGTGACCTTCCGGCCGGAGTTCAAGGCGAATGGGTGGGACGCGAGCATGTGACGACGTTGGCGCTCAAACGGCTTAGCCGGCGAGAGCGAGGCGAGATGGTCACGCGGCTCACCGGCGGCAAGGCCCTGCCCGAGGAGGTGCGCGAGCAGATCGTCGAGCGCACGGATGGGGTGCCGCTGTTTCGTGGAGGAGTTGACGAGCTCGGTCTTGGAGAGCGGGCTGATGCGGGACGAGGCCGAGCGGTTTCGTGCTGACCGGCGCCTTCCGCCCTTGGCGATCCCGACGACGTTACATGGCTCGCTGATGGCTAGTCTGGATCGGCTTGGCGCCAGTTCGGGAGGTGGCACAGATCGGGGCGGCGATTGGGCGAGAGTTCTCATTCGAGTCTACTTTTGGCCGTGTCAGGCCAGAGCAGGTCGGCGCTGGGGCTAAGGCCCTGGAACAGCTGATATCGAGGGCCGAGTTGCGTGTTCGCGAGAGGTTCGACCGCCGGAGGCTAGCTATACTTTCAAGCACGCGCTGGTTCAGGATGCCGCCTATGCGACGCTGCTGAAGAAGTCGTCAGACAGGCTCTCCATGGTACAGATTGCGCGCGTGTTGGAGGAACGCTTTCACGAAATGGTGGAACGTCAGCCCGAGGTGCTGGCCCACCACTTCGAGGAAGCGGGCCTCCTCGACCGCAGCTTGGAATACCGCATTAGATCGGCACAGCGGGCGATAAGAGAGACTGGCCATGTAGAGGTGATCACCGAGGCCAATAACCGGCCTCAACTTGTTTCGTCGCTGCCCGAGTGCAGATTGGTGCAATGCGGAAGAGCTCGCGAGCTACTCCTTCTCCTCGGGAAAGCCTTGATCGCGACCAAGGGCTATGCTTCCCCCGAATTTGGCGAGGTTTATCAACGCGCCGTCGTGTTATGCGAGGCGCTTGGCGATACAAAGACCTACATGGCGGTCCCTGAATTCATTGGGCGGCCACGCGTATATGCGTGGTGAACTCGACTCTTCCATCGAGTATGGCCAAAGATTGTTGGCGCAGTCGCAGATCGAAGAAGACCAACTCGGCCTCGCTATCGCTCACACGCGATTGGCAATGGGTCTCGGACCGACTGGTCAATTGAAGCAAGCGATAGTGCATGCCACGAAGGCACTGGCGTTGTTCGGAGTAAGCGACCGAGCAAGTGATCCGTTTCGAGCGAACGCCTTGGTGGACATTCAGCCCACATTGGCCAGTACGGTAGCAATAACACTTTGTTGTCTCGGGGATCCCACCAAGGTTTGAATCTTTCGGAAGGTATCGCCAAGGGCGCGTGGAAACCCGAACGACGCATCATTGGCGCAGGCCCTGTGGCACCTATGTCGCGTCTATGCGCTTCGAAAGGATATGCCAGGCACTTTGTCTGTCGCCGAGCAGGTTACGAACTTCTCTGGCGAAAAAGGGCTCGATTGGGGCGATACGTCGGTTGTGCTGAGTGGGTGGGCGAAAGCTCGAATGGGGATCTCACAAGGTGTTGTGCAGAGCATCGCTGCGGCGATCGACTTTATCGTCGTCGGGAACACGGGGTGTATCTTCCCTGAAATCTTGCGTTGCTTGCGGAGGCATGTACGTGTGTGGGTGACTTGGAAACGGCTCTTGTGGCGGTGGAAGAGGGATTAGCATTTGCAACACGGACCAACCAGCGACTTTATTTGTCAGAATTGTATCGTCTCAAGGGTGAACTCGTCTCGACTGAGCGGGAGGCGGTGATCTGCTTCAATGCGGCGTTAACAATCGCTCGAGAACAGCAATCCAAATTGTTCGAGCTGCGGGCTGCCCGAACCCTCGCCGCGTATTGGCTTCAGAAAAGCATGGCCGCAGAGGCTCGCAACCTACTCACCCCAGTTTACGCTTGGTTCTCTGAGGGGCTCGACACACCCGACCTTTCGGATTCGAAGATTTTTCTCGACGCCATCGTTTGATTCCATGAAGCAATCCGGGGGCACCCTGCTGGTGTGGGTGGGCCGACCCGTCCCAACGAGGATCGCCGGGCGGGGGGCTTCGAACGTCAGCAATCTGGAGATGGAAAGGAGGCCCCGTCCTGGGGGGCCTTCACAGGGCGGCCAGCCAGGGCGGCGGGGCGGTGCCACTGCGCCCTCGCGCCTCCTACCGCCTGTCATGGACAGTGTATTCGCCATCGATCACAAGATCCGAACGGTGCCGTCGGACCTGCCGCAATCGATGTCGAATGTAGATGTGCAGGGCGAGACCGCCAAGCAACGCGATCGGGAGCAGTACAAGCAGCGCAGTGAACGCGACCAGGAGAATGACCGTAGCAAACGAGATCAAGCCGGCCAGCCCAATGGAGGCTCTCCAAAACCGCGGTGATCTCATTACCTGTATAAGGTTACGGAACGTTGTCCTCATCGTCACCTCCTTCGCGATGCTTCGAATTCCTGCCGCTCGTCGACAGCCTACCACGACTTCTAGTCAGCCTATCGTGAACGGGCGCTGCCCTGCAGTTACAAGCCATCCATGTTTGGGGCGCAGTGCTGGTGGCCAACCAGCCCGCGATGATCAGAAACACCTTGAACTTGGGTGAAGGATCTGGCCCTCAACGGTGCCCTGTCAGGCGGAGGGCTTTCGCCATCGGACCGCCGCCCCGAGCGTGCCGTGGGTGATGGGATTGCTCACCCGGTATTCGGGCTCCCTCGTCGCGCGTGCCGAGGAGGCCAGCCTTTCGGCCGATCGCAAGCCAGTTGGCCCACCTGATGGTGGTCGACGTTCTCGCAACGGCCACCGCCATTGCAATCGGCCCGAGGGCAATTGACACTATAAGACGTGCCAAGAACGTCGCTGCGGATAAGCGTACTGCGCGGTCTGCTACGTTCGACCCTGCAAAACATACCAGTGCATGGGTCAAGAAGTCTTAATTGAGCAAAAACGGGAGGATGAACATGAACAACGGGACGCGGTTTGCGATTGGATCAAACTCGAGAGCCGAAACGAGCGTGAATGGCGAGCCCGTCGCGCAGCATGAATTCGGGCCGTCGAGACGGAAGGTGTTGGCTGGCCTTGTGGGTGGCGCCGCCGCGGCAACGGTCGGCATCGCACGGGCGCAGGGGAAATCGCTGAACCTTCTGGCCCATCCCGTGATCAAGACGGTAGCCACCGGCGCGACCGGCGGGGACATCACCACTCAATGGTTGGCGCAGAGCGGGAACTCGCTGAGTTGGGTGACGCTCGATACCGGCCCGCTGCATGAGCGACTGTTCCGAGAAGCAAGTCTGTCGCAAACCTCAATCGATGTTGCCACCCTGCTGAACGCCTATGCGAGCCCACGGGTGTCGACGCTATTCGAGCCACTCGACGAGTTAATGCAATCATCGCAGATCGAAGAACTGCGGGATATCTTCCCAGGTTTCCTGGACGCGATGACCTTCAACGGGAAGCTCTATGCCATTCCATTTCGTCATTCGACGTCGGGGATGCACTACAACGAAGAGCTCTTTACCGAGCGTGGGATCACGAAAGCTCCGGAGACGGTCGAGGAGATGATCGAGGCCGCGAGGAAGTTGACCTACACGCGAGCAGACGGCACTCAGGTTTATGGGTTCCTCATCTCGGGGCTCGTATACCCGAACGTCGTGGATCTCGCGCGCTGCTGGGATGGCGACTTCATATCGCGCGATCTCAAGGTAGTCGCCAATCAAGCTCCGATGGTACGCGCGATCACCCTCCTTCGGGATTTCTACAAGGAGGGCGTGTTGCCCAGGAATTTCGCGCAGATCAAGGACGAGGACATAAACAGCTGGATGAGCAGCGGTCGGGCGGCGATCACCTTTCAGGGCATGTCTCGTCACGTGTTCTACAACGACCCGACGAAATCGAAATTCCCAGGCCGCATCAAGTCGGCCGTCATTCCGATAAGTGCAAGCTTGAAATCGAAATACGCAGCAGCACCGGCAAAAACGGAATTTTGGTCATTCGCGATACCCAAGAACTCGACCAATAAGGAAGCAGCTTGGTCGCTAATCCGGGACCTGACTTCGAAAGAAAACACGATACGGGCCGCAGTCAATGGAAACGGCCCGGTCAGAGCGTCCGCCTACGCAGATCCTCGCATTCGTGAGCGGGTGCCCTATGCCGAGGTCGAGGCTGCTCAGCTACGCACTGCGCGGGTTCCATTGCCTGCTTTCGACAACGCTGCTCGTGCCGCGGACATCTTCGTCGAGGAGATGCAGTTGGCCGTCCTTGGGCAGAAGGAGCCTCAGTCCGCGATGGATAGCGTTGTCCAGCGTGTGGAGCCGCTGCTCAAGTAGCTTGGGGAGGTCGTCAGACCAGAGGTCAAGTGATGCTTCCGCGTATCGCCTTAGGAAATTTCCCGACGCCTCTGGAACAGGCCACCGCGCTTGGGGATCGAATCGGTGTCAACCTGATCTTCAAGCGTGAGGACTTGAGCGGCTTCGCTCTTGGCGGCAACAAGGTGCCGCAGCTCGAGGCCCTGCTGGAGCGAAGCGCTTGATGCTGGCGCGGATACGGTCGTGATGAGGGCTGCTGCCCAATCCAATTTCTGCAGGGTCACTGCAGGGGCGGCAGCCAAAGTCGGGCTGAAATGCGTCCTGCTCCTTCGGGGGCACGAAGGATTGCCGTCTGTTGGAAACCTCCTTCTCGATCGGCTGTTCGGCGCCGAAATTGAGTTCATCCAGACGTCGAACGCGTACCGGGGGGTCCCGCTCCATGTCTCCTGTCCCAGGGCGGGGACTTTGAGGCGCTCCACCCTGCGCGTGACACGTAACCTTCAAGGACCTCGGTGATAAGAAAAACCCGGCCCAAAGAGGACGGCCGGGGGAGGCTCGGGACGCTACGAGCTGAACAACGCATCGAGAATGCTCGCACTGTTGCGAGAATCGTGATGCCGAGTCCCGGACAAGCCTGCTGATGAGCCTAGGAAAAATCGCGCCGTTGAGCGATAACTTATGCAGGCTGCTCACCCTGGCGACAGCTGGAATGACCACAGCTTTGCGGGAGGGCCGCGGAGGCACGATTAAGGGAGGAGTATCATGCGCAACAGCCGTAGCTTTCTGATTGGTGTGGCTAGTTTGATTGCCGCTTCAACAGCCGCTTTGGCTGGCGAGGAGGTTCTCGAATTTAAGCTCGTCACAAAGATGATTGATCCTAAGATCGTCCAAGCAGCAAACATCGACGGTCAGACCATGTCGACTAGCAACGCCTTCGGTGTAGCCTTCTTTAAGGACGGCAGGGTCGCGGCGAAGGACTTTGTCGTTTCAACCGACCTGCGCAAAGGCTCGGGCTCCGCACGCGGCTATAGTACTTATACGTTCGAGGACGGCTCTTCAATCACTGCGAGCTTCACTGCGGAATTCAAGGAGGGCCGAGGGCACGGTGTCTATACAATCGTCTCGGGCACGGGTGCCTACGCTAACGCCACGGGCACGGGCAGCTTCGACGGCATCCCGGCGGGATTCAAGGGGGCAACTTCTCTATAACGGTAAGTTTGCTGTAAAGACGCCTTGAGGTCAGGAGGCGTTCAATTTCGGCTGGCGCGGGAGACATCAAGGTCACTAAAGCGAATTCGCCCAGTAACCGCGGCTCCGAGGGGGCCGCCGCGCACCAGCCAGCAAAGCGATGAACAAGAAAGACCCGGCCCAGAGAGGACGGGGCCGGGTCATTTTCACATGCCTACATTGCCCGCCGCGCTGGAAGGAATGATGAACCAACCGCGGCGAAGAGGTGGCGCACTACGATACGATTCGCGTGAGGCGTCCTGCGAAGAGCGGAGATTAGCATTCGCTCTGACCTCTCTAGCTCCTCGCCGCCATTCCCGCGAGGGGTCGCCGACGCGACGTCAGCGACGTGCCGGAAGAGGTTGTGCACTTTTGCGCACCTCTCGTAGCATTGGAGTAGACTGCTACGGAGCCGTCATAAGAGGTCCTAGGATGTGGACGCTTTAAGTACTGCGGCGTGGTTGCACGGTTTAGGACTTGGCCAGTATGAGCAGGCGTTCCGCGACAACGATATCGAGTTGGGCCTGCTGCCGACCTTGACTGAGAGTGACTTGCGCGAACTCGGTGTCGCGTCGCTTGGCCACCGCAAGCGGCTGCTGGCGGCCATCGCCGCCCTGAACGACCGAGCCGAGCCGCCCGGCCCGCAGCCCGTTCCGTCCCCAGCCGCGCGACATCTCAGGCTGGACGGCGGCAACTCACGGTCATGTTCGTCGACCTGGTCGGTTCAACCGAACTGGCCGAGCGCGTCGATCCGGAAGACCTGCGCGACGTGATCAGTCGGTATCACGAATGCTGCGCCGAGACGGTCACACGGTTTGAGGGATACATCGCCAAATACATGGGTGACGGCGTCCTCGCCTATTTCGGCTGGCCCTCCGCCCACGAGCATGAGGCGGAACGCGCCGTGCGCGCCGGGCTCGCCGTCGTAGAGACGGTCGCAAGATTGACAGCGCCGGATGGCACGCCACTTGCTGCCCGGGTCGGGATCGCAACCGGCGCGGTCGTGGTCGGCGACCTGGTCGGGAGCGAGAGTGCCCGCGAGCGGGCCGTCGTTGGCGAGGCCCCAAACCTTGCGGCGCGCCTCCAGGCCTTGGCCGAGCCGGGGAGCGTAGTCATTGCCGAGGGCACGCGCCATCTAGTCGGCGATCTTTTCACCCTCTCTGATCTCGGAACGGCGCGCCTCAAAGGCTTCTCTGATCCCGTGCGCGCCTGGCACGTTACCGGCGAGAGTGTGATCGAAGGCCGGTTCGAGGCTATGCACGTCGGCGGTCTCGCGCCGCTCGTCGGGCGCGAACGTGAGACCGCGCTGCTGCTCGACCGCTGGGAGCAGGCCAGGGAGGGCGAAGGGGCCAGGTGGTCCTGCTCGCCGGCGAGCCTGGCATTGGCAAGTCCCGTCTCGTCCGCGCCTTGCGTG
>CAVTZA010000012.1:0-421999 GCA_963739085.1 uncultured Actinomycetes bacterium | reverse complement strand
GAGCCCGCCGACCCGTACGGCCTCGAGCTGGAGAACCTGAGCGATGCGATCCGAGGCGAGGGGCGTCCACTGTTGGGTCGCGAGGACGCGGTAGCGCAGGCCGGAACGATCGCCGCGTTGCGTCGTTCGGCCGAGTCCGGCATGTCTGTAGAGCTCTAAGATCCGGCGATGGCACTGAAGCTGCACCGCTGCGGGAACATCTGGGTCAAGTTCGGCGGCCACCCCTGCTGGCGCGTCCAGCGGGAGCTCGATGCAAAGGGCATCGACTACGAAATCGTCAAGCACAAGTGGCTCGGCGGCCGAGAAGATGTCGTCGAGCTGACGGGCCAGAAGAAGCTTCCGTTCATCCAGTTCGAGGACGGGACCGTGCTGCGGGAGGAATCGAACGACCTCGCCGACCGGATCCGTCGCGGCGACCTCCGGCCGCAGGCCGCCGCGAACGGCAAAGGCGCGGCCGAGTCGTCGTAGAAGGGCTTGGCGAAACAACGGCTGTGCCGCCGGGCCGCGAGGATCCGAGATCAAGGGTGCGGCTACACTTCGTCGCCGCGGGGCTATAGCTCAGCTGGGAGAGCGCCTGGATCGCACCCAGGAGGTCGTCGGTTCGAGTCCGACTAGCTCCATTCTCGAGCGGTGTCCGGCCGTCGGCGGCGGCCCTGACGACTTCCGCTCGGACCGCCCCGCGGCGAACCCGTTAGTTCTCGAGGCGCGCTTGCTCTTCGACGGTGCGCTCGGCGGTCGGAACCGCCTCGAGCCGCTCGTCGGGGATTGGCTCGCCGCTCTCGACAGAAAGCCCGTAGGTGCCGGCGGCAAGGCGCTTCTCCGCCCGTTCGACGGCGGCGAGCTCCTCGGCGTGCTGGTCGCGAAGTCCGGAAGCGAGCTCGTCGTCGTAGAGTGCCGTCCCCTCGTCGCCAAGGTGCTGGTCCTCGGTCGACAGCTCCCTGTCCTGCGAATCGCTTTGCCCGGCGAGGGCACTTTCGATCCGCTCGCGTTCCCGGCGAAGCAGCTCTCGAGCTCTTTCCTTATCCATCGTCCTCCTCCAACACGCCGACCCTGCCGGTCAGGAGCTCGCGCGCCGCCTCGGCGCTCTGGGCAGGGACGATGACCTCATAGGGGCCGATGACGCTCAGCCCGTCGGACGCGCCGGCGCCGAGGTTCGTCTGACGAGTCACGCACTCGATGCCATCGCTCCGGATCAGTCCGCAGAGAACATCGGCTTCTTGCTCCGTCGCGGCGACCTGGATGACGACCGGCTCGTCCACCGAACCAACCCTATGCCGCGAGACCCTCGCTCGGGGCGAGCTGGGCTCACCCGGCCCCATTGAGGTACGGTCGGTCGGACGTGTACCGCGATCGTGAGCTTGTACCGGGCCATCGCCCCAAAGGCACGTCAGCTCGCCCCGGTCGTCGCACGAACGACCCCGTCCTCGCGCTTCAGCAGGCCGTCGGCAACCGGGCCTTCGGTCAGATGCTGGCCCGCAAGGCGTCCAAGGGCCCGACCGTCCAGATCGGCAAGCTGGCGATCCCGGTCGCCGGCGGCAACATCGCGGCGTGGGCCGCCAACGAGGTTCCCGAAACGCTGGAGGTCACCTCTCAGAAGGGAAAGCACTCTGCCGAGCTCGAGCGCTACTCCAAGGACCGCACCCGGATCAAGTCGCTGACGCTCACGGTCGCGGCGGCGAACGAGGGCGGGGAGCTCGACCTGGGATCGTTCGTCATCGAGTTCACCAACGCGCGCGTCAAGGGCTACGCCGTCGACGGCAAGACGGAGTCGTGGCAGGTAGGCGACTTCGACGGCGTCCACCGGACGAAGACCACGCACAAGGTGTCGTAGCGAGCGCAGCGGCGGTGGAACGGCGCCCGGCCGTCCCACCGCCGCACTGTCGTTTCGGCTAGCGCGTCAGAGCGCGGCGCACTGACCGGAGGAAGTTCCGCTCACCGTGTTCGGCGCCCCGAAGTCGGTCGCGCCAGGGTCGTTGCCGGTGCACGCCAGGTCGCCGGCGATGACGTTCCCGACGAGGCCCACGCCGTAGTTCCGCGTGTCCCCGCTCGGGATGGTCACGGACTTCGAGTGGTTGTCGGCAACAGCGAGCGACTCGCTGAAGACCGAGCCCGCCACGATCAGGTCGCCTGTCGTCCCGGAGACGGCCGAGTCCCCGTTCACCCTCGCGCCGAAGACGTGCACGACGTCCGCGCCGGTCGCCTTGAGGCCGCCGTTGATCCGGGAGCCGTCCCTGACGACGAGCGAGGCGCCGGCCCGGACGGTGATGCCGCCGTTCACGGTGGCGTCTACGCAGGTAACTCCACTGGTGAGGACGAGCCGTCCGATCGTGCCCGTCAGCGTCCGCGTGCAGGCGGGGGAGCCGCCGGGCAGCACCGTCGCCTTGAAGTGATCGGCCTCGCCGATGTTGCCGGCCGCGTCGATCGCGCGGTGCTCGATCCTGTGCGTGCCGTACCCCGGCTCGAAGCCGCCGCTGGGGTGGGCGTCCGTGAAGGACTGCTCGAAGGTCGCCTTCGACAGCCCGCCGGTGCCGAGGTTGCCGTAGGTCAGGGCCTTCACGTCCTTGCCCGAATGGGAGAACGTGAACGGCGTGCCCTCGGGCTTTTCCGGGAACCCGAAGTAGTTGAACCAGCCGTCGCCGTTGAGGCGGAACTCGCCCACGACGAAGCCGGGCTGATCGTCCGTCGGGTCGAGCCCCATGTCGAACTCCCCGAAGTAGACGTTGTGCTCCTCGACCCGAGAGAGCGACGTGAGCGGCTGGGAGAGCTCCCGTGGCGCGGTCGGCAGCACGTTGTCGACCGTCCAGGTCCGCGTGTCCGAGGCGCCCGGGCTCGCGGGGTCGGTCACCGTTGCGCTGAGGGCGTAGGTGCCGGCAGCGAGGTTCTGAGCGCCCAGGTCGAAGTTGCGGCTGTTGGTCGAGTTGGTGACGACCTGGCCGTCGAGCCGCCAGGTCACGTCCAGCACCCGGTCGGTCGGGTGTGTCGTCTCGACGAAGACGACCTCCTTGCCGGCCACGGCGTGGTTGGTCGGCGTCGAGCTCGTGATCGCCGCCTCGACGGGCGCCGCCGGCAGCGGCGTACCCACCGTCCACTGCCTGGTCTGGGTCATCCTCGGCCCGTTCTTGAAGACCGGGTCGCGGACGAACGGCGTCTCGTCCTGCACGGTCACCTCGACCACGTCACCGGGCGAGACGCCGAGGCCCGCGAGGTCGAGGTTGCGGCTGTTGCCCGTTCCAGGCACGACCGCCCCGTTCAAGCGCCAGGTCACGGTCAGCTGGGCGTACTTCGGATGCTGCGTCTCGACCCAGACCACGTCCTCGGGGCCGACCTGCCCGAGCGGCGTGTGCGTGAGCGCCATGGCGTTGGCGTTCCGCCGGCCGGTGATGCGATAGGTCATGTTCTCGCGGCCCACCTGGTCGAAGTAGTTGCCGAGCCAGCGCATCATCGAGTGCTGGCTCGGGCGCCGGACGCCGCACGGGAACGTGTTGCCGCCCTCCCAGAGGCCGATCTTCCCGCCGGAGAGGCTCTCCTCGCCGATCCAGCGCCACCACTTGAACTGGGTCGCGACCATGTCCTCGACGCTCGTCCGGATCGTGTGGTGGAACGACCCCGGCTCGGGGCCCGTGTAGCAGGGTCGGATGACGTCTCGCAGCGAATAGGGGTACTCGTCGGACAGCGTGCCCAGCGAATGCCCGAGCTCGTGCGTGGAGATGAGCGGGCCCTGCGGGCTCCCGCCGGACGTGGTCGCCTGCGTCCCGCCGATCCCGCCGTACGTGAACGTGTTGGCGATCGCCAGGGTCTGCACGTTCTGCCCCGTCACGCCGAGCGGCGCGAGGTAGGTGGACAGGAACAGGTTGTGCTGCTGGGTGCCGGTGCACCCGGGCGCGTTCAGCGCCGGACAGCCGCTGCCCGGGGTCAGCGCCGGGCCGTAGGTGATCCCGCGGGCGAGCGGCGGCGCCGGGCACGTGTTCTGGAAGCCCAGCCTGAGCGGCGTGTTGCGCTTCACGTTGCCGTCGTCGGGATCGCAGCTGATGCCGGAGTCCTGCGAGACGATCTCCAGCCGGTAGACGTTGAAGTAGTGGCGGTAGCTCCTGAACGGCTCGATGCTCCACTGCACGTTCAGGTTCCGGTCGACGTCGGCGCGGAACTTGTCCATTTCCTGCGCCTGGTAGCCGTCGCCCATGATCACCAGGTTGAGCTTCTCGCTCGGCGGCCCGGTGACCTGGAGCGGCACCACCGTCGCGCTCCCGACCTCCTGAGCGAGCGCGGTCGGAGCGCTCAGCGCCGCGACGAGAGACACCACGGCGAATGCCGCGAGTGTGAATCGCATCGTTCCCCCCTTGTCTCAATTGGCGGTGCCGAACCATGACAGTCCGGCCGCGAGAATGCCGCTCGTGGGGAGGCTCAGGGCAGCGGTCGGAACCGTCGTGTTCCTGCTCGTGGCACCCGGCGTCGTGGCCGGCGTCATCCCCTGGTGGCTGACCGGCTGGGAGGCGAACGGGCCGATGCCGTACTGGATTCCGTTCTGGGTCGTCGGGTCTGCGCCTCGTCGCGACCGGGGTGGTCGTGCTCCTGCACGCGTTCGCGCGCTTCGTGGTCGAGGGCCTCGGGACGCCCGCCCCGATCGCCCCGACCGAGCGGCTCGTGGTCGGCGGCCTCTACCGGTACGTGCGGAACCCGATGTACCTCGCCGTCGCGGCGATCATCCTCGGTCAGGCGCTGGCGCTCGGCCAGGCGATCCTCGTCCCGTACGCAGCGGTCTTCGCGGGCGCGGTCGCTGCCTTCGTGCACTGGTACGAGGAGCCCACGCTGCTGCGGACGTTCGGCGAGCAGTACGAGCGGTACTGCCGTGAAGTGCCGGCCTGGCGGCCTCGGCTCACTCCCTGGGATTTGCCGCCGGTCTGAGCCTCTGGTCTAGTAGCGACACGGTGCCCGACCAAGTTCCCGCAACGTCGCCCGCCAGGCCGCCGCCCGACACGACGCCGCAGCAAGCGAAGCCGCCGATGATTCCGCGGAGCCGCTGGTTCCTCGTCTTCCTGCTCACCCTCCTGGCGGTCAACCTCCTCGCCTCCTTCCTGACGGGCGGGCCCCCTGGGCGGCGGCAGGTGCCGTACCAGCCGTTCTTCCTCAACCAGGTCGAGGCGGGAAACGTCCAGGAGGTCACATCGCGCGAGGACTCGATTCAGGGCGACCTGAAGACCCAAGCGACGTACGACCCGCCCGGCAAAGCCAAGCCGGTCAAGGTCGACAAGTTCAAGACGCAGGTTCCGACGTTCATCGACACGGCCGACCTGACGAGGCTGCTCTCGGACAAGCAGGTCGTCATCAATGCCAAGCCGCCGGACGCGGGCCGACCGTTCTTGCTCAACCTCGTGCTCGGCCTTGCCCCTGCCTTGCTGCTCATCGGCGCGCTCGTATGGCTGACGCGCCGCCAGCTGCGCGGCGGGGCCGGAGGCGTGCTCGGCAGCTTCGGCCGTTCGACCGCCCGTCGCGTCGAGCAAGGAGGACAGCAACGCGTCACGTTCGACGACGTCGCCGGCATCGACGAGGCGGAGCAGGAGCTGGTCGAGATCGTCGACTTCCTCAAGAACCCGCAGCGCTACACCAAGCTGGGCGCGCGGATCCCGCGCGGTGTGCTGCTCTACGGCCGGCCGGGCACCGGCAAGACGCTCTTGGCGCGCGCGGTCGCAGGCGAGGCCGGCGCGGCGTTCTTCTCCATCTCGGCCTCCGAGTTCGTCGAAGCGATCGTCGGCGTCGGCGCCTCACGCGTGCGCGACCTCTTCAAGCAGGCCAAGGAGAGCGCACCCGCGATCGTGTTCATCGACGAGCTCGACGCGATCGGACGCTCGCGTTCGGGCGGCGGCGGGATCAGCGGCGGCCATGACGAGCGGGAGCAGACGCTGAACCAGATCCTGACCGAGATGGACGGCTTCGATGCGGAGACGAACGTGATCGTGCTCGGGGCCACGAACCGCGCCGAGATCCTCGACCCGGCCCTGCTCCGGCCCGGGCCGCTTCGACCGCCGGATCGCGGTGCAGCCGCCGGATCGAACGGGGCGGCGCGAGATCCTCGAGATCCACACGCGCTCCGTGCCGCTCGCGGCCGACGTCGACCTCGACCAGATCGCGTCGTCCACACCTGGGGCGACCGGCGCCGACCTCGCGCTCATCGTGAACGAGGCGGCGCTGTTCGCCGCGCGCCGCGACCACGCCGCAGTCGAGCAGCGCGACCTCACCGACGCGATCGAGAAGATCATCCTCGGGACGGAGCGCCAGGTCGTCATGACGGACGCGGACCGTCGCCGGACCGCATACCACGAGTCCGGCCACGCGCTCGTCGGCATGCTCGTGGCCGGCGCCGACCCCGTTCGCAAGATCTCGATCATTCCGCGCGGTCAGGCGCTCGGCGTGACGCTGTCCACGCCGGAGACCGACCGCTACGGCTACGCACGCGGGGAGCTGATCGCGAAGATCGAGGTCGCCCTGGGCGGCCGGATCGCCGAGCTGATCGTCTACGGAGACGTCACGACCGGGGCCGAATCCGACATCCAGAACCTGACTCAGATCGCCCGCGGGATGGTCGCCCGGTGGGGGATGAGCGAGGCGATCGGGCCTGTTGCGGTCGCGGACGGACAGCAGGACGGTTTCCTCCTGCCGGGCGCGCCGCACCCCTCGCCGGCAACGGAAGAGCGCGTCGACGTGGAGGTCCGGAGGATCGTCGACGAGGCCGAGGACGAGGTGACCAAGCTGCTCGAGCGCGAGCGCCCCCGGCTCGACGCGCTCGCGGAGGCGCTCCTCGAGCGCGAGACGCTCGACCAGGCCGACGCCTACCGGATCGCGGGCGTCGAGCAGCCCGAACGCGACCTCGAGCGCGAGGCCAAGGCCGGGGCTCCCGGTTCGGCAACGACCTAGTTGCCGTTGTCGGGACGGTTGACCGTGCTGGCGCCGGTGCCGCCCGAGGCCGGTGGCTGAGCGGGCGCCGGCTTCGGTGGCCGCGGAAGTGGCTTCGGCGCCGGGCGCCCGCCGTTGCCGGCGGCGCTTGCGCTCGGGCCGCTCGGGGCAGGTGATGTCGGGCGAGGAGGAGCGGCGCCGACGTTCGGCCCACCGGTCGCGCCCGTGGCGTTCGCGGTCGTCCCACCGCCGCCTCCGGGCACGCCCGTCCCGCCCTTCGCACTCGTCGCCGAAGCGTCGTCGCCGCCGAGCTTGAGGCGCTTGCCGATGCCGAAGCTGAGCTTCACGGTCTTGTCGCTGACGTTGATCTCGATCAGCGGCTTGGCGTCGAAGCGCTCGAACTTGTCCTGCCGCTTCTGCGCCTTCTCCCAGTCGAGCCCGAGCTTGACGAGCCCTCTCGGGAGGTTCGTCTCCAGGTTCCGCGCGAGACGCGCGCGCAGAATGGGCCGCTTCGCCAGTCTCTCCCGGTACGCCGCGACCTCTGCGACGACGCGTTCGCTCTGGGCGGCCGTCGTGATCACGTGGACCCGCAGGGCCTCGAGGCCGGTGGGATCGATGTTGGTGAGCGGGTTCCCGCCGGCGTACGAGTACGCGGCGCGCATGGCCGGATCGCGGAGCATTCCGGCCGGGTCGTCGGTGAGGATCGGATCCGGCGAGTAGAAGAGCTCGCGGTTCTGGTCGTAGAAGCGGGCGCCGATGCTGATCACCTTGCGCACCTCGTCCACGTAGCCACCGGCGTACTGGTACGGCGTGCGGAACACGGTGCTCTTCTCGTCCACCCACACCTCACCGGTCGGGAAGTACTCGTGGTGCTGGAAGGTATTGCCGCCCGACGTCGGTGACCATGTTGGTGCTGCCCTGGAGGTCCTTGTGCAGGAAGTACTGCTTCAGCTCCTGGTTGGGGCCTTCGTCGCGCTGGACGCTGAGGCGGTCCGTCGCCCGCCCAGATGTGCTTCCACATCTCGTTCGTGTTCCGGATGGTGACCCACGGGTTGACGAACAGCGTTTCGCCTCCCGGCCCGCGTTCGATCGTGCGCTGGCCGGTGTCGTCGTACTTGTACTCGGTCACCTGCGGGCCGTCGGTGACGGTGCGCATCCGGTCGCTCGCATCCCAGGTCATCTGGCGGATCCACCTGTCGCGGTCGTCCTTGACGCCGAGCAGGTTGCCGTCGGCGTCGTAGTGGTACGTGGTGCTGCCGACTGACGTCGCCTGGTGCGGCTGCGGCCCCGCGTACGACCGGTTGAAGGAGTACGTCGTCGCCGACTGGACGTTGTCCTTGTTGTTCTGGCGAATCACGTCGCGCTGGTTCTTGAAGACGACGTTGCTGTTCTCGTCGTAGTCGACCGTGAACGTGTGGCGCCGGAGCTTTCCGGTCGCCTGCTGCCACTCGCCGGTGCCGGAGGCGATCCGCTCGTACGGGTCGTACGTGTACGTCTGCTCCGTAGCGCCGCCGAAGAGGTTCGAGCGCGGCGCAGGCAGGTCGTTGCGGTAGGTCTTCGGGTTGCCGACGTCGTCGTAGGTGTACTTGAGATCCTGGATCTCGGTGTACGCGGGGTCGGTCACGGTCCGGTTGGGCGAGACCGATCGCTGCCCGGTCAGCCACTGCCTGTCGGGGTCGAAGGTGCGCTCGGTCGTGACGCTGTTGCCGAGACGGTCGTAGCGCGCGCGGAGGAATTCGTCGTACTGGCGGTCGCGCAGGTACTCGTAGTGCCACGTGGTCGGCAGGCCGAGGCTGTCGACGCCGTCTTCCTCCCCGACGATGTTGGACACGAGCGCCGCCCTGGTCGTAGTCGTAGGTGAGGCGCTCGCTGTCGGGGTACTTCATCGTCGCGATGCGGCCCAGGGCGTCGTAGGTCCACTCGGTCGTCCAGCGCACCTTCGACCGGTCGAAGCCCGGGTTGTCCCACTGGTGCGTCTTCATCTCGGCGGTCTGGCTGATGACCTCGCCTGCGGCCGAGTACTTGTTGGTGAGGATGCGCGCGCCGTCCTCGGAGCGCACGAGGCGGCCGGCCCCGTTGTCGGCCGCACCGGCCGCCCCGTAGGTGTACGAGACGTCCGGGGTCGACCCGGGGTAGTCGATCCCGGTGAGACGCTGCAGCTGATAGCTGTACGAGATCTTGTCGCCGCCGGCACGCAGGTTCGGCGTGACCTGGCTGACCTGCTTGCCTTCGGCGTCGAAGCCGTACTCGACGAGCCCGCCGTCAGGAGTCTCCGTCGACGTCCGCCGGCCGAGCAGGTCGTAGGTGTGCGCGGTTGCGTTGCCGGCGGAGTCGACCACGCGGCGTAGCTGTCCGAACCCATCGGACTCGTACGTCGTTCGGAGTGCCTCGGCGCCGTCCGGCGCGTCGTCGACGGCAAGCACGAGCTCGCGGATGTCGGTGTACGTGACGGTGGCGCGGCCGTTCGGCGCGGTGCTCGTCGTCTGGAAGACGACGGGCGCGCCGACGTCGGCCGCGGCGTAGTCGTACACGATCGACGTCGTCCGGTCGCCCGGCTGGACGATCTCGCCCGGCAGGTCGTACAGGTCGTACTCGGTCGTCGTGACCGGGCCGGTGTACGCCGCGGGATCGAACTCGCCCAAGGGCTTCGTGCCGACGCGGGGGTTGAACTCCTCATCCGGACGACCGAGCTCGTCGTACCTGAGGCCGCCGCTGACCACGAGTCCGGCCTGGGATGCCTGGCCGGCGCCGGCGAACAGCGAGGCGTCGCGCTTGGTCTGCGTGACCCGCCCGACGCCGTCGATGAACACCGCCGTGTCGATCGTCCCGGCGTTGAACGCGTCGCGATGCCGTGCGATCGCATGGGCGTAGGCGGCACCGGGTGAGTACTCGTACGTGACCAGGTTGACCCCCGCATCGGCCTTTGGATGCGGGTTGCTGACCGACGCGATGCGTCCGAGCGCGTCGTAGGCGTAGTCAGTGGCGACGTCGTTCGCGTCCAGCGCGCCGGCTGACGCGACCGGAGATCGGATCGAACTCGGCGCTCGACTGTAGCCCTACGGTCAGCGGCGACGTCGTGTCGAACCCTTCGTCGAGGAACTCCTCGGCGCCGTCGTTGTCGAGATCGTACTCCTGCACGGCGGCGATGTCGGCGTGACGGTCGTCGTCGTACGTGTACTCGACGGCGTAGCGCCGTCCCGTCTCGCCCTCCGGGTAGACGATGCGGTTGTAGCTCGCCCCAGTCGTCGTACTGCAGCTCGGTGAGCGCCGCTTCGCCGTCCCCGATCGTCTCCTCGAGGTGGGTGACCGAGTTGTTGTTGCAGACGGCCGGGCGACCGTCGCGCTCGCGGTAGACGACCTCGCCGACACCCGTCTTGCCGTTCGTGATCGTGAGCTTGACGGGCAGGTTGACCCACGTGTAGCAGAGGTCGTCGTGCCAGAGCGGCGACGGCCGGCTGGTCCCGTCGTTGCACCCGATGTCCTCGTTCTCCGGCGTCGCCGGATCGTCCGGGTCTGTCGCGTTGGAGCAGAGCGAATAGACGTAGGTCGCGAGCACGTCGTCGTTGTCGTCCTCGAGCTCGCCCAGGTCGCGCTGGGTCAGGACGTTGCCGAAGTCGTCGTACGTGAACTCGATCCGGGTGTCCTCGGAGACCGTGGCGGCCACGTCGCCGAGATGCCAGAGCTCCCGGGTATTCCGGAGGAGCGGCGCGAGCGAGTAGCCGAGAGACGCAGGAGACGACAGGCCGGTGACGAGGTCGACGGCGACGGGCGTACCGTCGTTGAGAACGTCACGCAGGGCCCACGCGTTCGTCGTCCCCCGGAGCGAGATGCCGTCGGGATCCAGGACCGTCACCGCCTTCTCGAGGCCGGCGACGAAGACGTTGTCGTTCAGGTACTCGTAACGGGTCGTGCGGAGGAGATCGTTGTTCCCCGCGTCGCGCTCGCCCGCGTCGACCCGGGCGAACCCAAGCGACTCCCGGTGCAGGCGGTCGTAGCGGAGGCCGGTGTAGTCGAACGTCGAGCGGGCGACGTCGGCGCCGTCGCCAGGGCGGCCGTCGTCGACGTCGACCTGACTCAGCGCCCAGACCGAATCGGGATGGTCGACGGTGTTGCCGTAGCGCTCGTAGGTCGAGCGTGACCTTGCCGCCGATGCGGGTTTCTGACCTGCTTGAGCAGGTTGGTGCGGCCGTGCTTGTTCTTGCGCACGGAGAGCACTCCGTCGTCCGTCGTCTGAAGCGCGTCGGCGTAGCCGTCCCCGTCGACGTCCTAGAGATCGACCTCGGTCGAGCTGATGCTGTTCTGGTAGCTCGCGCCGGGGTTGATGATCAGGTAGCAGGCGGGATCGAGGCGCAGAGCGGGCCGATGTAGATCGTGAAGTCGAACCCGCCGCCGATGCCGTTGCTGCGGTCGAAGCCGACCTGCTGGCCTGCGTTGATCTCGTCGGTGACATGGACGTCGTCCATGGTCCCGTACTGAACCGGCGGGAGCATCCCGGTGCCCGTGCCGAACGCCACCGTCGGCGGGGTTGCTGTTGTCGATCTTGTGGACCTGGTCCGAGGATGCCGTCGCCGTTGACGTCCCGCCACGAGTAGCGGGACAGGTCGTCGTCCCAGTTGAGGGCGACGCCTCCGCCGAAGAACTCCGCCAACGGCGTGCTCGAAGCCGAGCGAGGTCGCACCGGCGTAGGACTCCTGCGACTCGAAGCCGCCGGTCGCGAGCTTCACCGGCGCCTCGGCGAACGAGTAGCCGAGGTTGTACTTGGCGAACACGCCGCTCGGGGTCGTGAACACGCGGTCGGGAAGGCCGTCTCCGTTGACGTCGGCGAGGGCGAGCTGGATCGGCGCCGTTTCACTCGGCGGACCATCGGGGGTCTGTCCGAGCTGGCCGGCGTAGGTCGTGACCGGGTTGTTCGTGCCGTCGGAGAGCAGCGGCGAGTCGGCCGGTCCGGACGCGTTCGGGCTCGTCCAGCTCGGAGTTGACCTCGCTCGCCGATCCCGAGGCCCGCCGCCGGACTCGTTGGCGTCGCTGCCCTTGCTCGCCGCGTTGCCCTGGTTGGCGTTCGATCTTCCCCTTGACGTTGCCCTTGATGTCGACCAGCCCCGACGCTAAATCCGGCGGTGACCGCGAACGTCAGATCCTGGTTCGTCACGGCGAGATTGCCCGGGTTCTTCGTCGTGTCCTCCAGGCCGCCGCGCGGCGTCGTGTACGTGCACCGATGCTGGGCGTTGATGATGTCCGGGTAGCCGTCGCCGTTCATGTCCTCGAAGTCGACGAGCCCGAAGCTCGGTGAGACGCCGAACGAGGCGCCGAGGGGGCCGAGACCGAACGCCAGCGCGGCGCTGGGCGACGTGATGCCGACCCGCGTGACGCCGCGCCCACTGCCGCCGCTCGTGTTGCCGAGCGTCACGGAGTCGGCTGCCGAGGCGCGACGAGCGCACGCGTTCCGCAGTTACCGCGAGATTGTCACGGCTGCCCTTCCAGGCGGGGGCCGCGATGGGCGCCGGCAAGCCGGGAATCGTCTGCGAGACGACGGCGGGGTTGTAGACATATGCGCGGTCGGGTGCGTAGGTGGGTCGAAATCGATGTCGTCGAAGCCTGTCGGCTTGTCGATCTGGGTCGGCAGGTTGTTCGTCTGGATGTCGAACGCTGTCTCCTCGATCCGCGTCGTCGCCGCCGCGCCGTTGCCGTTGTAGCCCGGCGACGGCCCAGCCGCGGTAGGCGAGCGGGAAGATGCCCTGGCGACCCATCCAGTGCAGCGTGGCCGGAACCGTCACGTCCTTCGTGGCATCCGTCGCGCCGTCGGGACGGAGGACGAAGCTGGCGAGCGTGACCTTGTCCGAGACCGCCGGGTCGCGGATCGTGACGTCGAACCAGTAGTTCCCCCCGTTCGCGATCCCGACGTTCAGGTTCAGGACGGCGAGATGGCTGCCCGACCCCGCCGGGATGCTCACGGCCTGCTGCGTGATCAGCTGGTTGTTCAGCGTGTTCCGGCGCTTGACGGAGACGATTGCGGTGCCGGCCGGCGTGTCCGTCCCGCGGCTGAACGTCACGCGGGCGTCGTAGGTGTCGGCTGCGCCGGACTCCCACGGCCGCGAAACGCCGCCGGGCGCCCGCCGCGGATATTGCTCGATCTCCGGCGGGATGCTCATCTTGTGTGCGGGATCCCCGTTCGGGTCGGTGACCTCGACGGGATTCCCTTCGGCATCGACCGCCGCGGTATACCGAAGCGTCGGGTTCCACGAGATCGTGCTGAGGTCGATCGGCGAGTCGACGGCGAGGTGTGCCGTCACGGAGTCGAAGGACGGCGTGACGTTCGGGTTCGCCTCGGTCGGCAGGACCGGGGCCGCGACATTGAAGTCGATCGACACCGGCGTGTCCCCGACGAACGAGGCCGGGATCGTCACGGCGGAGCTCGGCACGGCGACGTCGTTGTGGCGCAGGACGAGCGTCAGGTCGTCGGTGGTGACCTTGCTCTTGGAGATCGTCGCCGCGAAGCGCACGGTCCCCTCGAGCGGCATCATGATCTTCGAGCCCGGGCGGCCGGAGAGCGTGAAGTCGCTCTTGGCGTCGAAGACCTTCTGCGAGAGACCATTGACGTCCGCCGGCACGGTGGCGATGTCCCCGACGTCGGTGATCGCCGTATACGTGATCTTCGGCGCCCACGTCACCTCGTCGTTGGCGCCGTCGCCGATCGAGCCGACGCGGAAGAAGATGCGATCGCCAGCGCCCACGCTCCGCGTGATCGTCGAGCTGAAGGCGGTTGCCCCGGTCATCAGCAGCGTGGCGGACGACACCTCGGTGATGTTCTGCTGGATCGCCACGCGCACGCCGTCGGTGGAGGTGCCGTTCGCCGGCGACAGCGTCACGGGCGCGTCGATCGAGATCGCGCCGCCGTAGGGCGCTACCCAGCGGCGGACAGTGTCGACGAGCGGCGACTTCTCGGCGAGGTCCGACTCGATGTCGTCGATCTGGCTGACGCTGACGGCCGCAGGCGTCCCACCGGCGATCGGCACCGGCGTTGCCGCGCTGTTTCCCTTGTCGAACGTCGGGACGCCGGCCACGAGGTGGTTGAAGTAGACGTCGCCGCCTGAGGACGAAGTCGGGCAGTCCGTCGCTGTTGACGTCGCTGAAGTACGCATCGCCCCACGTCACGTCGAGGCCGAGGCCGAACGCGATCTCGATTCCGGGATACGCCTCGAAGGCGGCCTGCAAGCCGAAGTTTCCCGTCGACCGACAGCCGGGTGAGCTGGCCGCCGACCGTCAGCTCCGGGCCGAAGACGGTGTTCCCGCTCGGGCCGCTGCGGTTGAGACGGAAGCGGATCGGGCCGTCGCGCTCCACGTCGTTGTTCGCCGTGGTCGCGGTACACCTTGTCGGGCAGGCTGTCCCCGTTCAGGTCGATCCACTCGGCCAGCGCCTCCGTTGCGCCGCCGCCGAGCTGCAGCGAGCCGCCGAACGACCCGAGCTTGTTCGGCACGACGGGGTTGAAGCCGACGTACGCATGCCCTTCCGCGGAGTTGCTCTCCGAGGATCCCAGCGCGCCGGGCTCGGCCTTGTCGGTCAAGAGCTGGCGGCTGGGGAGGTCCCCGTCGGGATCGCCGGGATCAGCAGTCTTCCAGTCGACCTTGTTCGCGGCGAAGCCCTGGTAGTTCCCGTTGGCGTCGGTGACCTCGTCGAAGTAGTCGAAGCGGTGAGTCGCCTTCGTCGACAGATCGGTGCCGATCTGATCGACCGAGGCGAGGAGCGACTTGCCGAAGGCGCCGTTCGTGTAGTTGAGGTCGTAGCGAGCCGCGACCTTGTCGTAGGTTCGCGGAAGCTCCTCGACAGTGGCGTCCGGCAGCGTGTTGTGCTCGGGCGCGCCGTAGCGGACCTCCACCCGCGCGAGGCGGTCGATGGTCAGGTCGAGCGAGCCACCCGAGGCGTCGAGCGACGGGTCCTTGCGCAGCGCGGCGGCGGGGCGGACGTCGGACTCGCGCAGGAAGTGGACCTGGTAGGGCGGGTCTTCCTTGTGCCCGGACTTGTCCGCCGCGGCCGTGTAGTCGATCCGGCTGAGGTAGGTGTGGCTGGCGCAGAGCACGGTCGCGGAGGACGTGCACGAGGCGACCTCCGACCAGCCCGTGGAGCCGTGGCGGTAGTGAACCCTCTCGTACTGGTACCGCATCATGTTGACGCCGACGTCGCGCTCCGCGGAGAGGAGCCAGCGGACGGCGTTGCCGCCCTTGCCGGTGACGATCGCGGAACGGTCGATCGTCAGCGGGTTGCCGTTCGCGTCCTTCCGGATCTTGCCGTCCGGACCACCGTCGTCGGGGTGCCCGCCGTACCAGCGGATGTTGCCCTGCTTATCGCGGACCTCCCAGTAGTAGTCGTCCGGGCCGCCGTCGCCGACCTCGTGGCGGATGATCTGCTCGTACTCCGTCTCGACCTTCCTGGTGTAGTCCCCGCGGTCGCCGCTCCGGCGGGCCGCAAACGAATCGCCGAGCGCGTTCGGGACGAGCATCGCGCCGTCGATGAGGTAGCTCTCGCTTTCCTTGTCCGCGAGGAAGCGCGGCGCGCCGAACTCTGTGTCCACACTGATCTCGCCGACGGAGAGATCCCAGCCGAGGCCGACCCACCCGTTCTCGGCGCCGGAGTCGTAGGCGAGTGCGAGCTCGGGCGTCAGGCCGCGGCCGTGCGGGACGATCAGCGGGTAGCTGAGCTGCGCGCTGCCGCCGTTGTTCGGCGCCGGCGGGTCGACGAGTGCGAGGCCCTCCGTGGGGTCGGCGTACTGCAGGCCGTCGACCTGTCCGTCACCGATTGCCTCGGGCGTGAGCAGAGGCTCGCGGCGGAGCGTTGACGAAAGTCCGCTGTCGAGCGGTACCGCGGATGCGCTCGTCGCAGCCAGTGCCACGACGAATGCGATCCCGATTACTTGGAAACCACGCCTTGTCAGGCGAGCCGCAGCCGTCCCTCGACACATACTTGCCTGCTTTCGACGGCTGTCTGTCCGGAGGGACTATGGCACTCTGTCGACCTTTGTCAAGCGCGGGCACGAGCACCCGGCGAGCCGGAGCCGGTCGCCTGGACGCCGTCGCCGTGCTCGATTTGGAGCGAGGCCCTCTCGGGTCGCGGCGGTGGAACGGCGCCTCGCCGTCCCACGGCCACAACGGTCGTCCTACGCCGGCGCGGGCGTAGCGTCCAGCTCGCGCTTGCGACGCGAGGCGAGTGTTTGCCGCTTGGTCGCCGAGAGCTCGGCCTTCCGCAGGCGGATGCTCCTCGGCGTCACCTCGACGCACTCATCCTCGCGGATGAACTCCAGTGCCTGCTCGAGCGAGAGAGGGCGAGGAGGGATGAGCCGGACGAGCTCGTCCGCGCTGGCGGAGCGCATGTTCGTCAGCTTCTTCTCCTTGGTGGCGTTGACGTCGAGATCCTCGCCTCGGGCGTTCTCGCCGACGACCATGCCCTCGTAGACCTCCTCACGTGGGCCGACGAAGAGCGACCCGCGCTCCTGCAGGGAGGCGACCGCAAAACCGGTCGCCTGTCCTCGCCGGTCGGCGACGAGGCTTCCGGTCGGCCGTGTGCGTAGCTCGCCGTGCCAGGGCTCCCAGAGCTCGAAGACGTGGTGCATGATCCCCGCGCCGCGCGTCTCGGTGAGGAACTCCGTGCGGAAACCGATCAGCCCGCGGGCCGGCACGAGGTATTCCATTCGGGCCCACCCGGCTCCGTGGTTCACCATCTGCTCCAGCCGGCCCTTCCGCAGTGCGAACAGCTGTGTGACCACCCCGATGTACTCCTCGGGGACGTCGATTGCGACGCGCTCGACGGGCTCATGCTTCTTGCCGTCGATCTCACGGGTCAGCACCTCGGGCTTGCCGACGGTGAGCTCGAACCCCTCGCGCCGCATGATCTCGACGAGGACTGCTAGCTGGAGCTCGCCACGGCCCTGCACCTCCCATACGTCCGGGCGCGCTGTGGGTCGAACCCGAAGCGAGACGTTCCCCACCAGCTCCTGCTCGAGCCGACTGATCAGCAGGCTCGCCGTCACCTTGTCGCCTTCGGTTCCGGCCAGCGGCGATGTGTTGATCCCCAGCGTCACGGCCAGAGACGGCTCGTCCACCGAGGTCACCGGCAGCGGCCGCGGATCGGCCTCGTCGGCGATCGTCTCGCCGATCGTCACGTCCGGAAGGCCGGCGAGTGCCACGATCTCGCCTGGGCCGGCTTCGTCCGCGGGAACGCGGTCCAACGCCTCCGTGACGTAGAGCTCGCTCACGCGCGCCTTCTCGATCGTCCCGTCGGCCCGGCACCAGGCGACCGTCGCGCCCTTGCGCAGCGTCCCGTGCTGGATGCGGAGCAGCGCGAGGCGGCCTACGTAGGGGGAGGCGTCCAGGTTCGTGACGAGCGCCTGGAGCGGGTGCTCCGGGTCGTATGCGGGTGCGGGGATGGCGTCGAGCAGGGTCTCGACGAGTGGCCCGAGATCTGCGGCGAGCTCGTCAGCTGCGAAGCCGGCTCGCCCGTCGCGGGCGTTGGCGTACACGATCGGGAAGTCGATCTGAGACTCGTCTGCATCGAGATCGAGGAACAGCTCGTAGACCTCGTTCACGACCTCGGCGGGACGCGCGTCCGGCCGGTCGATCTTGTTCACGACGAGGACGACGGGCAAGCGCGCCTCCAGGGCCTTGCGAAGCACGAACCGCGTCTGCGGCAACGGCCCCTCGCTCGCATCGACGAGGAGGAGCACGCCGTCCACCATGGTTAGACCGCGTTCCACCTCACCCCCGAAGTCGGCGTGGCCGGGGGTGTCGATGATGTTCACCTTCGTCCCCGCGATTCGGACCGCGGTGTTCTTGGCGAGGATCGTGATGCCCTTCTCGCGCTCGAGGTCCATCGAATCCAGTACGCGCTCGGCTACGTCCTCGTTCGCCCGAAACGATCCGGACTGCCAGAGGAGCGCGTCGACGAGCGTCGTCTTGCCGTGATCGACGTGAGCGACGATCGCGACGTTCCTGAGATCGTCGCGTCGGGCGGGGGCTGGAGATCCTTCAGGCACGGCTGGCCAGCGTAGCGACGGGCAGCGACGAGTCGTGAATTGCCCCGTGACCGCCCTGTCTATGCTTCACCGCGGCTAGTCGTCGGCGACCGAGGAGGAGCGATGCGCACTGCCATGTCCGTCCACAAGGCCTTTGGGACCGACTTGGAGGGTATGGCGCGTGTCGCAGCAAGAACTGAACCTCGGAATCCTGGCGCATGTAGACGCCGGTAAGACGACTCTCACCGAACGGCTGCTGTACGAGGGCGGCGTGATCGCCGACGTCGGCAGCGTCGACGCCGGCACGACGCAGACGGACTCGCTCGCGCTCGAGCAGCAGCGCGGGATCACGATCAAGTCGGCGGTCGCGTCGTTCGCGATCGGCGACGTCCACGTCAACCTGATCGACACACCGGGCCACCCGGACTTCATCGCGGAGGTGGAGCGGGTGCTGGGCGTGCTCGACGGCGCGGTGCTCGTGATCTCCGCGGTCGAGGGCGTGCAGCCGCAGACGCGGATCCTCATGCGCGCGCTGCGGCGCATCCGCGTGCCGACGCTGATCTTCGTCAACAAGATCGACCGGGCCGGGGCGGACGTCGAGCGCGTCCTCGGAGCGGTTTCGGACCGCCTGTCGGTGACCCCCGTGCCCATGGGCGAGGCGCGCGGGCTCGGCGCGCGCGAGGCGTCCTTCACGCCGTTCGGCGCGGCCCACGCCGAGCTGGCCGAGATCCTGGCCGAGCGTGACGACGGCATCCTCGCGGCCTACGTCGAGGACGGACCGGGCGTGCCCTACGGAAGGCTCCGTGCGGAGCTCGCTGCGCAGACCAGGCGCTCGCTCGTGCATCCCGTCTTCTTCGGCTCGGCACTGACGGGCGCGGGCGTGGATGCCCTGACCGAGGGCATTGCCGAGCTGCTGCCGACGGCCTCGACCAACACGGACGGCTCGGTCGCGGGGACGGTCTTCAAGATCGAGCGTGGTGACAGCGGCGAGAAGGTCGCGTACGTCCGGATGCTCTCGGGGACGATCCGCACGCGCGACCGGCTCCGGTTCGGCCGCGGGCACGAGAGCAAGGTGACCGCGATCGCCGTCTTCGAGCGCGGCCGTGCCGTCCAGCGTCCGTCGGTGTCCGCCGGCGCTATCGGCAAGCTCTGGGGCCTCCGCGAGATCCAGATCGGCGACCGGATCGGCGGGCCGGGCACGGCCTCCGTCGGGCGGCAGTTCCAGCCGCCGACTCTGGAGGCCGTGGTCGACGCGAGCGACCCCGACGATCGCGCCCGGCTGCGCGTCGCGCTCGGACAGCTGACGGAGCAGGACCCGCTCATCGACCTTCGCCAGGACGACGACAGGCAGGAGCTGTCGGTCTCGCTGTACGGCGAGGTTCAGAAAGAAGTCATCGAGGCGACGCTCGCAGACGACTTCGGCATCGAGGTCACGTTCCGCGACTCGACGCCGATCTACGTCGAACGCCCCACCGGGACCGGGGAGGCGCTCGAGCTCCTGCACGCCGAGTCGAACCCCTACCGGGCGGAGATCGGCTTGCGCGTCGACCCCGCTCCGCACGGCGCCGGCACCGACTTCCGGTTCGACGTCGATCCGCGCACCGTGCCGCTGTACCTCTACAAGACGGTCGAGAGCTTCAGCGAGCACTTGGCGGGCTACGTGCGCGCGGCGCTGCAGGAGGGGCCGTCCGGCTGGCAGGTCATCGACTGCGTCGTAACGCTGACGGAATGCGCCTACAGCGTCCCGGACGGGCCGCCGTCGAGGCGCGGGCCGCTGAGCACGGCGGCCGACTTCAGGAAGCTCACGCCGCTGGTCGTCAGGCAGGCGCTCGAGCGCGCGGGGACGGTCGTCTGCGAACCGGTCGTGCGGGGCCGGCTCGAGATCCCGGCGGGCTCGATCGGCGTGGTGGTGACCGCGCTCGGCCGCCTCGGCGCCGCCGTGGAGACGTCGTCTCTGCAGGGGGAGCTCTCGGTCGTCGAGACGACGCTGCCGGCGGTCGCGGCCCACGAGCTACAGCGCCGGCTGGCGGGGCTCACCGGCGGAGAAGGAGTGCTCGAGACGTCCTTCGCCGGCTACCGGCCCCTCGAGGGCGAGCGCCGCAGCCGGCTCACTGCACGTTCGCGGTGACGGCGGCGGCACCTGGCCCCGGTTGCCTTCGCCGCTGCATTGGCGGTTGGATACAAGCGTGCGCGGGGGGATCGATTTGGGTGGCACCAAGATCCAGGCGGTCGTCGTCGACGACGAGCACGTGGTGCTCGGCGACGCGCGTCACGCGACGCCGCTCGAGGGAGGGCCTCAGGCAGTCGCGACCGAGATGGTCGCCACCCTGCGCGAAGCGGCGACGAAGGCCGAGCTCTCGCCGACGAACCTCGCGGGCGTCGGAGTCGGTTCTCCGGGTGCGGTCGACGAGGACGCGGGAACGGTCGCCCACGCGCGAAACCTGCCCATGTGGGAGGAGCCGTTTGCCCTGGCGGGGTTCCTGTCCGAGGCCATCGGCGCCCCGGTGGCGATCGGCAACGACGTACAGGTCGCGGTCGAGGCCGAGTTCGAGCTCGGAGCCGGACGGCCGTACTCGTCGCTGCTCGGGGTGTTCTGGGGCACGGGTGTCGGAGGCGGTCTCGTGCTCGACGGCAAGCCCTGGCTGGGACGTGGCGCGGCCGGAGAATTCGGCCACACCGTCGTGAAGCTGGGTGGCGCGCGGTGCCCGTGCGGCCGACGGGGCTGCGTGGAAGCCTATGCAGGACGCGCCGCGATGGAGGCGCGGGCGCGGCGGCTGCTGGAGAGGGGACAGAAAACGGAGCTCTTCGACCTCATGGAAAAGGCGGGCCGGAGCCGCTTGACGAGCGGCGTCTGGGCGAAGGCACTCGACCGCCGCGACCGCGTTGCCACCCACCTGATCGAGCGCGCCGTCGCCGTCCTAGCCGCAGGAATCGCCTCGACCATCAACCTGCTCGACCTCGAGGCGGTCGTGATCGGCGGCGGTCTCGGCACACGGCTCGGAGCTCCGTACGCCAAGCAGATCGAGCGGGCGATGATGCCTCATCTCTTCGTGCCGGAACGGCCTCCGGCGGTTCACCTCGTGGAGCTTGGAGACCTCGGCGGTGCAATCGGCGCGACGTTGCTCGTCGGCAGGTAGCCCGGCCGCCGTTTGCCCTAGACGAGGTCGAGCAACGCGACGTCGAACGGCTCGGCGGCGACGCGCTTGCCGCCGATCGACTGCGCGCCGACGCGGGTGAGCATGCGCGCGGACGCCTCGCTCTGCTGCATCTGCTCCTCGGTCTCCCAGAGCGACACCGAGACGAGCTTTCCCGCCTCCTTGTCCGAGAGCAGGATCAGACCGCGGAACCCCGGCATCTGCCGCTCGATCGCCAGGATCTCGTCACGGGCGAGCTTGACCGCCGCGTCGATCTCCTCCGTCGACCCTTCGAACGCGAACATCCGGGCGTGCATCGCGCGCCGCAGCCTCGCAGATGGACCGGAGCGGGACAAGGATGGCTCGCGGAGGAGCCGGCGCTGGTTCCGTCGGCCCCTCCGTTCCGCAGTTGCTCAGAAGTTGCAGTTGCCGGGATCCGGCTCGTCGATCCGTGCCGCAGCACCGTTCGGGATCAGCCGAGTCACGAGCAGGACTAGTTCATCCTTGCCCTCGTTGCGGGCGATATGGACTACGCCGCCGGGGTCGACGTATGAGGTCCCGGCGGGGTGCACCTCCGGCGTACAGTCAGGGTCGTCGCCGCGGTAGAAGGTCGACGTCCCGGACTTGACGATCACGAGGCTGGGACCGGGATGGCTGTGCCAGCCGAAGCTACCGCCCGGCAGGACCCTGTTCTCCGTGACGGAGAGCTGCGAGGTCCCCTTGGACGAGATCCGTCCCTTCCATGCGCCCGTCTTGACCTTGACGTTGACGGGATCGAGGGTTCCCGCCGCGAGCGGCGTGCTCGTCACCCCCAAACTCGATGTCGCGAGCGCGAAGCTCGTGACGATCCCGGCGACGAGCCCCACGGGAATCAGCACGGTGAACAGGATCTTTCGCATGTCGAGCCTCCTTTGGTCGATCCACCGAGGCTAGGACCACGCTGCCGCCGTGACTACGGTGCGGGCAGGCGAGTCCGCCGGGAGGCTGCCATCCCTCACGCGGTGTGCTGGGCCACTTGACGCCGCCGGCGCGATGACGGACAACTTTCCGAAGCACGCGACCAGGAGGTCGATCAGCTGGAGGCTCCGCCCGTCGAGGCACTGCGCGAGACGCTCGCCCGCCTTCGGCTCGAGCTGGCGGAGCTGCGTGCGTCGCGCAAACGGCTCGTCGTGGGAGCCGATGCAGATCTCCGCAGAATCGAGCGAGATCTCCACGAGGGAGTGCAGCAGCACCTGGTCGCGCTCGCAGTCAACCTTCAGCTCGCGTCCCAGTCGGCGGACGCTGACCTCGCGACGACGAAGGCGCGCCTAGATGAGATCAGGCGCGACGTCGAGCAGGCTCTCGACGCGGCGGGACAGCTTGCGCAGCGGATCTACCCGCCGGTACTCGAGGCCGGCGGCCTGGCAGCGGCGCTGCGCTCGGCGGCCGCGACCGCCGGCATTCGTGTCTCGCTCGAGCTCGCACCGGAAGCGAGCTACCCGCCCGAGGTCGCGTGGACGATCTACCGGTGCTGTATCGAGGCGTTCGAGCACGCCGGCGCCGGGTCACGGGCCCGCCTGACCGTGCATGAGCAGGAGGGCGCGATCGCCTTCGAGGTGGCGGCGGACGGCTCCCGCTCCGACGCAGCATTCGATCGGTTGCGCGACCGCGTCGAGGCGCTCGGCGGCGGGCTGATGATCCGATCGGCGCCCGGCGGCGGCTGTCGCGTATCCGGCTCGCTCCCGCTGTCGGGGTGACGCTAGCCGCTGTCCGCCAGGTAGAGGATCACTGCCTTTACCCGCTTGTGGACCGCCTTCTCCCAGGTGAGCCCGAGCTTGAGGAAGATCGCGTGGATCACCTTCTCGACCGATCGTTCGGTCAGCACGAGCGCGTCGGCGATCGCCGCGTTGTTCTTTCCCTCGGCCATTTCACGGAGCACGTCATGTTCGCGCGGCGTCAACTGGCTGAGCGGGGACTCCTCGCCGCGAGCGTTCTCCGCCACCAGCGTCTCCACCACCTTCGGGTCGATGACCGACCCGCCCTCCGCGACTGCGCGGATCGCGCCGGCGAGTTGATCCAGATCCTTCACGCGCTCCTTCAGGAGGTACGCGCGTCCTCCGGTACCGCCTTCCAGAAGGGTGAGCACGTAGCTTGGATTCGCGTACTGGCTGAGCACGACGACGCCGACCTCCGGGTTCGTCTCGCGCAGACGTTCGGCCGCCTGGATTCCCTCGTCGACGCCGTCGGGCGGCATGCGTATGTCGGTGACGACCACGTCCGGTCGCTCGAGGTCGACGGCGGCGAGGAGCGACCCGAGGTCGCCGCAGACGGCTGCGACCTCGAACTCGGGACGCGTCTCGAGCAGGCGGTGGATGCCTTCGCGTACGAGGTAGTGGTCCTCCGCAAGGACCACCCGGATCGTCATGGGACGAGGATACGCCGGTGACGCCTCCGCCTCCAAGCGCGCCCGCCCCTCCGCCTGAAGACGCCGAGCCCCTGCTCGTCCTCATCGTCGACGACAACGAGAAGAACCGGAAGCTCGCGCGCGACGTGCTGCGCGCTGCAGGGTTCCGGACGCTCGAGGCGCCGAACGGCACCGAGGGCATTGCGCTCGCGGACGAGCATTTGCCGGATGTCGTCCTGCTGGACCTCCGGCTCCCGGACATGGACGGGATGCAGGTCGCGCGCGAGCTGCGGGGCCGACCGCGAACCGCGCAGCTCCCGGTCGTCGCGCTGAGCGCTCTGCAGGCCGACGACGCCTGGCTGCTCGCGGCCGGCTTCGCCGGCTACCTCGAGAAGCCGATCAGCGTGGGCGAGTTCCCGGAGCAGGTGCGCCGCTATTGCGTGCGCGCGTAGGGCGTGATCTTGCCCAGCGCCGGGCCAGCCATCCGTCGAACGGTGTGCCTGCACCCCATGCCAAACGCAAGCGACCAGGGTTGGAGTACGCGCCTCCCCCTCCTATTGTTGGTTGCACGCCGGTCCCACTCAACGGAGAGGAGCCCACCCCAATGCCGATGCTTCCTAGACGGAGACGGACTCGGGGTGCTCGTAGTCCCGGTCGAGGGTCGCGGATGAAGCTGTGGTACCGCGGAGTCCCACTGGCGCTCGGCGCTTTCCTGCTGACCGCATTCCTTGCCGCGTGCAACGCCTCCGACGACAGCTCGGCTGCCGAGCCCGTCAAGCGCGTTGGGCTGATGCACGTCGGGACCGATCACGTGCCGCCTTCCCTCGGCACGCTGAAGGCCCGGCTCAAGGAGCTCGGCTGGGTCGAGGGCAAGAACATCAAGCTGATCTGGCGGAACCTCGAGCCGGACGCCGCCCAGGCCCAGGCCGACGAGTTCGTCTTCGAGCACGTGGACGCCATCGTCGCTTTCGAGGACACATCGATTCGGGCGGCCCAGAAGGCGACCATACAGACGCCAGGATCGCATTCCCGTCGTCTTCCTCCACCCGTCAGATCCGGTCCGGGACGGCCTCGTCAAGAGCCTGTCTCACCCACGCGGAAACCTGACCGGCGTCTTCGGCGCACGCGACATCGTCGCCAAGCAACTCGAGCGCTACCAGCTCCTCGTGCCGCGGCTGCGCCGCGTGCTGACGTTGATCGACCCGTCCGACCCCGGTACGAAGCGGCTCCTTCCGCAGTATCGGACTGCAGCGGCGCAGCTCCCGCGACCGCTCGAGCTCGACATTCGGAAAGCCTCGAGCGCGCAGGACCTCAAGCGCATCTTCGGATCGCTGCGACCCGGCGAGGTCGACGGCGCATTCCTGTTGTCGTCGACGCTTCGGCTCAACTTCTCGGCGCTGACGATCCGGCTCGCCAAGCGGGCGCGGCTACCCGTCCAGGCGCACCGCAAGGAGTGGGTGGAGCAGGGCGCTCTCTTCTCGTACGGATCCGACCTGCGGCCCATCGGACGAGTCGGCGCCCGCTACGTCGATGCGATCCTCAAGGGGAAGTCGCCTCGCGACCTGCCCGTCGAGGTCGTCCCGGACGTCGAGTTCGCGGTCAATCTCAAGACCGCGAGCAGTCTCGGCATCAAGGTGCCGCAGGAGATGATCATCCGAGCGGACAAGGTCTACCGGTAGCCGGCCGGAGAGGCCGGGAGCGCACAGCTTGAAAACCGCACGGCCGCACCGGCGGCTGATCTGGAAGTACACCGCAGTCGTGACGACACTCGTCGCAGCGGCGGTGGTGTCCGTCGGGCTCACGGAGCCCTACTTCGCCTACCAGGACAGCAAGCGGGCTCTGACACGCGTCGAGCGGGACAAGGCCTCTTCCGCCGCGACCTCGGTCCACCAGTTCATGGAGGACATCCTCCTGGAGATCGATGCCGTGGCCCAGCCGACCACGGCGACGGGGGCTCGCGGGACTGAGGGAACGAAACCTGGACTTCGGGCGCCTCCTCGAACGTGATGAGTCCATCAGCCAATTGAGCTACGTCGACGCGGCCGGCAGGGAGCAGGTTCGGACCTCCCAGCTCGATCCTGATCGAGTCGGCAGCGGCACCGACTTGTCCAGGAGCCCGAAGTTCCTCGTCGCGAGGGCGAAGCAGCGGTATTTCGGGCCGGTCTACTTCGTCAACGACTCCCGGCCCTTCATGACCGTGTCCAGGGCCGAGCTCGCGCCGGGACGCGGTGCGGTGGTCGCCGAGATCGACCTCCGATCCGTGCAGCAGGTCATCGAGCGGGCGCGCGTCGGAACGACGGGATATGCGTATGCCGTCGATTCGCGCGGCGAGCTCGTCACCCATCCGAACATCGACCTCGTCCTTCGTCATACGAGCTTCGCCTTGCTTCCCCAGGTGCGAGCGGCAATCCGCGGGCACGAGAAAGCGTCCGGCGACGCGCTGACCACCGGGCGCGATCAGGACGGGACGAAAGTGCTCAGCGCCTTCCAGCTGGTCGAGCCGGTCGGCTGGCGCGTCTTCGTCGAGCAGCCGCTGAGCGAGGCGTTCGCGCCGCTCAAGGCGGCGATCTGGCGCACCGCGCTGCTCCTTGTTGCGTTCCTGCTCCTGGCGATCGCCACCAGCGTGCTCCTCGCTCGCAGGCTCGTCCGGCCGATCGAGTCGGTCCAGGCTGCGGCGGCGAAGATCGGCTCCGGGTCCCTCGACCAGCGGATCGAGATCCCGAGCAACGACGAGCTGGGAGCGCTGGCGGAGGAGTTCAATCGCATGGCGGCGCGCCTCAAGGAGTCGTATTCGGGCCTCGAGCAGAAGGTCGAGGAGCGAACTCGTGAGCTCGCGACGGCGCTTGCCGAGCTGGACGAGAAGGGTCGGCAGCTCGAGGCGGCGAGCCGGCACAAGTCGGAGTTCCTGGCCAACATGTCGCACGAGCTGCGGACGCCCCTGAACGCGATCATCGGCTTCTCGCAGGTGCTGGGCACGAAGCTCTTCGGCGAGGTCAACGAGAAGCAGGCGGAGTACCTCGAGGACATCCTCACCTCGGCCAACCACCTGCTGGCGCTGATCAACGACATCCTCGACCTGTCCAAGGTCGAGGCCGGGCAGATCGAGCTCGACGTGGCGCCGTTCTCGCTGCAGGAGGCGCTCGAGCGCGGGGTCGTGATGATGCGTGAGCGCGCGGTACAAGACGGTGTTCAGGTCGCCCTCGCGCTGAATCCGGGCGTCGACGTCGTCGACGGCGACGAGCGGCGGATCAGACAGGTGATCTTCAACCTGCTCTCGAATGCGGTGAAGTTCACGCCGGCGGGCGGGGCCGTCGACGTCGGGGCGACTCAAGTCAACGGCGAGGTGCGAGTCTCCGTGGCCGACACCGGCCCCGGCATCGCCCCGGAGGATCATCGAGCGGATCTTCGAGGAGTTCCAGCAGACCGCGGCGGGAGTCGAGCAGCTCGAGGGGACGGGCCTCGGCCTCGCGCTGTCGAAGCGGCTCGTCGAGCTGCACGGCGGCCGGATCTGGGTCGACAGCGAGCTCGGCAAGGGAAGCACGTTCGTGTTCACGCTGCCCGCGAGGCCCGCCTAGCCATGGCGGGCGCTCGGATCCTCGTGGTCGAGGACAACGAGAAGAACATGAAGCTCTTCCGTGACGTCCTGCAGGCGATGCGGTACTCGCACCCTGGAGGCGACGAGCGGCGGGCGGGCGGTGGAGCTGGCGATCGAGCATGGGCCCGACCTCGTGCTCATGGACGTCCAGCTGCCGGACATCGACGGCGTCGAGTCACTCGGCCGGCTGCGTGCGGACGAGCGCACCGCCTCGATACCGGTCGTCGCCGTGACCGCGCAGGCGATGGAGGGTGACCGCGAGCGGTTCCTGGCCGCAGGCTTCGACGGCTACGTCTCCAAGCCGGTGAACATCGACGGGCTCCTCGCCACCGTGAAGCAGCACTGCGGAGGACTCGGACGATGAGCGGCGATCGCCCGGCCAGGATCCTCGCCGTCCGCACGACTGCGGCGGATCTCTCTCCCGTGTAGAGACTGTGCTCATGGCGACGAGCTGGGACGAGTCCTTCTCGGAGCGCTACGAGGAGTGGTCGGCCGACATGACGGCGGACGTGGCCTTCTACGTCGGGCTCGCGCGTGAAGCAGAGGGGCCACTCGTCGAGCTGGCGATCGGCAACGGGCGGGTGGCGATTCCCGTCGCACGGGCGACCGGGCGCCCTGTCCTCGGCATCGACTCGTCGCCGTCGATGCTCGAGCAGGCGCGAGTCAACGCGGCCGCAGCGGGTGTGGAGCTCGACCTGCGCGAGGGCGACATGCGCGATTTCGAGCTCGACGAGCCCGCGGCGCTGATCTACTGCCCGTTCCGCGCGCTCCTGCACCTGCCGACCTGGGCCGACCGACGCCGCACCTTCGAGCGCGTCGCGGCGTCGCTCATGCCGGACGGTCGCTTCGCCTGGAACGCGTTCGCCTTCGATCACCAGATCGCTGCACGGCTCGACGGCGAGCACCTTGATCAGCCGGTCCCGCACACGATCGGGTACGCGGTGGGGGACAACCGCATCGACATCACGCTCGACGACGGCGGGACGAGCTCCCTCTGGTGGACGACGAAGAACGAGTGGCTCGGCCTCCTCGACGTCGCCGAGCTCGAGGTCGAGGCGCTCTACGGCGGCTTCGCCGGCGAGCCGTTTACCGAAGACAGCCGCGAGTACGTGTTCGTCGCACGCCGGCGACGCCGTTCGTAGGCCATCAGGCGACGAGGACCCGACGTCGCGCAGGCGAAATTGGCCTCCGTGACCACAGCGCGACTCGAGACCTTCGCGGACGGCGTCTTTGCGATCGCAGCGACTCTGCTCATCCTCGATGTCGCCCTTCCCGCAAGCCTCGACGACTCTCTCGGCGAGGCGCTCCTCCACATCTGGCCCCAGTACCTGGCCTACGCGATCAGCTTCGCCACGATCGGGATCATCTGGGTCAATCACCACGTCGTGCTCGCGCAAATCGACCGCGCCGATCGCGCCTTCCTCTTCCTGAACCTCGGCCTACTCCTGGCGGTGGCCTTCATCCCGTTCCCGACTCGAGTGCTCGCGGAGTTCATCCGTACCAACGACGGCCGGCCTGCAGCGCTTCTCTACGGATTCACGATGCTCGCGATGTCCGCAACGTTCCTGTCCGTCTGGTTGTACGCCTCCACCGGCCGGAGACTGATCCGGCCCGACGCGGATCCGAACGCGATCAGCGGAATCACGCGGAGCTTCCTTCCCGGTCTGCCGATGTACGCCGCGGCGACGCTCGTCGCGTTCGTCTCACCCGAAGCGAGCGCGGCGCTCTTTGGCCTGCTGGCCCTCTTCTACGTCGTCTCGAGCGCGTTTCTCGGTCGCCTTGCGCCATCCGACGATCGCCCGTCGCCATAGCGGGCCGCCTCCGCAAAGAGGATGCGATTGCGGCTCCACCATGCGAGACTCGGCTCGTCATGCCTCCGCGCTCACTCGTCGCCGTGCTGGCCGGGGCGCTGGTCGTCGTGGCCGCCATGCTCGGCGCACCCTCGGCCTCGGCGCCTGCGTGGGCGGCGCGCGGCGCCTCGGTAGATCCCTATGCCGGTCTCGGCACCTGGATCGACGTCTACGACGGGGCGGCGTGGGCGGAGCCGGAGCGAACGGTCGAGACGATGAGCACGTACGGAGTCGCCACGCTCTTCCTGCAGACGGGGAACTACCGCCGCGCGCGAGGACGTCGTGCGAACCGACCTCGTCGCGCGGTTCATCGCTGCCGCGCACGACCGCGGCATCAACGTCGTCGCCTGGTATCTGCCGTCGCTCGCCGATCCGGGTCGTGACTTCAGGCGCACCATGCGCGCGATCCGGTTCCGGACGATCGACGGCGACGGCTTCGACTCGTTCGCGCTCGACATCGAGTCACGGCTCGTGCGCTCGCCGGCCCGTCGCACGTCGCGGCTCCTGTGGCTCCGTCGGCCTCGATCCGTCGTCTGTGGGGCCTTCGTACGCGCTCGGGGCGATCGTTCCGTCCGGGCGAAGGATTCGGCTCGACCCCGGGTACTGGCCCGCTTCCCGTACCGAGGGCTGGCGCGATCGTTCGACGTGTTCCTGCCGATGACGTACTTCGCGTACGGGCCCAAGGGAGCTCGCGGTCGCGCCGACACGCTCTACGACGTGGCGCTCATCCGGCGGGGGACAAGAGATCTCGACCGTTCCGATTCACGTGATCGGCGGGATCGCGAGCCTCGCCAGCCCGTCGGAGGTCAACGCGTTCGCGAGCACGGCGTTCGCCTGCGGAGTCCTCGGGGTGAGCCTCTACGACTTCTTGGGCACGCGGGTCGACCAGTGGGCGACGCTCTCGCGGATCACCAGCTCGTCGGCGGCGACCGCCGTGGGCTGCCGCTGAAGTCACAGATCTCGGTGACGTAGCTCCCGCCCGCCGACGGCAGCGCGAAGCTGGGCGCGGTCGCCTACGCCGAGCGCCATTCTCTGACTAAGATCAGAGAATGGCGTCGGACACGGTCGCGCGCCTGAGGAGCTTCAACCGCACGGTCACCGAGCGGGTCGGCGCGCTCGAGACGCGGTACCTCGGCCGGGACCGGCCACTGGGCGAGTCCCGCCTCCTGTGGGAAATCGGTTCCGAGGGAGCCGCCGTCCGCGACCTTCGGCGCAGGCTGGGTCTCGACTCCGGCTACGTCAGCCGCTTGCTCCGGTCGCTCGAGAAGCGAGGCCTTGCGGTCGTCGAGGAGGACGATTCGGACGCCCGGGTTCGCGTGGCGCGGCTGACCGCCCGCGGCAGGCGGGAGCGGGCGGAGCTGGACCGCCTGTCAGACCAGCTGGCGTGGGCGATCCTCGAGCCCCTCGACGACGCCCAGCGAGCAAAGCTCGCGGCTGCGGCAGAGACAGTCGAGCGGCTCCTCCGGGCTTCGCTGGTGGAGATCACGGCCGAGGAGCCGCGCAGCGCGGACGGGCGCTGGTGCCTCCAGCAGTACTTCGCCGAGCTCGCCGATCGCTTCGACTCCGGCTTCGACCCGGTTCTCAGCATCACCGGCGAGGACGAGCTGACGCCGCCGCAGGGCCTCCTACTGGTCGCGCGCCTTCACGAAGAGCCGGTCGGTTGCGGCGGGCTCAAACACCTTCGTGACGCGCCTCCCGAGGTGAAGCGGATGTGGGTCGCACCGGAGGCCCGCGGCCTCGGGCTCGGGCGGCGGATCCTCCGCGAGCTCGAGCGACATGCCGTCGATGCGGGCGCTTCGACGATCCGACTCGAGACCAACCACGCGCTCGGCGAGGCGATCCAGCTCTACCGCTCGTCGGGGTACTGCGAGGTGCCGGCCTTCAACGACGAGCCGTACGCGCATCACTGGTTCGAGAAGCGCCTCCGCGACTGAGCGAGCCGCAGCGGAAGGGGGTCAGATCTTGCATTGCCGCACGATGCGGCAACGCAAGATCTGACCCCTTACCGCACTACGGCGAGCTCTCGATCGAGAGCGCGCCCTTGTTCGTGGCGAGGCGGAGCAGGAACATGCCCGGCACCGTCGTCCGCGTCTCCACGCCGTTGATCACGGTCGTGATCTTCGTCAGGTCGTCCTTCGCGCGCCAGGTGGCCCTGGACGACTGGCTCGGCGAGACGAGGAACGTCTGGTCGAGCGTGTCGAACGCGCTCTTCTTCAGCGTCCACTCGAAGAAGAGCAGGCTGTACGGGGGACGCGTCACGGCACCGCCGTTGTACTGCAGCGTCTGGATCCCGGCGGTGGCGTCGTCCTTCGTCAGCCCGACCGAGTCGACGAGCTGCAGCGTGTTGCCGGCCGCGTCGACCAGGTCGTACGTCCGGATCTCCGCACGGAGGTTCCGGTCTCCGGTCTGGACGCGCCTCACCGACGAGGGCGAGAGGGCGTCGGCCGTGATCCCCGAGAGGCTGTCGCGGCCGAAGACCGCGATGTCCGTCTTCGCCGGGTCGAAGCGAAGGTAGGCCTCCGGAGCCGTCTTGTCGAGCTTGATCGTGACGCTGCCGACGTCGCTCGTGTTGCCGGCGTTGTCCGTTGCGAAGAAGCTCAGCGTGGTCACGCCTTCGCTGCTGATCACGACGTTCGTGGAGGAGCCGTTCACCGTCGTGGACGGGATCGGCTGTGCGCCGACGGCGGAGTACGTGATGCTCTTCACACCGGAGCCCATCGCGTCGTCCTCGGCGGTCAGGGTGACGGTGACGTTGCTCTTGTGCCACCCGGCCGCGTTCGCCGCCGGCGACACCGACGCGCTGATCGTCGGCTTCACGGTGTCGGTGATCGTGAAGTCCGCGTTCGAGACGTCGAAGAAGATGTTGCCGACCGCCTCGACCTTGATCCGAGCGTCGCTCGTCGCGATGTTGGGGATCGTCACCGCCTCGGAGCCGTCGTTCGCGGTGCTCGCCGCGAGGACGACCGGGTACGTGTGGCCGCCGTCGGTGGACAGGCTGACCTTCACGTTCGCCGTCCCGATCGGCGGCAGGTCCGTATTGGCCTTGTCCCAGGTGACGGTCTGGACCGAGCCGCCCGGATAGGTCACCGCCGTGTTGGGCGAGGTGACCAGGAACGGGCCCGTGCCCGGCGCCAGGGTGAGCGTCACGTCGGCGGAGTTGTTGCCGCCGCCGCCGAGCCGCAGGTCACGTGCCGTCAGCCGGAAGTGCAGGGTCGTCGGCGCCGCGTTCACGCCGGCGACGCCCACGTAGTCCGACGTCGGGAGGAACTCCGAGTAGCACTCCTTGACCGGGATCGGAACCGGCGGCGCGATCGGCCCGGCCGAGCAGGCCCCGGTGTCCGCGTTCGTGTTGTTGACCAGGATCTGGTCGAGGTCGGGGAAGACCCTGGTCGGGCTCGTCGTCACGTGGTTCTCGTTCGGCGAGTTGTAGAGCAGCGTGTCGCTCTCGCTGATCGGCGCCGACTTCGGGAACATCGCGAACAGCGGCCCGTTCGTCTTCACGTTGTTCAGCAGCGAGGTGCCGGCCGCGTTGGGCGCGGCTCCGCGGTCGTTCTGCTCCCACGCGTAGAGGACCGTGTCGCCCTCGGCGTCGGTCGCGCTGCCCGTGAGCGCGAACGGCGTCCGCAGCGGGATCGTGAAGTCGCCGGGCACGGTCACCGCCGGGAAGGTGTTGCCGGTGTTCGAGACGATGCCGCCGTTGTCGACCGCGCCGCCCTTGTCGGTCTCGCCGGTAAAGCCGGACGCTCCCGCCGTGAAGTCCTGCACGCCGAGCGTCACCGGGTTGTTCGCGGCGGCCAGGGTGCCCGTGTAGGTGACCTGGAAGCCCGTGTTGTTGAAGCCTCCGCCGCCGAAGCCCGCAACCGTCGCCGTTCCGCCGACCGGGAGCAGCGGCGTCAGCGCGGCCAGGATCCCCGCGGCCGAGTAGTTGACGCCGTTCACGATCGGGTCGGAGAGGGAGCCGTTGTAGTCGAGGCGGAACGAGTCGGCCGCGCCGCCGTGGTTCGTCTCCTGGACCGACGCGTAGCACCCGCCGCAGCTGAGGCCGACGAGCTCGGCATTCGGGACGTCGAGACCCGCCGAGGCTCCGGTGTACGTGATCGTGAACCCGGTCGTCGCCGCTCCCGTCACGGTGGCGGTGCCGGCGAAGCCGGGGATCGCGTTGATCGCGGTGGTCAGGTTCGCGTTGTTGTACGGAAGCCCGGTGCCGCCGATCAGGTCGGAGTCGTTGCCGCCGATCCGGACGCGGAACGGGGAGAAGTACGTGGACGTGCCGCCCCCGGAGCTCGCCAGATCGGGCGTCGCCAGCGTGTACTGGAACGTCCGCGGTGTCGGGACGGCGGTGATCGTGAACGTGCCGTTGTAGCCGGCCACGCCGACGCCCGTGATCGTCACGACGTCGCCGACCGACCGGTTGTGCGCGACCGTCGTGCGGATCGTCGCGGTGGTGCCCGATCGAGCTCGCACCGGGCACGGCCGGTGAGACCGTTCCGCCGCCGGATACCGGCAGCCCCGCGACCGGGTTCGTGTACTGGAACGAGCGCGTGGTCGGCACGGCGGTGATGGTGAAGGTGCCGTTGTAGCCGGCCTCCGCGACGCCCGAGATCGTGACCACGTCACCCGGCTGCAGCGAGTGGGTCGCCGCGGTCGCGATCGTGACGGTGTTGCCGTTCTCCTCGGCGCCGCCGCGCGACGTTGCGCTCGGCACCGCGTTGATCGTCGACGTGAGCGGCGCGACGGTGTTCGCCGCCGAGTATCCGGGCCCGAACGTCACGACCTGGACCTCGTCGCCGCCGCCGAAGTGGCGCAGCGACACCGTCTGCACCTCGTTGATCGGCAGCTGGGCCGAGGCGACGTAGGTGGTGATCTCCTGCTGGCTGCGCTGCGAGAAGTACGGATCGCTGTGCGGCTGCAGGTCGTCGGTGAGGCAGATGCCGGCGTAGGCCATGACGGACGAGCCGCTGCCGGGCTCAACCGAGGTGGCGTTGCTTCGGTTGCCGCCCGAGCAGTTGAGCTGGTTGCCGTTGAAGGTGTGGTTGCCCGCGAACTGGTGGCCCATCTCGTGGGCGACGTAGTCGACGGCGTAGAAGTCGCCGACCGGGGTCGGGATGCCGGTGCAGCCGCCGGCCTTGTTCGAGCGGCCGACGACGCCGAGGTTCGCGACCCCGCCGCCGGGCTGGCCGAGGGCCAGGTGCCCGATGTCGTAGTTGCTCGCGCCGATGATCTGGCCGATCACGAAGCGTGCGCGGGTCGTGCTCGAGCACCCGGTGACCTGAGACTGCGTGAAGCAGGCGGCGGCGCCGCAGGGCCCGTTCGGGGCGGTCGCAGCTCCCCAGTCGTTCAGGTTGAGGAGGTCGTTGCTCGCGATCAGCTGGAGCCGGATCGTCATGTCGTCCTCGTAGACCTGCGAGACCCGGTTCATCAGCGCGACCTTCGCGGGCGTCACGTTCGCGGGGCCGCCGAAGAAGGCGGCGTAGCCCGGGTCGGTGATCATCGCCAGCCGGTAGGTCCTGAGCTGCGGGCCGGTCGGCGGGTCCGTGCTCGGGTCGTCGTCGCGGACGACCTGATAGCTCGTCGAGGCCGACGCCTTGCCGTCGCTCGCCTCGACGATGTGGGTCTCGAGGTTGCCGTCGGGGTCGGCGACGAAGCTCGCGGTGAAGTTGCCGAGCCCGTCGGTGCTCGCGTGCACGGTGCGCGGCGCGAAGTTCTCCTCGGGGTCGCTGATCGTCACGGCGATCGCCGCGTCGGCGGCGAAGCCGCTGCCCTGCAGCTCGACGGTGTCGGCGGCGTGGTAGTAGCCCTGGTCGACGGAGAGCTCGGCGCCGTCCGCGTCGCGCTCGACGAAGACGCCGTCGCTGTCCCTCGCGTAGCGGGCGAAGTAGCTCGCGTAGACGCTCGGGTTCCGGCCGACGAAGTAGGGGTCGATGTACCAGGTGCCGACCTTCGCCGAGCGGACCGAGGCCTGGAAGCCGAGTGGCGAGACGGTGACGTGGATCGTCGCGGTCGGATCGGTGAGGCCCCGACCGCTGTAGGTCCTGATCTCGCGGATGGCGCCTGGCCAGGCCCGGCGCCATGATCGCCGAGCGCTGGAGCGCGAAGCGCTGGAAGACGCCGTTCGGCGCGGGGAGGGAGACGACGACCGGCCGCGTGCGCGCCGCCGCTGTGCGCTCGCGCGGCGCGCGCGCGAGAACGGACTTCAGGCGTGCGGTGTCGAGCCGGACGGAGCGGAACTTCCGCGCGTGCACGCCGACCTTCCTGCCGGCCGAACGCCCGGGCTTCGAAGCGCGCGTCCAGAAGCGCGCCGTGCGGGCGGTGTCCTTGAGCAGCCGCAGCTGCTTGAACGATTCCCTCGGCGTCGCGGTCTGCGCCGAGACGCTCGCCGCCGAGACGGTCACGGCCAACACGAGGCCGAGTGCAACTGCTGCAGCCGCAAAGGTTGCCGGGCGCCGCGAGCGGCGCCGGACGTCATCCGAGCCTTTCATGTCTCTCCCCTTCGACTAGATCACCGTGCCGGGCGACATATATCGAATGCGAGATCGACGCGCGTCACTGACTCGACGATGCGGAGGCGGCAGGGGACGCCCTCGCCGCCTCCGCGTCAGGTGACGTCGCGTCTTCGGAGGAGCCAGCCGGACGCGACCACCGCGGCGGCGGTGAACGCCGCGAGCACGAGCGCCGCCTGGGCTCCGCCGACGAACGGCCCCGAGAACGATCCCGGCCCGTTGTCGGAGACGTCGTCCGCGGAGACGCCGAGCACGGCCGCGAGGGAGTAGCCGTTGGCGCGCAGGAAGAACTGGACGAGCCGGTCGAGGACGCTCACCTCGCTCGCCAGAGCGCTCAGCAGGCCCTCGATTACGAACGCGTAGAGAATGCCGATGCCGATTGCGAGCGACGTGCCGCGCGAGACGACGGCGAGCAGGATGCCCAGGGCCGCCCAGGTCGCGAGGATCAGCCAGCCGGCACCGAGGCCGCGCAGCAGGAGCGTGGCGGATGGCCACGAGACGTCCGCCCCTTCGCGGAGCGCGATCGCGTAACTCGAGAGCGCGCCGGTCACGAAGACGACCAGGACGAAGGGAACGATGGCCACGGCGACCGCGAGCAGCTTCGCGGCGAAGATGCGGAGCCGGCCGGGGCCCTGGGTGAAGAGCACCTTGAGCGTCCCCCAGCCGTACTCGCTGCCGAACGCGAGCACGCCCAGCTGCAGGGCGAGGACTCCGCCGAAGAACGGGAAGCCGGCCATGAGCGTGCCGACCAGGTTCTGTGGCAGCAGCTCGTCGAGCGGCTGCCTGGTCGAGCCGTTCAGGTACTGCACGTACGGCACGACGTACGCGAACATCAGCGCCAGCGCCCACCAGATGCCGAGCAGGATCCAGGTGCTCAGGCGCTTCCGCAGCACCAGAAGCTCGGCGAGAACGCTACGGGTCATGCTGCTGCCTCCTCCGTCAATTCGAGGAACACCTTCTCCAGCGAGGCCCGCTGCGGGCGGAGCTCGCCCACCGCGATTCCGGCCTCGACCAGCGCGCGGTTGATCTCGGGCGCCGCGGCGACGTCGGTCGCCACGCGCAGGCCGCCGTCGACCCGCGCGACCTCTCCGATCCCGCGGAGACCGCGGACGATGCGAGCTGCCTCGTCGAGCGGCTCCGCCCGCAGCCAGAGGCTCTCGCTGCCTCGGAGCTCGTCGACCGTCCCCTCGGCGACGAGCGTGCCGCGGCTGATCACGCCGACGCGGTCGGAGATCTGCTCCACCTCGGTCATGAGGTGGCTGGAGAGCAGGACGGTGCGCCCTTCGCGTCCGAGGTCGCGGATGAAGCCGCGCATCTCGGCCATGCCGGCCGGGTCCATGCCGTTGGTCGGCTCGTCGAGGATCAGCAGCTCCGGGTCCTTGAGCAGTGCGGCCGCGATCCCGAGCCGCTGCTTCATGCCGAGCGAGTAGGTCTGGAACCGGTCGCCCGCGCGCGGGGTCAGCTCGACCTCGTCGAGCACGGCCGCGATGCGAGTCTCATGGACGCCGGCGTGCCGCGCGAGCACGCGTAGGTTGTCGCGGCCGGAGAGGAACGGGTAGAAGGCCGGCGTCTCGATCAGCGCGCCGATGCCGGCCAGAGCCTCGGGTGAGCCCGGCCGCGAGCCGAGCACGAGCGCGCTGCCGGAGGTGGGGCGGACGAGCCCGAGCAGCATCCGCAGCGTCGTCGTCTTGCCGGCGCCGTTCGGCCCGAGGAAGCCGTAGACCTCGCCGTGGCGAACGCGCAGCCGCAGTCGGTCGACTGCGACCACGCGCTCGCCGTAGCGCTTGCCGAGGTCCCGGGTCTCGATGACACGGCCCGAGGCGCTCATCGGCTCCTCAGCTCGCTCAGCCGTTCGCGGTACTCCTCGGTGTCGAGCTCGCCGCGCGCGTAGCGCTCGGCCAGGATGTGGGTCGCCGACGGGCCGCGCGGCCTCGCCTTCCGGACGACGAACCAGATCGCCGCGCCGAAGAGGACGAGCCACAGAAGCCAGAACGGGAGCCACCAGAAGCCGCCGTGGTCCCAGTCGGACCCGGCGAGGAACGGGGTTATGTCGTGGATAGCGGTCATGGCGTCCAAGCTACGGGCGCGGTCGTTGCACCCACAACGCCCGGGGGGAGGAGATTCGGCGTCCCCCCGCGGGAGGACGCGGATCCACCCCGGGTGGGACGCGACGAGCGCTACGTTGCCGGGACTGTGCGCGGAATCGAGCGCAGACAGCTCGTGCTCGACACGGCGCTCGCTGCCGCCGTCTTCGCGTTCTCGCTCGGCGCCATGTCTCACGGCAACTTCGACCGGAGCGGCCCTGACTTCGACGCGCTCGCCGGCGTCCTCGCCGCCCTCGCCTCCCTGCCGCTGGCTGCCCGGCGCCTCGCGCCGCTGCCGGTCTTCGCCGTCGTCACCTTGGCGACGGCCGCGATCTACGGCTTCGGGTACGGGCTCGGCCCGCCGATCGGCTTCGCCGTCGCGGTGTACACGGTCGCGGAGCGCCGCGACGAGACGAGCCCGCGGACCTGGACGTACGCCCTCGTGGCCAGCCTCGCCGTCCTGCTGGGGCCGCACCTGCTCCAGGGGGAGTTCGGGCCCGAGCTCGTGCTCGGCACCGTCGTCTGGGCCGCGGCCTGGTTCGCGGGCGACCGCACCCGCCTGCGTCGGGAGCGCCTCGCCGAGTTCGAGGAGCGGGCGTTGCGAGCGGAGCGCGAGGCCGAGCGCGAGCGCCGCCTGGCCGCGGCCGAGGAACGCACGCGGATCGCACGCGACCTGCACGACTCGGCGGGGCACGCGATCAACGTCATCCTCGTCCAGGCCGGCGCGGCCCGGCTGCTCGCCGAGCAGGACCCCGCGCGCTCGCGCGAGGCAATCGAGACGATCGAGGACGTCGCGCGCGAGACGCTCGGGGACATCGACCAGCTCGTTCGCGCCCTGCGCGACGACGGTGCCGCCGCGGGCGTCGAGCCCTCGCCGGGGTTGGCCGCGCTGGACACGCTTGCGGAGCGCCACCGCACGTCGGGCCTCGACGTGACCGTCCGTGTGGCCGGCACGCGGCGGACGCTCGCGCCGGGCGTCGATCGCGCTGCCTATCGGATCCTCCAGGAGGCGCTGACGAACGCCGCGCGGCACGGGCGCGGGAGTGCCGACGTCGAGGTCGAGTTCGGCTCGACTGCGGTGGAGCTCACGGTGACGAACCCGGCTCGGAACGGGGCCCTCGTCGCCGGCGGCGGCCACGGGATCGTCGGCATGCGGGAGCGCGCGTCGCTGCTCGGCGGGACGCTCGTCGCAGGGGCAGCCGACGGGGTCTTCCGCGTGCGGGCGCAGCTCCCTTATGCGGAAGGACGGCAACGATGACGCCCGTGCGTGTTCTGCTCGTCGACGACGACGACCTCATGCGCGCCGGGCTGAGGTCGGTGCTCTCCAGTGACGACACGATCGACGTGGTGGGTGAGGCCGGCGACGGGCGGGATGCCGTCGAGCGCGTGCGGCGACTCAGCCCCGACGTCGTTCTGATGGACGTACGCATGCCGAACCTGGACGGCATCGCAGCGACGCGTGAGGTCCTGGCCGCCCGGCCGGAGGCGAAGGTCGTGATCCTGACGACCTTCGAGGAGGACGACTACATCTTCGGAGCGCTCCGGGCGGGAGCGTCCGGGTTCCTGCTCAAGCGCACGTCCCCTGAGGAGCTGATCGGCGGGCTGCACACGATCGCCGCGGGCGACTCGCTGCTGTCGCCGTCGGTCACGCGCCGGGTGGTCGAGCGGATGGCGGGTCAGCCGGCGCCCGACACGTCTGCCGACTCACGGCTTCAGGAGCTGACTCCGCGCGAGCGCGAGGTCCTCGAGCTGATCGCGCGAGGCCTGTCCAACAGCGAGATCGCGGCGGAGTTCGTGATCGAGGAATCGACGGTGAAGACGCACGTGAAGCGGATCCTGATGAAGCTTCGCCTCCGCGACCGGATCCAGGCCGTGATCTTCGCCTACGAGAGCGGTTTGACCCGACCGGGCTCGGCCCCGCCCGCCTGACCGTCCGGCGCTGCATCCACTGACCGGACGATCGGCTGGACGAGGGCCCACTCCTACGGCGGTATGGGCCTGCGGGCGATTCGATCGTGCGAGCGGGCTATCGCGGCGAGGATCGCGAGCGGCGACGATCCGGCTTGAGATGACCGACGCACGTCAGGTGGACAGGTGAAGCGCACGCTCGCGATCGTGCTGGCCGCGGCTGTGGTCGGCGCGCTTGCCGGAAGCGTGATCGGGCTCATGCTCGCCGGCGGGGACGCCACGGCGGGCACGACGACACGGCCGGACGCGCCGACGCCGATCGTGGCGAGGACTCCGACCGTGACCACGCCTTCGCCGTCTTCCGACATGAAGGGGCTGACCGCGGCGCAGATCTACAAGAGCGACGCCCCGGGCGTTGTCGTCATCTCCGACACCCAGACCCGCGTGATCCCGCCGACGTTCTTCACGCCGCCGACGAGGCAGCAGGTGGGCGCGCTGGGCTCGGGGTTCGTCGTCGATCGTCGGGGCGACATCGTCACGAACGACCACGTCGTCCAGCATTCGACGCAGATCCGGGTGGGCTTCAGCGACGGCGTCACCTACCCGGCGACGACGGTCGGAACCGATGCGGCGAGCGATCTCGCCGTGATCAGGGTCAAGGCGCCGGCTTCCGCGCTCCATCCGCTCGCGTTTGCCGGCGCCGGGCCCATTCAAGTGGGGGATCCCGCGTACGCGATCGGCAACCCGTTCGGGCTGGATCGCACGATGACGGCCGGGATCGTGAGCGCCACCGGGCGGGACATTCGCTCGCCCAACGGCCTCACGATCCCGAACGCGATCCAGACCGACGCGCCGATCAACCACGGAAACTCAGGGGGGCCGTTGCTCGACCGGTACGGGAGGGTCATCGGCGTGAATGCGCAGATCGAGGGGGGCACGGTCGATGCAAACGTGGGCGTGGGCTTCGCGATCTCAAGCGCGACCGCGGAGCCCGTCGCCCGCCAGTTGATCGCTCGCGGGCGCGCCGAGCACGCGTGGCTCGGCGTCGAGGTCGAGACGATCGATCCAACCCTGGCGCGGATCGTGCGGGGCCTGCCCGCGAACGGCGCCGTCGTCGCCCGTGTCGTCAAGGGCAGTCCGGCGGCGAAGGCGGGTATCGCAGCCGCGAACCGCCAGGTGACTGTCAACGGCGTCAGCGGGCTCCTGGGCGGAGACACCGTCGTGGGGATCGACGGCAGGAGCGTGACCACCTCCGATCAGCTCGCTGACGCCGTGGCACAGCACAAACCCGGCGACAAGCTCAAGCTCGAGGTCGTCCGCGGCGGCAAGACGCGGACCGTGACGGTCACGCTCGGCAACGCACCGGCAGGGCAGGCGTAGGATGGTCGAAGCGGTGCCTGATCAGCGAAAACAGCGGGTTCGGGTCGTCGTGGCGGACGACCATCCGCTCTACCGCGAGGGGGTCGTGCGCGCCCTTTCGGCGAGCGGGCAGGTCGAGATCGTCGCCGAGGCCGAGGACGGGCGCTCGGCGCTCGCCGAGATCCAGCAGCATCGTCCGGACGTCGCCCTGCTCGATTACAAGCTGCCCGAGCTCGACGGGGTGGCGGTGACGAACGCGATCGTGCGCGAGCAGCTGCCGACCCGCGTGCTGCTCGTCTCCGCGTTCGCCGACAGCGGCATCGTCTACAAGGCTCTCGAGACCGGGGCGGCCGGCTTCGTCTCGAAGGAGGCGCGGCGCGAGCAGATCGTCGACGCAGTGCTCGCCTGCTCCCGCGGCGAGAACGTCGTGCCGCCGGACGTCGCCGCGGGCCTGGTGTCGGAGATCCGCCTCCGCAAGCAGGACGACACGCCGGCGCTGACGCCGCGCGAGCAGGAGATCCTGCACCTGATCGCGAGCGGCAAGAGCCTCCCGGAGATCGCGAAGGAGCTCTTCCTCGGGCTCACGACCGTGAAGACGCACGTGCAGCACCTGTACGAGAAGCTCGGCGTGTCCGACCGTGCGGCCGCGGTGGCGAGCGCGATGCGTCGCGGCTTGATCGAATAACCCGACGAGCACTGCATCGCCCCGGATGACCCGAAGCGAGCCTTCGGCTTCGAGCCCGGCCGTCCCCGCCTTTCCCAGCGAGGCCACGGCGGAGGCCGAGCGGGCCGTTGCCTGGCTCCGCCTGCCGGCGATCGCCCTCCTCGCGCTCAGCCAGGGGCTCGAGCATCCGAATCCGGAGCAGAAAGGGTTCCTGATCACCCTCGCGCTCTACTCGGCGTGGAGCGCCGGGATGCTCGCCTGGGTGCACCTGCGACCGGTCGGCCAGGGGCTTGCCCTGGCCGCGACGGGTGTCGACATCGCCGCGATCAGCGCGCTCGCCGTCCTGTCGGGCGGCGCCTTCTCGCACGCGCGGCTCGCCTTCTTCCTCGTGCCGGTGGCCGTCGCCTTCCGCTTCCGGCCGGCGATCACCGCGGCCGCCGTCGTCGTGACGACCTCGGCGTACGTCGTCCAGGCGGTCGCGCACCCGGCGGCCAGCCAGCCGGAGGCCGCGCGCTTCATCCTCACCCAGGCGGGCTTCCTTGCCTGGGTCGGCGCGGCCTGCGTGCTGCTCTCGCTCCTCCTCGCGCGGCGGACGGAGCAGGTGGCGCGCCTCGCCGAGAGCCGGTCACGGTTGCTCGCGGACGCGCTCGAGGCCGAGCAGCGCGAGCGGAAGGCGCTCGCCGAGGCCCTGCACGACCAGGCGATCCAGAACCTGCTGTCGGCCCGCCACGAGCTCGAGGAGGCCGGGGAGGCGCTGTCGCATCCCGCACTCGGCCGCGCAGACGACGCCCTCTCGGAGAGCGTGGCGCAGCTGCGCGACGCGGTCTTCGAGCTTCACCCGTACGTCCTCGACGAGGCCGGGCTCGAGGCCGCGCTCCGGGCGATTGCCAGGAACGCGGCGAGCCGCGGCGGCTTCGAGCTGCGGCTCGACTTCCACTACCGCAACAGGCACTCGCGCGAGCAACTGCTGTTCTCCGCCGCGCGCGAGCTCCTCGCAAACGTCGTCGCGCACGCGCGCGCCTCGAGCGTCCTCGTCCGGCTGGCGGACGCCGACGGCAGCGTCCTCCTCCTGGTCGAGGACGACGGTGTCGGCCTGCCCTCCGACGAGCTTTCGGAGCGGCTGGCGACCGGGCACATCGGCCTGGCCTCCCAGCGGGTCCGCGTCGAGGCGGCCGGGGGAACGCTGATGGTCGCTCCGGCGCACGGAGGCGGCACGCGGGTCGAGGTGCGGCTGCCGCGGGACGGCTGAGCCTCAGGCGGCGCGGCGCCGCCGGGGGCGGCCGGCGAACCGGTCGCCCCCAAGCAGAACGCTCAGGACGCGAGCAGCGGGCAGAGATCCACCTGGTGGCCGATGCTGCTGATGATCGCGCCGGTCGCCAGGTCGATCGTGAACCTGCCTGCTCGGTAGCTCAACTCCGGCGGCGAGCCTGGCCCGAAATCGCCCGCCTCGCCGAAGAAGAGCCAGGCACCGCGGCCGAGCAGCACGGAGCCATCGGCAACGAACGTGCCCGGGCCAGGGATGTTGACCTCGATCGTCTTCCCCGTCTCCAGATTCGTCACCTCAGCCTTCAGGGCGCCGGTGACGGTCGCCGCCCCGTTGCTGAAGATGTGGATCACTTCCCGGTTCGTGGTCGCGTGGACGAGCACCGGGAAGTCCGCGCAGAACTGGCCGGTCACATCTGGCAAGGGCACCGGGAACTTGTCCGGCTGCTCGGCAGAGGCCATCGGTGCCAGTGCGAGCGCGAGCACCATGGTGGTCACCGCCAGCAAGGACTTGAGAATCATCACGATCCTCCTTCTCCCCCCGAGATCAAGAGCGAGCGTCAAGCCCGCTACTCGGTTGCGCCCAGTCTCCTACCGGCTTCGTCGCGAAGTCAAGGTTGCCTCAACAACGGCGGGGCCTCGCTGGAGGGGCGCTCACCGGGCACCCCCTCGCTGACGGTGATCTGCTCGAACAGGGCGGCGAGCAGAACTTGAAGCGAGCGAGGCAACACCGAGCGGCATCGCCGGCCTGGAGGATCGGCGGGACGATCTTCGTCGGGCGAACGGAGGAGGCGTTCCGGCCGCCGGGCGGGACGGGCGGCCGATGGCCGCACGCGGCGCGGGCACCTAGAACCGTCCCTATGCGCTTGATCCTCCGACCGACGACCAGGGCCCAGTCGATTCGCGATGACGTACGAGAGCTGGCGAGCCGGGAGAGCGGCGGAGTTGCGATCACGCTGCTGTGGGACCGCCGCACCGACGAGCTCACCGTCACGGTGACGGACGCGTCGTCGGGCGACGCGTTCGAGCTCACGGTCGACAGCCGGGTCGCCCTCGACGCCTTCCGGCACCCCTACGCCTACGCGGCGAGGAGCGGCGTTCCGTTCCTCCCGCCGGCGCCCGAGCTCGCGCTCACGGTTCCCGACTAGGTCGCGTCGCTAGCGCCGTTCGGACGCGACAGCGCCCGGGCGCGGAGCCCGCGCAGCTGCTCCTCGACCGCGGCGAGCGAGCGCAGGTGCTCCTCGAGGCCGTCGAACTCGAGCAGCACGGCCTCGACCAGCGCGACCTTCTGGAGCTGAGAGAGCGGAACGCCGTCCTGCTCGCAGATGTCGAACGCGCTCATGACGGCTCCGGCCAGCCGCTCCGCGGCCACCGCCTTGGCGGTCGCCGCCGCAAGCTCTGCATGCCTGGTGCCGTTGACCGATGCCATCCACCGCCAGCATGGAAGCCGGCGGCATCGTCGGCAATCGGACGGTCGAACGATCCGCGTGAGGACGGCAGTTCCTGCGAGCGCAGGAGTCTTGCCATCCCCCGCCGCTTCTAGATGTGGGTTCTCGCGACGACGCGCGCGACCATCAGCACGACCACGAGGCCGAGCAGCGCGACCGAGACCACCCGCTGAAAGCCTCTGCTGTGGATCCTGCTCATTGCGATCTGAGCGTTGCACGCAAGGCCGCGCGGCGCACTCGCGCGGTCGCACGACTCCGCGGTCGCGTCCGACCACAGCTCGGAGGAGCCTTGCGTCATCCGTTCTCGGCGGGAGCAACGCCCTCCCGATCGTCCGGGCGGCGGATGCCGGTCGCGGCGTGACCGCGGCGATTCTGAATCTCAGCTTCTGATCTTCAGCAGGAGGTACTCGAGATGAAGAGGTATTCCCTCGCCCTCGTCGCCGTGCTCTCGCTCGCTCTCGTCGGAGCAGGCGGCGCTGCGGCACAGATGTCGGCCGTCCACGCGACGACCGTTCAGGTCAAGGCCAAGGACTTCAAGTTCGTCCTGTCCAAGAACACCGTGCCGCACGGCCGCATCACCTTCGTGATCAAGAACATCGGCGCGACGGCTCACGACTTCGCCATCGCCGGCCACACCTCGAAGTCGATCGGGCCCGGCAAGACGACGCGCCTGATCGTGACGCTCAAGAAAGGCAAGCACCCCTACAAGTGCACCGTGGACTCCCACGCCGAGCTGGGCATGAAGGGCGTCCTCAAGGTCACATAGCGCGAAGGAGCTCCTCATGACTCGTCTGATCCTTGCGGCGTCGGCTGCGGCCGTCGTCGCAGCCGGTGGCCTCGCTCTCGGCAGCGCATGGTCGTCCACCAACCCCGGCGCACCTCCGCCGGAGCTGACGGCCTTCGCGAACCAATGGCCGGGCCACAACCTCAACCTCGGCAACACCCGCGCCACGACGGCGAGCCAGATCGACTCGACCAACGCGCGGACTCTTAAGCCGAAATGGACGTTCAGGCTCAGGGGCGAGGGAGCGTTCGGGAAGTTCTCCAGCAACCCGATCGTGCTCGGAAACACGGTCTACCTCCAGGATCTGAGCAGCAACGTCTACGCGCTCGACCGCAACACCGGCGCACTGCTCTGGAAGCACACGTTCAATCGCCCCAGCGTCGGTCCGAACGGCGTCGCCTTCGGCTACGACACGCTCTTCGGCGCCACCGACAGGTCCGCGTTCGCCCTCGACCCCGCGACCGGTCACGTGCGCTGGATCCGCAAGCTGACCAGGAACTCGAAGGAAGGGATCGACATGGCGCCGACGGTGTACAACGGCACCGTCCTCTTCAGCACGATCCCCGGGAACTCCAAGGCGTTCTACGCGGGCAACGGGGACGGGATCGTCTACGCCCTCGACGCGCAGACGGGTGCGACGCGCTGGAAGTTCAACACGATCTCCGACGGCGCCAGGCTCTGGGGCGACGCCAGGGTGAACTCGGGCGGCGGCCTCTGGTACCCGCCGGCGGTCGACTCCGCCGGGCGTGTGTTCCTCGCGGTCGCGAACCCGGCTCCGTTCCCCGGGACGAAGCGCTACCCGGACGGCTCGAGCCGGCCGGGGCCGGACCTCTACACCGACTCGCTCGTCTCGCTCGACGGCACGACCGGAAAGGTGCTCTGGTTCCGTCAGGTCGTCCGGCACGACATCCGCGACTACGACCTCCAGGACTCGCCCGTGATCGGGACGATCCCGATCAACGGGGCGCCGACCGAGGTCGTCTTCGCCGCCGGGAAGATGGGGCGCGTCTACGCCTTCGCCGCAGCGGACGGCCAGCCCGTCTGGCAGACGGCGGTGGGGTTGCACCGTCACGACCTCGGTCGGCTGTCGCGGCGGCCCACCCTGGTGCTGCCGGGCGAGCTCGGCGGGGTCGAGACCCCGATGGCGTACGACGGGACCTCGCTCTACGTCCCGGTCGTCAACCTCGGCTTCCTCTACACGTCGAGCACCGTCAAGGTCGCGAGCCGCGCGGGCCTCTTCGGCGGTACCGGAGCAGCTCGCGGCGCTCGATCCCACAACCGGAGCGATGCGCTGGCACCAGCGGTTCGGCAGCGCGGACTACGGCGCGGCGACGGTCTCCAACGACGTCGTCTTCACCTCGACGCTGAGCGGCCGGATCTACGCCCTCAGCACGAAGAACGGCGCGATCCTGTGGTCGGCCCAGGCGCCGGCGGGCGTGAACTCGTTCCCGGCGATCGACGGCAGCACCCTGCTCGTCGGCGCCGGCGCGCCAGCACCCCACGTGAAGCACGCGAACGACGAGCTCGTTGCATACACCCTTGGCTAGGAGCCGCTAGCCCGAAGGACGCGGAGGCCGGTGGGCCGCAACCGGCCTCCGCCGCTCTCTCGGCCAGGCCGTGGCTCGAAAGGAGAACGGATGAGACAACGCCTCTTCACCAGCGAGAACAGGAAGTGGTGGACGCTCGGTGCGGTCAGCCTCGGCCTGTTCATGATCATGCTGGACAACACCGTGGTGAACGTCGCGCTGCCGACGATCCAGCGCGACCTCGGAGCACAGCTCTCCGAGCTCGAGTGGATCGTCACCGGCTATGCACTGACGTTCGCCGCGTTCCTCCTGACCGGCGGCAAGCTCGCTGACCAGTTCGGGCGCCGCCGAATCTTCATCGTCGGGCTGGCGATCTTCTCCGCCTCGTCGCTGGCCTGTGCGCTCGCCCCGAGCGCCGAATTCCTGATCGGCGCGCGCGTCGTCCAGGGCGTGGGGGCCGCGCTGATGAACCCGGCCACGCTCTCGATCATCAGCGCCACCTTCCCGCCGAAACAGCGCGGAGCGGCGATCGGCATCTGGGTCGGCGTCTCCGCAACCGCACTCGCGATCGGGCCGCTCGTGGGCGGACTGCTGACCGAGCATGCAGGCTGGAGCTCGATCTTCTACGTCAACGTCCCGATCGGCGTCGTCGCGATCCTGGCCGGCCTGCTGCTGATCGACGAGTCGAAGGACGCGTCGCAGGAGCAACGGCTCGACGTGCCCGGGCTGGTCACGTCCGGTCTAGGGCTGTTCTCGCTCACGTACGCGTTGATCGAGGCGAACACCCACGGCTGGACCTCTGGCCGCATCGTCGGTGCCTTCGCGCTGGCGGCGGTCATGCTGGTCGCGTTCGTCCTGCTCGAGCTGCGCCAGCGGCTGCCGATGCTCGACCTGTCGCTCTTCAAGAACGGCACGTTCGCCGGAGCGAACAGCGTCCTGCTGCTCGTGACCCTGGCGATGTTCGGGGTCTTCTTCTTCGTCTCGCTCTACATGCAGAACGTCCTGGGCTACTCGGCCGTGCAGGCCGGCGCCGCGTTCCTGCCGCTGACGCTCCTGGTCGTCCTGACGGCACCGATCACCGGACGCATCTCCGACCGGCTCGGCTCGCGGGCGCTGATGGCTTCGGGCATGACCCTCGTCGGGGTGCAGCTCCTCTACTTCTCGACGCTCGGCGTGCACGAGAGCTACTGGGCGCTCGTGCCGGGAATGCTCCTCGGCGGCGTCGGCATCCCCTCGGTCATGACGCCCGCCTCGGCGGCCGCCTTGAGCGGCGTCCCGGTCGACAAAGCCGGGGTCGGCTCGGCGGTGCTCAACACCTCCCGTCAGGTCGGCGGGTCGATCGGCATTGCGCTGATGGGCGCGATCATGGCCCACGAGCTCGGCGGATCGCTTCGCCCGGAGGCGTTCGTACACGGCCTGTCGGTCGCGCTCGTCGTCGCCGCGGTGATCGCCTTCGCCGGCGCGCTCGTCGCTGTGACGACGATCCGGTCGCACGCCGGTGAGCCGCGCGTCCACGAGCCGGAACCGGCTGCCTTGCCGAGCGGCCACCTCGCGGCCCGGTGATCGGCCTCCGCGTCGAGCGCGGGTGCCCGTTCCTGGAGCCGCGAGGCCGCGCGCGAGAGCACGGTCATCCTCTTCGCGGCGCTGGTCTACGCCGGCGTGCGCGTGCTCACGGAGGGGAGTCGCCACAGGGCCGACGAGAACGGGCGGAGGCTCCTTCACGTCGAGCGCGCGCTCCACCTCGACTGGGAGGGCGCACTGCAATCTCCGGTGCTCGCGCACCGGTGGCTGACGACGCTCGTGAACTGGGACTACATCTGGGGCTTCTGGCCGGTGCTGGCGGGGACAGCGGTGCTGCTCTACGCACGCCATCGCGATGAGTACGCGCTGCTGCGGAACTCGGTCTTCGTCTCGGGCCTGATCGGCTTCGCCTTCTTCGCCTTGCTGCCGGTGGCGCCGCCGCGCCTGGTCGACCCCCAGCTGACGGACACGATCCGACGCGGAGCGGGCTGGTACCGCACGATGCAGCCGCTCGGGCTGACCAACCGGTACGCGGCCATGCCCAGTCTCCACTTCGGCTGGAGCCTGCTGGTCGGATACGCCGTCTGGCAGGCCGGGCGACGACGAGCTGCCTACGTTTTCGCCGTTTTCATACCGGCGGCGATGGCGTTCTCGGTGGTGGCGACCGCCAACCACTACGTCCTCGACGTGGCGGTCGGGGGCGTCGTGGCCGTCCTCGCCCTCGTCCTGGTGACGCGCTTGGAGCGAACCGTCGTCCGGTCGTCCGGCGGCTTGGGCCGCCGCCTCGTCCGTTCGACCGATGTTGCGGAGACGCACGCGGGGCGACCATCGCGCTGAGAGAGTGAGCGTCGGCGTCGCAGACCGTATCGATGCGCCCGTGAGGACCGCGGAGCGGCCTTGAGCCGGCGTCGCTACGCGGTTCTTGCGGGCGTCACGCTCGTCGTGGCGCTCGCCGCGGTCGCGTTCGCGTTCGGCCAGCCCGGCTCGTCCAACGCGACCGCGGTGCCCTCGAACCTCCCGGGCCAGCTGAACGGCCCGGCGCCCTGGCCGCAGAATGCAGGACTCCTGGGCGCACGGCTCGCCGCGCTCAAGCTGCCGGCGCTCGGAGTCGAGGGAACGGCCCTCCACATCCACCAGCACCTCGACATCTTCGTCGACGGCAAGCATGTGGTCGTCCCGGCCGGGATCGGCATCGACCCGGACTACCGGTTCATCTCGCCGCTGCACACGCACGACGAGAGCGGCGTCATGCACGTCGAGTCTCCGACCGTCCGCAAGTTCACGCTCGGCGAGTTCTTCGGCGTGTGGGGCGTGCGGCTCGACGCGTCGCACCTCGGCGGCTACACCGCCGGCGGCGGGAAGGAGCTGAAGGCCTTCGTGGACGGGAAGCCCGTCGACGGCGATCCCGGCAAGATCGTGCTCGCGCCGCACCAGGAGATCGTCCTGGCGTACGGGACGCCGAAGCAGCTCGCGCGGCCGCTGCCTGCGAGCTACGCATTCCCCGCGGGCCTGTAGCGGCGGGGCTTAACCCGCGTCCAGGTGCTGCCAGACCCCCGGCAGGTAGTCGCGCGCGCGGGAGAACGCCCTGAGGACGTGGCGCTTCGAGCGCCAGCGGGCGTCGTTCCATTCCTCCGGCCGGCCGCCCGTGGCGATGGCCAGCGCCGCGTAGGCGGCCTCGAAGACCTCGAGCTCGTCGCCGCGGCCGTCGTGCCAGACGCGGGTGAGCGCTCCCAGCGGCGACCAGCGGCGGGCCTGCTCGCTCCACGGCTCGACCTGGCGGCCGCGGTCGTCGCGCGCGAGCGCGTTCTGCGACCACCCCGAGGCGATCAGCTCGGCAGCTCGGTTGAGCAGCTGCTCGGCGCTCGGAGGCGATTGGTGGGTCGGTGATGAGGTCGTCGCGGCTGACCTGGTGTCGGACATGGCGCTGGCATCCAGCGTGCCGGGCGCCGCACCCGCTGAGCATCGTCCGCTCGGACGATCGTCGGGTTGAGTCTCGCGTGTCGGCGGCGGGAGGCTCAGCCGATCGCCGGCGATTGGGAGGAGTACGAACTCGTCCGATCGGCGGACACGGTCGACGCGACGATCCTCCCGCCGGTCGATCAAACCGGAGCACTGTCCGTACCAGACTTGGCACGGTCATGCCCTACCGCCGATCGACGATCTCGAGCGCGGCTCTCGCAGAGGAGTCGCACCGCGAGCCGGCGGGCGAGTCGGACACGCTGCAGCTCTTCCTCGCCGGCATCGGCCGGCATCGGCTGCTGACCGCGTCCGAGGAGGTCGTGCTCGCGAAGCGCATCGAGCGCGGCGACCCGGTCGCGAAGCGGAGGATGATCGAGGCGAACCTGCGCCTGGTCGTCTCGATCGCGAAGGACTACCGAGGCCTGTCGGTGCCGTTCCTGGACCTGATCCAGGAGGGCGCGCTGGGCCTCAACCGGGCGGTCGAGAAGTTCGACTGGCGCCGAGGGTTCAAGTTCTCGACCTATGCCACGTGGTGGATCCGCCAGTCGGTGCAGCGCGCGGTCGCCAACCACGCGCACACCATCCGCGTGCCCGTACACGTCGTCGAGCGCAGGCAGAAGCTGGCACGCGCCGCCCGCATGCTCGAGACCGAGCTGGGCAGGGAGCCGACGCCCGACGAGCTCGCCGAGGCGACCGGGATCCCGAAGCGGCACGTGCTCGAGGCGCTCGGCGCCGCTCGCACCGCCCTCTCGCTGAACCAGCGCACCGGCGCCGATGAGGAGAGCGAGCTGGGCGAGCTGCTGCCCGACGAAGAGGCCGTCGACCCCCTGGACGAGGCGGAAGAAGCACTTCGCCGCGAAGGAGTGCGGCGCGCCCTCGAGGACCTGCCCGAGCGCGAGCGCCGGATCCTGGAGCTGCGCTTCGGGTTCCAGGGCGATCCCTGGACGCTGGAGGCGATCGGGCGCGAGCTCGATCTGACCCGGGAGCGCGTGCGCCAGCTGGAAGCTCAGGCGCTCGCGCGGATGCACGCGGCACTCGCGGCGTGAGCCGCCCCGTCGTCAGGGCTCGCGGCCTCCGGAAGGCATACGAGTCGCTGGAGGCGGTCGCGGGGATCGACCTGACGATCGACAGGGGCGAGGTCTTCGGCCTGCTCGGGCCCAACGGGGCCGGGAAGACGACCGTCGTCGAGATCCTCGAGGGACATCGCGCCCGCAGCGGCGGCGACGTCGACGTGCTCGGCTTCGACCCCGGCCTGCGGCCGCGCGAGCTGCGCGAGCGCATCGGCATCGTCCCGCAGGAGGGCGGGCTCGAGCCTGTGCTCACCGTCCGCGAGGTCGTCGCGCTGTACAGCGCCGCGTACCCACGGCCGCGCCCGGTCGACGAGGTCGTCGAGCTCGTCGGGCTCCAGGAGAAGCGAAACGCCCGGGTGGAGACGCTCTCGGGCGGGCAGAAGCGCAGGCTCGACCTGGCCGTGGGGATCGCCGGCGACCCCGAGCTGATCTTTCTCGACGAGCCCACGACCGGCTTCGACCCCTCCGCGCGGCGACGCGCCTGGGAGCTGGTCGACGGCCTGCGCTCCCTCCGCAAGACGATCCTGCTGACCACGCACTACATGGAGGAGGCCCAGCGGCTCGCCGATCGCGTCGCCGTGATCGCCGCGGGCCGGATCGTCGCCGAGGGCGACCCGTCGACCCTGGCCGGCCGCGAGCACGGGCTCGCCGTCGTCACCTTCCGCCGGCCCGACGGCGTCGACGTCGGCGAGCTGCCCATCCCGGGCGACGTCGCCCTCGAGCAGGCCGACGGCCGGCTCACGTTCCGCACCCGAGCGCCGACCCGGGACCTGCGCGAGCTCGTGATCTGGGCCTCCGACCGCGGCGAAGAGCTGGACGGCCTCACGGTCACCCGCCCGTCGCTCGAGGACGTCTACCTCGAGCTGACCGACGAGAGGCGCCGTGAGGCGGCCTAGCCGCTCGGAGCTCCAACTGCTCGCCCACTGGGTGCGCGCCCGCCTGGTCATCATCCGGCGCACGCCGCGGGCCGCGTTCTTCGCGCTGATCTTCCCGCTCGTCCTGCTCGCGCTGCTGAACGCGACCAGCCGCGGCACCCAGGTGAGCGTGCCGGGAGGGAAGGTCGACTATGCCCAGTACTTCGCGCCTTCGATCGGGATCTACGCGCTGGCAGTGTCGTGCTACACGGTGCCGATCTTCGGCCTGGCCAGTGCCCGCGAGCTGGGGATCCTCAAGCGCGTTCGCGGGACGCCGCTGAGCCCCTGGACCTACCTGGCCGCCTGGCTCGTCTCGGTCGTCGTCATGGGTGTCGCCGGCGCGGCGCTGATGATCGTCGTGTCCGTGCCGGCGTTCGGCGTCCACATCTATCCGAGCCTCCTCCCGGCCGCGATCGTCACTGCGTTCCTCGGCGCCGCCTGCCTGGCCGCGATCGGGCTCGCGGTCTCGACCTTCGTGCGCCGCGCGGACACCGCTCCCGCGATCTCGAACCTGACCCTGTTCCCGCTGCTCTTCCTGTCGGGCGTCTTCTTCCCGCTCACGAATGCGCCGGACTGGGTCGTGAGGGTCGCCCACATCTTCCCGCTCAGCCACCTGGTCGAGGCGTTCACGGCCTGCTTCAGCCCGTACACCACGGGCAGCGGCTTCGCGTTCGGCGACCTCGCCGAGATCGCCGCCTGGGGCGTCGTCGGCCTGGCGGTCGCGGTCCGCCGCTTCCGCTGGGAGGCAGGACCGGAGGAAGGCCGGCCCCACCGGCGGCTGCTGCCCCGGCTCGGCCACGCAGCTCAGCGAAGTTAGACGCCGAAAGGCTGAACCGGAGGACCGCTCGGTCTCCTACTCCGCGTCCCCCAAAAGCGGCGTACGGATCCTCCGTCCGCACGATGACCCAACCGCCGCCGGATGAGCACCCTGAACCGATGAGAGCCGATGTCCGATCTCCTCGTCTCACCCACCCCCGGCACGGCTCCAGGGGACGTCGCCGCTCCCGCGCCGCGCGGGAGCGGCGCTGTCGCCGGCCGGACGCCCTGGCAGCTCTTCTTCGAGCAGTTCCGGCGGGACAAGCTCGCGGTCGCCGCGATGGTGTTCATCGTCGTGGAGATCCTGCTGGCGCTCCTGGCGCCGGTGATCGTCAAGGCAATCGCCCACCCGCCGAACGCGCAGTACCCGGCGGCCCTCGATCAGCAGTACGGGACGCCCACGGGCCCGTCCTCGCGCTTCCTGTTCGGCGTCGACACCGTCGGTGAGGACGTGTTCTCGCGCGTGCTCTACGGCGCGCGGGTCTCGCTCGAGGTCGCGCTCTTCGCAACCACGCTCGCGGTGATCACCGGCGTGATCTTCGGGTTGCTCGCCGGGTATTACCGCGGCGTAACCGACACGCTCATCTCGCGCGTGATCGACGTCACGCTCGCCTTTCCCGTCCTCCTGCTGGCGCTCGGGATCGCGTCGGCCTGTTCGCTCGGGAACGGCTGCGTCCGCGGCCTGATCAAGCCGGGCCTGTCGACGGTGGTCGCGGCGATCGTGATCATCAACTGGACGTACGTCGGCCGCCTCATCCGTGGCCAGGTGCTCTCGCTCCGCGAGAAGGAGTTCGTGGAGGCGGCGCGCGCCGTCGGCGCGAGCGACGCGGCGATCCTCTTCCGCGAGATCCTGCCCAACCTCGTCGCGCCGATCGTCGTCGTGACGACGCTGCTGATTCCGCAGAACATCCTGCTCGAGGCGGCGCTTTCGTACCTCGGCGTCGGCATCAACCCGCCCCAGGCGAGCTGGGGCGAGATGATCGCCGAGGCCACCCCGATCTTCAACACGGCCTGGTGGTTCTTCGCGTTCCCGGGGGCCGCCCTCCTCCTCACCGTGCTGGCTTTCAACCTCGTCGGAGACGGCGTCCGCGACGCCCTCGACCCGCGCATGGCGGCCTGAACGATGGCCGCAACGCGCATCGGAAAGGAGAACCAATGAAAACCATGTCCGCGGCCGCGGCCGCGGTGCTCGTCACCTTCCTCGGCCTGGCAGCCGCCGGTTGCGGCTCCGGCTCCGACTCGAGCGCAAGCTCGAGCACGGGCACGACCACGACGTCCGCGTCGGGCTCGCTGCGGAGCTACGGAGCCGCCGCGAAGGGGAGTGACCCTGCGAAGAAGGGCGGCACGATCACCGTGCTGTCCGCCGGCGACGTCGACCACATCGACCCGGGCCAGGCGTACTACTCGTTCTCGTACGAGATCACGTACGCCACACAGCGGCCGCTGCTCGCCTTCAAGCCGAACAGCGTCAACGCCATTCCCGACCTCGCGTCGGCCATGCCGAAGGTCTCGAAGGACGGCAAGACCGTGACGGTGCACATCCGCAAGGGCGTTCGCTTCAGCCCGCCCGTGAACCGTGAGGTCACCTCGAGCGACGTCAAGTACGCGATCGAGCGCGGCTTCGCGACGAGCGTGGCCGGCGGCTACGTCCAGGCCTACTTCGGCGACCTCGTCGGGGCGCCGGCGAAGGCCGCCGCGAAGGTGCCGAGCATCAGCGGCATCCAGACCCCGAACCCGACCACGATCGTGTTCAAGCTCAAGCAGCCGCTCGGTGTGTTCGTGGGCGCGCTCGGGCTGCCCCTCACTGCCCCGGTGCCCGCCGAGTACGCGCGGAAGTACGACAACCAGACCCTGTCGAACTACGGGCTGCACCAGGTTGCGACCGGGCCGTACATGATCAAGAACAACGCGTCCGGCAACATCAACGGCATCGGCTACCAGCCGGGCAAGCTGATCGAGCTCGTCCGCAACCCGAACTGGAACGCGAGCACGAGCTGGCGCCCGGCCAACGCCGACAAGATCCTCTTCAAGGAGGGCTTCCAGGATCCGACCGTGATGACGCGTCAGATCCTGAGCGGGTCGGCTGACGTGAACGGCGACACGCCGCCCACGCCGGCCGAGCTGCGGTCGATCCAGAGCAACAAGGCCCAGCGCTCGCAGCTGGTCTTCACGCCCACGGGCGGAAGCCGCTACATCGCGCTGAACACTCGCAAGGCGCCGTTCAACAAGCTCGACGTCCGCGAGGCAGTCGCCTACGTGCTCGACCGCAACGCCCTGCGCCTGACGCGCGGCGGGCCCATCGACGGGCGGATCGCCACGCACTTCATCGACCCGAGCTTCGGGAACAAGGGCTTCGTCCAGTCGGGCGGGCTCGGCTTCGATCCGTTCCCGAGCCCGGACTTCTCCGGCAACGTGGCGAAGGCGAAGTCGCTCATGCGTGCAGCGGGCTACCCGAGCGGGATGTACACGGGGAAGCAGCTGACGATGGTCGCCGACAACACGCCGCCGGGCTCCAACACCGCCCAGGTGGTTGCGGCCGACCTGGCCAAGATCGGCCTCCGGGTGAAGACGATCTCGGTCACGCACTCGACCATGTACACGCGGTTCTGCAGCGTCCCGAAGAACGAGCCGAACGTCTGCCCGAACGTCGGGTGGCTGCCCGACTTCCACGAGCCGCAGGCGATCCTTAACGTGACGTTCAACGGCCAGAGCATCACCTCGGTGAACAACTCCAACTGGCCGCTGCTCGACATTCCGAGCCTCAACAAGCAGATGGACCAGGCCAAGCGCGTGATCAACCCGAGCCAGCGCTACGCCGACTGGGGCCGGATCGACAAGGAAGTGACGAAGACGGCCGGGGCGATCCCGTGGCTCTGGGAGGACTTCCCCACGCTGTTCTCGAGCCATGTCACGCCGGCTGCCGAGCTGTGGAACGGCGGCAGCCCGGACGTGACCTTCATGGCCGTCAAGTAGGCCGGTGGCGGTTACGTCCTCACCGGTCGAGCTGGAGCGCCCGGGCCCTCGCCCGCCCCGGGCGCTCCCCCGGTGGCTGGGGTCGTCGATGACGCTCTACATCATCCGGCGCCTGCTCTGGGCGATCGCGATGCTCGGGATCGTCAGCGCGCTGACGTTCCTGATCTTCTACGCCTTCCCGTCGGCGGACCCGGCCGCTCTCCGCGCTGGGAGGCAGGCCACCCCCGAGCTGATCGCGCAGATCCGCCACGCGCTCGGCCTCGATCGGCCCGTCTACGACCAGTTCTCCATCTACATGAAGAACCTGGTCCTGCACTTCGACCTCGGCTACTCGTACCAGAACAACGTCTCCGTCCGGTCGGAGATCTTCTCGCGCCTGCCGGCGACCCTCTCCCTGACGGTCGGGGCGGTCGTGGTCTGGCTGCTGATCGGCATCCCGATCGGCGTCCTCTCGGCGGTCCGGCCGCGCTCGCTGCTCGACCGGTTCGCCATGGGCGCCGCGCTCGTCGGCATCTCGGCGCCGGTCTACTGGCTCGGGCTCGTCGCGCTCTTCATGTTCGCCGACGACATCGGCCGCATCCCGCTCTTCGGCGGCGCCGGGAGCTACGTGCCGCTCACCCAGGATCCCACCGGCTGGTTCAAGTCGCTGATCTTGCCCTGGTTCGTGCTCGCGGCGGCCTTCGCGGCCTTCTACGCGCGGATGGTGCGCGGCAACCTGATCGAGGTCCTGGGCGAGGACTACATCCGTACGGCACGCGCGAAGGGCCTCGGAGAGAAGCGCGTCGTGCTCAAGCACGGTCTCCGTGCGGCGCTGACGCCGGTCGTCACCATCGCGGGGCTCGACATCGGGATCCTGCTGGGCGGCGCCGTGCTCACCGAGACGGTGTTCAACATCCCGGGAGTCGGCCGCTTCGCCTACGACTCGATCGTCAACTCCGATCTGCCGGCGATCCAGGGCACGGTGCTGTTCGGGGCGATCTTCATCATCGTGGCGAACCTGATCGTCGACATCGCGTACGCGTTCCTCGACCCGCGCGTGCGCTACTGACGTGGCCGCCCTGCTGGAGATCCGCGACCTGCGCGTCACCTTCCAGACGCGGGACGGCGTCGTCCACGCGGTCGACGGCGTGTCGACCTCGGTCGAGCGCGGACAGACGCTCGGGGTCGTCGGCGAGTCCGGCTCGGGCAAGAGCGTCACGGCGATGACGGTGATGGGCCTGACGCGGCTGCCGAACGCCACGGTGAGCGGCGAGGTCCTGTTCGACGGCCTCGACCTGCTGCGACTTTCCAGCGACCGGCTGAGGGCTATCCGCGGCCGGCGGATCGCGATGATCTTCCAGGACCCGCTCTCGTCGCTGCACCCGCTCTACAAGGTCGGCTGGCAGATCGAGGAGGCGATACGCGCGCACGAGCGGGTGTCCAAACGGGCGGCGAGGAGCCGCGCAATCCAGGCGCTCGCCTCCGTGGAGATCCCGAACCCGGCCGCGCTGGTCGACGCGTATCCGCACCAGCTCTCCGGCGGGATGCGGCAGCGGGTAATGATCGCGATGGCGCTCGTGCTCGGACCGGACGTACTGATCGCCGACGAGCCCACGACGGCGCTCGACGTCACCGTCCAGGCGCAGATCCTCGAGCTGATCAGGACGCTCCAGCGGGAGTTCTCGACCGCCGTCGTGCTGATCACCCACGACCTCGGCGTCATCGCCGAGACCGCCGACCGGGTCGCGGTCATGTACGCCGGCCGGATCGTCGAGCAGGGGTCGCGCACGACGATCCTCGACGCGCCCGAGCACCCGTACACGTGGGGCCTGCTGGAGTCGATTCCCCGGCTGGACAGCCCCCGGCGGTCGCGCCTGACGCCGATCGAGGGCGCTCCGCCCAGCCTGATCGACCTTCCGAGCGGCTGCCACTTCCATCCGCGCTGTCCGTACACGATGCCGATCTGCCGCTCGATCGACCCCGGGCTGCTCGCGTCGGACCCGGGCCACCTCGTTGCCTGCCACCTGCCGGTCGCGGAGAAGCGGCGCATCTGGCGACGGCTGCGTTCGAGGCCGGCAGCCGCATGAGCGACCTGCTCGTCGTCCGCGGGCTCGTGAAGCACTTCCCGGTGAACCGCGGGGTGATGGCCGGGCGCGACCTCCGCGTCGTGCACGCGGTCGACGGCGTGTCGCTCCACGTGCGCGCCGGCGAGACGCTCGGACTGGTGGGGGAGACCGGCTGCGGGAAGACGACGACCGCCCGCCTCATCACGCGACTGCTGGAGCCGACGAGCGGCGAGATCTACTTCGACGGCGTCGACATCACCCACCGGTCACGACGGAAGCTGCGGCCGCTCCGGCGCGAAATGCAGATGATCTTCCAGGACCCGTACTCCTCGCTGAACCCGCGCCGGCCGGTCGGGACGATCATCGCCGAGCCGCTCCGCGTCCACCGGCGGGGGACCAAGGCCGAGCGGCGCGCCCGCGTGCGCGAGGTGATGGAGCGGGTCGGGCTGAACCCGGAGCACTACAACCGCTACCCGCACGAGTTCTCGGGCGGCCAGCGCCAGCGCGTCGGCATCGCCCGTGCGATCGTCACCAACCCGAGGATGATCGTGGCGGACGAGCCCGTCTCCGCGCTCGACGTGTCCATCCGGGCGCAGGTGCTGAACCTGCTCCAGGACCTCCGCGACGATCTCGGGCTGACGCTCGTCTTCATCTCCCACGACCTCTCGGTCGTCCGCCACCTCTGCGACCGAGTGGCGGTCATGTATCTCGGCAAGATCGTCGAGGTCGCCGACCCGGACCGGCTCTACACGCATCCGCGGCACCCCTACACCGGCGCCCTGCTCTCGGCGGTTCCGGTCCCGAGCGCCCAGGCCCGGGAAACGCGCCGCGTCGTCCTGCGCGGTGACGTCCCGAGCCCGATCGACCCGCCGTCGGCGTGCCGCTTCCACACGCGCTGCCCGAAGGCGCAGGAGCTCTGCAGCCTCGTCGAGCCGCCCCTCGAGCCGAAAGGCGTCGCCGGGCAGCTCACCGCCTGCCACTACCCGCTGACCGCGGCGGAGGCCCAGGAGCTCGTGCCGGACACCGAAGCGGCCTAGCCGGACCGCGTTTGGCTCTTGGAGCCAGGGGTACCGCCCCTCCGGTACCGCTACTCCTCCAAGGGGGCGAAAAACATGACGAGGTTCAGGCTCACGGTCGCGGCTGCCGTGTTGATCCTCGCCTTCGGCGCGGCGGCCGCAGGTGGCATGGTCGCGGCGACGAAGGCGGGGGACGAGCAGGCGCTCCAGCCCACACGGAAGCCTGCAAACGGCAAGATCGAGGCACGGGTCGACGACCTGGTCTCGAGGATGACGCTCGAGGAGAAGCTGGAGCAGATCCAGCTGCTTCCGGACTTTCTCGTCACCGAAGGGGAGGTCCGCCACGGGCTCGGCTCTGTCCTCAGCGTCACCGATCCCGCGCGGATCAGGGAGCTCCAGCGCATCGCCGTCGAGGAGTCGCGGCTCAAGATCCCGCTCCTCTTCGCGTTCGACACGATCCACGGCTTCCGCACGATCTTCCCGATCCCGCTCGCTGCGGGGGCGAGCTTCGACTCGCAGGTCGCGTTCGACGACCACACCTACGGCGCGCGGGAGTCGGCCGCGGTGGGGCTGAAGCAGACCTACGCGCCGATGATCGACGTCTCGCACGAGCCGCGGTGGGGGCGCATCTCCGAGGCGGCCGGCGAGGATCCCTATCTGAACGCGGTGTATGCCGCCGCCCGCGTGAAGGCGATCCAGGGGAAGGACTACAGCGCGACCGACAAGCTGGTCGCGAGCCCGAAGCACTTCGTGGCCTACGGCCAGCCCGAGGCGGGCCGGGACTACAACACGACCGACATGTCGGAGCAGCGGCTGCGGAACTTCTACCTGCCGCCGTTCAAGGCCGCGATCGACGCGGGCGCCGACACCGCGATGTGCTCGTTCAACGCGATCAACGGCGTGCCCGGCTGCGGCAACGACTACACGATGAACGAGATCCTCAAGGGTGAATGGAACTTCGACGGGTTCGTCGAGAGCGACTGGACCGCCGTCTCCGAGATGCGCGCGTGTCCGCCGAAGAACCCCGACGCGGGCGAGTGCGGGCACGGCGTCGCCGCCGACGGCCCCGCCGCCGCGGCCCTCGCGCTCAACTCGGGCGTCGACTCGGAGATGACCAGCACGCTGATCCGCGACTTCGGCAAGCAGCTGCTGCAGCAGCACCGGATCACGATGGGACGCATCAACGACGCGGTGCGGCGGATCCTCAGGATCAAGTTCCGGGCCGGCCTCTTCGAGCATCCGTACGCGCCCTACACGCCGGCCGAGGCCGAGGCGCAGATGCTGCGGCCCGACGCCGTGGCCGCCGCGCGGAAAGCCGCGGGTCGCTCGATGGTCCTGCTCAAGAACGAGGGCGTCCTACCGCTCGATCCGGCCAAGAAGACGGCCGTGATCGGCCCGCTCGCCAAAAACGCGCACGACATGCTCGGCCCGTGGTGGGGCGCCGGACGCGATTCGGATGCCGTGACGGTCTTCGACGGCATCAACGCGCAGAGCCCCGGCGCGACCTACGCCGAGGGCTGCAAGCTCTCGAACGCCGAGCCGCCGACGAACGATCCCGAGGGTTGCGGTTCCGACGCCGGCTTCGCGGAGGCGGTAGCCGTCGCGAGCGCAGCCGACCAGGTCGTCCTCGCCCTCGGCGAGACGCGGGAGATGAGCGGCGAGGCGGCGGCCCGCAGCACGCTCGACCTCCCGGGTCGCCAGGAGGAGCTGCTCCAGGCGATCAAGGCGACGGGCAAGCCGTTCGCCGTGGTGCTCTTCAACGGCCGCCCGCTGGCGCTCGAGGACGTCGTCGGCGACATGCCTGCGCTCCTCGAGGCGTGGTTCCCGGGCGTCCAGGCCGGCAACGCGGTCGCCGACGTCGTCTTCGCCAAGGTCAACCCGGGCGGCAAGCTGCCCGTGTCGTTCCCGCGACGGCTCGGCCAGGTGCCGATCTACTACAACCACGAGCGGACGGGGCGGCCGTGCAATGCGGACTCGAAGTACAACTCGCGTCACCGCGACATCCCGAGCTGCTCCCCGCTGTACGAGTTCGGGTACGGGCTCAGCTACACGACGTTCGACGTCTCGAACCTCCAGCTGAGCAGGTCGAGCGTGTCGCGGAACGGCAGCGTCGACGTGACGGTGACGGTGAGGAACACCGGCACGCGCACGGGCGACGACGTCGTCCAGCTGTACATCCACGACCCGGTGGCGAGCATCTCGCAGCCGGTCCGCCGTCTGCGCGGGTTCGAGCGCGTCACGCTGGCCGCGGGCGAGGCCAAGACGGTCAGGTTCACGCTCGACAGGAGCGACTTCGGCTTCTACGACAGCCGCGGCAGGTTCGTCGTGGAGCCGGGTCAGATCGACGTCTACGCCGGCGACAGCTCGGCGGCGACGCTGACCAAGTCGTTCACCGTTCGGTGAGTCGAAGCGGGCGCCCTCGGACGATCAGTCGTCCGAGGGCGCCCGCTGCACGTAGGTGAGGACTGCGAGGACGCGGCGGTGGTCGGTGCCCGAGGGCGGGAGCCGCAGTCCGCGATGCCCGCGTTCGACCGCCCCTCCGCCATCAGGCCCAGCACCTCGCGCTCCCTCGGCGTCAGCTGCGCGAGCGGGCCTTCGCTTGCTGTGGCCATGAGCTCAGGCTGCCCTCGCCGTCAGGGCCGGCCAATGGCGGCCGCCGGTGTCTTCGCCCCGGGGTTAGCCCCAGCCGGGGCTTCGGGTCAGTCGGGCTTGCCGGCCATCGCCCACACGGCGACGACGTACGCGGCGAGCATCAGAAGCGAGAGGATCATCGTGGCCTTGAGCAGGCCGCGCCCCCGCCGTTCTTGAGCCGGCGGATGCCGATGCCGCCGACGATCAGCGAGACGAGCAGGATCAGGCCGCCGAGGTCGGCGAGGATGTAGCCGATCCCGAGCCAGGCGGGCTCGTCGATGCCCTCGGGGAGGTCGTCCCAGTGCTCCTTCTGGTAGATCCACTCGGCACCGATCCGCATGATGAACCAGCCGGGCAGCGAGACGGCCAGCAGCGTCCAGTAGCCGCGGCGGAGCGACGGGACGTCACCGCGGGCGAAGGCCAGGAAGGCCGCGGCGGACACCAGGCCGCCGACGAGGATCATCGCGCCCGAGGACGTGGACGAAGAGCGGGAAGTGGGTCTCGTCCGGACGGACCAGTGCGAGCACCGCGGTCACGCGCCCGGCTTCCAGATCATGTCGATGAGGATGAGCAGCACGACGATCGTGGCCACCGTGTGGAGCCGCACGCCGATCTGTGTGCGGTTCAGGGCCAGCAGCTCGGCGTTCGCCCCTCGCTGTCCGGCGGACTGGAGCTCACGCGCCTTGTTCACGCCCGCCGTATAGGCCTTGCCCGTTCGCTGGCCGACTCCGCCTGCGATGGCCCAGAGCACGATCGCCGCGAGGATCCAGAAGTCCCAGATGTCGTAGCCGCCGATCGAGAAGGCGAGCCAGATCCCGAGGATGATCGTCCCGCCGGCGCCGATGCCGACGGCCGCGTTGCCCACCATCGCCGGCAGCTGCATACGGAGCGTTCCCTCCGGGTCGTCCACCTTGCGAACGGCGACGATGAGCACCCAGAAGAGGATGATCCCGGCGACGTAGGCGAACGCGCTCAGCACGTGGAGCGCGAGGATCCAGTCGTCGAAGCTCACGCGGGCCGCATCCTACGACACGGCCAAGACGGCGGTTCTCAGAACTCGGCGGCGTTCCACGTGCGCTGGCCGTAGCGGCGGGCCAGCGGGTTGAACGCCGAGAGGAACTGCTGCTTCAGGCGCGTTGCACGGACGTCGGCGGCGCGCGCGGCCCGCAGCTCCGGGCTTCGATCCGGCCCGCCGCACCGCCTGCGGGCGAACAGCCAGTCGCGGTAGTGCCAGTCGGCCGCGATCGACGCCTGCTCCGCCTTCTGCAGCCGGTCCGAGGCCCGTAGCGCGGCGGGGTCGGCCGGGATCGAGAGCGCCGCCACCTGCTGCAGCAGGCTCTGGCGGTTGCGCTGCACGCGGTCGAGTCGCGCCACGGCCGCCTGTGCGCCGAGCCGGCACTGCGCGGCCGCGGACACCGCGGCCGTCACGTCGAGGCGCCCGTCGCGCGACTGGGCGAGGAAGTTCTCGAGCTTGCCGACGAACGGCTGCAGCTCGGCGGTGTCGTCCGACGAAGACGAGGCGCCGTTGGTGAGCGCGAGGGCGACGACACCCGCGACGGCTGCTGCAAGCACGAGGGCGGCCGCGAGCACGAACCAGCGGCGCCTGTGCCGCGGCTGCTCGGGCTCCGTACGCGGAGCTTCGCTCGGGCCCGGCCGCTGGAGCTCCCGATCCTGCCGGAGGATCGCACGCTCGAGCTCCTGCAGCTCTGGGCTCGGCTCGATCCCGAGCTCGTCGACGAAGGTGGCGCGCGTGCGCCGATAGAGGTCGAGCGCCTCGGCCTGGCGACCGGAGCGGTAGAGCGCCAGCATCAGCTGCGCCCGGGGCCGTTCGCGCAGCGGCTCGGCGGCCACCAGTTCCTCGAGCTCACCGATCAGGCGCGCGTGACGGCCGAGCGCGAGGTCGGCCTCGATCCGCTCCTCGATCGCAGCGAGCCGCGCGTCCTCGAGCCGGGTCGCGGCCTCGACGCCGAACGGCTCCGACGCGAACTCGGCCAGAGCCGGCCCACGCCAGAGGGCGAGCGCCTCCCCGAGCAGGCGCGACGCCTCCGCCGGCTCCCCCGCGGCGAGTGCGCTGCGCGCCCTAGCTTCACGCACGAGCAGCTCGAAGCGGTCGAGGTCGAGCGCTCCCTCGTCGACCCGCAGCGAGTATCCGGGCGGCTTGGTCAGGACGTTGTCGGGCCCGATCGCCTTGCGAAGCTGGGAGACGTACACCTGCAGGCCCTTCACCGCCGTCGCCGGCGGGTTGTCGCCCCAGAGCCCGTCGACGAGCCGGTCGATCGGGACGACACGGTTCCGGCCGAGCAGGAGGAGCGCCAGCAGCGCGCGCAGCTTGGCGGCGTGCAAGGGCACCGGGCGACCGTCCACGATCGCCTCCAGGGGGCCCAGCACCCGGAACTCGACCATGCTCCGATCATCGCACCTGCGGCGGAGCATCCTCGTAACGCTCCTTGACACCGCAGGTGCGGCGCGAAAGCATGTTTTTGGGTCCATGAGGACGGAGCTGCATCCTGGACCTGCGGCAGCGCCGTCTCGCCCGTTCTTCGAGACGCGTTCACGGGTGGCCGCGTAATGAGCGTGTCGTTCGACGAGCGCTACGACGAGGGCATCCTCGAGGAGCTTCCACCCGAGGAGGAACGTGGTGCCGGACTGACGCGTGCCATGCCCGCGAAGCCCTTCGCCCTACGCGGAACCGTCCTCACTCCGGACAAGAAGCTGGACGACGGCTACGTCGTCGTCGACGCCGGCAAGATCGCCTCGGTCGGAACGGCCAAGCCCGATGGCGTGGACGTGCTCGAGACCGACGGGGTGATCCTCCCGGGCCTGATCGACCTGCACGGCCATCCGGAGTACAACGTCTTCGCCGCGTGGGAGCCGCCGAAGGAGTACGTCAACCGCTATGCGTGGCGGGCGAGCAAGGAGTACAAGCTCGTCGTCAAGGAGCCGTGGGCCAAGCTGACCGGCGCGCCCGAGTCGCTGCTCCGCGAGCTCACGCGCTACGCGGAGATCAGAGCGCTGGTCGGGGGCGTCACGGCGATCCAGGGTGCGAGCGCGAAGTACCCGGACAAGGCCGAGGCGCTCGTCCGCAACGTCGACCTGCCGATCTTCGGGCAGCACAAGGCCCGCTCGGTGATCGACCTCGACCGCGTCGACGCGGCTCGGCGGACGAGTCTCCGCAAGGAGATCGACGACGGCAAGATCGACGCTCTCTACATCCACCTCGCCGAGGGCAAGACCGACAACGAGCGGTCGCAAAACGAGTTCCAGGATCTCGTCGACGCAAAGCTCCTGACGAAGGCGACCGTGCTCATCCACGGCACCGCGCTCGCGGACGCGAGCCTCGGCGACCTCAAGGACGCGGGCGGCAAGCTGGTCTGGTCGCCGCAGAGCAACCTGCGCCTGTACGGCGAGACGACGCCCGCGGCGAAGGCGCTTCGCCGTGGGATCCCCATGGGCCTCGGCGCGGACTGGCTGCCCAGCGGCAGCCAGAGCCTGCTCGCGGAGCTCGCGGTCGCCCGGCGCACGCTGGCCCGTCAGGGCGCGGCCGGCGAGGACGTCGACCGCAAGCTCGTCCGCATGGTGACCTCCGAGGGCGCGCAGGTGGCCGGCCTCGGGGACGAGCTCGGCGAGCTCAGCGAGGGGCGTGTCGCCGACGTGCTCGTGCTCGAGCGGCGGTACGAGGACCCGTGGGAGAACGTGCTCGCCGCCAGCCCGGCGTGGGTCGAGCTCGTCACGATCGGCGGCGACGTCGCCTACGGCCGCGACGACTGGGTCGGCCGGCTCACGGACGAGGCCGCGGCCTACGAGCCGCAGGAGGCGTGGGGAAAGGCGATGCTCCTCGACACCCGCTTCGCCGTCGGCGGCGGGGACGGTCGCCCGACCCTCGACGCGATCAGGTCGAAGCTCCTCGCCCGCTTCCCGCAAACCGGACCGATCTTCGCCTAAGGAGGCCCGATGGCGCCGCCACGCATCAAACCGCCCCCCGACCCGACGGTCGACAACCTCAAGCGGATCGACCACATCGTCGTCCTGCTACTGGAGAACCGTTCGTTCGATCACATGCTCGGCTACCTGAAGCTCGAGGCTGGCCTCCCGATCGACGGCCTCGACGCCTCGATGTCGAACACGCACGCCGGCAAGACCTACAAGGTCCACCACCTCGGCAATACGAAGCTCACGAAGGAACAGGATCCCGGGCACGGGGGCAAGGACGTCGTCGAGCAGGTCTCCAACTCGATGGGCGGCTTCGTGTCGAGCTACAGGAAGCACAACCCCAAGGATCCGAACCCGGGCACGGTGATGGGCTACTACAACGGCACCGACCTGCCGGTCTACGACCACCTCGTCCGTGAGTACGCCGTCTGCGACCGCTGGTTCTGCTCGGTCCCGGGCGCGACGTGGCCGAACCGGCTGTACGCGGTCTGCGGCAAGGCGGCCGGGAGCAAGGACAACAAGAGCCAGCCGATCTACTCGGTGCCGTCCTTCGTCCGTGAGCTCGACAAGGCGAAGGTGTCGTGGAAGTGGTACGCGCACGAGTACGTCGCGACGCTGCGGATGACCGACGACAAGTACCGGCTGAGCCTGTCGACGAACAATTTCCGCTACTTCGACCGGCGCACCGCCATTCTCGGCAAGAGCTTCCTGGAGAACGCCGCCGACGGGAACCTGCCCTCGGTCGCGTGGATCGACCCCAACTTCGTCGACTTCAACCTGCTCGGGCCGGCGGGGTCGAACGACGACCATCCGCCCTCCGACGTCAAGGCCGGGCAGGACCTCGCACTCAAGCTCTACACGGCGCTGGCGAGCAGCAAGAAGTGGTCGAAGACGCTGCTGGTCATCACCTACGACGAGCACGGCGGGTTCTTCGACCACGTCGTGCCGCCGGCCGCCGCCGACGACAGTCCCGCGTTCCGCACCTACGGGCCGCGCGTCCCCGCGCTGGTGATCTCGCCGCTCATCCCGCGCGGGACGATCTCGAGCGAGATCTACGACCACACGTCGATCATCAAGACGATCCTGCTCCGCTTCTGCCGCAAGGCGGACGGCTCGATCCCGAACATGGGCGCGCGGATCGCGAACGCGAATCACCTCGGGGGCCTGCTGACGCTGAAGACCGCGCGGCCGTCGCCGAAGGCGCCCTCGTTGAAGCCGCTGATCACGTTGAACGCCCAGTGGCACGCTGACGAGCTCGCGGACAAGCTGCTCACGCAGGCGAGCGGCGGGGCGCCGCGCGAGATCGAGCTGAACGAGCTTCAGGAGGGCTTCCTCAAGGCGAAGGACAAGCTGCGCCGCGAGGGCCTGCCAGGCGGGATGCCCTGACATGGCCACGCGGGTTATCCACCGGCGGCGGCCCGAGCTCGTCGAGCCGAGCTCCGCAGCTCGCCGGCACGTCGGCCCGGTCTCGTTCCCCGAGCTCGTGTGGGCGCACTTCCTCTGGCAGCGGGAGGTGCACGAGCACGGGATCCTCCACGGCGAGGCCGAGCAGGACTTCCAGCGGCTGCTGAGATCCTTCGAGCGCGGCAACGGCCAGATTCAGCACGCTTATTGGTGCACGCGCGAGGCCTCCGCAGTCGCGATCACGGCTCAGCGGCCGTACGGCAAGCTCGGCGAGTGGTTGCGCCTGCACCCGGTCGTGCGCTTCCACGCCGTCACGAGCTGGGTCACGCGCGACCAGCCGGACATCGCCGGCCTGCTCCACCGCTGCGAGGCGATGTCGGTCAAGTTCACCGAGCTGCTGCGGCACGGCACGCAGCAGATCGCGATGGAATGGCTGCTGGCGATCGCGGGTCACCTGCTCGGGTTCGCGGACCAGTCGACGACGCCGACGGCGGATGAGTCGAAGGCGATCGCCAAGTCCACGGAACGTGAGCTGGCGCAGCTGGAGGCCTACTACCGGCGCGCGGGCGAGGAGACCGGACGGATCGTCTACTTCTGGGGGATGATGATCGGGATCGCCGCGCTCGGCGTCATCGGCGCGGTCGGCGCGGCGCTGCTCTGGCAGATCGGCTCGCTCGACTGGCACCACCCAGCGACGCAGAACCTCTTCGCCTCGTACACGATGGGCGCGGTCGGCGCAGTGGTGAGCGTGTTGTCGCGCATGGCCTCCGGCAAACGCGACCGCTTCTACATCGACTTCGAAGTCGGCCGCCCGCCGATCAGACGGGTCGCGAGCTTCAGGCCGTTCATCGGCGCTGTGTTCGCGCTCGTCCTCTACTTCGCCCTGCTCGGCAACCTCGTCCAGCTGGGCACGGAACAGGACAATTCGGAGCCGCTCGAGTACTACGCCGTCCTGTCGTTCTTCGCGGGCTTCAGCGAGCGCTGGGTGCGGGGCGTGCTCTCGCCGGTGGCAGCCCTCGCGGGCGGCGACGAGGACCCGGCGCCGGCGTCCGGAAAGCGCAAGGAGGAGACGTGACGGACTTCATCCAGCAGACGGCATTGGTCTCCGAGACGGCCGCGATCTCGCAGTCGGAGCTGAACCGGGCGAGCGCCGCTCTGCAGAAGCAGCTGACCCGGGACTTCGGCCCGATCTGGGACGTCAAGGCGACGATCGACAGCTTCGCTCGGCTCGAGGACGTGCCGCTCGCGTACTGGCCGATCCTGATCCAGGACGACATCCACGTCGACGCGGCGGGCGTGCACCTCGACAACGACGGCCAGCCGTTCGCGCTCGTCCAGTTCTCGAACCGCTGGACGCTCACCGCCAGCCACGAGCTATTGGAGATGAGCGCCGACCCGTTCGGCAACCGGCTGATCGCCTCGCGGTCGGTGAAGCGCGGGCAGGGCCGCGTCCAGTACCTCGTCGAGGTGGCGGACCCGTCCGAGGCGCCCGAGTTCGGCTACCACGTCAACGGCGTCCTCGTCTCGGACTTCTACACGCCGCAGTTCTTCGATCCGGTGACGACGCCCGGGACGCGCTACAGCTTCACCGGGGCGATCAAGAAGCCGCGCCAGGTGCTCCGGGGCGGCTACCTGAGCTGGCACCACCCGCCCTCCGACCACTGGTGGCAGCAGCGGTGGTTCGGCGGCGACAAGCCCGTCTACAGGGACCTCGGGGTGCTGCAGGGCTCGCAGGGCAGCATCCGCGCGCAGATCGACCGGCTCACGCCGATGCGCGAGATGGTCGAGGACCTCGCGCCGCGCAGCAAGGTGCTGAAGGACGCGAAGGCGGTTCGCGAGGAAGTCGACGAGTCGACGGCGGCCAGGGCGCGGACGCTCAAGACGCAGATCGACGTGATCAAGAAAGGCGCCGGCGGGTAGAACCCGCAGATGGATGACGACGAGAAGGAACGCCTCGAGCGCGCCGCCGAGCTCCGCGAGGAGATCGACAAGCTGAGATCGGGCGAGGAGCCGGACGAGGAGCCCGAGAGCCCGCGCGACTTCGTCCATCGCAAGATGCGCGAGGAGCCCGAGGCCGACGAGGAGGACTGCTAGGAGAGGAGGGCTTGGCGAAACATCGCTGAGCCGCCGGGCCGCGCTGCTCGCCCCGAGGACGGCGTCCTCGGTCGCGCCCACGCTACGCGTCCCAGCCACACGGACGCTCCCTGCGTCCTTGCCTCGGAACGACCATCGCACCCCGGCAACGAGCGATGTCCCGCCAAGCCCTCCTTAGCCGCGGCGGAGGTGGAGCCGGACGACGGTGCCGTCGTTCGAGCTCCGGACCTGCACGAGATCGCAGATCTGGTTGGCGATCCAGAGGCCGCGGCCGCCCCGCTGCGCGAGCCTCGGCGGGCGGCGGTCGGCGAGCGGGTCCGCGATCGAGCCGCGATCGGCGACCTCGCAGAGCAGCCACTCGGCGCCTGTCCAGAGCCTGAGCACGCCCTCGCCGCCGCCGTGGCGGACGCTGTTCGTCGCCACCTCGTTCACGGCCGTGACGAGGCCGGCGGATCGCTCGTGGGTGAGTCCTGACTGGGCCGCGAAGTCCGAGACGAGTTGGCGAACGTCGCCCAGCGAGCCGCCCGCGAACCGCAGCTCGCGTGCCGTGGCCGGCGGATCCGCCAGTGGATCGGCGAAGGGCGCGGCGATCTCGTTCAGCCCGCGATACCGGTCGCTCAGCCGCTCCTCGCCGCGCTCGCGGATGACCGGATGGCTGCGGCGCGCCTCGTCGATCACCGCGTCGTCCAGCGCCGACGTGTCGTAGGGGCAGAGCAGGCGGAACGACGGCGTCGAGGCGAACGCGAGGTTCAGCAGCGATTCGTGGCGCTGGCATTCGACGAGCTCCGGGCCGACGCGCTCGGGCCAGATCGGCTCGCCGATGCCGCGGATCGGCCGGCCGTCGGCCCCGGCGGTGTCCACGAACTCGTGCCAGGCGGGGATGATCCTCGCGGGGTTCGCGCCCACCTCGCGCATGTCCGCGAACTGCACTTTCCCTGCGTCGGCGCCGAGCTCGGCGCGGAGGCGCTCGTTCTTCTCGGCGGCGAGCACCACGAGGATCGGTTCGCCTCCAGCGATGCCCTCGCGGACGAACGGGAGCGTGCCGGCGAGGAGCTCGTCCGGGTCCATGTACAGGAGCGCCTCGTGCGAGAAGGCGTCCTCGTGCCGGTGGAGCAGGGCCGTCGTCATCGGGACTCACAGACGTTGTACCCGCAAGGCCGGAATGCGTCACCCACCAACGAGGCTACGCTCAGGCGGTGGCACGCGTCCTGGTCGCGACCGCTCTCGCTCTCGTCTGCGCGGTGCCGTGCGCGGACGCGGCCACGACGCGGCTCGACCGCTCCGGGACGGTGCGGCTCGACGGCCGCAAGATCTTCCCGATCGTGCTCTCGAAGGGGCCCGAGCTCGGCTCGACGACGCCCGGCGGCGCCGACGCGCTCGCCGAGGTCGCGTCGGCGGGGGTGAACTTCCTCCGCACCGGGCCGGGAGGCGCCACCTGGACGAGCAAGGACATCGCGGAGGCGATCGCGTCGAACCGCGAGGCCGCCGCGCGCGGCCTCTACACGTGGGTCAACCTCTCGTCGCTCAGCCGCGCGCAGCCGGGTACGTGGCGGGCCGCGCTGCTCCGCAAGGTGATCGGCTCGCTCGAGCGCGACCCGTCGGCCACCGCGCTGGGACTGTGGAAGGGCGCGGACGAGCCGTGGCGCTATCGGACCACCATCCCGTCGCTGCGGTTCGCGTACTGCATCGCGACCTCGCGCGGCGATCGCCGCTGGTGCGCGGGGAAGCGCCCGGCCGACTCCGACCACCTGTGGGTGACCGTCCAGCCCTCGCGCGGAAGCGGGCCGGAGCTCGCCCGCTACAGCCGCGTCACGGACATCCACGGCGTCAACCACTACCCCGTCTCGCTCGGCAACCCCGACCCGAACCTGCACGAGGTGGGGCGGTGGACCGACATCGTCTCGTGGGCGACGCCGAACCAGGCGGTCTGGACGACGCTCGGGATCTGCTGGCGCTGGAGCTACGACGGCTTCGGCAACTACGCCCTGCCGACCCGCCGCGAGCAGCGGTACATGACCTACGACGCGATCATCAACGGCGCCCGCAGCCTCGCGTTCTACGGCGGCAACCTCCCCCAGTGCTGGAACGCGGTCGACACCAGGTACCGCTGGAGCTGGACGTACTGGCGGAACGTGCTCGGGCCGCTCGTGCGTGAGATCGGCGCGATCAGCCCGATCGCCCCGGCGCTCGTCAACCCGGCGACGACGGTGGTGCTCCCGACGAGCGATCCGACCGTGCAGGCGATCGCGAGGCGCGGCGCCGGCGGCGATCTCTGGGTGATCGCGGCGAAGAGTGGGGAGGGCACACAGCCCGTCTCGATCGGCGGCCTGCCGGCGTCGGGGTCGACCGGGGAGGTCTACACGGAGAACCGGGTCGTGGCGCGCGTGGGCGACGCGCTCACCGACACGTTCGCCCGCTGGGACGTGCACGTGTACCGCTTCCCGAGCGCCTAGACTGAGCTCCTTCGCGAGCCGCTCGAGCGCGTCGTCGAGCTGCGCGTCGGTGACGTACGGCGCCGGGCCGAGGCGGAGGTGACGGCCGCGGCTGTCGGTCAGGACGCCTCGCCGAGCGAGGCGGGCGCTGAGCTCCTCGGCGCCGTCGACCTCGACCGCGACGAAGCCGCCGAACGCCTCGCGGTCGGCGTCGGCTTCGAGGCCGAGCTCCTGCAGTCCATGGGCGAGGCGCGTCGTCTGGCGGAGGTAGCTCTCGCGCAGGGCCTGGGGCGTCAGGCCCTGCTCGGCGAAGAAGTCGAACACGCGCGCAGCCCGGTAGTGGCTGGTCGGGTCGTAGGTCGAGCCGGCGAAGCGCGCACCGCCCTTCGGGTACCCGACCGCCCCGGGCGTCTTCTCGGCCGCGAGCTCCTCGAACTCCGCGTACCAGCCCGTCAGTACGGGCCGCAGCTCGTCGGCCTGCGGCGGCAGGCGGAGGAAGCAGTTGCCCTCGCCCAGCTGCAGGTACTTGTAGCCGCCGCCGACGACCCAGGTCGCCGCCGACGTCAGCTCGAACGGCATCGCGCCCAGGGCGTGGTAGGCGTCGACGAGGAGCTCGATGCCTCTCGCCTCGCAGGCGCCGGCAAGATCGACGAGCCCGGGCACGATCCGCGCGTCCTCGAACAGCACCGCCGAGACGAGCACCGCGCTCGTGCGCTCGTCGAGCTCGCCGGCCATGCGCTCGGCGAGCGATTCGGCCGGATGGGCCGGTAGGCGTGCCACGTCCAGCCAGTCCTCGCCCAGCCGCGCCAGCTGGCGGCGCAGGGTGTGGAACTCGCCGTCGCTCGTGACGAGCCGCGGGCGCCGGCGCAGGTCGAGGGCGGAGAGGAAGCGCAGGACGAGCTCGTGCGTGTTCTGGCCGAGCGCGATCTCGCCGTCGGGGTCGCCGAGGAGGGCGCGGAAGCCGTCGCGCACCCGCTCGGCCTTGGCGAAGGCGCGGCCCCACTTCTCGTCGACCTCGAGCGCAGCGTCGTCGAACGCCTCGAGAACGCCCTCGCGTGCGACGTCGGGCCACGCCTGATGGGAGTGACCGGTGAGCAGCAGGCGCTCCGAGACGCGGAACGCCGAGTAGTGCGGCGCGAGCTCCTCCGCCGAGATTAGGGAACTGCCTTCGCGGCGAACCCCTGTGTCGCCGGGCCGCGCTGGCCGGCGCGAGGCGGCGTCCTCAGTCGCGCCCACGCTACGCGTCCCAGTTACACGGTCGCTCCCTGCGTCCTTGCCTCGCACTACCCATCGCACCCCGGCGACGAGGATTCACCACGAAGGCAGTTCACAGCTCTGCGCGGATGATCCAGAGGTCAGGGAAGAACGGCTTGTGCAACGTCTCACGGAGGTACGCGGCTCCGGGCGAGCCGCCCGTCCCAGGCCGCGAGCCGATCGTCCGCTCGACCATCTTGACGTGGTGGTAGCGCCACTCCATGAAGCCCTCGTCGAAGTCGACCAGCCGTTCGGCGACCAGGGCGGGCGCGCTGTCGTCGCGGTAGACCTGGAGCAGCACACGCTGGAGGCCCTCGGACTCGGCGACGGGCTGCGTCACGTCGCGCTCGAGGGCCTCTGCCGGGATCTCGTAGCCCTTGGCGGCGAGGTAGCGGAGGAACGAGTCGTAGACGGACGGCCGCGCCATCGCCGCCTGCACGCGCTCGCGGTCGACGCTCCCCTCGTGGTAGGCGTGCAGGACTCCGGGATCGCGGCGGCCGAGGATCGCCTCGAGCTCGCGGAACTGGCCGGACTGGAAGCCCGACGCGGACTCGAGCCGCTCGCGGAACGCGAGGAACTGCACCGGGGTCATCGTCTCGATCACGTCCAGCTGCGCGACGACGAGCTTGAGGATCGTGAGCACGCGCTTGAACGTCGCCGAGGCGCGCGCCTCGTTTCCCTCCTCGAGCATCCGCTGCAGGTAGCCGAGCTCGTGGATCAGCTGCTTGAACCAGAGCTCGTAGACCTGGTGGACGACGATGAAGAGGATCTCGTCGTGCTCCTCCGAGCGCGGTCGCTGCGCCCCGAGCACCTCCTCGAGCGCGAGGTACGACGTGTACGTGAGCGACTTCTCGTGCTCGCTCAACCCGCGGCCTCCCTGAAGAGCTCGCGCGCGATGATCTCGCGCTGCACCTCGGACGCGCCTTCGTAGATGCGCGGCGCGCGCACCTCGCGGTAGAGGTGCTCGAGCAGGTGGCCCTTCTCGAGCGCGCGGGCGCCGTGCACCTGGATCGCGACGTCGACGGCCTTCTGGGCGGTCTCCGTCGCGAACAGCTTCGCCATCGCGGACGCCTTCCGCACCGGCCGCACGCCGTCGTCGTACTGCCGGGCGGCGTCGCGGACGAGCAGCCGGGCCGCCTGGATCGCGGTCGCCACCTCGGCCAGCTGGTGCGAGACGCCCTGCAGACGTCCGAGGGGCTTGCCGAACGCCTCCCGCGCGGCGGCGTGCTCGACCGCGGCGTCGAGCGCGGCCTGCGCCATCCCGACCGCGAAGGCGCCGACGCTCGGGCGGAAGAGGTCGAGCGTCTCCATCGCCACGGTGAAGCCGCCGCCGACCTCGCCGATCACCTGCTCGGGCCCCGCACGGACGCCGTCGAAGTCGAGGCGGCCCACGGCGTGCGGCGCGATCAGCTCGATCGGCTCGCCCGAGACGCCGTCGCTCTCTCGAGGGACGACGAAGGCCGTCACGCCCTTCGGGCCCGCCTCGCCCGTCCGCGCGAATACGGCGTAGACGTCCGCGTCGGGCGCGTTCGAGATCCACATCTTGGTGCCGGTGAGGCGGTAGCCGTCGCCGTCCCGCTCTGCGCGCAGGGCCAGCGCGGCCGCGTCCGAGCCGGCATCGGGCTCGCTGAGCGCGAAGGCCGCGACCGCCTCGCCGGACGCGAGCCTCGGCATCCATTCGTCGCGGAGCGGCGAGCGCAGGATCGGATGGCCGGCGAGCCCCTGCAGGGCGAGCGCGGTCTCGGCTTCCGTGCAGCCGTGCGCCAGGCCCTCGCGCAGCGCGCAGAGCTCGGTCGCCGACCCGACGAGCGCGAGCTCGAGCAGCCCCTCGTCGCCGAGCGCCCGGACGAGGCGCCGGTTGACGCGGCCGGGCTCGCCCTTCGCGGCCAGCGGCTCGAACCGCTCGTGCCCAAGCCGGCGCGCTCGCTCGAGCAGCTCGTCAGGCATCGGGCAGGACCGCCACGCCCATCAGCTCCACCTTCGCCGCCGGCTCGAACAGCGCCGAGACGCCGACGAGCGCCATCGCGGGGTAGCGCCGGCCGAAGTGCTTCCGCCAGACCTCGCCCAGCTCGGCGAGCGCTGCGCGGTATTCGCCGACGTCGGTGACATAGATCACGAGGGAGACCAGCTGGTCGGGCTCGCCGCCGGCCGCACGCAGGGCCGTCACGACCTTCGCCGCGGCCGAGTCGAATTGCTCGACGATCGTCTCACCCTCGCCGATCTGGCCGCCGAGGTAGACGGCGCCGCGGGCGACGACTGCGTGCGCGAAGCCGACGGGCTCGGGCAGCTCCGGCGGGTTGACGATCAGCGGCCCGTCCACGCGGGCTTCCTTCCCTCCGTCCAGGCTGCGTAGAACTCTCCGAAGTCGTCGCTCTTCATCAGCAGCGCCTGGGCCAGCGCCTCGATCTCGATCGCGCCGCCGAGGTCGAGGTCGAGCTCGCGGGTCAGGAGCACCTTGGTCGTCGCGTACGCGAGCGCCGGTCCGTCCGCGAGCCGGCGAGCGAGCGCTTGGGCAGCGATCGCCAGCTCCTCGTCCTCGACGATCTCCGTGGCGAGGCCGATGTCGACCGCCCGCTCGGCGCTCACCTTGCCGCCGAGCACGAGCAGCTCGGTCGCGCGGCCGAGGCCCACGAGGCGTGGGAGGAGGTAGGCGGCGCCCATGTCGGCGCCCGCGAGCCCGACGCGCGTGAAGAGGAACGAGAACTCGGCCGAACGGGCAAGGAGGCGGAAGTCGCTCGCGAGCGCGAGCACCGAGCCCGCGCCCGCCGCGATCCCGTTCACCGCAGCGACGATCGGGAGCGGACACTCGCGCATCGCCTTCACGACGGCGCCGCTCATCCGCGTGAACTCGAGCAGCTCGCCGGCGGTCATGGACTGCAGCTCGCCGATGATCTCCTCGACGTCGCCGCCCGAGCAGAAGCCCCGGCCCTCGCCGGTGAGCACGAGCACGCGGGTGTCACCGCGATGGGGCAGCTCGCCGAGCAGGTCGCGCAGGTCGGCGTAGACGTCGAACGTGAGCGCGTTCAGCTTGTCCGGACGCGAGAAGGTCACGGTCGCCACGCCGTCGTCGAGGGCGAAGTCGAAGTGGCGCCAGTCGTCGGTGAACGCGGCCGACCCGCGGAAGGGGCTCACGACTGGATGCCTCCCCCGTCGAGCACGAGGGTCTGGCCGTTGATCGCCCCGGCCTCCGGCGAGGCGAGGAACGCGACCGCGAAGGCCACCTCTTCGGGCTCGAGCGCCCGGCCCAGCGGCATCTGCGCGATCAGGACCGCCTCGGCCTCCGCCTCGTCGCGCGGCGTGGTGGCGGCGATCCGCTCGACGGCGCGCCGCATCATGTCCGTTCGCACCCAGCCGGGGCAGACGGCGTTCGCGGTGACGCCGGTGCCGGCCACCTCCGCCGCGGTCGCGCGCATCAGGCCCACCGCTGCGTGCTTGGCCGCCGTGTACGCGGCCGTGTAGCGGGCGCCCCTCAGCCCGGCCGTCGACGCCACGGTCACGATCCGCCCATCCCCGCGCTCGATCATGCCGCCGAGCACCGCGCGGGTGCAGAGGAAGGCGCCGGTCGCGTTGACCTCGAGGTGCTCGCGCCACTCGATCGAGGCCCGTGCGGGCGAGCGGTGCTCCCTGGGCAAGGCCCGCGTTGTTGACGAGTACGTGGACCTCGCCGACCTCTTCGAAGAGCGCCCGTACCTGGGCCTCGTCGGTCACGTCGCAGGTCGCGCGCCCGACCCCGACGACGCGGTCGCCGGCGGCCTCGAACTGGTCGACGATCGCCTTCCCGATCCCTTTTGTGCCGCCGGTGACGACGACGGTCCTCACGCGGCCACCTCCGCCTCGCGCAGCGTGCGGCGGTCGATCTTGCCCGACGGGGTCTTGGGCAGCTCGTCCACGAAGCTGACGATGCGCGGGACCTTGTGCCCCGCCAGGCGCTCGCGGACGAAGTCCCGAACCTCTGCTTCGTCCAGCTGGGAGCGGGCCACGACGTACGCCCGCGCGACGGTCAGCCCTTCCTCCTCGTGGCCGACCACGGCGCACTCGACCACGTCCGGATGAGCGAGCAGCGTGTCCTCGATCTCGGCAGGCGCGACCCAGATCCCGCCGACCTTGATCAGGTCGTCCGCCCGTCCGCGATACCAGAAGTAGCCGTCCTCGTCGCGCTCGAACAGGTCGCCCGTGCGGACGGTGTCGCCGGTGAAGGTCTGCTTGGTCTTCTCGTGCTCGCCCCAGTAGAGGAGGGCCGCGGTGTCTCCGTGGATGGAGAGCTCGCCGTTCTCGTCGAGATGCGCCTCGTAGCCGGGGACGAGCTCGCCGGTGCTCCCCGCGCGCACCCGGCCGGGCCGGTTCGAGATGTAGATGTGGTAGGCCTCGGACGAGCCGATCCCGTCGAGCACCTCGACCCCGAACGTCGAGCGCCAGCGCTCGTAGAGCTCGCGCGGCAGCGCCTCTCCCGCGGACGTGCAGACGCGCAGGGACGAGAGGTCCTGCTGGTCCGCATCGGGGTGGGCGACCATCGCCGCCATCATCGTCGGAACCTGCACGAGGATCGTCGGGCGGTGCTCGGCGATCAGCTCGAAGATGCGCTCCGGCGTCGTGCGCTCGGGGAAGACGATGCCCGCGCCGCCGACGCCGAACGGGTACAGCGCCGCCAGGTCGCGCGCGTAGCCGAAGAAGAGCTTCGGCACCGGCAGCACGACGTCGTCCGGGCCGATGTCGAGCACGCCGCGGGCATACCAGTCGAAGCTGAGCACCGGGCTGTGGACGGGGTGGACGGCCGCTTTCGGCTGCCCGGTGCTGCCCGTCGTGAACTTCCAGATCGCGACGTCGTCCTTCGTGGTCGGTGCGGGTTCGAGCTCTGCCGAGGCTTCGCCGACGAGCTGCTCGAACGAATCCCCGACGACGACCAGGTGACGCAGCCAACGGCTGCCCTCCGCGGCCTGGCGCACCCGGTCGACCGTCGTCGCGTCGGCCACGACGACCCCTGCGCGCGTGTAGTCGAGGTAGTAGGCGTAGTCCTTGGCCTGCAGGAACGTGTACGCCTCGGCCGTGACCGCGCCGATCTTCTGCGCGCCGTACCAGAGCGCGACGAACTCGACCGAGTCGCCGAGGATCAGCAGCACGCGGTCTTCCGCCCGCACGCCGAGCTCGCGGAGCACGTTGCCGCTGCGGTTCACGAGCTTCGCCAGCTGCTCGTAGGTGGTCGGTCCCCCGGGCCCGATCAGGGCGGTGCGGCCTCCGCGGCCCTCCTCGACGTTGCGGTCGACGAAGTAGGTCGCGAGGTTGAGCTCGCGGGGCAGGTCGGCGTGGGTCAGGATCGCGCGACCTCCCTGACGAGCTCGACCAGCGTTTGGGTCAGCGTCTTGCATGGCGCAAGTAACACAGTGTTACTTTCCTCCGAAACCGCTTGTCGCAGCGCTTTGGGGTGCTGGTGACACTGTGTCACTAGCCCACGGCGGGGTCGGGGGCAGGTCGAGGATGCACAGGTCGGCTCGGCCGGCGCCGACGATCGTGTTGGCATCGTCGAGCGTGGTCAGGTGGCCGCGCACGAGCGTGGGGATGCGGGCCTCGTTGCGGACGCGGTCGCTGAGCGACGTCAGGAAACCGCGCCGGTATTCGGGCCTGTCGTCGTGGATCGTCTGGCCGGCTTCGACATGGATGAGATCGCAGCCGTGGTCGCCGAGCTCGCGGGCGATCGCGATGCCGTCCTCGATCGTGTTGCCGCGCGGATGGCAGTCCGTCACCGACAGCCGCACGGCGAGCGCCCGCGGCCACACCGCTCGGACCGCGTCGAGCACGCGGAGCGGGAAGCGCAAACGGTCGTCGGCCGGATTGGTGAGCGGCGAGAGGAAGCTCCCGAGCAGATAGCCGTGCGCCATGTCGAGCTCGAGGACGGCCACGCCGAGCCCGTCCGCGCGCCGGGCCGCCGCGCCGAAGCGCTCGACGAGCGCGTCCATGCCCGCCTCGTCGAGCTCCGAGGGCCTCGCGCTGAAGGGCCCGTAGGGCTTGGCCGAGGCCGAGACCAGCGGCCACGCGTCGTCGAGCGGGAGATCCACGCCCACGAACCGAGGCTTGCAGGCGCCGCGCGCGCCTGCGTGGCCGAGCTGCGCCACGACGAGCCCGGCGGGCGGCGTCCACTCGTCGATCGTCGGCGTCTCGGGCGTGATCCGCCCCTCCGGCGAGACGGCGACGAACCCGCTCGGGACGAAGCCGACCCGGTCGGAGAACGTCACGCCCCCCACCTCGAACGGCGCGAAGAGCGGCGGCGCCGCGAGGTCCGTACCGGCGAGCCACGAGTCGAGCGCGCGCGTGAACTCCGGGTCGCGGATGCCGAGGCTCGCGTGGGTGATCCGGCCGCTCCGCGTGAGCAGGTTGAACCCGAACTGCACGGGCTCGAGGTGCGTGTACGAGCCGACCCGCCGGAAGTAGGCCGCACTCTCGCTCGCCGCGGCCTGCGTCCGCTCGACCATGGGCCCGCGGTCGAGCTCGTAGTCGACGAGCGCGGCGTCGACGTCCCAGCCGCGGCGCACGAGCGCCTGGGCGAGCGCGATCGAGTCCTCCATCGCGAGCTTCGTCCCCGACCCGATCGAGAAGTGCGCGGTGTGGGCGGCGTCGCCGAGCAGCACCGTCCGGCCGCGGTGCCAGGTGCGGTTCGTCACCTTCGGGAAGTCGAGCCACACCGACCGGTTGGAGAAGAGCTCGTGGCCGCGCAGGTCGTTCGCGAACAGCTGCTCGCAGAAGGCCAGGCTCTCGGCCTCGTCCATCGCGTCCAGCCCGGCGCGCCGCCAGGTCTCCTCGGGGCACTCGACGATGAACGTGCTGAGGTGCTCGTCGAACGGGTAGGCGTGGACGTTGAAGAGGCCGTGCTCGGTCTCTCGGAAGACGAACGTGAAGGCGTCGAAGACGAGGTCGGTGCCGAACCAGACGTACTTGCAGCCCTCGGCCTCGACCCTGGTGCCGAAGTCGTCCGTGCCCCGCACGAGGCTGTTGACGCCGTCGGCGCCGACGACGAGGTCGGCTTCGACGTCCACCGACTCCACCTCGGTGTGGAAGCGGAGGTCGACGCCGAGCGCGAGGCAGCGCTCCTGCAGGAGCTCGAGCAAGCGCTTGCGCGCGATGGCCGAGAACGAGTGGCCGCGCGAGCGCAGGACCTCGCCGCGGTAGCGGATGTCCACGCGGTTCCAGCGGACGAACGTGTCCGTGATGGCCAGGTGCGTCTCGGGGTCGGCGTCGCGCAGCGAGCCGAGCGTCTCCTCGCTGAACACGACGCCCCAGCCGTAGGTCGCGTCCGGCGCGTTGCGCTCGAGCACCTCGACCTCGAGGCCCGTGTCGGCCTTGCGCAGCAGGATCGCGAGGTAGAGGCCCGCCGGCCCGCCGCCGACGATCGAGACCTTCACGAGAGCGCCTCCTGGAGCCGGTCGAGCTCGTCGGCGTCCGCGACCGTCGGGAACAGGACGAGCTCGTCGCAGCCGGCCTCCTCGTAGCCGCGGACGAAGTCCTTCAACGCGCGCGCGGTCGTCAGGTTCCCCGCCGCGACCTGCTCGGCGAACGGGCCGGTGAACGCGTAGTAGTCGAGCAGGTAGTCGTTGCCGCGCTCGGCGTCCGCGAACGCGAAGTAGCCCTGGCCCCAGAGCTGTGGGCGTCCGGGACGACCGAGGTCGTTCCAGGCCGCCACCGCCCGCGTCGCCGCGCCCGCGAACGCGCGCGGCGGCCCGCCTCCGTGCGCGTAGCCGTCGGCGTAGCGGGCCATGCGCGCGAAGGCCTGGCCGCTCCCGCCGCCCACCAGGAGCTCGAGCCCGTCACGTGCGGGGCCGACCCGCTCGGCGTCCACGCCGCCGCGGATGTAGGCGAGCTGCTCGACGAGCTTGCGCCCGCGGCCGCGGAGCTCGACTCCCGCGGCCTCGTAGTCGTCGGCCCGCGCGCCGAGCGCCAGTCCGAGCGTCAGCCTTCCGCCCGAGAGCGCGTGGACCGAGGCCGCCTGCTTGACGAGCAGCCCTGTCGCCCGCAGCGGGCCGATCGCGATCATCGTCGCGAGCCGGATCCGCTGCGTCGCGCCGGCCGCGGCCGCGAGGGCGGCGAACGGCTCGAAGCTGTCGTAGGCGACCCGGTCGAGGACGGCCAGCGAGCTGAACGGCCCCGCGTCCGCGCGCCGCGCCCATTCGAGCACGAGCTCCCCGTTGGCGCCCGGAACCGTGGTCGGCAGCCCGATGCCGACGTTCACGAGGCGGTCCGTCCCACATGCGCACGAGTCACAGCGTCCGGCGAGCTGCAACCGCAGAGCGTCAACGCCAGCTCGATCTCGGCGCGCAGCAGCTCGAGCACCCGCTCCACCCCGGCGGCTCCGTCGACGGCGAGCCCCCACAGCGGCGCGCGGCCGGCGAGCACCGCTCGCGCGCCCAAGGCGAGCGCCTTGACGACGTCGGTCCCGCGCCTGATCCCGCCGTCCATCAGGACCTCGGCCCGGCCGGCAACCGCCTCGACGACCTCGGGCAGCGCGTCGAGCGTCGCGCCGGCGCCGTCGAGCTGGCGGCCGCCGTGGTTCGAGACGACGATCCCATCCGCACCAGCCTCGCACGCGAGCAGCGCGTCCTCCGCTGTGACGAGCCCCTTGATCACGAGCGGGAGCGAAGACAAAGACCGCAGCCACTCGAGGTCGCGCCAGGTCACGCCGGCGTTCACGACCTGCCCGATCTCGGTCGGGGACACGGTGGCCGACGCCTGCGCGTGCGCGACGAAGGCCGGCACCGGCACCTCCGCGGGGATCTCGAAGCCCGGTACGGAGGTCGCGCTCGCGGCGGCCGCTCACCGGGAGGTCGACGGTGAGCACGATCGCGCTGTAACCCTCGGCTACCGCCCGCCCCACGAAGTCCTCGACGATGCCCCGGTCGGGCGACCAGTAGAGCTGGAACCAGCGCGAGCCGCCGGGCGCCGCCGCGGCGACCTCCTCGATCGTCGCCGTCGCGATCGTCGAGAGCGTCATCACCGTTCCGGCCGCCGCCGCGCCGCGCGCCATGGCCGCCTCGCCTTCCGGATGCGCCATGCGCTGGAAGGCCGTCGGCGCCACCACCACCGGCAGCGAGATGTCTGTGCCGAGCACGGTGGTCGCGGTCGTCACGCTCGACACGTCGACGAGCACGCGCGGCCTCAGCACCCAGCGCGAGAAGGCGGCGCGGTTCTCGCGCAGCGTCCACTCGTCGTTCGCGCCGCCGGCGAAGTAGCCGAATGCCCCCGCATCGAGCCGGTCCGCAGCAGCGCGCTCGTAGTCCCAGACGTTCAGCAGCGAGCCCTGGTCCACGGGGCGAGCGTAATCGGTGTCTACAGTTGCCGCCGATGACGCAGGACTACGCAGCACTGATCCAGGGCTCGCCCTTCGACCGGCACTACGGTCTGGAACTCGTGGAGGCGACCGACGAGCTCGTCCGCGGCCGGGTCGAGGTGCGCGACGAGCTCAAGCAGCCGACCGGCGTGGTGCACGGCGGGGTCTACGCCTCGATCGCCGAAGCGCTCGCCTCGCTCGGCACCAACATCGGCGTGAACGCGGACGGCAACTTCGGTCTCGGCATGTCCAACCACTCCTCGTTCCTCCGTCCCGTCGCCGGGGGCGTCGTCAACGCGGAGGCGCGCCGGCGCCATCGCGGGCGCACCACGTGGATCTGGGATGTCGACCTCACCGACGGCGAGGGACGGCTCTGCGCGACCAGCCGCGTCACGATCGCCGTGCGGCCGCTCCCAGGCTGATGCGCGTCGTCGCCGTTCTCGGCTATTCCGAGCGGCGCGCCTCGACACTCCACCCGATCTGCGCGCGGCGGCTCGCTCACGCGGAGAGGCTCGTGCACGAGGCCGACGCGATCGTGCTCTCGGGCTGGGCGCGGCGCGGAGCCGTGAGCGGTGAGGCCGAGCTCATGCACGCGGCGTGGCACGGGCCCGAGGCGCAGATCGTCCTGGACACGAATGCGCGCAACACCGCCGGCAACGCCGCTGCGGTGGCGCGCATCGCGCGTGAGCTCGGCGCGGACGAGGTGCTGCTGGTGACCTCGAGCTGGCACGCGCGCCGCGCAGGCCTCCTCGCCCGCGCGGGCCTGCGCGGGACGGGAATCCCGGTGCGGACATCGTCACCGGACGACGCACCCGCGATACGGCAACGGGTGCGCGAGCTCGCCGCACTGGCCTGGGCGCCGGTGCAGGCGGTCCGCCTGAAGTCCGGTTAACCTGATTCGGCTCGAGCCGAGCGGGAAAGGGGGGTCCGTGGCGCGCGGTCTGAGCATGGCGGTCGCAGCGATCGTGCTGGCCTCGATCGGGGCCGGCGGGGCAGCGGGCGCGACGACGCGCCTGGACTCTCACGGGACAACTCTGCTCGACGGCCGCAAGGTCTTCCCGATCGTGCTGGCGAAGGGGCCCGAGCGCGGCGGCTTGACACCGTCCGGTGCGGACGGGCTCGACGCGGTCGTCGCGGCGGGCGTCAACGTCTTCAAGGTCGGCCCGGCCACGGGCGGCTGGAGCGACGCCGACCTCACCGACGCGCTCGCGTGGAGCTCAGAGGCCAAGCAGCGCGACGCCTACACGTGGGTGAACCTCGCGACGCTGAGTACGGCGACGCAAGGCGACGCAAAGGCGGCCAGGCTCGCACAGGTGATCACGGCGTTGAAGGGCGACTCCAACGCCGCCGCGATCGCGATGTGGAAGGGCGCGGACGAGCCGCTCTGGGTGGGAACCAAGCCCGAGGCGCTCCAGTACGCGTACTGCCGCTCGACCTCGAGGGGCGACCTGTCCTGGTGCGCAGGCGACGCGCCGCTCGACGCCAGCCACCTCTGGGTCACGATCCAGGCCCCGCGCGGGACGGCTGCGCAGCTCGCGCCCTACAGCGCGGTGACCGACATCCACGGCGTCGACGACTACCCGGTCACCTGGGCGGACCGCGTCGACCCGACCCTGCACGACGTCGGACGCTGGACGGACACGATCGCCTCCGTGACGCCGAACCACGGCGTCTGGACGACCCTGCAGATCTGCGCGAGCGGGAGCGACAGTCCCGACCGGCGAGTTCGTCGTCCCGACGCGCCTGCAGGAGCGCTACATGATCTACGACGTCCATCCTGAACGGCGCCCGCAACCTCGCGTTCTACGGCGGCAACATCTTCCGCTGCTGGACTCAGCAGGACACGCAGCTGCAATGGAACTGGTCGTTCTGGAACTCCGTCCTGGCCGACCTCATCCGCGAGATCAGCGCCGTCAGCCCGATCGCGCCGGCGCTCGTCAACCCGGAGACGACGCAGGTGCTCGCGAGCAGCGATCCCTCGACAGCAGGTGATCAGCAGGCTCGGCGCGACGAGCGACGACATCTGGGTCATCGCCGCCCGCAGCGGCGACGGGTCGCAGCCCGTCACGATCGGCGGGCTGCCGGCCGGTGTGCACAGCGGCGACGTCTACACCGAGGGCCGCTCCGTCTCGGTCTCCGGCGGCTCGTTCACCGACACCTTCGAGCGCTGGGGCGTCCACGTCTACCACTTCCGCAACGAGCCGCCGCCTCCGCCCGCAGCCGCCGCCCGTCCCACCCGCGCCTCCGCCCTCGCCGCCTCCCGCACCTCCGGCGCCACCGGCCTCGCCTCCGGCGCCCACCGCGACACCGCCCGCTGCTCCGGTGGCACGGCTGACGCGTGCAAGCGTCACGACCGTTCCGCGCTCGCCGCGGGCCGGTCGCCTCTACACGGTGCGGGTGAGAGCGCTCGCCGACACAGGCTCGCCGGTGCGGGCCGGAGCGGTCAAGTGCACCGCCCGCCTCGGCGAGAGGCTGCTGAAGCCGCTGTCGAGACGCCTCCGCACCGGCTACGCCGTCTGCTCCTGGAAGCTGCCGAAGGCTGCGCGCGGCAAGCGCCTCAGGGTCGCGGTGGTCGTGTCGAGCGGCGGCCGCAAGCTCACGCGCACGCTGGCGAGACGCGTCAGCTGACCGCGGCGTACTCGACTCGCTCGTCGCCGAGCTCGCATCGGCCTCGTCGCGCTGGACGAGGTACTCGACGTGCGCGCGTGTCTCCGCGAGCGCGAAGCGGCGCTGCGCCGGGGACAGCGCCTCCGGCCAGAGCGAGAACGACAGCTCGTAGGCGTTCCGCGGCTCCGAGCCGAGCGCGTCCACGGCCTGCTCGAGCCGATCGCGGTGGTGGGACACGAGCTCCCGGGCACGGCCGGCCGGATCCTCGATCGGGTCGCCGTGGCCCCCGAACGCGATCCGCGGCGCGATCCGGGCGATCAGCTCGAGCGAGCCGAGGTAGTCGCCGAGCGGGTCCGGCCGCGAGTCGGGGTAGAGCCCGACGTTCGGCGTGATGCTCGCGAGCAGCGAGTCGCCGGCGATCAGGACGCCGTCCCGCAGGAGCGCGAGGTGCCCGTCCGCGTGGCCGGGCACCGCCAGCACCTCCCAGCCGTCGACCGTGTCGCCCGCCGCGATCGGCTCGGGGTCGCGCGCGAAGCGCACGACGCCGCGCAGGGTCTCCGCCTCGCGGCGGAACACGGCGATCTCGTCGTCGGGCACGCCGTGGGCGTGCAGGTACTCGGGCACGCGGCCCGCTATGCGGCTCTCTCCCCAGGTGCGCAGGCACTGCCCGTAGTCCTCGGCGCCCTCGTACACCCTCGCGCCGGTCAGCTCGGCGAGGTCGGCGGCGGCGCCGACGTGATCCGGGTGGAAGTGGGTGACGACGATTCGCGCGACCGGCCCTTCGAGGCCCTGCAGGATCGAGCCCCACTTGGCCCTTGCGCCCGGCAGTCCGAGCCCGGTGTCGACGACCGTCCAGGCGCCGTCCGAGCCGGGAAGCAGGTAGCAGTGGACGTGGTCGATGCCGAGCGGGAGCGGGAAGGTCACCTGCTGCACGCCGCCGTCCAACTCATGCATGGCTCTATTCAAGCGGCTTATGATCCTCGCCCCGTGCCGCTGCTCTCGGTCGAAGACGTGACACGCCGCTTCGGAGGCATCGTCGCGCTCGACGAAGTCTCGCTCGCGGCCGACGAAGGCACGATCACCGGGCTGATCGGGCCGAACGGTGCCGGCAAGACCACGCTCTTCAACGTCATCACCCGGCTCTACAAGCCGGATGCGGGCCGGGTCGTCTTCGAAGGACGCGACCTGCTGAGGACGCGGGCGTACCGGATCGTGAAGCGCGGGGTGGCGCGCACGTTCCAGAACGTCGTGCTCTTCCCGACGATGACGGTGACCGAGAACGTGCTCGTCGGCGCGCACTCTCGGATGCGTCCGTTCGGCGAGCGCAAGGCCAAGAAGGAAGCGCTCGAGACGCTCGACTACCTCGACCTGGCGGCGCTCGCCGAGCGGCCCGCGGCCGGCCTGCCGTTCGGGACGCTCAAGCGCATCGAGCTCGCGCGCGCGCTCGTCTCGCGGCCGCGGCTACTGCTGCTGGACGAGCCGGCCGGCGGTCTCAACCACGAGGAGGTCGAGGAGCTCCGCGGCCTGATCAAGCAGCTGCAGAAGGACTTCGAGCTGACCGTCCTGCTCGTCGAGCACCACATGTCGCTCGTAATGAGCGTCTGCGACCGCGTGCACGTCCTGAACTTCGGCCGCAAGATCGCCGAGGGAACCCCTGCAGAGGTGCAGCAGAACCCCGAAGTGATCGAGGCCTACCTCGGGAGCGACAGTGCCGCTGCTTGAGCTGCTCGACGTCCGCGCGCGCTACGGACCGATCACCGCACTCCACGGCGTCTCGCTGACGGTCGACGAAGGGGAGGTCGTGGCGCTCCTCGGGGCGAACGGCGCCGGCAAGACGACGACGCTCCGCGCGGTGTGCGGGATGGTGCGCACGGCCGGCCAGATCTCGTTCGGCGGGCGGTCGATCGCCGGCCGCAGCCCGGAGAGCGTCGCCCGCCTCGGGGTCGCGCACGTGCCCGAAGGGCGCGGGTTGTTCACCGAGCTGACCGTCTGGGAGAACATCCGCATGGGTGCGGTCGTGCGCGGCAAGAAGGCGCTCCGCGCCAACACCGAGCGGATCCTGACCTACTTCCCGTGGATGCAGCAGCGCCGAGACCAGCCGGCGGGGACGCTGAGCGGCGGCGAGCAGCAGATGCTCGCGCTCGTGCGCGCGCTCGTCTCGAGCCCGAAGCTGCTGCTCCTGGACGAGCCCTCGCTCGGGCTGGCGCCGACGATCACCCGGGAGCTGTTCGGAATCGTGAGGCGGCTCAACGAGGAGGAGGGCCTGACGGTGCTCGTCGTCGAGCAGAACGCGACGATCGCGCTCGACACTGCGCAGCGCGCGTACGTGCTCGAGGTCGGGAAGGTGGCAGTGGCAGGCGACAGCGACGAGCTCAAGCGCCACGAAGGCGTCCGAAAGAGCTACCTCGGCTACTAAGTGGCTGCCCTCGCAACACCCGCCGGCCCCCGACGCGCGATGAGTCTGCGCCAGGCGGCGTCCTCGGTCGTACGCTACGCGTCCCGAGTTAGACGACACTCCCTGCGTCCTTGCCTGGCTTGCTCCTCGCACGCCGGGAATCCGGCAGTGTCACGAGGACAGCCACTAATGGCCGGCTTCATCCAACAGGTCGTCAGCGGGCTCGCCTCGGGCGCCATCTTCGCGAGCCTCGCGCTCGCGCTCGTGCTGATCTACCGCGCGACCGACGTCGTCAACTTCGCCCAGGGCGAGATGGCGACCTTCTCGACCTACATCGCCTGGTCGCTGATGAACCACGGCATGTCCTACTGGCCGGCGTTCGTGCTGACGCTCGCCCTCTCGTTCCTCGGCGGCGCGGCCATCGAGCGGACGCTGATCCGCCCGGTCGAGCATCGGCCCGAGATCGCGATCGTGATCGTGACGATCGGCCTGCTGATCGCCCTGAACGGCCTGACGGGCTGGATCTGGGGCGCCGAGGTGAAGGCGTTCGACAGCCCGTTCCCGAACGAGTCGTGGGAGATCGGCAACGTGGCGATCTCCAAGCAGGATGTCGGCACCCTCGTCGTCACGCTGCTGACGGTCGCCGCGCTGTGGGCGTTCTTCCGCTTCACCACGCTCGGCCTCGTCATGCGGGCCGTCGCCAACGACCAAGCGCGCAAGCCGGCTCGTCGGCGTGCGCGTGGGCTGGATGCTCGCGCTCGGCTGGGGCCTCGCCGCGGTGCTCGGCGCGATCGCCGGGATGATGGCCGCGCCGGTCCTCTTCCTCGACCCGACGATGATGCTGATCGTCCTGATCTACGCGTTCGCAGCGGCGGTGCTCGGCGGGATCGACAGCCCGATCGGCGCGATCGTCGGCGGCCTGACCCTCGGCGTGATCATCAACCTCCTCGGCGCCTACGTCGACTTCGTCGGCAGCGAGCTGCGGCTCCCGACCGCGCTGTTCGTGCTGCTCGCGGTGCTGCTGATCCGGCCGCAGGGGCTGTTCGGCCACGCCGTGGTGCGGAGGGTCTGATGGCTCGCTGGCTGCCGATCGCCCTGAAGGCCGTCATCCTGGCCGGCTCGGTCGTTCGTGATCGCCGTCCTCCCGCGGTTCATGGGCGAGTTCCGCCTCTCGCAGTTCACGTTCGTCGCCCTCTACTTCATCGCGCTGCTCGGCCTGAACATCCTCACCGGCTACAACGGCCAGATCTCGCTCGCGCAGGGCGCGTTCATGGGCATCGGCGCCTACGTCAGCGCGCTGCTCATCCTCGGGCGGCCGGGCCTCGAGCTCTACCAGCTCGATCCGCCGGGCTGGCTGCCGCTCGGCGACGGGATGACGCCGGTCTTCACGATCCCGATCGCCGGCGTCGTCACCGGCATCATCGGGGTCCTGTTCGGCATCCCGGCGCTGCGGCTGGCGGGCGTGTCGCTCGCCCTCGCGACCTTCGCTATGGCCGTGTCGATGCCGACGCTGGCGAAGCGCTTCGAGAGCGTCACCGGCGGCGGCGGCGGGATCGGCCTGACGCTGCCCGAGACGCCCTTCGGCTGGGACATCTCCACGCGGCACTGGCTCTACTACGAGGCCTGGGTGACGGCCGGGATCATGTTCGTGCTGGCGTGGCTGATGGTGCGCGGCCGGCTCGGGCGCGCGTGGAGGTCGCTTCGCGACGGCGAGGTCGCGGCGATGTCGTCGGGCGTCAGCCCCGCGCTGTACAAGACGCTCGCGTTCGGCGTCTCGTCCTTCTACGCGGGCGTCGCCGGGGCGCTGCTCGTGATCGAGGTCTCGTTCGTCAACCCCGACACGTTCCCGGTGAGCCTCTCGATCCTGCTGCTCGCGAGCGCCGTCATCGGCGGGCTCGGGTCGCTCGGCGGCGTCATCTTCGGGGCGCTGATCCTCGAGTTCCTGCCGGTGTATTCCCAGGATCCGCCCATCATCTCCGCTGACTTCTCCACCCAGGCGCCCGCCGTCGTCTTCGGCGCGCTGCTGATCGCGATCGTCTTCGTCCTGCCGGGCGGGTTCGCCGGCCTCTTCCGGCGTCTGGGGCTGGCGATCACGAAGCGCGCGAGCCGTGCCGGACAGGCGCGTGCGCGGCCGGCGCCGAGCCCCTCGGACTCGTAACCCGCGCGAACAGGCGTTAACGTCCGCAGCATGGCGACGGCGATCGCGATCCGCGACACCGCCCGTCGACGCAGGCGCGAGCAGCGGCGCGAGGAGCTGCTCGACGCGGCCGACCGGGTGATCCACCAGTCCGGCAACGGGTTCTCGATGGACGAGATCGCGGCCGAGGCGGGTATCACGAAGCCGGTCCTCTACCGCCACTTCGGCGACAAGGACGGCCTCCACGAGGCGCTCACGGATCGCTACATCGGCGAGCTCAAGCGGGCGCTGCGGCCGGCGATCGAGGCCGACGACCCTCGCTCGCGGCTCGCGGCGACGATCGACGCGTACCTCTCGTTCGTCGAGCGGGAGCCCGATCGCTACCGGTTCCTGCTGGCGGCGGCCGAGCAGCCGCGGACGGCCGTGCTCGTGGCCGACTTCCGGCGTGAGTACATCGGCGAGTGCGCGTTCACGTCCGCGACGAAGCTCGACCGCGCGGGTCTCGACCCCGGTTTCGCGGAGCCGTGGGCCCAGTGCGTCTCGGGCCTGATCCGCGCCGCCGGGGCGTCCTGGCTCGAAAGTCGCTCCATGCCGCGCGCACGGCTCGTCGACTATCTGACGACCGTCCTCTGGGACGGCTTCGCCGCTCTGAGAGGAGCGTCTACAGTTCGCTGATCCGGCTTGACGTTACCGGCCGTAACACTGTGTACTACACGTCGAGGTGGAGTTCCCGCGTGCGGCGTCTAACGGAGGGTGGTCGGCGGTGCCGGCGTCCTCGATAAGGAGGAAAGGATGAGGAAAGCGCTACTTCTGGCGGGCGCGCTGCTGGCAACGCTCGCAGGGCTCTCGTCGGCGGCCGCGGCCCCGGAGCGCGCGACCGCCCCGAGCGCTACCCCGGGGGTCAGCAGCAGGACGATCACGATCGGCGGCACGTTCCCGCTCAGCGGCCCGGCGTCGCTGTACGCGCCGATCCCGCGTGGCATGGCCGCGTACTTCAGCTACATCAACTCCCGGAAGAGCAAGGTCGACGGGAAGCGCGGCGTCTACGGGCGGCAGATCGTCTGGAAGTACTACGACGACCAGTACAACCCGGCGCAGACGGTCCAGCTGACGAACAAGCTCGTCCTGCAGGACAAGATCTTCGCCGACGTCGGATCGCTCGGCACCGAGCACAACCAGGCGATCCGGCCGTTGCTCAACGCTCGCAAGATCCCGCAGATCATGGTGTCCACGGGCGCGAGCTTCTGGGGCACGCAGCGCAAGGAGTTCCCGTACACCATGGGCTGGCAGCCCGACTACGTGTCCGAGGGCAAGGTCTACGGCCGCTGGGTCACCCAGAACGCCCCGAACGCGAAGATCGCGGTCTTCTACCAGAACGACGACTACGGCAAGGACTACCTGAACGGATTCAAGCAGGGCCTCGGCTCCAAGCGGAACCTGATCGTCTCGGAGCAGAGCTACGAGGTCACCGACGCGACCTACGGCTCGCAGATCTCCCGCCAGAAGCTGTCCGGCGCCGACACGTGGGTGCTGCTGACGACGCCGACGCCCACGGTAAGGGCGATCGGGACGGCGAAGGCGCTGAACTGGAAGCCCGACCAGATCATCATCAACTCCGTCGCCGCGACGGACGGCGTCATGAGCGCAGCCGTCCGCAGCGCCGGGGCGGCGTTCGTGAACGGCTCGATCAGCACGGGGTACCTGAAGAACCCGACGAATCCGAAGTACCGCAGGGACTCGGCGGTTCGCCAGTACAACCAGCTGATGATGAAGTACGGGCCGTCTGGCGCGAACCGAGCGGACACGTTCTACTACTACGGGTTCGCAAAGGGCTACGACGTCGTGAAGCTGCTCTACGCAGCGGGCAAGAACCCGACGCGTGCGTCGCTGATGAAGGCGACGCAGGCCATGAACTGGGCCAACCCGTACATGATCAAGGGCGTCGTAACCAAGACGTCCAAGTCGGACAACTTCCCGCTCGACCAGATCAAGATCGTTCGTTACAACGACGGCTCCTGGACCGAGGCTTCGAACCTCTACAAGGGCCGCTAGATCCGTAGGAGAGGGCCCGGCTTCCGCCGGGCCCTCCTCTTCTACGTGGACTTCACTCTCACCGCCGAGCAGGAGCTGATCCGCTCCACGGCGCGCGAGTTCCTCGACCGCGAGGTCGTGCCGCACGCCCGCGAGTGGGACCGGACGGAGACGATGGACCGGGGCATCGTCGCGAAACTCGCCGAGATCGGCTTCCTGGGCGCCTCGCTGCCCGCCGAGCACGGCGGCATGGGGCTCGACACGATCTCGTACTGCCTCGTGATGGAGGAGCTCGGCCGGGCCGACTCCTCCGTACGCGGGATCGTCTCGGTGCAGAACGGCCTCGTCGGCAAGACGGTGGCGAAGTGGGCGACCGACGAGCAGCGCGACGAGTGGCTGCCACAGCTGGCGTCCGGAGAGGCGCTCGGCTGCTACGCGCTCACGGAGCCGGGGTCGGGCTCGGACCCCGCTTCGCTGACCACGCGGGCCGAGCGCGACGGGGACGACTGGCTGCTCACCGGCTCGAAGATCTTCATCACGCTCGGCACGTGGGCGAAGCTCGCGCTCGTCTTCGCGCGCACCGGCGGCGAGGGCGCGCGTGGGATCACGTGTTTCCTCGTCCCCACGGACGCTGAGGGCTTCGAGGCCCGGCCGATCAAGGGCAAGCTCGGGCTCAGGGCGCAGGACACCGGTGAGCTGTTCCTCGAGCGCGTTCGCGTGCCCGACTCCGCCCGGCTCGGCGGCGAGGGCGAGGGCTTCAAGGTGGCGATGTCGGCACTCGACAACGGGCGCATCTCGCTGGCCGCGGGTTGCGTCGGCATCGCCCAGGGGTGCCTCGACGCCTCGGTCGAGTACGCGCGGGAGCGCACGCAGTTCGGCAAGCCGATCGCCGGCTTCCAGCTCGTGCAGGAGTTGCTCGCCGAGATCGCGGTCGAGGCCGAGGCGGCCCGGCTGCTCACGTGGCGCGCAGCCGCGCTCGCCGACCGCGGCGAGCGGCACACGCTCGAGTCCTCCGTGGCCAAGTACTACGCGAGCGAGGCGTCCGTGCGCGCGGCCAACGCGGCCGTCCAGGTGCACGGCGGCTACGGCTACGTCGACGAGTACCCGGTCGGGAAGTACCTCAGGGACGCCCGTGTCACTACGCTCTACGAGGGCACCAGCCAGGTGCAGAAGCTCATCATCGGCCGCCACCTCACAGGAGAGTCCGCCTTTGTCTGAAGCAGTGATCGTCTCCGCAGCGCGCACGCCGATCGGGCGGGCGCGGAAGGGCTCCTTGATCGACGCGCGCCCCGACGACCTCGCCGCGTTCGCGGTCGACGCCGCCCTGAAGCAGGTGCCCGAGCTCGACCGCGGCGAGATCGTCGACGTGATGATCGGCTGCGGCTTTCCCGAGCAGCGACAGGGCATGAACCTCGCGCGGCGCGTCGCGCTGCTGGCGGGGCTGCCCGAGACCGTGCCCGGGACGACCGTCAACCGCTTCTGCGCCTCGTCGCTGCAGACGATCCGGATGGCCTTCCACGCCGTCAAGGCGGGGGAGGGCGATGCCTTCGTCGCCGGCGGAGTCGAGTCGATCACCCAGGTCGACGGCTACCCCAGGGACACGGAGGAGCTGCACCCGAAGCTGTTCGGCGACGACGCGCCGATCGCGAACGTCTACATCCCGATGGGCCTGACCGCCGAGAACGTCGCCGAGCGTTGGGATGTCTCCCGCGAGGACATGGACCGCTACGCGCAGCGCTCGCAGGAGCGCGCGGTGGCGGCGCAGGACTCCGGCTTCTTCGAGCGCGAGATCACACCGTGGGACGGCGTCGGCGCCGACGACGGGCCGCGCCGCGGCTCGACGCTCGAGGCGCTCGAGGGCCTGGAACCCGCCTTCAAGCCGGGCGGCAAGGTGACGGCCGGGAACTCGTGCCCGCTCAACGACGGTGCGGCGGCCGTCGTCGTCATGTCCACGGCGCGCGCGAAGGAGCTCGGGATCGAGCCGCGGGCGCGGATCATCGCCTCGTCGGTCTCGGGGGTCGAGCCGGAGATCATGGGAGTCGGCCCGATCGAGGCCGTTCGGAAGGTGCTCGACCGCGCCGGCATGACGATCGACGACGTGGACGTCATGGAGCTCAACGAGGCGTTCGCCGCCCAGGTGCTGCCGGTCTGCCGCGAGCTCGGCGTCGACCCGTTCGGCGAGAAGCTCAACCCGCACGGCGGTGCGATCGCACTCGGCCACCCGTACGGGATGACCGGCGCGCGCATCATGTGCACGCTGCTCAACGACCTCGAGACCGTCGACGGCACGATCGGGCTCGAGACGATGTGCGTGGGCGGCGGCCAGGGGATGGCCATGCTCGTCGAACGACTTGATTGAGCTCGCTTCGAAACGAGGCGTTGTGTCGCCGGGCCGCGCTGGACGGCGCGAGGCGGCGTCCTCAGTCGCGCCCGTATCGCTTCGCATACGAACGCTCCCTGCGTCCTTGCCTCGCACCGCCCATCGCACCCCGGCAACGAAGCCTCGTCTCGAAACGAACTCAGCGCTGAGCGCGCCGCTGCTCCTCATCGCGGGGCTCGGCCAGGGCAGCTGGGCCTGGCGCGACGTCGTCCCGCTGCTGGCGTCCGATTACGACGTCGTGACGTACGACAACCTCGGCACCGGGCTCCTGAACTACCGGCCCGCCCGACGCTCGATCGCCGAGCTGGCCGAGGACGCGCTGGCGCAGACCGAGGGCCCCGCCCACGTGGTCGGCTTGTCGATGGGCGGCTACGTCGCCTTGACGCTCGCGCGGGAGCGGCCGGATTTCGTTCGCTCGCTCGTGCTCGCCGGCACGGGCGCGGGCGGGCCCGATCGCGTGCGGCGGCCGGCGCACGTGGCGGCCGCGTTCACTGCGGGCCTGCGGCTGCCCTACGACGAGTTCGCGCGCCGCACGATGCCGTACACGTTCTCGGACGGGTGGGCCGAGGCGAACCCAGAGCGCTTCGAGCAGATCGTCGCCGCACGGTTGGAGCGGCCCTCGCCGTACGCGACGATCGAGGCGCACGCGGAGGCCTGCTACGCGTTCTATGCCGCCGGCTGCGAGGTGGAGCAAATCGAGGCGCCGGCCCTCGTCCTCCACGGCTCCGAGGACTGGATCGTCCCGGTCGAGAACGGGCGGCGGCTGGCCGAGCGGCTGCCGAACGCCGAGTACGTCGAGCTGCCCGGGCGAGGTCACAACCTTCCGCTCGAGGAGCCGGAGACCTTCGCGGCGGCAGTTCGCGCGTTCCTCGAGCGAGTGCGATAGTCCGGGCGTGCCCGCGCGCGCCGTCCCGGGACAGCTCGACCTGCCGCAGACCTACAACGACGCCTGGCGCGGTTGGCCGGTACTGCCGCTGCACGGCCAGCACCCGATCCGCGGGGCCTTCCTGGATCCGCGGCCCGACCCCCGGAAAGGCGCGATCTACCACGACGGGACCGACATTGCGGTGCCCGACGACAAGCCCGAGCCCGGCGCTCCGCACGGCCGGACGCACCGAGTCCACGCGATCGAGAGCGGCCGCGTGACCGCGGCGACTCCGAAGGGGACGCGCGGCCTCGTCGACGCAGGGCACTTCCGCTACGAGCACGTCGACGCCCTGGTGCGGGTGGGAGACAACGTCGAGCCGGGGGACGTGATCGGCTGGACGACCGACGGGAGCTGGCACGTCCACCTGGGCGAGTTCGTCTTCCGTCCCGACGGCAGCCGCGTGATCGTCAACCCGCTGCGCCCGGGTGGCAAGGTGGCGCCGTACGCCGACACCGACAGGCCGGCGATCCGCGCCGTGACCTTCCACGTGCCCGCGACGCCGACCTGGAAGCGGCGGCCAGGGACGACGGTGGCCCTGCTCCCGCAGGCGGGCCGCAAGCTCGACCCGACGCGGCTGTCCGGGAAGGTGGACGTCCGCGTGCAGACGCACGACCCGCAGTCGTTCATCGGCTGGTTCAGCCGGCTCCCCTGGCTGGCCGCGCCGCACCATCCGTTCCGCGTGGCCGTGACCGTCTTCAGCCACGCGTCCGGCAAGGCCGTCGTCGACCGGGAGGTGTTCCGGTCCGAGCGCATGCTCGAGCTGCCGGCCGGGCAGCACTTTGCGCCCGGGACCGAGCAGAACCTGCCGGCCAACGGCTGCATGAGCCTGCACGCCACCGTCCGCTGCGACGGGATCTACTGGTTCCGGCTCTTCCCGCGCCCCTACTGGGACACGACCCGGCTCCCGAACGGCGGCTACCGCGTCCGCGTCCGCGTCTGGGACGCGGTCGGCAACGAGGCGCGCGACGACACCGACGTGAGGATCCGCAACTGACCGTCTACCGCACGCCGGACGAGGCGTTCGCCGACCTCCCCGGCTATCCGTTCCGGCCCAACTACTTGGAGCAGGACGGGCTGCGCATGCACTACCTCGACGAAGGGTCGGGCGACCCGGTGCTGCTCCTGCACGGCGAGCCGACGTGGTCGTTCCTGTACCGCAAGGCGATCCCGTCTGTTGCGCGCGTCGCGCGGGTGCTCGCTCCCGACTACTTCGGCTTCGGCAGGTCGGACAAGCCGGTCGAGCGCGACTGGTACTCCTACGACGCCCACTTCGGGTCGATCGAGCGCTTCGTCGACGAGCTCGACCTCCGCGACCTCACCGTCGTCGTGCACGACTGGGGCGGGCCGATCGGCCTGCGGCTCGCAGCCGAGCGGCCGGACCGAGTCGCGCGGATCGTGATCACCAACACCGGCTTGTACGCCGGGCGGCCGCCAGGGGAGGCGTGGCTGCGCTTCCGCGAGTTCGTCCGGCGCGTGGGGACCGAGCTCCGCGCGGGCCAGCTCGTGCAGATCACCTGCGTCAAGGAGCTGCCCGACGCGGTCGTAGCGGCGTACGACGCGCCGTATCCCGTGCCCGAGGCGAAGACGGGCGTCGTGATGTTCCCCGAGCTCGTCCCGACCGAGCCGGAGCACCCGTCGGCGGCCGTGATGCTCCGCGTGCGCGAGACGCTCCGCGGGTGGACGAGGCCGGCGCTCGTCGTCTTCAGCGACTCCGACCCGATCTTCTCGCCGCGGGTGGGGGAGCGCTTCGCCGAGTTGATCCCGGGCGCGGAGCTCGCCGAGCCGCTCGCCGGCGCGGGCCACTTCGTCGCCGAGGACGCGGGCGAGGAGCTGGGCGACCGGATCGCCCGCTGGCTCGCGCAGTAACCGTCCCGAAGGGTCATGTCAGGGGTCAGACCCTGGACCTGTCCCAGCGGCCCGAGTGCTACGCGTGGAAGGGAGCCTGTTGCGACCGGGGCCCGTGGCCGCGGCTGTCCATTCCAGCCGCGTCTGGGGTCAGACCCCAGACGCGCCCATAGCGGACGTGTCAGGTCAGGCGGCGCGGCGCTCGTCGGCGGCGCGGCGATGGACGACCTCGAGCACGTTGCCGTCGGGGTCGAGGACTCGGGCGGCGTAGTAGTCGCGGTTGTACTCGCCGCGGTAGCCGGGCTCCTGGACTGCCTCCGCGGCCGCGTCGAGCGCGGCGGAGTAGAACCAGTCCACGATCTCCGCGCTCTCCGCACTCAGCGTGACGTCCAGCGTGCCCGGGGTACCCGACTCCACGATCCAGACGGAGCTGGGCTCGCCCTTGACGCCGAAGTACGCGCGCCGCCTGTCGGGCCAGTCGAGCAGGACGACGAGTCCGAGCGGCGCGAGAGCACGCTCGTAGAGCGCCTTGCCCGCGGTGTAGTCCGAGACCGGAACAGTGAGGTGGTCGATCTCCATCTCGGCGATAATAGAACGATCGTACTTTTATGTCAAGCCTCCCAAGATGGAATATCGGATCCGAAGCTGGTAGAATCGGACGATCGTGCTGAAGACAAAGGGCGAGCGCACCAGATATGCAATCCTGGACGTGGCCGCGTCGCTCGCCACCGAGGAGGGCCTCGAGCCGCTGTCGATCGGCCGGCTCGCGGAGGCGACCGGCATGAGCAAGAGCGGCCTCTTCGCCCACTTCGGCTCCAAGGAGGAGCTGCAGCTGGCGACGGTCGACCACGCCGCCGAGCTGTTCGTCCGCGAGGTGATCGCACCGGCCCGTGAGGCGCCGAGGGGTCTCGCCAGGGTGTGGGCCCTCTGCGAGAACATGGTGGACTACACCCAGCGGCAGGTCTTTCCGGGCGGGTGCTTCTTCGCCGCCGCCTCGTTCGAGTTCAACCGTCGGCCGGGCCCGGTCCGGGACCGGATCCACCAGATGCTCGGAACCTGGGTGTCGTACCTCGAGCACGCCGTCGAACAGGCCCAGCAGTCGGGCGAGATCCTGCAGGACCTGAGCGCGAAGGAGCTCGCGTTCGAGCTCGACGCCTTCGCCCAGGCCGCGAACGCGCGCTACCAGCTCTTCGAGGACGAGGCGGTCTTCGCCGACGCCCGGCGCGCGATCCGCGAGCGGCTCGAGAGCCTCAGGCCCCGGCCCTGAACTCCGCCCAGAGCTCCTCCATCGTGCGCAGCCGCCCGCGGACGTGCGTGGGATCCCAGGGTGTGTGGTTCACGGCCCGCACCACCCAGTCGTCGCCGACGTCGAGGACGTTTACGCAGCCTGGCGCTTGCTCGAAGTTCCCGAGGAACGCGCGCCCGCCTGTGAGCGCGTAGGACAGGATCGCGCGGTTCACGCCGCCGTGCAGGACGGCGAGCAGGACATCCCACTCGGGGTCGGCGACGATCCGATCGACGGCCGGGAGCACGCGGTCGAGCAAGGACGCGATCGTCTCGCCGCCGAGGAAGCGCGTCTCCTCGGGAACGACGTCGCGCCAGGCCTCGACGAAGGCCGCCTCGAGCTCGTCCTCGGGGATCTCGCCGAGCCGGCCGGACTCGATCTCGCGCAGGTCCGCCCAGGACTCGGGCTCACTATCTGGCGCCACGATCCGCGCGGTCTCGAGCGTGCGGGGGAGACCGCTCGTGACGACGCGGTCGAACCCGATGCCGGCGAGGAGCTCCGCCGCTGATCGTGCCTGCCGCCGGCCCTCCTCGGTGAGGGGCACGAGGTCGGGGCGCAGCGGCCGTCCGTTCTCGAAGTACGCGACCTGCGCGTGTCGCATCAGATAGATGCGGCGGCGGCTCACTCGTAGCGCTCGAGGTACTGCGGGTTCGAGATCCGGAGCTTCGCGGCGACGTGCTCCTTCAGGACGGCGTGCGTGTCGTCGGGGACGTCGCCGGCGCGGATCCTCGCGGCGAGCGCCCGCAGCTCCTCCGGCCCGAGCCCGCCCTCCTCGGCCTCGAGCTCGCGTCGCGCGATCCCGAGCGCGTTCATCGCGACGAGTGTCCGGAACTTGAGCCGCTGGTCGTCGAGCGTCGGGAGGATCTCGCCCGAGAGAAACTCCCAGACGGCCTCGAGCAGCTCGTCCGCGTGCGGCCTATCGCCCATCGAGGAGGTCCAGCAGCTCGTACTCCATCTCCGCCGCCATCCTGCCCAGCACGGCGTACTCGACGCTGCGGTCGACGCCGGTGAGGTGGCGTCGGCACTGGGTGAGGCAGCCCACGGCCCACTTGACGTTGCCGAGCACCTCCCACCAGAACAGGTCGCCCGCGGGCACGTCGCGTCCGGTCAGCTCCGCGTAGCGCGCGAGATACGGCTCGAGCTCGCCGACTCCGCCGAGCTTGCGCTCGTCCGCGCCGAAGCGCCAGGCGCGGACGATCGGCCAGGCGAGGTCCTCGCGCGGGTCGGAAAGGTGCGCGAACTCCCAGTCGAGCAGGTACTCGAGGCCGCGTTCCGAGACGACGACGTTCCCGATCCGGAAGTCGCCGTGGGAGACGACGTCCGGCAGCGGCTCCGGCCGGTGCTCGCGCAGCCACCACAATCCGTACTCGATCGCCGGATGCGGGTCGCCGACCGAGTCGAGCTCCCCTTCGAAGCGGGCGAGCACGTCGCCGCCGCGCAGGAACGGCAGCCGTTCCGCCGGGATCGCATGGATCTTCGCCAGCTCGTCGGCAAGCTGGGTCTCGAGGCCCGGCGGCGGGTTCCGGGCGATCCGGCGGCCGATCGTCTCGCCGTGGACCAGCTCCATCGCGAACGCCTCGCGCCCGCCGAGCTCGCCGAGGTAGGCGACGGGGCGCGGCACCCGAACGCCTGCGCCGGCCGCCGCCTGCAGCACTTCGAACTCCTCCCCGAGCGAGAGCGTCGCCGTGTGGATGACCCCGCCCGCGGCTCGCCGCACGAGCAGGTCGTCGCCGTTCGCTTGCACGGCCCACGCCTCCTTCGAGGCGCCGCCGGCCAGAAGCCTCATCGACTCGACGCGGAGGCCGAGCCGCTCCTCGAGCTCGCGCGCCCACCCGAGGTCGGCTACCAGGCCGATTCGCCTCCGTCCACGACGAGGGTATGGCCCGTCACGTATGCGGACGCGTCCGACGCCAGAAAGACGACCACGCCCTCGAGATCGTGCGGGCCGCCGAAGCGGCCGAGCGGGATGTGGCGCTTGAGCTCGTCGGCGTGCCGGTCGAGCACGTAGCCGGACATGTCCGACGGGAACCAGCCCGGCGCGATCGCGTTGACGCGGATCCCGTGCTGCGCCCACTTGCAGGCGAGGTCGCGGGTGAAGGCGATCACGCCGCCCTTGCTCGCGTTGTAGACGATCGTGTTCACGATCTCCGGCGGGCCGCCCTGCAGGCCGGCGACGGAGGCGATGTTCACGATCGCGCCGCCTTTCCGCTCGATCATCACCCGGCCTGCGGCCTGGGCGAAGAGGAACACCCCGGTGAGGTTGACGTCGATCACCTTCTGCCAGCCCTCGAGCGGCATCTCCTCGGGGCTCGCGCCCCAGACCGTGCCGGCGTTGTTGACGAGCACGTCGACGCCGCCGAGCTCCTCCACCGTCGTGCGCACGACCGCCTGAACCTGGTCGGGATCGCGGACGTCGCAGCCCAGCCCGAGCGCTCGCACGCCCAGCTGCTCGAGCTCGGCCGCGGCCTGCTCGCAGCGCCCCGCGTCGCGGGCGCAGAGGACGAGGTTGGCGCCCGCCTCGGCGAGGCCCTGCGCCATCTGGCGTCCGATCCCCTTGCCGCCGCCGGTGACGATCGCGGTCTTGCCGCTCAGGTCGAAGAGGCTCACAGCGCCTCCGCCACCGCTCGGAGCGACGCCGCGTCACGGCGTCGAGACGAGGAGCGTGGTCGCGCCCGACTCCTTCCAGGCCTCGAGACGCTCCGCGATGCGCTCCTTCGGCCCGACCAGCGCGAGCTCGTCGACGAGCTCGTCCGGAACGGCGGCAGCGGCGTCTCGATGCCTGCCGTCGAGGTAGAGGTCCTGGATCGTCGCGGCGGCCTCCTCGTAGCCGTACTCGCACGCGAGCTCGTTGTAGAAGTTCCCGCCGCGGGGGCCCATCCCACCGACGTAGAGGGCGTAGTAGCCCTTGAGCGCGTCGCGTGCCGACTCGACGTCGTCCGAGAGGACGGCCGGTACGGCCGGGACGATGTCGAGGCCGTCGCGTTCGAACGGAACCGGGAAGACGTCCCGGGCGCGCTCGGGCGAGAAGAAGATCGGGAGCCACCCGTCGGCGATCTCCGCGGTGAGTTCCACCGACCGGCGCCGCAGCGAGGCGAGGTAGATGGGGATGTCCGCACGAAGGGGCCGTGCCATCAGCTTGAGCGGCTTGCCCAGGCCGGTCGCGCCGTTGCCGCGGTACGGGACGGTGTAGTGCTCGCCGTCGAACTCGATCGTCTCGCGACGGAGCGCAGCCCGCACGAGCTCGACGTACTCGCGGGTCTTGCCGAGGGGCTTGCCCCAGGGCTCGCCGTGCCAGCCCTCCACGACCTGCGGGCCGGAGGTCCCGAGGCCGAGCAGGAAGCGCCCGCCCGACATGAGGTCGAGCGTGGCGGCGGTCATGGCCGTGTTGGCCGGCGTCCGCGCCGGGATCTGGAGGATCGCCGTGCCGACCTTGATCGTCGAGGTCGTGGCCGCGAGCCAGGAGAGGACGCTGACCGCGTCCGTTCCCCAGGCCTCCGCGGCCCAGGCGGAGTCGTAGCCGATGCGCTCGGCTTCCTGGGCCAGCTCGATCAGTTCGAGCGGGTTCGTTCCGGGTGGGGCGTACCCCATGTAGAAGCCGAGGCGCACGGCATGCGATGCTAACCCCGTGGCGGTGACGGAACTAGCTCCACCGCCCGGGCTCGCCGAGCTGCGCGAGCGCTACCGGGCTTTCATGGAGGAGCACCTCTATCCGGTCGAGGCCGACCTCGACCGCGAGGACGATGCCGCCGAGAGGCTCGTGCTCGAGCTCCGAGCCGCGGCGCGGGACGCGGGTCTGTGGGCGCCGCACCTGCCGCCGGAGGCGGGCGGAACCGGACAGGGCTTTCTCGTCTACGCGTACCTCAACGAGGAGATCGGCCGCAGCGTCTGGGCCCAGCTCGTCTTCGGCTGCCAGGCCCCTGACGCCGGCAACGGCGAGATCCTCCACCTGTTCGGAACCGACGAGCAAAAGGAGCGCTGGCTGCGGCCGCTCGTCGCCGGCGACGTCCGCTCGTTCTTCTCGATGACCGAGCCGGACGTGTCCGGATCCGACCCGACGGGGCTGAAGACGCGCGCGGTCCGCGACGGAGACGAGTGGGTGATCGACGGCCGCAAGTGGTTCTCGTCGGGCGCCGAGGGCGCTGCGTTCGCGATCCTGATGGCGGTCACCGATCCGGACGCCGACCCGCACCTGCGGGCGACGCAGATCCTCGTCCCCGCCGACTCGCCGGGCATCGAGATCAGGCCCGTGCCCATCTTCGGCCACCGCGGCCGAGGCTGGACGACCCACTGCGAGGTGGACTACACCGGCGTGCGCGTGCCGATTGAGAACACGCTCGGCGAGGTGGGCGCGGGGTTCCGGATCGCGCAGAAGCGGCTCGGGCCCGGCCGGATCCACCACGTGATGCGCTGGCTCGGCCAGATGGAGCGCGCATTCGAGCTCCTCTGCCGTCGCGCGCTCGAGCGCGAGAGCTTCGGCTCGCGGCTCGCCGACAAGCAGACCGTCCAGAACTGGATCGCCGACTCGGCGGCCGAGATCCAGGCCTGCCGGCTGATGACGCTCGATGCCGCGCACAAGATCGACGGCGACAGCGAGGCGCGTGTCGAGATCTCGCTGATCAAGTTCTTCGCGGCGGGAGCGCTCAACGACGTGATCGACCGCGCCATCCAGGTGCACGGTGCGCTCGGCCTCACGGATCGCACGCCCGCTGGCGACGATGGCCACGCACGCACGGGGCGGGCGGATCTACGACGGGCCCGACGAGGTCCACCGTATGGTCGTCAGCCGGCGGATCCTGAAGGAGTTCGAGGGAGGCGGCTCATGGCAGTTCAGGTAGACACTCGAAACCGGCGGGTGACGATGGCGTCCCGGCCGGTCGGGTTCCCGACGGAGGACGACTTCGCCGTCGACGAGTCGGAGGTCGGCGAGCCCGGTCCCGGCGAGATCCTCGCCCGCAACCTGTGGGTGTCGGTCGATCCCTACCAGCGTGGGCGCATGAGCACGCAGCGCTCGTATGCGAAGGGCCTGGAGGTCGGCGACGTGATGACCGCACAGGCGGTCGGCGAGGTCGTCGAGAGCAACGACCCTCGCTACTCGCCCGGCGACCTCGTCGTCGGCCAGCTGGGGTGGCAGGACTACGCGGTCGCCCGGGCGGGCTCGGTGCGGCCCGTCCCCGACTTCCTCGACCCGCCGACCCTGGCGCTGCACGCGGTGGGGGCGACCGGCCTCACGGCGTACTTCGGCCTGCTCGACGTGGGGCGGCCGAAGCCCGGCGACACGGTGGTGGTGTCTGGCGCGGCCGGCGCTGTCGGCCAGATCGTCGGCCAGATCGCCAAGATCGCCGGCTGCCGCACGGTCGGGATCGCGGGCGGGCCCGAGAAGTGCAAGGAGTGCCGGCTTCACGGCTACGACGTCGGGATCGACTACAAGGGCGAGGAGGTGCGCGCCGCGCTGAAGGAGGCGTGTCCGGACGGCGTCGACGTGTTCTTCGACAACGTCGGCGGCGAGATCCTCCAGTCGGTCGTCCCGCGGCTGAACCTCCGCGCCAGGATCGTCATCTGTGGGCAGGTCTCGCAGTACAACCTCGAGCGCCCGGAGCCGACGTTCCACCCCGGCGCGCTGATCGTCTCCCGTGCACGGATGGAGGGCTTCCTCGTCAACGACTACGCCCATCGCTTCGCCGAGGCGGCCCCGCGCCTTGCGCGCTGGGTCGCCGAGGGCAAGATCCACTGGACGGAGCACGTCACCGAGGGCCTGGAGAACGCCCCGAAGGCCTTCATCGGGATGCTGAACGGCGAGAATCGCGGCAAGGCGCTGGTCAAGGTCGCCGACCGCAGCTAAGGCCGCCTTCCAACCCTAGTAACACAGTGTTACTTGGAGCTCTGGCGGCTTCGACGTGAGGGGAGCGGGATGCCGACGGCGTGGTCGATGAGGGCATCGGCGGGACGGCTGAAGGCCATGACCTCGAGCAGCACGGTCGTCGTGCTCGGGCCCAACCGCGCACGTCTTGCCTGGTGCACGAGGACGCGAATGCGCTGGTAGCTCGGACGCGTGTAGCCGTGCCGCTCGGCTACAACCGCCACGCGGCGGTAGGTCTCGGCGATCGGCACGGTGCGATCGTCGAGCCGTACCAGCGCCTCGAGAACGCGACGCGGGATCCGAGGCGCGGCGGCCGGCATCGCAACGAGTCTCCCGCGCTCAGTCGGCGAGAACGTGACAACTCCGCGCCGTTTCTTCCAAGTAACACTGTGTTACTTGGGCTCGTTGGCCCAGGGCTTACGATTGAGTTGTGGCGAAGGGCTGGGATCGCCTGTCGCTCGAGGTCAACACGCGCCCCATCCGGGTCGAGCGTGACATCCGCCGCGAGGATCTGCTCAGCCCGTCGAGCGAAGGGACGGCGTTTCTGGTCGGCGCCTGCCTCCTCTGCGGCTTGATGCTCTCGGTTCTGTACGTCTTCTTCCCGCTGCTCCTGATGACGTTCGCCGGCTTCGATCTCGGCGGATGGCTGCTCGGAGCCGTGCTCGTCGGCGCGGTTGCGAGCGCGATCGGGCTCTACGCCTGGGAGATGCGCGCCCGGCGCGAGTTTCTCAGCGAGCTCTGAGCACCTGCGTGCAGCGGGCGCTCGCGAGGTGGGTGCCGTCGGCGTCGTAGAGATCGGCCGCGCAGAACGCGACGCGCCGCGTCTTCCGCACGACTCGGCCTTCGGCGCGGAGGAGGCCCGGGCGTGCCGATCGCAGGAACTCGACCCGTAGGTCGGCGGTCAGGAACGACTCGCCGTCGTCGAGCACCGTCGCGCACGCGCCGCCCATCGCCGTGTCGAGCACCGTGCCGACCAGGCCGCCGTGGACGATCGAGCCGTCGCCGTCCGGGAAGCTGTAGTCCTCGGTCGCCTCCCACTCGATCTCCATCCGGCCGGGCTCGGTGGACGTCCGTCGATAACCGAGCGTGCGCCACACGTGCGGCCCGCCGGGCCGCAGCTCCTCCCAGGGGCCGTCGCTCATGCAGTCTCGAAGAAGCGGTGGAACCCGTGCTTCGCGGGGGCGCGGCCCGGCAGGCACGTCCAGGCCTGGCCCGTCGACCCGTCTTGGGCAGCCGTCAGGACGGCGTCGGCGATCTCCTCCGCCGTGAGCAGGTCGATGCCCGCCTCCCGCACCCGGTCCCGCATCGCCCCCAGCATCGGCGTGTCGACGATCGCCGGGCAGACCGCATTGATCCGGATCCCGCGCTCGGACAGCTGCGGTGCGACCGACCGCATGAACCCGACGACGAAGTGCTTCGTCCCGGCGTAGATCGGGTCGGTCGCCATCGTCGTGAGGCCCGCGAGCGACGCCGTCACCACGATCGCGCTTCCCTCGGCCATCACCCGCGCCATCCGCCGCACCCCGAAGACGACCCCGTCGACGTTGGTCGCCACCATACGCCGGTACGCGTCGTCGGACAGCTCGCGGACGTCCTCGAGCCCCGTCACGATGCCCGCGTTCAGGCAGGCGAGCTCGACGGCGCCGACCGACTCCCACGCTGCCGCGTCGGACACGTCGAAGCCGTCGGCCAGGTCGAGCACGGTCACCTGTGCGCCGTCGTCCTCGAGCCGCTCCACGATCGCCGCTCCGATTCCCGACGCGCCGCCGGTCACGAGCGCCGTCTCAGGGAACAAGGACGACCTTGCCGACGCTCTTGCGCTCCTCGATCAGCCGGTGGGCCGCAGGCGCCTCGTCGAGCGGGAACGTCGCGCCGACCAGCGGCTTGACGGCGCCCTGCTCCCACAGCGCGACGAGCTCGCCGGTCGCCTCCTTCACCACGTCGGGACGCAGCTTGATCAGCCGGCCCAGGTAGAAGCCCTGCAGGGCGAGGTTGCGGCCGACCATCAGCGCGGTGTCGAGCGGGTCCCACCAGCCGTCGGCGAAGCCGATCCCGACGACCACGCCGAGCGGGCTCAGGACGCCGATGCTCCGCTTGAAGACGTCACCGCCGACGGCGTCCATCACCACGTCCGCCTTCACGCGGTCCGTGAAGTCGTCGTAGGAGTACGCCTCGTCCGCGCCGAGCTCGAGCGCCAGCTTCCGCTTCTCCTCCGTGCTCGCGGTGGCGACGACGTTCGCCCCGAGCTGCTTCGCGACCTGAACGGAAGCGGAGCCGACGCCGCCCGCGGCGGCGTGGACGAGCACGGTCGTGCCCGGGCCGACGCGCGTCAGCCGGGTCAGCGGGATGTAGGCGGTCAGGAACGTGGTCAGAAACGAGGCGCCCTCCTCGAACGACGCCGACTCGGGCAGCGGCACCAGCCACTCCTCGTCGGCGGTCGTCAGCTCTGTGTAGCCGCCCGCCGCGCCGGAGGCGGTCATCACGCGCCGGCCGTCGACTTCCCCGGCGACCTCGTTCCCGAGGACGGTCGGGAGCGAGGGCGCCTGCGGATACCGCCCCTGCCGGACGAGCACGTCTGCGAAGTTGATCCCCGCCGCGCGGACGCGCAGCAGCACCTGCCCGTCGCCCGGCTCGGGATCGGGGAGATCGGTGAGCTCGAGCTGCTCCGGGCCGCCCGGCTCGCGAAGGAGGACGGCCCGCACGCCGCTACGCCTCGACGCGTTCCTGTGCGAACTGCTCCCGCAGCGCCGTCTTCTTGAACTTGCCGACCGACGTCTTCGGGATCTCCTCGACGAACTCGAACCGGTCGGGCAGCCACCACTTGGCGAACTTCGGCGCAAGGTGCTCGCGCAGCTGCTCCGGCGTCGCCGTCTTGCCCTCCTTCAGCACGATCACCGCGAGCGGGCGCTCGGCCCACTTCTCGTCCGGGATCGCGATCACGGCCGCCTCGGCGACGGCCGGATGGGCCATGAGCGCGTTCTCGACCTCGACCGACGAGATCCACTCACCGCCCGACTTGATCACGTCCTTCGAGCGATCCTTGATCTGGATGAAGCCTTTCGGGTGCATCGAGACGATGTCGCCCGTCCTGAACCAGCCGTCGTCCGTCCAGCGGTCGACCTGCGTGTCGTCCTCGTAGTAGCCGGCGGCGACCCAGGGGCCGCGCACCTCGAGCTCGCCCATGGACTCGGCATCCCAGGGGACCTCCTCGTCGCCGGCGCGCACGCGGATCTCCACGAAGGGCAACGGCACGCCCGCCATCGCGACGAAGTCGAACTGGGTGTCCTGGTCGGCCTCGGCGAGGCCGCCGACGAAGTCCGTCACCGACGCGACCGGCGAGGTCTCGGTCATGCCCCAGCCCTGCACGACGCTGAGCCCGTGCCGCTCCTTGTAGGCGGCGATCATCGCGCGCGGCACGGCCGATCCTCCGACGAGCATGCCCTTCATGTGGGAGAGGTCCCACTTGCCCGGGCTCGCGTCGAGCAGCTGCAGCATCCCGAGCCAGAGGGTCGGCACGCCGGCCGTCCAGGTGACCTTCTCCTGCACGAAGTCCTCCAGCAGGCTCTCGGGATCGAGGAACGGCCCGGGGAAGACGAGCTTCGTACCGAGCATGGCGGCGAGGTAGGGGTAGCCCCAGGCGTTCGCGTGGAACATCGGGACGACCGGGAGCAGCGTGTCGTTGTGCGACACGCGCAGGCCGAGCGGCGACGTCGTCGCCACGCCGAGCGCGTGCAGGACCGTGGAGCGGTGCGAGTAGACGACGCCCTTGCACCGGCCCGTCGTGCCGCTCGTGAAGCACATCGCGGCCGCGGAGCGCTCGTCGAGCTGCGGATCCTCCCACTCGTCGGGGTCGGCGGTGGCGAGCAGCTCCTCGTAGCCGTCCTCGACCACGATCACGTGCTCGATCTTGGTCTGGTCCTTGAACTGCTCGAGCAGCGGCAGCAGGCTCTTGTCGACGATGACCGCCTTGTCGTCGGCGTGGTCGGCGACGTAGGCGAGGTCGCTCGGGTGCAGCCGGAGGTTGAGCGTGTGCAGGACGAAGCCGCCGCACGGGATGCCGAAGTACGCCTCCAGGTGCTGGTAGTGGTTCCAGCACAGCGTGGCGACGCGGTCCCCGCGCTCGAGCCCCAGCTTCTGCAGCGCCACCGCGAGCTGCTTCGCCCGGCGCATGACGTCGCCGTAGGTGCACCGGTGGAAGCTCTTGTCCGGCAGCCGCGTGACGACTTCCTTCTCGCCGAAGAACGTCTCCGCGCGCCGCAGGATCGGCGGCAACGTGAGCTGGTACTCGTCCATCATCAGACCCTGCATTCGTCCCTCCTCGCTCGCTCTCTCGAATCGTCGCTGATCGGCATGATCGCCGCTAGTCCCGCAGGAGCAGCCGGTTGTAGACACGGTCGCGCGCGCGGGCCGGCAGGTGCTCGATCGTCGCCCGGATGCGTGCGTCACGGCCGACCAGCCTGCGCGTGCGCGGCCGGTCGCCGGTCAGCGTCGCCTCGATCACCTTCGCGACCGCCTCCGGATCCGCCCCGGACGCGCCGCGCTTCGCCGCGACGCGCCTCATCGCGGCGATCCGCCTGCCGTAGAGCTCCTCGACGCGGCCGTCGCCGGCCGCGAGCTCGTCCGCCTTCGCCGCTCCACGAGCCCAGATCGGCGTGCGGATCGTGCCGGGCTCGACGATCGAGACGGCGACGCCCCACGGCTCGAGCTCCACCCGCAGCGAGTCGGCCACCGCCTCGAGCGCGTGCTTGGAGGCCGCGTAGCAGCCGAGAAACGGCAGCGCGCTCCTCCCGGCGATCGAGCCGACGAAGACGACGCGGCCGCGGGCCTCCCGGAGCGCCGGCAGCAGCGCCTGCGTGACGGCGACCTGGCCGACGACGTTCACCTCGAGCTGGTAGCGCAGCTCGTCGAGCGGGACGAGCTCGAGCGGCATCGCGATCGCGATCCCGGCGTTGTTGACGAGCCCGTCGAGGCGGTCGATGCCCTTTGCGGCCGCGGCGATCTGCTTCGGGTCGGTGACGTCGAGCAGAACCTCGTCGGTCCCGGCGGGCGCGTCGCCGGCCTTGCGGACCCCGGAGAGCACACGCCAGCCCGAGCGCGCGAGCCGCTCCGCGGTCGCGGCGCCGATGCCGGAGGAGGCGCCGGTGACGAGCGCCGTCCTCACAGCGCGAGCTCCTCGTGCGCCGCGCCGCGCCTGACGCGGTCGCGGCGTTTCTGGAACTGGCCCTGGGCGAACTCGGAGAGCTCGTCCATGCGGACGCCGAACGGCGACACCGGCCCGTAGCCCTCGAACGTCTCCTCGATGAACGCCAGCGCATACGGGAGCAGCTCCGCCATCCGCGCCTCGGCGAGCTCCCACAACCGCGCGTCGTCGGCGACGAGCCGCGAGAGCAGGTGGACGCCGTAGGCGATGTGCCGCGACTCGTCCCGCTTGACGTAGCCGATGCCCTCGCGCAGCCCGGGCATGAGGTCGTTGCGCTGGAGCGCGAGGAAGTAGCTCTGGTAGCCGGTCTCGGCGAGCACGCCCTCGACGATCATGTTGTAGGTGACGACCGCACGGATCTGCGCCTCGGGCGAACGGTCGTTGCGCAGGGCGCTCATCGCGGCGGGCAGCTCCTCGTAGAAGATCGTGCGGTAGCTCGGCGTGTGGAAGCCGTGGAGGTCGCCGTGGGCGCCGCACACCTCGTCGAGGAAGCGGCGGAAGAACTCGACGTGCTTGCCCTCCTCGAACAGGAACGTCGTCAAGAAGAGCTCCTCCTCGAGGCGGCCCTCCTCGGCGACGACCATGATCAGCGGCAGGAGGTCGAGCGTGACGCTCTCCTCGCCGGCCTGGAACAGCGAGGTGATCTGGAGGATCGCGCCTTGCTCGTCGGGGCCCATCCGCTCCCACTCGGCGCGGTCGCGGCCGAAGTCGAGCTCGTAGGGATCCCACGTGCCGAGCCGCTTCGCCTTCTGGTAGAGGCGCATGGGCAGAGAGTCGAGGTCGAGACCTCCTGGACTCGTCGTCCGGAACGTCGTGCGGCTCAATCGTCGAGCAGGTACGCCGCGACCGTCGCCCGCTGCGTGCGTGGGTAGCCGCCGTAGGCCTGGATCCAGAGCGCGCGCTTGTAGTAGGTGTGCAGCACGTGCTCCCAGGTGAAGCCGATGCCGCCGTGCACCTGGATCGAGCGCTCGCACGCGGCGACGGCGGCATCGCTCGCGTAGGCCTTCGCGGCCGCGACCGCGAGCGGCATCTGCTCGTCCTGCTCTGCCACGCACCAGGCGGCCCAGTAGGCGAGCGAGCGCGCCAGCTCGGTCTCGACGTAGGTGTCGGCGAGTGCGTGCGAGACCGCCTGGTAGACGCCGATCTTGCGCCCGAACTGCTCCCGGTCTTTCGCGTACTCGACGCCGAGGTCGAGGGCCTTCTGCGCGATCCCGACCGCCTCCAGCGCGAGCGCGGCCGTGCGTTCCTCCTCGGGTCGCGACTCGTCGAACAGCGACTCGCCGAGGCCGGCCCGGCCGGCCTCCTCGAACAGGACCGCCTGGTCGACGAAGCCGAGCTCGGCGGCGGCGATGTCGTCGCGGCTCCAGCCGCCGTTGCCGAGCGCCTCGCGGGCCTCGCGGCGGAGGAGCTCCTGCTCGTCGGTGAAGGCGAACTGCATCAGCGTGACCTCGGGAGGCCGAGCACGCGCTCGGCGATGATGTTGCGGAGGATCTCGGAGGTGCCTGCTTCGATCGTGTTGCCGCGGCTCCGCAGCTGTTGGTGGCGCCAGTAGCCGTCGTCCTCGCCCTCGAGGATCTCCATCGCGAGCTTCGTCAGGCGCTGGTTCGCCTCCGACCAGGCGAGCTTGACGGCCGAGCCTTCGGGGCCGGGGATGCCCGTCTGCATCAGCGCCGTCAGCGAGCGGTAGTTCGTCATCTTCAGTGCCTGCTGGACGATCCACTCGTGCGCGATCCGGTCGCGGACGATCGCGTCGTGGCCGTTCCTGCTCTTCGCGAGCGCGGTGAGCTTCCGAATCTGCGCCTCGAGCACGCCGCTGAGCGCGAAGCCCAGCGTGCCGCGCTCGTGCAGGAGGGTCGTCATCGCCACCTGCCAGCCGCCGCCGATCTCGCCGAGGAGGCTCTCCCGCGGGATCTCGACGTCGCTGAGGAAGATCTCGTTGAACTCCGACTCGCCGGTGATCTGGCGCAGCGGCCGCACCTCGACGCCGGGCGCCTTCATGTCGACGATGACGTAGGTCAGGCCTGCATGCCGCTCGGAGTCGGGGTCGCTGCGCCCGACGAGGATGCAGTGGTCGGCGATGTGCGCGAAGGACGACCAGACCTTCTGGCCGGTGATGGTGAAGTGGTCGTCGTGGACGTCGATGCGCGTCCGCACGGCCGAGAGGTCGGAGCCGGCGCCGGGCTCCGAGAAGCCCTGGCACCAGATCTCCTCCGCCGAGAGGATCTTCGACAGGTAGCGCTTCTTCTGCTCCTCGGTGCCGTGCGCCATGATCGTCGGCCCCGCCATTCCGAGGCCGATCACGCCCATGTGCTGCGGCGCCTCGGCGCGCGCGAACTCCTCCAGCACGATCGCCTGATGGCTGTACGGCGCGCCTTTGCCGCCGTACTCCTCCGGCCAGGTCAGGCCGGCGTAGCCCGCGTCGTACAGCTTCCGGCTCCACTCGCGGGAGTCCCCGGCGGGGAGGTTCGCCTCGAGCCAGGCCCGGACCTCGACGCGGAACGCGGCTTCGTCGGCGCTGTCGCGGAGGTCCACGATGCTTAGCCTATAGCCGTGATCGAGGCCGTATCCACCGACTTCGACGAGGCCGTCGCCGAGTGCGAGCGCCATCCCCCTCGCCTGGTCGACGGCGTGGTCGAGTTCCACCCGGCCTACCATGAGGCGGGCCGTGTCGTCTGGGCGTCGGGGATCGTCGGCGCTTCGGCCCGCGACCAGGCTTCGCTGTTCTACCGGCTGGCCCAGTCGGGGGAGGGCGGCCATGCCTGCCCGGTCGTGTGCACCGCCGGCCTGGTGCGTGCGCTGCGGACTCGCGCCTCGGACGAGCTGCGGGAGCGTTTCCTCGCGCCGCTGCTCGAGACCGACTACGACCGTGCGCAGCGCGGCGCCCAGTTCCTGACCGAGCGCCACGGCGGGTCCGACGTCGGCGCGAACCGCGTCGAGGCCGTCCCCGACGGCGACGCCTGGCGGCTCCACGGCGAGAAGTGGTTCTGCTCGGTCGCCGACGCCGACCAGTTCCTCGTCACGGCGCGGCCGCGCGGCGCACCCGACGGAACCCGCGGCATCGGCTGCTTCCTCGTGCCGGCCGCGGAGGGCGGGTTCCGGATCCGCAAGCTCAAGGACAAGCTCGGCACGCGGGCGCTCGCGACCGGCGAGATCGAGTTCGAGGGCGCCAGGGCGTTCGCGCTCGGGCCGCTCGAGGAGGGCTTCCACACCGCGGTCGGCGTCCTCAACACGTCCCGTTGGCTGAACGCTGTCGGCTCGGCGGGGCTGATGCGCCGCGCCTACGACGAGGCTCGTTCGTTCGCGCGCGAGCGCGTGGCCTTCGGCGGCCCGATCGAGCGCTTCCCGCTCGTGCGCGAGAACCTCGCCGTGATGCGGGCCGAGTCCGATGCCGCGCTCGCCTCGACCGCGCATCTGACCGAGCTGGTCGCGCGGATCGACGACGGCACCGCGACCGACGAGGACGTCGCCTGGCACCGCGTGCTCGTGAACGCGAACAAGTTCGTCACGTCACTCGCCGCGACCAAGGTGTGCCGCCGCGGGATCGAGACACTCGGCGGCAACGGCACGATCGAGGACTTCTCGCCGTTGCCGCGCCTGTACCGGGACGCGATCGTCTTCGAGAGCTGGGAGGGAACGCACAACGTCCTGGTCGCCCAGGTTCTGCGCGACCTCGCGAAGCTCGACGCCGTCGACCTCGTGGTCGAGCGCGCGCAGGGCGCCGGCTGAGCTCGGCGGCCCGGCTGCAGGCGTTCGCTCGCCGAGCCTGAGTGGGGCGCGCTCCACGGCCGTCGCCAGCTGGACGACGCTGGTCCGGTGGCTGCAGGTCGCCTGCCTGCGGCCGAGGGCGAGGAGGCGGCTGCGGCCCTGCATCGAGCGCCGCCACCTCACGCCGGGCTACGACCCCGAGGCCGACAGCACCTACGACGGACGTGATCGACAGCGCTACTCCGAATCCAAGTAACAGTCTGTTACTAGATCCCGGACCCACGCTGTCCGTTGCGGGATCCTCGAGCAAGTAACAGTCTGTTACTTGCCCTCAGCGGCCCTCGGCCGCCTCGCCGCTGAGCGCCAGGCAGGTGCTCGTCGCATTCGCGATCAGGCGACCGTTCTCGTCGACCACATCGCACTCGGTCATGCCGACCGTGCTGCCTCGGTGAGACGACCGGCCGTGGGCGAGGAGCGTACCGGTCCGAGAACGGCCGCAGGTAGTTCATCTTCAGCTCGAGCGTCGTGAACGACTCGCCTTCCTCGAGCGTCGAGAGGAAGGCGAAGCCCATCGCGCCGTCGGCGAGGGCGCAGAGGATGCCGCCCTGCACCGTCCCCATCGGGTTCGTGTGCTCCTCGACCGCCTCCATCTTCATCGTGCACTCGCCGTCGTCGGCCGAGACGATCTCGATCCCGAGCAGCTCGGCGACGGGCGGTGGGATCTTCATCGAGCTCACAACACCACGACCGAGCGGATGACCTCGCCGGCCTGCATGTCCTCGAACGCCTGCCCGACGTCGTCCAGCCCGACCGTCTTGGTGACCATCCCGGCGAGGTCGAGCCGGCCCTCGGCCGCGAACTGCGCCAGCCGCGGGAAGTCCTCGTCGGGCACGTGGTCGCCGCCGTGCGAGACGACGATGCGCAGACGGCGGTCGAAGAGGTACTCGAGCGGGACGATCGCCTCGGAGCCCGGCTGGGGGAGACCGATGTAGACGAGCGTGCCGGCGTGGCCGAGCATGCGCAGGCCGCTGCGCGACCGTCTCGCGGCGGCCGACGACGTCGAAGACGAAGTCGAGCCGCGTGGCCTCCTCGTCGCCGCGGTGCGTGGCGCCGAAGCGGGCGGCCGCATCCAGCTTGCGCTCGTCCAGGTCGATCGCGTGGATCTCGGAGGCGCCGGCGATGCGGGCGCCCTGGATCACGGAGAGGCCGACCGCGCCGCAGCCGATCACGCCGACGCGGGCGCCCTCCCAGACCTGGGCGGTCTTGAGCACCGAGCAGACGCCCGTCGCGATCGCACAGCCGATCAGGCACGCCTGCTCGGGCGGGAGCTCGACCGGAAGCCGTACCAGCGCAGCGCCGTGCACGACCACACGGCTCGAGAGCGTCCCGGTCTGGAGGGCGCCGACGACCTCGCGGCCGTCCTCGAGGCGCATGCGCCGGCCCGGGCCGGGCGGGGTGCGGCAGAGATGCCGGGCCCCGCGGCGGCACCAGGGACACGCCCCGCAGGGCGAGCGCCAGCCGACGATCACGCGGTCCCCGGGGCCGACGTGCTCGACGCCCTCGCCGACGGCCTCGACGACACCCGCACCCTCGTGGCCGAGGAGGACCGGCAGCGGATGCCCCCAGCCGTCGGTCTCGACGATGTGGAGATCGGTGTGGCAGACGCCGCTCGCCTCGAGGCGGATGAGCACCTCGCCGGGCGCCGGCGAATCCACCTCGAGCTCGGCCACGATCACGTGGCCGGGCTTGCTCAGGACGGCGCCGCGATCCATGTGGCGTCGAGGTCGGCCGCGCTCGTGCCGCCGACGAGCGCGAGCGTGATGTCGGTGTCGGCGATGAGATGGGTGACGACGGTCTCCACACCTTCTTGGCCGCCGACGGCGAGGCCGTACGCGTAGGGGCGGCCGAGCAGGACGGCGTCTGCCCCGAGTGCAAGCGCCTTCAGCACGTCGGCGCCGCGGCGGATGCCGCCGTCCATCAGCACGCACACCTCCGGGCCGACTGCCTCGCGCACCTCGACCAGGGCGTCCAGCGCGGCCACGGCGCCGTCGACCTGGCGGCCGCCGTGGTTGGAGACGGAGATCCCGTCGGCGCCGTGCTCGAGCGCGAGCCGCGCGTCCTCGGCCGTCAGCACGCCCTTCACGACCAGCGGCAAGTCGGTCAGCCCGCGGAGCCAGTCGAGGTCGTCCCACGTGAGGTCGAGGTTCGGGAAGGTGGCGAGCATGGCGGCGGCGGCGCCCAGCAGATCGTCCTCGGGCGGCTGGTCGAGTCGCGAGCGGAACACCGGGTCGGAGAAGAACTGCGCGCACCCCTCGCCGCTGATGAACGGCAGGTAGGCGTTGCGGAGATCGCGCTCGCGCCAGCCGAGCACCGGCGTGTCGAGCGTGACGACGATCGCCGAGTATCCGGCCGCCTCGGCCCGCCGAACGAAGCTAGCCGCGATCTCGCGGTCGTTGACCCAGTAGAGCTGGAACCAGCGAGGTGCGTCGCCCATTGCCTCGGCGATCTCCTCGATCGAGTGCGAGGCGGCGCTCGAGAGGATCAGCGGAACCCCCGTGGCCGCCGAGGCCCGCGCCACGGCCACCTCGCCCTCGGGGTGCGCGATCGAGAGGACGCCGACGGGCGCGAGCAGGAAGGGAGCGGCCGAGCGGGTTCCGAGCACCTCGACCTCCAGGTCGCGCTCCCGGTTGCCTCGCAGCATCCGCGGCCGCAGCCGGTAGCGCTCGAACGCCTCGCGGTTGGCGCGCATCGTCGACTCCGAGCCGGCGCCGCCCGCGATGTAGTCGAACGGCCCGCCGTCGAGCGTCGCCGCTGCACGAGCCTCCCACTCGTCGGGCGAGATCGGCCACGCCGCCTCGCCCGCCAGGTAGATGGAGGTTTGGATCTGCCCGCCTTCCACTGCCATTTGGTCGTACGATCATTTCGCAATGGCGAAGCTCGAGGGGAAGGTGGCGATCGTGACGGGCGCGGGCCGGGGGATCGGCCGCGAGCACGCGCTCGCCCTCGCGCAGGCCGGAGCCGCAGTCGTGGTCAACGACCGCGGCGGCACGCTGGCGGGCGAGGGGCAGGACTCGTCCCCCGCGCAGGAGGTCGTGAACGAGATCGTCGCGGCGGGCGGGCAGGCGGTCGCGAGCTACGCGGACGTCTCGGATTTCGTCGCGGCGGAGGAGATGGTGCAGCGCGCCGTCGACCGCTACGGCGGCCTCGACATCCTCGTCAACAACGCCGGGATCCTGCGCGACCGGATGCTCGTGAACATGACCGAGGAGGAGTGGGACGCGGTCATCGCCGTCCACCTCAAGGGCCACTTCGCGCCGCTGCGCCACGCGGGCGCGTACTGGCGTGAGCGCTCGAAGGCGGGGGAGCAGGTGCGCGGCCGCGTGATCAACACGTCGAGCCCCTCGGGTGTCTTCGGCAACGTCGGCCAGGTGAACTACGGCGCGGCCAAGGCGGGCATCGCGGGGCTGACCATGATCGCCGCGCAGGAGCTCGGCCGCTACGGCGTCACCGTGAACTGCATCGCGCCCAACGCGCGCACCCGCATGACCGAGGAGACCTTCGGCGAGCTCGCCAGGCCCGAGGACGGCTTCGACCCGCTCGACCCGGCCAACATGTCGCCGCTGGTCGTGGCGCTCAGCGCCGACGAGGCGCAGGAGATCACCGGCCAGTGCTTCTTCGTCTGGGGCGGGGTCGTCAACCTGCTCCGCCCGTGGGAGTCGGGGGAGGCCTTCGTCGCCGACGGGCGTTGGGACGCGGACGAGCTGCTCTCGGCGCTCCGGGAGCGGCTCCCGGACGGCGCGGCGCCCGCCGGCATGCTCGCCGCGATGGAGCAGGCCGGCGGACGCTCGCTGCGCGTGCGAATCCCTGAACGAGCTCGGAAGCCTTGCGCTTTGCCGGGCCAATGAGGCTAGCTCTCCAGCCTCCTAACGTCCCGCCATCGACTTGTCCCGGGTCAGATCGTAGACCTGCTGCCAGCGGCCGCGGGCGCCCGCGCTATGGAGCTTCTCGAGTCGCGACTTGTCGAGCGCCAGGTAGGGCGACCACTTCTCGTAGAGTTGGAATGTCGGCCAGTAGAGCGCGTCCCATTTCTTGAGCAAGTCCTCGGCCTCCTTGATCACGGGGGTCGCCGCGATGATCCGATCGTTCTTGCTGCCGGAGAAGAGGCTGTTGTCGTTGATCTTCGCTTCTGCCTGGCCGAGCTTCAGGAACACCGAGTCGGCGTAGGTCTGCATCGTCGCGATGTTGTTGTTGTAGATCTTGAGGTCGGCATCCGCCTCCTGGGCTCGCCTTCGGCCCTCCTCCTCTTTGGCCTGCTCGGGCGTCGGGACGGTGGTCACCGCCGGCTCGCCCGGCTTCGGCGTCGGCGCGATCGCCCGGGCGACGTCGCGGATTGCGGTGTCGATCTCGTTCATGCGCGTATTGATGTGGCCGAGCATCTCCGCGTGCTGGATCTCGAGGCCGGCCCATTTCGCCGAGGCGCTCTTGATCCGCGCAAACAGCGAGTCGACCTTGCCCTTCACCGACTGCATCTCCGCGAGCGCCTGCTGGGGCTGCTTGGCCGCGAGCTTCGCACGCGCCCCCTCGAGCGGATCGGCGACGACGAGCGCGTCCCAGTCGGCCTTCATGCCCTCGGTGCCGTCCGGGAACGCGAACGCCTTGCCGCTCGGGATGCCACCGAGCGGGCGGATCAACGCGTCGAGCGCCGCTTTGCGGTTCGCGTCATCGGACTTCGTCCATTCGGCGAGCGCCTTTTGCACCGCCCCCTTGTCGACGGCGACGATCTCCCGCTCGCGGCCCGATCCGCGAACGGTGCAAGCCGCGCGGATCTTGGCGCCGGTCGCCACCCAGTCGTCGTGGCGATGCCCGCCGACCTTCCAGTCCCACTTCGACTTGTCGAGCGCCGCGTAGCAAACGCTGAGGATCTCGGGGTCGGCCACTGCGGTGCCCTTCGTCTCCGTCTCGTCCTCCAGCAGCTTGCCCGGCTCAGCACCGTGCCGAGCGGGTCGTTCGTGATCTTCGAGCCCGCGCCCAGCACGGACTTGCCGAAGCTCGTCGACTTCTTCGTCTCGGACAGCTCGCCCTTGGCGCGCCCCTCCTTGTCGACCTGGCCGACGTACTTCTCGCTCTTGGTGTCGCCGACCCTGACGTCGCCGACGCCGATCGTGCCGCCGCCCTGATTCTCGCCGGTGTACTTCTGGCCGATGACGTTGCCCTGTTGATCGCGCGTGACCTCGGAAGTGAGCTTGCCCTTGCCGGCCAGGTCGATCGACAGCGGGCCGAGCCCCGCGCCGACGCTCGTGCCTTCGCCCTCGACTGTCTTGTCGGTCTTCGCGGCGACGAGGCTGCGGTTCTGCGTGGCGATCCGATCGAGGTCTTCCGGCGTCGCGGCTGCGTCGATCGCGGTGACCTGTGAGTTGAACGCAGGGTCGCTCGGGCTGAGGATGAAGACGATCGTGCGCCCCTGGCCTGCCGTGTACGACTTGCCGCCCTTCATGCTTGCCGCGCCGACGCCGACCGAGACGGCGCCGCCGAGCTCGCCCTCGTCGTCGATCGCAGCCGTAATCTGGATCCGGCCGTCGGGCAGCACCGACTTCTGCACGTTGATCTTGTGCTTGCCCTTGGCGGTCACCTCGCCGCCAAACGTGGTGCCGCCCTGGGCAGACTGGCCGCCGCCGGCGCCGAGCTTGGCGTCGCCGCCGAGCTCTACGTTCGTCTCGACCTGCTCGCCCGGCTTCATCGACTTGAGCATGTCGGGGGAGCCGTTCATCGCCAGCCACAGCTGCTTCGCGGCGTCCCAGCCCTGGGAGGCGCCCGTAGCGAGGATCTTGTGCTCGGGCAGCTTGCTGCCGCGCCCATTGGCCTTGACGTAGTCGATGTATTCCTTTGCCTCGGCCTCGGTCAGCTCGCGCTTGAACGCTGCGTAGGCGCCGATCGCGGCGCCGCCGCCGATACTCACGTTGCCCTTCAGGCCGGTGTCCTGCTGGGCGCCCGGCTTGGCCTGCCACTCCTTGCCGGCGGTCGCGCCGAGCTTGAGGTCGAACGAGATCGTCGTCGTGATGGTGAAGCGGGGCGGCTCGCTGCCGGGGACCTCGGCCACGAGCGCCTGGCAGCGCCCGCCGGCGGCGACGGTGGTGCCGACGGTCTTGCCCTCGCCGAACATCGTCTTGCGCTCCTGCGAGGCGGTGCCGCCGATCCCGATCCCCTTGTCGTCGGACACGAGCCCACCGGAGAGCTTGTTCGACTGCTCGGTGCCCTTCTCCATCTTCTCCTGGCCGGGAGGGCCGACCATCGTGCCGGACTTCTTCGTGTCGGCCGCGGTGATGCCGAGCTGGCCGGGCCCGCGCGTGATTCCTCGAGTCGACGCCGTCGAGTCGACCTTGCTTCCAACCTGCGTCGAGTCCTCCTTGGTGCGCGTGACTCCCCCGACCCCCGCCGTGTAGGTGGTCTTGTCCGAAGTCTTGGTGGTCGTTCCCGAAGCGTCCGTGACCGTCTTGGTCGTGTCCTTGGTGACGCTGCCTTCGCCCTTCAAGATGTCGACGCTGGTCGTCTTGCTCGTGTCGACGACGGACGAGGTGTCGCCCTGGACCACGGTCACCTTGGTGCCGGTGACCTGCTTCGCCGTGCCCAGGCCGATGTTCGTCGACTTGGTGTCCTCGTCGGTAATCGCCACGGGTCGCCCGTCAGGGCCGATGACCGTGCGGGTCGTCGCCGTTCCAGTCTTCTTCGTCAGGCCCTTTTCGTCGATTCCCCAACCGGAGATGCCGCTGCCCTCGAGCGCCGACGCGCCGGTCTGGTGAGTCTGCGCCACCACCGGGACCGCGATCCCGCGGCGCGCGAACATCTCTTGCAGCTGCTGCGGCGTCGTCGCGGGGTTGTCCAGCATCTCGTAGTCCTTGCGGGCCTGGAGCATGGCCGCTTGCGCCGCGGCCACCTGGCCGGCAAGCACCGCCTTCTGCTTCTTCTCGTCCTCCGAGAGATCGAGACCGAGCGCTTTTGCCTTCTCCTCGCGGTTCTCGAGGTCGCTCAGCGCAGCCGACGAGTAGCGGTACAGCAGTTGCTGCGTGCCGTATTGCTGGACCAGGTTGGGCGAATAGAGCTTGCCGACAGTGCGCGGATCGTCGGTGCTGACGGCCGCGGGTGGCGCTGTCGGCTCAACAGGCTTCTTCGCCGTGAGCCAGTCGGGCGGCGGCGGGATCGCCCCGGCTCGGCGGGTGACGGCTTCGCGACGGGGAACTCGGCGACGGCCTTGGTCTTGACGTTCCACGAGAGCACCGTCTGCGCGCCGCCTCCCTCCCACGACTTCGGAACCCATGGCGCGCGCCGGTTCTCCGCCTGCTCGCGGACGACGCCCTGGATATAGCCGGTGCCGGCAGGAACCTCGACCACGTAGACATGCGTGACAGGGTTTCCCGTCACGGGCATGCCGCCCGGTGTTTTTCCAGGCCACGCGTAGGGCAGTGCGCTCTGCTGGCGGATCGCGAGCGCTCCCTGCGCGGCGAGCGCCCGCGCGTACTCCTCGGCCTCCGCCTGGCTGTCGAAGAGGTGGTCGACCCACAGGCCTTCGGGCTTGGCCGGCCCTGACGCGCGGACTCCGTACGTCACCTTGTCGGTGGTCGAGAAGTAGCCGCGCTCGACGTCGCCGCGATCGTCCGGGATCGCGGCGGCCGGGCCGACGCGCGGCGGCTTCGGCGGCGCGCGCTGGAGCATTGCGCCCACGGCGTGGTTGCCGGCCGCGCGCTGCAGCGCCAGGATCTGCCCCGGCAGTCCTCCCTGCGAGGAAAGCCCTACAGCCGCCGAGACCGTCGCCGGAGACTCCTTCTGAGCCGCCTCGGTCTCCTGTGGGACCCGGTCCGGCATAGAGGAAAGTGTCTCACGGCTGCGCTCACCGAATCAACGGTCGAACGACGCCAAGCAAGGCGATCCGCGCGCTCAGCAGTAGGGACTCCCTCGGACCTACCTAGGCGGCCCTCTCGAACGCCTTGGCGAGCGCTCGCGCCGCCAGGACCTCTGCCAGGTGCACGCGGTACTCGCCGCTCGCGTAGGCGTCGGTCGTCGGGCTCACCAGCGACTCGGGCACCTTCGCCGCCGCGGCGGCAATCGCCTCGTCGGAGACCGGGCCGCCGACCAGGGACTCCGCCGCCGCCGACGCGGCCGTCGGCGTCGCCGTCACCCCGCCGACCGTCACGCGCGCCGCGGTGCAGTTCCCACCCTCGACCGTCACGACGGCGGCCACCCCGGCGACCGCGTAGCGCGAGGCCGGGTGGTGGTGCTTCACGTACGCCGCTCCGGTGCCCGCCGCGGCCGCGGGGACGGCGACGGACGTGACGAGCTCGTCCGGATTCAGGGCGGTGGTGAAGAGCCCGACGAAGAAGTCGTCCGCCGCGATCTCGCGCGTGCCGTTCGGCCCGGCGACGGAGATCGTGGCGCCGAGGGTCTTCAGCAGCGTGGGGTAGTCCGCGGCCGGGTCGGCGTGGGCGATGCTGCCTCCGAGGGTGCCGCGGTTACGCACCTGCGGGTCGCCGATCAGGCCGGCCGCCTCGGCCAGCACAGGGCAGGCCGATCGCACGGCGTCGGATTCGGCCACCTCGCGATGGGTGGCGAGTGCTCCGATCGTGAGGCCGCCGTTCGCGGAGATCTCGCCGAGCCCAGGCACGCCCGCGAGGTCGACCAGCGCTGCCGGCGTGCTCAGCCGGAACTTCATCAGCGGGATCAGGCTGTGGCCGCCCGCGAGCGGGCGGGCCTCGTCGCCGATCAGCGACAGCGCCTCGTCGAGGCTCGTGGGGCGGTGGTAGTCGAACTCTGCCGGTCGCATCGTGTACATCGAGCTCCTCCTCCCCTCTCAGGCCTGTGCCTGCTTGATCGTCCGCCAGATGCGTTCGGGCGTCAGCGGCATGTCGATGTGCCTCACCCCGAGCGGGGCGAGTGCGTCCATGACCGCGTTCACGACCGCGGGCGTCGACGCGATCGTGCCGGTTTCGCCCGCGCCCTTGACGCCGAGCGGGTTGACGTCGCTCGGCGTCTCCGTGCGCTCGACCTCGAACCGCGGGAAGAAGCCGGCCTTCGGCACCGCATAGTCCATCAGGCTCGACGTGCGCAGCTGGCCGTTCTCGTCGTACTCGCCGAACTCCCAGAGCGCCTGCGCGATCCCCTGCGCGATCCCGCCGTGGACCTGGCCGTCCACGATCATCGGGTTGATCACCTTGCCGACGTCGTCGACCGCCACGTAGCGCTCGAGCGCGATCTCGCCGGTCTCGGCGTCCACCTCGACGACTGCGATGTGCGTGCCGAACGGGAACGTGCAGTTCGGCGGGTCGTAGTAGGTCGTGTCGTCCAGGAAGGGCTCCTCGCCCTCGGGCAGGTCGTACGCGAGCGCTGCCGCGCCCGCGATCTCCTGGATCGTCTTGGAGGTCCCCGGCGAGCCCTTCACGTAGGCCTTGCCGGCCTCGAACTCGACGTCGGCGACATCGGCCTCGAGCATGTGCGCCGCGATCCGCCGCGCCTTCTCCTTGATCCGCTGGAGGCTCTTGTAGACCGCGACCGTGCCGACCGCGACGCTGCGGCTCGCGTAGGTGCCGTAGCCGAAGGGCGTGCCTTGCGTGTCGCCCAGCTTGACGGTCACGTCCTCGATCGGGATCCCGAGCTCGGAGGCGACCACCTGCGCGGTCGTCGTCTCGTGGCCCTGGCCCTGCGGCTGTGTGCCGATCGTGACCGCCACCTTGCCGGTGAGGTGGACGCGGACGTTCGCGCTCTCCCACATCGAGGCGCCCCAGCCCTCGCCGACCGCACCGATCCAGGCGGACGGAGCGGCGCCGCAGATCTCGACGTAGGTCGAGAAGCCGATCCCGCGGTAGCGGCCCTGTTGCCGCGCCTCCTCCTGCTGGTCGCGGAAGCTGCCGTAGTCGACCACCTCGAGCGCGCGCGTGAGCGCCTTGTCGTAGTCGCCGGTGTCGTACTTCAGGCCGTTGAGGATCTTCGGGTCGTAGGGGAAGTCCTCCGGCTGGATGAAGTTCTTGCGCCGAACCTCCACCGGGTCGAGGTCGAGCTCCTTCGCGACGAGGTCGACGGCCCGTTCGACCACGTAGGTGGCCTCGGGCCGGCCCGCGCCGCGGTAGGCGTCGACCATGCCGGTGTTCGAGTAGACCCCGAGCACCTGGCAGTAGATGTTCGGGATCTTGTACGCGCCCGAGAGCATGCGGCCGTACAACGTCGTCGGAATCCCAGGCGCGATGGTCGAGAGGATCCCGCCGAGGTTGGCGTACGTCTTGGCCTTGAGCGCCGTGATCGTCCCGTCTCGGCGGGCGCCGACGGTGAGGTAGGCGACGTGGTCGCGGCCGTGCGTCGTGGCCGCGTAGTTCTCCCGCCTCGTCTCGACCCACTTCACCGGGCGGCCGACCTTCTGGGCCAGGGCCGCCACGAGCACGTACTCGTGGTAGAGGAAGATCTTCGTCCCGAAGCCGCCGCCGACGTGCAGCGCGATGCAGCGCATCTTCGTCTCCGGGATGCCGAGGACGAACGCTGTCATCAGCAGCCGCATGATGTGCGGGTCCTGCGAGGTCATCCAGACCGTGTACTCGCCGCTCGACGGCTCGTACTCGGCCGCGGCTCCGCGGACCTCCATCGGCGTCGGGATCAGCCGCTGGTTCACGAGCCGCTGCTCGACGACGACCTCGGCCTCCTGCAACGCCTGGTCGGTCCCGGCCTCGTCGCCGCACGACCAGTCCATCGCGATGTTCCCGGGGGCGTTCTCGTGGATCTGCGGAGCGCCGTCGGCGACCGCGTCCTCGACATCGACGACGACGTCGAGCGGCTCCCAGTCCACCTGGATCAGCTCGAGCGCGTCCTCCGCCGTATAGCGGCTCTCGGCCACGACCGCGGCGACGCCGGCGCCCGTGAACGTGACGCGGTCGATCTCGAGCACGCGCGGCGTGTTGACGAGGTTCTCGACCCCGCCGGCCTGCCAGGCGCAGGGGAGGGCGGGCAGGTCCTCGAAGTCGGCGCCGGTGTAGACGGCGACCACGCCGGGGTGGGCCTGCGCCTGAGTGGTGTCGATGCTCTTGATCCGTGCGTGCGCGTACGGCGAGCGCAGGATCGCCACATGCGTCATGCGCGGCAGCTGGAGGTCGTCGAGGTACTTGGCGGCGCCGGTGATCAGGCGCGCGTCCTCCACGCGCTTGACCGGCTGCCCGACCAGGTTGGTCGTTTCGTCGATCGTGGCCGTCATCGCGACACCCCCGCTGCCTCGTGCACGGCTCTGACGATGTTCTCGTAGCCGGTGCAGCGGCACAGGTTCCCCTCCAGCCCGTGTCGGATCTCATCGTCGCTCGGGTCGGGGCTCCCTTCGAGGAGCGCCACCGTCGCCATGATCATCCCGGGCGTGCAGAAGCCGCACTGGAGGCCGTGCTGCTCGTGGAACGCCTCCTGGACGGCGTGGAGCGAGCCGTTCGAGGCCAGCCCTTCGATGGTCGTGACTTCGCCTCCGTCAGCCTGCACGGCGAGCACCGTGCACGACTTCACCGCCATGCCGTCGAGGTGAATCGTGCAGCTGCCGCACTGAGAGGTGTCGCAGGCGATTTTCGTGCCGGTGAGCCCGAGGTGGTCGCGCAGGAAGTCGACCAGCAACATCCGCGGCTCCACATCGGCCTCGCGGCGAACACCGTTGACGGTGATCGCAACGTGCATCGGCCCCCTCCTTCGGTCGGTCCGGCCGGTTACGGCGGCGGAAGGGCGGCCTCAGCGCCGCCTCCGGCGCGCCCGGCGACAATACGCCTCGCCTGCAGGGTTTGCCACGGGTAAGGTCGCGACGATGCCCGAGCACAGCCTCGCGCGAGCGGCGGAAGCGGCGCTCGACCGACACGGGGACTACGACTCGCTGTGGTTCGAGGGCCAATGGCATCGCTCGGCGCGGCTGTTCGAGCGCGCCACTCGGCTCGCGGGCGCGCTGCGCGGCCGTGGCGTCGACCCCGGCGACCGCGTAGTCGTCCTGATGGCGAACTGCCCCGAGGTCGGCATCGCCTACAACGCGATCTGGCGGATCGGCGCGGTCGTGACGCCGGCGATCTTCCTGCTGCCGCCCGCCGAGCTCGCTCACGTAATCGCCGACTCGGGAGCCGAGCTCGTGCTCGCGAGCCCCGAGCTTGCCGACAACGCACGCGAGGCCGCGGGGGACGTCGAGGTGGTCACCACCGAGCGCTTCGCCGAGCTCGAGCAGGCCGACCCGTCTCCGATCGTGCCGCCCGGGGGCGCCGGCCTCGCCGCGCTCTTGTACACCGGCGGCACGACCGGCCGGGCCAAGGGCGTGATGCTCTCGCATGAGAACCTCTGGGCCGCCGGGTTGGCGGGCCACGACGCCGGCTACGTGCCCGGAATCGTCCGCGGCCTCAACGCGCTCCCGCTCTCGCACGCATACGGCCTGCTCGTCACGGTCGTCGGGTTCCACTACCGCGAGGCGCAGCGGGGCGTGCTCATGCGCTGGTTCATGCCCGACGCGTGGCTCGAGCTGGCCCAGGAGCACCGCACGCAGATCGTCGCCGTCGTCCCGTCGATGCTGAAGCTTCTGCTCGCCCAGCCGCTCGAGGACTACGACCTCTCCGAGCTGCGCTACATCGTGTCCGGCGCAGCTCCGCTCCCGCCCGAGACGGCGAACGAGCTGGTGACGCGTCTCCCGAATGTCGAGATCCGCGAGGGCTACGGGCTCACGGAGTCGTCCGCGCTCGTGTCGTCCAGCCCGCCCGGCCGCGTGCGACTCGGCGCAGTCGGCCTGCCGGTACCCGGCTTCGACGTGAAGATCCACGAGCCGGACACGGCGGGTGTCGGCGAGATCGTCGTCCGCTCCGAGACCGTGATGCTCGGCTACTGGCAAGCGCCCGAGCTCACGGCCGACGTGCTGCGCGACGGGTGGCTGCACACGGGCGACCTCGGCCGCCTGGACGACGACGGCTACCTGTACGTCGTCGACCGGAAGAAGGACCTGATCATCCGCGGGGGCTTCAACGTCTTCCCGCGCGACGTCGAGGAGGCGCTGATGGAGCATCCCGCGGTGGCGGCGGCCGGCGTCGTCGGCAGGCCGGACGAGATGCACGGCGAGGAGGTGGTGGCGTTCGTCGAGCTGCGCTCGAACGACGTCACCGCCGGCGAGCTCGTCGCGTTCTGCAAGGAGCGAATCGGCGGCTACAAGTACCCGCGCGAGGTGCACTTGATCTCGTCGCTGCCCTTGACTCCCGTGGGCAAGATCGACCGCAAGGCGCTGCGCGGGAAGCTGGTGAGCGCGTGACCACCAGGCTGACCCTCGCCGAGCTCGAGTCCGCCGCCGACCTCGAGCTGGAGCCGTCCGACTGGGTGACCCTCGACCAGAAGACGATCGAGCTCTTCGCCGACGCGACCGGCGACCACCAGTGGATCCACGTCGACCCCGAGGCCGCCGCGCAGGGGCCGTTCGCCACCACGGTCGCGCACGGCTACCTCTCGCTGGCGCTGCTGCCCGGGCTCCTCTCCAGCGTGCTGAGCGTCACCGACGCGCGCATGGGCGTGAACTACGGGATCGAGAAGGTGCGCTTCACCGCGCCGGTGCCGTCCGGGTCGCGCGTTCGCCTCAAGCCGACGATCCGCTCGGCGGAGCGCCGCGGCGAGGGCGTCCTCTACCACGTCGAGGTCGAGGTCGAGATCGAGGGCGCGGACAAGCCCGCCCTCGTGGGCGAGGTCGTCTACCTCGTGTTCTGACGCGCCCTAGCGGAACTTGATCTGCCGCAGGATCTGCCGCACGAGCCACTCGACGGTGCGGAGATTCGAAACGGCGTCGCGCCAGAACGAGCGCCACCACGGCGTGCGGCGGGCACGGAGAGGAATCGAGAGATGAGCCATCGGTTCAGCGTACCGACGAACGCGACCGGCGCCTACGGCCGGGAGGAAAGGCCTCCGAGCCCGGCGCTCAAACGCGGGTATGTGGCTGCGGCGGCGACCGCGATGACCGGGGAGAGCGGCTGCGCGGGGGTGGGGTCGCCTGCCGTGGCGCCGGGCTCGAAGGTGGAAGAGGAGTTCATGTGGGCATCGTCGCCTCCGCGCGTCCGCTCGGGAATGTGGCTCGCCGGTGTTCCGAGGTGCGGTTAACCGAACTCGTCTAACGTCGGGCCGTGATCCGGGTCACGTACGAGCTCGAGCCGCCCGAGGCCGCCGAGGCTCTCGCGCTGATCGCGTCGGTAGGGCACGCCGACGGCCCGGGAGAGGTGCGCGGCCGCGTCGTCGGCGGCGGCGAGGGGCTCGCCGTGCTCGAGTTCCCCGAGCGGAACTGGGGTGGCGACACGAGCCTGCTCGTCTCGTCGCTGCTCGCGGGCGAGTGGGCCGACGCGTCCGGCTTTCACCGCTGCCGGCTCGTGGCGGCCGAGTGGCCGGCCGGGAGCTTTCGCGGGCCCGCCTTCGACGCGCCGGGCGGCGTGCTGGTCGGCGCGATCGTCAAGCCCTCGCTGGGCCTGAGCCCGGCCGAGGTCGCCGAGACCGCGGCCGCCCTGGGCCGCGGCGGAGCCGACCTCGTCAAGGACGACGAGCTGCTGGGCAACCCCGAGTGGTGCCCGCTCGAGGAGCGCGTCCGCGCGGTGGCCGCGGCGACCGACGTCCGCTACGCGGCGAACGTCACCGGGCCGTCGGACTCGCTCCTCGCCCGCGCCGAGCGGGTGGTCGAGCTGGGGGCGGGCGCGGTGATGGTGAACGCTTTCGCGCAGGGCCTCGACGCACTGCGGGCCCTGCGGGACGCCGAGCTCGGGGTTCCGCTCTTCGCGCATCGCGTCGGCGCCGCCCTGTGGACCCGCGGGCGCGACCACGGAGTGACGCCCGCCGTCGCGGCCGAGCTGACCCGGCTGCTCGGCGCCGACTACGTGCAGTGCGGCTCGTTCACCGGGCGCGTCTTCGACACCGAGGACGAGGTGCGCGCACAGGTGGCGGCGTGCCGTCGCGACCTGGGCGTGCCCCGCGCGGTCGCGGTGCTGGGCGGGGGCGTGGGGCCGGCGAATGCGGCAGAGCAGGTTGCGCGCACCGGCGAGGCGGACGGGCTGATGGTGCTGCTCGGCTCCGAGGCGTACCGCCACGAAGGCGGCGTCGAGGAGGCCGTCCGCGCGACGGTGGAGGCCGTTCGGTGAGCATTCCGCCGACGATCGAGTGGCGAGGCGGCGCAGTGCGCCTGATCGACCAGCGGCGGCTCCCGCAGGAGCTGACCTTCCTCGAGTGCCGGACCGTCGACGAGCTCTGCGAGGCGATCACGACGCTCGCGGTGCGCGGAGCGCCCGCGCTCGGAGCGGCCGGCGCGATGGGCGTCGCGCTCGCAGCCGCCACCGGCGAGCCGCTCGCCGACGCCGCTCACCGGCTCAAGGCGACGAGGCCGACGGCCGTGAACCTCGCCTGGGGGGTCGACCGCGCGCTGGCCGCCGACGACCCCGCGGCCGAGGCGCTGCGGATCGCGGCCGACGACGTCGAGCGCAACCGCCGCCTGGGCGCCAACGGCGCCGAGCTCCTCCCGGAGGACGCGCGCGTCCTCACGCACTGCAACGCGGGCTCGCTCGCGTGCGTCGGCTACGGCACCGCACTCGGCGTGATCCGCGCCGCCCACGAGCGCGGCCGCCGTCCGAGCGTGTGGGTGGACGAGACGAGGCCGGTGCTCCAGGGCGCGCGGCTCACGGCCTGGGAGCTGGGGGAGCTCGGGATCCCGTACACCCTGGTCGCCGACGCGATGGCCGGCTCGCTGTTCGGCTCGGGCGACGTCGACGCCGTCATCGTCGGCGCCGACCGCATCGCTGCCAACGGCGACGTCGCGAACAAGATCGGCACCTACGGGCTCGCCGTGCTCGCCCACCACCACGGTGTTCCGTTCTACGTCGCCGCGCCGGTCTCCACGTTCGATCCCGACACGCCGGACGGCGCCTCGATCCCCGTCGAGTTGCGCGGCGGCGACGAGGTTGCCGTGCTGGCCGGCCGCAGGCTCGCTCCGGAGGGCGCCGCGGTGGAGAACCGCGCATTCGACGTCACGCCGGCGGCGCTCGTGACCGCCTACGTGACCGAGGAAGGGGTCAGGCGGCCGTAGGCCGGGGCGTCCGCTCGACCTGGTCGAGGATCACCTCGAGCAGGTGCCCGGAGTGCAGCACGTGGTCGCGGGCAGCGGCCCGGGCTCCATCGACGCTGCCGGCCGCGATCGCTGCGCGGATCGCCGTGTGCTCGCGCTGGTTCTTGACGTAGAGCTCGTCGAGCTCCTCGCCGACCGCCCAGGTCGTCTGGCCGAAGAACGTGCGGCGGGCGCTCTTCGCCAGCCGGACGACGTACGGCGCGTCGGCGCGGGCGTAGACGACGTCGTGGAACGCATGGTTGGCGTGCACCCACTCGCCGACGATCCCCGTCTGCGTCCGGCCCCCCTCACGGGCGAGCTTCCGTAGCTCGGCCGTGAGCTCCGCGAAGCGCTGCTCGGCGGCCTCGAGCTCGGCGAGGCCCTCGGCGTCGAAGCGGGGGACGGCGAGCGCGGTCGCGAGCGACTCGAGCTCGGCGCGGACGAGGAACGCCTCGCGCAGCTCCGCACGGGAGAGCGTCCGCACGCGCACGCCGCGGTTCGGCACGAACTGGACGAGCCCAAGGGCGGCGAGGCGGCGAAGCGCCTCGCGGATCGGAGTCCGCGAGACGTCGTAGCGCTCGGAGAGCGACTCCTGCCGCAGGATCGAGCCGGGCTCGATCTCGCCGGAGACGATCGCCTCCTCGAGGGCGTACGCGATCTCGTCGGCCTTCGTCGACTCCACCGGAGCCTTAGGAGGGTCTGGCGAAACCTCGCGGAGCCGCCGGGCCGCGCTGCTCGCCCCGAGGCGGCGTCCTCAGTCGCGCCCACGCTACGCGTCCTAGATACGGACGCTCCCTGCGTCCTTGCCTCGGAACGACCATCGCACCCCGGCGACGAGCGAGGTTCCACCAAACCCTCCTGCCTAGTTCCGGTTGCCGAAGAAGACGAGCGCGTAGTAGAGGAGCTGCGTGAGCGCGGCGAGCGCGCCGGCGACGTACGTCAGCGCTGCGGCCGTCAGGACCTTCTGCACGCCCTCCTGCTCGGCGCCTGCGGTCACGATGCCCAGCTCGCGCAGCTGCCCCGCCGCGCGACGGGAGGCGTTGAACTCGACCGGCAGCGTCACAATGTGGAAGGCCACTGCGACGGCATAGATGAGGAGCGCCAGCGCGACGAGGTTGAGCGCCCCGAGCAGCGCCCCGATGAGGAGCAGCCAGATCCACGTGCTCGAGGCGAACGCCACCACGGGGAACATCGCCGAGCGAAGCCGCAACGGCACGTAGCCGCGCGAGTCCTGGAGTGCGTGCCCGGTCTCGTGGGCCGCGACCGCCGCCGCGGCGACGGAGTTGGGGCCGTAGACAGGCTGCGAGAGGAAAAGCGCCTTCTTGCGGGGGTCGTAGTGGTCGGTGAGCTGGCCGGACGTCGCCTCGACGGGGACCTCCCCGAGCCCGTTGTGGTCGAGGATCGCGCGGGCGACCTGCGCCCCGGCAAGTCCGGACGCGACGGGCACCTGCGAGTACCGCGCGAACGTCCGCTTGAGCCAGGCCTGGACGATCAGCCCGAGCACGAGCGGTGGGATCAGGAACAGCAGATAGAGCCCGAAATCGCCCATCGCTCGGATCCTAGCCCCTAGGCTCCGGGGGCATGGAGCCACGCGAAGGGACACGGGTGCCGCCGGTCCCGATCGGTCTCGACCGCGTCGCCGGCTGGGCCTGGCGCCTGCTCGTCTGCACGGCCGCCGCCGCAGCGGTGATCTTCCTGCTCTGGTACCTGCGCGTGATCGTGCTGCCCGCGATCGTGGCGGTGACGATTGCACCCGCGCTGACGCCGCTCGCCGACCGGCTGCGCCGCGCGGGTCTCGGGCGGTCGGCGCCGGCCGTTGCCCTGATCCTCGGCCTCCTTGCGATCGCCGCGCTCGTCGCGGTGGTGACCGCCTCGGTCGTGCGCGAGTACGACGAGCTCGTCGCCTCGGTGCGGGTGGGTCTCGACGACCTCACGGACCGGCTCGAGGGCGATCCGTTCAACATCTCGCTGGACCGCGATCTCGACGGGATGCTGCGCTCGGCCTGGAGCGAGACGTCGACGTACCTGGTCTCCGGCGCCCGGTCGGGCGTCGCGGTCCTGACAGGGATCGTGCTCGTCGTCGCCCTCCTCTACTTCATCCTCCGCGACGGCCTGCTCCTCTGGCGGCGCGTGGTCGACCGCTTCCCGGCGGACCTGCGAGGCCGGGTCGACCGGGCCGGCCTCCACGCCTGGCGCGTCCTCGGCGGCTACGTCCGCGGCACTGCGGCGATTGCCGCGATCGACGCGACGCTGATCGGCATCGGGCTGTGGATTCTCGGTGTGCCGCTCGCGTTCGCGCTGGCAGTGATCATCTTCCTCGGCGCGTTCGTCCCGTTCGTCGGGGCGACGATCTCGGGTCTGTTCGCCGTGCTCGTCGCTCTCGCCGACGGTGGGCCCGGAATCGCCCTGATCGCCCTGGGGATCGTGCTCGGCGTCCAGTTTCTGGAGGGCAACTTCCTCCAGCCACTGATCCAGAGCCGAACGGTGGACCTCCATCCGGCCGTGATCCTGCTAGCGGTCGCCGCCGGCGCGTCGCTGTACGGCATCCTCGGTGCCTACCTCGCCGTGCCCGTCACCGCGGTCGCGTCCGCCGTTCTTGCCGCGTGGCGGGGGGCCGTCCCGGAGGCGCCGTTGCCGCCCCCGGATGGCCCTGTGCCTCTGCCCGAGGCGGATTCCTAACCGCGGCCGGAGTTCGAGCCGGAGCGATCGTCGTCGCGATCGTCGCCGCCGTGCCCGCGATCGCGATGGTCGTCGTCGTCGTGTCCCGAGCCGCGGCTGTGGCCACGGCCGCGGTCGTCGTCGTCGGTCGTCACGCCGCCGGTGGCTCCACCGGCGCAGCGCGGATCGTTCGCGTGCTCGGCCTCGTCGCACGGGCCGGGGATGTCCTCGCCCGTCTCGGTCGTGGTGGTCGTTCCGACCCTGTCGTCGGTGGTGGTCGAGTCGATCGTGGTCGCGATCGAGCTCGTGGGCACGGGGTCGTCCGAGGACGTCGTCAGCGAGCTCGCGGCTGCGACGCCCACTCCGACGATCAGTGCTGCGAACACGGCTGCCAGAAGCTTGCTCATGACCTTCCTTCCGTCGTTTACCCGTCCACCGTGCCGGAGGCCGCTTTAGGGGCGGGCAACGCCGGGTTAGGAGGAGGTCAAGCCTTGGCCAATCCTGCGAGGATGGCTCGCATATGCCGCTCGAGACCGCGCTCTTCGCGCGCCTGATCGACCACGCGCCGCTGTTCCCGCCGGCAGAGCTGCCGCTGCCCGAGGCGCTCGAGGACCATCGCCGGGCCCGCGAGGGCTCCCACGGCTGGATCGTGCGCAGGTTCGTGGTCCCTGCCTCCGTGCTCGGGCGGCTGGACGGGGAGGCGCTGGCGCTCTCGGTCGTCGGCGACGCCGAGCTCGACCGGTCGGACACTCGCATCGAGGCCGTCGAGGTCCCGCCCAACGGATCGGTCGAGAGGACGGGCGGTGAGACCTACTTCGAGGTCGACCCCGAGCTCGCCCCCGGGCTCGTCGACGAGCTTGCTCAGAACGGCGGACGGCTCAAGGTGCGGTGTGGGCCCACGGTGCCTTCGGTGGAGGCCCTCGCTGCGGCGATCCGGGCCTGCAAGGAGCAGTCGCTCCCGTTCAAGGCCACGGCCGGACTGCATCACGCCGTCCGGCAGGACGGTCAGCACGGCTTCGTCAACCTGCTCGCGGCGGCGGTCTTCGGGGACGAGGAGGCTGCGCTGTCGGAGGAGGATCCCACGGCGTTCCGCGTCGAGGGCGGCGCGTTCCGCTGGGGACACCGGACGGCCTCGGCCGCCGAGGTCGAGCGCGGGCGCGAGCTCTTCGTCGCATTCGGCAGCTGCAGCTTCGACGAGCCCGTCGACGACCTACTCAGGCTCGGGCTGCTCGCTGCGTGAGCGGGTACGGCGTCTTCTGCCGGCCCGAGGAGGAGCCTCGCGTCGGGTTCCGCTCCGGCGACTCGGTGCTCGACCTGTCCGGGCTCGGCGACGAGTTCCGGCAGCCGAGCCTCAACGCGTTCATGGCCCGCGGCCCGGAGGCCTGGCGCCAGGCTCGTGCCCGGATCGACGCAGGCGAGGCCGACGCTGAGGCCGTCCCGCTCGAAGACGTCGAGCTGCGGCTGCCGTTCGAGCCCGCCGACTACGTCGACTTCTACTCCTCGCTCGAGCACGCCACGAACCTCGGCCGTATGTTTCGGCCCGACTCGGAGCCGCTGTTGCCCAACTGGCGCCACCTGCCGGTCGGCTACCACGGCAGGGCGGGGACGATCGTCGTCAGCGGCACGCGGGTCCGGAGGCCGCGCGGCCAGTCGAAGGCACCGGATGCCTCTGAGCCGGCTTTCGGCCCGTCCGGGCGGCTGGACATCGAGCTCGAGCTCGGCTTCGTCGTCGGCTTCGGCAGCCGACTCGGCGAGCCCGTGCATGCGGAGCTCTTCGACGACCACGTCTTCGGCGTCGTGCTCGTGAACGACTGGAGCGCCCGCGACCTGCAGGCGTGGGAGTACCAGCCGCTCGGCCCCTTCCTCGGCAAATCGTTCGCGACCTCGATCTCGGCGTGGGTGACGCCCCTCGCCGACCTCGCCGCCGCGCGCGTGCCGCCGCCGGCGCGGGACCCCGAGCCGTTGCCCTACCTGCAGGCGGACGGCGACTGGACGCTCGATCTCGAGCTCGAGGTGGAGCTGAACGGCACGGTCGTCTCGCGAACGAACGCGCGCACGCTCTACTGGAGCATGCCGCAGCAGCTCGCCCACGCCACAGTGAACGGCGCGAGTCTTCGCACCGGAGACCTCATGGCGACAGGGACGATCTCGGGCGCCGAGCGCGGCTCTGAGGGCAGCCTGATCGAGCTGACCAGAAACGGCGCCGAGCCGCTCCGGCTCGACGACGGGAGCGAGCGCACCTTCCTCGAGGACGGCGACGAGGTCGTCCTGCGCGGCCGCGCGGGGGCGGTCGAGCTCGGCGAGGTGCATGGGAGGATCGAGGCCGCCGCGTGATCACGTCCGACCGGCTCGAGCTGATCCTGCTTTCGCCCCAGGCGATGGAGGCGCTCGTCGAGGGCCGCCGAGCGGAGGTCGAACGAGAGCTCGACGCGTCGATCCCGGCCGACTGGCCCGACGAGCATGACGCGCGCTTCCTGCGCTACCGGATGCGGCAGCTCGAGCGGGCGCCCGGCACCGAGCCGTGGCTCGTCCGCGCCGTGATCCTGCGCGAGCCCGTGCGGACGATGATCGGCCATGCCGGCTTCCACGGGCAGCCGGGGGTCAACGGCAAGCAGGATCCCGGGGCGGTCGAGCTCGGCTACACGATCTTCGAGCCCTACCGAGGCCGCGGGTACGCGACCGAGGCCGCGCAGGCGCTCATGGACTGGGCGCGGGAGGAGCAGGGCATCAGCCGGTTCATCGCCTCGGTGGCGCCCACGAACGACCCATCGCTCGCCATCGTCCGCAAGCTCGGCTTCGTCCAGACCGGCGAGCAGTGGGACGAGGAGGACGGCCTCGAGCTCGTGTTCGAGCTTTCAGTCGAGTAGCTCGTAGGCCGGCAGCGTCAGGAACTCGACGAACTCGTCGTCGAGGGCCACCCGCTCGAACAGCTCCGCGGCCGGCTCCATGCCTTCGCGTATCGCGTCGACCTCCTCGCGCACGCTGCTCGCGGCTCGAACCGTCCCGCGCCTCACCCACTGCCATACCTGCGAGCGCGAGATCTCCGCAGTCGCCGCGTCCTCCATCAGGTTGTCGATCGCGGCCGCGCCCACCCCGTTGAGCCAGGAGTGCAGGTAGCGGACGCCGACGGAGACGTTGGTGTGGAGACCCTCGTCCGTGACCTCGCCGCCGGGGATCTCGAAGTCGAGCAGGTCGCCGGCGCTCGACGGACACGTCTTCCCGCAGCCGCTCGACCTGGTTCTCGCGCCGTGCCCAGGACGCCGTCGAAGATCTCGGTCGCGACCGGCACGAGGTCGGGGTGCGCGACCCAGGTGCCGTCGAAGCCGTTCCCCGATTCGCGCTCCTTGTCCTCGCGGACCTTCGCGAGCGCGACCTCGTTCACCTCCGGGTCGCGGCGCGACGGGATGAAGGCCGCCATGCCGCCGATCGCGTGCGCGCCCCGCCGGTGGCAGCTCCGCACGAGCAGGTCGGTGTAGGCCCGCATGAACGGCACCGCCATCGTCACCTGTGCCCGGTCCGGGAGCACGAAGTCGCGCTCGCGGAACTTCTTGATCACGCTGAAGATGTAGTCCCAGCGGCCGGCGTTCAGGCCGGCGGAGTGCTCGCGGAGCTCGTAGAGGATCTCCTCCATCTCGAAGGCGGCCAGGATCGTCTCGATCAGGACGGTCGCCTTGATCGAGCCCTGCGGGATCCCGAGCTGTTCCTGCGCGAGCACGAAGGCGTCGTTCCAGAGCCGCGCCTCGAGGTGGCTCTCGAGCTTGGGCAGGTAGAAGTAGGGCCCGGTCCCGCGGTCGAGCTGCTCGCGGGCGTTGTGGAAGACCGCGAGGCCGAAGTCGAACAGCGAAGCTGAGACGGGCACGCCGTCGACGAGCACGTGGCGCTCGGGCAGGTGCCAGCCGCGCGGCCGCACGACGAGCGTGGCGACCTCATCGTTCAGGCGGTAGCTCTTGCCGTTCTGGTCGAGCTCGATCGTCCGACGGACGGCGTCGCGCAGGTTGCGCTGCCCGTCGACGACGTTCGCCCAGCCGGGCGACGTGGCGTCCTCGAAGTCCGCCATGAACACGCGCGCACCCGAGTTGAGCGCGTTGATCATCATCTTGCGGTCGACCGGGCCGGTGATCTCGACCCGGCGGTCGCTCAGGTCGCGTGGGGGAGGGGCGACGCGCCACTCGCCGTCCCGGACGTCCTTCGTCTCCGCGAGGAAGTCCGGGCGGGCGCCGGCGTCCAGCTCACGTTGGCGGACGACGCGGCGCTCGAGCAGCTCCGCGCGTCTGGGGCCGAGCTCGCGCTGGAGCAGCTCGACGAACGCGAGCGCTTCGGGGCTGAGGATCTCGGCGTCGGCCGGTGCGAGGACCTCTGGCGCCGTTGTCACTCCGTGCGGGCCGTCTCGAACTGCGCCTCCTCCGTCGAGCCCTTGAGGGCCAACGTCGAGCTCTCGCCTCCCGAGACCGCCTCCATCACCGCGTCGAAGTATCCCGCGCCGACCTCGCGCTGGTGGCGGGTGGCGGTGTAGCCGTCGCGCTCGAGCTCGAACTCGCGCTCCTGCAGCCGCACGTAGGCGGGCATGCCTTCTGCCGCGTAGCCCTGGGCCAGCTCGAACATGGCGGCGTTGACCGAGTGGAAGCCGGCGAGCGTGATGAACTGGTACCGGTAGCCCAGCTCGCCGAGCTCCCGCTGGAAGCGCTCGATCTCGGCGTCGCTCAGGTGCTTGCGCCAGTTGAAGCTCGGTGAGCAGTTGTACGCGAGGAACTTGCCCGGGTACTCCGCGTGGATCGCCTCCGCGAAGCGGCGTGCCTCGGCCATGTCGGGCGTCGCCGTCTCGAACCAGAGCACGTCCGCGTACGGCGCATAGGCGAGCGAGCGCGCGATCGGCGCCTCGATCCCCGGCCGGACGCGGAGGAAGCCCTCTGGTGTCCGCTCTCCGGTCGTGAACTCGCGGTCGCGCTCGTCGACGTCGCTCGTGATCAGCGTGGCGCTGAGCGCGTCGGTGCGGGCGACGAGGACGGTCGGGACGCCGCAGACGTCGGCGGCCAGCCGTGCCGCGACGAGCGTGCGGACGAACTGGCTCGTCGGGACGAGCACCTTGCCTCCGAGGTGGCCGCACTTCTTCTCCGCGGCCAGCTGGTCCTCGAAGTGGACGCCCGCGGCGCCGGCCTCGATGTACGCCTTCATCAGCTCGTAGGCGTTGAGAGCTCCGCCGAAGCCGGCCTCCGCGTCCGCCACGATCGGCGCCAGCCAGTAGGTGCCGTTTCTGCCCTCGGAGAAGTCGATCTGGTCGGCCCTGAGCAGCGCGTTGTTGAGCCGCTTCACGAGCGCGGGCCCGCTGTTGGCCGGGTAGAGGCTCTGGTCCGGGTAGGTCTGGCCGGCGAGGTTGGCGTCGGCCGCGACCTGCCAACCGGAGAGGTAGATGGCCTTCAGCCCGGCGCGGACCATCTGGACGGCCTGGCCGCCGGTGAGCGCGCCGAGCGCAGCGACGTAGTCCTCCTCCTGCAGCAGGCGCCAGAGGCGCTCCGCTCCGAGGCGGGCGACGGTGTGCTCGATCTGGAAGCGGCCGCGGAGGCGCTCCGCGTCGTCTTGCGAGTAGGGCCGTTCCACGCCGCTCCAGCGGTCGCCGTTCCCGGTCATGCCGTCTCCTTCAGTCGGTGTCGTGGTCGCGCTCGCAGAAGTCCGGGCACGTGCACTCGGCCAGTTCAGCCGTGCACTGCGCTCCGGTCAGCGGCGCCGCCTCGTCGTCCAGTGGCTGTTCGGGAATCACCTCGTATACAGTCACCATCGTTTCGGATCCTAAACGAGCTGATCAAGGCTGTCAACGGCCTGGACCAGCTAATACCGGATCCGAAAGAGAGGTTTGCTGGATCCCGGGACGCTAGGCGGGGACGATCAAGCCGAGCGCGAGCAGCTCGCGGGCTGCGCCGGCCGCCGCGGCCGTCAGTTCCTCGGGATCCCGTCCTTCGGCCCCCAGGCCGGTCGCGATCTCGCGGAGGGGAGTGCGCCCGTCCAGACGCGAGAACAGCTCCAGCGTGAACTCGTCGAGGCGGAAACGAACGCCCAGCGCTCCCTGTTGGTGGAAAGCGGCGCGACGCACGAGCCGCCGGCCCTCGACGAGCGCGAACTGCGCGTCCAGGACGACGTCCTCGGGGACCACGAAGGGAGCATCCAGGAGCGCGTCGTCGTCGCGGCCGGCGAGGAAGTCTTCGGCCGTGAACATGCGCTCGAGCTGGCGGTGCGCGGGATCGAGGGGCTCGGGCAGCTCCAGCAGCCGTGTGGCGACCCAGTTGTCACCCGAACGGCGCCGCATGGCGATGGCGCCCCAGCCGACCTCCTTCGCGCCAAGGTGGTCGAAGTGCGTGCGCCAGCGGTCGACCGCGTCGGCGTACGCGGCGGCGTCCGAGCGGATCGGACGATTCCAGAGCAGCGCGTAGTCCACCGGGCGCTGCGTGCTGAACGCGAACACGATCGCATCGACGCCGTTGCCCTCGACCCAGCTCCGCGGGGCCGTGAAGGAGTCCTCGCCCGGCATGACGAGCCACTCGGCCAGAACGTGGGCGTAGCCGTCGTCGGTCAGGTACTGCGGCAGGGACTTGACCAGGCCGGCGGCGAAGGCGTCGCCGCGGAGCCCGCTGTCCTGGAAGACGTACCTCGTGTCGGGGGAGATGACGTAGGGCGGGTTGCAGGTGATCAGGTCGAAGGTCTCGCCCTCGACCGGCTCGAACAGATCGCCCTCGCGGACCTCGACGTTCGGCAGTCCGTTCAGGAGAGCGTTGAAGGCGGCGTACCGCGTTGCGCGCGGGTTGATGTCCACCGCCACGACACGGCGCGCGTGCTTCGCCATCAGCATCGCGTGGAACCCCGAGCCCGACCCGAGGTCTAGCGCGGCATCGATCGGCCGGCGGACGGTGAGGGCCGCAAGCGCCACCGTCCCCGTGGCGACCGGCGCGACGTGGTCGTGGTGGTTGGGCGCCACCCGGTAGGTGTCGCTGACGACGAACACGTCTGCGATCGGGAAGATGTCGACGAGCGGCTCCACCTCGCCGTCGCGCTCGCGGAGGATGCCCATGGCGGCCAGGCGCTCGAGCGGCATCGGCGCCAGTGCGGCCGCCGCCGCGTCGGCGTCGGCGGCAGCTCCCAGGTGGAACAGCCGCACGAGCGTCGACGTCGTGTCCCGCTCGGGCAGCCGCAGGAGCGCCTCCAGGATCGTCTCGTCGCTGTCGCGGACGTTGCTCCGCGCTCGCAGCACGCGCAGGAACCCGTCCGGCGTGTACTCGCCCCCGAGAAGCGTCTCGCGCAGGAGCTCGACTCCTTCGAGGTCGTCGAGCTGAAGCGACGACGCGCGCCATTCCGACCACTGTGCGGACTCGTCCGGCGAGGATCCGAGTGCTGGCGGGATGTCCGGCGGCAAAGCGCGCGACGTTATCACGGCCCCGGGCTTTCCCCCGGCGCCTCGACGGCGTATCCTGCAGGGCGCGCGTGAAATCGTTCGACCATCAGCGCGAAGACGAGCTTGCGGCGCCCGAACGGGCGCAGCGCGACGGTGTCGGCTCCCCTGATGCAGCCTTGGAACGCCTTGCGGCGAACGTGGGCAACCAGGCGTTCGGTGTGCTCGCACGCGAAGGTGCCGGGATCATGCCGGACGGGACGGCGCATCCGGACGTGACCGCAGCGATCGCCAGGCGCCGCGGGAGCGGGATGCCGCTCGACGAGCAGACCCGTGCAAGCTTCGAGAAGTCACTCGGTCACGAGTTCGGGCATGTCCGCGTGCACACCGGCAATGAGCCCGACGCAATGGCCAGGTCCGTCGATGCGCGCGCTTTCACCCTCGGCCACGACGTCTACTTTGCGGCCGGCGAGTTCCAGCCGGCATCGAGCGAGGGCAGGCGGCTTCTAGGGCACGAGCTCGCGCACGTCGTCCAGCAGGAAGGCGCGCCCACCACCGGCCCGGTAAGGGTCTCGAAGCCTGGCGAGCCCCTGGAGCAGGAGGCCGACGCCGCCAGTCGTGGCACCGGCTAGCCGCGAGCCGCTCCGCTTCGACGCGCTCGACTCCCGCATCCGTGCCGCGGTGGAGACCGTGGCCGGTACCGACCCGAACCCGATCGACCCGTTTCGGGGTCTCTACATCTCCGACGACCTGGCGTTGGCACTCGCACGTGCGGGCGGCGGCGACGGCCTCGACGATCGCTTCGATGACGCGGCGAGGGCGTGCGAGCTCTCCAACCTGGAGACGGCGGCGCTGGCGCTCTGCGCCGCACCCGAGCTGAGCCCTCGGTACGGGCGTCTCTTCGCCTACCTCCACGACGACGTGACGCGCAAGCTCGCGAGCCCACGGCTCGTCGCCCGCCTGCTCGCGGACGACGAGGTCGACGCCAGGGCGGTCCTCTCCTGCTTCGAAGCCGGAACCGCACTCCGCCGGCACGGCGCGCTCAGGCTCCTCGACCTCGGAACGCCCACGCCGCTCGCCGAGCGGCAGGTGAAGGTGAGCGACCGGCTCGTCTCGTTTCTCCTCGGCACCGGGCTCCACGACGCCTCCGGCGACAGACGGTTGCGGCTGGTGGAGCTCCCGGCGTACGAGATCGGCCGGGCGGCCACGGTAGCCGAGCTGCGCGGCCTGCTCGCCGGCTCGAGCAGGCTGCCGCTGGTCGTGGGCGGTCCCGACGCGCCGCTGCTGCTGGCGATCGCCCTCGGGCAGCCGCTCGTCCTGGTCGACGTGAGCGACTCGCTGGACGACGAGCTCATGCAAGAGGCGGCCCTCATGGCGGCGCTCGCGGGCGGGCGGGTCTGCTTCGACGGCCTCGAGTTGCTCGACCCGGGCGAGCGACGACGCGTCCAGCGGACGCTCGCGGCTCGGCAGGACCGCGTCCTCGTGACCGCCCGCGATCGCGACGCCGCGGTGGCGCTCGGCGACCAGACGTCGCTCGTCGTCGAGGCGCCGATGCCGAGCCTCGCCGAGCGGCGCGGCGCCTGGAGCGCTCTCGCGGAGGCGGCAGACGTCGAGGACGTCGCAGGAAAGTTCCGTCTGTCGATCAGGCAGATCGTCGATGCGGCCGAGGTTGCACGTCTCGCCGCCACCGCTCGCGACGCGAAGGGCCCGGCACCCGCGGATCTCGACCTCGGTGCGCGCCAGGCGTCGAGCACCCGCATCGGCGAGCTCGCCACGCGCCTCGAGCCGGCGTTCGGCTGGGACGACCTTGTCTTGCCCAGCCGTCAGCGCGAGGTGCTGGGCTCGATCTCCGGCTATCTCCGCCACCGTGACCTCGTCCTCTCCGAATGGGGGTACGACCGGGCCGTCGCGCGCGACCAGGGATTGAAGGTCCTGTTCGCGGGCGAGTCCGGTACGGGGAAGACGATGGCGGGGCAGGTGATCGCCGGCGACCTAGGGCTGGAGCTCTTCCGCATCGACCTGGCGACGATCGTCTCCAAGTACATCGGGGAGACGGAGAAGAACCTCGACCGCATCTTCGAGGCGGCCGACGGCTCGAACGCGATTCTCTTCTTCGACGAGGCGGATGCCCTGTTCGGCAAGAGGTCCGAGGTGCGTGACTCGCACGATCGCTACGCGAACATCGAGGTCGCCTACCTGCTCCAGAAGATGGAGTCGTACGCGGGCGCCGTGATCCTGGCCACGAACTTCCGACAGAACATGGACGAGGCCTTCCTCCGTCGCCTCGACTTCGTGATCGACTTCCCTTTCCCAGAGGCCGAGGATCGCGAGCGCATCTGGCGCTTGCTTCTGCCGGACGCAGCGCCCGTTGCCGAGGATGTCGACGTCCCGTTCCTGGCAGCGCAGTTCAAGCTCTCCGGCGGAGGCATCCGGAACGCGTCGCTGGCGGCGGCCTTCCTTGCGGCCGACGACGGTGGGTCGATCGAGATGCGCCATCTCGTCCGCGGCGTGGCGCTGGAGTACGGGAAGCTCGGCAGGCTCACCCTGGAGGCGGACTTCGAGCGCTTCCACGAGCTGATCCGCATCGGGAACGGGGCGCCCGCGGAGACACCCACAGAGCACCAACGGTAGGCACCTTCTGGACAGAAAGGGCAGTGGTCGCTGCCCCTTCGGTTGCCCGCCCGTGCCACGCTCACCGGAGTCGGCGTGACACCCGCGCGCGAACGTGCTGATGTAGCGCACATGGAGCCGGCGATCAGCGTGCCGCTCAACACGATGCTCGCCGACCTCGACGAGTCGCTGCGCGGGCTGCTCAAGCGTGAGCTCGGGCGGCACGGCTTCGACGGCGTCGACATCGTGTTCGACGCACCGACGAAGGAGTGGGCGGCAGGCCTCTCCTCGCCGACGGTCGACCTCTTCCTCTACGACCTCCAGGAGGCGACGGAGAAGCGAGACCCGGAATGGTCGGAGCAGCGCTCGAACGGCCAGGCGACCGAGAGCCGTCCACCTCTGCGGGTCGACGCCTCGTACGCGGTCACCGCCTGGACGCGCGAGGTCGAGGACGAGCACCGGCTGCTCTCGCAGATCCTGGCCGTTCTCTACGCGTACCCGTCCCTGCCGGACGACGCCCTCACCGGGCGCCTCGCCGACGGGAGCCAGCCCTTCCCGCTGGAGACGGAGGTCGCGCAGCGCAAGGGCGAGGACAAGGCCGACTTCTGGACCTCGATCGGCGGCCAGTACAAGGCGTCGATCGACTACGTGGTCACGGTCTCGTGTCCGTCGGGCACGACGATGGAGCGGGGCCCCGAGGTGAGGACTCAGACGATCCGTCTGCGCGATTCCGCCGGCGGCCCGCGCACGATCGAAGAGCTCCACCGGATCGGCGGCGTCGTCCGCGACGCGGACGGCGAGCCGCTCGAGAACGCCTGGGTCGTCCTCGCCGATCAGGGCGCCTGGACCGCAAGTGGGAGCGGCGGCCGCTTCTCGTTCGACCGTCTGCGGGCCGGGGACTACCACGTGGTCGCGCGCACCGCCGACGGTCGTGAGGCGGAGGCCGAGCTCACGGTCCCGGGCACGAAGGTCGACCTGAAGGTCGGCACGGCCGCCGCGTCGACGCGCAAGCGCAAGAGCTGACGTTCGGGCAGTGGCGCTTGCCCCAATTGCTGCCCGTCGGCTCTCTGGAGCCGCGCGACCGAAAGATGGACAGTACTCATGTGTCCTCTCCCACCGCGAGGCCGCCGCGAGTGCTGCTCGGAAACCTGGAGCCGATCACCAGGCTCGGGATGCAACGGATGCTGTCGAGCGGCGGCATCGAGGTCGTGGGGGAGACGGACGGCGCGCTTCTCGCTCAGGTGAGTCGCGCCATCCCGGATGCAGTCGTTCTCGGAGTCGACGAGGACGCGGGCCGGGAGCTCGGTGAGCAGGTGCGGGCGGCGGCGCCGAACGCAACGGTGATCCTCTGGGCACGCGACGAGACCGAGATGGAGGTCTTCGAGCCCGGATGTGTCGAGCCGCGCCGGGTTGCGAGCGGCGTGCGCGATGCCCTGCTCAACGAGCTCACCGGCGTGCAAGCAACTCGAGCAAAGGAGTGACATGCCTACGTACCTGACCCCTGGCGTCTACGTCGAGGAGATTCCGGCTCAGTCGAAGCCGATCGAAGGCGTGAGCACGTCGGTGGCCGCCTTCGTGGGGCTCGCGCCAGGCGGGCCGATCAACACGCCGATGCGCATCTCGAACTGGACGCAGTTCGCCCGCCTCTACGGCGACCCGGCCAACCCGGACAACGGCCCGTTCATGGAGGGCGGCTACCTGGCGCACGCCGTGTACGGGTTCTTCGCGAACGGCGGCTCGCTCGCGTGGATCGTCCGGGTCGGCAAGGAAGACGGCGCTCCGACGGCGCAGGCTGCTCTCCCCGCGGCCGGCGACGCGAACGTCGAGGCATTCCGTGCGCTCGCCCAGAAGGGCGTGGACGGCAACATCGCGATCGAGATCGAGGAGGAGAGCCCCGGCGGCGAGAAGGCCGACGCGACCTACAAGGTGACTGTCAGCGCCGGCTCCGAGAGCGAGGAGTACGAGGGCCTGACGCTCAAGAAGGGCCGCAACAACATCGTCACGAAGGTCAACGCCGGCTCGAAGCTGGTCAAGCTCGAGGAGACCGGGGCGTCGGTCCCGGAGGAGCTGCGGATCCCGGCGACCGGCAAGTACTCCCTGAGCGTGCCGAGCATGCCGGCGGGCGACATCGAGGCCGGCGACTTCGAGGGCGACGTCGCCAAGCGGCGCGGGATGGGCAGCCTCGCCGCGCTCGACGAGGTGACGATGGTCGTCATGCCCGACGTGATGGCGCTCGGCCAGAACGGCGGCACCGACGTGCAGGTTCGCGACCTGCAGGGGAAGATGATCGCCCACGCGGAGAACATGGGCGACCGGATCGCGATCCTCGACGCTCCGCCCGATCTGCTCCCGCAGGACATCCTCGAGTGGCGGATGAACACCGCCGGCTACGACTCCAAGTTCGCGACGCTCTACTACCCGTGGATCGAGGTCATGGACCCGATCTCGAAGCGTCCGCTGATGGTGCCGCCGTCGGGGCACATGGCCGGGATCTGGGCGCGCACCGACTCGACGCGCGGTGTGCACAAGGCCCCGGCCAACGAGGTAGTGATGGGTGCGAACGGCCTCGGCTTCCAAATCACCGGCGAGGAGCAAGGGGGCCTCAACAAGGTCGGCATCAACTGCATCCGCTCGTTCCCGGGCCGGGGGATCCGTGTCTGGGGCGCCCGGACCTTGTCGAGCGACCCGGAGTGGCGCTACCTGAACGTCCGGCGCCTCTTCAATTTCATCTCGGAGTCGATCATGGAAGGGACGCAGTGGGCGGTGTTCGAGCCGAACGACCAGCGGCTTTGGACGTCGCTTCAGGTCTCGGCGTCGAACTTCCTCACGCGTGTGTGGCGGGACGGCGCGCTGTTCGGTGCCAACGCCACCGAGGCCTTCTACGTCAAGTGTGACGCCGAGACGAACCCACCGGACATGGTCGAGGCTGGGCAGGTCACGGTCGAAATCGGCATCGCTCCGGTCAAGCCGGCCGAGTTCGTCGTCTTCCGCATCAGCCAGTTCGCCGGCGGCGGCGAGGGCGGCGGCGAGGAAGGCGGCGAGGAGTAGTCGGCCAAGTCAGGCGAAAGGAGCACTAGATGGCATCAGCAGGAGGAATGAAGAAGGTCGTCGGCGTCAGTCACTTCAAGGTCGCGCTCAGCGGGCTCAACCTGACCCACATGAGAGGGGTCTCCGGGTTCAACATCAACTTCGAGGAGATCAGCGAGCACACGACCGACGACCAGGGGAAGCCTGAACGGACCCGGTTCCCGACAGCCGGCCCGGTGTGGCAGGAGCTCACGCTAGAGCGGGCGCTCAACGCCGACATGGACGCCTGGGACTGGTTCAAGACCTCCCACGTGGACGGCGACTGGGAGAGCCAGATGAAGGAGGGCACCCTCACGCTCTACGACCACAAGATGCAGGAGGTCATGGTCTACAACATCTCGGAGGCCTGGCCCTCCAAGTACGGCGTGCCGGGCCTCGCGGCCGGTGGATCGGGAATGGCGATCGAGACCCTGGGGGTCGTCGCCAAATTCGAGCGAACGAAGTAGAGAGGAGACATCTAGATGGCGAAGCTCGAACCGCTGGGCGTAACCCACTGGAAGCTCACCCTGGGTGACGAGTCCGGCGCGGGAACGTGGAGCACGATCTCGCCCCAGGGCGCGAGCGTCGAGCACACGCACTTCCCGTACAACAGCGAGCAGGGCAACCCGGTCAAAGCGTGGGTGCCCACCGGTGGGCACGTGAACTACCAGGAGCCGATCACGCTCGAGCGTGCCCTCGATCCGGACAAGCGGCTCTGGGACTGGCTCAACAAGGTCATGACCGAGTACGACCCCGACTCCTCGATGCGGGAAATGACGATCGAGTTCCTGAGCTACAAGAACGCGACCGTCGCGAAGTTCAAGGCGACCGGCGTGTGGCCGACTTCGTACACGACCTCGGACATGACCGCCGGCGGACAAAGCACGGTGGGCAAAGAAACCCTCGGGCTCGCGCTCGAGACGTGGGAGAGGTTCTAGCGGACGCGCTTGGGGGTGACATGACCGATGCGAACCGAGGTTGCTTTCACGCTGCCGAGGGGCTACGTGGACACGTCCGGCACCCTGCACCGGGAGGGCACGATGCGGCTCGCAACGGCACGGGACGAGATCGAAGCCGTGCGCGAGCCGGAAGTGCGCCAGAACGAGGCGTACCTCACGGTGTTGCTGCTGTCGCGAGTGGTCACGAGGGTGGGCGAGGTCAAGGACGTGACGCCCGAGCTCATCGAGGAGCTCTATGCGGCCGACTTCGACCACCTGCAGCGTCTCTACGAACGCCTGAACACCGACGGAGAGGCGGTCGGGACGGTCACGTGTCCCTCCTGCTCGCATCCGTTCGAGGTCGACTTGACCGAGATCGAGGACGGCCGCCTGGGGGAATGACGCGGCCGTCTCCGCGGGATCTGCTGGCGGAGACGGCCGAGCTCGCCTACCACCTCCATTGGCCGCTCAACACGATCCTCGATCTCGAGCATCGGGACCGTCGCGCGTTCCTGCGCGAGGCGCAGGCGTTGTCGGGTGGGGAGTGATCGCCGGGTGGCCGCACCGACCCTGAGCCGTCGCCGCCCGGCGTGGTCGCTGGGGCGGCGGCTGCTGGCACGGGTCGGGGCACCGCGGCGCGCCGGCGGCCTGCAGACCGCCAGGCGCGTGCTCGCACGCCGGAACGCGACGCACGTCCTCGACTCGACCGTCCGGCTCGCCCGCGGGCGAACCAGGACCTGGAGCGCCACGGCGTCCGACGCGCCGCAGCCCGAGGCTGCAGGGCTGACCCAGGCCGGCCTCGCCCCCGCCGACGAGCTCGCGTTCGGGCAGTGGTTGCTGGCAGGCGGCGAGGGGGATCCGCCCCAGGGGTTCACGCTCGGCGCGACGCAGGAGTACACCTTCCCTCCGCCTCCATCGCACCCGCCCGACGACGCACCTGCAGAGTCGGCACCGCCGGCACAGCCGCGCCCTTCCGGGAGGATCGCGCGCCGCGGCGTGGTGGAGGAGGTTCGACGCCCGGAAGCACCTGCGCCGGGCGCTCCGCTCATGAAGGTCTCCCGCAGCCCGGGTCCCTCGTCGCCTTCGAGCCCGGCCGCCGACAGTGCGCCCGCCTCGGAGCCTTCTCCGCAGCCCGCCTCCGAAGCGATCGTCTCCGAGCCACCCGCTGCCGTCGAGGCTGTCCCGCCGCCGGCTCCTGTGTCCGCGGACACCGCCACGCCGAGTGCTGCCGAGCCCTCGCCGGCCGTGAGCGAGGCGGCCCCCGCGGCTCCGGCCGCCCCCACGGGCTCCGCTGTCGGGCCTGCACCGCAACCCGTGGTCCTCGCGCGGAAGCCGACCGGACCCGAACGGTCCGTCGCTCGCCAGGTCGTGCGGCGCGTCGTGCCGCCGCAAGCGCCGCCGGCGCCTCTGCCGAGCCCGACGCCTCAGCCTCCGCCCCGGCGTTCCGGTCTCTTCCGTAGAGCGTTCTCGGCGCTGCGGCCACGGGCCGCAGCCTCCACACTCGCCTCGCCGGCGCCGACCGCTTCGAGCAGGCCGATCGCCGAGGTGTCGCCGAAGCGCTCCGCGCCCGTGCAGCGGGCGCGCTCGGAGGCCGGCGTGGCGCGCGTGCCTGCGGCGTCCCCGTTGCCCGCGCCCACCCCCGCAGCTTCGGGCGATCGAGCCGATCCCGCGACCGCTCCACCTGAGCCGCCGCCCGCCGCGCCGCCTCCCTCCCCGAGCGCAGCGGCCTCTGTCGGGGTCGCCCGCGAGCCGTCGCGCAGCCTCTTCCGCCGCACCAGGTCGCCGGCACCCGAGGCGAAGCCGCGCACGCCTCAGGAGCCAGAGGGAGCGGCGCCGAGCGTGCCGAAGCCGGAGACACGGCCCCGGCCGGCCCACGACGGCACGCCGAAGCTCGGCATCGCCCGTAAGCCGAGCAGCTCGACGCCGCGGGTGGAAGCGAGCGCTTCCGAGCCGCGGATCCAGCTGTACGAGCCGTCGACCAGTCCAGAGCCGGCCCCGCCACCGAGCGCGGAGCCCGCCCCGGCGGCGCCGAGCGCCGAGCCTGCCTCGCCCGCGCCGAGCGTGCAGGTCCCCGTTCCCATCCGTCCTGCGGCGACCGCGGCTGCGCCTGCGACCGTGCCGCGCCGACTGTCGCGGGCGACCAGGCCGCCCGCGCCGCTCCCAGAGGCCGGCGTCACCGGCTCGAGCGCCGCACCCGCGCTCTGGCGCCGCCTTCTGCGCCGGTCTGCTGCTCCCCGTCATGCGAGCGCTCCCGCTTCCGAGCAAGCCACCGTCGGCGCCGCTCCTGTCGCCGCGCCGAACGAGGCATCGCCCGCCCCGGCCGAACTGACGAGCCCGACGCGGCCGACGGCGTCTCGGTGGAGAGCACCGCGGCAGCGCCGGGCGGGAGAGGGGCCACGACCCTTCGGGGACGTCACGCACGCGGAGGCGCCGGAGAGCCCGAGTCTGGCGCCGTCGCCCGGCCATTCGGCCCGGTCGAAGCCGGTCGTCCGGCCCGCCGCCGCTCCTGCCCAACCCGCGGCGGCACTCGCGCGGGCCCCTCGCCGAGTGGCCGCGGCAGCCGCCCTCCCGGCACAACCCTTGCCGCCGCCCGCCGCCCGTGCGCGTCCCACGCTTCGTCTGTCCGCCGCGCCTCAGCCCACCATCTCGCGCCGCGCAAGGGGTGCAGTGGATGCACCGAGCTTTCCGGATGCCGGCGGCCTCGCGACGGACGCGAGCGCCACGCCCGTCTGGGAGCAGGCCGCGCAGCAGATGCTTTCGAGGACACCCGCCCCGACGGCGACGGAGCCGCCTCCCGCCGCCCCAACACTGCCGCCGGTCGCGAGCGCGACGCCCTTGACGAGCTCCTCCAGCGCCGTGATTGCGCGAGCGACGCAGCCGGAGCAGATCGCGCCGACCCAAGCTGCCGCGCCGGCGATGATCGCGCGCGCCGCAAGCTCCGCCTCCGGTGGAGGCGACGACGGCTACGAGGAGTTCCTCGACCGCCTGCGGCGCGACCTCCTACGCGAGCGTGAGCAGATGGGCGACCTGCTGGGAGAGACGCCTTGGTGAGGGTGGATAGCTGATGCCGGTCCTGCTCACCCAGCAGCTTCAGCCGGTCGCGTGGTACCGCGTGCAGGTCCAGGACGCCGTGGTCGGCGTGTTCTCGGAGTGCACCGGGCTCACCGTCGAGTACGAAGTGCTCTCGTACGCTGCGGGCGGCGACGACTTCGTCCACCAGCTGCGCGGCCGGAAGAAGTACCAGAACCTCGTTCTGAAAAAAGGGATGACGAACGACAAGGCGCTCGCGACCTGGTTCAACCAGACGAAGAAGCGCGAGAGCCGCGGAGCGGTCACGATCAGCCTGCTCACCCAGAACACGAAGAACGTGCGCCAGTGGACGTTCTCGCATGCGCATCCCGTCAAGTGGGACGGCCCGTCGTTGTTGGCGAGGGGCGGCGTCGTCGCGACCGAGGTGCTCGAGATCGCCCACGAGGGATTCCAGGAGCTCTGAGATGACGACCGGATACCAGCAGGCGCAGCTGACGATCGACGGCCAGAAGCCGATCAAGTGCAAGTTCAACCCGACCGAGTACCTGATCAGCAAGAACAACGAGCTGACGTACAAGCCCGCTCCCGGACAGTCGCTGCCGCCCGTCACGTACGGCGGCGGCCTGCCGCGGGAGCTGGCCGTCGAGCTGCTCTTCGACACTGCCGACTCGCCGAGCAAGGACGTCCGCGACGTCGGGGAGCAGCTGCTCAAGATGATGGAGTCCGGCGGCGGCTCGCCGCCGAAGGTCACCTTCACGTGGGGGTCGACGGGCACCTTCAAGGCGTTCGCTCGTTCGCTCGCACTTCGCTACACGCACTTCTCACCGGACGGGACCCCGATCCGCGCCCATGCCTCGCTCACGCTCGTGCAGACCGACAAGGCTCAGGACGGCTCCAGCGGAGCCGGCGGCACGCCGGGCGGCGGCAACCCGACCACCCGCGGCATCGCCGCGGTGCGCTCGCACGTCGTGCGTGACGGCGACAGCCTCCCGTCGATCGCATACGACGCGTACGGCGACGCGACGCTCTGGCGCCCGATCGCGGAGGTCAACGGGATCGACGACCCGCTCCGGCTCCGGCGCGGATCGACACTCACGATCCCGATCACCGAATGAGCACGATCGAGACCCACGTACCCGCCGTCCAGATCAAGGTCAAGGGCGCACCCTTCGATCCGGAGATGAACCACCTGATCGAGCTGAGGCTGCAGCAGAGCCTGCTGTTACCCGACACGTTCATGGCCCGCTTCACCGATCCGGAGCTCGAGCTCGTCAAGGACAAGTTCGACATCGGCGACCCCGTCGAGCTCTCCTTCTGCAGCGCCGACGGCCGAAAGCTGCAGAAGGTGTTCGACGGCGAGATCACGAGCCTCGAGCCCGAGTTCGGCCGCGAGGTGGTGCTGACGATTCGCGGCTACGACCGCTCGCACCGCATGAACCGCGAGAAGCGGAGCGCTACGTATCCGAACATGACCCCGTCGCAGATCGTCAAGAAGGTCGCGCAGGCGCACGGCCTGTCGCCCAAGGTCGAGGAGACCGGACCGTCGCCGGTCCCGAAGTTCATGGAGCAGAAGAACGAGACGGACTGGGAGTGGATCGTGCGCCTGGCGAGGTTGTTCGACTTCGAGGTGATCGTCGAGGCGAGGACGCTCCATTTCCGGAAAGCAGGCAAGGGCGTCGGCGAGCCGGTGAAGTGCTACTACGGCCCGCGCGATCCCAGGTCGATGGAGCGCCCCCGCTTGCTGGAGTTCTACCCGCGCGTCACCGGCATGCAGCAGGCCAAGGAGGTCGTCGTCCGCAGCTGGGACCCGGTCAAGAAGGCGACGATCGAGGGGAAGGCAAGCGCGCGAGTCGACGGCATCGGCATCAGCCGCGACAAGGTGGTCAAGGCGCTGGGCGGCGGTTCGGTCACGATCACCGACGCGCGCGTCACGAGCGTCGCCGAGGCGAAGGCGCTCGCCGCCGCGGCCGCGCAGCATGCGGCTGAGGCGTTCAAGGAGGCAGTCGGGACGACCGAAGGAGATCCCCGGATCAGGGCCGGCTCGGACGTCCAGGTCGAAGGCCTCGGCCCGCGTTTCAGCGGGAAGTACCACGTCACGGCCGTCACCCACGTCTTCAGCGGCAGCTATCGCACGAAGTTCACGGTCGCGGGCCGCGCGCCTCGGACCCTGATCGATCTGATGTCGACCGCGAGCAAGAACACCAGCGACGGGCTGTTCGTCGCGCTCGTGACGAACAACGACGATCCCGAGAAGCTCGGCCGCGTGCGCGTCAAGTTTCCCGGCCTGGACAACCTCGAGGGCTGGTGGGCTCGAATCGCGACGGTACACGCCGGGAAGGATCGCGGCCTGCTGATGCTGCCCAAGGTCGGGGACGAGGTCCTCGTCGGGTTCGAGAACGGCGACCTGCGCAAGCCGTACGTCCTCGGCTCGCTGTTCAACGGCAAGGACACACCAGGCGAGATGGTCGACAAGGACGGGTCGTTCTGGCTCAAGAGCGACAAGTTCATCGAGGTCCGGTCCAAGGACAACATCACGATCAAGACCGACAAGGACATGACGGTCGAGGTGAAAGGCGAGTCGAACGAAAAGGTCGACAAGAACCTCACCGTCAAGGCCGGGCAAGCGATCAAGATCGAGGCGGGAACCGAGCTGACACTCAAGTGCGGCGGAGCCCAGATCAAGCTCAGCGCCTCCGGCCAGATCGAGATCAAGGGGACGATGGTGACCGTCCAGGGCTCCGGCCCGCTGACCCTCAAGGGCGCCACGGTGGCGATCAACTAGGGGATGGAGTCGTGAGCGAAGTCACCGGTACCGGGGTCGCCTTTCCACTGCGGGTCGACAGCCAGGGCTCGCTGGCGCTCGTGAGCGGCTCCGACGACATCAACGAGGCGATCACGCTGATCCTCTCGACAGCACAGGGCGAGCGCCCGATGCGCCCGCTGTTCGGCTGCGGCATCCACGACTACGTCTTCGACACCATCGACGCACGCACCATCGCCACGCTCGAGGCCGAGATCCGCATCGCTCTCGACCGCTGGGAGCCGCGGATCGAGGTCGCGGCGATCGACATCGACGCCTCGGAGGCCGAGGCGGGGCGGCTCCCGATCGACATCAGCTACCTGGTGCGCGCGACCAACGACCGGCGCAATCTCGTCTATCCGTTCTACGTCATCCCCGCGGAGGAGTGACCTTGAGGCTGCCAGAGATCGTTCTCGACGACCGCCGGTTCCAGGATCTCGTCAACGAGGCGCGGCTCCGCGTAGGCCAGCGCTGCCCCGAGTGGACCGATCACAACGTCTCCGATCCGGGAATCACCCTGATCGAGCTGTTCGCGTGGATGACCGAGGTCCTGGTCTACCGGGTCAACCGGGTTCCCGACAAGCTCCACGTCGCGCTGCTCGAGCTGCTCGGCATGCGCCTGCAGCCGCCTACGGCCGCACGGACCGACGTCCGGTTCCGCCTGGCCGCGCCGCCGGAGGACGAGGACGTCCTCATTCCCGCCGGCGAGACCGAGATCGCCACACAGCGCGTCGGGCTCGAGGAGCCGGTCGTGTTCCAGACGGAGCAGGACTTCACGATCCCGGTCGCGCGCCCGATCGTCTACGCGGTCGAGCGCGACGGCAAGGCCAAGGACGTCGGCGTCGCACGCGGCGTTGCCAGTCCGAAGGGCCCCGACCAGCTCCCGTTCGGGACGCCTCCGAAGGTGGGCGACGCGCTCTACCTCGGCTTCGACACCACGCTCGCGCGGCTGCTCATGCAGGTGGACGTCGACTGCTCGCAGGCGCGAGGCGCAGGCGTCGATCCCGAGGATCCACCGCTCGTCTGGGAGTCGAGCGCCGGCAACGGCGAATGGCTCGAGGCCGAGGTGCTCGTGGACCGGACCGGTGGCTTCAACTACGGCAGCGGCACGGTCGAGCTCCAGCTCGCGGAGCAGAGCGGCCCCGACAGCGTTGCCGGCACACGGGCGCAGTGGCTGCGCTGCCGGCTCGCCGACCGTCCGCGCTCCGGCGGCGAGGCGATCAAGGGCAGCGCGTTCACACACCCGCCCGAGATCTATTCGATCACGGCCGCGCCGATCGGCGGGCTCGTCCCCGCCTCGCAGACCGCGCACGAGGCCGGCGAGGTCGTCGGCGAGAGCGACGGCACCCCGGCGCAGTCGTTCGAGCTCCGCTACTCGCCGGTGCTCCTCCCGGTCGAGGGCGAGCACCTCGAGGTGTTGAACCAGATCACCGGCGACTGGGAGCCGTGGACACTCGTGGAGAGCTTCGCCGAGAGCGGCCCCGAGGATCCGCACTACGCGCTCGATCTCGCGAACGGCGTCGTCGAGTTCGGGCCCGCCATCCGCGCGGCGGACGGCAGCTGGTTGCAGTACGGCGCCGTGCCGCCGAAGGGAGCGGCGCTGCGCTTCAGCCGCTACCGCCACGGCGGTGGCCGCCAGGGCAACGTCATTCCCGATGCGCTGACGATCCTCCGCAGTCCGGTCCCCGGCGTCGCCGAGGTCACGAACCCTCGTGGCGCTCTGGGCGGCGTCGACGCGGAGACGCTCGATGCGGCCCGGGCGCGCGCAGCGCTCGAGTTCCGCACGCGGCACCGCGCGGTCACTGCCTCGGACTTCGAGGTCCTCGCGCGCGAGGCGTCACCGCGCATCGCACGGGCGGCGTGTGTGCCGCCGCAGAACGGAGGCCCGGTTCGAGTGCACCTGCTGCCACGGGTCGATCCGCCCGATCGCAAGCTGACGAACGACGAGCTCGTCCCCACCGAGGAGCTGTTCGCCGAGGTGGGCGCGTACGTCGACGAGCGCAGGCTGATCGGGACGACCGTCGAGCTCGCGCCGATGAAGCTCCGCGGGATGAGCGTGGTGGTGAACCTCCAGGCCGAGCCACGGACGGATCTCGGCCGCATCGAGGAGCAGGTCTCGTACGCTCTGTACACGTACCTCAATCCGCTCGTCGGCGGCCGGCTCGACGGCATCGGCGAGGGCTGGGAGCTCGGCCGGGCGCTCAACCAGGGCGAGCTGTACGGGATCGTCCACGGCGTTCCGGGCGTCGACTTCGTCAAGATCCTGCGTGTCTACGAGACCGACATGGCGTCGGGCAAGCAGGAGGCGAAGCCCGCCGGCACGCACATCCAGCTCGAGGCCGACGAGACGATCGCCTCCGGCACGCACATCGTCAAGGCCGAGCACCGCGAGTACTGATGGCCGGCAACGGCGCGTATCGGACGTACGGCGGCGGTGCCCGCAAGCTGGCGACCGTTTCGCTCCGCCGCTACGAGCGCGCCCTCAATGGGCACGTCCCGGGCGTCGCCTCCGAGCGTCACTACCTGCAGCGAGCCCTGCCGGCCGTCTATCAGGAGAACGACTTCGGCGTCCGCTTCGTCGGGTCGCTCGAGGCACTTCTGGACCCGATCGTCGCACTGCTCGATTCGCTTCCCGCCCACGTGCAAGCTTCGTTGGCGCCCGAGGACATGCTGGCGCTGCTCGCCCAGTGGCTCGGGCTCGAGGTCGACGAGGCCTGGCCGATCGCGAGCAAGCGCGAGCTCGTCAGGCGCGGCGACGAGCTCGCCCGCCGTCACGGCACGCGCGAGGGTCTGGCCTTGACGCTCAAGATCGCTTTCCCCGACCACCCGCTGCGCGTCGAGGACACGGGCTCGGTGACCTGGCCGGGAAAGAAGGCGGAGAAGGCTGCAAAGACGGGCTCGGGGGGCGCCGGATTCCTCGTCTACTGCGATGCCCCGCTCGACGAGCACGAGCTGGGAGCCGTCTCGCGCTTGATCGAGCAGGTCAAACCCGTCAACGTGACGTACAAGTTGCGTGTGAAAGCTCCGAAGAGCACTGGTGGCGGCAGTCAGGGGTCGTAGATGGCTCGCGCCTGTCTGAAGTGCGGCCACGAGAACCCAGACGACGTCGACTTCTGTGAGCAGTGCGGCGAGTACGTCCGCTGGGAGCTGTCGGGAGTCCGGCAGGCCGTTCCCGCGCCGCCTCCTGCACAGGCAGCGCCGCCCGCCGAGGCAGCTCCGCCCGTAGCGGCTGAGCCACCCGCGGCCGCCGCGCCGCCGGGCCCGCCGCCCCGGTCGCAGCGCCTCCCGAGGCCGCTTCCGCGCCGCCCGCCCAGCCGCCGCCGGTCGAGGCGGCCGCTGCGCCGCCGCCCGAGGTCGCTCCGCCGACGGTCGAGGACGGTGGGGCCGGCGCGCCGGCGCCCGAGTACGCAGAGCCAGAGCCGGAGCCCGAGCCCGACGCGGTGGTGCTGACGCTTCGCCGCCCCGAGGACGACAGCGCGACCGGAGGCGAGATCACCGGCCGCGTCGAGGCCGGCGGCGCCTCGAATCTGGTCGCGCTCATCCGCAACCAGAGCGGGATCGTCGACAACTACGACCTCCACATCGAAGGCCTGCCGGCGGAGTGGTGGACGATCGCGCCCGCGACCGTCTACCTCGTCCCGTACGGGGCGCCCGGCGGGGAGTACGAGCAGGAGGTCGCGGTCTCGTTCCATCCGCCGCGCGCGGCCGAGGCCGAGGCGCGGACCTGGCCGATCGCGATCGTCGCCGTCTCGAAGGCCAACGGCACCGTCGCCGGGCGGGCTGCCGCCGGCCTCGACATCACGCCCTACCACGAGCTCGAGGCCGAGATGCGGCCCGCGCAAGCCTCGGGACGACGCAAGGCGACGTACGCAATCGCGGTGCGAAACCGCGCCAACGCACCGGTGGACGTCCAGCTCGCGGGCGTCGACCCGGACAATGCCATGCGGTTCGCGTTCCAGAAGGCCCGCTTCACGGTGGCACCGGGCCGTCGCAACGGCTCGGCGTTCATCGTCAAGCCGCCGAAGCCGGCGCTCGTCGGTCGCCCCGTCCACCGCCGCTTCGAGATCGCGTCGACGGTCATCGGCTCCGACACGGGGGCGCTGCCCACATCCGCGACCCTGGTCCACAAGCCCTGGATCCCGATGTGGGCGCTGCTGATCCTGCCCCTGCTCCTGATCGCCGGGATCGCCGCCTACCTGCTCTGGCCCCGAACGGCGACGGTGCCCGAGCTGACGGGCAAGAACGTCTTCGAGGCGCAGCAGCTGCTCGACGACGAAGGGCTGACGCTCGGCAACCAGACCGAGAAGCCGACCGACAAGGAGAAGCCGGGGACGATCCTCGCCCAGAGCCCGGCTGCCGGCGAGAAGGTCGACAAGGACAGCGCGGTCTCGATCGAGCGCGCGGTGTCCACCGGCCGGGCAGAGGTCCCCGACGTGACCGGCATGACGCTGGCCGAGGCCGACAAGGCGCTGACGACGGCCGGGTTCGCGCTCGCCCCGCCGCAGACTCCGCCGACCGACCCGGAGAAACAGAAGATCGCCACGCAGATTCCCGCTGCCGGTGAGATCGCCGAGCAGGCGAAGCCGGTCGGCGTCTTCCTCGCCGATGTGAAGGCCCCCGCCCAGACGACGAGCACCGGCGGCAAGCCGCCTCCGCCGCCGGCGACGCCCGGCGACACCCCGGTTCCGGCGATTGCGGCCCTCGCGGCGCCGGTCGCGGCGGCGGCGCTCGCCAAGGCGGGCTTCACCCCGGACGTGCAGCGCGTGTTCAGCGCCTCCGTTCCGGCCGGGAAGCTGATCTCGCAGGATCCGCCGAAGGACCAGAAGCTCGAGAAGGGGAGCACGGTCACGCTCGTCTACTCCAAGGGCTTCCCGCAGGTCGTCTACGACCAGAACGACAACGTCCTCCTCGCAGGGGCCAAGGGGACGCCCAAGCCGGTCGCGAACACCCAGGAGGTCGAGGAGGAAGCGGCGATCAACCGGACCGGCACCCTGATCGCGTTCCGGAAGGGAACCGACACCGCCGCGCAGATCTGGACGGTCAGGCCCAACGACCCCTTGTCCGCCAAAGCCGTGACGGAAGCCGGGTTCGACGACGGCCGGCCGACCTTCTCGCCGAACGGCAAGGTGATCGCCTTCGCGCGCGGCAAGGCCAATGACCCGGCGGCCGAACGCGACCTCTGCTTCGTACCGGTCGGCGGTGGCAAGGGCGCGTGCATCGCCGATCCCAACCGAACGCTGAGCCGTCCCGTCTGGTCGCCGGACGGGCGCGTGATCCTCGCGGTCGCCCGCGGCGTCAACGAGAAGCAGGCGGAGCTGCTCATGTACACCAGCCCCAGGCCGAACTCCGGACGGCCGGCCGACTGGACCGACCAGGGCTACATCACCGACTCGCTCCACGGCCAGGGGGACGGCGACAGCGTCTCCACCGCCGCCTTCTCGTTCGACGGAACCCAGCTCGGGTTCACGGCGACGTGGGGAACGGGCGCGTCCCACCTGTTCATCGCACCGTTCAAGGACGGCAGGCTCGGCAAGCCGAAGGCGTTCACGTCGGTGCGCGCCTGCGAGCTTGCGTGGCGCGCCGACGGCCTCGAGCTCATGGTGGCCGATCGCGGCGCCACCTGCGCCGACCCGCCGCAGATGCTCCGCATCGACCCGGCGAAGCCCAGCGAGCAGATCGCGTACCGCCCGGGCGGCAACCCGGCCTGGTCGCCGCTCGTCCTGAAGAGCAAGTAGTGCCGCTCTGCCGGAGCTGCCGGCGGCAGGTCGCCCGCCGGGCGGCCTTCTGCCCCAGCTGCGGAGCCCCGGTCGGCGGCGGATCGAGCCTCGAGCTCGAGGTCGTGCTCCCGGACGGCGCCCGCGTGCCGCTCACCGAGCTGCTGACGATCGGCCGGGCCGCCGACAACGCGATCCAGCTCGACGACCGCTCGGTGTCGCGCCACCACGCCCGGGTACTCGTGGGCAAGGACGGTGCGTGGGTCGAGGACGCCGGCTCGACGCACGGCACCTTCCTCGACGGCAAGCCGGTCGGCGCGCGCTCCAAGCTGCGCGACGGCGCGCGGGTCCACGTCGGCAACGTCGAGTTCCGCGTCGAGCGGCGCAGGCAGGAGAGCGAGGCCGGCCGGACGATCGTCGTGCGCCCGGGTGCGACCTTGTTCGTGTCGGCCCTCGGCGCGAGCCAGGTCGACGAGAACGCGACCTCCTACGGCTTTCGTCCCCGAGTGCGGTCCGGCTGGGCGCTGAAACGGCTGGAGGAGGGCGAGGGATCGCGGCGGTGGGTGCTCAAGGACCTGCGTGGAGACGGGTCGTTCGCGCGCATGGGCGACGACGAGGCCGCGGTCTTCCGCCAGCTCGACGGGCAGCACGCGCTGCCGGAGCTGATCACCGACGCGGAGGAGCGCTTCGGCCCGGGCGGCGCGACCCGCCTCGCACGGCTCCTCGCCGACCTGGGCGAGAAAGGACTGCTCGAGGGCGTCGAGAGCTCGACCATGGACGGCTCGAGCAGCGGGTTCGCCGCGGCGCTGAAGCCACGCGAGTTCGAGATCAAGGGGCTGGGCCGCTTCTTCGAGCGGGTCTACCTCGCCGGCGGCTGGATCCTGTTCACGCGCGTGGCGCTCGTCGCGATGGCGATCCTCGGCGTGACGGGGCTCGCCGCCTTCGCCTACCTGATCGTCAACCGGTACGGCACGCCGTTCGTCGTCGCGAACCGGATCGGCATCGGCGCGTTCGTCTTCCTGATCGGCCGCTTCATCGTGGTCGCGTTCCACGAGCTCGCGCACGGGCTCGTCGTCAGCTCGTACGGCAGGCGCGTCTCGCGCGCGGGCGTCAAGCTGATGCTCGTCTTCCCGTACGCGTTCGTCGACACGTCCGACGGCTGGTTCGAGCCCCGCAGGCGCCGCCTCGCGATCAGCGCCGCGGGCCCCGCGAGCGACCTGCTCGTCGGCGGCGCCTTCTCGCTCGCGGCCGCCTTCGTGCACGGGAACGTCCGCGACATCTTCTTCCAGCTCGCCTTCGCGGCCTATGTCGGCGCGTTCTCGAACCTGAACCCGCTGCTCGACCGCGACGGCTACCACATGCTCGTGGACTGGCTCGGCGAGCCGGGGCTGCGAAAGCGGGCCCGCGCCCACCTCGCGGCGGTCATCTCGGGGCGCAGCCGTGCCTCCGACGAGCCTCGCGCGCTGCTGATCTATGCCCTTGCGGGGCTTGCGTGGACAGTGGCAGCTGTGGCATTCGTCATAGTGATGTCGACGCGTTATTACGAGGTTCTGACCTCATTGGCTCCGCCGGAGGTGGTGTGGGGTGTGTTCGGCGCCTTCTACCTGCTGATGTTCGTCCCGGTGTTGGTGATGGTGGGTCGGCCGCTGCGCGAGCGGCTCCGGCGGAAGGACGACGACGTTGTCGTCGCCTGAGGAGACCAAGCAGGCCGCCGATCTCATCGAGCGGCTCCTGACCGATTCCTCGTTCCGGGCCGAGTTCCGGCGCGATCCTGCCACGGCATGCGAGCAGTTCGGGCTGGCCGAGCTCGCCCAGGAGCTCCGCGGCGGTTCCGGCGGCGCCAAGGCCCTCTACACGCTCGAGCTGCGCCAGTCGATGTCCAGCCTCGCGGGCGTGATCATGGCCGCGGCCGCGGAGGGCATCGGCGCGCTCGAGCTCGCCAACCTGGGCGGAGGCGGCGACAAGCGGGTGGCGGGTGTCGTCAACGAGGCGCTCAGCCGCCACAGCATCAAGGCGATCAGCCAGGCGCAGATGAACGCGGTCTCCCACCAGCACGGCGCCGGCCCGGCCAACGGCGACCAGGTGCGCACCGGCCCGAAGACGGAGCCGCCTGAGCCGCAGCACGCCGGCGCGCCGCCGGAGCCGAAGCAGGCTGCCGCTCAGCCCGAGCCGAAGGAGGCTGCGCCCAAGGCCGGCGCCGGCCCGTCGCTGGCGTCGACGCCGGCCGTTGCGCCTCCCGAGGAAGCTCACCATGCTGCAGCGGCTCCGCACGAGGTGCACGAGCACGCAGGCGGCGCAGGGCACGACCACGATCACGCGGGCGGCGAGTTGGCAGCCGCAGGGTCGGTCGGCGCTCCGTCGGGGGAGCTCGCGGCCCTGCTCGACAATCCGAATCTCGACCTGCCTGCGGCGGCACGCGCCGACTTCCAGTCCGGCCGCGTCGACCCGCGCCTCGTGTCGATCCTGACCTCCCTGACGAAGGAGCACAAGATCGGGCTCTCCGTCGTCATCACCGGGCACGACCAGTACACGTCGGGCGGGTCGCTGTCGAACCACTTCGTCGGCCGCGGGCTGGACATCGCGAGCGTGGACGGGGAGATCGTGCGGCCGAACAGCATCAAGTCGCGCGAGCTCGCGGAGGCGCTGATCGACCTACCGGCCTCGATCCGGCCGACCGAGGTGGGCGCGCCGTGGTCGATCAACGCGCCGGGCTTCTTCACCGACGGCGGCCATCAGGATCACATCCACATCGCCTTCGACGATCCGGCGCCCACCGGGTTCAAGTCACCGGTCGAGGCGGCCCCCCCGGCGGCGACTCCGGCCGCTGCGGCGCCTGCGGCTGCTGCGGCGCCCGCAGCCGGCGCAGCCCCCGTTGCCCCGGTGCCGGCTGATCCCGCGGATGCAGGCGGCAGCGGCGTCTTCAGGGCCGCTCCCGCGAACGGCGGCGGCGCGACGGTCAGCGCCCTCCCGGCGGTGGAAGACAAGCCCGCCGCGGCGCAGCCGGCACCGACCGCTCCGGAGCCGCCGCCGGCGGCGGCAGCCGTCGCGGACGCGCCGGTCGGGCTGCCGGACGTCTCGGATGTCTACCCGGGCGACAACGCCCCGAAGGAGCAGATCGCCGCGTGGATGGCGCGCCAGGCCCACAAGGCGGGCCTGCCTGGCGAGCTGCCGATCATGGCGTCGCTGGTGGAGTCGCGCATGTCGAACATCAACTTCGGCGACGCGGACTCGATCGGCTATTTCCAGATGCGCACGTCGATCTGGGACCAGGGCGAGTACGCCGGCTACGGCCGCAAGCCGGAGCTCCAGCTCAAGTGGTTCATCGATCACGCGCTCCACGAGAAGCAGAAGCGCGTCGCCCGCGGCGACGTGGCGTTCCTCAAGGACTCGAGCAAGTGGGGCGAGTGGGTCGCCGACGTCGAGCGTCCGGCCGAGCAGTACCGCTACCGCTACGGGGAGCGTCTCTCCGAGGCCCGGGAGCTGCTCTCAAAGGCCCAGCCGAGCCCACCGCCGGTCGGCGCCGCGCCCGACCCTGATCTCGCTGCTGCGGTGCAGGGCGCCGAGCTCGATGCGGCTCCGCAGGCGAAGAAGGCGCTCGCGATCGCAAAGGAGTACCTCGGCACGCCGTACCAGTGGGGCGGCGCGACGCCGCAGACGAACTTCGACTGCTCGGGCCTGATGCAGTGGTCGTACAAGCAGGTCGGGATCGACATCCCCCGCGTGACGTACGACCAGGTCGACGTCGGCGAGCACATCCAGAGCGTGGACAAGCTCGAGGGGGGCGACCTCGTCTTCTTCCAGGACTCCAGCGGCGACATGCACCACGTGGGCATGTACATCGGGGCGCACAAGTTCATCCACGCCCCGCACACGGGCGACGTGGTCAAGATCTCGAGCCTCGACGAGCCGTACTACAAGGAGCAGTTCGCCGGTGGACGGCGCATGGTCGCCGCGGTGCCGGAGGCCGGTGCGCCCGCCGCGGTCGCGCCCGCTGCGGCGCCCGCGGTGCCCGGGGCTCCTGCCGCCGCCGCAGCGGCGTCTCCGGCCGCGGCGCCGGCGGCACCACCGCCGCGAGCGGCAGCGGCGTGTTCGTCGCCGCTCCCGCCGACGCGCAGAAAGGAGCGGCGACGGTCAGCGCCGTGCCGGCCGTTCGAGCAGGCGCCCGCGGCCGCGGCCGCTCCGCCTGCGGCAGCCGTCGTCGATGCCGCCGCCGCGCCGGCCGCCGCTCCGACGCCGGGCGCTCCGGTCGCGCCGATCGCAGCGGGCGACATGGACAACACGAACGCGGGCGGCAAGCTGCACGACTCCGAGTTCTCGATGGTGGACGCGGAGGGCGCGCCGGATGCCGGCGGCACCGCCCACCACGCGGCCTACGACCTGTTCGGGAAGCCCGGCGCGCCTGTCCGGTCGCCGATCGCCGGCGAGGTCGTCGAGGTGAAGGCCTCCCGCGGCAACTCCGGGCAGATCTTCGGCGGGGTCGTGAAGGTGCGGGGTGCGGACGGCAAGGTCTGGGTCTTCCGCCACGTCGACCCGACCGGCGTCGCGGAGGGAGGCCGGGTCGAAGCCGGCCAGCAGATCGCCGGAGTCTCCGCCTGGACGGGCGGGACGCCGCATGTCCACATCGAGCTCTGGAAGACGCTCGACGGGGGCTACCACTACGAGAACATGGAGGACCCGTATCCCTATCTCGAGCAGGCCTACTCGGGCGGGCAGCCGGCCTTCGCTCCGTCGGCTACGCCCGACGTCCACGAGCACGCCGCCGCAGCGGGGCACGACCACGATCACGCGGGCGGCGAGCTCGCGGCGGCGGGCCCGGCTGCGCCGGCGTCCGCCGAGCTGACGGCGCTCCTCTCGAGCGCCAACCTCGAGCTACCCGGGCCGGCAAGGGCGGACCTCGCGTCCGGCCGGGTCGACCCGAGGCTGATCTCGATCCTGGGCGAGCTGACGAAGGAGCACAAGATCAAGCTCTCGGTGATCATCACGGGCCACGACAAGCTCAGCTCCTCCGGGTCGGTCTCCAACCACTACGTGGGCCGCGGGCTGGACATCGCGAGCGTGGACGGGGAGATCGTGCGGCCGAACAGCTTCAAGTCGCGCGAGCTGGCGGAGGCGCTCGTCGACCTCCCGGCGTCGATCAAGCCGACGGAGGTCGGGACGCCGTGGGCGATCAACGCTCCGGGCTTCTTCACCGACGGCGGGCACCAGGATCACATCCACATCGCCTTCGACGACCCGCCGCCCGCAGGCTTCGTCTCGCCCGCGTGCCTGCTCCGGCCGCGCCGGCGGTAGCCGCAGCGGAGGTCGCTCCGGCCGCCGCGCCGGCGACCCCGGCCGCTCCGGCCGTCCCGGCACCCGAGGCCCCCGCCGCCCCGGCACCGGAGCCCGCAGTCCCGGCGAGCGAGAGCGGCGTGTTCGTCGCGGCCGAAGGCGCCGGCCGTGCCAAGTCGGGCAACACCGTCCAGTTCATGCAGGCGGTGAACGACGACGTCAAGGCGAAGGTCCAGCAACAGCCCGGGCTTGATGCGGAGGCGGCGAAGGTCGCCGGCGACGCTGTCGGCCCGACGATCGCCGGCTACCCGGGCGACAACGCGCCGAAGGAGCAGATCGCGGCGTGGATGGCCGCGCGCGCCCGCCAGGCGGGGATCCCGCCTGAGCTGCCCGTGATGGCCTCGCTGGTGGAGTCGCGCCTGTCGAACATCAACTTCGGCGACGCGGACTCGATCGGCTACTTCCAGATGCGCACGTCGATCTGGGACCAGGGCGAGTACGCCGGCTACGGCCAGGATCCGGAGAAGCAGATCAAGTGGTTCATCGACCACGCCGTGCACGAGAAGGAGAAGCGGCTCGCCGACGGGTACACCAACTTCCTCGACGACCCCTCGAAGTGGGGCGACTGGGTCGCCGATGTCGAGCGTCCTGCGGAGCAGTACCGCGGGCGCTACCAGGAGCGGCTCGAAGAGGCGCGCGCGCTGCTCGCGAAGGCCGGCGCGGCCCCGGCGGCCTAGGAGGGCTTGGCGGAATTTCGCTCGTTGCCGGGGTGCGATGGTCGTTCCGAGGCAAGGACGCAGGGAGTGTCCGTGTATCTAGGACGCGTAGCGTGGGCGCGACTGAGGACGCCGCCTCGGGGCGAGCAGCGCGGCCCGGCGGCACAGTCGTTATTTCGCCAAGCCCTCCTACTAAATCAGGCCTTCACGGACGGCCTGTGCGACGGCCTGCGAGCGGGTCCGCGCATTGAGCTTCGTGACCACGTCGTGGATCACGTTCTTGATCGTCCGCTCGCTGTAGCAGAGCTTCTGCGCGACCTCGCGGGTGGGATGACCCGCGGCGACGAGCCGCAGCACCTCCTGCTCGCGCGCCGTCAGCGACGAGAGCGACAGGCCGCGCGGCTCCAGCACCTCGCGGGAGACCCTCGAGATGCCGCGAAGGAGGTTGCCCAGGACCTCGGGCGTCATCACGCCGGCTCCGTTCGAGGCCCCCCGCACGCCGGTCTCGAGCGTCTCGGGCGTCAGGGTGTCCTTGCAGAGGTAGCCGACCGCGCCCGCCTGGACGGCGGCGAGGACGTCCTGCTCGTCCGTCCGGGACGAGCAGACGACGACGGCGGCGCCGGTCTTCTCGCGCACCTCGCGGATGAAGTCGTTGCCGCCGCTCACCTCCGGATCGACGAGCACGACGTCGCTCTCGGGCAGTTCACGGCTGCTCCACGCCTCGCGCACGCCGGCTGCCTCCCCGACCGAGTCCACGTCGTCCATGCCGCTCAGGCAGGACGCCAGGCCATGGCGGTAGATCGAATGGGCGTCCAGGATGAAGACCTTCACCCGTTCCTCCGTCGGGGCTGCTCAACCGCCCGCTGGGCCCGAGCGAGTCAGAAGCAGCATACGACGTTCGCCGCCCCGCGAAAAGTGAGGTCCCGAGGCGGAGCACTACGACGCTGCCGGAGCGGCCGCGACCAGCTGATGCTTGCTGTCGAGCGCTAGCGGACAGGCGGCCTGAGCACCGCGAAGGGGTCGGTGACCTCGAGCTCCCGCGAGCGGAACCGGTAGACGGTGGCCGGCCGCCCGCCTGCCCGGCCCGGGGGTCGTCGCTCGCCGGTCTCCGCGAGGAGCCCGCGCCGTAGCAGGATGCGCTGGAGGTTCGTCGTCGAGACGTCGTGGCCGAGTGCGGCAGCGTAGACCGCCCGGAGCGCCGAGAGCGTGAACTCGGCCGGCGCCAGTGCGAAGCCGATGTTCGTGTAGGAGAGCTTTGCCCGCAGCCGGTCCCGGCCCGCGAGCACGATCCGCCGGTGGTCGAAGGCGAGCCGGGGGAGCCTGTCGACGGGATGCCAGGTCGTGTCCTCGGGAAGGCCCGGATCGACGCCGAGCGGCACCAGCCCGAGGTACGCGGTCGCCAGCGCCCGCCGTCCGGGATGGCGGTCGGGCTCGCTGAGCGTGACGAGCTGCTCCAGGTGCGCCAGCTCGCGGACGTCGACCTTGGCCGCGAGGTGCCGCGCGATCGAGCGCTCGAGCGTCTCGTCGGGGCCGAGCGCGCCGCCCGGGAGTGCCCAGCGTCCGCTGAAGGGCTCCCGCGCACGCTGCCACAGCAGCGCCTGGAGCCGTCCGTCCCGGACCTGCAGCACAACTGCGAGCGCGTCGTGAGCTGCTGTCGTGGTAGGATTCACGCGGTTTTAGCCTAACAGTCGAAAACCTCTTGAAGAGACGAATCACAGTCCTGGCCGCGGTGCTCGCAAGCCTCCTCGCGCTGGCCGCGTGCGGCGGCGACGACGGCGACAACGCCGCGCCGGCCACGACCGGCGAGACGACCGCGTCGAAGCCGCTCAAGGTCGGCCTGGTGACCGACCTCGGGCAGCTGAACGACCGCGGCTTCAACCAGCTCGCCTACCAGGGGCTCAAGCGTGCCGAGCGGGAGCTCGGGATCCAGGGCCGCGTGCTCCAGTCGGCCTCCGCGGCCGACTACATCCCGAACATGGCGCGCCTCGCGCGCGAGAAGTACGACCTGATCATCGGCGTCGGCTTCGCCCAGGGCGCTGCGATCGACACGTCCGCGGCGAAGTTCCCCGGCCGCAGGTTCGCGATCATCGACGTCGACCAGGCGTCGCTGAAGCACAAGCCGAAGAACGTCGTCGGCCTGATCTTCAAGGAGCAGGAGGTCGGCTACCTCGCCGGGTACCTCGCGGGGCTCTCCGAGAAGCGCCGCCCGGGGCCGGACGTGATCGGCTCGGTCGGCGGCTTCAAGGAGCCGCCGGTCGACCGCTTCATCGCCGGCTACCAGGCGGGCGCGAAGAAGGCCGACCCGGGGATCAAAGTGCTGAACGGCTACTCGTCCGACTGGGACGACCAGGCCAAGTGCAAGGAGCTGGCACTGAACCAGATCGGACAGGGCGCCGGCGTCGTCTTCCAGGTCGCGGGCGGCTGCGGGCTGGGTGCGCTCGACGCGGCCCGGGAGGAGAAGGTGTGGGGCATCGGGGTCGACGCCGACCAGTCGTTCCTCGGTCCGCACGTGCTCACGAGCGCGCAGAAGAAGGTCGATGCCGCCGTCTTCGCCACGATCAAGTCGATCCAGGACGGCACCTGGCAGGGAGGCAGAAACGCGACCTTCGGCCTCCAGCAGAAGGGCGTCGCCCTCGGCACGATCAGCAAGAAGGTCCCGGCGAAGGACCTCGCGGCGGTGAAGACGGTCAGCACCGAGATCGCCGACGGCCAGATCGGCGAGATCCCGACCAAGGTCCGCTGAGCTCAGCCGCTGCCGCGTGGCGGCGGGATCTCCACGACCAGCTCGCGCGCGAGCCGGTCGAGCATCGCCCTCACCTCGTCGTGCTTCTCGGGCTCCCAACCCTCGAGCAGCTCGGTGAGCCCCTGCGTGCGCGCCTCCACGACGCGCGCGTAGACGACCTGTCCGTCGCCGTCGAGCTGCGAGTCCACGACAAGTCCCCGTTTCCGGAGCGAAGCGTGCGCGGCGGCGTTGCTCGGATCCCCGAGATCGACCGCTGTCCCCTCGCCGAGCCGCGCGAGCAGCCACAGCTCGCCGGGGTCGAGATCGAGCTCGGCGCGCTCGGCGAGACGCCGGTAGACGCGCCAGTGGTTCTCGCGCCGGGCGAGCGTCGCCACGATCCTCTGCAGCTCGGGCAGTGACTCCGCCTCGCGCGGCATCGCGAAGCTCTCCGCCACGCCCTCGGCCTCGGCGCTCTTGCGAAGCGGCACCTCGCGGAGCAGCCAGGTGAGCAGGAAACCGACGAACGACACTCCCGCCGCGGCGGCGAACACGGGCCGCAGCGAGGCGGCGAACGCGCCCACATACTGCGAGTGCACCGCCGGCGGCAGCCGGTCGACGAGCTCGGGACTGGCGGCGGCGGGCGGGCGCACGCCGGGAGGGAGGGCGGAGGCGAGGTGAACGCCGAGGCGATTGGCGAAGATGGCGCCGAAGATCGAGACGCCGATCGAGCCGCCGACCTGACGGAACAGCGTCGAGCCCGAGGTGGCCACGCCGAGCAGCTCGTACGGGACGGCATTCTGGGCCGCCAGAACGAGCACCTGCATCGTCATCCCGAGCCCGAAGCCGAGCAGCACCATCACCAGCGCCGTCTGCCAGATGGGCATCCCGACGCTGATCCGCGAGAGCAGCAGCATCGCAACCGTCATCAGGGCCGTCCCGGCGATCGGGAACGGCTTGTAGCGGCCGAAGCGGCTGATCAGCTGTCCGCTGCCGATCGAGGTGACGAGCACCCCGGCCATCAGCGGCGTCAGCAGCAGCCCCGACCTGGTCGGGCTCTCGCCCTTGACGATCTGGAGGTAGAGCGGCAGGTAGGTGACGGCGCCGAACAGCGCCAGGCCGACGATGAAGCCGACGGCGCTCGTGACGGTGAAGACCCGGTTGCGGAAGAGCTCGAGCGGCACGATCGGCTCGGCCGCCCTCGCCTCCACGACCACGAAAGCGGCGAGGAGGACGACGCCGAGCGCCATCAGGCCGACGATCTGGCTCGACTGCCACGACCATGTCGTGCCGCCGAGGCTCGTGAAGAGCACGATCGACGACAGGCCGCCGGCGAGGAGCGCGGCGCCCAGGTAGTCGATCTGGTGACGGACGTGCGCGACCCTGGCGTGGAACGCGGCGCCGATCACGGCCAGGGCGAGCCCGCCGACCGGCAGGTTGACGTAGAAGATCCAGCGCCAGGACAGGTTGTCGACGAAGAAGCCGCCGAGCAGCGGCCCCAACACGGTCGAGACGCCGAAGACGGCTCCGAAGAAGCCCTGGTACTTGCCCCGGTCGCGCGGCGGGATGATGTCGCCGATCACGGCCATGGTCGTGACGATCAGGCCGCCGCCCCCGATCCCCTGCAGCGCCCGGAACGCGATCAGCTCGAACATGCCCTGGGCGAGCCCGCAGAGCGCCGAGCCGACGAGGAAGATGACGATCGCCGTCTGCAGGACGATCTTGCGCCCGTAGAGGTCGCCGAGCTTCCCGTAGACCGGTCCGACGATCGTGGACGCGAGCAGGTAGGAGGTCACGACCCAGGAGAGGTGCTCGACGCCGCCGAACTCGCCGACGATCGTCGGCAGCGCGGTCGCGACGATCGTCTGGTCGAGCGACGCCAGCAGCAGCACGAGCATCAGCGCGGCGAAGATCAGGCGGACGCGGGGCGCCGGCTCGTACGGGGCGGCCTGGTTCGTGCTCGTCGCTCCTAGCCGCCGGCGCCCGTGCGCGTTCTTGCAAGTATCGGGACGCCCATCGGGGCAACGTACCCACTCGACACCCGAGCACGAAGGGAGCACCAGTGGCCAAGCTCACCGACGCCCAGGCGCGCATGTTCACCGAGCCCTACTACGGCGTCGCTACGACGGTCCGGCCGGACGGGTCGCCGCAGCAGACGGTCGTGTGGGTCGACTACGACGGGGAGAACGTCGTCTTCAACACCGCCGAGGGTCGCGCCAAGCCGCGGCTCATTCGAGCGAACCCGAACGCCGGCCTCACGATCGTCGACCCGGAGGACCCGTATCGCTGGGTCGCCGTCTCGGGCCCGGCGGAGATGACCGAGGAAGGGGCTGCAGAGCACATCAACCAGCTCTCGCACAAGTACCGCGGGCGCGACTACAACCTGCCTGCCGGTCAGCAGCGGTTGATCGTCCGCATCAAGCCGCAGCGCGTCACGGCGTACGGCCTGGACTAATCTGTTCTCGATGCGGGCGGCGCTCGCGCTCGTGCTTCTTCTCGCGCTCGCCGGCTGCGGCGGCGACGACGCGCTGTCGCGCGGCGAATGGGCCGCGCAGGCGAACGACATCTGCCTCGACACGCTGAAGAAGGTCGAGGCCCTCGGGCTGCCGTCCACCTCGGACGAATACCTCCGCGTCACGCCGAAGGCGAACGACCTCGGCCGCGATGCGATCGAGCGTCTCCGCGACCTGAAGGCGCCCGGGTCGATCAAGGGCGACACCGAGAAGATGATCAAGGGCTACGAGGACGTCGTGAAGCTGCAGGAGGTCGTGTACCAGGGCATGAAGGCCCAGCGCGAAGGCAAGGAATCCGACCGCGACTACTTCCGGGCCGGCAACCAGGCGATCGAGGTCGGCCGCGACACGGACAAGATCGCCAAGCGCCTGCACGTCGACCAGTGCGCCCGCGATCCCTGGCAGGGCCCGACGCACGCGTAGTGTCGCTCGTCCTCTGTGATGTCGGCCCCCGCGACGGGCTCCAGAACGAGCCGGAGACGCTCGCGCCCGCCGTGCGCGCCGAGCTCGCCGGCAGGCTGGCCGCGGCCGGGCTCCCGCGGGTCGAAGCGGTCAGCTTCGTCCGCGCCGACCGCGTGCCGCAGATGGCCGGCGCCGAGGAGGTCGCCTCGGCCCTGCCGCGGAACGGCGCCGAGTGGTCGGGCCTCGTCCTCAACGAACGTGGCTACGACCGCTTTCTCGCCGCCGGCCTCGACCGCGTCAACCTGACCCTGGCCGCGACCGAGACCTTCAACCGGCGCAACGGGAACATGTCGCTCGACGAGGCGGTCGCCGTCGTGAGCCGCATCCTCGAGCGGGCCGGCGCCGACGGAGTGCCTGCGACCGTGACGCTCAGTGTCGCGTTCGGGTGTCCCTTCGAGGGGCGGGTCGACCCGGACGCGGTGCTGCGCCTCCTCGACCGGCTCGAAGGCGCCGGCGAGGTCGTTCTCGCGGACACGATCGGCGTCGCGACCCCGGGCCCGGTTCGTGCGCTCGTCGAGCGTGCGCGGAGGCCCGGCCGCCCGGTCGGCTTCCACGGCCACAACACGCGGAACACCGGCTACGCCAACGCGCTCGCAGCGGTCGAGGCGGGAGCCGAGGTGCTCGATGCGTCGGTCGGCGGGATCGGCGGCTGCCCCTTCGCGCCGCGCGCGACGGGCAACGTCGCCACCGAGGACCTCGTGTACCTCCTGCACGGCGAGGGCATCGACACCGGCGTCGACCTGGACGCGCTCGTCGGCGTGTCGGCCTGGCTCGAGGAGCTGCTCGGGCGGACGCTCCCCGGCTACGTCTACCGAGCGGGGCCCTCGACGACGCCCGCCTGAACCAGCCGCTCGATCTGCTCGGGCGAGTAGCCGGCCTCGGCGAGGACCTCGGCGCTGTGCTCGCCGAGCCCGGGCGGCGGCGAGCGGTGCAGCACGCGCTCGCCGTCCACGGAGAGCGGCGGCGCGACCTCGACGACGTCGGGCGCATCCGGGCGATGCAGGTGCTGGAGCAGGCCGAGCGCCTCTGTCTGTTCGGCCGTGGCCACCTGGCCGACGTCGAGGACGGGCGCTGCAGGCACGCCGGCGGCGGCGAGCCGTTCGAGCCAGGTGTCCACGTCCTCGCCCGCGAAGCGCTCGGCGAGGAGCCCGACCACCTCGTCGCGGTGGGCGACCCGGTCGGGGTTGGTCGCGAAGCGCGGGTCGTCGGGGAGCTCGAGCACCCCGGTCAGCGCCGCGAAGAGGCGGTCGTTCGGCGCCGCGACCATCAGCTCGCCGTCGCGGGCGGCGAAGGCCTGATAGGGGACGATCAGCGGGAACGCCGTGCCGTGACGGGCCGGAGCCTCGCCGGTCGCGAGGTACGCGAGCACGTGGTAGGGCACGAGGCCGACCGCCGTCTCGTAGAGCGAGAGGTCGAGCTCGCGACCGCGCCCCTCGCGTAGCGCGGCGAGGATCGCGACCGCGGCCCACAGGCCGGTCGCCTGGTCGACGAGGGAGACCCCGACGCGGACCGGCCGGCCGTCCGGCTCGCCCGTCACGCTCATGATCCCCGTGGCAGCCTGGATCAGCGGGTCGTAGCCGGCCTGCCCCGCCAGCGGGCCCGTGCGTCCGTAGGCGCCGATCGTGCAGTAGACGATGCTTGCGTTTCGCTTGCGCACGGCGTCGTAGCCGAGCCCGCGCCGCTCCGCGGTGCCGCCGCGGAGGCTCTGGACGAAGACATCGGAGCGCGAGGCGAGCTCCAGCAGCGCCTCGAGGCCTTCGGCGGCGGTCAGGTCGAGCGCGAGCGAGCGCTTGCCGGCGTTGGCGGCCAGGAAGAGCGGCCCGTCGCCGTCCCACGCCGGCCCGCTCCAGCGGCGCGTCTCGTCGCCCTCACCCGGCCGCTCGACCTTGACGACGCCGGCGCCGAGCGCGCTCAGGATCTCGGTGCAGTACGGGCCTGCAAGCGAGCTCGTGAGGTCGAGGACGCGGATCCCGGCGAGCGGCTCGAACGGCATGCCGGCCCTAGACCAGGGCGCGCACGATCAGGAGGACCGCGATGGCCGCGACCAGGAGGGCGAGGAGGAGCCCGAAACCGACGACGGAGAGCTTCGCCAGCTTGGCGGGCGAGCCCGATTCCGGTTCGTCGAAGCCGGCCAGGATCTGCTCGTGCACGCGCCGCTCGATCTCCCTGGCGAGCTCGTTCGCCTGTGTCTTCCGCTCGGAGGAGACGGTCTTGAGCGGCGGGAACTCGACCGGCCCGTCCGCCAGGGCCAGCTCGAAGATGCGCTCGTGCTGGACGTCCTTGAGCTGAGCCTCGCCGAGGTCGCGCATCACCGCACCCTCCGGGAGGTCGTTGCCGACGAGCGCCCGCGTCGTCTCCGAGAGCAGAATCTGCCCGCCGTGCCCGGCCGAGCAGATGCGCGCCGCCCGCACGACGTCCATGCCGAGGTAGCCCTCGTCGCCGACCGTCGGCTCGCCGGTGTGCAGGCCCATTCGCACCTTGACGGCGGCACCGTCGGGCCACTCGTGCGCCCCGAGCGCGCGCTGGGCGGCGACCGCGCCGCGGACGGCGTCGCGCGCACGCGTGAACGAGAAGAAGAACGCGTCGCCCTGCGTGTCCACCTCCTGCCCGGCGGCGTGCTCGAGCTCGTCGCGCAGGATCCGCCGGTGGTCGCGGAGGACGTCGCCGTACCGGTCGCCGAGCTGCTCGAGCAGGCGTGTGGAGCCCTCGATGTCCGAGAACAGGAAGGTGACCGTGCCGCCGGGGAGCGTGCTCATCGCGGCGCTAGGGTAGTTCGGGCTGCAGTGAACCGCCTCGCAGAAGAGACCAGCCCGTACCTGCTCCAGCACGCCGACAACCCTGTCGACTGGTACCCGTGGGGCGACGAGGCCTTCGAGCGCGCCCGCGGCGAGGACAAGCCGGTGCTGCTGTCCGTCGGCTACGCGGCCTGCCACTGGTGCCACGTCATGGAGCACGAGTCGTTCGAGGACGACGCGATCGCGGCGCTCATGAACGACCGCTTCGTGAACGTCAAGGTCGACCGTGAGGAGCGTCCGGACGTCGACGCGCTCTACATGGACGCCGTCGTCGCGCTCACGGGCCACGGGGGCTGGCCGATGACGGTTTTCCTCACGCCCGCCGGCGAGCCGTTCTTCGGCGGCACCTACTTCCCGCCGGAGCCGCGCCACGGCATGGCCAGCTTCCCGCAACTGCTCGAGGCCGTCTCCAAGGCCTACCGTGAGAACCGCGCAGACGTCGCCCTCCAGGCGCAGTCGCTGGTCGATGCGGTGCGCGCCGACGTCGTCCCGTCCGCAGACCCGCTCACGGAAAGCCTGCTCAGCGAGTCCGCGCGCGCGCTCAGGCCGCTCTACGACCCCGTCAACGGCGGCTTCGGGGGCGCGCCGAAGTTCCCGCCGAGCTCGGCGCTCGAGTTCCTGCTGCGGATGCACCTCCGCGGCGACGAGGACGCGCTGCCGATGGTTGTCGGCACGCTCGACGCGATGGCCCGGGGCGGCATGTACGACCTGGTCGGCGGCGGCTTCCACCGCTACTCGGTCGACGCCGAGTGGCTCGTGCCGCACTTCGAGAAGATGCTCTACGACAACGCGTTGCTGGCGGCGAACTACCTGCACGCCTGGGTCGTGACCGGCAACGAGCGCTACCGCGAGATCGTCGAGGAGACGCTCGAATACGTTCTTCGGGAGCTCGCTCTGCCCGAAGGCGGCTTCGCCTCCTCGCAGGACGCCGACACCGACGGCGTCGAGGGGCTGACGTTCACCTGGACCGCCGAGGAGGGCGTGCCCGCCGACTTGCTGCGCCCGTTCGAGGACGGGCGCTCGGTCATCCGCGGCAGCCTCGACCCGGAGCTGCGCGAGCGCCTGTTCGCGGAGCGCGAGCAGCGGCCCAAGCCGGCGCGCGACGACAAGGTCGTGGCCTCCTGGAACGGGCTCCTGCTCGCCGCGCTCGCCGAGGGCGGCCGCCGCCTGGAGCGCTCGGACTGGCTCGAGGCGGGGCGCCGGCTCGCCGAGTTCCTGCTCGGCCCCATGTCCGGCGACGAGGGCCGCCTCTACCGGACGTGGCGCGAGGGGCGGACCGGAGCGTCCGGTTTCCTGCCCGACTACGCGGACGTCGCCAACGGCCTGCTCGAGCTCCACGCCGCGACGGGAGAGCTGCGCTGGCTGCGGGAGGCGAACCGCCTGGCGCGGCTCGCCGTGGAGCTGTTCGCCGACGAGGAGCGCGGCGGCTTCTTCCTCTCGGCCGGGGAGGAGCTGGTGGCGCGCCGCAAGGACCTCGAGGACCAGCCGACTCCGTCCGGGAGCTCGATGCTCGCCTGGGTCCTGCTGCGGCTCGCGCGGATCTACGGCGACGACGCGTTCGAGCGGCACGCCGTCTCGGTCTTCCGGCTCATACACAAGGCTGCGCCGCGGGTACCGCTCGCCTTCGGCTGGGCGCTGTCGGCGCTCGACCTGCACTTCTCGCCGCCGCGCGAGCTCGCGATCGTCGGCCCGGCGGACAGCGATGCCGCGCGCTCGGCGTTGAGCGGCTTCGATCCGCGGGCCGTCGTCGCCTTCGGCCCGGCCGACGACGTGCCGCTGCTCGCGGGCAAGGGTCTCGTCGAGGGCAGTCCCGCCGTCTACCTGTGCGAGCGCTTCGCCTGCCGCGCGCCGCTGACGGATCCGGCCGAGATCGCGCTCGAGGTCGCGGGCATGAATCCGAACACCCGCCTAACAGCCGGCTAACACTCGTTTCGTAGGGTCGGCCGCGTGAGAGGAGCGGCCCTCCTGCTCGCCGTCGTCATCGGAGCCGGAATCGCGGGCTCCGCCGGCGCCGGACCGGCCCAGAGCCCTCTCCGCCCGAACGTCGTCGTGGTCATGACCGACGACCAGACGGTCGAGTCGCTCCGCGTGATGGGCAACGTCCGCACCCTGCTCGGCGCCGAGGGCGCGACCTTCGCGAACAACTTCGTGTCGTTCCCGCTCTGCTGCCCCTCGCGGTCGACGTTCCTGACCGGCCAGTACGCGCACAACCACACCGTGATGGGCAACGCGCCGCCGACCGGCGGCTACGTGAAGCTCGACCACTCGAACACGCTCCCGGTCTGGCTGCAGCGCGCGGGGTACCGCACCGTCCACATCGGCAAGTACCTGAACGGCTACGGGCAGCGCTCGGCGACGGAGATCCCGCCGGGCTGGACGGAGTGGTACGGCTCGGTCGACCCTTCGACCTACCAGTACTACAACTACACGCTCAACGAGAACGGCAAGACCGTGAAATACGGCGCCGACCAGGCCTCGTACCAGGCGGACGTCTATACGAGGAAGGCCGTCGACGCCGTGCGCCGGCTGGCTCCTTCCGGCCCGTTCTTCCTCAACCTCGCCTATCTCGGGCCGCACAGCGGCGGGCCGCGCGAGTCGGACGACCCCGCCAACCTCGCCACGCCCGTGCCGGCGCCGCGGCACCGGAACCGCTTCGCCGCCGAGCCGCTGCCGATCACGCCGGCGTTCAACGAGGCCGACGTCTCCGACAAGCCCGCCGGCATCCGCAACCGCGCGCTGATCGGGCCGAACCGGGTGGCCGCGATCACGGAGGAGTACCGCCAGCGCCTGGAGTCGCTGCTCGCGATCGACGAGGGCGTCGGCGAGCTCGTCGCCGCGCTGCGCACGGCGGGGGTGCTCGACCGCACCCTGATCGTCTTCACGTCCGACAACGGCTTCTTCCACGGCGAGCACCGTGTGCAGACCGGCAAGGTGCTGCACTACGAGCCGTCGACCCGGGTGCCGCTGATCCTGCGCGGCCCGGGGATCCCGGCCGGCGTCGTGCGCACGCAGCTCGTGGCGAACATCGACCTCGCGCCCACGATCGTGTCGGCGACGGGGGCCACGCCGGGCCGCGCGATGGACGGCCGCCCGCTCCAGCCGTTCGCGCGTGACGGCCTGCTCTTCTCCGCGCGCGACATCCTGCTCGAGACGCCCTCCTACAGCGCACTGCGCTCACCGCGGTACGTCTACGTCGAGCACTCGTCGAAGGAGCAGGAGCTCTACGACCTCGCCGTCGACCCGAACGAGCTCACGAGCCTCCACGCGAGCGCGGCCCACGCGCCGCTCAAGGCCGAGCTCGCCGCCCGGCTGGCGAAGCTCCGCGTGTGCGCCGCCGGCTCGTGCCGCCAGGGCGCGGGGCTCACGGTTGCCGTGAAGTACAAGCGCGGCCACGCGCGCGGGCGGGTCTGCGCGCGCGGGCCGGTGCTCGTCCGTCTGGGCGGCGGTGCGGGCAGGGTCGCGCGCGCCTCGTTCTACGCAGGCTCGCGCCGGATCGCGCGGGATGCGCGTCCGCCGTTCGCGAAGCCGATCCCGCTCCGCTTCCTCCGCTCGACCACGCTGGTGCGCACGGTCGCGTTCCTGAAAGACTCGCGCACGGCCACCCTGGACAAGCGCGTCCGAGCCTGTCCCTAGCGCGCCGGCGCCGCGATCCTTCCACCACAGACGTGGCTTCTTGGCCGGGCGTTTCGCGTGGCCCCGGCGTTCCCCGGTGCCAGGCACCGTCGAGAAACAGTGACGAATCGTCCACAGGCGCGAGCGGGATCGACGCGGTCCTGACGACCACCGAGTAGCCCGGATATAGGCTCCCGCCATGCGCAGGCGGGATGCCCTCGCCCTCGTGGAGAGCCCGGTGAAGGAGGTCTGCGCGGCGGCGCGCGAGCTTCGCACGAGCCGCGTGATCACGTACTCGCCGAAGGTCTTCATCCCGCTGACGAAGCTCTGCCGCGACGTCTGCCACTACTGCACGTTCGCGCGCCCGCCCCGGCGGGGCGAGCAGGCGTACCTGCGCGAGGACGAGGTGCTCGAGATCGCGCGGGCGGGAGCGGAGGCGGGCTGCCACGAGGCCCTGTTCACGCTCGGCGACAAGCCCGAGCTCCGCTATCGCGCGGCCCGCGAGGAGCTGGCCGGGCTCGGCTGCGAGACGACGCTCGAGTACCTCGCCCGCTGCGCGAGGCTGGTGCTGGAGGAGACCGGGCTGCTTCCCCACCTCAACCCGGGCGTCATGACCCGTGCCGATCTCGCGGAGCTGCGCACGGTCAGCGTCTCCCAGGGGATGATGCTCGAGACCGCGGCCGAGCGGCTCTCGCGCCGAGGCGGCCCGCACTTCGGCTCGCCGGACAAGCTTCCGGCCGCGCGCCTGGCCACGATCGACGCCGCCGGGCTAGAGCGCGTGCCGTTCACGACCGGGATCTTGATCGGGATCGGCGAGACGAGGGCCGAGCGCATCGAGGCGCTGCTCGCCATCCGCGAGCTGCACGAGCGCCACGGCCACGTCCAGGAGGTGATCGTCCAGAACTTCCGCGCGAAGGAGGGGACGCGCATGGCCGACGCGCCCGAGCCCTCGGTGGACGAGCTGCTCTGGTCGGCCGCCGCCGCGCGGCTCGTGCTGCCCGCTGACGTGCACGTCCAGGCGCCGCCGAACCTCAGCTACGACGCCTTCCCGCGGCTGCTCGAGGCCGGGATCGACGACTGGGGCGGGATCTCGCCCGTCACGATCGACCACGTCAACCCGGAGGCGCCGTGGCCCGAGGTCCAGCGCCTCGAGCGCGCGACGCGTGCGGCCGGCTTCGAGCTGGCGCCCCGCCTGGCGGTCTACCCCGAGTACCTCGACAGCGCCTGGCTCGATCCTCCGCTCGTCACCGCGGCCCTCCACCGCGCGGACGCCGACGGCCTGGGCCGGAACGACCGCTGGTCGGCCGGCGCCACGGTCCCGGTGCCGTTCGTGCCGAGAGACGCGCTTCCGGTCGACAGCTCCGACGAGCTCGGCGAGGACGAGCTCGTCCGCCTCTTCTCGGCGCGCGGCGAGGAGGCCCACCGGGTGTTCGCGGCCGCCGACGCGCTCCGCCGCGAGGTCTGCGGCGACGAGGTCACCTACGTCGTCACGCGGAACGTCAACTACACGAACGTCTGCTACTTCCGGTGCGGCTTCTGCGCCTTCTCGAAGGGGAAGCTGGCCGAGAACCTCCGCGGCCGGCCGTACCTCGTCCCGGTCGAGGAGATCGCCCGCCGGGCCGAGGAGGCCTGGGAGCGCGGCGCGGTGGAGATCTGCCTGCAGGGAGGCATCCATCCGGCGTTCACCGGCGACACGTACGTCGAGATCTGCGAGGCGGTGAAGGCAGCCGTCCCCGGGATTCACGTGCATGCCTTCTCCGCGCTCGAGGTCTGGCAGGGCGCGGCGACGCTCGGCCTCGAGCTGACGCCGTATCTCCAGCGCCTGCGTGCAGCCGGGCTCTCCTCGCTCCCGGGCACGGCGGCAGAGGTGCTGGACGACGAGGTGCGCGCGGTCATCTGCCCGGACAAGGTCACAACCAGGCAGTGGCTGTCCGTCCACGACGCGGCGCATCGGGTCGGCCTCCGCTCGACGACGACCGTCATGTTCGGACACGTCGACGGGCCGCGCTCCTGGGCCCGCCACCTGATCGAGCTGCGCGACCAGCAGCGGCGGAGCGCGGGCTTCACCGAGTTCGTGCCGCTGCCGTTCGTCCATATGGAGGCGCCGATCTACCTGCGCGGGCGCGCCCGGCCCGGCCCGACCTTCCGCGAGGCGCTGCTGATCCACGCGGTCGGGCGGCTCGGCCTGCACCCGTGGATCACGAACGTGCAGGCGTCCTGGGTGAAGCTCGGGCTCGACGGCGCCCAGGCCGCACTACGGGCCGGAGCGAACGACCTCGGCGGCACGCTCATGAACGAGTCGATCTCGCGTGCGGCCGGCGCGGCACACGGCCAGGAGGCGCCGCCCGAGGTGCTCGAGTCGACGATCCGCGAGCTGGGCCGGGTGCCCAGGCAGCGCTCGACGCTCTACGGGGAGCCGCCGGCCGAGCAGGTCGCCCGTTCGTTCGGGGCGCCGCCGCTCGTCGAGCCCAGCAACCCGAGCGTGAACGACGCGGGCCTGAGGGCGCCGCCTCGGCTGATCAGGCCCGGGCTGATCGCGGCCGAGCCCACCGTCGACCCCGCGTAGGTGACCCATTTGCGTCAGACGGCGCGCCCTCGCGCAAGCCACCCTGTGTCCTGGAACTGGATGCCGCCCGAACGACCCGGGACCGGTCGGGCACGGCGGACGAAGCCGAGGCGAACTGCGGACGTCTCACGCTTCGGACACGCCGCTCGATTCGGGGGTTGCGGTCTCCGGTGACTCGGTGCGGTGCAGCTGGGATCCGAGGACCCCACTGCGCGGCATCCGGTTCCAGCTTTCTGCCTCAGCCGGCCTCGAAGCCGAGCACGTCGGCGAGCGTCTCGCGCCTGCGGATCACCTGCGCCTTGCCGTCCGCCACGAGCACCGCCGCCGGTCGCGGCACGGCGTTGTAGTTCGAGCTCATCGCGAGCGTGTACGCGCCGCTCGCCGGCACCGCGAGCAGGTCGCCGCGCCGCGGCTCGGGCAGCTCGACCCGGCCGATGAGCACCTCCTCCTCGCAGTGCTTGCCGGTCACCGTGAACGCGCGCGCCGGCGCCTCGTCGGCGCGGTTCGCCAGCAGCGCGGTGTAGCGCGCGCCGTAGAGCATCGGCCGCGGGTTGTCGGACATGCCGCCGTCGACCGCCACGATGTGGGCGGTCTCGCTCGCGTCCTTGACCACGCCGACGCGGTAGAGGGCGACGCCGGCGCGCCCGACGAGCGAGCGCCCCGGCTCGAGCACGAGGTCGGGCCGCGGCAGGTCGTGCAGCGCGAAGCCCCGCTCGAGGCGCGCGAGCAGCTCGGTGACGAACTCCTCGACGGTCGGAGCCTCCTCGCCCGGGACGTGGCGGACTCCGAGGCCGCCGCCGAGGTCGACCACCGCCGGTGTCCAGTCGAGCTCGGAGCGGCACGCGGCCGCGAAGCCGGCGAGCCAGTCCACGGTCATCCCCGCGGCGGTCGCGTCCAGGAGCTGCGAGCCGACGTGGACGTGCAGGCCGGCGACGTCGAGGCCCGCCTCCCGCCCCGCCGCGATCGCCTTCAGCGCCGCACTCGGCGGCAGGCCGAACTTCGAGCCGTGGTGGCCGGTCCTGATCGCATCGTGCGTGTCCGCCTCGATCCCGGACGTCACGCGGACGAGGACGCGACGCAGTCCGGCTTCGGCGGCCCGCTCGGGCTCGTCGAGCGCGTCGAGCACGACGAGCGCGGCGTCCGCCTCGGCGGCGGCGCGCAGCTCCTCGTCGCTCTTGTTGTTGCCGTGGACGATCAGCTTCTCGCCGGGAAGCCCGGCCCGGAGCGCGAGCGTCAGCTCGCCGAGCGTCGAGACGTCCGCGCCGAGCCCTTCCTCCGCGAAGAGGCGGAGCAGCGCGAGGTTCGGAAATGCCTTCGACCCGTAGGCGACCAGCGCGCCTGGCGCTGCACGGCGGTACGCCTGCGCCCGGGCCTTCAACGTCGCCTCGCAATAGACGAACAGCGGCGTGCCGTGCTCCTCGGCGAGCGCGCCGCAGCCGATCCCGCCGATCGCGAGCTCGCCGTCCTCGACCGCCGCCGTGTCGGGAAGGAGCTCGAGCATCCCTGGAGGGTACGGTGCGAACGTGCGGCCGAGCTTCCTCGTCTCGCTTCCCGAGCGTCTCGTCCGCTCGCTCGTGGGCGGAGTCGCCGGCCTCGTCCACGAGTCAGCGCAGGTCGTGCTGCCGCGGTTCGTCCGGCGCTCGCGCCTCTACGAGGCGAGCGCGAAGAACCTCCTGCGGATCTCGATCGAGCTCGTCGGCGCCGTCGAGCCGGCCTCGCCGCCGGACGAGCCGGACGCGCCGGACGCGCGGCAGCTCGCGATCCGCAAGGGCGCCGGCAACGTAGTCGAGCTGGGCTCGATCGCGGCGTTCGGGTTCTCGCCGTTGTGGCTTCTGGCCGCAGCGAGCGACGTCGCTCACGGTTCGCGCGTCTACCTCGAGGCGCTGACGAGCGAGCTCAAGGACGCGGAGGTCATCAGTCCCGAGGCCGAGTTCGACTCGGTCGACGACCTGCTCGGCGCGTTCGAGGGCAGTTCTGGGACGGCCGCCCGCCTCATCGACATCCCGCCGGTGGAGCTCGAGGAGCTGCGCAGGTCGGTGAACGAGCTGCGCGACCACGCGGGCGACATCCCGAGCCCCGACGAGCTCGCGAAGCTGTACAGCGGCCTGCGAGCGGAGGCGATGCTCGAGAACCGGTCGCTGCTCGAGGTCTCCCAGGGAATCGGGCTCGCGTTCCTGCTCTCGGCCGGCAAGGTCTCGCGCGACCACCTCCTCGTCCCCTACCGCGAGGACTGGACGCCGATCGGCGACGAGGGGTTCGCCGCGTACGCGCAACGCGTGTCGGCTCCCTATGCGCGCGCCGTGCAGGGGCACTTCGACCCCGAGCGCGAGACGTGGACCGAACGGGGGCTCGAATGGCTCACGGCCGCTGGGAGGCGATTCGCATCGCGCCCAGCCGTTCGCCGACGATTGCCTCGGCTGCCGCGGCGCTCGGAGCGTGCCCCGTGACGGCGGCCACGAACTCCGCGCCGTCGAGCGCGTAGAGCTGCGACGGGCCGGTCGCCCGCACGGTGGCCGTCCGGGGAGTTCGCCGCAGCAGCGCGATCTCGCCGAAGAATTCGCCCGGTCCGAGCGTCCGGAGCACCCGGCCGTCGCTCGCGACCTCCATCCGCCCGTCGGCCACCAGGTAGAAGCGGTCGCCGGCCTCGCCTTCCCGAACGACCTCGTCGCCGCTCTCGACGTGGAGCGCCCGGAGCCGCGAGGCGAGCCCTTCGAGAACTGCGGGCCGTAGCGGAGCGAACAGCGGCGAAGCGCGCAGGAGCTCGAGCGGCGGCGCCGGTGCGGCCGCCTCGCGGTCGACCGCCGCCAGCCGCCTCCACAGCACGGCGGTGACCGCCGGGAGCAGCAGGCCTGTCGCCACGAGCGCGCCGCGCAGTCCGAGCAGCGCGATCAGTCCTGGGGCGGCGATCGCACCCACGCCGATGGCGCCGACCCAGAGGCTTTCGACGACCCCGCAGACGCGGACGAGCACCGCGTCGGGTACCGCCCGCTGGAGCAACGTGAGCGCGGTCACGTCGACCAGCGTGGCTCCGACTCCGAGCAGCCCGAGCAGAACGAAGGCGGGGGCGGCTTCGGGCCAGATCCCGACGAGCGCGATCGGGGCGCTCCAGATCACCATGCCGAGTCCGAAGTCGCTTGCGAGCCGGCCGCGGCCGACCATTGCGATCGCGACGAAGGCGCCGACCAGGCCGCCGACGCCGATCGCCGAGTTGAGGAAGCCGACCCCGGGCTCGCCGAGGTCGAGCAGGTCGAGGGCCACGGCCACGATCAGCACGCCGAGCGCGCCTGTGGCGAAGGCCTGGGCCGTGTAGAGCCCCACGAGCAGGCGAAGCCTCGCGTCTGCCCCCACCGCGCGGAACCCTGCGAGCGCCTCGCGCAGGACCGAGCCCCGCGCCGCGCCGGGCTCGGGAGCTGCGTCGACTTCGATCCGCGCGACGAGCGCTGCGCAGACGAGGAAGAGCACGCCCGTGACCGCGAACAGCGCCTCGACACCCGAGAGCGCCAGCACCACGCCGCCCAGCGCCGGCCCGGCGAACGTGCCGACTGTCTCCAGCATCGCCGACGCTGCGTTCGCCGCCGTCAGGCGCTCAGGGGTCGTCGCGAGTGCGGGGAGGAGGGCGGCCTGGGCGGGCCAGAACGCGGTGGAGACGATCCCGACGACCGTAGCGAGTGCGTAGACGATCGGGATCGGGGCGTCAACCGCGATCGCAGCCGCGGTCGCGAGCGAGGCGGCGCCTCGCACGAGGTGACCCGCCACCATGACCCGATCGCGCGGAAAGCGGTCGCCCAGAGTCGTCGCGAACGGGGCGGCCAGCGCAGACGGCAGCATCCGGACGACGCCGGCGATCCCGACCGCGGTCGCCCCGCCCTGGTCGTAGGCATAGACCGCCAGCGCGACCGCGTACGCGAACTCGCCGCCGATCGAGCCGGTCCACGCCAGCTCGAGCCTGCGCAGGTTCGGCTCCGCGAAGACCTCGCGTAACGCCCGCAGCGAATCACCCAGCCTGCGTGCGAGTGCACCGGGCACCCGATGAGCATTGCAACCCCGGCGATACGCGGGAAGACCGCGCCGGGGAGCGACGTCATGTAGACAGGCGGCCCGACCGGGCCCAGGCGGACACGCATGGACGAGCGAGACCACAGCCAGACCGAGCACCGTGAGCGGGAAGCCGACCTCCTACCGCTGCCAGTGCGGCCGCGCGACCCGCTTGTCGATCCCCTCGCGATCGACCCCGAGACCATGCGCGAGCTCGGCTATCGTGTCGTCGACCTCGTGGTCGGCAGGCTCGCTAGCCTCGGGGAGCAGCCGGCCGTGCGGGGTGCGTCGCGCGCGGAGATGGAACGGCGGCTGCGCCAGGCGGCGCCGTCGCGCGGGGAGGCGTTCGACCAGATCCTGGGTCAGCTCGAGCGGGACGTCCTGCCGTTCGCGAGCTCGAGCGATCACCCGCGCTTCTTCGCCTACGTGCCCAGCTGCCCGACCTGGCCGGGCGTGCTCGGCGACGTGCTGGCCGCAGGCTTCAACGTCTACCAGGGCTCCTGGTTGGAATCCGCCGGCCCGAGTGAGCTCGAGCTGATCGTGCTCGACTGGTTCAAGGAGTGGATCGGCTACCCCGAGCAGGCAGCCGGGCTGCTGCTGTCCGGCGGTTCGGCCGCCAACCTCACGGCGATCGCCTGCGCCGCCGAGGATCGCCTCGACGACCGGTCGAGCGCGACCGTCTACCTGTCGTCGCAAACTCATTTCAGCGTCGTCCGCGCCCTCCGGGTGCTCGGCTTCGCGGAGGAGCAGATCCGCGTGCTGCCGGTGGACTCCCGCTACCGGATCCGCCTCGAGGTCCTCGACCGGACGATCCGGGCCGACCGCCGGGCGGGTCGCCACCCGTTCATGCTGGTCGCCAACGCGGGCACGACGAACAGCGGCGCCGTCGACCCGCTGCCCGAGCTCTCCGCGGTGTGCGACGAGCACGGGCTGTGGCTGCACGCGGATGCTGCGTACGGCGGCTTCGCGGTCCTCACCGAGCGCGGCCGCAAGGTTCTCCGCGGGTTGGCGCTAGCCGATTCGGTAACGCTCGACCCGCACAAGTGGCTCTATCAGCCCTACGAGAGCGGCTGCCTGCTGATGCGCGAGGGCAGGCTGCTGCGGCGGGCGTTCCACATGCTCCCGGACTACTTGCGCGACGCAGACGTCGCGGAGAGCCGGGGCGAGGTCAACTTCTCCGACCTCGGCCTGCAGCTGACCCGCGCCTCGCGGTCCCTCAAGCTCTGGCTCTCGCTGAAGTACTTCGGGGTCGACGCATTCCGTGCGGCGATCGACCGCTCGCTGGACCTTGCACGCCACGCGCAGATCCGGATCGAGACCTCGCGGGAGTTCGAGCTGGTCTCCCCGGCCGTGCTCGGCGTCGTGTGCTTCCGCCGCCGGCCCGAGGGCGTTCGCGACGCCGACGAGCTGGAGGACCTCAACGCGGCGCTCGTGGCCGGGCTCGCCGACAGCGGGCGCGGGATGATCTCCTCGACCAGGCTCGACGGGCGGTTCGCGTTGCGCCTCTGCGTGCTCAACCACAACTCGTCGATGGCCGACGTGGACGAGGTGCTCGACTACCTGGAGACGACCTCGGTCGGCGAGCTCAGGAAGCTCGCCGACGTCGTCGGCCACGCGCTCGCGACCGGGGACGGCAGCGAGTCGTTCCGCTTGGCGCGCTACCGTCGCGACCCGGAGCTGCTCCGTGACACCGGGGCGCCAGTCGCGGACGATGACGACTTCGGGGTCACCTTGCTCTGAGCGCGATCCCGGTCAGGATCTCCCGGACGATCCGCTCCGCGACGAGCGCGGTGGGGTCGAGCGAGCCGATCTGCTGCGGGCAGACCTCGACCACCTCGGCGCCGACGAGCTCGAGCCGCTCGGCCACCGCGCGCACCGCCCAGAGCAGGTCGACGGGCGTCATCCCGCCCGGCTCGGGCGTCCCGGTTCCGGGAGCGAACCCGGGGTCGAGCACGTCGACGTCCACGGTCAGATAGGCGGGGCCTGCGCCGACGACCTCGAGGGCCCGCCGGACGACGTCGCGGATGCCGAGGTCGCGGACGTCGTGCATGAAGAGCGCAGTGATCCCCTGCGCCGTCTGCCACTCGAACTCGGCCGGGCCGGGCCAGTAGCCGCGGAGACCAATCTGGACGTAGCGCTTCGGGTCGACGAGGCCCGCCTCGACGAGGCGGTACATCGGCGTCCCGTGCGAGACCTCGACGCCGAAGACCTCGGTGCCGGTGTCGGTGTGCGTGTCGAAATGGACGAGCCCGAGCGGGCCGGCGCGCGCCGCGCACGCGCGCATGTCGGGCTCGGCGATCGAGTGGTCGCCGCCGAGGACGATCGGCACGGCGCCTGCGTCGAGGACCTCGCCGACGAGCGCCTCGATCGCCGCGTGCGAGCGGGCGGGGTCGGCCGGCAGCACGGGCGCGTCGCCGAAGTCGACGATGCGCAGCTCGGCGAACGCGTCGATCCCGGCCTCGAGGTGCGGGCCGGGCGGGCAGCCGGCGGAGCGGATCGCGCGTGGCCCGAATCGCGCGCCCGGCCGGTCTGAGACGAGGTCGTCGGTCGGTGCGCCGACGATCGCGACGTCGACGCCGGCCAGCTCGGCCGGATCCTGCGTGTAGGGCGCGCCGCCGAAGGTGAGCAGGCCGGCGTAGTCGGGTTTCTCCCCGTACTCGCGCCAGCGTTCGAGCGGGTCGATCAGTCCTGCCACCAGTCGGCCGTCGTTGATGCCGTCGCCCGGGCCTGTGTTGGGCGCACCGACGAGGACGAACTCGGCGCCTTCGGGGCCTGCCTCCAGCGCGCGCATGGCGTCTTTCGAGAGCCGCACCGCTGTCCACGGCTCCAGGTCGTGCACGTTGTCGTCGACCTTGATCCGCGCGCTGCCGGAGACGAGCACGTAGACCTCTTCCTGGACCTTGTGACGGTGCCCGTAGGGGAGGCGGAAGTTCGGCGCGATCCGCATGTATGTGACGCCGCAGTGCTCGCACCCGAGACCGACGCGCATGAACCGCGCCTCCATCTTCCCCTCGAGGCCGAAGTTGGGGCCCTGGTCGTCCACGTCCGAGACCTTCAGCACCGTGTAATCGGCCATTCGCTCTCCTCTCGCGTCGGGTGACGGCGACCGTACAGCTTGCTACAGTCAGATTCGAGATGAACGGACAGCTTCTCGGGTAACGCAGGGGGCGAACGCGGCGGAAGCCGTGCCAGCTCTCCACGGCCTCTCGATCGAGAGGCTTTTTCGTATCTGGAGACGGTATGAGCGAGCGATACGACCCACAGGCGATCGAGGCGAAGTGGCAGCGGATCTGGGCCGAGCAGGCCGCGTTCCACGTCCCGAACCCCGATCCGGCCGAGATCGACGCCCGCGCGCGCAAGAAGACGTACGTGCTCGAGATGCTCCCGTACCCCTCGGGCGAGCTGCACATGGGCCACGTCCGGAACTACATGCTGGGCGAGGTCGTCGCCCATTTCCGCCGCCGTCACGGCTTCGCGGTCATGCGCCCGATGGGCTACGACGCGTTCGGCCTGCCGGCGGAGAACGCGGCGATCAAGGAGGGTAGGCACCCGCGCGACGTGACGGAGCGGAACATCGCGTCGATCCGCCGCCAGATGGAGCGGATGGGCTGGGCGATCGATTGGGACCGCGTCCTGGCGACGCACGAGCCCGAGTACTACCGCTGGACGCAGTGGCTGTTCCTGCGCTTCTTCGAGCGCGACCTGGCCTACCGCAAGGAGGCCCCCGTCAAGTGGTGCCCGAACGACCAGACCGTGCTGGCGAACGAGCAGGTGATCGACGGCCGCTGCGAGCGGTGCGGGGCCGAGGTAGAAGCGCGGAACCTGGAGCAGTGGTTCTTCCGGATCACCGCGTACGCCGACGCGCTGCTGAACGAGATGGCGCTGCTGGAGGACTGGCCCGAGCGCGTCCTGACGATGCAGCGCAACTGGATCGGCCGCTCCGAGGGCGCCGACCTGCTCTTCCACGTCGAGGAGCTGGACCGCGACATCGAGGTCTTCACGACCCGCCCGGACACGCTGTTCGGCGCGACGTTCTTCGTGCTGGCGCCGGAGCATCCGCTGGTGCCCGAGCTAGCACGCGGCACACCGCACGAGGAGGAGGTACTGGAGTACGCCAGGCACGCGGCCGCGCGCACCGCGGTCGAGCGTGAGGAAAAGGAGCGCGACGGCATTTTCACCGGCCGCTTCGCGACGAATCCGGCCGACGAGTCGCGGATCCCGATCTGGGTCGCCGACTACGTGCTGATGGAGTACGGCACGGGCGCGATCATGGGCGTGCCCGCCCACGACCAGCGCGACTTCGAGTTCGCGCAGCGCTACGAGCTGCCGGTCAAGGTCGTCGTCGTGCCGGCCGACGGCGAGCTGGAGGAGGGCGCCGCCTTCATCGGGCACAGCGCGGACGAGGTGCTGGTCAACTCCGCCCAGTTCAGCGGCATGCCGAGCCCGGAGGCGAAGAAGGCGATCGTCGAGTGGCTGGAGCAGCGCCATCGGGCTCGGCCGGCGATCCACTTCCGCCTACGCGACTGGCTGCTGTCACGCCAGCGCTACTGGGGCGCGCCGATCCCGGTCGTCCACTGCGACCGCTGCGGGATCGTGCCGGTGCCCGACGAGGACCTGCCCGTCCTGCTGCCCGAGGTGGAGGAGTACCTGCCGAAGGGGAAGTCGCCGCTGGCGGCGGCCGAGGACTGGGTCAGCACGACGTGCCCGAAGTGCGGCGGCGAGGCGCGCCGCGAGACCGACACGATGGACACGTTCGTCGACTCGTCGTGGTACTTCATCCGCTACACGGACGCGCACAACGACCGGGCGGCGTGGGACCGGCCGATCGCGGACTACTGGCTGCCGGTCAACCAGTACATCGGCGGGATCGAGCACGCGATCCTGCATCTGCTCTACGCCCGCTTCTTCACGAAGGTGCTGAACGACATCGGCTTGGTCGGCTTTCGCGAGCCGTTCGCGCGCCTGTTCACGCAGGGGATGCTGCACCGGCACGGCGCCAAGATGTCCAAGTCGAAGGGCAACGTGATCGTCCCCGACGAGTACGTGGAGCGCTTCGGCGCCGACGCCTGCCGCCTGTACCTGCTGTTCATCGGGCCCGTCGAGCAGGACGCCGAATGGCAGGACGAGGGCTTCGAGGGAATGGTGCGGTTCCTGAACCGGCTGTGGCGCGTCGTCATGGAGCAGATGGACAAGCCGGCTCCGGACGCGTCCAACGTGCCCGCCACGCCGTTGGCCCGCAAGGCGCACAAGACGATCGCGAAGGTCACCGACGACATCGGCCGCCGGTTCGCGCTGAACACGCCGATCGCGGCGGTGATGGAGCTGGTCAACGACATCTCACGCGATCCCGACGACCCGGCGGCCCGTTTCGCCGCCGAGACGGCGGTCTCGCTGATCCAGCCGTACTCGGCGCACGTCGCCGAGGAGCTGTGGGGGCGCTTCGGCTACGAGCGCCTGTGGGAGCACCCGTGGCCCGTGGCCGACGAGTCGCTGCTGGAGACCGAGACCTTCGTCCTGGTGGTGCAGGTGAACGGCCGCGTGCGCGACCGGATCGAGCTGCCGGTCGAGACGCCTGAGGAAGAGGTTGTCGCGCGGGCGCGCGACCTACCCAACGTGCAGGCCCACCTCGACGGCAAGGAGATCCGGCAGACCATCGTGGTCCCGCGCAAGCTCGTGAACCTCGTGGTCGAAGGCCTGGCGCGACGTCGCTGTCCGTCGGGCGCGCTGCTCGCCCCGAGGACGGCGTCCTCAGTCGCGCCCATCGCTCCAGTACGACGCTCCCGCGTCCTCCTCGGAACGACCATCGCACCCCGACGACGAGCGACGTCACCCAGACCCTCCTAGGCCCGCTCCAGCACGCGCTGGCTCGCGGCGCGGCGCGCGGCGCGCGCGCCCAGCCACGCGAGCAGCGCGAGCACGATGAACGGCGCGCCGGCGATCAGGACGTAGAGCAGGACGCCGAGCTCGGCGACGAGGATGCCCGCGGCATCGTCGAGCGTCTTCCGCAGCTCGCTCGGCGGTGCGGGCGCCTCCTTGTTCTTCTTCGTCGTGAAGGCCAGGTCGAGCTTCGCGAACCGGCTCTCGCGGATCAGCCCGGCCCGTCCGCGGGCGGCGTTCGCGAGCCCGCGCTTCGCCTGGACGAGCCGCGCCTCCAGCCGGTTCCGCTCGGTCTCGCCGAGCGTCGGATCCTTCAGCTCGGCCTCGAGCTTCGCGATCCGGTCGCGCCGCTCCTGGACGTCGCGGGTGATGCGGTCGATCTGACCCTGGAGATCGCGGACCTCCGTCTGCTGCTCGAGGATCGTGCCGAGCATCGAGAAGCGCGCGATCGCGCTCTGCACGCGGCTGACCGGGACGCGCACCGACAGCTCCGCGTCGCCGTCCTTCGCGCCGCTCGTCCCGTAGTCGACGTAGGTGACGTAGCCGCCGAGGTCGCGCGTCGTGCGGATCGCACCCTGCACGGCCTTCGAGAGCTCGTCCGGATCGCCCACGTGGAGCTTGATGCTGGCGGAATAGTCCTGCGCGCGGGCCGGCGAGGGGAGGGGTGCCGCCCTGAAGGCGCGGTCCTCGAACGTCGATGCCGGCGGGGGCGGCGCGGACGGCGAGAGCTCGGGGAAGGGCTGGCCCGACCGCAGGCGCTCGCCGCCTTGGGCCGCGGACGGAGGCGGGCTGGGCTGGGGCTGGACCTTTTGCTGAGCTGCGACGACGCGGCGCGGTCGCCGACGATTCGCGCGAGCCATCCCGCGTCAGAGCCCCGATCGCCGGGATCGCCACCGCGACGAGGAGGACCGCGGCGACCGCAACACCGGCGTGGGCGAACGAGAATCGCTGCGTCCAGGCCTGACGGCGCGGTTTCTCGACCGTCGGCTCCTGCTCGGCGAGCGCGCGGATGCGCTCCCGGAGCTCGGCCGGAGCCTCGGGGGCGCTCCGCTGCAGCTCCGTGAGCGCGGAGCCGAGACGGCCGCCGTCTTCGCTGCGCAGCAGCGCCTTGAGCTTGTCGTCGTCGTTGCGGTTAGACCAGCGCATCGATCTCCACCTTTTCCTCGAGCTTCTTGAGGGCGCGGCTCAGCCGCATGGCGCAAGCCGTTCGCCCGATTCCCATCACCCGTGCCGCCGCCTCGCCGTCCAGCTCGAGGATGACGCGAAGCGCGATCACCTCGCGATCGGCAGCCGAGAGCTCCTGGAGCGCCCGCCTCAATGCCGGCGAGAGGTCGTGGAACGGGTCGCGGTCGTCGCTCACCGGCTCGCTCGCGGCATACGCTTGCTCCCGCTTCCGGCGTCGCTCCTCCGACCGGAAGTGGTCGAGCGCCGTGCTGCGGGCCAGCTGGCAGAGCCAGGTGCGTGCGCTTCCCCGCCGTTCGTCGAAGCGCTTCCAGGCGCTCATGGCCCTGGCGAATGTCTCTCCGGTGAGCTCGTCGGCTGTCTGCATGTCCTTGGTCAGGTAGACGAGGAAGCGGTAGACGTCGTCGAGGTGCTCCTCGGCCACGGCGGCGAAGCTCCGCCTGTCGGCGCGGAGTCCCCGGCGAGTCACTGGCCACGAGGGCGTCACTGCGTTCACTACCTCCTCTACGTCGCAACGCTACTGCGGTGTCACACGCCGGCACACATTCGGCCCAAAGCCGTTTCACACCTGTGCGTTACGCGTTGCCACGATCGGCGACATGTCGGTGCTTTCGCTCCCTCGGCGGCGCGTTCTCGCGGGCGCGCTGCTGCTCGCGGCCGTCCTGCTCGTGGCGGGTCGCCATCTCTCGCGCGCGGGTGCGTCGTCGCCCGCTCGTCCGGTCGAGGAGCGGCCGCTTGAAGCCGTCGAGGCGACTGCGCCGGCCGCTCTGGTCGTCCACGTCGTCGGCGCCGTTCGCCGGCCGGGCCTGTACCGCCTGCGCGAGGGCTCGCGCATCGCTGAGGCGGTCGAGCGCGCGGGCGGCGCCACACGACGCGCGGACCTGTCGCTCGTCAACCTCGCGGCTCCGGTCGCGGACGGCATCCAGGTGGTCGTCCCCCGGCGCGCCCCGGCGGGAGCTGGAGCTGCCGCGGCGCAATCCGGCGCCGCCGAGGCGCCCGCCGGGCCCGTGCATCTCAACACGGCCACTCTGGAGCAGCTCGACGCACTGCCCGGCGTCGGCCCATCAACTGCGCAGAAGATCCTGGATTTCCGGCAGGAGCACGGCGCTTTCACATCTGTGGACGAGCTCGATGCCGTTCCGGGCATCGGGCCGGCTCGACTCGAGCAACTTCGCGAGGTGGCGGCGCCGTGATGGCGCGTCTCTCCCGCGCATCGCCACACCTGCTCGCGGGCGCGCTCGTGGTCGGGCTGGGCGCCGCCAACGTCGCGCGGCTCGGTAGTCCGCTGCTCGCCTTTTCGGCCGTGCTCATCGCCGCGGGCGCACTCCTCATGGAGGGGCCCGCGCGCTTCGCATGTGTCGCGCTCACGCTCGGGCTGAGCGGACTGTGGTGGGGCAGCGTGCGGCTCGAAGCCCTCGACCGCAGCGTCCTCGCCGCGCGCGTCGGTGAGGTCGGGCGGATTCGCGCGGTCGTGACCGGCCCTGCGCGGCGCACGCCCTTCCAGATTCGTGCGCCCGCTCAGGTGCGAAGCCTCGACCAGCTGTCGTTGCGCGAAGCCGTCCTGCTCGAGCTGCCCCGCGGCCGCGCTCCGCCACAGGGCGCCGTGATCGAGACGATCGCCGAGATCGAGCGGCCCCGGCCGCCCGAGGACGGATTCGACGAAGCCGGCTATCTCCGACGCCGCGGCGTGCACGTCGTGTTGAAAGGCGGCGTCTGGCGCCAGGTGGGGCGGCGGGGTGGGCTCGCCGGCCTGGCCGACCGCTTGCGGGCAAGGATCGCGGGCACGCTCGCCCCCGGGGTGACCGGCGAGCGGCGGGCCGTGCTCGCGGGCGTCGTCCTCGGCGAGGACGAAGGGCTCTCGGACGACCTTCGAGACAGCTTCCGGGCCTCAGGCCTCTACCACCTCCTGGCCGTGTCCGGCCAGAACGTGGTCCTGGTCGCCGCGGGAATCCTCGGCCTCGCCTGGCTGCTCGGGCTGCCGCGCTGGCTCGGCGAGCTTGGCGCGCTCGGCGCGATCGCTGGCTACGTCGCGGCGGTGGGCTGGCAGCCGTCGGTGGTGCGGGCAGGAGTCGCGGGAGCGCTCGCCTCGCTCGCCTGGCTGACGGCTCGTCCGCGCGATCGCTGGTACTTCCTGCTGGCCGGCGCCTGCGTCCTGCTCGCGTGGAACCCATACAGCCTGCTCGAGCCCGGCTTCCAGCTCTCGTTCACGGCCGTCGCCGCCATCTTCGTCGCCGTTCCGATCCTCGAGCGTCGCCTCGAGGGGTACCCGGTCCCCACCGGGCTGGCCGAGGTCCTCGCGGTCTCGGTCGCGTGCGGGCTTGCCACGGCGCCGGTCCTGTGGCTCCACTTCGGCGCAGTCCCCGTCTACTCCGTACCGGCGAACGCGCTGGCGTGGCCGGTGATGGCACCGCTGCTCGGGATCGGTCTCGCGTGCGCTGCCATCGACCCGATCCTCCCGCAGCTCGCGGAGACGCTCGCCTGGCTCAACGGCTGGCTGGCCGCGTACGTAGCCGGCGTCGCGCGGCTCGTCGGCGGCCTGCCGGGCGCCCAGGTGACGTCGCTCACGGTCGCTCGCCGGACTCGCGGCCGGACTGCTCGTGCTCGTCGGTCTCAGGCGACTGCGAGCTCCCCGGGCTGCGAACGCGGTCGGGCTGGCGCTCCTGACGCTGGCGAGTTGCTCGGCGCTGTGGCTGCTGTGGCCCCGGGCCGCGCCGCCTCTGCCGCCGAACGGCCTGCGGATCACGGTGCTCGACGTCGGTCAGGGCGACTCGATCCTGGTCCAGGTTCCCCAGGGGAACGTGCTGGTCGACGAGGGCCCGCCCGAGGCGAACGTTGCCGACCAGCTGCGACGGCTCGGAATCGGGAGGCTCGCGGCGGTCGTGCTCACTCATCCGGAGCGTGACCACGTGGGCGGTGCGGCTCAAATTCTCGCCCGGCTCCGAGTCGACGAGGTCCTCGATCCAGGCATTCCGTCGACGAGCCAGTTCGAGCGCGATGCGCTGGCCGTCGCTCGTCGTGAGCGCATCCCAGTCGAGGTCGTCCGCGCGGGGCGCGGCTTCCGGCTCGGGAAGCTGAGCTTGCGCGTCCTGTGGCCCCGCCAGCCGGTGCCTGCCGGCGACAACCCGAACAACTGGGCCGTCGTGCTCCACGCTCGCTACGGAGAGGTGGACGCGCTGCTGACCGCCGATGCGGAGTCGATCGTCACGCTGCCGCTGCATCCGCCGCAGGCTGAGATCCTGAAGGTCGCCCACCACGGCTCGGCCGATGAGGGCCTCGAGCAGCTTCTGCGCGCTGTGCGGCCGCGCGTGGCGCTGATCTCGGTCGGCGCCGACAACGACTACGGCCACCCGACGGCATCGACGCTGGCGGCGCTCCGAAGTAGGCCCGGGCTCGACGTGTACCGCACCGATCAGGACGGCGCGATCGCCGTGGAGTCCGACGGGCGGCGCATCGAAGTCCGAACCGCCCGCTGACTATCCTCCGCCGTGTGCCTGCCGACGAGCTCCTGCCGATCTACCTCCTCACCGGGAGCGATCGACCGAAGATCGTCCGCGCCGTTCGCCGGCTTCGGAGCCGATTCGGAGAGGAGTCGGTCGAGACACTGACGACCCCGCCGACGACCGGCGAGGAGGCCGTCGCCGCCTGCAACGCGCTCGGCCTCTTCAGTGGAGGCGGGCGCCTCGTGATCGTGGAAGGCATCGAGAGCTGGAAGGCGGGCGATGTCGACGCGATCGCCGCCTACGTCGAGGATGCCTCGCCAGGGGCGGTGCTCGCACTCGTGACGCTCGGGACGCCGAAGTCCTCCGCGATCGCCGAGCTCGTCGACAAGCACGGGCAGGTGCTTGCCTTCGAGGTGCCCAGGCCGAAGAGCCCGTCGGCCTGGGTGGCTGCCGAGTTCAAGCGGCTCGGCGTCGAGGTTGACACCGACGCGGCGCGGGCGCTCGTCGAGATCGTCGGCGACGACGTGCTCATGCTGGCGAGCGAGATCGAGAAGATCGCGACCTGGGCGGCCGGACGTCCGGTCGGCGTCGGTGAGATCGAGACGCTGGCCGTTGCCGCACGCGAGACGGAGGCATGGGCGCTCACCGACGCGTGGGGAGCGCGTGACCTAGCGGCGACGATGGCTGCATGCGAGGCCTCCCTCGCCCGGCGCGAGCCGTTCTCGCTCGCGGTCGCGTTGGCATCGCACGTTGCCCGGGTGAGGGCTGCTCAGTCGCTGGCGGAGGAGGGCCTCGCGACCCGCGAAATCGCCAAGCGCCTCGGGGTGAAGGAGTACCCAGCCCGCAAGGCGGTCGCCCACTCCGAGAACTACTCGCGAGAGGAACTCGACGCGGCCATCGTCCGACTCGCCGAGCTCGACGCGGCGATCAAGGGAGCCAGTCGCCTGTCCTCGGAGCTCGAGCTCGAGCGGGCGCTCGCCGAGGTGACTCGGCCGCGCCAGTCTGTCGCGACGACCTAGGAGCCGCCGGCGAGGCGGGCGGCCTGCGACTTCTTGCGGGCGCCGGCGTTCCGATGCAGCGCCCCGCGCGAGACGGCCTTGTCGATCCAGTGCTGGAGCTGCGTGTGCTCCTCGGCGACGCGATCCTTGTCGCCGTCCTCGACCGCCGTCTGGAGGCGCTTCGTGAGCGTCCTGATGGTGGAGCGGTAGCGCAGGTTTTCGAGCCGCTCCTCGGCGGCGATGCGGACGCGCTTCTTCTGTTGCTTGATGTTCGGCATACGAAAGAAGGCCCGCGGCGTGCGGGCGGCGTGATGGTACCAGAGGCCCAGCGCGCTTCCGCTCGCCCGAAGGCCGTCACGGATCCGGCACGAACCCGTAACCATCCGCGCAACGTTCCGCTTTAGCATCGACCGTGGTGGGTGGCGGAGGCCGGCCCCAGCGGCATGACCGATTCGGGCAGGGCCGTTCGGTCGGGTTCCTATACTCGCCGGGTGGAAGAGCGAGAGCGGCGCCGGCGGCTCGCGTGGTCGACGGCGATGTTCTCGCTGGCGACCGGTCTCTCGCGCGTCCTCGGCCTCGTGCGCGAGATCGTGATCGCCAACTACTTCGGCGCCCGCGGCCCGATCAACGCGTTCACGGTCGCGTTCCAGATCCCGAACCTCGTCCGCGCGCTTGTCGCCGACGCCGCCTTCTCCGGGGCTTTCGTTCCGGTCTTCAGCGAGCTGCTCGAGCGAGGCGAGCGGGCCCGCGCGTGGCGCGTCGCCTCCACGTTGTTCTGGCTGCTGCTCCTCGGCCTGAGCGCGATCACCGCGATCTTCATCCTCGTCGCCCCGCTGATCGTGCCGCTCATGACAGATGCGTACGCCGATCTCGCGGTCACGCTCTCCCAGATCCTGTTCCCGATCGTCGTCCTGCTCGGGCTGTTCGGCGTGATCGTCGGCATCCTCAACAGCTACGAGCACTTCAGCATCCCTGCGCTCACGCCGGTGTTCTGGAACCTGGCGATCATCGCCGGGGTCGTCTTCGGGGTGCCGCGCGCAGACACTTCCGACGGCCAGCTCTACGTCTACGCCGGCTCGATCGTCGTCGCCACGCTGATCCAGCTGCTGCTCCCGCTGCCCTGGCTGTACGGGCTGGACGGCCGGATACGGCTGGCGATCGACATCCGCGATCCCGCCGTGCGCCGCGTGTTCGCTCACATGGGCCCGGTCACGCTCGGCCTCGGCCTGATCAACGTCAGCGCCGTGATCGGGACGATCTTCGCCGCGACCCTCGTCGACCCGACGCTTGCACCGAACGCGATCGACAAGGCCTTCCGGATCTACATGCTCCCCCAGGGAATGTTCTCGGTCGCCGTCGCGACCGTGCTCTTCCCGACGCTCTCGCGGCTCGCCGCCCGCGCCGACATCGACGGCTTCCGCGACACGATCTCGGTTGGGATGCGCCAGATCGCATTCCTGCTCGTGCCGGCCGGGGTCGCGTCCGCCGTGCTCGCCGAGCCGATCGTACGCCTCCTCTACCAGCGCGGCGAGTTCGGCCCCGACCAGACCCCGGTCGTCGCCGGCGCCCTCGCCGCGTTCTCGCTCGGCCTTGTCTTCAACGGCTTGACGCTGATGCTCAACCGCGGCTTCTTCAGCCTGCAGGCTCCCTGGACTCCCACCTGGGCCGCGCTTGCGAGCCTCGCCGTCAACGTCGCCCTGTACGCGGTCTTCTACCGGGTCGGTACCTGGGGGATCCCGTTCTCCATCTCGCTTTCGAACGTCGTGGGTGCCGCCCTGCTGATCGCGCTCCTCCGCCGCCGGATCGGCGGCCTCGCGCTTCGACCGACCATCCGGACGCTTGTGCTGGTGACGGTTGCGTCAGCCGTGCTCGCCGGGGTTTCGTACGGCGTCTGGTGGGCGCTCGACGAGGCGCTCGGGCGCGCGGTCTGGGCGCAGATCGTCTCGCTCGGGGCAGCTCTCACCGCGGGCGGGATCGCGTACCTGATTTCCTGCCGTTTGCTGGGGGTTCGTGAGTTGGAGGCGTTGCTATCGTTGCGGGCTCGGTTCCGCCGGGCCTAGCAGCCGCATGCCTCAAGACCGCATCCGCAACTTCTCGATCATCGCGCACATCGACCACGGCAAGTCGACGCTCGCCGACCGCATCCTCGAGCTCACCGACACCGTGTCGGGCCGTGAGATGCGCGAGCAGGTGCTCGACTCGATGGAGCTCGAGCGCGAGCGCGGCATCACGATCAAGGCCCAGGCCGTCCGCGTCGACTGGAAGGGCCACCAGCTCAACCTGATCGATACGCCCGGGCACGTCGACTTCACCTACGAGGTGTCGCGCTCGCTACAGGCGTGCGAAGGCGCCGTTCTGGTGGTCGACGCCGCCCAAGGCGTGGAGGCGCAGACCGTCGCGAACGCCTACCTGGCGATCGAGAACGACCTCGAGTTGCTCCCCGTCCTCAACAAGATCGACCTGCCGCAGGCGAACCCCGATGCTGTCGCGCTCGAGGTTGCCGAGCTGATCGGCGACGACCCCGAGAACGCCCTGCGCATCTCGGCCAAGACCGGGGAGGGGGTCGCCGAGGTACTCGATGCGATCGTGGAGCGCTTTCCGCCGCCCGCGGGCGAGAGCGAGGCGCCGGCGCGCGCACTCGTGTTCGACTCCTCATACGATCAGTACCGCGGCGTCGTCGCGTTCGTCCGTGTCGTCGACGGCGCGTTCCGACCGCGTGAGCGCCTCCGCGCTATGGCGCAGGGGACGCGGTTCGAGGCCGAAGAGCTCGGCTTCTTCGCGCCGACGATGACGCCGGCCGGGTCGCTGGAGGCGGGGGAGGTTGGCTACGTCGTCACCGGCCTCAAGGACGTCAGCCGGCTCCGGGTCGGCGACACGCTCACCGTCGAGGCCCGCTCGGCGGAGCGGCCGCTGCCCGGCTACAAGGACGTCAAGCCGATGGTCTTCGCCGGCCTGTTCCCGACCGATTCCGACGACTATCCGGAGCTGCGCGACGCGCTCGAGAAGCTCAAGCTCAACGACGCGGCGCTCGTCTACGAGCCGGAGACCTCCCAGGCGCTCGGCTTCGGCTTCCGCTGCGGCTTCCTCGGCCTGCTGCACATGGAGATCGTGCGCGAACGGCTCGAGCGCGAGTTCGACCTCGATCTGCTCGTGACCGCGCCGAACGTGGCCTACCTCGTCGTGACGAAGACCGGCGAGGAGATCGAGGTACACAGCCCCTCCGACCTGCCGAGCGAGGTCGAACGGGTCGAGGAGCCGTACATCAAGGGGTCCGTGATCGTGCCGAAGGAATACGTCGGCGCCGTGATGGAGCTCTGCAACGAGCGCCGAGCCCGGTTCGACCACATGGAGTACCTGTCCGAGGAGCGTGTCGTCCTGATCTACGAGCTGCCGCTCGCCGAGATCGTCCTCGACTTCTACGACCAGCTGAAGTCGCGGACACGCGGATACGCCAGCTTCGACTATGACCTCGCGGGTTACCGGGAGGGCGAGCTCGTCCGGGTCGACATCCTCATCGCGGGCGAGCCGGTGGACGCACTGTCGCTCGTCATCCACCGCGATTCCGCGTATGGGCGCGGGCGTGCGCTCGTCGACCGGCTGCGCGAGGAGATCCCGCGGCAATTCTTCGACGTTCCGATCCAGGCCGCGATCGGGTCGCGGGTGATCGCGCGCGAGACCGTGAAGGCGAAGCGCAAGGACGTGCTCGCGAAGTGCTACGGCGGCGACATCACGCGCAAGCGCAAGCTGCTCGAGAAGCAGAAGGCCGGCAAGAAGCGAATGAAGCAGGTCGGGGCGGTCGAGGTTCCGCAAGAGGCGTTCCTCGCCGTCCTCAACCTCGACGAGGCCAAGCGATGAGCCGCATTCGCCACCTCTACCTGCACCTGCCCTTCTGCGCGTACCGCTGCGGGTACTGCGATTTCGTCACCCTGGTCGGTCGCCAGGACGATCACCACGCGTACTCGGAGGCGCTGCTTGCGGAGCTTGCGCTCGAGCGGGCGCGTCTCGCGCCGGAGCTCGAGACGATCTTCCTCGGCGGAGGGACGCCGACGTTCCTCGCCCCCGTTGCGCTGGGTCGTCTGCTCGCCTCGCTCCCGCCCGCCGACGAAGTGACGGTCGAGGCCAACCCCGAGACGGTCACTCCCGAGCTTGGTCGGCTTCTTTGCGACGCGGGGGTCACGCGGATCTCGCTCGGCGCCCAGAGCTTCCAGCCGCATCTGCTCGAGGTGCTCGAGCGGCGCGCGACGCCGGACGTCGTCCGCCGCGCGTTCTACCATCTGCGTGATGCCAAGTTTGACAACATCTCGCTCGATCTCATCTACGGGATCCCAGGCCAGAGCGCCGCCGACCTCGAGCGGGACCTCGAGGCGGCTCTCGCGCTTGCGCCGGAGCACCTCTCCCTGTACGAGCTGGAGGCGAAGCCGGGAACGCGCTTCACGCACGCGCACGGGGAGGAGCTGAAGCGTCAAGCGGAGGCTATGGAGGGCTACTTCGAGCGGCTCGTCGCGGTCCTCACTGCGGCCGGCTACCGCTGGTACGAGACAGCCAACTTCTGTATCGCGCCCGAGCGCGCCGACGGTCGGGATCTCCGCTCGCACCACAACCTCGCGTACTGGCGCGCGCGTGACTACCTCGGCCTGGGGATCGGCGCCGTGTCGACGGTCGGCGATCTGCGCTGGCGCAACGCCCCCAGGCTGCGCGGCTATCTCGAGGCGCTCGCGTCGGGCCGGACGCCGCCACGGGAGCTCGAGCCTCTTCCGGCCCAGGTGCGGTCGCGCGAGCGGGCGATGCTGGCGCTTCGGCTCGACCAGCCGCTCCCGCTGGCTCGGTTCGCGGACGCGCTCGATCCGGCTGCCCTCTCCAGAATGGAGGCGCTTGCGCTCGTCGAGCGCTCGGGAGAGGGTGAGGACCGTACGGTGGCGCTGACAGCGCGCGGACGCTTTGTCGGCGACGCGGTCGCGGCCGAGCTTGTCGTATAAAAAACCTGCAAAGGGCTAAGATCGGCACAGTGGAGTCGGGGCTTTCCGAGCGGCAGACCGGGATCCTGCGGAGCCTCGTGGAGGAATACCTGGCGACGGGCCAGCCGGTCGGGTCCAAGACGCTGGTCGAGCGAGGGGGGATCAACGTCTCGCCGTCGACCGTCCGAAGCGAGCTGGCCGAGCTCGAGCTGCGGGGACTGCTGACGCATCCGCACACATCGGCGGGACGCATTCCGACAGACCGCGGCTACCGGCTCTACGTCGACGGCCTCCTTGACCGGCTCGAACCGCGCGCGCCCGAGTTCCCGCTCGAGCTCGGCGCCGGGCGAGGCGAGGTCGAGGCGGCGCTTCAGGCGACCACGGAGATGCTCTCGCAGCTGACGAGCCTCCTCGCCCTCGTGTCGGCGCCGCCGCTCGCGGCTGCGATCGTGCGGCACGTCGAGGTGCTGACGCTCCAGCCGCAGGTCGTGATGGCCGTGGTCATCACGTCCACGGGCGGCGTGACGAAGCGGGTGGCCGTCTTCGACGAGCCGGTCGATGCCGGCCTCGCGAAGTGGGCGGCTCAGTACCTCAACGAACAGGTGTCGGGCCTGCCGCTCGGCAGCCATCGCCTCAGGCGCCACTTCGGCAATCCCGACCTGAACGAGCGAGAGCGCGGGTTCCTCTCGGCGCTCCAGCCGGCGTTCGGCGACACGGGCGAGCACGAACAGCGCCTCTACGTCGGCGGGGCGGCGGCGCTCCTGGTCGATGCGCGACGCGACCAGCTCGCCGGCTACCGCGACCTGCTCGGGGTGCTCGAGCAGCGGGCAGCTCTGCTCGAGCTGCTGCGGCAGGCGCTCGACCCGCGGCGTCCGTTCGTGCGTGTCGGCGAGGAGCTCGAGCATCCCGCCCTGCGCGAGCTGGCGCTCGTCGGAGCGACGTATGGCGTCGCCAATCGCCCGCTCGGAGCGGTCAGCCTCCTCGGTCCGCTGCGGATGGACTACGGCGTCGCGATCCGCACGGTGCGCGGCGCGGCGTCCGAGCTCTCGCGCTTCGTGGCGGAGCTGTACGACGAGCCCTGATCCCGCCCCAAGGCCCGCCGAACCACCTCGCTAACCTTCGAACGTGGCGACCACTGAGCGCGATTACTACGAGGTGCTCGGCGTGCCACGCAACGCCGACGAGGCCGCGATCAAGAAGGCCTTCCGCGGCCTCGCCCGCAGCCTGCACCCCGACGTTTCCGACGCCCCCGACGCGGAGGAGCGCTTCCGCGAGGTCGTCGAGGCGTACGAAGTGCTCTCGAAGCCGGAGTCGCGCGAGCTCTACGACCGCTACGGCCATGCCGGCCTCCGCGGCACCGGCCACCAGCCGAGCCACTTCGACATGGGCGACCTCACCGACATCTTCTCGGCCTTCTTCGGCGACGACATCTTCGGAGCGTCGCCGCGGCAGCGGCGCCGGCGTGGAGCGGACGTCACGGCGCAGGTCGAGATCGAGCTCGTCGAGGCGGCCAACGGCACCGCGCGGTCGGTGCCGTTCCCCGTCGCGATGCCGTGCGACGTCTGTGCCGGCAGCGGCGTGGAGCCCGGCAAGCAGGCGCAGACATGCGAGACGTGTGGCGGCAACGGACAAGTGGCCCAGGTCTCCCGGAACGCGTTCGGGGAGTTCAGGCGCGTGCGGTCCTGCCCGACGTGCTCGGGCGCCGGTGTGGTCATCAACCATCCCTGCCGCGTGTGCTCGGGCAGCGGCCGAAGCGTCGAGCAGCGTGCGCTCGACGTCGAGATTCCGCCCGGGATCCACGACGGCCAGCGGATCCGCCTGAGCGGCGAGGGGCATGCGGGCCTGAAGGGCGCGCGGGCCGGCGACCTCTACGTGCAGGTACGCGTGCTGCCCGATCCGCGCTTCGTCCGCGAGGGTGACGACCTGTTCTCGACGGTCGACCTGACGATGACGCAGGCGGCGCTCGGCGCGACGATCACGGTCCCGACGCTCGGCGGCGATGAGGCGCTCGAGTTCGCGCCCGGTACCCAGCCCGGCGAGATCCGCGTCCTGCGCGGCCGCGGGATGCCCGTGCTCCAGGGCTTCGGCTCCGGCGACCATCGCATCCTCGTCAACGTGGCCGTCCCGAGAAAGCTGTCCGAGGAGCAGCGACGGCTGCTGCAGGACTTCGAGGCGTCCGCCGGCGACGACACGTACAGGGCCGACGAGGGGTTCTTCGAGAAGCTGAAGAGCGCGTTTCGCTGAGCGAGGAGCTTCGACGCGTCTTCGTGACGGTCGCCCCGGACGCCGCCGAGGAGGCGCGCGCGACGCTGCTCGAGCTCTTTCCGGACGGGTTCGAGGAGTCGGAGACGTCCGAGGGAGTCCTCCTCACGGCGTACACGGACAGCGGCGGGGAAGGGCGCTTCCGGGTCGCGTTCAGTGACAGTCGCAGCGAGCCTGTCGAGCCGGGCTGGGAGCACCGCTGGCGCGCGTTTCACCGTCCCGTGCGAATCGGCCGGCTATGGGTTGGGCCGCCCTGGGAGGACCCGCCCGCCGACGCGATCTCCGTGGTCGTCGATCCCGGCCGCGCGTTCGGGACAGGAGCTCATTCGACAACGCGGCTCGTGCTCGAGCTGCTGCTCGAGCTCGAGGGTGGATCGCTGCTCGACGTGGGCTGCGGCTCGGGCGTGCTGGCGATCGCCGGGGCGAAGCTCGGCTTCCGCCCCGTGTACGCAGTCGACGTCGATCCGGCGGCCGTCGAGGCGACGGAGACCAACGCCGCGGCGAATCGCGTGGCGGTTCACGCCGCCCTCATCGACGCACGCAGCGGCCGCCTGCCGGCGGCGGACGTGGCGGTCGCGAACATCGCGCTCGACGTCGTCGAGGCCGTCGTGCCGGTACTCGACGCGGCGACGGTGATCACGTCGGGCTATCTCGAAGGGGAACGGCCAGAGCTGCCAGGGCTCGCCCATGCGGGGAGTCGTGCGCGAGACGGCTGGGCAGCCGATCAGTTCCGCGCGAAGTAGCATCCTCTGCTCGGTGGCCACGTTCTCGGTTCGCTTCCTCGGCTGCAAGGTGTCCCAGACGGATGCGCAGCACGTCCGCGAGCGGCTGCTCGCCGACGGACATTCCGAGCTCGGCGAGGGCGCGGACGTCGCGGTCGTGAACACGTGCTGCGTGACGCACGAGGCCGTGAGCAAGTCCCGCCAGGCGGTCTCGCGCGCAGCGCGCACGCACGGTCGCGTGTACGTGACCGGATGCGGAGCCAACCTGCACGGCGCCTTCGCGGGCGCGGCGACGAACGTCCGCGTCGTCGCGCGAAGGAGTGAGGACACGCCCGATGTCGTGGCGGAGGACGTCGGCGCGATCGGCTGCGTCCAGGCCGACGCGCGGCTCGAGCGGATTCGTGCGTTCGTCAAGGTTCAGGACGGCTGCAGCTTCTCGTGCAAGTTCTGCGTCGTGCCGCTCGTCCGCGGAGCGTCGCGAAGTCGGCCCGTCGCGGCGGTGCTGCGGGAGATCCGCCGCCGCGTCGCACAGGGGCATCGCGAGATCGTGCTGACCGGCATCAACCTCGGGTGCTACCGGGACCGCGCCGCCGGCTACAGGCTCGGCGACCTCGTGCGCGAGGCGGGGAACCTCCCGGGAGTGGAGCGGCTTCGGCTCTCCTCCATCGAGGTGAACCACGTCGACGACAGGCTCGTCGACGCCGTCCGGGAGACGCCGACCCTCGCGAGGCACCTCCACGTGCCGATGCAGTCCGGCGACGACGCCGTGCTGAGCGCGATGGGCCGGCGCTACACGTCCTCCACCTTCCTGAAGCGGATCGCGCCGCTCGGCGACTTCAACGTGACGACCGACGTGATCGTCGGCTTCCCGGACGAGGACGAGTCCGCATTCGAGCGCACGCTGTCGGTGATCGCGGAGGCAGGGATCACGAAGGTGCACGTGTTCCCGTACTCGCCCCGGCCCGGTACCGCGACGGCGGAGGCGGACACCGTTCCGCGAGCCGTCAAGAAGGAGCGCGGCGCCAGGCTTAGATCGGCCTCGCACGAGGCCTGTCTGCGCCGATGGCGGAGCAAGCTCGGCTCCGAGGACGCGGTGCTCGTCGACCGTCCCGGCCGAGGTTACGGCGACGACTACTCGCCCTGGCTCGTCCCGGACGAGACTCCGGTTGGGTCGATCGTGCGGGCGCGGGCAGAATCAGTCACCGAGGACGGGATCATCGGTGTCGTCTGACTGCCTGTTCTGCCGGCTCGTCGCCGAGGGCGATCACGTGCGGTCGGGTGACGGCTTCGTCGCGATCCGGGACATCAACCCGAAGGCCGAGACGCACCTGCTGATCCTCCCCGAGCGCCATGTCGAAACATTTCGCGACGTGGGAGAGTTCGAGCCGGAGGAGACCAAGCGGATGCTCGAGTTCGTCGCCGACACGGCCCGCGAGTCCGGGCTCGAGGACTACCGCGTGCTCGTCAACGTCGGCCCCGGCGGCGGCCAGACGATCTTCCACCTGCACTGGCACCTGCTCGGCGGCCGGATCCAGGGGATGCCCGCATGAGCCTGATCAAGGAGTTGGAGCGCGAGCTCGAGCAGGCGATGAAGGAGCGCGACACGGACCGTCGCGACGCGCTTCGTCTGATTCTCGCGAGCCTGCGGTCGGCGGAGAAGGAGCTGCAGCGGCCGCTCCACGACGACGAGGAGCTGCAGGTGCTCCAGCGGGAGCGCAAGAAGCGGATCGAGGCGGCGGACGCCTTCAGGTCGGCGGGACGCGACGAGCAGGCGGATGGGGAGGAGGCCGAGCTCGAGGTGCTCGAGGAGTTCATGCCCGAGCCGTTGTCCGAGGAGGAGCTCGAGGAGATCGTCGACGACGCCATCGCCGAGACGGGCGCGACCAGCCTGCGCGACCTGGGCCGGGTGATGGCCGACGTGATGCCGCAGATCGCGGGTCGTGCCGACGGCTCGGCGGTCAGCCAGCTCGTGCGCGAGAAGCTCGCGTAGCTCTTTCTACCGCGGCCGAGCTCGCACCGGCCATGGCTCCATCAGCCGCGACCCGTTCGGTTGGGGCCCAGGTGCACCAACCTCCTCCCCGATGCGATCGTAGTCGTGTGGGGCGCGCAGAATGCGCGCAGCTTTGTGCCGAGATCGTGACTGCTGAGCGCTCCGCCTAGCGCCCTGCAGCGGCGAGCTCGCGCTCGCCGAGCTCGACGACGACGTCAGTGATCAGGTCGATGTCGGCCTCGGTCGTGCGCCAGTTGACGATGGCGGGCCGGAATGCCACGCGGCCCTCGTATCGCGTCGTGCCGACGTAGACGCGGCCGTCGGCGAGCAGTGCCTGACCGATGCGCGTGTTGAGGTCGTCGAGGTCGCCCTCGTCCACGTGAGCCGGGCGGCACCGGAAGCAGACGATGTTGAGCGGTACGTCCGCGAGCCGTTCGAGGCTCGGGACCGTGTCGACCCGGTCGGCCAGCCGCTGCGCCAGCGCGAGATGCCGCTCGACCATGGCGCGGTAGCCCGAGCGCCCGTAGGCGCGCAACGTCGCCCAGGCCGCGATCGACCGGGCGCGCCTCGACGCCTCCGGCCCGGGCAGCTCGTCACCGGGGAGGTAAGCCGCCGTGAAGCCGAAGGTCGCATGGAGCGGCCCCGGATCCCGCAGGAAGGCGAAGCCGCAGTCGTACGGGACGTTGAGCCACTTGTGCCCGTCGGAGATGACCGCGTCGGCCCGTTCGACGCCGGCGGCGAGCTGCCTGGCCCGAGGGGTCACGCGCGCGAAGAGCCCGAACGCGCCGTCCACGTGGAGCCAGGCGCCGAACCGCTCCGCGAGGTCGGCCATCCGCTCGAGCGGATCGAAGTCGCCCGTGTTCACGTCGCCTGCGTTTCCGATCAGGATCGCCGGAGCGCCGTCGAGCGCCTGCAGCTCGCGCTCGAGCGCCTCGACGTCCAGCCGCCCCGCCGCGTCCTTCGCGAGCACGCGGACCGACCCGCGTCCGAGGCCGAGCATCGCCAGCGCCTTCGTCGCGCTCGGATGGATGTAGCCGCTGGAGAAGATCGGCATGGCCGGCAGGCCCGGGAAACCGCGGTCGTCGACATCGACGCCGTGCCGCTCCGCCCACCAGCGCCGCGCTGCCGCGAGCGCGGTGAAGTTCGCTGTCGTCGCGCCCGTAGTGAGGACGCCGCCCCAGCTCGAGGGCAGCTCGAAGAGCTCGAGCAGCCAGGCGATCGTCACGGCCTCCAGCCGTACCGCGAGCGGGGAGCTCACGGCGGAGAACGCGTTCTGGTCGAGCGTCGAGGCGAGCCAGTCCGCCCCCTGAGCGGCCGGCGTCACGCCGCCCGTCACGAAGTGGAAGAACCGCGGGCCCGAGGAGCGCGTCGCCGCGGGGATCCCGCGCTCCACCAGCTCGGTCAGCGCGGCGAGCGCGCCGTCGCCGGCGTCCGGGAGGCCACCGGCGAAGTGCTCCGCCGCCTCGGTGGCGCCCTCCGGCAGCACCGCGGACTCCCCGAGCTCCGCGAGGTAGCGCCTCGCCTCCCGTATCGCATAGGCAAGCGCCTCGTCGGCCTCGTCACGGAGGAGCAGCGGATCGGTCACGGGTACATCGTCCTACACTGATCGCGTGCAGGAAACCCTCTCGGTCTCCAACGACGTGGCTGCCGAGCTGGCGGGTGTCGGTGACGGCGTGCTCGACACGCTCCGGGACCGTCTGCGCTGCTCGATTCGCCTACGTGGCAACCAGCTGACGATCGAGGGCGACGACTCCTCTGTCGCGGAGGCCCGCAACGTGGTCGGAGAGCTCGTCGACCTGCTCGAGGGCGGCAACGAGATCGGCCCCGGCACGGTCGACGCAGTGCTCGGCGTGCTCGACGAGGGGGAGGACGTCCGCGAGGTCTTCGAGGATGTCGTCTGGCGCCACCGCGGCAAGAACATCACGCCGAAGACGGTCACGCAGAAGCGCTACGTCGAGGCCATGCGCAACTGCACCGTCACGTTCGGCATCGGGCCTGCCGGCACCGGGAAGACGTACCTGGCGATCGCGCTCGCCGTGGCGGCGTTGTCGGAGCGGCAGGTCGGGCGGATCATCCTCACGCGCCCCGCGGTCGAGGCGGGCGAGCGGCTCGGCTTCCTGCCGGGTGACGTGCTCGCCAAGGTCGACCCCTACATGCGGCCGCTCTTCGACGCCCTGTTCGACATGCTCGACCCCGACCGGCTGAACGCCTATATGGAGCGCGGCACGATCGAGGTGGCGCCGCTCGCGTTCATGCGCGGCCGCACGCTCAACGACTCGTTCATCATCCTCGACGAGGCGCAGAACACGAGCCCTGAGCAGATGCAGATGTTCCTCACGCGGCTCGGCTTCGGGTCCAAGGTGGTCGTCACCGGGGACGTGACGCAGATCGACCTCCCGCGCGACCAGGCGTCCGGCCTCATCCAGGTGCAGAACGTGCTCGCCTCGCTCGACGGGATCGCCTTCATCTCCTTCAGCCACAAGGACGTCGTGCGCCACAAGCTCGTGCAGCGCATCGTCGAGGCGTACAAGCAGCATGCGGAGGAGACGGGCACACAGCGCCGGAAGTAGCGGCATGGTGGTGGTCGAGGTGCAGAACCGGAGCGGCGTCGACGTGGAGGCCGATGCGGCCACGGCACTCGCGCGCGAGGTTCTCGCGGCCGAGGGGGTCGAGGAAGGCGAGCTCGGGCTCGCGTTCGTGGGGCCGGAGGAGATGCGCACGCTGAAGCACCAGCACCTCGGCGTCGACGAGCCGACGGACGTGCTCTCGTTCCCGATCGACGCGCGCGACGAGCTTCCCGAAGGCGTTCCGCGCCAGCTCGGGGACGCGATTCTGTGCCCGCAGGTGATCGGGGACGCCTGGCGCGCGCCGCTCGTGCACGGGCTCCTTCACCTGCTCGGCTACGACCACGGCGTCGACATGGCCGCGCGCGAGGCGGCGCTCCTCCGATGAAACCGGCACCGTCGATCTTCGACAGCTTCAACTTCGCGTTCGAAGGGATCATCCACGTCCTTCGCACGCAGCGGAACATGCGCATTCACTTCACGGCCGCGGCGGCGGTCCTGGTCGCGGCGATCGCGACCGGCGTCGACAGGCTCGAGCTGATCGCGCTGCTCCTCTCGATCTCGTTCGTGCTGATCACCGAGATGGTCAACACGGCCATCGAGGCGTCGATCGACGTGGCGACGACCGCCTTCGACCCGCTGGCGAAGCTGGCCAAGGACATCGCCGCGGGCGCGGTCCTCATCTCGACCGTCAACGCGATCGCCGTCGGCTACCTCGTCTTCTCCGACCAGTTCGCCAATCGCAGCTCGCGCCTGATCGACCGGATCCGCGACGCGCCTGCGGAGCTGACGCTGATCGCGCTCGTGCTGACGATCATCGTCGTGATCGCCTTCAAGGCCTACACCGGCCGCGGCACACCGCTGCGCGGCGGGCTCCCCTCGGGGCACGCGGCGATCGCCTTCGGCGGCTGGATGGCGGTGACGGCGATCCTCGGCGACTTCCAGCACTGGTTCCTGATCAGCTCGCTGACGTTCATCATGGCGCTGTTGGTGGCGCAGACCAGGATCGAGGCCGGCATGCACTCCCTCGCCGAGGTCGCCTTCGGTGGCCTGCTCGGGGCGCTCGTCGCGCTCGTCGTCTTCCAGGTGCTGGCATGAGCGACGAGCTCCTGGCCGCCGCGGACGAGGCGGCGCGGAACGCCTACGCGCCGTACTCGAGCTTTTTCGTCGGCGCAGCCGCGCGCGCGAGAGACGGCCGCGTCTTCACCGGCGTGAACGTCGAGAACGCGGCGTATCCGTTGGGGATCTGCGCCGAGAAGTGCTGCATCGGCGCCGCCGCGACCGCGGGGCTCAAACCCGGCGACCTGGAGGAGATCGCGATCACAGCGTCACCCTGCGGGGGCTGCCGCCAGTGGCTCGCCGAGTGGCGGCTCGACCGGGTCACCTACCGCCGCGGCAACGGCGAAATCGCCACGGTGACCCCGGCGGAACTGCTGCCGGACTCGTTCGTCCTGTGAGATCCGGCATCGTCGCGGTCGCTGGCCGCCCCAACGTCGGCAAGTCCAGCCTGGTGAACGCGCTGTGCGGCGGCAAGGTCGCGATCGTCTCGGACAAGCCGCAGACGACGCGGAGGCGGATCTTCGGGGTGGCGAACGGCGACGACTGGCAGCTCGTCCTCGCCGACCTCCCCGGCTTCCAGCGGCCGCGCGACCCCCTGACCGAGCACATGCAGCGCACGGTCGACTCGTCGTTCGAGGACGTCGACGCAGTCTTGCTCGTGCTCGACGCCCGCGAGCGGATCGGCGCCGGCGACCGCTTCATCGCCCGGCGCGTGTTCGAGCTGGGCGTGCCGGTCGTGATCGCCGTCAACAAGGTCGACCGCCTCAAGCCGGGTCACATTGCCCAGCAGCTGCTGAATGCCGCGCGGCTCGGCGACTTCCACGCGGTCCACCCGGTGAGCGCCCGGACGGGGGACGGGGTGGACGCTCTTCGAGAGGAGCTCGCCGAGCTGCTCGCCGAAGGCCCGGCGTACTTCCCGCCCGAGCAGCGCACGGACCTCTCGGCGGAGGAGCAGGTGGCGGAGCTCGTGCGCGAGAAGGCCCTACAGCTGACTCGCGACGAGGTGCCTCACGCGATCACGGTCGAGGTCGAGGAGCTCGACGAGAAGGTCCTGCGGGCGAGCCTCTACGTCGAGACGGACTCGCAGAAGCAGATCGTCGTCGGCCGCGGCGGGCAGATGGTCAGGGAGATCGGGACGCGGGCGCGGCCGGAGATCGAGGCGCTGCTCGGGCATAAGGTCTTCCTCGAGCTCCAGGTCAAGGTGAAGCCGCGCTGGCGGCGTGACGAGCGGCTCCTGGAGCGGCTGGGCCTTTGAGGCGCTTCGTCCGGCCGGGCCTGGCTGCCGCCGCCGCGCTGTTGTTCGTCTTTCCGCTCGTCCTGATGGTCACGGGCTCGCTGCGAGAGCCCGGCCTGCCGCCCCCGCGTGGCCCCGAGCTGCTGCCGGATCCGGTGACGCTCGCCGGCTACGACCAGGCGTTCGAGCTCGTCGACCTCGGCCGCTACGCGGCCAACTCCCTGCTCGTCGCGGCGCTCGCGGTCCCGCTCGCGGTCCTGGTCGCCTCGTGGGCCGGCTTCGCGATCTCGCAGCTGCCGCCGCGCCTTGCCCGGTTCGTGCTCGTGCTCTCGTTCGTCGCCCTGATGGTTCCCACGACGGCGCTGCTCGTGCCGCGGTTCGCCGTCTTCCGGACGCTCGGCCTCGTCGACACCTACGTCCCGCTCGTCGCCCCCGCGCTGCTCGGGATGTCGCCGTTCTACGTCGTCCTGTACTGGTGGTCGTTCCGTCGCCTGCCGCAGGAGCTGTTCGACGCCGCCCGCGTCGACGGCGCCGGGCCCTTCCGCCTCTGGCTTCGCGTTGCCATGCCGCTCGTCCGTCCCGCGACGGCCACGGTCGCCGCGCTCGCGTTCGTCGTCTGCTGGGCGAACTTCCTCGACCCGCTGCTCTACATCTTCGACGAGGACAAGTACACGCTGCCGCTCGGTCTCCGCTCGCTCGCGGCGCTGGGCAGGCAGGATCTCCCGGTCCTGCTCGCGGGGGCGACGCTCGCCACCGTGCCGATCGTGATCGCACTCGTTCCCCTGCATCGAATCCTTCGGAGGGTCGCCACATGACACGGTTGTCCGCGCTCCTGTTCGTGCTCGTCTCCCTGACGGTCGCCTCCTGCGGCGGCGACGACGGCGGTGGAGGCGCCGCCGACGGAGAGGTCCAGTTCCTCGTCTTCGGCGACCCCGAGGAGCTGAAGGCGTACCGCGAGGTGATCACGGCGTTCAAGGCCGAAGAGCCCGACGTCCGCGTCCAGCTCGTCGAGGCCAGCGACCGCGACGACCTCCTGGCCCGGCTCGCGACCTCGATCGCCGGCGGGCGGCCGCCGGACCTCTTCCTCCTGAACTACCGCTTCTACGGCCAGTTCGCCGCGAAGGGCCAGCTCGAGCCGATCGAGGACCGACTGTCGGAGTCCGATGCCTTCGAGGAAGGCGATTTCTACCCGCAGGCGCTGGACGCGTTCCGCTTCGACGGGAAGCTGAGCTGCCTGCCCCAGAACATCTCGAGCCTCGTCGTCTACTACAACAAGGCGCTCTTCCGGAAGGCGGGCCTCCCGCTGCCGAGCGGCGACTGGACGTGGAAGCAGTTCGTCGACACGGCCGTGAAGCTGACCGACCGCAAGCGCGACCAGTACGGCGTGGGCGTCGAGCCGTCGCTGATCAGGATCGCGCCGTTCGTCTGGTCGAACGGCGGCGACCTCGTGCGCGACGACCTCTCCGGCTTCGCGCTCGACGAGCCGGCGGCACAGACGCCGCTGCGCGAGTTCATGCTGCTCCACACCGCGTACCGGGCGATCCCGAGCGAGGAGGAGGTGGAGGCCGAGGACGACGAGTCCCGGTTCATGAACGGCCGCCTCGGGATGATCCTCTCGTCGCGCCGTTCGACCCCGTCCTTCCGGACGATCAGCGCGTTCGACTGGGACGTGGCGCCGCTCCCGAGCTTCAAGGAGCAGGCGGGGATCCTGCACTCGGACGCCTACTGCCTGACGAAGGGCTCGGACAACAAGGATGCGGCCTGGCGGTTCGTCGAGTTCGCGCTCGGCGCCGAGGGGCAGCGGATCACGGCGCGTGCAGGACGGACCGTTCCGTCCCTGCGCGAGATAGCCGAGTCGGACGCGTTCCTCGACCCGAGCGCGAAGCCGGCCAACTCGCGCGTCTTCCTCGACACGATCCCGGTGATCCAGCGCGTGCCGACGGTGCCCGAGTGGCCGGAGATCGAGGACGCGGCCGGGCCGGTGCTGGAGGAGGCGCTGTACGAGGGCGCGACGCCCGGCGAGGTCGCCCGGGAGCTCGACGCGGCCACCCGCTCGATCTGGGCCCGCGTGCAGGACTGAGCGTGCGACGCGACCGCCTGGAGCTCGCGGCGATGCTCGCCCCGTACCTCGTCGGGCTGGGCGGGCTCGTCTTCGTTCCGGCCGCGGTCACCCTCTGGCTGGCGTTCACCGAGTACGACCTCCTGCGGTCGCCGGACTGGATCGGGCTCGGGAACTTCCGCGAGCTCTGGCACGACGACGTCTTCCGGCAGGCGGTCGAGAACTCGCTCTCGTTCGTCGCGTGGGCGGTTCCGATCCGGCTCGCGGGCGCGCTCGCGCTCGGCCTGCTCCTCGCTCGCGGCTTCCGCGGCGTGGGCGGCGCGCGGACGGCGGTCTATCTGCCGACGGCGGTCCCCGACATCGCCTGGGCGCTGGTCTGGCTGTGGATCTTCAACCCGCTGTACGGGCCGCTGAACCTGACGCTCGACCGGCTCGGTCTGCCGTCGCCGTCGTGGTTCTCGGACCCCGGCTCCGCCCGCTGGGCGGTGATCGTGATGACGGCGTTCACGCTCGGCGAGGCGTTCGTCGTGGTGCTCGCCGTCCGGGCCTCGCTCCCGCGCGAGCTGTACGAGCTCGCCGCGGTCGAGGGCGCGGGCGCCTGGTGGGCCTTGACGCGGCTGACGTTGCCGCTGATGGCGCCCGTGCTCGCGCTCCTGCTCTTGCGCGACACGATCTTCACGTTCCAGCTCAACTTCGTGCCGGCGCTGATCCTGACCGACGGCGGCCCGCCGCCCTACGCCACCACCTATCTGCCGCTCTTCGTCTACCGCGAGGGGTTCGAGTACCTGCGCTACGGCTACGCGGCTGCAGCGACGCTCGTGATGTTCGGGATCACGGCGGCGATCGTCTGCGTGCAGTGGCTGCTGCTGCGGCGCTGGCGCGCGTCGTTCGCGATCTAGCATCTCCGCCGTGCCGCCGCCCGACACGGACCTGCAGGTCGTCGTCGACTTCGAGTTCGACCGCGGATTGCTCTACGTCGGTGTTCGGAACATCGGCCCGGCGCCGGCTCTGGGTGTCTCGACCAGCTTCGACAAACCGTTCCGCGGTCTCGGCGGCCGTCGCGAGATGAACGAGCTGGGGCTGTTCCGGCGGATCGAATTCCTCGGCCCAGGCCGGGAAGTGCGCACGCTGCTCGATTCGAGCGCCGCCTACTTCGGCCGCGACGAGCCGACGCAGCTGACCGCGACCGTGGCCTACCGGACGCCCGGCGGCGAGCGGCGCAAGCACGCCATGACGCACGACCTCTCGATCTACCGCGACCTCGCCTACGTTCCCGAAGGAGAGACCGATGCCTGACGAGCAGCCGTACCGCAACTTCAACTTCCGCGTCGAGATCGACGGCATCGCCGAGGCCCAGTTCGCCGAGGTGATCGTCCCGACGGCGTCGATCGCGGTCGTCGAGTATCGCGAGGGCGCCGACAAGGTGTCGTGGACGCGCAAGCTCCCGGGCCGGACGAGCGTCTCCAACGCGATCCTGAAGCGAGGAATCACGAGCGACCTCTCGCTGTACGAGTGGTTCCGGGCGGTGTCGCTCGGCGACCTGCAACGCCGGAGTGCGGTGATCGTCCTGCTCGACGCCTCGCGGCAGGACGTCCGGCGCTGGCTCCTGCGGGACGCCTGGCCCGTGAAGTACGACGGCCCGACGCTCGCTGCGAAGGCGAACGAGGTCGCGATCGAGTCGATCGAGCTGGCCTGCGAGGACGTCGAGATCGAGGCCTGAGCGCCGCGGTCGGGCGAGGGAGCGGGGCTACACTCAACCCATGGCGAAGGCGCCGGCTCTTCCGGCCGGCTTCGAGCTTCCGCTCGAGCCCCGGATCCCTCGCGTCGGGTCGGTCGACGCGGTCGCGCTCGAGGAGCGCGCGGCTTCGCTTGCCAAGCGTTCGATCAAGAAGGACGCGAAGCTCTGGGCGCTCGACCTGGCCGTACGGATGATGGACCTGACGACGCTCGAGGGCGCCGACACGCCCGGCAAGGTCGCGGCGCTCTGCTCGAAGGCGATGCGACCCGACGCCGACCGGACGATTCCGGCCGTCGCCGCGGTGTGCGTCTATCCCAACCTCGTCCGCCATGCGAAGGAGCGGCTCGCGGGCAGTGACGTCAAGGTGGCCTCGGTCGCCACGGGGTTCCCTTCGGGTCAGTACCCGACCGACCTCAAGGTGGCGGACGTGCGCAGCGCCGTCGAGCTCGGCGCCGACGAGATCGACATGGTGATCGACCGCGGCGCCTTCCTCTCCGGCCGCTACGCGAAGGTGTACGACGAGATCGTGCGGGTGAAGGAGGCGAGCGGCGACGCGCACCTGAAGGTGATCCTCGAGACCGGCGAGCTGGGGACGTACGACAACGTGCGCCGGGCGAGCCTGCTCGCGATGGCCGCCGGCGCCGATTTCATCAAGACGTCGACGGGCAAGGTGTCGCCGGCAGCGACGCTTCCCGTCTCGCTCTGCATGCTCGAGGCGATCCGCGACGTGCACGAGGAGACGGGCCGCAAGGTCGGGTTCAAGCCGGCCGGCGGGATCCGCAATGCGAAGCAGGCCGTGCAGCACCTGGTCGTCGTGCACGAGACCGTCGGCCCGGACTGGCTCACCCCGGACCTGCATCGCTTCGGCGCGTCCTCCCTGCTGAACGACGTCCTCATGCAGATCCGCAAGGAGAAAACCGGCCTGTACCAGAGCCCCGACTACTTCACGATCGACTGATTTGACCCGGAACCGACACATTCCCGTGACATCGGGCGCCGTACTCTCAACCCCACCCATCAAGGGTGGGGGGTGGGTGGCGGGCCCCCACGCGGCGGCTCGCGGAGAGCGGCTCGGCGCTTTCGCTTTGGCTCGAGGAGGCCGGCTGCGATGAGCGATCTCGAGCGCAAGCAGGATCGGGCTCCCGTTCCGGCCGACTGGACGTATGCGCCGGCGCCCGAGTCGACCGACATCGTCACGCTGCAGGACCGGTACGGGCTGTTCGTGGGCGGCGACTGGGTCGAGCCGAGGTCGGGCGAGTACTTCCCGACCATCTCGCCCCGCGACGAAGAGCAGCTCGCCGAGGTCGCGCAGGCCGGGCCCGAGGACGTCGGCCTCGCAGTTCAGGCCGCCCGGGAGGCCTTCGACGACGGATGGGGCTCGCGACCGGCCGCCGAGCGCGCGAAGTACCTCTTCCGCATCGCGCGCATCCTCCAGGAGCGCTCGCGTGAGTTCGCGGTGCTCGAGTCGCTGAACGGAGGCAAGCCGATCAAGGAGTCGCGCGACGTCGACCTCCCGCTCGCGGCCGCGCACTTCTTCTACTACGCCGGCTGGGCGGACAAGCTCGAGTACGCGTTCCCGAACCGCAAGCCGCGGCCGATCGGCGTCGCGGGCCAGATCATCCCGTGGAACTTCCCGATGCTGATGCTCTCCTGGAAGATCGCGCCCGCGCTCGCGGCCGGGAACACGGTCGTCCTCAAGCCCGCCGAGACGACCCCGCTCACCGCGCTCCTCTTCTGCGACGTGCTGCGCCAGGCGGAGCTGCCGCCGGGCGTCGTCAACATCGTCACCGGCGACGGCCGCGCCGGCGCCGAGCTCGTCAAGCATCCGGACGTCGACAAGATCGCCTTCACCGGCTCGACCGAGGTCGGCAAGGCGATCCAGCGGGAGCTCGCGGGCACGAGCAAGAAGCTGACGCTCGAGCTCGGCGGCAAGGCAGCGAACATCATCTTCGACGACGCGCCGCTCGACCAGGCGGTCGAGGGGATCGTCAACGGCATCTACTTCAACCAGGGCCACGTCTGCTGCGCCGGCTCGCGCCTGTTCGTGCAGGAGTCCATCTACACGGCGGCGGTCGACAAGCTCAAGCGGCGCCTGACGACGCTGCGGGTCGGCGACCCGCTCGACAAGAACACCGACGTGGGCGCGATCAACTCGGCGATGCAGCTCGAGAAGATCAGCGAGCTCGTCGAGAGCGGCAAGGAGGAGGGCGCAGACATCTACCAGCCGCCTTGCGTGCTCCCCGAGAAGGGCTACTGGTTCGCGCCGACGGTCTTCACCGGCGTCGCGCAGAGCTACCGCATCGCGCAGGAGGAGATCTTCGGCCCGGTGTTGTCCGTGCTCACGTTCCGCACCCCCGACGAGGCGGTCGAGAAGGCAAACAACACGCCGTACGGGCTCTCCGCCGGCGTCTGGACGGACAAGGGCTCGCGCATCCTCTCGATGGCGCAGCGGCTGCGGGCCGGCGTCGTCTGGGCGAACACCTACAACCGCTTCGACCCGTCGTCGCCGTTCGGCGGCTACAAGGAGTCGGGCTTCGGCCGCGAGGGCGGCCTCCACGGCCTGGCGCCGTACCTGAAGTTCGAGGACGAGGCGTGAGCGAGCGCCTCCCGGTGCGGAAGACGTACAAGCTCTTCGTCGGCGGCGCCTTCCCGCGCTCGGAGTCGGGCCGCTCGTACGAGGTGCAGGGCGCCAACGTCGCCTGGGGCTCGCGCAAGGACGTCCGTGACGCTGTGCGCGCCGCCCGGGGAGCGTTCGGCAAGTGGTCGGGCATGACCGCCTACAACCGCGGGCAGGTGCTGTACCGGGTGGCCGAGATGCTCGAGGCGCGTACGCGCGACTTCGCCGATCTCACCGGCGACGAGGACGAGGTCAACCGCTCGGTCGACCGCATCGTCTGGTACGCGGGCTGGGCCGACAAGATCGCGCAAGTGCTCGGGACCTCGAACCCGGTCGCGGGCTCCTACTTCAACTTCACGATCCCGGAGCCGACGGGCGTCGTCGGGATCGTCGCGCCCGACGAGCCGCCGCTGCTCGGGCTCGTCTCACGCGTGATGCCCGCGATCGTCGGCGGAAACTCGACGGTCGTGCTCGCGTCGGAGTCGCAGCCGCTGGCCGCGGTCGAGCTCGCGGAGGTGCTCGCCACCTCCGACGTCCCCGGCGGCGTCGTCAACATCATCACCGGCTACCGGGCGGAACTGGCGCCGATCCTCGCCGGCCACATGGACGTCAACGCCATCGATGTCGCGGGCGCCGACGGCGACGTCGCGGAGCTCGAGCGGCTAGCAGCCGAGAACGTCAAGCGCGTCGTCCGCGGAGCCGCCGACGGCCAGAGCCCCTGGGATGTCGCTTCGTTCCTGGAGCTGAAGACCGTCTGGCATCCGATCGGCGTCTAGACAACGTACGATCCACGCGCGCGTGACCAGCCGCCGGTTCAGTCAGGCCATCTCCGAGGGCGACGGGATCTCCGTGCTCGTTCCCGTGGGCGATCTCGATGCGGCCCGCCTCGCCGAGGAGCAGCGGGCCGAGGGCGTGATCGTCTGGAACGCGCTCGCCGGTTTGCGCGACGCGGTGTCGCTTCCCGTGCTGTGGCGGGCGGAGGGCTCGGCCGAGGAGGCCCGCCGCTGCGGCGCCGACGCGTGCCTGGTCAGCGTTGAGCGGAACGACGGCGACGGCGAGCTGGAACGGCTCGCGGACGAGATCGCCGGGCTCGGGCTCGAGGTCGTCGTGGACGTCAAGGACGCGGAAGAGCTCGAGCTGGCGCTGGAGCGGATCGACCCCGAGATCTTCCTGCTCTCGCCGCGCGACGCCGAGGACGGGCAGTCCGCCCACGAGCGCGCGCTCGAGCTGCTGACCGACGTGCCGGCGGGCAAGCTCGCGATCGCGGACCTCGGCGGCGGCGTGCGCGCCGAGGTCGACGAGCTGGAGCGGGCGGGTATGGACGCCGTCGTCGTCGCGGCCGGCAACGTGACGGAGCTCGTCGGCGCCGCACCGCCCGAGGTCTGAGCCGTCGCGCTGCCCTCGGGCTGGCGGGCCTGCTCGCAGGTGCCGCGGCCTTGCGGCTCGTCGGGATCACCTACGGGCTGCCGTACCCGCTCCTGAACCCGGACGAGCAGAGCATCGTCCCGCGCGCCTGGGAGATGGCGCACGGCGGCGGCCTCGATCCGGGTTGGTACGACTACCCCTCGCTCGTGATCGAGGCGCTGGCGCCGGCGCAGCTCGGGCTCGACGATCCCTCGTACCTCGCCGGTCGGCTCGTCGTTGTCGCATTCGGCGTGGCCGGGGTCGCCGCGGCCTGGTGGCTCGGAGCCCGCGCCTACGGGACACTGGCCGGCTTCGTGGCCGGCGCGTTCACGGCGGTGGCGACGACGCACGTCGCCTACTCGCGGACGGCCGTGACCGACGTGCCCTTCACGACGCTCGCGACGGTGTCGCTCGGGCTGATGGTGACGAGGCGGCTCGAGCTCGCCGGCCTGGCCGCGGGCCTCGCCGCCGCGGCGAAGTACCCCGGGGTCGTGCTGCTCCTGCCGCTCGTCGTGGCCGGGTACCGGGAGCGCCGGCGGCTCGCGATCGGCCTCGGGCTCGCGGTGGTCGCGTTTGCGGCCGCAAGCCCGTTCGTGCTCGTGCACGCGGGCGCGGCTGCGGACGACGCCCGCCGCGTCAGTGAGCGCGCGAACGACGGATGGCTGGGCTTCGAGAACGACCCGTGGACGCCGTTCGCCTTCGTCGACCGGCTCTGGGAAGCCGTAGGCCCCGTTCTGATCGTGGCCGGCGCGGCGCTCGTCGTCGCGCTCGTGCGCCGGCGCCAGGCCGACCTCGTGCTCGCTTCGTTCGCGCTCGCCTACTTCGCAACCCTGCTCCCGATCGATGCCCACTTCGACCGCTACGTGCTGCCGCTCGTTCCCGTGCTGGGCGCCCTGGCGGGAAGCCTCGGGGCGCTCGCGCCGGTCACGCTCGTGCTGCTTGTCATACCGCTCACGTGGTCGATTCGGGACACCCGTGAGCTGACCCGGCAGGACACGCGGGAGGCCGCGCAGGCCTGGATCGAGCAGCGGATCCCCGGGTCGGCCCGCATCGCCGCCGATCCCTCGGCGCCGCCGTTCGGCCGGCGCGTGGAGCGCTTCGAGCTGCCGGCACCCTGGCAGGCCGCGGACTCGAGGCGTGACCTGCGGCGGCTGCGGAGAGAGGGCGTGCGGTACGTGGTCGTCTCGGGAGCCATTGCCGACCGCGTCCGCGCCGCCGAGCACGACTACCCTCGAGAGGCCGCCTTCTACGACGCCCTGGAACGGTCGGCGACACGCGTCTACCGGCTCGATCCGGACGGCGACTACTCGGGCCCGTGGGTCGCCGTCTACCGGCTCTGAGGGCCGGTACCCTTGGGCGCGTGGGTATGCGGATCGGCGTCGTCGTCCTGGCGGGCCTCGTCCTCGCGCTCGGCTCCGCGTGCTCGGGCAGCGAGAGCGAGGAATCGCAGGCCGCGACCACCAAGGCGCCGCAGTGCGCCGCTCAGTGGCGTGCAGGCTGGCAGCAGCTCGCGAACCGCGTGGGCGTGGCCGTGTACTGCCCGTCCTGGATGCCGAGCCCGCTCGACGCGAAGATCGGCGGCCAGTGGAACTCGGACGGGCCGGCCGTCGGCAAGGATCGGAGCTACCTCGTCGGCTTCCTGTGGCACGAGGCCGGCGCAGGCGACGTGCACGTCAACTTCCGCGCCTACCCCGGCCGCACCGCCATTCCCCGCTGCATCGACACCCTGACGACCGGCGGGAAGACCAGGCGGCGCAGCATCCCGTGCTTCAGCGACCCGCGCGAGACGCGGCTCGTTCGCGGCCGCAACGTCACGGTCTACACGGTGAACCGCGACGCCGACCAGTGGCACATCCTCTACGCCTGGCGGCGGAAGGGGACGCTCTACACCGTGAGCGAGCACGTGGCGCCGCCGCTCACGTTCAACAAGGTCATGCGCAACCTCGACCGTCTCGTCGAGACGGCCGGGATCGTCGAGCCCACCTCGTAGAGGCCCTTCCATGAAGCTGACGAGGGGGCAGCTGCTCGGTGCGGCTGCGGCAGGCGCGCTCGGCGTGGCCGGCGTGTACGAGCTCGTCGACCACCTCGTCGAGTCCTCCACGCGCCGCTTCGGTGAGGGCCGTGCTCCGGAGCAGCACCTGCTCGACGGCATGCGGATCGTCGAGGACAACGGCGTCGAGGTCGTCGTGCCGACGCTGCACCACGAGGTCGTCACGGCGACGCTGAAGCTCGAGCCTGGGAGCTCCGAGCTCGCCGACGCCCGACGCCGGCTCGAGGCCGTGCTCCGCGAGCTCGAGGACGAGTTCGCCGGCACGCCCGAAGGGCTCGCGGTGACCGTCGCCTGGGGGCTGCCGTACTTCCGCCGTTTCACGCCGCGCCAGGCCGAGCGGCACCTTCCGTTCGACCGCCGCGCCTCCAAGGGGCGGGCGGGGCCGGTCGGCGCGCTGCTGCCCGCGATCCGCTTCCCGAGCGACAGCCCGGGCGTCATCCTCGAGCGGAACGACGTGGCGTTTCTGCTCCGCAGCGACCGCCAGGAGAACATCCAGGACGGCGGGCAGCGCATCTTCAAGGCCCTCGACGGCGCCGTCGCGATGACGAGCGTGCGCAAGGGCTTCGCCGGCGGCGGGTTCGAGGGCGGCGAGAGCCTGCCCAAGCGCATGGCCGTGGCGGCAGGCGTTCAGGGCGCCGACCTGATCCCGGAGACGGCCGAGCTCTTCCTCGGCTTCACCTCGACGCAGCGCAAGGCGCTCGGGCCCCCGCGGATCGTCAACTTCGAGACCCTCGGCTGGGTCGACCTGCGCGATTCCCGCTACTTCCGCGGCGGCACGCACATGCACCTCTCCCACCTGTTCGAAAATGTCGAGGCCTGGTACCTCGATTTCGACTTCACCGAGCGGGTCGACACGACGTTCCGGCCACAGCTCGACGTGGAGGAGGGGACGCAGACCGTGGCGATGGGGCCCGAGGAGGCTGTCGACGCCGCGCAGGTGCGCAGGGACTTCAGGCGCTACGGGGTGATCGGCCACTCCGCCTCCATGCAGCCCGTGACGAGGCTGCAGGAGGACGTGCGCGGCTCGGACGGGACCCTGTACGAGAAAGGGACGGCGATTCCGCAGCGCGCGGACTTCAACACGCTCGACAACCCCTTCTTCTGGACCTCGCAGCCGGAGCGCGACAGCTTCGTCGACGAGCCGTCGCCGGGGATCCACTTCGTGATCTTCAACCCCTCGAGCGACGACTTTCACCGCGGCCGCCTGGCGATGGACGGCGTCCTGCCCGCCGGCACGCTGCCGTTCAAGCCCGGCGACCGGGGCCAGGGCTTCAACTCGATCCTCCAGACGACGCATCGGCAGAACTACCTCGTCCCGCCGCGGCGCCACCGCTCCTTCCCGCTCAGCGAACTGTCTTCTTGAGCCACGTCCAGGGGCCTGGCCCCTGGGCATGGCCCTTCGGGACCCGTCGTGTGTGCCGGAAGCGTGACAACTCGTCCACGGGACCTGGCGCTTTGCGGTGCTTCAGGAGACGATTCGCGGCGGACGGCTGCGGGCGGGCGCAGAACGGCGCTCTCCGCGGTTCGGTCGCCCCTGCGAGCGTTCCTAGCCGAAGAACGCGCGCGCGACCTGGTACCACTCGGGCGGGACGCGCTTGATGTCGCGCGTCGCCTCCTCGAGCGAGACGTCGACGATCGCGTCGCCGTGGAGCGCCGCCATCTGGCCGAACCGGCCGTCGAGCACGAGCTCGGCCGCCTTGAGCCCGTAGCGCGTCGCGAGCACGCGGTCGCGCGGAGTCGGCGTGCCCCCGCGCTGGACGTGGCCGAGGACCGTCACGCGCGTCTCGTAGCCGGTTCGCTCCTCGATCTCCTGGGCGAGCGCCTCGCCGACCCCGCCAAAGCGGACGTGCCCGAACTGATCGCTCGCCCGTGCCTCGCCGGCGACCTTCCGCCGCTCACCGGACTCGTAGGTCAGCTCGTATCCCTCGCTGACCACGACGATCGAGAAGACCTTGCCGCGCTCGTGGCGGCGCTGGAGCTCCGAGCAGGCCTGCTCGACGGTGATCGGCAGCTCGGGGATCAGGATCGCGTCGGCGCCGCCTGCGATGCCGCTCATCACGGCGATCCAGCCCGTATTGCGGCCCATGACCTCGACCACCATCACGCGGTTGTGCGACTCGGCGGTCGTGTGAAGCCGGTCGATGGCCTCCGTCGCGATGAAGACGGCCGTGTCGAATCCGAACGTGTAGTCGGTCGCGGCGAGGTCGTTGTCGATCGTCTTCGGCACGCCGACGACCGGGAACTCGTGCTCGGCGTAAAGGCGTGCGGCGACGCCGAGCGTGTCCTCGCCGCCGATCGCGACGAGCGCGTCGAGTTGCTCGCGGCCGAAGGTCTCGAGCACCCGCTCCACGCCGCCCTCGATTTTGTACGGGTTGGTGCGCGTCGTGCCGAGGATCGTTCCGCCACGGGGAAGGATCCCGGTCACCTCGCGGGGGCCGAGCGGCTCGACGATGTCTTCGACGAGCCCTCGCCAGCCCTCGCGCACGCCGATCACCTCGTGTCCTCCGGCGAAGCAGCGGCGCGCGACGGCGCGGATCACCGCATTGAGGCCGGGGCAGTCGCCCCCGCCGGTCAGGACTGCGACGCGCATCTCGGCCCTATCATCGCGGTAGCGGCCGAAGTGGCGGAACTGGTAGACGCGCCGGACTCAAAATCCGGTGCCCGCAAGGGCGTGTGGGTTCGAGTCCCACCTTCGGCATAACGCCTCCGGCGGGCCGCCGTCCGGCCCGCTGCTCACACTCGCGACGGTTCTTTCTTGCGATAGGGGGCGTGCCCACCGATACTTGCGGCTCGGTTGGAGGGAGAGGCCGGCCGAAGGGCGAATGCGGAAAGCACGAAAGACGGCGACACGGAGGAGGAGCACTTGCTGAAGGAACGGCGCTTTATGGGTTTGCTGATCCTTGTCGTCGCTGCGCTCGCGCTGGCTGCGGCGGGCTGCGGCGGCGACGACGACAATGGCGACGGCGGCGGAGGCGGGGGTGCCACCGCGCTTCCCTCGGCCTCGTGCGGGCCGATCCGCTACGAGGGCGAAGGAGAGCCGGACGCGATCATCGCGTCGGACTTCCCGCTGCAGGGTGCGAACCGCTCGCTGACGACCGAGATGGCCGACGCGGTGGAGTTCGAGCTCAGCCAGCGCAACTGGGAGGCAGGCGGCAAGAAGATCGGCTTCCAGTCCTGTGACGACTCGACTGCCCAGGCGGGCAGTTGGGACTCGGCCAAGTGCTCGTCCAACGCGCGCGCGTACGCGGGTAACGACAGCATGCTCGGCCTGATCGGGACGTTCAACTCCGGCTGTGCGAAGCTCGTGATTCCGGTGCTGAATCGTGATGCCCTCGCGATGGTGAGCCCGTCGAACACGTACCCGGGCCTCACCGAGGGCGGCCCCGGCACCGAGGCCGGCGAGCCGGACAACTACTACCCGACCGGCAAGCGCAACTACGCGCGCGTGGTGTGGAACGACCAGTTCCAGGGCGCTGCGAACGCGCAGTACGCGAAGGAGTTGGGCCTGAAGAAGATCTTCGTGCTCAACGACGGCGAGACGTACGGGCAGGGGATCGCCACCCTCTTCTCGCAGTACGCGCAGAAGCTCGGCATCAACATCCTCGGGAACCAGAAGTGGGACAAGAAGGCCACGAGCTACGAGGCGCTGGCGACCCGCATCAAGTCGTCCGGCGCCGATTCCGTCTTCCTCGGCGGGATCATCTGCAACAACGGCGGCAAGCTGATCAAGGACATCAAGGCCTCCAACCCGAACATCAAGCTGCTCGGGCCGGACGGCTGGACGCCGATCACCGCCACGATCGAGGGTGCGGGACCGGCGGCGAACGACATGTACATCAGCCAGCCGGGCATCCCGGCCGATCAGCTGACCGGGGCCGGCAAGACGTTCGTCGACGACTTCAAGGCCGAGACGGGCAAGGCGACCGTAGACCCCTACTCGGCCTACGCCGCCCAGGCGGCCGTGGTGCTGCTCGACGCGATCGACAAAGCCGACGGCGACCGCTCGAAGGTGGCGGAGGAGCTGTTCGACACGAAGATCACGGACGGCATCCTCGGTGACTTCGAGATCGACAAGAACGGCGACACGACGCTCGGGACGGTCACGTTCTTCCAGGTGAAGAACCTCAAGCCCGAGTTCGTCAAGACGTTGACTCCGGACGTCAGCTTCGTGAACGCTGGCTAGGACAAGACGAGCACTGGTCGCGGGGGAGGGCCCTCGGCCCTCCCCCCGGCCTTAGGAGGACGCGATAGCCACCCAGGCCCGGACCGCCCGCCCCACCTCCTTCTACCACCGGCTGCCCGACCTCCTGGTGCCGGCAATCGGCGGCCTGCTGGTGGTCGTCGTGGCCGTCTGGCTCCTCGTCAACCTGTTCAAGGAGCCGGACGAGTTCTACCGCCTGTTCCTGATCGGGATCACGAACGGCGCGATCTACGGACTCGTGGCGCTCGGCTACTCGCTCGTGTACGGCATCCTCGAGCTGATCAACTTCGCCAACGGCGACGTGTTCATGCTCGGCGGCATGCTCGTCGCCTCGATGGTGACCTGGTTCGGGCTCACCTCGGGTGATCCCGCACTTCTGAAATGGTCGCTGATCCTGGTGATGCTCGTGATCGTGATGGCCTTCTGCGCAAGCCTCAACGCGACGATCGAGCTGATCGCGTACCGGCCCTTACGCAACGCGCCGCGGCTCGCCCCGCTCATCACCGCAATCGGCGTGTCATTCATCCTCCAGAACATCGGCCTCGTCTGGAAGGGCGCCAGGCCGACGTCGGTCGAGTCGATCCTCCCGCGCGGCGACGTGTTCACGATCGGCGGCGTCGCGTACACGTGGGACAAGCTGATCGTGCTCGTCTTCACGATCCCGGTGCTCTTCCTGCTCATGTGGCTCGTGCAGTCGACCAAGCAGGGCAAGGCGATGCGTGCGACGGCTCAGGACCGCGACGCCTCCGCGATGATGGGCATCAACGTCAACCGGACGATCTCGTTCACGTTCGTCCTGGCGGGTGGGCTCGCCGGCTCAGCGGGGCTCCTCTACGCGCTCTACATCACGAACATCCGCTACGACGAGGGCTTCCGCCTTGGACTGATCGCGTTCACGGCGGCCGTCGTGGGTGGGATCGGAAACCTGCCCGGCGCGGTTCTCGGCGGCGTCCTGATCGCGATGATCGAGTCGTTCAACAACGGCCTGGGCTGGGCCACGCCGGGGAGCGACTGGACGCAGTCGATCATCTTCGCGATCCTGATCATCATCCTGGTGTTCCGGCCCGAGGGCCTGCTCGGGGAGCAGACGCCCGAAGGGGGCTAGGTGGACATCTCGTCGCTTCTCCGGGTGGACAGGCCGACCTTCGACGCGGAGTTGCGGAGACGCGCGATCAGGGGCGCCATCGCCGCGGTGGTCGCGTTCCTCTGGATCGGGATCTTCGAGGGGATCGTGTTCTCCCTCTTCGTTGCGATCCTCGTCGGCCTCGCCTTTTACGTCCCGCCGTGGGGCATGGTGCGCTACGGCAAGTACGTGACGACCGCCGGGGCCATCCTCCTCGTCTTCCTCTACCCGTACTACCGCGCGGACCTGTTCGAGCTGCCGATCTTCGGGACGTTTCCGTCCGTCGACACCGGGGTCACGATGGTGATCTTCATGATGATGGCCCTCGGACTGAACATCGTCGTCGGGTACGCGGGCCTGCTCGACCTCGGCTACGTCGCGTTCTATGCGATCGGCGCCTACACGGCGGCCTGGTTCGCGTCGCCCCACTTCGGCGAGAGCGTCACCGAGCACATCGGCTCGGTCGGCGTCAGCCCGGAGGCTGCGGGCTTCCACGTGTCGATCTGGATCGTGGTGGCGATGGGCGGCATCCTCGCGGCGTTCTCCGGGGTGCTGATCGGCCTGCCGACCCTACGCCTGCGCGGCGACTACCTCGCGATCGTGACGCTCGGCTTCGGCGAGATCATGCCCCAGATCGCCCGGAACGGCGACAACCTGTTCGGGACCGGCTTCAACCTCACGAACGGCGCCCAGGGGATCAACCCGATCGACCCGCCGGGGTTCGGCGAGCGGCTCTCGAACTGGCTTGGGCTCCCGTCCGACTACCTCGCCGTCTCCAACGGCATCAACTGGTTCTACTGGACGGCTCTCGTGCTGCTCCTCTTCACGGTCTTCTGCTCGGTGCGGCTGCGCGACTCGCGCCTAGGACGCGCCTGGATCGCGATCCGCGAGGACGAGACGGCAGCCGCCGCGATGGGCGTGCCGCTCATGCGGACGAAGACCTGGGCCTATGCGGCCGGCGCCTTCTTCGGCGGGATCGCGGGCGCGTACTACGCGAGCTTCAAGAGCGGAACGTTCCCGGACGACTTCTTCTTCAACATCTCGGTGTTCATCCTCTGCATGGTCATCCTGGGCGGGATGGGCAACATCTGGGGTGTCATCCTCGGCGGCGGCTTCCTCGCCTACCTGAACCAGGAGGGCCTCGGCAACATCGGCGCCAAGTTCAACAGCACGTTCGGCACGGACATCGACGTCCCGCTCTACCAGTTCGGCATCTTCGGCGTCATCCTCGTGATCGTGATGCTGTTCAGACCGGAGGGCCTGATCCCGAGCACGCGGCGGAAGCTGGAGTTCCAGGAAGGCGTCCACGACGAGCCGCTGTACGACGTACGGGGAGGACCGGAGGAATGACCGACCTGCTCGTCGCCGAGGGCCTCCGGAAGGAGTTCGGCGGCCTCGTCGCCGTCAACGACATCGACTTCACGATTCCGGAGCGCTCGATCGTCAGCCTCATCGGCCCGAACGGCGCGGGCAAGACGACGATGTTCAACATGCTCACCGGCGTCTACAAGCCGACCGCCGGGGCGATCGTGTTCGACGGCGAGGACGTCACCGGCAAGCCGCCGCACGCGGTCACCGAGCGCGGTGTCGGAAGGACGTTCCAGAACATCCGCCTGTTCAACCTCATGACCGCACGCGAGAACGTCATGGTCGGAATGCACTCGCGACTCGGCAGCGGGATCGTCAAAAGCGTTCTGCGGACACCCAAGCAACGGCGCGAGGAGCGCGAGGCCCTCCAGCGCGCCCGAGAGCTGCTCGTGTTCTGCGGGCTGCGCGGCCGGCACGAGGAGTTCGCGCGCAACCTCTCCTACGGCGACCAGCGGCGGCTCGAGGTCGCGCGGGCGCTGGCGACCGAGCCGAAGCTGCTCCTCCTCGACGAGCCGACTGCCGGCATGAACCCGCAAGAAACCGCGGACTTCACCGCGTTCGTCGCGCGGCTGCGCGAGGAGCGCAACCTCACCGTGCTGATGATCGAGCACGACATGAAGGTGGTCATGGGCATCTCCGACCGGGTGAGCGTGCTCGACTACGGCGAGAAGATCGCCGAGGGGCCGCCGCAGGAGGTGCAGCGCGACCCGAAGGTGATCGAGGCGTACCTCGGCTCCGCGGCGGTCGCGCAGTGAACGCGAAGCCCGGGACGATCCTCGAGCTCGAGGACGTGCACACGTTCTACGGGTCGATCGAGGCGCTCAAAGGCGTCTCGCTCGAGGTGCGGCAGGGCGAGATCGTCACGCTCATCGGCGCGAACGGCGCCGGCAAGTCGACGACGCTGCGCTCGATCAACGGCCTCAACCATCCGCGCGAGGGGAAGATCCGCTTCGAGGGCAAGGACATCACGAACGAGGCCCCCCACGACGTCGTGAAGATGGGCATCAGCCAGTCGCCCGAGGGACGCCGGCTCTTCCCGCGCATGAGCGTGCTCGAGAACCTCGAGATGGGCGCGTTCCAGCGCGCCGACAAGTCCCAGCTGAAGGAGGACCTCGACCGCGTCTACGCGCTCTTCCCGCGGCTCGCCGAGCGCAAGGGCCAGAAGGCCGGCACGCTGTCCGGCGGCGAGCAGCAGATGGTCGCGATCGGGCGCGCGCTGATGGCCCGTCCCAAGCTGCTGATGCTCGACGAGCCGTCGATGGGGCTCGCGCCGATCTTTGTCGAGAGGATCTTCGAGATCGTCCGGGAGATCAACGACCAGGGCACGCCGATCCTGCTCGTCGAGCAGAACGCACTCATGGCCCTCGAGACGGCGAACCGCGGCTACGTGCTGGAGACGGGGACGATCACGCTCTCGGACGACGCCAAGGCGCTGCAGAACAACGAGCAGGTCCGCAAGGCCTACCTCGGCATCGAGTAGGCGCGCTCAGCTCTCGCGACACGTAACGGGAAGTACGGGGGCGCGATCAGGAAACCGGTGCGCGGGTCCGCCGGAGCCCGCTCGCGGGCCATCGACAGCGCGGCCCCGAGGCCGTGGGTGGGGACGAAGCCGAGTAGGCGGGCGGCGGTCGCGTCGCGGCAGCCGGCGATGAGCACGGCACCGAGCCGCTGCACCGCGGGCGCGCAGCCCGCCCAGTCGACGAACGGCAGCAGGGGGTGGCACCCGCGGCCGTCGCGGTAGGCGGCGATGGCTCGTGCGTCGGCGGCGGCGACGCGCTCCGCCTCGGCGAGCTCGTCGGGATCGCGGATCCCGCTCCGCAGCGCGCCGAACAGCGCTCGATACGGCGCCTGCGTGGGGTGGGCGAAGCGCCGGCGGAACGGGTGGACGAGGACGACCGTGCCGCCGTCGGCCACCGGGAACGAATCGCGCCAGAGGCGGAGCGCGAGGCCGAGCCCGAGCCCGGCCGCCAGCAGCGGGTTCGGCGCCTCGCGCGGCAGGTGGTAGGTGACGCGCGGGATCCCCAGCACCAGCGTGTCGACCGGCCCCTCGACGACCGCCGAGCGCGCCTCCACCGCTCGTAGGAGCGCCTCGGCGTGCGCGACCGACGGCGGCCCGGCGAACGCGGCGGTCGCCGTCACCTCCCGCGGCACGCTCTGCAGGACGCGCTGACGGATCGCGCCCGGCAGCAGCGAGAAGAGACGGAGGCCCGGGAAGCGCACCACCCGGTCGAGCGCCTCGCGCTCGTAGGGGTAGCCGTGCAGCGCGCCGGCCAGCGCCGGGTTGTTCAGCGCGAGCGACGCTCCGATCACGGCGACGCGGGCGCTCAGGGCCCGCTCGAAGGCGAGCGCAAGCCGCCAGCCCTGCGAGGCGCGCCGTCTCCAGGAGCGAGTAGCTGCCGGCGGCACGCAGCGCCTCCGGGCCCGCGGCGGCGAGCACTGCCGCCGGGCCCCCGTGGAGGACGGTCTCCGCGGCGGTGACGATGACGACGACGTCGGTCTCGACGAGCGCCGGGCTCACGCGCAGAGGGATGCGCCCCTCGTCGCCGAGGTGGACGAGCTCCGGGCTCTCCGCGTCGTGGATGACCACGCGCCCGTGGAAGCGGCGCGCGAGCTCGGGCGCAACGAGCAGCTCCAGCTCGGCCCGGCCTGCCTTTCGCGTCAACCCACCTGCGACGAGCAGCGTCTGGCGCTTGCTCGGGATTCCGAGCCGCTCGAGCTCGCCGACCGCCGCCGCAAGCGCCGTCTGGCGCGGGTCGCGCATCGCACCCGGGAGCGGGAGTGCCGGGGGCTCGACCACGATGGTCGCGCGGCCGTCGCGCGGGACGAGCTCCGCCAGCGGCGGACCGGCCAGCGGGAATCGCAGCGCTTCGACTACCGCCTCGGCGACGTCGGCGATCGGCTTGACAGGTGGGGGCGGGCGGACGACGACGGCGTTGTCCGGGGCATTGACGACGACGACGCGAGAGCCCACGAGCAACGGTAGGCGCGGCACGCTCGCGTCATTGTTCCAGCCGACGAGAAGAACTGGGCTTGAGCGAAAGCGTCAATTTGTGACGCGCAATGGACTTCGCCCCCAGTTGAGGCTACGCTTTTCGGCGACGCTCGCAGGTCAGCGGTCTCCCGCCTCTTCCATCGGGGGGAAGCGTTGCGCGACAGGCGGATACTGTTCGGGGCAGTTCTCGCCGTCGGCGCGGCGGCCGCACTCGCGGTCGTAGCCTCGTCGTACGCGGCGATCACGATCACGAGCCTGCAGGCGCGGGCGAGCGGTACAGCGATCACGTCCGGCCCGATGGGCTCCGGCTACGACATTCGGATCGTCGCGAACGTCAGCGGCAGCACACTGGGAATCGACCAGCTGGACGACCGGTGGCGTGACCCGGTGCGTCAACCACAGCGATAAGGGCAACGGCACTCAAACCGTTGACCTCGAGTACCAATACGAAGCCAACGCGGCGATCAAGGCTGCTGAGCGCCCGCGGCCGGGGGAACCTGCCCGACCCGGGTAAGGTCGGGCCCAGCGAGCACGTGTTCCCGCCGCCGCCCGGCGGCGCCTCGACGCTGCGGGTCGAGCTCTTCACGAACGACAATTGCTCCGGGAGCGGCCTCGCGAATGAGACCATCTCCCTCACGACCGACGTCCCCGCGACCAACAAGCCGCTCACCGCAGCGTGTCAGGGGATGAAGGTCGCAGTCGTTCTCGACGAGTCGGGATCGATCGGGAACGCCGCACCACAGGTCAGGGACGCGACGAAGGCTCTCGCCCGGGGTCTCCTCGACACGGGCGCCAGGATGGCCGTCTTCAAGTTCTCGACAACGGCCAGTACGAGCCAAATCGACCCGTATCAGAACATCACTCAAACGTTCATCAACGGCCAGCTCACGACGTACCTGAACAACTACAACCCCGGCGGGACCACGAATTGGGATGCCGGACTGACCCGGGTAAGCACACAGACGTCTGGCGACAAGCCTGACCTCGTCGTGTTCCTCACTGACGGGAACCCGAACCGCTGGGCCGGAGGCGGCACCGGTGTGGAGGAGGGCTTCTACTCGGCAATGAACCCCGCGGCCAACGCTGCGAACCAGCTCAAGGCGAACTCGCACATGTTCGCGATCGGCGTCGGCGACGGCGTGACGGACGCTCTCAGCGCGCTGCGGCTCCAGGCGGTCTCGGGCACGAGGAGCTTCCCGCAGTACCCGATCGAGACGGCCGACTACACGCTCGTCACCAATTTCAACGACCTCGAGAATGCGTTCGCTGACCTCGCCTCCAAGCTCTGCAATGTCACGGTGACCGTCAGGAAGGAGACGGACGAGGCGAAGAGGGACGCCTGGGTCTCGAAGTCAGGTTGGCGGTTCAGCGGCCGCGTCGAAGCACCACCTGGGCAGTTCAACTACAGGTGGTTCGAGCCGACCAGGTCGACTCCGTCAACGCAGGCAGCGCGACCCAGTCGGGAATCACTGCCGCCGGCGGGACGCTGGACTTCGTCTGGCGGCCGACCTCAGAGACCGCGCTGAGCAACATCACGATTTCGGAGGAGACCCCCATTCGCGCGGGGTTCGAGCCCGAGTCGGTGAAGTGCACCTCCGCGGGCGCAACGATTCTCGATAGCGACGTTCCGGCCACGGTGCTGTCGTTCACCCTCGCGGGCCTGAAGGTGCGCGACCACGTCGACTGCGTCGTCCGGAACCGGTTCAAACGCTCGACCGTCCAGGTGGTCAAGCAGTGGGTCGGCGACCCTGCGTCCGCCACGATCTTCGTCGACGCCAACGGCAGCTCGCCATACGACGCCTCGAGCGTCGCGACCGCAGACGGTCAGCGAGCACCTCCTTCGACTACCCGGTCTCGACCTCCGTCAGAGTCGGTGAGACCGCAGTGCCAACCGGCTACACGGCCACCATCGACTGCGGCCAGGGCCCGCAGGCATACAGCGGCGGTCCGTTCCCGGTCACCTCACCGCCCGAGGACGGCGCCACCCTCACGTGCACCATCACCAACAAGCAGCTGCGCTCGACCGTGCAGGTCGTGAAGAACTGGGTCGGCACACCGTCGTCCACGACGATCTTCGTCGACCGGAACGGCACTGACCCGTTCGACGCCTCGAGGGTCGCGACCGCGAGCGGCCAGAGCACCTCCTTCACCTACCCGATCTCCACACCGGTGTTCGTCGGCGAGGTCGCCCTGTGCCCGCTGGCTACGAGGCCACGATCCAGTGCGGCACGGGCGCCGCGCAGGCCTACACGGGCGGCCCGTTCGCGGTCACCTCACCGGCCACCGACGGCGGAACCATCACCTGCACGATCACCAACAAGCAGAAAACCTCCACGGTGCGAGTGGTCAAGGCCTGGGTCGGCGCACCGTCGACGACGACGATCTTCGTCGACCAGGACGGCGTTGGACCACCCTTCGATGCCTCGACCGTCGCGACCGCGACCGGCGCCAGCGCCATTCACGTACCCGATCTCGACCCCGGTCACGGTCGGCGAGACACCCGTCCCGGCCGGCTACGCGGCCACGATCCGGTGCGGCGAGGGGACCGTGCAGCCGTACACGGGCGCGCCATTCCCGGTGACTTCGCCCGCCGTCGGTGGGTCAACCATCACGTGCACGATCACGAACACCCAGCAGCTTTCGTCGGTGCGGGTGGTCAAGGAATGGGTTGGAGCGCCGAGCACGACGACGATCTTCGTCGACGCGACCGGAGCGGCGCCCTTCGACGCCTCGACCGTCGCGGACTCGACCGGCGACAGCGCCTCCTTCACCTACCCGATCTCGACTCCTGTCACGGTCGGCGAGGTCGCCCCCGTGCCGGCTGGCTACGCGGCCACGATCCAATGCGGCACCGGCGCTCCAGTCGCCTACACCGGCGGCCCGTTCGCGGTCACATCGCCGGCAATCGACGGAGCGACCATCACCTGCAATATCGTCAATACCCAGCAGCTCTCGAAGGTTCGAGTGATCAAGAACTGGTCAGGTACGCCGACCAGCGCGACGATCTTCGTGGACCAGAACGGCGTGGCGCCCTTCGACGCCTCCACGACAGCGACCGTGAGCGGCGACACCACGTTCTTCACCTACCCGGTCTCCACGCCGGCGTTCGTCGGCGAGACCGCCTTGCCTGCGGGGTTCACGGCGACGATCCAGTGCGGGTCCGGCGCTCCGGTGGCCTACACGGGCGGCCCGTTCGCGGTCACGTCGCCGCCAACCAACGGCGACACGCTGACCTGCACGATCAGCAACAACATCATTCCGCCGCCGGCGACCGTTCGGGTGGTCAAGGAGTGGATCGGCGCCCCCTCCTCGGCAACGATCTTCGTCGACCAGGACGGCGTCGCACCGTTCGACGCCGAGAAGGTCGCGACTGCCAATGGGGACAACACTTCCTTTGGCTATACGGCCGGGACGGCGGCGACAGTCGGCGAGACCGCGGTGCCGACCGGATACGACGCGACGATCCAGTGCGGCGCCAACCGGGCACTGCCCTACCAGGGCGGGCCGTTCGCCGTCGTCGCTCCCGCAGCCGGGGAAACCCTCACGTGCACGATCACGAACAGGCGGCTCTTTCGGACGTCCGGGTGGTCAAGCAGTGGGTCGGCGCCCCGGCCTCGGCGGAGATCTTCGTCGACGCCACCGGCGCCGCACCGTACGACGCCTCCACGACAGCGACCGCGAGCGGCGACACCACGTTCTTCGTCTACCCGGTCTCGACGCCGGTCACGGTCGGCGAGACCACGGTGCCGGCCGGATACCAGGCGACGATCTCGTGCGGCGAGCTGCAGGGTCGCCAGGCATACAACGGCGGCCCGTTCCCGGTCACGTCTCCGGCGCAGCACCTCGGGGTCGTCACCTGCACGATCACGAACACGCAGCAGCTCTCGTTCGTGCGGACCGTCAAGCAGTGGATCGGCGCCACCTCGTCCGCGGAGATCTTCGTCGACCGGGACGGCACGACGCCGTACGACGCCTCCACGACAGCGACCGCGAGCGGCGACAACACGTCGTTCGTCTACCCGACCTCCACGCCGGTCACGGTCGGCGAGACCACCGTGCCGGCCGGCTATAGCGCCGAGATCGCCTGCGGCCACACGCAGCCTCGTCAGCCGTACGACGGCGGGCCGTTCCCGGTGGTGTCTCCGGCTCAGCACCTCGGAGTCCTCACCTGCACCGTCACGAACTCCCAGCTGTTCTCGACCGTCCAGGTGGTCAAGCAGTGGATCGGAACACCCGCCTCGACGACGATCTTCGTCGACCAGGACGGCGCGGCACCCTACGACGCCTCGACCGTCGCGACTGCGAGCGGCGACAGCGCGTCCTTCGACTACCCGGTCTCGACCCCGGTCACCGTCGGCGAGACCACCGTGCCGGCCGGCTACGCGGCGACGATCGACTGCGGGGAGGGCCCGCAGGCATACACGGGCGGCCCCTTCCCGGTCACCTCCCCGAGCCGGGGGAGCGAGGTCGTGACCTGCACGATCACGAACACGGAGCTCCGCTCGACGGTGCAGGTCGTCAAGGAATGGGCCGGAGCGGCCTCGTCGGCAACGCTCTTCGTCGACGCCAACGGGCTGGCGCCCTACGACGCCTCCACCGTCGCGACCGCGAGCGGCCAGGGCGCCTCCTTCACGTACCCGGTCTCGACCCCGGTCGCCGTCGGCGAGACCGCGGTGCCGTTCGGCTACCGGGCGACGATCGACTGCGGCGCCGGCCCGCAGGCCTACGCAGGCGGCCCGTTCCCGGTCACCTCCCCCGCCACCGACGGGGCCACTCTGACGTGCACGATCACCAACACGCCTCAGACGACGGTGCGCGTGATCAAGAGTTACCCGGGACGTCCCAGCTCGGCGGAGATCTTCGTCGACGGCCGCGGGCAGCGTCCCTTTGACGTCTCCACGTTCGCCGAGGCGGACGGCGTGAGCGCGTCGTTCGACTATCCGCCTTCGACCCAGGCCACCCTCGGGGAAGTCGCCATCCCGCCCGGCTACCGCGCCTTCATCAACTGCGGCACGGGCCCGCGGGACCTGCGGCGCTACGCCGGCGGCCCGTTCACCGTCACGACGCCGGCCACGCCCGGCGCCGTGGTCACCTGCACGGTTGCGAACGTGGCGAGTGTCGCTCCGCCGGGCCGGCTCGTCATCGTCAAGAGCGTGAACAAGATCCGCGTGCGGAAGGGGGCGCGGGTTCGGTACCTCATCAAAGCGCGGAACCAAGGCCCCGGCATCGTCCGAAACGTGCGCGTCTGCGACCAGCTTCCCAAGGGCATCGCGTTCGTGAGCGCGAAGCCCCGTGCACGCCGCTCGAGCAAGGCTCTCTGCTGGCAGATCGCCCAGCTCCGGCCGCGAACACAGCGAAGCTTCGTGGTATTCGCCCGCGTGGTGGTACCCGGCCGGGTCGTGATCGTCAACACCGCGATCATCAGCGGCACGAACACGATCAATTGCCGGCGTGGGGCCGTGCTCTCGGGACGGCAGCGCGGGCAGCAGCGCGACCACCTGCAGCGATCCCGCGCGGATCGTCGTACTCGCGCCTCCGCCGCCGCCGCCCCCGCCGCGCGTCAGGTTCACGGGCTAGACGGTCGGGCGCGCGGGCGCGGCGCCGAGAAATCCCGCCGACCGGCGGTCGTCACGTTACCGTTGTTCCATGAGCCCCAAGACGCTGACGGGCGAGGAGCTCCAGCTCGACGACGGGCCCGCGCGCGACTCCGAGTTGTTCCTCGTCGACGGCAACAACCTGGCCTACCGGGCGTTCTTCGCGCTGCCCGAGGAGCTCGCCACGAGCGAGGGGTTCTCGACGAACGCGCTTCTCGGCTTCACGAACATGCTCTTCAAGCTCCTCTCGGACTACCGGCCCAAAGGCGTCGCCGTCGCCTGGGACACGCGGCCGGTGCACCGGCACGAGATCTCGGAGGCCTACAAGGAAGACCGGCGGCCGATGCCGGACCTCCTGCGCGAGCAGTTCCCCTACTTCCGGCCGATCGTCGAGGCCTTCGGCTACCGCAACCTCGAGTTCGAGGGCTGGGAGGCGGACGATGTCATCGCCACGCTCGCCTCACGGGCCGACGAGGCCGGAATCAAGACCACGGTGGTCTCGACCGACCGCGACGCGTTCCAGCTGGTCTCCGAGAACGTCTGTCTGATGATGACGCCTCGGGGCGTCGCCGACGTCAATGTCTACACGCCCGAGCGCGTGGAGGCCCGCTACGGCATCCGGCCCGACCAGATCCCCGACTTCATCGGGCTCAAGGGCGACACCTCGGACAACATCCCGGGCATCCCGGGGATCGGGGACAAGACGGCCGGCCAGCTGGTTGCGCAGTACGGGTCGCTCGAGGACGTGATCGAGCACGCGGAGGAACTCACGCCGGCTCGTTCCAAGGCGATCGCGGAGAACGCCGACCAGGCCAGGCAGTCGAAGCTGCTGGCGACGATGCGGCGCGACCTCGACATCGACTGCGACCCGTCGCAGCTCGTGCTCTCGCCGCCCGACCGCTCGCAGCTGCGCGAGATGTTCCGGCGTTTCGAGTTCCGTGCGCTGCTCGGCCGGGTCGACGACCTCGACGCGGCCGTGCCTGCCGCTGAGATCGTCGTCGAGGGCGTCCCCGTCTCCTGGCGCGAGGGCGTGCTCACGGCGCCGGCCGGGCCCGCCGGGTACGCCGTTTTGGACGACCGCGGCGCGCTCGCGACCGAGGAGGAGGTGGTCGTGGGTGACGCTCCGCGCTCGGTCGAGGGCGAGCTCGTCGTCCATGACGCCAAGGCGCAGCGCGTGGCCGCCGTCGAGGACACGCTGCTCGCCGCCTACCTGATCGAGCCGGGGCGCGCGACGTACGAGCTCGACGACCTCGCGGCGGAGTACGGCGTCGACATCCTGCTCGACCCGCCCGCCGAGGAGGAGACGACGGCGCTCGTGCGCCGCGCGGAGCTGCCGCGTCGCCTGATCGGGCGCATGCGCGAGCGCCTCGCGGAGCGCGGTGCGGAGCGGCTCTACCGCCAGATCGAGCTGCCGCTCACCGAGGTGCTCGCGGCGATGGAGGACGCCGGGGTCAAGATCGACACCTATCGCATGGGCGAGATCACGGCGCGTCTCGCCGACCGCGTCGAGGAGCTCGAGGCGAAGGCGTACGAGCTTGCCGGCGAGGAGTTCATGCTCGGCTCGACGCCGCAGGTCGGGCGGATCCTGTTCGAAACGCTCGGCCTCACGCCGGGACGCAAGGGCAAGACCGGCTACTCGACCGACACGCGCGTCCTGCGCACGATCCGCCACGAGCACGAGATCGTCGGCGTGATCGAGGAGTGGCGCGAGTACTCGAAGCTCCTGAACACCTACCTCGGCCCGCTGCCGAGCCTGATCTCCGACCAGGACGGACGGCTGCACACGACGTTCAACCAGGCGGTCGCCTCGACCGGTCGCCTGTCGACGTCCAACCCGAACCTCCAGGCGATCCCGATCCGCACCGAGCTCGGGCGGGAGATCCGCTCGGCGTTCGTCGCCGAGCCCGGCCACAAGCTGCTCTCGGCCGACTACTCGCAGATCGAGCTGCGGATCCTCGCGCACGTCTCCGGCGAGCCGAAGCTCCGCGAGGCCTTCGAGCGCGGCGAGGACATCCACACCGCCACGGCGGCCGAGATCCTCGGGAAGGATCCGGCGACGCTGACCCACGGCGACCGCTCGATCGCGAAGATGATCAACTTCGGGATCGTCTACGGGATCTCGTCCTTCGGGCTGTCCGAGAACCTCGAGATCCCGCGTGAGCAGGCACAGGAGTACATCGACTCCTACCTCGCGCGGTTCCCCCACGTGCAGGACTTCATCCAGCGCACGATCGAGCAGGCCGAGCGCGACGGCTACGTGACGAGCTTGCTGGGCCGGCGCCGGCCCGTGCCGGAGATCCGCACCCGCAATCGCCAGACGCGTGCGCTCGGCGAGCGTCTCGCCGTCAACTTCGTGATGCAGGGCTCGAACGCGGACATCATCAAGGTGGCGATGATCGCCATCCACCGCCGTCTCCGCGACGAGGGTCGTGGGGCACGGCTCGTGCTGCAGGTGCACGACGAGCTCCTGCTCGAGGTGCCGGAGCGCGAGGTCGCCGCCGTCAAGGAGCTCGTCCGCACCGAGATGTGCACCGCGTACGACCTGGATCCTCCGCTCGCCGTCGACGTCGGCGTCGGCGAGGACTGGGCGGACGCGAAGTCCTAGGCGGACGCGCCCCTCGCCGCCACGCCTTTCCGAGTCGTGTCCAGGGGCCTGGCCCCTGGACATGGCCGTCTTAGCGGTGCGGTTTGTGCCGAGAGTGTGACGATCCCTCCACAGGGCCGTCCGAAGCGGGTGGGCTGGTGCAGGATTGGCGCGAGACGGCCGCGGCGGGCTCCGTTTTCGGCTCCGAGACGGTTCGGCTTCCCCTGCGCCTGTGACGGTCGTGTGAACCGTCGGTGACAGGCGGGTGACGCGATGTAGACGCCTCTATGCAGCCCGCGAAATCGCGGATACACTCGCTGCCGGAGCCGTGGCCATCGTGTCCATGGCTTCGCCACGTCAGGGAGTCTCAGGGGAGGTTTCTTCGTGTCGTTCGTTCGCCGCATTTGGGCTGCGCTCGCGCTCGCCCTCGCCGTCTTCGTCGTCGTCCCGGCCACCGCATCAGCCGCCGCCGGCGACCTGTTCATCTCGGAGTACATCGAGGGCACGAGCAACAACAAGGCGCTCGAGATCTTCAACCCGGGCGACGCAGCCCTGGACCTGACCGCCCAGGCCTACGGCATCCAGATGTACTTCAACGGCAGCATGACGCCGACCCTCACGATCAGCCTCCAGGGCACGATTCCGGCTCACGGCACCTTCGTCGTCGCGCAGGCCGGCGCGAACGCGACGATCCTCGCGAAGGCCCAGCAGACGAGCAGCGCGGGGTGGTTCAACGGCAACGACGTCGTCGCCCTGCGCAAGGGCAGCGACAACGTCGACGTCATCGGCCGGATCGGCGAGAACATCGCAACCGAGTGGGGCACCGGCCTCACCAGCACGGCGGACAACACCCTGCGCCGAAAGGCGACGATCACCACGGGCGACACGAACGGCGGCGACGTCTTCGACCCGGCAGTCGAGTGGGACGGCTTCGCTACCGACACCTTCGACGGGCTCGGCACGCACACGGTCGGCGGGGACATCGACCAGCCGATCATCACGGCGTGTGGCGGCACGTTGACCGCCCTCGAAGGCGTCGGCGCGTCCCGGACCGTGACAGCGACCGACGCGGATGACACGGTCGTCGATCTCGCGGTCACCTCGGTGTCGCCGGCTCCGACGGCCGGCTCGATCACGCGCACCTCGCTCACGCCGAGCACCGGCGACGGGGGAACAGCCTCCGCGACGATCGCGGTCGACCCGGCGACGCCGTCGGGCTCCTACGCGGTCACCGTCACGGGGACGAACGACGACGGCAAGACGGGCAGCTGCTCGTTCACCGTCAACATCACCGACGTCAAGACGATCGGCGAGGTGCAGGGCTCGGTCGACGACCTCGTCAACCCCCTGACGCACGTCACGCCGTTCAACAACCAGATCGTCTTCGTCCAGGGCGTCGTCACGCAGAAGAGCCTCGCGCGCTCCAGCGCGGGCGCGAACCAGCGCGGGATCTTCATCCAGAACGCGCCCTCGCAGGCGGACGCCGACCCGAACTCGTCCGACGGCATCTTCGTCTTCATGGGCGGCTTCAACGACCTGCTCAGAAACGACGGCGTTCCCGGCAACTACGTGCCGCAGGTCGGCGACGAGATCGTCATCAGCGGCCGCGCGAACGAGTTCTTCAACCTCACACAGCTGTCGAGCGCACGGCTCGAGCGCTTCGTCAGCTCGATGAACGTGATCGAGCCCTTCGTGGCCGCGCCGCCGGACGACCTCACGGACGCGAACCGCTACTGGGAGCGCCACGAGGACATGTACGCCAAGGTCCAGCAGAACAGCATCGTCCTCGACGGCCTCGATGTCTTCGACGGGACGATCGACGTCGAGCTCTGGACGGCTCCGCCGACGAGCTCGATCGCGAAGCGGGCGAACCCGTACGAGCGGCGCGCCTTCCGCGACCCGCACCCGCTCGACAACGTGCCGGACACGCTCTTCGACGACGGCAACGGCTACCGCGTCCTGCTCGGCGGCAACGGCATCAAGGCGGCCGCGAACGACAACCTCGCCAGGCTCGCGCCGTCGCACACGTTCCAGACGATCGCGAACAGCCCGGCCGGGGCCGTGAACTTCAGCTTCGACAAGTACCGGCTCGAAGTGACCACGCAGCCCGAGCTCGTCAACGGCGTCGACCCGGCCGCAAACGAGCCGCCGGTCGCGGCCGTCGCGGGCGAGCAGTACGCGATCTCGAACTACAACGTCGAGAACCTCTACGACTTCCGCGACGACCCGTTCGACGGCTGCGACTTCGTGGGCAACAGCGGCTGCCCTGGCGTCTCCCCGCCGTTCAACTACGTGCCCGAGTCGGAGGCGGACTACCAGGAGCACCTCCAGAACCTCGCGGCGCAGATCGCCGGGCCGATGCACGCGCCCGACCTGCTGCTCGTGCAGGAGGCCGAGGATCAGGACATCTGCACGGTCACGGGCGGTGCCCTCGTCTGCGGGACGACCAACAACCGCGACGGCGAGCCTGACACGCTGCAGGAGCTCGGCCTCGCGATCCGGGCGGCAGGCGGCCCGTTCTACCGTGCGGCGTACGACCGCAACGGCGCCGACGACCGCGGCATCGTGGCGGCGTTCCTGTATCGCCCCGACCGTGTGCAGCTTCTGCCCGCGTCGGCCGACGACCCGGTGCTCGGGTCGTCGCCCGAGGTCGAGTACCGCTCGGCCGCGCTGGCCTACAACACGGACGTCCAGAACCCGAAGGCGCTCAACGCGGTGCTCCCGGCCGACGTCGACCGGAGCACGGGCGTCGACGGCAACAACGTCTTCACGCGGGCGCCGCAGGTCGGGCACTTCCGCGTCTGGCGGACGGCCGTCGGCGCGAGCGTCTTCCAGGACATCTGGGCGATCTCGAACCACTTCTCGAGCACACCGGACGCACGCGTCGGCCAGCGCACCGAGCAGGCCGCTTACAACGCGGCGATCTACGCGGCGCTCGCAGACGCCGAGCCGGGCCTCCGTGCCGACATCGGCGGCGACCTCAACACGTTCCCGCGCCCTGACGACCCGTTCGCGCCCGAGGGCTCGAGCGACCAGCTCGGCGCGCTGTACGAGGCGGGGCTGCTGTCGGCCTTCGACACGCTCGTGAGCGAGGTCCCTGCCAGCGCGTACGGCTACGTGTTCCTCGGCCAGGCGCAGACGCTCGATCACCAGTTCTACTCGGCGGCGCTCGAGGACGAGCTGGTGCAGGTGCGCTCGTCGCACATCAACTCCGACTGGCCGGCCGAGTTCCCGGGTGACGGCGCCCGCGGCGCGAGCGATCACGATCCGCTCATCTCGCGGCTCGCGCTGGCGACGACGCTCGAGCGGCTCACCGCTCTGCTCGACTACTACGCCACGACCGGCGACGTCGCCGCCGGAGCGACCTACCGGCAGCTCAGGCACCACCTCGAGCAAGCCGCAGACGAGCCCGACTCGTTCGAAGACCAGCTCGAAGCATTCGCGAACCAGGTTCGCGGCAAGTCGCCCAAGTCCGTGACGCCTGCGGCTGCCGCCGCGCTGACCACCGAGGCGGAGCGCCTGCTCGAAGGCTAGGAGTGGTCTGATTCGGGCGACAAAAGGCTGTAAGTACCAGGCAATTCGTCAAGAGGGAGAAGGAGAGGAATGAGAAGAATCACCACTGCGGCGCTGATCGTTCTCGCTGCCCTGTTCGTCGTGCCGACGGCAATGGCGGGTCGAGGCGGGGACGGCGCCAAGGACAACGACACCAGGCTTCAGATCCTGGCCATCAACGACTTCCACGGCCACGTGGAGCCGAACACGCCCGGCACGATTCAGGTCGGGCAGTCGAAGAATCCGACGACGGGCGCGATTGTGAACCAGGTCGTGCCGGCGGGCGGCGCGGAGTACCTCGCCACCCATATGAAGGACCTGCGGACCACGAACTCGAACACGATCACGGTCGGCTCGGGTGACCTGATCGGCGCCAGCCCGCTGCTGTCGGGCCTCTTCCACGACGAGCCCGCGATCGAGGCGCTCAACGAGGTCGGTATCGACGTTACGAGCGTCGGGAACCACGAGTTCGACGAAGGGCTCGACGAGATCTACCGGATGATGAACGGCGGCTGCCATCCGGTCGACGGCTGCCAGGACGGCACGCCGTTCTTCGGCTCGACGTTCGGCTACCTCGCCGCGAACGTGTTCTTCGAGGGCACGAACCAGACCGTCCTGCCGCCGTACGAGGTGCGCAAGGTCGGCAACGCGAAGATCGCGTTCATCGGCATGACGCTCGAGGGAACCCCGCTGATCGTGACGCCGTCGGCAATCGAAGGGCTCGAGTTCCGCGACGAGGTCGAGACGGTCAACAACCTGATCGCCAAGCTGAAGCGGAACGACATCCGCACCTTCGTCGTGCTGCTCCACGAGGGCGGCTTCCAGAACGCGCCGTTCTCGAATGCCAACGCGGCGCAGGGGCTGCCCGGGTGGGCCGGCGTCGACAACTGCGACAACCTTGGCGGCGCCATCGTCGACATCGCCAAGAACATCAGCGACGACGTCGACGTGATCGTCAGCGGCCACACGCACGCGCAGTACATCTGCCGCGGCGCGAACGAGATCGACGGCAAGCTCGTGACGAGCGCGGCGTCGTTCGGCCGCCTCGTGACCGACATCGACCTCGTGATCGACCACGAGTCGAAGCAGGTCAAGTCGAAGACGGCCCGGAACGTCATCGTCACGCAGGACGTGCCGAAGGATCCGGCCGTGACCGCGATTCTCGATCACTACAAGGTGATCGCGGATCCGATCGCGAACCGCGTCGTCGGCTCGGTCACCGAGCAGCTGCTCTCGACCCGCGATCCGGGCGGCGACCCGGACGGCGACGGTGAGGCCCCGCTCGGAAACGTGATCGCGGACGCTCAGCTCGAGGCCACGTCGCCGACCGACTTCGGCGGCGCGGTAATCGCGTTCATGAACCCCGGCGGCATCCGGGGACCGGTCAAGTACGAGGTCGCCTCCGGGCTCGACCCGGTCACCTACGGCGAGCTGTTCACCGTCCAGCCGTTCTCGAACACGCTGACGGTCAAGACCTGCACCGGTGCGCAGATCCAGGCGCTGCTGGAGCAGCAGTTCGACAACCCGGCCGCCGGCCAGGTGCGCATCCTGACCGTGTCGCACGGCTTCAACTACTCGTACGACCGTCGGCGGACGACCGACCGCGTGCTGAACGAGACGGTGAAGCTGAACGGCACGCCGATCGTCGACACGCAGAGCTACCGCGTGGAGATGAACAACTTCCTCGCCACCGGCGGGGACGGCTTCAGTGTCTTCAACCAGTGCACGAACCAGCTCGGCGGCGAGATCGATCTCGACGCTGTGGTTCGCTACTTCATGAACCACAGTCCTATCTCGCCCCCGACGGAGGACCGGATCGTCCGGCTCGGGTAAGCGAGCAAGCAACGAGCTACGAGGGCCCGCCGCCAGGCGGGCCCTCGTTTTTCGGTGGCTATACTGGCCGCCTGCCGATGGCACCCGACACCGTGGACCGAACCGAACCGCAGCTCGAAGAGGGCGTCTGGACACGCTCCCCCGAGGGCGACCTCGTACCCGACTACGACGCCACCTTCCCGACGATCAACGAGGGGGAGGTCGTGCACGGCACCGTCGTGCGCGTCGACAAGGACGAGGTGCTCGTCGACATCGGCTACAAGTCGGAGGGCGTCATCCCCGTCTCCGAGCTCTCGATCCGCCGCTCCGTCAACCCGGCCGACGAGGTCGGGCTCGGCGACGAGGTCGACGCGCTCGTGCTCACGAAGGAGGACGCCGAGGGACGCCTGATCCTCTCGAAGAAGCGCGCGCGCTTCGAGCTCGCCTGGAAGACGATCGAGACCAAGGCCGAGACCGGCGAGCCGATCGTCGGCAAGGTGATCGAAGTCGTCAAGGGCGGCCTGATCCTCGACCTCGGCGTGCGCGGCTTCCTGCCCGCGTCGCTCGTCGACATCCGTCGCGTCCACGACCTGGACGAGTTCCTGGGCAAGGAGCTTCGCGCCAAGGTGATCGAGCTCAACCGCTCGCGCAACAACGTCGTGCTCTCGCGCCGCGCCGTCCTCGAGGACGAGCGCAAGGAGATGCGCCAGGCGATCCTCGACCGGCTCAACCCGGGCGACGTCGTCGACGGCCAGATCTCGAACATCGTCGACTTCGGCGCCTTCGTCGACCTCGACGGCATGGACGGCCTCATCCATATCTCCGAGCTCTCCTGGCGCCACGTCAACCACCCGTCCGAGGTGCTCGAGATCGGGCAGGAGGTCAAGGTCAAGGTGCTCGACATCGACCGTGAGCGCCAGCGGATCTCGCTCGGGCTCAAGCAGACACAGTCGGATCCGTGGCAGCAGGTGGTCGAGGCCTACGGCGAGGGCGACGTCGTCGAGGGCCGCGTCACGAAGGTGGTCACCTTCGGCGCGTTCGTCGAGATCCTCCCGGGCGTCGAAGGCCTGGTGCACATCTCCGAGCTGGCCCAGCACCACGTGGAGAACCCGCGCGAGGTCGTCTCGCAGGGCGACGTGGTCAACGTCAAGGTGATCGAGATCGACGCCGACCGCCGCCGTCTCTCGCTCTCGCTCAAGCGGGTCGAGGAGGGCGAGGCCGTGCAGCCCCGCGCCGACGGAGCCCCGCTCGCCGCGAACCTCGATCTCTCCGAGGACGTGTTCGGGGATCAGCCGGCGGCCGCGACCGAGGACGTCGAGGTGCTCGACGAGGCCGAGGTCGCCGAGGGGTCGTTGGAGACGCTGCCCGAGGTGGAGGAGCCCACGGCCGAGGCACCGGTCGCCGAGGAGCCTGCGGTCGAAGCGCCGGTGGCCGAGGAGCCTGCAGTCGCAGAGCCGGTGGCCGAGGAGCCGGTGGCCGAGGAGCCTGCAGTCGAAGAGCCGGTGGCCGAGGAGCCTGCAGTCGCAGAGCCGGTTGCCGAGGAGCCTGCAGTCGCAGAGCCGGTGGCCGAGGAGCCTGCGGCCGAAGAGCCGGCGGCCGAGGAGCCTGCGGCCGAAGAGCCGGCCGCCGAGGCGGAGCCCGCGGCCGAGGCGGAGGCCGAAGCGCCTGCCGCGGACGCAGAGCCCGAACAGCCCGAGTAGCTTGAAGCGGCCGGTCGCGGTCGCGATCACCGGGGGCATCGGCGCCGGCAAGAGCGAGGCGCTCGCCGCGTTCGCGCGCCTTGGGGCGGCGACGGTGTCCAGCGACGAGATCGTCCACCACCTGCTGCGGAACAACACCGACGTCAAGCGCGCGATCACGGACCGGCTCGGGGAGGACGTCCTCGACGAAGAGGGCGGCGTCGACCGCTCGAAGGTGGCCGAGAAGGTGTTCGCCGACCGCGAGTTGCTCGCGTGGCTCGAGGCGCTGCTCCACCCGCTCGTGTCGAGCGAGTACCTCACGTGGCGGGAACAGTTGGGCCGGCTACCGAGCCCGCCCGACGTCGCCGCCACCGAAGTGCCGCTCCTCTTCGAGTCGGGAGCACAGAAGAACTTCGACACGGTGGTCGTCATCACCGCCCCGGAGAATGTGCGGCGGCAGCGGACACACGTGCCGCTCGACCAGCGGAGTGGACGGTTGATCCCGGACGAGGAGAAGGTACGGCAGGCGGACTACGCGTACGTGAACGACGGCACCAAGCGGGAGCTGGAGGCGTTCGTCTCGTCGGTGCTCGACGAGCTGCGGGCGCGCTCATGAGGCGCATCGTTCCGCTGACTGCGCTGCTGGCCGTGGTCGCCGGGCTCGTCCTCTACGTCCAGGCGGCAGAGCCGAGCTGGTACTACCGGCTGCGCTACCCGCTGTCCTACGAGCAGATCGTTCGCGGGCACGCCCGCAACTACAACCTCGAGCCCGCGCTGTTGGCCGCGGTCATCTACCAGGAGTCCAAGTTCGACGCCGAGGCCAGGTCGGACGCCGGCGCTGTCGGTCTCATGCAGCTGCAGCCCGAGACCGCGAAGGGAATCGCGTTGCGAACGGGCGGCTCGAAGTTCCGCGTCGACGACCTCACGAACCCGGAGATCAACGTCCGCTACGGCTCGTGGTACCTGCGGCACCTGCTGGACAAGTACGGCGACGAGGAGCTCGCGCTGGCCGCGTTCAACGCCGGCCAGGGCAACGTCGACAGCTGGCGGAGAGAGGGCAAGGGGATCGCGTTCGCGGAGACCCGGCACTACGTCGGCCGGGTGCAGGAGCTGAAAACGATCTACCGGGATGCCTACGCCTCAGAGCTCGGCTATTAGCCCCTCCACGTAGTCGACGCCGCGAACTGCGCCTTTCTCCCTGAGGAGCTCGCCTGCTTTCTCGAAGGCTTCGCGGGCCTCGGCGCGGCGGCCGAGCGTGGCGCAGGCGAGGCCGAGGCCGACGTACGACGTCGTCCGGTCGCTGGTCATGTCCGTGTGCTCGACCAGTGCGAGACCCTCGCGCCCGACGGCGACCGCGGCCTCCGCCTCGCCTCGTCCGGCGAGGATCTGCGCTCGGGCCGCCCGCCAGGCGGCCTGGGTGGTGATGTCGTCCTCCGCACCGATCTCCTCGCTCTCGCTCGCAAAGGGCTCCGCCTCGTCATAGCGATCCTGTGCGCAGAGAGCGAGCGCGAGCAGCGCGCTCACCGTCGAAAGAAAGCCCTTCTCGCCGATCCGCCTCAGACCCTCGTTCGCGATCCGCAGCTCCTCCTCGGCGCGCATTGCGTCACCCGTGTAGAGGAGGGTGAAGGCGACGGTCATGCGGGCCGATTCACGGGAAACGACATGGCCGAGCTCCTCGAGGACGGCGCCGGCCTCCGCTGCGCGATCGAGCGTGGCCTGGGTGACGCTCTCCCGCCAGAGGATGAACGCACACTCGATGTACGTCACCGAGGCGGTCGTCGAGGGGCTCGCCGTCTCGGCCCGGATCACGCGGCAGAGCTCGAGCGCATCGTCGACGGTTGTCGGCCCCCAGAGCGCATTCGCCAGCCGCCACCAGTAGGTCTGGGCGAGCGCGCGCGTGTTCCCGGAGCGCTTCGCCAGCTCGGCCGCGCGCTCGTACGCCTCTTGCCCGGCACGCATCGTGGCCTGCCAGGTCCTGAGGATCCCGAGCACGTTGTACGCCTCCGCGAGCTCGCGCTCGGCACCGCGCTGCTCGAGGATGCCGATCAGGCGCTCGACGTTCTCGAGAGCGCTCACCTGCGAGCCTCCCTTCAGCGTTCGCAGGTAGGTGCGAAGCAGCTCTGCCCGCGCCCGCACCACCGCGTCCGCGTCGCGACGATCGACCACGTCGGTGAGCGCCGCGTCGGCGTCGTCGAGCCGCCCCTGATCCCGCATCGCGATGGCGAGGTCGCAAACCAGCTGCGGCTCGCGCGGGTCGTCCCGGTCGAGCAGCTCGATCGCACGCCCGAGCAACGTCGTCGCAGCATGGATGTCGCCGCGACCGAGCGCTCGCTGGCCGGCGGCGGCCAGGCGCTCGGCTGCGCGCCGCCCGAGCGTCGTGCCGGCCTCGTCCAGCGCCCCCAGCTCGCCGTGGAACCGGTACGCCTGTTCGAGGTGGTACCCGACGATCTCGTCCAGCTCGGAAGCCTGCTCGGTCGAACGCTCTTCGAGCTGCTCGGCGTAGCGCTCGTGGAGCTCCGCGCGCGTCTCCTTGGACATCGATTCGTACGCAGCGTCGCGAATCAACAGGTGCCGGAAGCGGAACAGCTCGGTCCCCTCCGCCGCGTGTGACGGCCGCACGAGCTCCTTGCGCACGAGCGCGAGGACGTGGTCGGCGGCGGCCGGGCTCTCGCTCGGCGGCGACAACCCGCGCACCTCGGCGAGCGTGAACTCCTTGCCGACGACCGCCGCGCGTTCGACCGTCGCCCGCTCCGGCGGCGGAAGCCGCTCGAGTCGCGCCGCCAGCAACGCCTGGATGGTCGGCGGCACCGCGAGGTCGCCGTTCGCACCGTCCTCGTCGGCCATCGCCAGCATCTGCTCCACGAAGAGCGGGTTGCCCTCGGCGGCCTCGACGACGCGCCGCCGGAGCGCGGGCGTGAAGCGGGGACGGGACAGAAGCACGTCGATCAGCCGCTCGGATTCCTCGTCCGAGAGCGACTCGAGCAGGATCGAGGTCGCGTTGAGCTTGCCGCCGGCCCATGTCGGTCTCGCGTCGAGCAGGTCCGGGCGCGAGACGGCCACCAGCAGGAGTGACGCTTCCCGCGCCCAGTCGGCCACGTGCTCGACGAGGTCGAGGAATGTCGGCTCGGCCCAGTGCAGATCGTCCAGGACGACCACGAGCGGGCGCTCGCGGGCCAGGCGTTCGAGCAGCGTCCGCGTCGCCCAGGCGATCTCCTCCGCGCCGATGGCGGCTCCCTCGCCGGCCACACGGCCGTGCAGCTCGACCGCCTCGGGATCGCCGTCGAGCCGGCGCAGAACCTCGAGCAGCGGCCAGTACGTGATGCCCTCGCCGTACGGGAGGCAGCGACCGAGGAGGATCGTTGCCTCGCCCTCCGCGCGGTCGAGGAACTCTCGGATGAGCCGCGACTTCCCGATCCCGGCCGCGCCGAGGATCGTGAACATGTACGGCGTCCGCTCGCGGACGGCCCGCTCGAACGCTTGCCACAGCTGGGACAGCTCGCTCTCGCGGCCGACCATCGGCGCGTCCAGGCGCCTGGCGAACGGCTCGGCCCCGGCGACCACCTCGAGCAGGCGGTGGGCCGCGACCGGCTCGCTCTTGCCCTTCGCGTCGATCGCGTCGACGGGCTCCGCGCGGACGGCGTCGCGGACGAGCCGGTACGTGGCCTCGCCGAGGAGGATCTCGCCGGGCCGGGCGGCCTGCTCGAGGCGGGCGGCCACGTTGACCGCGTCGCCGACGGCCAGCACGCTGTGTGTCCCCGCGCCCACCACGACCTCGCCGGTATTGACGCCGGTGCGCGCCTCCATGCGGACGCCGAACTCGCGCTCGAGCTCGTCGTTCAGCCCAGCGAGCGCGCTGCGCATGTCGGCGGCGGCGCGCACCGCGCGGAGCGCGTCGTCCTCGTGCAGTGTCGGGATCCCGAAGACCGCCATGACAGCGTCGCCGATGAACTTCTCGACCAAGCCGCCGTGCCGCTCCACCGCGGCGCTCATGGCCTCGTAGTAGCGGCGCATCACCCGCCGCGTGGTCTCGGGGTCGAGCCGCTCGCCGAGCGCGGTCGAGCCGGTGACGTCGGAGAAGACGATCGTCACCGTCTTGCGCGCCTCGCGGACGGGCTCGGCCGGCTCGAGCGCGGCGCCACAGTTGCCGCAGAAGCGGAAGCCCTCCGGGTTCTCCTGCCCGCAGCTCGTGCAGACGGGCATATACCGAGTCTAGGCCCGTCGGCCGTCGAAGGCCCGTTGGCCGACGCACGATGCGTTGCGAGCGGTGCGTGGCATTTCCTGCCGCATCCGCGACCGCTACCTCGACACGGTAGAGCCCGTCCGGCACGGTCCGAGCTATCCGCAGCCGCGGCTGAGCAGGAAGAAGTACTGGCCGGGCCGATACCGACCGGTTCTGGGTGGTTCCCGCGGCGTAGACGTCCGCCAGAACGCCGACGGGCTCCGGGTATGTGGTGCGCGGAAGTCGACGCCGCCGTTCGCCAGTCCAGGATCAGGCGCCTCGACGGCTCGTCAGGCGCCAGCGGACGAGTGCCGGCGACGACGGGCTTGTCGTTCCATGGCTCCAGGCACACCGACCGGCGGTCACGTCATGTGCACTCGCCGACGAGGTCCACGCGGCCGCGCGACGTGTAGCCGGTACGACGCGCCGGGCTTGCCGTCGCTGGCACACGGATGCTCGGCGCACGGTCGGGCTCGTCGTGCCGTCGTGAACGGCGCCGATGGCGGCCGCGAGCGAAGCGGGTTGACCTACGTCGCCGTCCCGCTACTCGGTGAAATGGACGTGTCCGCAGCCGGCTTCCTGATGCGGCCGAGCGGCGGTCCGGCGAGGCGGTCGCCCAGGTGCCCCTCGTAAACGGTCTGGTCACGATGTGCCAGTACTCGAATTTTACGGCCGTCTCCCGCGTCGACGCGGATCCATTCGTGCTTCACGCGCTCTACGACACCCGAACCGACCGGGTAGACGCGAACTCGAGCCGTTCGGCGCCGCGATGTCGACGCCCTGAGATGTCGAAGCCGAAGGTCCCGGCTCCGGCGAGCACGCCTCTGGTGGTCGTGCGGGGTCGTCGCAGTTCGACCGTGGATCGCCGAAGCAGCCGCGCACTGGATCGGGACGGTCGAACGGCTTCACGGGCCAGCCGTACGAGTAGGCGCGCGAAGCGTGGCGCTCCCCGGCATGCTGCGAGTGCGCTCAGGAACGCGACTCCAGACGACGACGGAGAGCGAGAGAATGCCGGTTGCCGCGGCGAGCAGGCGCCCGGGCGGCGTGCTATGTGGGGTGTTGAGTAGTCATGGCCCGACGCTCGGGCCGGGCCCAAACGGCCCAGCCACGGCGCGCCTAACGGCCGACTAACGGCGCACTGACGGCGCATGAGCCGCGCGTGAGCGGCTACATGAGGTCTGCCGTGACGGACTCCAGGCTCAGACGCCGCCCTGTCATTTACAAGCAACGAGTGATACAAACAACACATGCTTGAGTATCCGCGTTCTCGGTCCTCTCGAAGTCGTCGGGCGACGAAGGGCCGACTCGTGCTCGGCGGCCAGAAGCAGCGCGCGCTCCTCGGTCTGCTTGCGCTCAACGCGGGACGTGTCGTCGCCACCGACCGGCTCCTCGACGAGCTCTGGGGCGAGCACCCACCGCGGACGGCGGCGACCTCGCTTCAAAACATGATCTCCCAGCTGCGGAAGACGCTCGGAGCCGACCGCGCTGGAGACCAAGCCGCCCGGATACATGCTTCGCGCCGCGCCCGAGGAGACGGACCTCGGCCGCTTCGAGCAGCTCGCTCGCGCGATGCGCGCGCGCTTCGCATGCCGACGAGCGAGCCCGAGCGCTTCGAGCTGCGCTTGTCGCTCTGGCGCGGGCCGCCGCTCGCCGACTTCGCCTACGAGGCTTTCGCGCAGGGCGAGATCCGGCGGCTCGACGAGCTGCGCCTCTCCACGCTCGAGGAGCGGATCGACGCCGACCTCGAGTGCGGGCGGGCATGCGGAGCTCGTGGGCGAGCTCGAGGCGCTCGTCGAGTCGCCAGCCTTTCCGCGAACGGCTGCGCGGGCAGCTGATGCTCGCGCTGTATCGCTCGGGGCGTCAGGCCGAGGCGCTCCAGGGCTACCACGACGGCCAGGCGGGCGCTCGTCGACGAGCTCGGCATCGAGCCCGGGCGCCCCTTGCAGGAGCTCTTCTCGCGAATCCTGCGGCATGACGAAGCGCTCGAGTTCGGGCTCGGCGCCCGGAGCGGCGCCGGCTGACGATCAGCTCGAGGCGATCGCGCAGGCCATCGTGTCGGGCCGGCTCGTGGTCGTGCTCGGGCCCGGTGTGAACGCGGGCACGCCGTCCGTCGGAAACGGCGGCGGACTGCCCATGCGCGACGACCTCACCGCCCGCCTCGCGGAAGCATTCGGCTGTCCGGCGGAGTTCGCAGGTGAGCTGACGAAAGTGGCTCAGTACGTCGCCGTCACTCGAGGCGTCGGCCCGCTGTACGACGAGCTTCACTCGCTTCTCGACCATGACCACGCGCCTGGGCCGGTGCATCGGTTCCTGGCCGAGCTACCGGCGCTCCTGCGGGAACGCGGGGCTGCCGCAGCCGCTGGTCGTCACGACGAACTACGACCGTGCGCTCGAGCGCGCGTACAGCGACGCGGACGAGGCCGCTGACGTCGTCTCGTACGTTTCACTCGGTCGCGACCGCGGGAAGTTCCTGCACCGGTCGGCCGACGGCGACACGAGGGTGATCGCGACGCCGAACGTCTATGCGGACGTCCCGCTCGACCGGCGGCCGGTCCTGCTCAAGATTCACGGCGAGGTCGACCTCGAGCCTGCTCGCGACGCCGAGAGCTTCGTGATCAGCGAGGACGACTACATCGGCTACCTGACGGAGAGCGGGCTCGGCGGCGTGCTGCCCGTCACCGTCGCCGCGCGGCTTCGGCGCAGCCATTTCCTGTTCCTCGGGTACGGGCTCGTCGACTGGAGCTTTCGCGTCTTTCTCCAGCGGTTGTGGCCCGACGAGCAGCCGGCCTATCGCTCGTGGGCGATTCAGCCCGCCGCCACGCCCCTGGAGCGCGACTTCTGGCGACGTCGAGGTCTCGAGCTCGTCGATGCCGCGCTCGACGAACAGCTGGAGCGGCTTCGGGGTCGGCTGCTGCTCGCAAGATCCGGCGGCGGCGCGGTGAGCTCCGCATCGACGCTGTCGGTTTCGCCCAGCCCGTACAAGGGTTTGGCCCCCTTCGACGACACGGAGCTCGATGCGCTCCTCTTCTTCGGCCGCGGGCGCGAGACGGAGATCGTCGCGGCGAATGTGCTCGCGTCCCGACTCACGGTCTTGTACGGGCCGAGCGGCGTCGGGAAGAGCTCGCTGCTCCGTGCCGGCGTCGTCCGCTCGCTCCGGCGCGAGGGAGGGCTGCCGCCTCCCGCCGTGGCGGTCTACGGCTCCTGGGGCGGTGATCCGCTCGCCGGGCTGGACGAGGCGGCCCGCGCGGCCGTTGCGGAAGCGCTCGGACACGAGCCAACCGATGCGCCCGGGGAGCTGCCGGATCGCCTCGCCGCGTGGACTGCGGAGCTGGGCGCGGAGCTCTGCCTGCTGCTGGATCAGCTCGAAGAGCTGTTCCTGTACCACCCGGCGGCCGGCGGGGCAGGCGGCTTCGTCGATCTCCTGCCGGATCTCGTGATGCGTCCCGGGCTCCGGGTCAACGTCTTGCTCGGCATTCGCGACGACGCCCTCGCACAGCTCGACGTCTTCAAGGGCCGAATCCCGGGCCTGTTCGCCAACTCGCTGCGCCTCGACCATCTCGACCGGGAGGCGGCGCGCGCCGCCATCCTCGGTCCGCTCGACCGACTACAACGAGCTCGTCCCGACGGACCGTGTGGACGATCGACCCGGAGCTCGTGGTCGCAGTTCTCGACGAGGTCGCAGACCGGCCGGATCGAGCCGGCACTCATGGGTCGCGGGACGGTCGAGTCGGAAGGCGGCCGCAGCGGCCTGGTCGAGACGCCGTACCTGCAACTCGTGATGCAGCGCGTGTGGGAGGTGGAGCGCGAGCGCGGGTCTCGACTGCTCCGGCTGGAGACGTTCCGCGGATTGGGAGGCGCCCAGCGGATCGTCGAGGATCATCTCGGGCGCGCGCTGCAAGCTCTGACGCCTGCCGAGCAGAGACGCGGCGGCAAGCGTCTTCGGGCACCTCGTGACTCCGTCCGGGACGAAGGTCGCCCACGGCGTCGCCGATCTGGCGAGCTACGCAGCGATGGCCGAGGGCGACCTCGAGCCCGTGCTGCGCTCGCTGGCGCGAGAGCGGATCCTTCGCCCGCTTGGCGAGAACGGCCATGCCGCGGGTGGCCGCTACGAGATCTTTCACGACGTGCTCGGCGACGCCGTGCTCGCCTGGCGGGTGGAGCACGACACGCAGCGGCAGCTCGAAGCGGAGCGGCGTAAGCCGCGCGACGACGGCACCAGCGGATGCTCTTCCTCGTCATCGCGGTCCTCATCGCGCTCGGCGCGATGACCGCAGTCGCGATCTTCGCCCTCGCTCAGCGCGAGGAGGCTCGCTCTCAGCGCGCCGAAGCGCGCCAGCGGGCACGGCAGGCCGGCGCACGCGAGCTGGCCGCGAGGTCGGTCACTCAGCTCGACACCGACTCCGAGCCCTCCCGCCCCGCGCCTCGGCTCGCTCTGACGCTGTTCGACTCGACCCGAGCCCCGACCTCGAGGACGTGCTGCGACGGGCGCTGCTCGAATCGCGAGCGCGCGCAGTCCTGCCGTCGAAGGAGCTCGGTGACCGCCGTGGACGTGACCCGGGACGGCCGCCGTGTCGTCACCGCCAGCGATGACGGCACCGCGCGCCTCTTCGACCCGCGTACGGGGAGGCAGGTGCAGGTCTTCCGCGGTCGTCCAGCCGCTCAACGCGCTCGTTCGATCAGCCCGGACGGTGCGCTCATCGCCACCGGCGGCGGTCGGCAGGCGCAGGTCTGGAATTCCGTCAACGGGAAGCGGCTCGCTTCCCTGAACCATGCAGGGGCTGTGACGCGATGTCCAGTTCTCGCCGCGATGGAAGCCGGCTCGTCACCGCCAGCGCCGATGGCACTGCGCGCGTCTGGGAGCCGCGGAGCGGGCGGCAGCTCTTGACGACTCGAGCATCCGGGCCGAGTCGTCTCGGCCGCGTTCGATCGCAACCGAGACCGTCTCTTGACGGTGGCCTCTGACCGCTACGTGCGTGTCTTCGACGCCTCGACGGGGGCGCTCCTGCAGGCGCTCGAGCATCCAGCCCGCGTGACCAGCGCCGCCTTCAGCCCGAGCGGCAGGCTCATCGTCTCCGGCTCGATCGACCGCCTGGGGCGGATCTGGTACGTCGAGCGCGGAGAGATGTGGAAGGAGCTCCGCGGCCACGAGGGTCGCGTTACCGACGTTGCCTTCAGTCCGAGCGGCCGCCTCGTTGCGACCGCGAGCACCGACGGCACGGCGCGCGTGTGGAGCGCCGCGAACGGAACCTCCGTTTCGACGCTGTTCGGGCATTCCAACCACGTGGTGGACGTTGCGTTCAGTCCGGACGGGGACGGACTGGTCACGGCGAGCCGCGACCGCACGGCGCGCGTGTGGCAGGCGCGGACGGGCAAGCCGCGTGCAGTGCTCGCGGGCAGCGAGGGGCCGGTCACCGGCGCGATCTTCAGTCCGAACGGACGGACGGTCGTCACGGCGAGCGAGGACGGAACAGCCCGGGTCTGGGATCCGCAGACCGAGCCGGAGCTCCACGTGGTGGCCAGGCACGGCAGGCCGGTCGAGGCCGCCTCATTCGTCGCCGGCGGCCGGCGGGTCGTGAGCGCCGGCGAGGACGGGACCGCCCGGGTCGAGACTGTCGACGGAAAGCAGCTCGCGGTCGTTCGTCACGGGCGCCCGGTCCGGGCGCTCGCGGTCGACCCACGGGGAGCCCTGGCGGCGACAGCGGACGACGCCCGGGTCCTCGTATGGCAGACCCGCACGGGTCGACGGGTCGGCGCTCTTCCGGCATCCAGCGCCGATCCGCAGCGTCGCGATTTCCCCCGACGCCCGCGTCGTGGCGACAGGCGCGGCGGACGGCGTCGTCCGGCTGTGGGACGTGCGCCGTGGACGCCTTCTACGGGCATTGCCGGGCCACTCCGGTGCCGTCGGTGCGGTCTCTTTCAGCAGCGACGGCCGGTTCGTCGTGTCCGCGGGCGAGGATGGACAGGCGCGGATCTGGGACGTGAGAGAGGGTCGGCTCTTGCATGTCCTCTCCGGACACAGAGCCGCACTGACCAGCGCGTCGTTCAGCCGGGACGGATCGAGGATCCTCACCACGAGCCGCGACGCGACCGCCCGGCTCTGGAAGGCGAGCGACGGCTCTCTGATCGAGGACCTGCGTGGGCACCGAGATGACGTCACCTTCGGCAGCTTCAGTGCAGACGGTTCGCGAATCGTGACTTCGAGCCTCGACCACGATGCGCGTCTCTGGGACGGGCGAACCGGGAAAGCGCTCGAGCAGCTCGGCGGCCACTTCGCGGGGGTCAGGCGTGCGCGCTTCAGCCCGGACGGTCGGTGGGTCGTGACGGCCGGGCCCGAAACCGCCGGTCTGTGGCAGACGGCTACGGGCACGCGTGTCTTCTACCTCCGGGGTCACGGCGCGCCACTCAACGACGCTGGCTTCTCCCCCGATGGGAAGAGCATCGTGACCGCGAGCGACGACGGAACGGCGCGTGTCTACCGCTGCGCCGTCTGCGGCGGCCTGGACGAGCTCGTCAGGCTCGCGGAGCGCCGCCTCGCACTGTTGCACCGCTAGCGGTGATCGTGCTCGAGCTCGTTCGCCTTTGCGCAGAGCGCCTTGAATCCCGCCTGCAGGAAGTCGTTCACGCCGGCCGCGCCGAGTGACCACGTCAGCAGCCGGCCGAAACGCGGCGCTACGACCTGGCTCGACGCCAGCGCGGCCGCGCTCCAGGCTCCGATGCAGCGCGGACAGGTGACGAGCTCGCCGATCGCGCGCTGAAGGCCTTCGCCGGCGGGCCGCTCGTCCTCGCCGGTGGTCGCTTCGCCCTCGACGAACGGTTGGCGGAGGAAGCTCGCGACCCGCTCGCGGGAGAGCGTTCGTGAGGCCTTGAAGGTCGCGGCCGAGAGCGCGAAGAAGTCGAGCGCGGTGCCTGCGGGGCCGCGCCGAGCGACCGCCGCGACCGTCGCGATCCCGCCTACGAAGACGCCTGCGATCGCCGCGTAGCTCTCGTACGGGGGCGTCGGGTGAGCCGATGGCATGCGGCTACGCTTACCCCCGATGCGCCAATTCAAGACCGCTGCCGCCTACACGCCCACCGGCGACCAGCCGAAGGCGATCGCCGAGCTTTCCGAGAGCATCGGCGCCGGAGAGCCCTACCAGACCCTGCTCGGCGCCACCGGCACGGGCAAGACGGCGACGATGGCGTGGATCATCGAGCAGACGCAGAAGCCGGCGCTCGTGATCGCGCACAACAAGACGCTCGCCGCGCAGCTCTGCAACGAGTTCCGCGAGTTCTTCCCGGAGAACGCGGTCGAGTACTTCGTCTCCTACTACGACTACTACCAGCCCGAGGCGTACGTGCCCCAGGCCGACCTGTACATCGAGAAGGACAGCTCGCAGAACGACGACATCGCCCGCCTGCGGCTGAACGCGACCTCGGCGCTGTTCACGCGCAAGGACGTGGTCGTTGTGGCCTCCGTGTCGTGCATCTACGGCCTCGGCTCGCCCGAGGAGTGGCGCGGTCGCGTGCTGATCCTCGAGGTCGGCACCGAGCAGGATCGCGACGAGGCGCTGCGCAAGCTGATCGAGAGCCAGTACGTCCGCAACGACAGCGTGCTCGGGCGCGGCCGCTTCCGGGTCAAGGGCGACGTCGTCGAGATCCAGCCGGCGAACATGGAGACCGCCTACCGGATTTCGTTCTTCGGCGACGAGGTCGAGCAGATCACGCACTTCGACCCGCTCACGGGCGAGATCTTCGACCGGCTCGACAACCTCGCCATCTGGCCCGCCACCGAGTACGTCACCTCGCGGCCGACGATCGAGCGCGCGGTGGGCGAGATCCGCCACGAGCTCGAGGCGCGCGCGCGCGAGCTGGAGTCCGAGAACAAGCTGCTCGAGGCGCACAGGCTCCGGCAGCGCACCGAGTACGACCTCGAGATGATGCGGGAGCTCGGCTTCTGCAACGGGATCGAGAACTACTCGCGGATCCTGGAGGGCAGGCCGCCGGGCTCGCACCCGTTCACGCTGCTCGACTACTTCCCGGATGACTTCGTCGTGTTCGTGGACGAGTCGCACCAGACGGTCCCGCAGATCGGCGGGATGCACGAAGGCGACCGCTCGCGCAAGCAGACGCTCGTCGACTACGGCTTTCGGCTGCCCTCGGCGCTCGACAACCGGCCACTGCGGTTCGACGAGTTCCTGAGCAAGGTGCCGCAGCTCGTGTTCGTCTCGGCCACGCCCGGCCCGTTCGAGCTCGGGCGGTCGAAGACGATCGCCGAGCAGCTCGTGCGGCCGACGGGGATCGTCGATCCCGAGGTCGAGCTGCGCGCGACCAAGAACCAGATCGACGACCTGCTCAACGAGATCCGGCGCCGCGAGGCCGCCGGCGAGCGGACGCTCGTCACGACGCTGACGAAGAAGATGGCCGAGGACCTGACCGACTACCTGCTCGAGTCCGGCGTCAAGGCGCGCTACCTGCACTCCGAGGTCGACACGCTCGAGCGGATCCAGATCATCCGCGAGCTGCGCCTCGGCGACTACGACGTGCTCGTCGGGGTCAACCTCCTGCGCGAGGGTCTCGACCTGCCGGAGGTCTCGCTCGTCGCGGTTCTGGACGCGGACAAGGAGGGCTTCCTGCGCGGGCGGACGTCGCTGATCCAGACGATCGGCCGGGCGGCGCGGAACGTGAACGGCAAGGTGCTCCTCTACGCGGACAAGGTCACGCAGGCGATCTCCGAGGCGATGAGCGAGACGGACCGGCGCCGCGAGGTCCAGCTCGCGTACAACGAGGAGCACGGGATCACGCCGGAGTCGATCGTCAAGGGCGTGTCCGACATCGCAGAGTTCCTGTCGCTCGAGTCGCCGACCGTGCCGACGCGCCGGAGGCGCGGCAAGGCGGAGGTCGAGGGCATGAGCACCGAGGAGCTCGAGAAGCTCGTGATCACGCTCGAGGAGGAGATGTTCGCGGCGGCGGAGGAGCTGCGGTTCGAGTACGCGGCCAAGCTGCGGGACGAGATCAAGGACCTCCGGCGCGAGCTCACGGCCGCTGCGCAGGCACCCGCCTGACCTGAGCTAGCATCGCGGCATGTGCCGAAACATCAGAACACTCCACAACTTCGAGCCGCCCGCGACCGAGGACGAGGTGCGCGGCGCGGCCCTCCAGTACGTGCGCAAGATCAGCGGGTACACGAAGCCGTCGAAGGCCAACGAGGCGGCCTTCGAGCGGGCGATCGACGCGGTCGCGGCCGTGTCGTCGCAGCTGCTCGCCGAGCTGACCACGTCCGCGCCGCCGAAGGACCGAGAGGTCGAGGCCGCGCGTGCGCGGGCCCGCGCAGCCGAGCGGTACGGCACCGCCGCGGCTTAGTAGGAGGGCCACACCAACTCCGACACCCGCGCTTCACCGGAACGCGACGGGTCGATGTTCACATTTGCTGGGGGTTCCCGTAGGATCGCGCACGTTCAGGGATCCACCGGGAGAGGAGCATTGTGATTCGTCTGCGCCGAGTCGGCCTCGCGGCCGCCGCTTGTTTTGTCCTGACGTTCCTTGTTTTCGCCGGCCCGAGTGCCGGTCACGGAAAGCCCAAGCCCCCGAAGCCACGGGCTGCGAAGGCGATCCTGTTCGCCTCCGACGGCATGCGCCCCGACCTGATGGAGAAGTACGCGTCGCGCGGAAGCATGCCGACCTTCAAAGACCTCATGCGCCACGGCGTGCGCGGCAAGAACGGCCTGCTGCAGGGCTTCCCGCCCAACACGGGCGTTGGCTGGCACACGCTCGCAACCGGCACCTGGCCGGCCGAGCACGGCTCGACGAACAACACGTTCCATCAAACCGGTGCCGGCTTCGACACGAGCTTGAGCGGCACCAACACCCGGGGCGTGCTCCAGGCCGACACCCTGCCGCAGTCCGCCGAGCGTGCGGGCAAGAAGGTGCTCTCGCTCGAATGGGTGGCGGCGAGAAACTACGTGCCCGCGCTTCAGGGGCCCGTGGTCGACTTCCGCACCTTCTTCTCGACGCGTGGCGTGCTCGTCAGCTACGACCTGGCGCAGCAGCCGGCGCTGTCGAACGCGTTCGGCATCTCGTACCAGCGCACGGGCCAGCCTGACAACCAGGCGGGCTTCAACGTCCCGGCGATCGCGAACGCGAGCGGCTGGACGAGCGTGCCCGCGGTGCAAGGAACGCCGAAGCAGACGCAGTTCCGCGTCCGCAACACGGCCTTCCCCGCAACCGACAACGTCGACCGCTTCTACGACCTCTTCATCTACGACTCCGCCGGGAGCTCGGCGGGCTTCGACCACGTGCTGGTCGTGCCCTCCAGCGCCGGCAAGAACGGCTCGGCCGCCGTCGCGAACCTCGCAGTCGGGGACTGGGCCGAGAGCAAGGTCACGCTGATCGGCGCCCGCGCCGGCCAGACCGCCGGCTTCTACATGAAGCTCATCGACATGACCACGACCGCGGGTGAGCCGCAGCTCCGGCTGTACTTCACCTCGATCTCACGTGTGAACGCGACCTACAACGCCCTCGGCCCGGCCGGCTCGGCCGCGTTCGAGGAGACCCTCGCGCACGACTTCCCGACCTCCACCGCGGGCGACTTCGCCCCGCTCGAGGCGCTCGTCGTCGACGAGGACACCTACATCGAGCAGGGTCAGATGTGGTCGGACGCCCACTGGGCGTACCTCCGCTACATCATCAACACGCTCGGCTACAAGCCGGACCTGCTGCTGCTCGGCAACCCGGGCACGGACGAGGTCAGTCACCAGTTCCTCGGCCTGACGATCCGGACCGACATGGACGGGCGGCCGAACCCGTACTTCGACGACGTCAACGGCGACGGCGTCAAGGACCACAGGCTCCGCCAGCGCGAGGAGTACCTGGAGGACGCCTACCACGAGGCCGACCAGACGCTCGCGCTCGGCCGCTCGCTGATGGGCAAGAAGGACACGGCGGTGTTCGCGTCGTCGGACCACGGCTTCGCGCCGCAGTGGCTGGCGATCAACGCCCGCAAGCTCCTGTTCGACACGACCGTGCACAACACCGTCACGAACGCGGACGTCTCGGTGCACCCGAGCGGGAACCCCGCGCTCGGCTCCGTGGCTCTCAGCAACTGCCGCGCCCAGAACGCGGCGGATCTCGCGAAGGCGTGCTGGGCCGGCGGGACGACGCAGGTCTACGTCAACCCGACGCTGCCGGCCGGGATCACGTACGAGGCGATTCGCACGGCCGTGATCAACAAGTTCCAGGCGCTCGTCGACCCGGCGACGCCCGGACGGCAGGTGATGCTGAAGATCATGAAGAAGGAGGAGCTGCGGAACGTCGACGGGACGGACGCGCTCCATCCGAACCGAAGCGGCGACGTCGTGCTCGTGAGCCGGCCGCCGTACCAGTTCGACGCAGCCACGGCCGGTCAGGACATCGCGTTCTCGCAGTTCTTCGGCCAGCACGGCTACCTGCCGGACTTCGTCGACCTCAAGCACAGCATCAACATGCACGGGACGTTCGTCGCGAGCGGGCCCGGCGTCCGCCATCGCGGGCCCGTCAAGGGCGTGCGGGCGATCGACGTCGCACCGACGCTGGCGTTCCTGATGGGGATCCCCGGGCCGCAGAACGCGCGGGGCAAGATCCTCTACAACATCCTCGAGGACGTCAGCGACCTGCGTGAGCTGACGGTGCTGAACATCAGCGACTGGCATGCGCAGCTGATCCCGCTGGCCGAGGCGGCCGACACGGTCGGGCCGACCTTCAACATCGCCGGCTCGGCGTTCCTGAAGCCGTGGTTCGACGTCTACCGCGCCGAGGCGCGGGACGGCTCGATCACGCTGACGGGCGGCGACTCGTTCGGCGGCGCGACGCCGCCGATCTCGAACGCGTTCGGCGACAAGCCGACGCCGCCGATCATGAGCCTCATGGGCGTCAATGCCGAGGCGGTCGGAAACCACTCGTTCGACCGCGGCGAGCAGTACCTGAGGAACGAGCTGATCCCGCTCGCCGACTTCCCGGTCATCTCGGCGAACGTCGTCTTCCCGAACGGGACGACGCCTCCCGAGTGGTCGCCGTCGACCGAGTTCACGTTCCACGGCGTCCGCATCGGGGTCGTCGGCTTCACGACGGTGGACACGCCGTCGCTCCTGTTCCCGGGCCGGCTCGGCCCGTTCCAGGTGCGGCCGGTGCTGCCGCTCGTCAATGCCGAGGCGGCGAAGCTGAAGAGCAGGCACAAGAAGCCCGTCGACGCCGTCATCGCGCTCGGGCACGAAGGGGCGAACGACGGGTCGCTGCAGACCGCGACGGGGCCGCTGATCGACATCGCGGACGGCGTCGAGAACGTCGACGTCGTGATCGGCGACCACAACGACATCCAGGTCCTCTCCTACCGCTCCAACGGCGTGCTGGTGACGGAGAACCGCGGCAAGGGCATCCGGTTCACCCGGATCCGGATCGTGGTGGACAAGAAGGCCGACAAGGTCGTGTACAAGACGGCGGACTTCCACCGGCCGTGGAACATCGGCGTGACGCCCGACCCGACGATCCAGGCTCGGATCGACGAGTTGAACGCCGCGCTCGCGCCGATCTTCGGTACTACGATCGGTAGCTCGACCCGCTTCATCCCGCGCGCGGACTCGTGCGGCAACGGGAACGGGCGCCGGTGCGAGTCGCTCGTCGGGAACACGGTCACCGACGCGCTCCGGAAGTCGTACGCCAAGGACTTCGCGATCACGAACTCCGGCGGTCTGCGGGCCGATCTCACCTGCCCGACGGCCGACAATCCGAACGACTTCTGCCCGGCATACACGCCGCCGCCGTTCCCGATCACGCGCGGCCAGAGCTTCGCGGTTCTGCCGTTCGGGAACATCGTGGTGACGCTGTCCGTCAACGGCGCCGAGCTGAAGACGATGCTCGAGAACGGCGTCTCCTTCATGCCGGCGGAGAACGGCCGCTTCCCGCAGGTGTCCGGCCTCTGCTTCACCTACAACGTCGAAGCGGCGGCCGGGAGCCGGGTGACCGGAGCCGTCAGGCAGGCCGCCGACGGCACCTGCACCGGCCCGGCGGTCGATCTGACCGCGGCGAGCACCTACTCGATCCTCGAGAACGACTTCATGGCGAACGGGGGCGACGGATACCCGAACTTCGCCAGCAGGATGTCGACGCTCGATCTCATGGATCAGGTGGTCGCGGACCACATCACCGCGAACTCGCCGATCAGCCCGGCGATCCAGGGACGGATCGTCTGCACACGACCCGGCTCCGGGCTCCGGTAACGACTGCCCGGTGATCACGGCACCCTGATCGACCTCGGGGGCCCGCCGCGCGCCGCGGCGGGCCCCCGGTTCATCGGGTTTTGCACAGACCCGGGCTGGCAACAATCTGGCCATGGCTGAAATCATCGGACTCATCATCGGAGGCCTCATCGTCGGCGCGCTCGGACGGCTCATCAATCCGGGGCCCGACCCGATGGGCTGGATCGTCACCATCCTGATCGGCATCGCCGCGATGCTGATCGTGGGCCTGCTCATCTCGGGCTGGCTCGGCTGGGTTCTGGCCGTGATCGTGGCGGCGATCCTCGTGACGCTCGTTCAACGCGTCCTGCCGAGCAGGGCGCCTCGAACGGCCTAGCGCTCAGGTCTCGACTGCGAGTGGCTCACGGCCCCGCCCGAAGCGGCGAACGGCCGTGAGCCCCCAGTTCTCGTCCCGCCAGACGTACGTCTGAACGAGCACGGAGGCATCGTCGAAGTCGTAGACGTGCAGGCCCCGCGCCTCGCCGCGCCGGTGCGGCCGCGGCTGGCCGAGCCCGGGAGCGATCGAGACGGTGACGCCGTGCTCGCCGCCCGAGGAGACCTCGAACTCGCGGCGCTCGCTGATCGCGGCCTGGTGGATGTGCCCGGCCAGGATCAGCTCGGCGCCCGACTCCACGAGCGACGCGAGCACGTGGTTGCGCCTCGCGACCGGCTTCTTCCTGCTGCGCCAGGGCGCGCCCGTGAGGTGGTGGTGTAGGGCGACGACCTTGAACGCGTCTGGCGGCGCTTGGCGCAGCCGCTCGTCGGCCCACTCCAACTGGTGCACACGAATCCCGCCCGACTGCTGGCGCCACGCGCGCACCGAGTTCAGCCCGACGACGAAGAGCCCGTCCGAGTCGTGCACCGGCTGGGTCGTCTGCCAGTGACGCTCGAACTCTGCGAACGTGCGCGTGAAGCGGGCCGGGAACGTGTAGGGGATGTCGTGGTTGCCCGGGATCGCGAGCAGGGGGACGCCAAAGCCGCGCAGGAACTCGGCCGCACGTTCGTGCTGATCGGCTCGACCGCGGTGGGTGAGGTCGCCGCTCGCCACGATCAGGTCGGGCGCCAGCCGCTCCATCAGCTCTCCCAGCCGTGGCTCGATCAGGAACTCCTCACGGCTGCCGACATGGAGGTCGGAGACGTGGAGCAGGCGGCCGGGCACAGCCGGTGCAGGCTATACACTGGGTTTTGGTGAGCGATCAGTCGGCCGAGATCTTCGACGATCTCTATCTGGGCCTTCGTGCGGGGGGTGCGCTCCGGAAGAAGCGTCGGGGCGAGCCGCTCACTGCGGAGGAAGTAGAGGCGATCGGGCGCTGGCAGCGCCTCTCCGGCGTGCGCAAGGCGATCGCGCTGGGCGCATTCGCGGTCGGCACCTTCGGCCTCGGCTTCACGCTCGGCGGCCTCGTCTTCGGCCGCTGGCGCAAGGCCGCCTAGCCGGTCGACGTCTCCGCGTCGCTCGGCGCGAAGAGCACGGTCGGAATCTCCTCCTCGGCCGGATCCTTGTTGAGCACGATCACGTTGACGAGCGTGGCGAGGACGGCCGCGATCGGGATCGCCAGCAGCACCGCGAACTCGCCAAAGAGCAGCGCCACGCCGGCGACGGCCGTCAGGACGAGCAGCGGTGACAGGCCCACCGCTTCGCCGAGCACGCGCGGGATCACCAGGTAGTCCTCGATCAGGCGGACGCAGAGCACGGCCACGCCGGCCGCGACTCCGACGGCCACGGACTCGGTCAGCCCGACGCCGACCGCGAGCGCGCCGGCCACGAGCGGGCCGACGACCGGGACGATCTCGACGACGCCCGCGAAGGCGCCGATCAGCAGCCAGAACGGCAGGCCGATCGCCCAGAAGATCGTCGAGAGAACCGTGGCGACCGCCAGGATCAGGACGGCCTGACCGCGGACGAACGCACCGAGCTTGAGGTCGATGAGGGTCCAGGTGTCACGGACGAGCCTGCGCTTGTCGCGGGGGAGGAGGGAGGCGACGAGGTCGACGGCTCGGTCGCGCTCGAAGATCCAGTACGCGGCCGCTGCGAGGACGAAGACGATCCCGACGAGGATCTCGAACGCCGTCACCGTCACCTCCACCGCGGGATCGATCAGCTCGGCGCCGTTCGGCAGCTCCTCGAGCCGGTTCTGGATCCCGATGAGGATGTCGTGCTTGACTCCCGTCGTCCGGCGGGCCTGGGTCTCGAGCCGCGACGAGTCCGTCGCCTTCCCGATCTGGTCGACCGCGCGCGGCACGACGAGCCACAGCAGGAGGCCGACGAGGGCGGCCAGCCCGGCGTAGTGGAGCAGGATCCCGCCGCCGCGCGGGATGCGGTGGCGCTTGAGCGCCTCGACGCCCGGTCGCAGAGCGGCCGCCACGATGAAGGCGAGGAACAGCAGCGCGAGCAGGACGCGCACCTTCCACAGCGCCAGGGCGAGAGCGACGACGCTCACGAACACGACCGCGGCGACGAAGGCGTTGCGGGCTGTTTCCTGCATGTGCAGGGTTTTCGCCACGTCTCAGCCTGGGCAAACGCGGGAGGAGCGCGCACTGGTGCGGCGAAGGGCGCGGCCCATGCTCGCTGAAGCCGAGGAGCACGTCTTTCTCGACGCACGCCCGCACGGCGTCGTCCTCGTGCGGCCGCTGTCGCGGGCCGTGCTGGCGACGGTGGTCGGCGGCGCTCTGCTCGCGTTCGAGTGGCCGCTCGCCGTCACGGGCGCGGCGCTCATGGCGCTGGGCGCCCTGGTGGCTCTGCGGGCCGTGTGGCGCTGGGAACGAACGAGGGTCGTGGTCACCGACGAGAAGGTGTTCGTCGTCCAGGGAACCCTGCGCCGGCGGGCGAAGGCCGTGCGCCTCGGCAGGATCGACGCCGTCGAGGTCGACCAGTCCTTCACCGGCCGGCTGTTCGGCTACGGCACCGTCGTCGTGGGGCCGCTGTCGCTGGACAACGTCGCCCAGCCGAGGCAGGTCTGCGCGCTCGTCGAACGCCTGGCCTCGTAGCCCTACACGAATGTGCGGCTCCGTCCACGCGCGAGTCGTGCGATGCGCCAGCACAAGCGCCCGTTGCGGAGCGTCGCTGCCGCCGGTTTCCGGATGCTCAGATGTCGCTGGCACTCGGACGCAGACGCTGGCGTTACGCGCAGGACGGCGGCTCCGCGCCACGGCCCTGACGACGATCGTCGTCGCGTCTCCGGGAGCCACGACGGGCGGCTCTGCGACCACGGTTAGATCGACGGTTGCCAGGTCGACCGTGATCGACGCCTGATCCGTGTTGTTGGGCGGCACGGTGTCGCGTTCTGCCGCGGTGACGGTGCCGGTGAGCGTCAAACGCCCGGCCGCAGTGGGCCGCAACTCGGCCGTGATCGTCCGCGATGCGCCCGGCGCCAGCGTGCCCAAGCCGCACCTGATCCGCTGGCCGGTGAGGCAGGGTGTGGCGCTGAAGCTCGAGCGGATCAGGTCTGCGTCGCCTCGCGGCGTGCCGGTGAGGGTCACGTTGGTAGCGGTCCCAGGGCCGCGGTTGACGACTCGCAGCCTCCATGTGCCGGCGACGCCGACGGTCGCCAGGCCGCCCGGAGGGCTCGACGGTCACCGCCACATCGACCGCCGGCGGGGCGGCCTCCGGTGCCCGAGCCGTAGGCGCGACGGTCAGCTCGGCCGAGCTGCTGTCGTTGCCCTGAACCAGGTCGGCCTCGTCAGTTCGGATCGCCGCCCGGTTGGTCAAAGTGCTTCCGGCCGCCGACGCCTGTGCCCGCGCGCGCAGCTCGATCGTCTGCTGGGAGCCGGGCGCCAGCGTGCCGAGCGCGCACGTCACGTCCTGGCCGGTCGCGACGCAGCCGGCGGGGAGCTCGACCGGCTCCAGCCCGGCGGGCAGGGTGTCGGTCGCGACCACGTTCGTCGTAGCGACCGTGCCCGAGTTCGACGCGACGAGCCGGAAGGTGGCGACATCGCCGACTCCGACCGTGGCCGGCCCGACGAGATCTTGGGATCCCGACGTGACGATGCGCGGCGTCTTCGAGCGGCTCGTCGTTGTCCGAGGACGGGCTCGAAGCTACGACCCCTGATCGGCGCGTCTTCCTCGAGAGCCCGAGGTTGTCCACCTGGGTGCCGGCGCTGTCGGGTGCCAGCGTGCCCTGGATCGTGATCACGCGATCCTCTCCGGCGCCGAGCTGCGGGATCTCGCAGAACACGATCGGGGAGCCCGGGGGGAAGCCGCTGTTCTCCCTGGTCGGGTCGTACTGACAGATGCCGGTCCCGCCGGAGATCGAGATCGCCGTCGGGGGCTTCTGCAGCGCGTCCGGCAGGATGTCGGCCACCACCATGTCCACCGTTCCCGGCCCGTCGCTGTGGAGGGTGAGCGTGTAGTGACCGGGCCTCCCGCGACCGGCTGCGCGGGCGCGAAGGTCTTCCTGAGCGAGGTCTCCGCCCACGGCACGTGGAGATCGCCGCCGACGCGCTGTTGTCGTCCGGGTTGATCTCGGTGCCCACCGGGGCTGACACGGTCGCAGTGTTGTTCAGCAGCTTGCTGCTCGGGTATTCGGCCCATGGGTCCGGGGAGAACTCGCTGCTCGCGCTCCGTCGTCGACCGTCACCGGCGCCTGGCCGCGATTGCCACGCCTTCAGCCTGTGGGCACGCACTACCTTCACGTCGTTGTCGACACGACGATCAGGGGCGCCTCGAGGATCTCCGTGAGCTGCACGTTGGCGGCGTCGGCGACGCCGTTGTTCGTCCGGCGATGCGCTACCTGAACGGATCCAGGAAGAAGAGTAGCCGACCGGTTCAATTCGCCGTGCTGGTCACGACCTTCTCGACGTGCAGGTCGATGGCCGGCTCGCTCACGGCGCCCTCGTCCGTGAAGGAGTTGTTGTCGGGATTGCCGTCGCTCCCGGCGGTGAGCGACGCCGTGTTGCTGAGCTGTCCGGGCTGGGCTCCCGGGTCGACGAGAACCGGGATCGAGATCGGCGGGTAGTCGCTGCCCGCGGCGAGCGCATCCGGGCGCATGCACGTGACGGTCGTTCCCGCCGTCGAGCACGACCAGCCGGCGCCGGCGGGGGCTCCGTTGAGGACCAGCCCGGGCGGCTCGATCGTGTCCGTCACCGTCACCGTCCCGGACGTCGGCCCCGCACCGACATTGCTGACCGTGATCGTGTACGTGCTCGGCTGTCCGGGCGAGAGCGTCCCCACGTGCGTCTTGCCGATCGTCAGATCGGGCACGTTCACGTTCGTGATCGCCGGCGCCGTGGTCACCGTGCTGGGAACCTGGGTCGTAGCGGCGCGGAACGCGAGATCCGCCGTGTTCTCGATCCTCGCGCCCGAGGCCAAGCCCGCGGTGGCGACAGTGACCTGGAAGCTCACCGTCGCGCTCGCACCCGGAGCGAGCGTCCCGCCCGCCGCCGGCGTCGCCCCCGTGCCGAGGCGCACAACCACCGGCCGGACGGCCACCTCTCCGAGAGCCTCGCTTCGCGTCGTCGGTGATCACGGCTCCGTTCAGGCGGATGCTGCACTACGAACACGCACCGGCCGGGATCGTGGTCGCTGAACGCGAGCCCGGTTGCGCCGTCCTGGCCGGTGTTCTGGACCGCGACCGAGGACGACAGCGTGTCGCCGGACTCGCCGTGGAGCGTCGACTGACTTCGTCGCGGTGATCCGGGCGCGTACAGGTCGGTGGCGATCGTCACCACGCCCGGCTGGTAGGCGTCGCCGCTGGTCGAGAGCCGCACGCGGCTCTTTGCCGAACACACGTTCGGTCCTGACAGGTCGGCGTCGTAGCCGAGGTTGTTCTTGAAGCTCGGCGTGCGCGAGGTGACCAACGCGCCGGCTTCGAGATCGTCGAGTTGAAGACGTTCGGTTCGACAGCGAGGTGTCCGGTGGTCCCGGGTTGACGCTTCGACAGTGCGGTGAATGCCCCGACGGACCCTGGAGCTGCGCCAGTCGCCGGTGTGCCCAGATCCCCCTCGTAGGCGACGATCCCGACCGTCGACTCACCGGGCCCGAGAGCGGCGTCTGAAACCCGCTCAGCGGGATCGTGACCGCGCGCGCCGCTGACGTTCTGCATTCCGTCGAACACCGAGAGGTTGCGGCTCGGAGCGCCGGGTCCCCGTGGCGACGACTAGCGCCCAGCCGCCCGAGCTGCGCGTCGCTCTTTCCGGTGCCGAGCTGCACGTCCGCGTCCGTAGGTTCCCGCGCCGCCCCGCGACGATCGCGGTGACGTCGGCGAACCCCTGGTACTGCGTCGACGACGTGTCGACCGCTGGCGCCGTCAGCGATCGATAGGTCGTGTCGCCCGGGCTTTGAACTTGACGGTGTTGCTCGTCGGACGGGTTTTTCGCCGCGACCTGGCTAGACTCGCCTCGATGGCCGCTGACGCCCTCGTAGTCCACGGCGCGCGCGAGCACAACCTCAAGGACGTCACCGTCTCGCTGCCGCGGAACGCGCTCGTCACGATTACCGGACTCTCGGGGTCGGGCAAGTCCAGCCTGGCCTTCGACACGATCTACGCGGAGGGTCAGCGCCGCTACGTCGAGTCGCTCTCGGCCTACGCGCGCCAGTTCCTCCAGATGATGGAGAAGCCCGACGTCGACTCGATCGACGGCCTCAGCCCGGCGATCTCGATCGACCAGAAGACGACGAGCCGGAACCCGCGCTCGACCGTGGGCACCGTCACGGAGATCTACGACTACCTGCGCCTGCTCTACGCCCGGGTCGGCCGCCCGCACTGCCCGGTGTGCGGCCGCCCGATCGCCGGCCAGTCGATCGAGGCGATCGTCGACCAGGTGCTGCAGCTGCCGGAAGGGACGAAGTTCACGGTCAACGCGCCGGTCGTCCGCGACCGCAAGGGCGAGTACCGGGACCTGCTCGAGGAGCTGCGCCGCGACGGCTTCACGCGCGTGAAGGTCGACGGCGAGCAGCGCCTCCTCGAGGAGGAGATCGTCCTCGACAAGAAGTTCAAGCACACGATCGAAGTGGTCGTCGACCGGCTCGTGATGAAGGCCGACCTGCGCACGCGGCTGACGCAGTCGATCGAGACCGCGGTCGCTCTGGCCGACGGGCTGATCGTGATCGACCGGCTCGACGGCGGCGAGCCGATCACGTTCTCGGAGAAGTTCGCGTGCCCCGAGCACGGCGTCTCGCTGCCCGAGCTGCAGCCGCGGATCTTCTCGTTCAACTCGCCGCACGGCGCCTGCCCGCGGTGCACCGGCCTCGGCGCGCAGCAGGAGATCGACCCCGAGCTGCTCGTCCCCGACCCGACGCTCTCGATCGGGGAGGGCGCGCTCGTGCCGTGGTCGGTGGGGAGCTCGAGCTTCTACGAGTCGGTGATCCAGGCGATCGCCGACCGCTACGAGATCGACCTCGACGCGCCCTGGCAGGAGCTGACGAGCGACCAGCAGGACCGGTTCCTGTACGGGACCGACGGCGACCGCGTCTACGTCACGTACCGCAACCGGATGGGCCGCAAGCGCTCGTACATGCTCGCCTTCGAGGGGATCGTCGAGAGCCTGTCACGCCGGTACCGCGAGACCGATTCGTCCCAGGTGCGCGAGCGGATCGAGGAGTACATGAGCTTCCGCCCGTGCCCGGAGTGCGGGGGCGCGCGCCTCAAGCCGGAGGTGCTCGCGGTTACGGTCGGTGAGCGGAACATCCACGAGTTCACGCAGATGTCGGTGTCCCGGGCGCTGGCATTCCTCGACGAGCTCGACCTGACGACGACCGAGCACCTCATCGGCGACCGGATCGTCAAGGAGATCCGCGAGCGGCTGACGTTCCTGGACAACGTCGGCGTGGGGTACCTCCAGCTCGACCGGGCGGCGGCGACGCTGTCGGGCGGCGAGGCTCAGCGGCTGCGGCTGGCGACCCAGATCGGCTCGCAGCTCGTGGGCGTGCTCTACATCCTCGACGAGCCGTCGATCGGCCTCCACCAGCGGGACAACGACAAGCTGATCGGCACGCTCGAGCGGCTGCGCGACCTCGGCAATACCGTGCTCGTGGTCGAGCACGACGAGCAGATGATGCGCGCGGCCGACTGGCTCGTCGACATGGGGCCGGGCGCCGGCGAGCACGGCGGTCAGGTGGTCGCCGAGGGAACGGCCGACCAGGTCGCGGCGACCAAGGAGTCGGTCACCGGCCAGTTCCTCTCGCGTAAGCGCCAGATCGCGATTCCGGAGCGGCGCTCGGACGACCTCGGCACCTTCGCCGTGCACGGGGCGCGCATGCACAACCTCAAGGGGATCGACGTCGAGTTCCCGGTCGGGAAGTTCGTCGCGGTCACGGGTGTCTCGGGCTCCGGGAAGTCCACGCTCGTGAACGAGATCGTCTACAAGGCGCTCGCGAACCGGCTGCACCGGATGAGGGTGAAGCCCGGCGACCACGACTCGGTCGAGGGCATCGAGTGCTTCGACAAGGTGATCGAAATCGACCAGTCGCCGATCGGGCGGACGCCCAGGTCGAACCCGGCCACGTACACGAAGCTCTTCGATCACATCCGCGAGCTGTACTCGCTCACGCCGGAGGCCAAGGTGCGCGGCTACAAGCCGGGACGGTTCTCGTTCAACGTGCGCGGCGGCCGCTGCGAGACGTGCAAGGGCGACGGCCAGATCAAGATCGAGATGCACTTCCTTCCGGACGTCTACGTGCCGTGCGAGACCTGTCACGGCCGCCGGTACAACCGCGAGACGCTGGAAGTGCGCTTCAAGGGCAAGTCGATCGCGGACGTGCTCGAGATGTCGGTGGAGGAAGCGCTCAGGTTCTTCGCCAAGATCCCGAAGCTGCGGCGCCGGCTGCAGGCGCTGCACGACGTCGGTCTCGACTACATCAAGCTCGGCCAGCCCGCGACGACGCTGTCCGGCGGCGAGGCGCAGCGCGTGAAGCTGGCCGCGGAGCTGAGCAAGATCGCGACCGGCCGGACGCTCTACATCCTCGACGAGCCCACCACGGGCCTGCACTTCGCCGACATCGAGAAGCTGCTCGAGATGCTGCAGCGGCTCGTCGACGCCGGCAACACCGTGCTCGTGATCGAGCACAACCTCGACGTGATCAAGCAGGCGGACTGGCTCGTCGACCTCGGCCCCGAGGGCGGCGAGGCCGGCGGCGAGGTGATCGCGACCGGGACGCCCGAGGAGGTCGCCGACACCCAGGGCAGCTTCACCGGGCAGTTCCTGCGCGAGGTGCTGCCTGCGAAGGCAGCGGCCGCCGCCTGACGGCGGCTCAGGCGAACCGCGGGACACCGGGAGATAATCTCGCGCGCGTGGGGGCGCGGGATTGGTGGCTGAGGGCGGCGCTCGTGCTGTGGAGACCTCAGGAGGTGTTCGACGCCATGCGCCGCGACGGGGCGGACGAGCGGCAGGAGACGGCCGCTGCGCTCGTGTTCATGGCCGGCCTCTTCGCGGTCCTGTCGACACCGCGCTTCGCGACGCTCCTCGACGAACCGGAGGTGGGCGGAGCCTCGGTCGCGGTCTTTGCGTTCATCGCGGCCGTCGCATACGGGTTCGTCGGCTACATCCTCCTCGGTGCGGCGCTGAAGCTCGGGTCCGGCGCGTCCTACCGGCTGGCGCGGCACGTGGTCGCGTACGCATGCGCACCGCTCGCGCTGGGGCTCCTCTTCCTCTGGCCCGTCCGGATCGCGGCCTACGGCGGCGACCTCTTCCGCGCCGGGGGCTCGGACGCCGGCGCCGGCGGGACCGTCTTCGCGCTGCTCGAGCTCGGTTGTGCGTTCTGGGCGCTCGGCCTGCTCGTATGCGGCGCCCGCTATGCGTTTGGGCTGCCCTGGCCGCGTGCGGCCGCGGCCTGCGTGCTCCCGGCGACCCTAGCGGGCCTGGCGGTCTGGATCGACCGTTTCCAGTAGCGGGCTCCGGAACGCCTCGAGCTCCTCGTCGGGCATCGCGTAGCCGTGCTGCTCCTCCGGGAAGCGACCTGCGCGGACGTCCTCGGCGTACCGCTCGAGCGCGGCGCGGATCTCGTCCGCCAGAGCCGCGTAGCGCTTGACGAACCGCGGCGCTCGGGCCTCGTACAGCCCGAGCAGGTCGTGGTAGACGAGCACCTGGCCGTCGCACCCCGCGCCGGCGCCGATCCCGATCGTCGGGATTGCCAGCGTCTCGGTGATGCGGGTCGCGACCGGGGAGGGGACGGCCTCGAGGACGAGCGAGAAGCAGCCGGCCTCCTGCAGCGCGATCGCGTCGTCCACGAGCTGCCGGGCCTTCTCGGCCGTCCGGCCCTGGGCCTTGAACCCGCCGAGCATCGTGGCGGACTGCGGTGTCAGGCCGATGTGTCCCATGACCGGAATACCGGCGCCGACGAGGGCGCGGACACGGGAGAGGGAGGGGCCCGCGCCCTCGAGCTTGACCGCATCGGCGCCGGCCTCCTTGACGAAGCGGATCGCGTTCGCGAGCGCCTCCTCGTCGGAGACCTGGAACGACCCGAACGGCATGTCGGCCACGACGAGCGGACGTCGTGCGCCCCTCGTCACCGCCCGGGTCAGTACGAGCATCTCGTCCATCGTGGCGGGGACGGTGGAGTCGTGGCCGAGCACCACCATCGCCGCCGAGTCGCCGACCAACACGAGGTCGATCCCGGCCGCGTCGGCGAAGCGTGCGCCCGGCGCGTCGTACGCGGTCACCATCACGATCCGTTCGCCACGACGCTTCATCTCGGCGAGCTCGGTCAGAGGCAACTTGCCCGTGGTGTCGGGGCGCGTGGTCATGCGGGATCTCCTTCCAGGACGACGTTGTCGATGAGGCGGGTCTTGCCGACCCGAACTGCGGCGACGAGGACGCGCGGCTCGAAGTCGGCGACCTCGAGGTAATCGACCTCGAGCCCGTTCAACAGCTCGCGGGCGCGCTCGGGATCGCGGGTCGCGAGGGCTTTCGGGAGCGCGAGCGCGGCGCGGCGCTCCGCGGCCGTGAGGTAGGCGTTGCGGGAGGACAGCGCGAGGCCGTCGGCGTCGCGGACGATGGGAAGGACGCGGATGTCGACGTCGACGTTCAGGTCTCGCACCATGCGCTTGAGCACGGCGACTTGCTGTGCGTCCTTCTGGCCGAAGTAGGCCCGCCAGGGCCGGACGAGGTTGAAGAGCTTGAGGCACACCGTCGTCACTCCCCGGAAGTGCCCAGGGCGGTACTCGCCCTCGAGCATGGAACCCAGCTCCTCGACGTCGACCCAGGTCTGGAACCCGGGCGGATAGAGCTCCTCCACGGCCGGCGCGAAGAGGAGGTCGGCTCCGGCCTCCTTCGCGAGTGCGCCATCGCGGGCCTCGTCGCGGGGGTAGCGCTCCAAGTCCTCGCCCGCCGTGAACTGGGCCGGGTTCACGAAGACGCTCACCACGACCGTGTCGCACTCGTCCCGGGCGGCCCGCAGAAGCGCGAGATGGCCTTCGTGGAAGGCGCCCATGGTCGGGACGAGCCCGGTCTTTCGGCTGCCGGCAGCGGGTCGAGCGCCGTCTTCAGCTCTGCGATCGTGCGTACCGTCCTCACGGCCGCGTCGCCTCCGCCAGCACCTGGTAGACGGGCTCGACCTCGGGGCGCGCGGCGCGGATCGCGTCCAGGTGGGCTTCCACCGTAGCCCAGTCGCCGCGGGCGATCGGGCCGGTCAGCTCGAAGCCGTTCTCGATCGTCCGCCGCATCAGGGGGACGAGCGCCTCGGGCGGCGCGCCCGCCTCCTCGAGCAGGCCGGCGGCGACCCGGTAGAGCGTGACGAGATAGTTCGAGGCCACGGCGGCGCCCGCGTGGTAGAGCGCCCGGCGGTCGTCCGCGAGCTCGAACGGCTCCAGCCCGAGCGTGCGGGCCAGCTCCGTGGCCACGCCGAGGGCCTCCGGCGTTTCGCCGGACACGGCTGCGAAGGCCCCGTCCAGCTGTTCGGGGCCGCGTGAGCGGGTGAACGTCTGCAGCGGGTGAAGCGAGAACCGCCGCGTGTGCGGAGCCAGGGCCGAGAGCGGCGTGGCCCCGCTGACGTGGCCGATCCAGGCGTCTCCAGGGGTCAGACCCCCGGCCACGTCCCGAATGGCCGAGTCCGGAACGCACAGCAAAACGACTTCGGCCGTCTCGTCGACGAGCTCGACGCCGCGCTCGGCTAGTCGTCCGGCGATTGCCGACCCGACGCGGCCGCGTCCGATGACTGTGACTGTCTCGATCACCTCTGGCTCCAGTTCCCTGGCGGGATACCGGGCGTTGAAAGTGTACCCCGACGGTGCGGAGGTCCGCACTAACCTCCCCCGCCATCAGAGGTCGAGCGGGGACGCCGGCGGACCCGCCTGCCTCTCGCCTATATTTCGCAGTGATGCCGATCTACGAGTACGTCTGCATGGAGTGCGAGTCGCATTTCGAGGAGCTCGTCCGCAACGGGCACGATCCGGACTGCCCCGACTGCGGCGCCGCCAACGTACGCAAGCAGTTCTCCGTCTTCGCGACGCACGGCGGCGGTGAGCAGCCCAGCTTCGGCCAGACCGCCGCGGGCGGCGGCTGCTGCGGCGGCTCCTGCGGCTGCGGCCACTAGCGCCAACCCGCTTCGACGGAGCGCCCTCTCCCCGTCCTTCACGGCCGTGGTCGATGGGTCGCTGGCCCCTCGTTTGGCAGCCATGTCCAGGGGTCTGGCCCCTGGACATGGCTCGCGGAACGCGGCCGAAACCGCCTGGCTACGCCGTTTGCACGCGGTGGGGCACGTCCCAGTCGGCCCTGACCGCGGGACATGTCCGTGGCCATGTCCCGGCCACATATGGAGAAGTAGGCAGACGTCCGCAGGCGGGCCTACACTCACCCCGATGCCCGACGCCGCCGCGCTGCGAGCCTTCGAAGAACAGGTCTCGGCCTGCACCCGCTGCCGTCTCGCAGAGGGACGCACGCAGGTCGTCTTCGGCGTCGGCAGCCCGCACGCGGATCTGATGTTCGTCGGCGAGGCGCCCGGGTTCCACGAGGACAAGCAGGGCTATCCGTTCGTCGGCCAGGCCGGGAAGCTCCTCGACAAGCTCCTGGCGGGGATCGGCCTCGAGCGCTCGCAGGTCTACATCGCGAACGTCCTCAAGTGCCGCCCGCCCGGAAACCGCGATCCGCAGCCGGACGAGATCGAGGCCTGCGAATCGCATCTCTTCCGCCAGATCGAGCTGATCGAGCCGACCGTCGTCGCGACGCTCGGCAACTTCGCGACGAAGCTCCTCTCGGGCAAGCCGGCCGGCATCACGCGCGTCCACGGCGTCGAGCAGGAGACCACGCTCGGCGGCAACCGGGTCACGCTCTACCCGCTCTACCACCCGGCCGCGGCGCTCTACACGCCCGCGATGCTCAAGGTGCTGGAGGAGGACTTCGCCCGCCTTCCGGGGATCCTCGGCCGCCCGGCCGAGCCGCTCGCCGCACCCGAGTCCGAGCCGGAGCCGCTCGCCGCGCCCGAGCCCGCGGTCCAGCTCGGCCTGTTCTAGCCTGCCGCACCGTGGAGCTCGAGTCGGGGTCTCCGGAGGAGACCGAGGCCATCGGGGCCGCGCTGGCGCACGAGCTGGCGCCGGGAGACGTGGTCACGGTCTCGGGGGAGCTCGGCGCCGGCAAGACGACCTTCGTCCGCGGAGCCTGCCGGGCGCTCGGTGTCGACCAGCCGGTGACGAGCCCGACGTACACGGTGGGCAACCGCTACCGCGGCTCCACCGCCGTCTCCCATCTCGATCTGTACCGTTTCCAGGGCTTTTCCGCTGCGGAGTGGGGGGATCTGGAGCCGTACTTCGACGACGCCGTGGCGTTCGTCGAGTGGCCCGAGGCCGCCGCCGATGCCCTGCCGCATGCGCGGATCGCGGTCACCCTCCGACACGCAGCGCCGGACCGTCGAATCATCTCCCTCGCCTCAGCCGAAGCCGCCCTGCTAGAACGGGTGGCACGGCGTGTTGATCCTGGCTCTGGACACCGCGACGACGACGGCGACGGCGGCGCTCGTTCGTGACGGAGAGCCGCTTGCGGAAGCGGCGGTGCCGCCGCGTGAGATCTACTCGGCCGTCGACAGGCTGATCGACGACCCCACCGAGCTCGATGCGATCGCGGTCGGCATCGGTCCGGGCAGCTTCACGAGCCTGCGCATGGGCCTCGCCGCAGTCCGCGCGATGGCGCTAGCGCTCGAGCTCCCGGTCGCAGGCGTCTCCACGCTGGAGGCGCTGGCGGCGGGCGCACCGGGGGCGATCCCGGTGATCGACGCCCGCCGGCGCGAGGTGTTCGCGCTCATCGACGGCGAGCCGCGCGTGCTCTCGCCCGCCGAGCTCCCGGCCGCGATGCTCGTGGGCGACGGAGCCCTTCGCTATCGCACCCAGCTCGAGGAGGCCGGCGCCGAGATCCCGCCGGACGACGACCCGCGTCATCTCCCGAGGGCCCGCTTCCATGCGGTCCTCGCACGCGATTTCGGCCCAGCCGACGCGGTCGAGCCGCTCTACCTCCGCGTTCCCGACGCCGAGAAGGCGCTCGCGCGGTGATCGAGCTGCGGCCTCTCAAGCTCCGCGACCTCGGCGCGATCGAGCGAATCGAGCGGCGCTCCTACCCGACTCCATGGTCGCGCTCGATGTTCGCGGGCGAGCTGACGAAGTCGTCGTCGGTCTGCCTCGGTGCGTACGACACCGCGACCCACGCGCTCGTCGGCTACCTGATCATCTCCCGCTACGTCGACGCCTGGCACGTCATGAACGTCGCGGTCGATCCCGAGTACCGCGGCCGAGGGATCGCGACGAAGCTCCTCTCGAACCTCTTCGAGCGGACGGCAGGCGACGGCCGGCGCGGCTACACGCTCGAGGTGCGCGTCTCCAACAGGAGCGCGATCCGGCTGTACGAACGGCTCGGCTTCAAGGCGCGCGGCGTCCGCCGCGGGTACTACACGGACAACCGCGAGGACGCGCTGATCATGTGGAAGGACCCCGCGCGCGAGGCCGCCAGCGCCTGATCACTCGAGGCCGTCGAGCGACATCAGCACGAGGACGACGAGAAAGAGCAGCGCCGCGATCGACACGACGATGTGCGCTCGTAGTCGAAGCCGCGCCCGCCGATCTCGACCGTCGGCAGGGCGCCGTCGACGAGGACGAGCGCGCCGCCGACCAGGCATACGAGCCAGAACCACCGATCCTCCCGGCGGGCGCCAGGCATCATCGAACGGTGATTCTGGCGCTCGAGACCTCATGCGACGAAACCGCCGCTGCGCTCGTCACGGAGGAGGGGGACATCAAGGCGAATGTCGTGGCCTCGCAGGCGGACCTCCACTCCCGATTCGGGGGCGTCGTGCCCGAGGTGGCCTCGCGTCGCCACCTCGAGCTCGTGCTGCCGGTCCTCCGCGAGGCGCAGGAACAGGCGGACGCGACTCTCGACGACGTCGACCGGGTCGCGGTCACCACCGGTCCCGGCCTGATCGGCGCCCTCCTCGTCGGACTGTCGGCCGCGAAGTCGCTGGCGTGGGCGAAACGGCTGCCGCTCGTCCCGGTCGACCATCTACACGGGCACGTGGCCTCGCTGTACCTGGAAGCCCGGATCCCGGTCGAGCCGCCGTTCCTCTGCCTGCTCGCCAGCGGCGGCCACACGCTGCTCCTCGACGTCCAGGACCGCTCGGGCTACCGCCGCGTCGGCACGACCCTCGACGACGCCGCCGGAGAGGCGTTCGACAAGGGCGCGCGCCTGCTCGGCCTGGGCTACCCCGGAGGCGCCGAGCTCGACCGGCTCGCGGGCGAGGGCGACCCCGAGGCGTATTCCTTCCCCGTCGCGCGCGTGCCGGGCTTCGATTTCTCGTTCTCCGGGCTCAAGACCGCCCTGCTCTACACGGTGCGCGACCTCCCGGCGCACGAGCTCGAGCGCCGGCGCGCCGACCTCGCCGCCTCGTACCAGCGCGCGATCGTGCGGGCGCTCGTCGAGCGGACGCAGGCTGCCGCCGCCGAGCTCGGACACGAGCGAATCGCCGTCGTCGGCGGAGTCGCCGCCAACTCCGAGCTTCGCACGGCGCTCCCCGACGCGGCGCTCGCGCCCCTCGCGCTCTGCACCGACAACGCCGCCATGATCGGCTCCGCGGCGAGGTATCGCGAGGCCATCCCGTATCCCCGGTACCTTGAGCTCGATGCCTACGCGTCCTCGGGCTAGGTCGCTGCGGATCGGGCTGCTCGCCGTGGTCGTGCTCGCGGCCACCGCGGCCTCTGTCGCATTCGCCGCCGGCGGGAGCTCCTCGCCCGACGGCTCGAGCCGCGTCTCCGCGTCGGCGTGGGAGGGGCTGGTCGGCGGCCCCAGACCGGAGGCGACGGCCGGGCAGCGGACGATCGTCCTCCTGCGTGTGCCGTCCCTCGCGGAACGGCTGGCGCTGACCGCCGGCCGAGCCTCGGAAGCCCGGCTGAAGCGATGGCAGACGATCGCGCTGGCGGCCCAGGAGCAACTGATCGCGAGCCTCGCCGCGCAAGGCGTGCGCGTCCGTCCCGACTACCGCTACACGCGCGTGCTCTCCGGGTTCTCGGCTGCGATCGATCCCCGCGGGGTCGCGCTGCTCGAGCGCTCCAACCAGGTGCGCGGCGTCTACCCGGTGCGCGTGGCCTACCCGTCGACGGTCGCGTCGGACCTGCTCGAGAGGGGCTCGGCCGCCCCGGGCTCCGCCTTCCGCGCCGAGGCCGGCCTGCCCGGCTTCGACGGACATGGCGTGACGGTCGCGCTGCTCGACACCGGGGTGGACCTGAGCCACCGGTATCTGGGCCAGCGCGTGCTCGATGGCGTCGACGTGGTCGACGGCGACGACTCCCCTCAGGCCGAGGCCAATCCCGACACCGGGGAGCTCGAGCGGCACGGCACGCAGCTCGCGGGACTGGTCGCGGGGGCGAACGGCCCGGCAGGGTTGGCCGGAATCGCTTCCGGCGCGTCGATCCTCCCGATCCGCGTCGCCGGGTGGCAGCGCGACTCGCGCGGCACGTACTCCGTCTACGCGCGCACCGACCAGGTGGTGGCCGGGCTCGAGCACGCGGTCGACCCGAACGACGACGGCGACACGCACGACGCGGCGCGCGTGGCGCTCCTCGGCGTCGCCGAGCCCTTCGGAGCGTTCGACGACAGCCCTACGGCGCAGGCTGTTGCCGGCGCGCTTCGCCACGACACTCTCGTCGTCGCACCGGCCGGGAACGACGGGCCTGCAGGCGTCCGCTTCGGCAGCATCTCGGGGCCGGGAGGCTCGAAGGCGGCCCTGACGGTCGGCGCGGCCGACCTCCGCGCCCGCCTTCAGGATGTCCACGTTGTCCTGCGCACCGAGTTGCGCGTCGCTCTCGACCGCCGCCTGGCGCTCGCCGGGGCGGTCGGGCCCGGTAGCGACAAGGAGCTGCTTCTGGCCCAACCCCAGCTGCCGAAGGCGCCGCGGGGCCTCGAGCCGCCGCCGTTGACGATCGATTCCTTCTTCGACTCGCGTGGCTTCAGCCGGGTTGCCGGTCGTGCGGCCCTGGTGCGCGCCGGGTCGTCGCCGCGCGACGCCGCCGCTGCAGCCGCTCACGCCGGCGCGGACGCCGTCGTGCTCTACGGGAGTGAGCTCCCCTCGGGCGGGGTCGGCCTCAGCGAGGACGTCGACGTGCCGGTCGTCGCGGTGCCCGAAGCCGTGGGCCAGGAGCTGGTGGAGGCCCTGCGGGCCGGCCGGCGGGCGACCGTGTCGATCGGCGCAGCCGAAGGACGGCGCCAATGCGGGCGCGCACGGAGTCGCGCTCTTCTCGTCCCGGGGCCTGGCGTTCGACGGGCGGTTGAAGCCCGACCTGATCGCGCCTGGCGTGGCTCTGCTGACCGCGGAGCCGGGGCGAAACGCCGACGCCTCCGCGCGGTTCGGCACCATCAGCGGCTCGAGCGCCGGCGCCGCCGTCGTCGCCGGAGCGGCCGCGCTGCTCGCACAGGCGCGGCCGTGGCTGGACGCGGTGGCACTGAAGAGCCTGCTCGTCGGCGCCGCGCGGCCGCTGCGAGGAGAGGCGCTGACCTCGCAGGGAGCGGGCCTCGTCGACATCGGGGCGGCCGCCGCCGCCGAGGCGGCCGCGGTGCCGTCCACGATCGCCTTCCCACCGGCGACCGGCGCGGGGTGGCACGGCACGAGGGTCGTCACGCTGCGCAACCTCTCGACCCGGTCGGTTCGGCTCGCGATCCGCGCTCCACGCTCGGGCCAGGTGGTCGTCGCCGCCTCGCCTCGACGGCTGACGCTGGGCCCGGGCGGCCGCGCTCATGTGTTCGTCACCGCCCGCCTGGCCTTCGACGGACGCTCGCGCAAGCCCGTCGAGGGGGCATTGCGCGTCTCGACGCTCGGGGGCGGGGTGTTCCGCGTTCCCTGGATCGTCACGCGCGCGGAACGACAGGGGCCGCTGATCGGCGACGTGCAGATCTCGGCGAAGAGCTTCAAGCCCTCCGACACGGCGCCCGCCGTCGTGTCGCTCGTCGCGGGCCGCGTCGCCGGCGGCGAGCTCCGCCCCTTGCGGTTGCTGGACCTGGAGCTCTGGCGTGACCGTGCCGAGGTCGGCCGTCTCGTCCGCCTGCGCGACCTGCTCCCGGGGCGCTACGCCGTTCGGGCTCACCGGCCGCGACGAGGAGGGCGAGAAACTCGAGCCGGGCCGCTACACGCTCGTGCTTCGAGCGTTCCCGACCGACGGAGGCAAGTCGGAGTCGCGGTCGCTGGCGTTCAGGATCCGCTAGACGTCGTCATATACTCGAAGCACCTGTGGAAGCGACAAGGAGCGCAACGTGACGACTCTCGAAGCTCCGGCCACGCATCTCCGCGAGAACCCTTACGAGCTCGCTCAACAGCAGCTCCAGCGGGTGGCCGAAACGTTTCACCTCGACGCAGAACCTGATCAACGTCCTCAAGGAGTGCAAGAAGGCGGTGTCGGTGTCGATCCCGACCTCGATGGACGACGGCTCGATCGCCGTCTACCAGGGGTACCGGGTGACGCACAACATCGCGCGCGGGCCCTCGAAGGGAGGGATCCGCTACCACCCGGACGTGACGCTCGACGAGGTCAAGTCGCTCGCGATGTGGATGACGTGGAAGTGCGCGCTGATGAACATCCCGTTCGGCGGTGCGAAGGGCGGGGTGATCGTCGACCCGAAGAAGCTGTCGCTCGGCGAGCTCGAGCGCATGACTCGCCGCTACACCAGCGAGATCATCAACGAGATCGGGCCCGAAAAGGACATCCCGGCGCCCGACGTAGGCACGAACCCGCGCGTGATGGCCTGGATCTTCGACACGTACTCGATGAACAAGGGCCACTCCGTGCTCGGCGTCGTGACCGGCAAGCCGCTCAACGTGGGCGGATCGCTCGGCCGGCTCGAGGCCACCGCTCACGGCGCCCTCTACGTGCTGCGCGAGGCCATGCGCAAGCGGGAGCTCGGATTCAGGGACACGCGGGTGGCGGTGCAGGGCTTCGGGAACGTCGGCAGCTACCTCGCGCTCTTCCTCGAGGAGGAGGGCGCCAGGGTCGTCGCGATCTCCGACTCCGGTGGCGGCATCCACAACCCGAACGGGATCGACGTCAAGGCCGCCCAGGCACACAAGCAGGAGACGGGCGCGCTGGCGGGCCTCAAGGGCACCGAAGTGATCTCCAACGACGAACTGCTGCTGCTCGACGTCGACGTGCTCGCGCCGTGCGCGCTGGAGCAGGTGATCACCACGGCCAACGCGGACAAGGTCAAGGCCCCGATCATCGTCGAGGGGGCGAACGGGCCGGTCACGCCGTCCGCGGACGAGATCCTCGAGGACCGCGGCGTGCTCGTCCTGCCCGACGTGCTCGCCAACGCGGGCGGCGTCGTCGTCTCCTACTTCGAGTGGGTCCAGGGCCTCCAGGAGTACTTCTGGAAGGAGACCGAGGTCAACGCGCGCCTCAACGACATCACGACGCGTGCGTTCAACGAGACCTGGAAGGTGCACCAGGAGGGCGACACGTCGATGCGCATGGCGGCCTACGGGCTCGCGGTCCAGCGCGTCGCGGAGGCGACGACCACCCGGGGCCTCTACCCGTAGCGCCGCGCGTCGTCCTCTTCGCCGCGGCCGGCTGCCACCTCTGCGAGCGCGCCCGCGCCGTGCTCGACGACGTCCGAGCGGAGCACCCGTTCGAGCTCGTCGAGGTCGACATCAGCGGCGATCCCGCGCTCGAGGCCGAGTACCGCGAGTGGCTTCCGGTCGTCGAGCTGGACGGCGAGCGCGTCTTCACCTACCACGTCCATCGCGACGCTCTGGTGCGCCGGTTGAGGGATGCACAAGCTCGGGCGGAAAGCGACAGTTTGTAACTCCTTCCGCCAAGTCTGGGAGTGTGCTGGCACAATGGGCTTGTGGCGTTACAAGCTCCGCCTCAGACCACCTCGAACGACCGGCTGACGGTCGGGGTCGCCGCCCGCCTGTCGCGCTACCTGCAGGTGCTCACGCAGGCACGGAAGATGGGCAAGGAGCGCATCTCCTCACAGGAGATCTCCGACTACACGAACATCAACGCGACGCAGATCCGGCGCGATCTCTCCGCGTTCGGCAAGTTCGGCAAGCGCGGGGTGGGCTACAACATCGACGGCCTGCTCGCCGAGATCCGCAAGATCCTCCGCACCCAGGGCCAGCACAACATCGCGCTGATCGGCGCGGGCCGCCTGGGTCAGGCGATCGCCAGCTCGCCCATTTTCGCCGAGCACGGCATCAACATCGCAGCCGTCCTCGACAAGGATCCCGAGAAGGTCGGCCGCGCGGTCGGCAACGTCGACGTCAGCGAGTACGGCCAGATGGGCGACGTCGTCCGCGACAAGAACATCATCGTCGGCGTTCTCGCGGTTCCAGCCGACGGAGCCCAGGAGGCCGCGAACGACCTCGTCGGCGCCGGCGTGAAGATCATCTTCAACTACTCGGAGGCGCTCCTCGACGTGCCGCCCGACGTCCAGGTCCACACGTCGAACCCGGCCGTCGAGCTGCTCTACGCGCTCTACTTCCACCTGACCTGAAGCGGCGAGTCCGGGGTCTCGACACGGCGCGCAGCGCCTGTCCGCGACAGAACGGATGAAGATCGTTGTCTGGCATGGCTACCTGCTCGCGGGCACCGGCTCGAACATCTACACGCGGGCCCTCGTCCGGGAGTGGGCGCGTGCCGGTCACGAGGTCGTGGTCGTCTGCCAGGAGCCGCACCCGGAGGAGCACGATCTCGGCGGCGCGCGTGTCGTCCGCCCCGAGCTGCCGGGCCGACTGCTGCCGGTATTCGTCCTCGACCGCTACGCCGGTCTGGAGCCGAAGCTCCTTCAGGAGACGACCGGCGAGGAGCGTCGCCGCTACGTCGAGGCGAACGCCGCCGCGGTGAGGGCGGAGCTGCCGGCCGATCTCGTCTTCGCCAACCACGTCCTGCTCGGGGCACCGGTCGGGGCGGCCTCGGGCGGGCGGTTCGCGGTCAAGGCGCACGGCTCCGAGCTCGAGTACTCGATGCGCGGCAACGCGGAGCTCGAGGCGTGGGGGCGCGAGACGCTCGCACACGCGGCCAGCGTGTTCGTCGGCTCCGACCACATCCGCACCGTGCTCGAGGAGGTGGTCGGTCACGTCGAGCACGTGCACGAGGTGCCGCCTGGGGTCGACGTCGACGAGTTCACCCCTCAGAGCCGAGAGGAGGCGCTGCGCGAGCTGATCGCCGAGGCCGAGGCCGATCCGCCGAACCCCGGCAACGCCCGCGAGCGGCTGCCCGACGAGGGCAACGCCGAGCGGCTCGCCGCCTTCTTCGACGGTGACCGGCCGACGATCCTCTACTTCGGCAAGCTGCTCCTGAACAAGGGCGTGCACGTCCTGCTCGAGGCCGTGCGCGACCTCGATGCACGCGTGCTCATCGTCGGCTTCGGCGACTACCGCGAGGAGCTCGAGCGCCTGTCCAACGGGCGGGCGACGTTCACGGGGCCGCTCGAGCATCGCCACCTCGTCCACCTCATCCCGCTCGCTGACGTGACCGTCGTGCCGTCGATCTTCCCGGAGGCGTTCGGGATGGTCGCAGCGGAGGCGGCGGCGGGCGGCTCGCTCCCGCTCGTGGCCCGCCATTCGGGGCTCGCCGAGGTCGCGGCCGGGCTCGAGGCCGAGTACCCCGAGGAGCACCGCGAGCTCGCGAGCTTCGCCACCGCCGACGCCGCCGATCTCGAGCGCAAGCTGAAGGCGCTCCTCGCGCTGCCCGAGGCCGAACGTGAGCGCCTGCGCCGCGCGGCGCGCAAGGCCGCGGTCGAGCGCTGGAGCTGGGCGGGCGTCGCGGAGCGGCTGCTGGCACCGTTCGCGTAGCCTTCCGCTCGCTGTGGGCGACGAACAGCGTATGTCCAGCGACGAGCTGATCCGCACCGCGCGGGAGGCCTTCGACAACACGAAGGACCTGACGCTTGCGGTCGAGGAGGAGTTCGCGATCCTCGACCCGGAGACGCTGTCGCTCACGAACCGCTTCGAGGACCTGCAGGCGGCCGCGAAGGGGACCGAGCTCGAGGAGAACCTCGTGGGCGAGCTGATCGCCTCCGAGGTCGAGGTGCGCACCGGCCGTTGCGAGACCTTCGCAGAGGTCGCCGCGCGCGTTCCGGAGCGGCGGGCGCAGCTGTCGGCGGTCGCGGACTCGCTCGGTGTGAGCCTCGCCGCCACCGGCACACACCCCTGGAGCCCGTGGCAGGAACAGCGGATCATCGACACGCCGCACTACCGCCGCAACGACGAGCTGCTGCGCTACGTCGTCTGGCGGAACAACAGCTTCGGCCAGCACCTGCACGTCGCGATCCGCGGCGCCGACCGCGTGGTCAAGGTCAACGACGGACTGCGCGTGTTCCTGCCCGACCTGCTTGCCGTCTCCGCGAGCTCGCCCTTCGTCGAGGGCGTGGACAGCGGCCTCCACTCGGCGCGCACCGAGATCTTCACGCGCATGTTCCCGCGCTGCGGCGTTCCCGACCCGTACGGCGACTGGGCCACCTTCGAGGACTACGTCCGCACCCTCTACCGGACCGGCTCGATCACCGAGCACACGCAGCTGTGGTGGAGCGTGCGGCCGCACCTCGCGTTCCCGACCGTCGAGATCCGGATCGCCGACGGGCAGCCCGACACGGGCGAGGCGATCGGGCTGGCCGCGCTGATGTACGCGCTCACCGCCCGGATCGCGCGGGCGGTCGACGAGGGCGAGCCGCTGGCCGAGCCGCCGCCGCGGATGATCGAGGAGAACCTGTGGCGCGCGACCCGCTGGGGGCTCTCCGGCGAGCTCCTCGACCTGCGCACGTACGAGGTCCGGCCGGCCAGAGCGGCGATCGAGCAGCTGATCGAGTGGGTACAGCCCGTCGCCGACGAGCTCGGCATCACGCCGTACCTGGGCGTGCCGCAGGCGAACGCGGCAGAACGGCAGATCGCCCGCCGGGCCGAGGGCGCGTCATTCGCGGAGGTGTACGCCGAGCAGGTCGTCCGCATGAGGGAGCCGGTGGGTGGCTGAGGAGCAGCCGAACACCGAGGTCGACGAGGAGGTCCTGCGCAAGGTCGAGGAGCAGCTCCGCGAGCTGAAGGTCTCGGACGTGCTGATCCAGACCGTCTACACGGTCTCCTCGCTCGGTTGGCACAAGCTGTCGTCGACCGATCGGGACCTCGAGCAGGCGAGGCTCGCGATCGAGTCGCTGCGCGCAGTCCTGCCGCTGCTCGCCGACGCCATGCCCGCCGAGGCGAAGCGCGACATGGACCAGATGGTCGCCAACATGCAGCTCGCCTACGCGAACGCGGTCGCCGAACCGGAAAACGGCGGGCAGTAGCCTAGGCACCTCGCCCTCGCCGTCCTAAGCTTGTTGGGGCAACGCAGTCGGGGAGGCGAGCGTGCCCGTAGCCAACGAGGTGATCGGACGCGAGGACGAGCTCCTTGCGCTGCAGCGCGCTCTCGACGGGGTCACGCCGCGGCGCCACCGCGCTGCTGCTCGAGGGTGAGGCCGGCATCGGCAAGACGACCGTCTGGCAGCGGGGCGTGGAGCTGGCCCTGGAGCGCGGCTACCGAGTGCTGCGATCACGACCGGCCGAGGCGGAGGCGAGGCTCGCCTACGCGACCGTCGGAGATCTGCTCCACGCTGTCCTCGAGGATGTTCTCGACCAGCTCCCAGTGCCGCAGCGACGCGCGCTCGAGATCGCCCTGCTGCTCGAGAGCCCCGGCGCAGCGGCTCCCGATGAGCGCGCGATCGGCCTCGCGCTGCTGGGCGCAGTTCGAGCCCTCGCCCGGGACCGGCCCGTGGTGGTCGCGATCGACGACGTACAGTGGCTCGACCCCTCTTCCGCCGCTGTCCTCGGGTATGCGCTACGACGCCTCGACGGCGAGCGGGCCGGACTGCTGCTTGCACGACGTGGGGACGAGGGCGACGGCCCACCGTTGGGTCTCGAGCGGACTGGCTCTGGCGGATCGGCTCGAGCGCTTGACGATCGGCCCGCTGAGCCTGGGCGCGCTCCATCACCTCATGGGCTACGCACTCGGAGCAACATATCCCCGCCCCGTGCTCCGGCGTATTCACGAAACCGCAGCGGGCAACCCGTTCTTCGCGCTCGAGCTCGGTCGGGCACTGTCGCGCCATGACGGAAGCGCTGTCGACGAGGCGCTACCCGTCACGCCGAGCCTGGAGACGCTCGTCGACGATCGGCTCGCCGAGCTTCCAGGTGAGAGCGGCGAAGCGCTGCTCGTCGCGGCGATCGCTTCCACCCCGACGCTCGATCTCATCGACGCGGCAGCCGACGGCGCGGGTCGAGCGATGCTGGAGGGCGCCGCTGCAGCGGGCGTACTCGTGATCGACGACGGGCGGGTTCGTTTCGCACATCCGCTCTTCGCGTCGGCCGTCGTGCGACGGGCCAGTCCGGACCGGCTTCGAGCACTGCACCGACGGCTCGCCCCACTTGTCGGGGACGTGGAGGAGCGCGCCCGGCACCTGGCGCTTGCGACGACCGATCCCGACGCTGACGTGGCAGCGAGCCTGGACGAGGCAGTGGCTCGCGCTAGAGGAAGGGGTGCGCCCGCCGCAGCGGCGGAGCTGTCCGAGCTGGCCGCTCGGCTGACTCCAGCGGACGAGCAGGACGCATTCGTCCGTCGACGCTTCGCTGCTGCCGACGCGCACTTCGCCGCCGGGGACACCGGCCGAGCCTGCGAGATCCTCGAGACCCTCGAGGAGACGCTCCCGAGCGGTGTCATGCGGTCGGACGCGCTGCTGCGGCTCGCCGAGGCTCGGGAGGATTTCTCCGGGAGCGTCGAACTCGCGGAGCGCGCGCTCGCCGAGGCGGAGGGCGACCCGGCACGGGCCGCCGCGGCCGAAAATGCGCTCGCGATCCTCTGGCTCGTCCTGCGTGCCGATCTGTTGCGCGCCCTGCAGCACCACACGCGGGGAGTCAGGTTCGCCGAGCAGGCTGACGACCCAGTGCGTCTTGCCCTGAATCTGGCGCACATGGCGCATCTCGAATCTCTTACCGGCCGCATCACGCCGGGCTTGCTGGAGCGTGGCGTGAGACTCGAGGAGAAGCTCGGAATCCTCCCCGACTACGGCCCCCTGTTCGTGCTGGGCCTGCGCTTGATGTATCGGGATCGGTTGGACGAAGCGCGCGAGCGGCTCCTGCGAGTGGGCGAGGTCGCAACCGAGCAGGGCGACGAGCCCCGTCGGGCTTACGTCCTGTTCCATCTCGGCGAGCTCGAATGTCGGGCCGGGAACTACGCTGCGGCCTTCGAGCGCGCCGCCGAGGCGATCGACCTCGGCGAACAGCTCGCACTCGACTCGACTCACTCGGGCGCGCTCTATGTCGCCGCTCTCGCGGCGGCGCACATGGGGCGGGTCGATGAGGCGCGAAGGCTCGCCGAGGCCGGGCTCGAGCGATCGGGCCGACGCGGTGTGTTCATGATTCAGAACGCGTCCGTGTTGGGCTTCGTCGAGCTCTCGGTCGGCGACACGGCAGCTGCCGGCGACTGGCTACGGCCCCTCCCACCGCTGCTCGAGCAGATGGGCTACGGAGAGCCGAGCGTGAACCGCGTTCTACCGAATGCGATCGACGCGCTCGTGCAACTCGGTGAGCTCGACGAAGCACGCCCGCTGATCACGCGCCTCGAGGAGCAGGGTCGCCGTCTCGGCACCCCGTACGGGCTTGCCACCGGAGCCCGCTGCCGTGGGCTGCTCCTGGGCGCTGAAGGCGACCTGGACGCTGCGGAGCTCGCGTTCGAGCAGGCGCTTGCGCAACACGATCGGATGCCCGGGCCGTTCGAGCGGGGCCGGACGCTGCTCGGACTCGGTTCGCTCCGCCGACGCGCGAAGCAAAAGCGCGCGGCGCGGGAAGTTCTCCTCGAAGCGGCGGCGATCTTCGATCGGCTGGGCACGCCGCTCTGGGCCGACAAGACGCGCACGGAGCTCGCGCGCATAGGCGGCAGGAGACCTGCCGACGGTGTATTGACGCCCACGGAGGACAAGGTTGCCACCCTCGTCGTGTCGGGCTTGTCGAACAAGGAGGTCGCTGCGGAGCTGTTCGTCACCGTCAAGGCCGTCGAGGCGAACCTCTCCCGTGTCTACGAGAAGCTCGGCGTGCATTCGCGGACGCAGCTGGCGCGGCGAATGAGCGCGTCGCCCACGCGCAAGTTGTAGGGATTTCCCCGGTTTATCCAGGGCGTCTGCGGGCGTAGCGTCGTCGGCATGACCGGCTTCGCGGTGGAGCTGTACGCGCCGACTGAAGAACGAGTCGGCGAGAACGTCAGCAGGGTTCGGGCGGCGAGCGAGGCGATGACCCTCGAGGGGACGCCGGTTCGCTACCTCCACTCGCTCCTGCTCTGCGACGACGAGACCTGCTTCCTCCTCTTCGAGGCCCCGTCCGCGGAGGCGGTCGGCGAAGCGAGCAGACGTGCCGAGTTGGCGTACCTGCGAATCGTGGAGGCGGTCGCCTCGTGAGACGGAACCGCCTGTCGACGAGCATCTTCAGCGTCGTCGTCACGTTGAGCGTGGTCGGCGGTCTGCTGATCCCGAGCTCGAAGAAGGACGATCCGGCGCGCCCGCCCGCGCTGTGCGACCTCTACCCGATCGCCCTGGACCTGCGCACGCTCCAGAACGCATCCCCCGGAGCGGTCCTGCCCGACATCCTCAACGGCACCGAGCCGGGGAATTTCGGCTGGCTGACGTGGAACGGCGACCTGGCCGCGCCGACGCTCGCACGCAGCCTCACGCCGCCGGGCGATGCCGGACGCTATGTGAATCCCAACAACCCGGCCGACCACGACGTTCGGTCGGCGATCGCATCCTCGGTCGACCGGGAGCCGTCAACGCGCTGGCCGTCCGAAAGGCGCTCGATCTGCTCAAGACCCTCGACGCCCGCGTCCCGTCTGAGAACAACTTCGAAACAGGCAGCAACACGACCTATCGCGTCTCCGCGTTCGCATCCGTGCGACTCCTCGAGTACCGGATCAACGGCAACGCTCGGATCACGGTGCGCTTCCTCGGCTTCGACGAGTGCGGCGCGCCCGAGCAGCGGCCGCCGGTGGCGAGCGACGGCGCCGCCGAGACGCCCGAGGAAACGCCCAAAGAGGTGACGCTCAGCGCCACCGAACCCGACGCTGAACCGCTCACCAACAGCGACGTCGCGAGCCCCGCTCACGAGAGCCACGGCAATCACGGAGAACCGCGACACCAACACGCCCGCGCCCGACTAACACGGCCAAGAAACGAACACGATCAAAGCCAACGACAACGAAGAGCTCGAACGTCGCGACGAACCGACTGACCGACACGCCGGTGAACGACTCGCCCGTGTGCGCAACAAACACAAAGGAGACGCCGAACGAAACACCGGGGAGAAAGAACCGAACAGCTCAGACGACGACGGTGACGCACTGAGCAACGAGATCGCAGCCCAGAGGTCGAAGGAGACAGCGACCGAGGTCAGCGGTCAGCAACGCAACGAGCCGAGCGCCAGCCAGACCGGTGCCGACAGCAACCGCAACCGCGCCCGCGACGGCGTGCCAGCACGAACGAAGCCACGGTCTCAGTGACGAACAGCACGCACAGAATCGCCCGCCCACGCCCGCGACGACCAGCACACCGCCGACGAGGACACCGCCGCCCCCACGACGACTCGCGAACGACAGCGACACCGACGGGACACGGCACGCTCGACTCGAGACGCAAGCGCAGCACGAGCTCGACGCGGCCGCCGAGCGAGCAGGCACGAACACACCAGCGCTCGACTACCACAGCGAGGACTCGATCACCAACCGCGACGAAGACGAGCAGAGCGGCAGCGCGCAAGCGACCGGCGCGGCCGGTCGCCACCGGAACGATCGACCGGTAGCCCACGACGAGACCAGCGAGACCGCGGAGGACACAACCAAGCAGCTCACGCTCCCCGCCGAGACGCAGACAGCGACACGCTGACGATCTCGATCACGAGCAGCCCCGCTCACAGCGCGCTCGAACCACACCCGCAAACCGAGCTCAACACGCCGAGCAAAGACAACAACAGCGCCGACGCCAACAGCAACAGAGCGAGGACGGAACAGAACAGTCGCAAGCCGCGACGCTAGCGCTCACGATCACCGAGGTCAACGATCAACCGTCCTCGCCCACGAACGAGTTCGCTGTCGGCGTGACCGAAACAACCGAGATCCCCGCCGCCGCGGTACTCAAGAACGACATCACCGGCCCGCCGAACGAAGCTGGACAGGCGCTAGAGGTCACGGCAGTCGCCGAAACCCGAACACGCACAGCGCATCGAGGTCGGCAACGGCAAGATCACGTACACGCCTGACACAGGGTTCAGCGGGACGGCGACGATCGGCTACACACTCTGCGACAACAGCACGACAACACGCCAACCCGATCCACGCTGTGCAAAAACGGGCTCGTAACGCTCGACGTCACGCCCGCCGACCGCCCACCGACGCAGACCGCAGCAGGCGGCGACCGCCGAGAACGTGCAGTTGCCGCTCACCCTAACGGGAAGCGACCCTGACGGCGATCCGCTAACATTCGCGATCGTCGAACAGCCAGCGCACGACGCTCGTCGGCGCGGCGCCTGACCTGATGTACCGACCCGCAGCCGACTACAACGGCCCCGACCAGTTCACGTTCACAGCCAGCGACGGTCGTGTGCGCTCCGAACCGGCCCACGTCAATCTGACGATCAGCGAGGTCAACGACCCACCGGTGCTCGGCGCCGACACGCAACGCTCGGGGGCGCCGGCACGCTGCCGCCCATACCGCCGCGGCCGATATGCCGCAGCCGTGCGGGTCATCTACGGCGATCCGCACCTCGCGACCTTCGACAAAGCGCACTACGACTTGCAGGCGTCGGAGAGTTCATCGCAGCGAAGTCGACGACCGACGACTTCGAGATCCAAGCGCGCATAGCACCCGTGCCGCCTCTGCGCACAGTCTCGATCGCAACCGCGTGCGATGCGCGTCGCAGGTCACCGCGTCACGTTCTACCGAACGCTCACAGGCGCCGACACGAAGTCGACGGCGCGCCAACAACGGTCACAGCGGCGCCGCAACCGCTCCCAGGCGGCGGCACGATCGGCACGTACGGCACGTCGAACGAGATCTTCGTGGCGTGGCCCGACGGCTCGGTCGCGATCGTCGCCGCCGTCGGCATCTACCCGCAGTACTACCGCTTCACCGTCGAGCTCGGTCTAACGAGCGGCCGCAAGACTCACATCGTCGGCCTGCTCGGTAAAGCGGACGATGAGCCGTCGAACGACATCGTGACGCGCAACGGCGTCCAGCTCACCTATCCCGACCCGCCCTTGCACGTCTACCCGACGTTCGCAGACAGCTGGCGCATCAGCCAGGCAGAGTCGCTGTTCGACTACGAGCCCGGCGAAACCACTGAGACCTTCACCGATCGCACCTACCCCGACGAACCCGCCACACCGCACGCTGCAGCCCGGGTGCGCTCCACGCTACGACGCAGTGCGGCCTGTTCGGCGTGTCGTACCCCAGGTGCTCGAAGCGTGCGTCGTCGACGTCGGCCTCACGAGCGACGCGGAGTTCGCCACGAGCTCAGCCGCCGCTCAGCAAGGACAAACGGCATGCCTAACAACACCGGCATCACAGCGATCGGAACACCAACGACAGTGACGATCGGAACCCGGGGAGAACGCGACGCGCACGTTCTCAGGCACCGCGGGGCAGAAGATCACTTTGTCAGTGACGGGCAACACGATCGCCGGCGTCGACGTGGTCGTACGCCAGCCGAACGGCGCCGTCATCACGAGCCAGTTCCTCACCGGACCGAACGCCTTCCGCGAGTCTTCACGCTGCCGGTGGCAGGAACCTACACGATCACGATCGATCCGCGTAACCAGAACACGGCACTCTGACGTTCACAATCAACACAGTACCAACAACACGGAGTGACAGCGATCGGTACGCCGACGACGGTCACGATCGTAACGATCGGCAGATCGCGGTGCGCACGTTCACGGCGACCGCAGGTCAGAAGATCACCTTGTCAGTCAACAGAACACTATCCACGGCGTCGATCTCACGTACGCAACCCACGGTGAGAACGTGCAGACTAGTTCAGCTCGGAAGCAACAGGATTCCGGACACGTTCACGCTGCCCGTGACGGGCACGTACACGATCGATATCGATCCGCGCGATCAGAACACGGCAGCGCTGACGTTCACCCTCAACCCGTACCCGACAACACGAGCATAACAGCGATCGGAACGCCGACGACGGTGACGATCGCAACGATCGGCGAGAACGCAGTGCGCACGTTCACGGCAACAGCTGGGCAGAAGATCACGCTCACAGTGAACGGAACACGATCGCGGGAATAGATCTCACAGTGCGGCAACCTAGGTAAACAGTGAAAAGGATGTTCGTTCAGGCGCGACTGAGTTCAGGACGGTTCACGCTGCCGTGACGGGCACGTACTCGATCACGTCGACCGCCGATCAGATCATCGGGACGCTGAGTTCACGTCTGACGCGGTGCGAAACAAGCGGGCACGACGGCGATCGGCTAACGATGGCGGTGACGAACGGCACTATCGGAGACAACGCGGAGCGCACGTTCGCCGGCGACGGCTGAACAGAAGGTCACGATAACGGTGAACGGAAAACACGATCGAGGAGGTAGATCTCACGGTGCGGCAACGAGCGGTCAGACGTCGCAGAACTGTTCGTTTCAGGAACAACGGCATCCAGCACACGTTCACACTGCCGATGACGGACACGTACACGATCGCCGTCGATCCGCGCGATCAGCAGACGGGCAACGCTGACGTTCACGCTTGAACGCGGTGCCGAACAACACGGGCACGACGGCGATCGGCTCGCCGACGACGGTGACGATCGGACGATCGGCGAAAACGCCGAACGCACGTTCGCCGCGACAGCGGGTCAAATAGTGACGCTCTCGTGACCGGCAACACGATCCGGGCGTCGATCTCACGGTGCAACAACCGAGCAGTACACCGTCGCGACGCTGTTCGCCTCGGGCGCGACGGCCTTCCGCGACGCGTTCACGCTGCCCGCTACGGGCACGTACACGATCACCGTCGATCCGCGCGACCAGTCCGGGAACGCTGACGTTCACAGTGAACACAGTGACGCCATAAAACGAGCGCGACAGCGATCGGCGCGCGACGACGGTGACGATCGCACGATCGCGAGTAGCGCGCACTAAACAAAAGCGAGACAGAGAGGACATATCGTGCAGCAAAACGATTCTCAGCGTCGACATCGTTGAACCGAACAAAAAAAAGTAGAAAATAGTTAGCTACCAGCGCGACAAACTTTGCTCTGCGTTCACGTTGACCCTCCAAGGGCGTACACGATCGCAGTCGAACCACGACCAGCTCCTCGACACACTGACGTTCACGTTTAACAAAAAGAAAATAAGCATGCGTTGCTTCTCTCGCTACACGCGCGCGGCGCGCAGGCCGTGAAAAACGAAAAAAATTGCTGGCTAACGACAGACCAAACCTCGAACGAAGCCGCACAGAACCTCACGCTCACCGGAGTCAAGGCACAGCCGCGAGCCACAGCACAGCAACCTTCGCTAACAGCGTCATCAGCTACGCCCGAGCGGGCTTCTTCGGCACGCGGTGCTCATACACAGCATGCGACAACAGCGCGACGAACGGACACCCCGATCCTCTCTGCAGCGAAGGCACGATCACGATCAACGTCACCTCGAATCGCCGCCGGCGGTCGACTCGCAGAGACGGCAACACAAGAGGACAGCCCGCAGTCGATCGTATTGACCGCGACCGATGCCGACGGCGATACCGCGCCTTCAGGATCGTCGACAGCCCGATCACGGCACGCTCGCGGTACCGCCCCGACGCTGACCTACACGCCGGCCCCCAACTTCAACGGTGTCGATACGTTCCGTTCAGCGGCGAACGACAGTTCCACAAATCCGCGCCGGCGACAGTCACCATCACAGTCACCGAGGTCAACGACTCGCCGTCCGCGCAGCCCGACTCGATCACGAGCGGCGCCGGGCGAGGCGACTCACTCTCGACAGCAACCTGCTCAGCAACGATGTCGCCGGCCGTTCAACGAGAGCAATCAAACGCTCACAGTCACCGCCGTCACGGGGAATCCGACACGCACGGCATCGTCAGCCTCGACGACGAGCTCACCTACGACCCCGATCGGCTTCGTAGGGCACAGCGGTCATCGCGTACACGATCTGCGACAACGGCACCACGAACGGTCTCGCCGAACCGCTCTGCACCGACAGCGAGCTCTCCATCGTGTTAACCTCGCCCCACCCGTCGCCGCCCAGTCGGCAGCCACGCAACGCACACGGCGGTGACGCTCGCCCTCGCCGGCACCGATCCCGAGAACGACGCGTTCACGTTCGCTATCGTCAACGCAACCGCGCACGGCACGTTGAGCGGCAGCGGCACACGCGGCTGTACACGTCCGAACGGGATTCATCGGCAACGACAGCTTCACGTTCACCGCAGCTGACGCCTACAGCACATCGAACACCGCGACCGTATCGATCGTCGTCAACGCTACACCGCCGCCAGTCATCAGCCGGAGCCACAGCGACCGCGGTCATCACGTCGGCTCTCTCGATGTGCTCGCGAACGACACCGCGCGGCCGGCAGCGCTCGATCCTACCACGCTGGCGATCATCGTCAGCGCCGACCAAAGGATGGCCGCCGTCGAGGCCGGCCAGATCCGCTACACGCCGGATCGCGGCGCCGGCCCGATGATCGTTTCACCTACCAGGTCTGCGACACCTTCGGCGTCTGCGGGCAGGTCGAGTGACGATCAGCGCCATCATCCCAACCGCCACCGCTAGCCAGGCGACAGCTACACGATCGACGCCGGCAACCACGCTCAACGTGGCCGCCCGGGCGTCCTCGCGAACGACAGCGATCCCGATCCGGGCGACCCGATCCAGGCGAGGCTCGGCACCGGCGTCTCGGCCGGCAACCTGCTGCTGCGCTCCGACGGTTCGTTCAGCTACACGCCGGCCGCCGGTTTCGCGGGCCTCGACAGTTTCACGTACTTCGTCGTCGACAGCGCCGGACTCTCCTCGCCGCCCGTCCACGGTCACGATCGACGTCGTCCCGCCCGGGCCCGCTCGCCGTCAACGACGACGTACACGACCACGAGCGACAACCCGCTCACCGTGCTGCCGCCCGGCGTGCTCGCGAACGATCGCGACGCGCACTCGACGGACGCCGCTCACCGCGAGCCTCGACCGCGACGCCGTTCCGCGGCACCGTCGGCGTGAACCCCGACGGCTCGTTCGTTTACACGCCGGACCCGGGCTTCGTCGGCACCGACACGTTCCGCTACGTCGCGGTCGAACGTCCAGGGCTCGTGTCGGCGTCGGCCGTCGTGACGATCAACGTCACCGCGCCCGACCGGCCCGGTACCGACGCGTCACGTGCGCGTCGCCGACCGACGGCAGTCGCGTCACGGCGCCGATCGCCGGTCACGGCCACGCTCGCGCCGCCGGCCGGCGAGACGATCGCGACGTGGACCGTGACGGCGCGCAACGTCGATCGCGGCACGCCGGTCGTGCTCGCGCACGGGCAGCGGGTACGCCGCCGGCGACGCTCGCGACCTTCGACCCGACGCTGCTCGATCAACGGCGCTATCAGATCCTGACCACGGCCATCTCGTCGGGCGGCGGCACGACGACCTGCACGTGTCCGACGTGTTCGTCACCGGGCGACATGAAGCTCGGCGACTACCCGACGACGTACCTCGACATGGAGACGTCGATCGCCGGCTTCCCCGTCAGGTGCTGCGGACCTACGACACCACCGACAAGCGCATCGGTGACTTCGGCGTCGGCTGGCGCTCTCGAGCTCTCGGGCCCGCGCGCGACGCCGAACAATCGACTCGGCCAAGGCGGATGGTTCACCGAGCCGTTCGGCTTCCCGTTCACGCCGTTTCCGCTTCAAGACGACCATGCCGCACTTCGTGACCGTGACGTCGCCGGGTGGTCGCGTCGAGGTGTTCGACCTCACGCCGCCTCCGACCGGGCCCGTTGCTCTCGCTGACGACGCCGGCGTACGCCGCGCGGCCCGGCACCGGCACGACATCGACGCTCGAGGACGTCGACACGCCGACGCTGTCGCTGGCCGGGACGACGTCGCTCGCCGACTTCTTCGGCGGCGTCGCTCTACGACCCGCGCCTGTTCCGGCTCACGACCAAGGACGGCATCGTGATGATCATCGACCGCTTCGACGGGCTGCAGTCGATGACCGATCGCAACGGCAACCAGCTGGTCGTTCACTCCGGACGGCGTGAGTCGACGTCGACCGACCGCGGATCTGACGTTCGCGCGCGACGGCGCCGGCCGGATCACCGAGATCCACGGCCCGCGCGGGAAGCGCACGCAATACGCCTACTCGGCGGCCGGCGACCTTCAGCATCTTCGTCGCCGCGAACGGCGGCGCCGACATGTTCTCGTACGACGCCAGCCATCGGCTGCTCAGCGTCGACGGCCCCGGCGGCGTCCAGGCTCCGAACGCTGAACTACGGTCCGGACGGGCGCCTCACGTCGTTCACCGACGGCACGGGCAGAAACGACCAGCGCTGTCGTCCGACGTGAACGCCCGGAGCACAGATCATCACGTCGCCCTCGGGCCGCTTGACGACGCTGACGCACGTACGGCGCCGACGGCAATCCTCGCGACCATGGAAGAGGTCGTTCGAGCGGCCACTCGCGCGTCACGAGCTACGAGTACGACACCGAAGGACGCGTGATCCGAACGACCAAGTCGCCGCTCGGGCGCGTCGAGACCCTGACCTACGACGCCGCGGGCAACATCACCTCGCGCACCACCCCGAAGAACGAGACGTGGTCGTACGCGTTCAACGCGCTCGAACGAGCCCACGACGACCACAGCGCCCGACGGCACCGTCGTCGAGTCGTTCACGTACGACGCGATCGGCAACCTCACGTCGCGAGAACCTGCGTGACGGGACCGCCGAGACCTACACGAACGACAGCAGAGGCCTGCCGGTGACGACAACCGATTCCTTCGGCACGACGATCGTTCACGTACGACGCCGACCAGCAACTGACCACGCTGACCGATCCGGCCGGCGGAATCACGCGACGGACCTACGACAGCAGCCGGCCGCGTCGTCGTCGATCGAGAACCCCGCCGGCGAGATCACGCAGCTCAGCTGGAACGCGCTCGACCAGTCTCGTGGAGCTGACTGCGGCCAACGGAGCGACGCAAACGCGGAAGTACGACGCTTTCGGCCGGCTCGCCTCGTTCACAGACACGGGGGCCGGACGATCGACCTACGACTACGACGCCGACGAGTCGGCTCGTGAAGTCCGTCGACCGCCACGATCGAGCCACGACATACGCCTACGACCAGGACGGCAACCTCGCCACTCGCAGCTACGCGGACGGCGAGCGTGCGAGCACGCCGTCTGGGATCCGCTCGGACGGCTGGTCTCGCTGAGTGACGCCGACACCATCGTCGAGTTCGGCTACAACGACGCGAACGATCTCGTTTCCGAGCGCTCGCGGGGCAACAACGGCGTTGCCCTACCCGACGTGACGCTGACGTACACCACCGATGCCGAACGGCCAGACGGATCGACGCGTTGCTGGTCCGGGCGGCGACGTTGCCTACGCCTACGACAGCCGCGGACGCCTCTCGTCGATGCGCGACGACGCCGGCGGCGTGTTCGCGCTTTGCGTACGACAACACCGACCGGCTCACCGGGCTGTCGCGCCCGAACGGCGTCACCGATGCGTTGAGCTATCGCGAAGATCGCCTGACGTCAGCGCAACGCGTAGCCTCGGCGGCACCGTGGCGGGCGCGCGCCGATTACGCGCTCGATTCGCTCGGCCGCCGCACGTCGCTCACCGACCTCGACGGCGTCCACGCCTTCACGCACGACCTTGCGAACCGGCTCACCGCGGCAACGCATCCGGCGACGTCCGGCCTGCCCGGCAGAGTCGTTCGCCTACGACGCGGTCGGCAATCGCACCTCCTGGGCCGGATCGCCTGTCAAGCTCCGTCAGCTACGACGCCGGCATGCAGCTGCTCGAGCGATGGCACCTATGACTACACCTACGACGCCGAAGGCCGCATCACGCAGCGCCGCAACCGCGGAACTGGCGGCGTCACTCGCTACACCTGGAGCGATGCCGGCCGGCTGACCTCGATCACAGCGCCCGAACGGGGCGATGTCGACGTATCGCTACGACGCCCTCGGCCGCCGGCGTCGAGGCCAACGACAACGGCGCCGTTCGACGGTTCGCCTACAGCGGCTGGAACCTGCGCAACGAGTTCGACGGCACCAACGCGCTCCGGGCGACGTACGTCGCCGGACTCTTCCCAGACGCTGTGTACGAGGTCGTGCGCGACGGCACGCGCTACTACCCGCTCTTCGACGGCGTGGGCAGCGTCACGGCGCTCACGGACGCCACGGGCGCCGCCGTCGGGCGCGTCCGCTACAGCGCGTTCGGCATCCCGCAATCGAGCGGGGTGACCGAAAACGCCGTCTCGTTCACGGGCCACCAGTTCGACGCTGCCACCGGGCTCGTCTATGCGCGCGCTCGCTACTACGACCCGACGCTTGGGCCGCTTCCTGCAGCCAGGATCCCGAGCCAGCGATCAACCCGTATGCGTACGCCTTCAACGCGCCGTTGGAATTCCGATCCAACCGCCGGGCACCCGAGTAGCCGGCAAAGGACTTCTACTTCTTCCGGAACAGACGAATCGCCGAACTCGTCAAGGACAAGGGGTATTCGTGGTCGAAAGCCGCGAAGATCATTGACATTCGGATTTCGCTGGAAGGCTGATCGTCCAGGGCTCGAGGGTCTTTATCGGCAACGGGGGCGGCGGCTTCTTCGGAATCGAGACCCCGCCGGACCGCAGGGCATCCGAGGAATCCGCCGCGAAACGAACTCGCGTCTGATGGCCAGGTTCGCCAGTACTAGCCGACGCTGCCTCCCCGGTGACCCCAGGTCGTCGCCGTCTTCATCTGGTCTACATCCTGCCTCGCCTCGAGCTCGGGCCCTGACCCGATCCTCGAAGGGCCGACGGCTTAGGCTTCAGTTCCGTGGCGAGCGCGGAGATCGGGGTCTTCGGCGGGTCGGGCTTCTACTCGTTCCTCGACGACGTCGAGGAGGTCGAGGTCGACACGCCGTACGGCAAGCCGTCGGCGCCCTTCACGATCGGCGAGGTCGGCGGCAAGCGCGTCGCCTTCCTCCCGCGGCACGGGCGGAAGCACGAGCTCCCGCCCGGCCAGATCCCGTACCGCGCCAATGTCTGGGCGATGCGCGAGCTCGGCGTGCGGCGGATCATCGGGCCGAACGCCTCGGGTGCGCTGACGTCCGACCTCGAGCTGGGCGAGTTCGTCGTCTGCGACCAGTTCGTCGATCGCACGAGCGGCCGCGCCGACACGTTCTACGAGGGCCCCGAGACGACGCACGTCTCCGCCGCCGACCCCTACTGCCCCGACCTGCGGCGCGTCCTGCTCGACACGGCCGCCGAGCTCGGGATCAAGGCCCGCGACGGCGGCACCGTCGTCACGATCCAGGGGCCGCGCTTCTCGACCCGCGCCGAGTCGAGGTGGTTCCAGGCGATGGGGTGGGAGGTCATCAACATGACCGCGTATCCGGAGGGTTGGCTCGCCCGCGAGCTGGAGCTCTGCTACGCGAACATCTCGATGGTTACCGACCACGACGTCGGCGTCGAGGGCGAGGCGCCGGTCTCGCATGAGACGGTCGTCACGGTCTTCAACGAGAACAACGCCAAGCTCCGCGAGCTGCTCTTCGCCGTGATCCCGAAGATCCCGCCCCAGCCCGATGAGCACCTCTGCGCCACGGCTCTCCGCGGAGCACGTTTCTAACTCGAGGGGAGCGTCACCGAGCCCGCCTCGTCGCCCTCGGCCGTGGCTGTCGGCGCACGGTTCGCCGTTAGGACTTTCGCTCGGCAGGCGCGCACGATATAAGTCGCTCTATCGTCGACCGGGGAGGAGGAAGCATGCGGCTGTCGCGTCGTCTCACAGGGGTCCTGCTCGTCTTTGCTCTCGCCGGGGCGCTGGCGCCCACGGCGCTCGCGGGGAAGAGCAAGCCGCCGCCCGTTGCACCGCCGCCGCCCGCCGTCTCGAGCCCGGCCGCACCGTCGACCGTCGTGCCGGATTCGGGCATCGTCTCGATGGTCGACATCGAGGCGCTGCGCTAGGCGCGAAATGCTTTGAGTTTCAGCGGGGGCGCGATATAACCGACCGGTGAGGCGGGGTCTTTTCGGCATTGTCCTGCTCGGCGTGCTCGGCCTGTCGCTGTCCGGCTCCGCCACCGCGACCAAGATCGGCCCGCTCGGCTTCTCGGTCGGCGCGCTGAAGGCCCCGAACGCCGACCTCAACGGCGACAAGGTCTTCGACGACCTCGCTGCCAAGCTCGACACGATGGGCGACGACGAGACGCTGAGCGTCATCGTCCGGATGAAGGGCGATCTGACTCGCGGCCGGCGCCGACGCGGTCGAGCGTGCCGTCGGCGGTTTCGACACTCACCGCACTGGCTGCCGATCGTGGACGGCTTCGCGGCCACGTCACGAAGAGCCAGGTCGAGGCGCTTGCCGGCACTGGACAGCGTCCGGCAGGTCGAGCTGGACGAGCGCCGAGTCCACGCCATGAACGACTCGGCGCAGGCGTCCTTCGGCGTAACCCGCGGCGCGTGCTGACGATCCGTCGCTGGACGGCAACACAGACGGAAGCGCCACGGACTCGAAGAACGATGTCGTCGTGGCCGTCATCGACACCGGGATCGATGCGAACCACCTGCAGCTCGACGACGGCAAGGTCATCGGGTTCGTCAACTGTCGTGTCGCCAATCTTCGGGTGTCTGCACGACGGCGAGTCCGGTCGACGACAACGGCCACGGGACGCACGTCTCCGACACGATCGCGGGCGATGGGGAGGGCAACCCGTCTTCAAGGGCGTGGCTCCAGGCGGCGCGCATTAGCGACAGTGAGCCCTTTGGGACGACGGTATCAGCCGAATACGGACACGAGAGCCACGGACAACGAACGCGATCGACCTGCGAGGGAAGCATGACTGTGCGATCGACTTTCGGCTGCGGCTCAGCTCTGCAGATCAAGCCACGACGGACTCATCGTGGCAGGGAGCCACCGCATCGGGTCGGGCCCTATGACGAGCTGGACAGCTTCAGCGGATCCACGAGCGGGGCGTTCCTCCCGGTCTCCATAGACGCCTCATCGTTCGACGGCGAGCCGGCATTCTTTCTCCGTCTCAGCTTCGGTCTGATGCCAATGGCGTTGTCGGTGACGGGGCGTACGTCGACGACGTCCGTGTCAAATGCCTCGGCGCTGCAGCCACTGAGTACGTGGCCTTCAACGGCACATCGATGGCCACGCCTTACGTCGCAGGCGTCGCGGCGCTGCTCTTCGCGCGCAATCCTGGGCTAACAGTCGCCCAAGTCAAGGACGCCATGCTCAAGTCCGTGGATCCGCTACCGGCGCTGGCTGGCAAGACTGTGACCGGCGGACGTCTCAACGCTTTCCGGGCCCTGCAACAGGTCCCAGCGCCTACACCGCCTCCTCCGACACCGCCGCCGCCGCACCCCAACCGCCGCCGCCGCCGCCGCCGCCACCGCCGCCACCCCCGAAGCCGGTCAAGTGCAAGGTCCCGAACGTGAAGGGGAAGACCGTGGGTCAGGCGCGGACGGCGCTGAAGGCGAAACACTGCAGGCTCGGCGCGGTCACGAAGGCCTTCAACGGGAAGGTCAAGAAGGGCCGCGTGATCTCGCAGACGAGACGGCCCGGTAGGGTGCTGCCGCGGAACACGGCCGTCGGGGTCAAGCTCAGCAAGGGCGCGCGCAAGAAGTAAGCTGACGCGCTGCCTTCCGGCAGTGTGGTAGAAAATCGCGCGCGCCGGGGTCCCTCGGCGCTGACCGTGTATAGGGGAGGATCGAGCTGGACTTCTTCCAGGATCACGCCGTTCTGTTCGCGCTGATCTGCGCCGTCGTGGGCATCGCCTACGGCGCCGTGCTCACCTGGTGGCTGCTGCAGCAGTCGCCCGGCACGGAGCGAATGCAGGAGATCTCGCGGGCCGTGCAGGAGGGCGCATCGGCGTACCTGCGCCGCCAGTACACGACGATTGCGGGGGTCGCGGCCGTCATCTTCCTCATCATCGGCTTTTGGAACGACCTCGGCTGGGCCACCGCGTTCGGCTTCCTGATCGGCGCCGTCCTCTCCGCGGCCGCCGGCTTCATCGGCATGAACGTGGCCGTGCGCGCGAACGCGCGCGTGGCCGAAGGCGCGAAGACGGGGATCGCGCGCGCCTTCAACATTGCCTTCCGTGCCGGCGCGGTGACGGGCCTCCTCGTCGTCGGCCTCGGCCTCCTCGGCGTCGCGGGTTACTACGGCCTGCTGACGGAGGTCTTCGACGAGAGCTCGAAGACGGCAACAGAGAACCTGATCGGGCTTGCGTTCGGCGGCTCGCTGATCTCGGTCTTCGCGCGTCTCGGCGGCGGCATCTTCACGAAGGCCGCCGACGTCGGCGCCGACCTCGTCGGCAAGCTCGAGGCGGGCATCCCCGAGGACGATCCGCGTAACCCGGCCGTGATCGCGGACAACGTCGGCGACAACGTCGGCGATTGCGCCGGCATGGCGGCCGACCTGTTCGAGACCTACGCGGTCACGGCGGTCGCCGTCATGTTCCTGGCGGCGCTCCGGTTCCCGGCCGCAGATCTCGTCGCCTTCCCGCTCGTGATCGGCGGCATCGCGATCATCGCGTCGGTGATCGGAACGCTTTTCGCGCGCGTTGGGCGCGGCGGCGGGATCATGACCGCGCTCTACAAGGCCGTCTTCGTCGCGGCGATCCTCTCGGCGATCGGCTTCATTCCGGTCTGCAAGGCGTATGAGAGCGACCAGTTCGGCTTCTGGGATCTGTACGGCTGCTCGCTGATCGGCATCACCGTCACCGTCCTGCTGGTCGCGATCACCGAGTTCTACACGGGCACGCGCTGGCGGCCGGTCAAGGGCATCTCCAAGGCGTCGCTCACCGGGCACGCCACGAACATCATCGAGGGGCTCGCGATCGGGATGCAGGCGACCGCCGCTCCGGTGATCGTGATCGCGGCGGCGATTGTGGGCGCGTACGAGATCGCCGGCCTCTACGGGATCGGCGTGGCCGTGATGGCGCAGCTGGCGCTGACCGGCCTGATCGTCGCTCTCGACGCGTACGGCCCGGTCACCGACAACGCCGGCGGCATCGCCGAGATGGCCGACTTGGACGAGTCGGTTCGGGCCATTACGGATCCGCTCGACGCGGTGGGTAACACGACCAAGGCGGTGACGAAGGGCTACGCGATCGGCTCGGCCGGGCTCGCGGCGCTGATCCTGTTCGACGGCTTTCGCACCGAGCTCGACGCGGAGGACGTCCCGGCGACGTTCGACCTCGCCAACGCCTACGTGATCGCAGGGCTCTTCATCGGCGGACTGATGCCGTTTCTCTTCTCCTCACTGGCGATGCAGGCGGTGGGCCGCGTCGGCGGTCAGGTCGTGCAGGAGGTGCGCCGCCAGTTCCGCGAGATTCCCGGAATCATGGAGGGCACCGCGCGGCCCGAGTACGGCCGCACCGTCGACATCGTGACCAGTGCCGCGATCAAGCGGATGATGGCGCCCGCGCTGATCCCGGTGGTGTTCCCGATCATCGTCGGGATCCTCTCGGCCGAGATGCTGGGCGGGCTGCTGATCGGCACGATCATCACGGGAATCTTCCTCGCAATCGCCATGACTTCCGGCGGCGGTGCGTGGGACAACGCGAAGAAGCTGATCGAGGACGGCGCGTACGGCGGCAAAGGCTCGGAGGCCCACGCGGCCGCGGTGACCGGCGACACCGTCGGTGATCCCTACAAGGACACCGCGGGGCCTGCGATCAACCCGATGATCAAGATCGCGAACCTCGTGGCGATCCTGATCATCCCCCTGATCGCCACGATCCACGGGTAGCCGCGTCCCGTCCGGGCGGGGCGCGGGGCCGAGGTCTCTTCGGCCGGTGCCAGGCACCCGCACGGAAACGTCACGAATTGCGCACAGGCTTCAGATACTCCCGGGCCCCGTCCATGACGAACTCGGCGTATGCCTGCGACGCCTTCGCTCGGTCGCTCCCGAACAGGTCGAGCACCCACGAGCCGCCGAGCAGCGAGCTGCTCGCCCGGCCGGCGTGGAACCGGAAACTGCTCCATGGATGATCCCCCGGGTCGCGAACGAGACCCGCGCGCACCGGGTTCAGCTCGACATACCGCGCCGTGAGCATCAGCTGGGCGCTGCTCTCGACGAGCTTCGAGCCGAAGCGGCGGTCGAAGAGATGCCCTTCGAAGCCGTGTCGCCTATTGAAGCTCCGGGCGTACGCGGTGTTCAGCCAGTGCATTCCAACCGACAGCGTCGGCTCGTCCGTCTGTGCGAGGACGTGGAAGTGGTTGTCCATCAGGCAGTAGGCCTGGCACCGCCAGCGGAAGCGGCGAAGCGTCTCTCGCAGGAGCCCGAGGAAGAGGGCGCGATCGCGGTCGGCGTGGTAGATCGGCAGCTTGCGGACGCCGCGGCACGTGAGATGGTAGATCGCGTCGGCGGCGACGATTCGGGGCCGGCGGGCCATCGGCCCAGCGTAGGCGGGGCGTCTTCTCGGAAGGTGCCAGGCACCCGCAAGAAAGCGCAACGAATCATCCCCAGCACACGCCCGTGCGCGCGCCGCTTCGCGCCGTAGAGTTCGGCTGTGCCTCCGCGGCGCCGACGGCAGCAGCACGGGCTCGAGCGCGTCCTCGGCACCCCGGCGCTGTTCGCGACCGCCTACGGCAACGTCGGCTCGAGCATCTACTACGCGCTCGGCGTCACGGCGGTCTTCGCGCTCGGCCTGACTCCGGTCGTCTTCGTGATCGCCGGGCTCATCTTCGCCGCGACCGCGGCCACCTACGCAGAGGGAACCGTCCGCTACCCCGAGGCCGGCGGCTCCTCGAGCTTCGCCAGGCACGCCTTCAACGAGGTCGTGAGCTTCGGCGCCGCCTGGGCGCAGATGCTCGTCTACGTCGCCACGGTCGCGATCTCGGCCTTCTTCGTGCCGCACTACCTGAGCGTCATCTGGGCGCCGCTGCGCGAGAACCCGTGGGACATCGTCGGCGGCGTGATCGTGATCGTGATCCTGGTCGCGATCAACATCGTCGGCGTCCGCGAGGCGGCGAGCCTCAACGTCCTGCTCGCGGTAATCGACTTCGCGACGCAGCTGCTGCTCGTGGTGATCGGCTTCGTGCTCGTCTTCAGCCCGAGCGTCCTCGTCGACAACGTCCATCTCGGCATCGCGCCCACGTGGAGCCAGTTCTTCGTCGCGATCCCGATCGCCATGCTCGCCTACACCGGCGTCGAGACCGTCTCGAACCTCGCCGAGGAGGTGCGCGACCCGGTCCGCGCTGTCCCGAACGCCTACAAGCTCGTCGCGGGCGCCGTCTTCGCCATCTACCTGACCCTGCCGGCTGTGGCGCTCTCGGCCATGCCGGTCTACCAGGACGCCGACGGCGACTACGTTACAAAGCTCGGCCTGCCCCCGGACGAAGGCGGCTTCGCCAACGATCCGGTGCTCGGCGTCGTCGACAACCTGGGCCTCAGCGGCGCCCTGCTCAACGGGATGCAGCTCTACGTCGGCGTCCTCGCCGCGACGATCCTGTTCATCGCCACGAACGCAGGCGTGATCGGAGCGTCGCGCATCACGTACGCGATGTCCGGCTACCGCCAGCTGCCGGTGACGCTCCGCCGGCTGCACCCGCGCTTCCGCACGCCGTGGCTCGCCCTCGTCGTCTTCGCGGGCGTGATCCCGATCATCACGATCCTGCCGGGCGAGACGAACTTCCTCGGCAAGCTCTACTCATTCGGCGCGACGCTGTCGTTCACGGTCGCTCACGCCTCGCTCGTCGCGCTCCGTTACCGAAGCCGGAACGTGGAGCTGCCGTACAAGGCACGACCGAACCTGACCTGGCGCGGCGTCGACTGGCCGCTGTTCGCAATCGTGGGCGGCCTCGGGACGCTGATCGCGTGGACCGTGATCGTCCTGCAGGATGCGGGTGCGCGCTGGGCCGGGCTCGGCTGGCTCGCGATCGGCTTCGCGATCTACTTCGTCTACCGGCGCCGCTTCGTGCACGTCCCGCTGGCGAGGACGGTGCGCGCCCCGGCGCTCGTCCTCGGGCCGTCGCTCACGATCGACTACCGGACGATCGTCGTGCCCGTCGTGCGCTCGAACGAGTCGGAGGAGGCCCTCGTTGCGGCCGCACGCCTCGCCGACGAGCGCGCCGCGACCATCGCCGTGGTGTATGTGCTCGAGGTACCGATGTCGCTCTCGCTGGAAGCCGACCTGCCCGAGCAGGAGGCGGAGGCGGACGAGCTGCTCGACGACGCCGTCTCGCTCGTGGAGGCCTACGGCGTCAGAGCGGTGGCTCGCCTCGCGCGCGGGCGGACGGCCGCGGCCGAGATCATCCGCGAGGCCGATCAGCGCGGCGCCGAGCTGATCGCGCTCGGAGCCAAGCGCCGGCATGCGCGCACCGGCACGCCGATCTTCGGCACCACCACGGACTACGTGCTCAAGCAGGCCCCGTGCCGGGTGCTCGTGGTGGGGGGCAAGCGGTCCCTGGCCGCGTGAACCTGACGGTCGTTCTCTCCGTGCTGCTGATCGTGCTCGGAGCGGCTGCGGTGATCCGTACGATCCTCCTCGGCGTGGGCGGTGGCCTCGGCATCCTCCTCGGAGCGCTGCTGATGGCGGCGGGCGCAGCCCGGCTCTACGTTGCCCGGAGGATGTCCTAGGTGGCCCACAAGCTCGGGCTGGAGAAGGTCCTCGGCCCGGCCGCGCTGGCCGCCGTCGCCTACGGCGAGGTCGGCTCGTCGCTCTACTTCGCGCTCGGCATCGTCGCGCTCTATGCGCTCGGGCTCACGCCCGCGGTCCTGCTCGTCGTCGGCGTCCTGTTCCTGCTCGTCTCGCTCTCCTATGCCGAGGGCGCGGCTGCGATCCCCGAGACCGGGGGCGCCGCCACCTTCGTCAGGCGCGCCTTCAACGACCCGCTCGGCTTCGTGACGGGCTGGGTGCTGCTCCTCGACTACCTGATCGTCGTCGCGCTCGCGGGCCTCTTCACGCCGCACTACATCGGCCAGGCGGTCGGCTGGGACGGCATCACCCACCGGCCGTGGGATGCGATCTTCGGCGTCCTGACGATCCTCGGCCTGGCGGCGACCAGGCTCGTCCGCCGCACCCAGCTCTACCGCGTCGCCGTTGTTGTCGCCGGGCTCGCGTTGACGACGCACGTCCTGCTGATCGTCCTCGGCGGCGCCTTCGTCCTCTCGAAAGAGGGCTTCGCGAGCGGCGTCGACATGGGCTCGGCACCGACCTGGAGCCACCTCGCCTTCGCGCTCCCGCTCGGGATGCTCGCCTACACCGGCCTCGAGACCGTGGCGAACTACGCCTCCGAGACGCGGGAGCCGGGGAAGGCGCTCCCGCGAGGCCTGTTCGCCGGCCTCGGCACGGTCGTGGTCGTGTCGGCCGTGCTCGCCGTGATCGGGCTGTCCGCGTACCCGGTGGAGAACGGCAGCACCGCGCTCGGAAACGAGTGGATCAGGGCGCCGCTGGTGGGCATCACCGTCGCGCTCGACGCCGGCCTCCCGAGCGGGATCGTGGACGTCCTCCGGGTGATCGTCGGGCTTTCGGGGGCGGTCGTCCTGGTCGCCGCGGCGACGACCTCGATCTCGGGCGCCGGCCGGCTCGCGTACTCGCTCGCGCGCTACGAGATGCTTCCGCGCACCTTCGCCCGCCTGAACCGGCGCACGCTGATCTCGCCCACGGCGATCGTGGTCGCAGCCGGGCTCTCCTGCGTGCTCCTGCTGCTCAGCCAGGTCGACGACCGTCCGAGCGTCTTTCTGGCGAGCGTGTACAGCTTCGGCGTCCTGTTCGCCTTCACGGCCGCGCAGGTCGCCGTGATCCGGCTCCGGCGAACGGAGCCCGCACTCGAGCGCCCCTTCCGCGCGCCGGGCAACATCCGGATCCGCGGCGTGCTCGTGCCGCTACCGGCGCTGATCGGCGCGCCGTTGACGTTCGTGATCTGGATCATCTCGCTCAGCACGCACCAGGGCGCCCTGGTCGCCGGGCCGGTGTGGGTGGTGCTCGGGCTCGTGATCTACGTCATGACGCGCACCGCCGGCCACGAGCCGCTGCTGGGCCGTGCGACGCCCGGAGCGGCCGACCTCGTGCCGGAGCCGGAAGGGACGTACGAGACGATCCTCGTCCCGCTCAAGCTCGGTCCGATCGGGGAGGAGGTGCTCGCGACCGCGGTCAAGCTCGCCGAGGAGCACGGCGCCAGCGTGCGAGCGCTCCACGTCGTGAAGGTGCCGCATTCGCTGCCGATGGACGCGGCGATGGAGGACGAGGAGGAGCGGGCGGCCGCCTCGATCGCCGAGGCGAAGTTGATCGCCGCCGAGCACGGTGTGGCCGTGGTGGGCAAGATCGCCCGCGCGCGCGCGATCGGCGAGGCGATCGTGGCCCAGGCTCGCGACAGCGGCGCCGAGCTCGTCGTGCTCGGCTCTGCGCCTCGCTGGCGCCGTCAGTCGCGTTTCTTCAGCCCCACCGTGGACTACGTCCTGCGCCATGCGGAGTGCGAGGTGATGGTCGTCGCGTACCCACAAGGCGTGCTCGAAGAGGAGAGCGTCGAGACCGCTTCCGCGCGCTAATGTTGACGCGTGAAGGCAATAGTGATCGGCTGCGGCCGCGTGGGGTCACAGGTTGCGAAGAACCTGGACACCGAGGGCTGGGACGTCGCCGCCATCGACGAGAACGAGGAGGTCCTGAACCGCCTCGGTGAGACCTGGTCCGGGGGCTTCTTCGTCGGCCACGCCATGGACATCGAACTGCTGAGGCAGGCCGGCATCGAAGACGCCGACGCGGTCGTGATCGCGACGAACGGCGACAACACGAACCTCGTCGTCGGGCAGCTCGCCCAGCGCCAGTTCGAGGTGCCGTGCGTGATCGTGCGCATTCTCGATCCCGCGCGGGCGGAGCTCTACGAGAGCCTCGGGCTCGAGATCATCTGCCCGACGAGAACCGCCACCGAAACGCTGACGAACCGTGTGCTCGAGAGTGCTGCGAAGACCCACCAGGAGGCGAGCGCCTAGATGTTCGTGGTCGTCGCGGGCGGCGGCAAGGTCGGCTCGAACGTCGCCCGAAGCCTCATGGCGGCGGGTCACGAGGTGACCCTGATCGAGCAGCGGCCGTTCCGTTTCGAGCGGCTCGAGGCCGAATTCGAGCACCGCGCGATCCGCGGCGACGCCACCGAGCTCTACGTCCTCGAGCGGGCAGGGATCGAGCGGCCGCCCGACGTCGTCGTCGCGACCACCGGGGACGACGAGGACAACATCGTCATCTGCCAGGTCGCGCGCGAGCGCTACGGCGTCGAGAAGGTGATCGCGCGCGTGAACAACCCGAAGAACCAGCAGCACTTCGACTTTCTCGGCATCGCGCCGACGGTGTCCGCGGTCTCGAGCGTGCTGGCGATGATCGAGCACGAGGTGCCCGAGCACGGCCTCATCCAGCTCCTCCAGCTGCGTAAGGAGGACCTCGAGATCGTCGAGGTGCAGGTCGACGGCAGCTCGCCGTGCGTCGGCAAGAAGATCACGGAGCTCGGTCTGCCCGAAGGATCCACCGTCATCGCCGTCATGCGCGGGGGCAAGGCCGAGGGGCCCGACAAGGCCATGGAGCTCGCAGCGGGCGACCAGGTGCTCGCCGTGCTGAGGCGCGGCAAGGAGGAAGAGCTCAAGAAGCTCCTCCTGAGTCGGTAGTCGGCAGCCGCCGGTACCCTTCCCCGTCCATGCTCCCGAGGCGGCCCTTCGTGCGTGAGATCGCTGCCCTGACGGCCGCCGTGGCCGTCCTCGGGTTCCTCGCTTTCGAGCTCTTCTCCGGCCCCAGCGCGAGCGCGCGGGCCGACCAGTCGACTCTGCGGATCGTCCAGGTGGCGCGAGCGGACTCCCCGCTGCAGGTCGCCGCGCCGCGAAACGAGCGCGGGCGCGTCTACATCGTCGAGCAGGGCGGCAAGATCGTCGTGCTCGAGAACGGCCGGATCCGCGACCAGCCGTTCCTGGACATCACGAACCAGGTCGTCTCCGGCGGGGAGCAGGGACTGCTCGGCCTGGCGTTCCACCCGCGCTACGCGCAGAACCACCTCTTCTACGTGAACTACACCGACAACAACGGCGACACCCGCGTCGTCGAGTATCGCTCCGACGGTCAGAAGGCGGTCAAGCGCGTCCGGCAGCTGCTGTTCGTCGACCAGCCGTACTCCAACCACAACGGCGGCGACGTCGTCTTCGGCCCCGACGGCCGCCTCTACGTGGGGATGGGCGACGGCGGCGTCGGGCGGTGACCCCGAGAACCGTGCGCAAAACCCGGGTAGCCGACTCGGCAAGCTGCTCGCGCTCAACGTGAACAAGCGCGGCTCGAGGTGGCAGACTGGTCGCGATCGGGCTCCGCAATCCCTGGCGGTTCTCCTTCGACCGCGCCACGGGCGCGCTCTACATCGGCGACGTCGGACAGAACGCCTACGAGGAGATCGACTACACGCCGCGCAACAGCCCAGGGCTCGAGAACTACGGCTGGGATCGCTACGAGGGCCGCTCGAGCTTCGAGGCCAAGATGCTCGGCCGAGGCCGGCTCAAGATGCCGATCTATGTCTACGATCGCGGCTCCGGCTGCTCGGTCACGGGCGGGTTCGTCTATCGGGGGGCCGCGGTCTCGGCCTCGCGCGGCCGGTACTTCTTCGGCGACTACTGCTCGGGCCGCGTGTGGAGCTTCAAGGTGGTCGCCGGCAAGGCACGCGGCGTGCGGCAAGAGGGCTTCCGCGTGAGCGCGCTCTCCTCGTTCGGCGAGGACGCAACCGGCGAGCTGTACATGACGTCGCTCGAAGGCGGCGTCTACAGGCTCGCGCGCTAGGCGCGCCGTGACCGTCCGCTGTGCATGGGTGCCAGAGGGCAACCCTCTGTACGCCGCGTACCACGACGACGAGTGGGGAGTGCCTCTGCACGGCGAGCGCGAGCTGTTCGAGCTGCTCACGCTCGAGGGGGCGCAGGCCGGGCTCTCGTGGTCGACGATCCTCAAGAAGCGCGAGGGCTACAAGACCGCGTTCGAGGGCTTCGAGCCGGAGCGCGTGGCGCGCTACAAGGAGCGGGACGTGGAGCGGCTGCTCGCCGACCCGGGCATCGTCCGAAACCGCCTGAAGGTCGAGTCGACGATCGCCAATGCGCGCGCCGTCATCGAGCTCGACGGCGGCTTCGACGAGCTCCTGTGGTCGTTCGTCGGCGGCAGGCCGAAGGTCAACAAGTGGCGTGAGCTCGCCGAGTTGCCCGCCGAGACGGCCGAGTCGAAAGCCATGAGCAAGGAGCTCAAGCGCCGCGGCTTCCGCTTCGTGGGCCCGACCGTCTGCTACGCGTTCATGCAGGCCGCGGGACTCGTGAACGACCACACCGTCGACTGCTTCCGCTATCGCGAGGTGTCCTGAAGGGACAACTGGACGCGGGCGTTATCCTCGAATCGTGGCGAGCGAAATCGAAGGAAGCGTTGTCACTCAGATCTTCGAGCGCCTGGCGCGCATCGAGGAACGCGTTGAGGCGCTGACGCACCGCGTCGACGATCTGGCGGTCGATGTCCGTGCGATCAGAACTCGAATCGATGCGCTGCTCGTCGCAATGATCGGCGGGCTGCTCGGCGTGATCGCCACACTCGCGATCAAGCTCTAGCCGGTGCGGCGGCGGCGCACGCTCGGCCCCTGCTGGCCGAGGGCGGCGTAGGCGAGCGCCTGCAGCGACTCGTTCAGCTGCGCCATCTGGTGCACGAGGGGAATCAGGTTCTCGCCGGTCTCCAGGCGCCGGTTGAGCGTGTGCAGCTCGGCGTGGATCGCGTCGAGGCGCTCGAGCAGCGCGTCCAGCTGCCGGTCTCCGACCTTCTTGCCTTCCACGAGCCCAGTTTAGTTCGCGAGCTCGGCCAGCTCACCCGGCGTCCGGACCACGACCGCATCGTTGCCCAAGCGGGCGAGCAGCCGCTCGAGCGCGCCGCCGCCGGCCTCGAGCGCGCCGATGCGGCGGGTGGCACCGAGGTGGGCCAGAGCGATGCGTGCGAGCTCCTCCGGCGCGTCGGTGAACGCGCCCAGCCCGGCGCCGGCGGCCTCGAGCCGCCTTAGCGCCGCGCTCACGGGCGCCTGCGGCCGCAGGTAGACCGGCGCATGGTCCTCGGCGAAGCGAGCGAGCGATCCGCGCCAGTCCCCGACGCCCGCCGCCGCCCAGCCGTCGAGCTGCTCGGCCGCCTGGGTGCGGTCCGGGGAGAGCGTGCTCGGGTCGAGCGTTGCGATCGAGTGCATGCGCCTCGCCGCGTCCTCGAGCCAGGCATCCCAGAGCGGGCGCGTGTCGCCGAGGACTCCGTCGAGGTCGAGCGCGAGCTTCACGACCGCAGTCTCGACGCGAGCGCGAGCCCGACGGCGACGCCGGCCGCGTCGATCACCACGTCGAGCGGCGACGCGTGCCTTCCGGCCACCAACGCCTGGTGGAGCTCGTCGCTGACCGCGTAGAGCGTCGCCAGGACGAAGGCGACCGACGCTCGCCCTGTCGCGCGCAGGAGCAGCAGTCCCAGGATCGCGTACTCGGCGGTGTGGGCGAGCTTCCGCAGCACGAGATCCCATGTCCCGAGACCGGTGCCGAGATCGGGAACCGACGAGAGCGTGAAGATCAGCGCCGCCCAGACTACGACGGGCAGCCAGGCGGAAAGGACGCGCGAGGCTGCCACGAAACGCCATGGTAGTGTCGCGCGGACAAAACCGGCGCTCGGTTGGGGAACCCGGTGCGAGTCCGGGACGGTCCCGCCGCTGTGAGGGGAGATGCCCTCCGCCACGACGCCACTGGCTTCGGCTGGGAAGGCGGCGAAGGGGGAGCCCCGAGTCAGAAGACCTACCGCCCGCCGTCAACTCGATCCCCTCGCGGAAGGGAGGATTCGTGCACCGACTGCCCCTCGCCCTCGCGGCGATCCTGGCGGCCCTCGCGCTGCTGGTGCCTGCCGCGCTCGGAGCTCGCGTGAGCGTCCGTGTCGAAGGCAAGACGACCACCATCTACGGCGCCTCGGAGCCGCGCTTCGAGGCCGGCGCCAACGCGCTCGAGGCCCTCGAGGGCGCCAGCGCCCGCGGTGAGTTCTTCTACGAGATCAAGCAGCTCTCGTTCGGGCCCTACGTCTCGCGGATCGGCCGCTACCCGGCCGATGCGTCGAGCGGGTGGGTGTTCAAGGTCAACGGCGCGTCGCCGCCCGTCGGCGCCGACAAGGTGACCCTCAACGACGGCGATCGCGTCCTCTGGTACTGGGCCACCTTCGGGGACGCCGGAGGGCCGAAGACGCTGCTCCTGCAGCGGCGGCCGAAGGGCTGCTACCGCGTGCTCGCCCAGGACGACGCCGGCAAGAGCACGCCTGCGCAGGGCGCGGTCCTGCTCGTGGACGGCCGTCGACGTGAGGACGCGGGGCGGTGCCGCCTGTCCGGGCGCGCACAAGAGCCTCGTGCGGGCCACGCTCGCCGGCGCAGTCCGCTCCAACGCTCTCAGCTGAGCGGCACGTGCTCAGGAAGCTCGTCCCGCTCCTCGTCGCGCTCGCACTCGTCGGCTGCGGCGAGGAGCGGACGGGCTCCGGGACCGCCTCGCTCTGGGTCACCCGAGACCGCGGAGCGACCGTGATCCACACGACGACGGTGCCGGCCGGCATCTCCGCCCTCGAGGCGCTCGACCGAGCGCTCGACGTGAAGACGAGCTACGGCGGCCGGTTCGTCCAGGCGATCGACGGCATTGAGGGCAGCCTCGCCGACGAGCGCGACTGGTTCTGGTACGTGAATGGGCTCGAGGGCGACGTAAGCGCAGCGGAGTACACGTTGCGGCCCGGTGACGTCGAGTGGTGGGACTACCGCTCGTGGGCCGAGCAGATGCAGGTGCCGGTGGTCGTCGGCGCCTTCCCCGAGCCCTTCGTCCACGGTTTCGGCGGCGACGTCCCGCCGGCGGTCGTGGTGGGCGCATCACCTGCTGCCGCACGGCTCGCCCGCCTGATCCAGGGGCGGGTCGCCGGCCGGCCTCCGGACGGGGCCAACGTCCTGCGCATCGTTCCCGGACGCGGGCTCCGCGCGCGACGCTCCGGCGACCAGGTCACGTTCGAGCTGGGCGCCGTCGACGCTCCGCGGCTCGCCCGCGACCCCACGCTCGCGCGTTACCGCTTCGAGGGGCTGCGGTGAGCCCGGCGCCCGCGGCCGCACTGCTGGCGGCGCTCGCGGCGGCGGCGCTCCTCGCCGACCACCTGCTCTCCGTTGCGGCGATCGTGGCCGTCCTCCTCGCCGTCTGCGCGACCGGGCCGCCCGGGCGCCGCGGTCTGTACCTCTGGGGGACGCTGTTCTCCGCGTTCTGGGTCGTCGTCCTGACGCCGCTTCTGGCCGCCGAGGGTACGCACTACCTCTGGCAGGGCCCGACCGTGCCCGTGCTCGGCCCGCTCGGGCTGACCGGCGAGGAGCTCGCTTCCGGATTGCTCGCCGGCCTGCGGCTGGCCGCCGTGGGGCTGGCGTTCGCGGCCTATGCGCTGCTGCTCGACCACGACCGGCTCGTGCAGGCGGCAGGGTTCGCGCGCCGATCGGCGCTCGCGGTCGCGCTCGCGACGCGGCTCGTGCCCACGCTCGAGCGGGACGCCCATGGGCTGATCGAGGCCCTGCGCGGGCGTGGAGTGGAGGTCGCCGGCGTTCGCGGCCGCGCTCGTCTGCTCTCGCCGCTCCTCGCGGGCTCGCTCGAGCGCGGGCTGAACCTCGCCGAAGCCATGGAGGCGCGCGGCTACGGACGGCCGGGCGGGACCCGCGCTCCGAGCCCGCGCAGGCCGCTCGACCGGCCCGCGCTGGTGGCTGCGGCCGCGATCGTGCTCATGGGGGCGCTATGGCTCTAGCGACCCTGGAGTCGCTGTCGTTCGCCTATCCGGGGGGCGGCGCCGCGCTTCGGGACGTGTCGCTGGCGCTAGAGCCCGGCGAGGCCGTGCTGGTGCTGGGCCCGTCGGGGTCGGGCAAGTCGACGCTGCTGCGGGCGCTCTCCGGCCTCGTGCCGCACTTCCACGGCGGAGCGTTCTCCGGCCGGGTCGAGGTGCTCGGCCGCGACACGAGGCTGACGCGCCCGTCCGAGCTCGCGGGCGAGGTCGCCACGCTCTTCCAGGACCCCGAGGACCAGGTGGTGATGGCGCGGGTCGAGCACGAGGTGGCGTTCGGCCTCGAGAACCTCGGCGTCTCGCCGGACGAGATCGGCGACCGCGTCGCCGAGGCGCTGGACGCGATCGGCGTGCGCCCGCTGGCCGGGCGGCCGACGTACGAGCTCTCGAGCGGCGAGCTCCAGCGCGTGTGCCTGGCGGCCGCTCTCGCGCTCCGGCCTCAGCTCCTGCTGCTGGACGAGCCGACGTCGCAGCTCGACCCCGAGGGCGCCGAAGCGGCAGTCAGGCTGGCGCTGCAGCGTGGCGTCGCGGTCGTCGTCTCCGAGCACCGGCCCGAGCGCCTGCTCGACGCCGTGGACCGTGTGCTCTTCGTGGAACGCGGTCGCGTCCTGCTCGACGACGAGCCGGACGCCGCGCGCGAGTGGCTCGCCCGCGAGCGGCCCGCCTGGGTCGAGCCTGTGCCTGGCGAGACGCCGCTCGAGCCCGGCGACGTCGTGGTCACGCTCGACGGCGTGTCATTCGCCTACGGGCCTCGGACGGTGGTCGACGGTGCCGACCTCGAGCTCCGGCGCGGAGAGGTCGTGGCGCTGAGCGGCCCGAACGGCTCGGGCAAGACGACGCTCGCGAAGCTCGCTGCGGGGCTGCTGGAACCGGCACAGGGCCGGGTCGTCCGGGCCGGGCGGCCCGCGTACCTGTCGCAGGATCCCGGCCGGTACCTCACCCGCGCGCGTGCGGACGAGGAGGTCGCGCTCGGGATCGGCGGCGACCTCGTTCGGGCGCGCCGCTGGCTCGCCGAGGTCGGCCTCGCGGGCCTGTGGGACCGGCATCCGCGCGACCTCTCGAGCGGAGAGCGCGAGCGGCTCGCGCTCGCGTCGGTGCTGGCAGTGGAGCCGGACCTCCTCGTCCTGGACGAGCCGACGCGAGGTGTCGACCCGGAGCGCAAGGCGCAGCTGGCCGACCGCCTCCGCGCGGACGCCGCCGGCCGAGCGACGCTGGTCGTCACGCACGACGAGCGGTTCGCGGCGGCAGTAGCCGACCGGGTCGTCCAGTTGGGCCATTCGCACCGTGAGCCGGAGGCAAGTAACAGTCTGTTACTTGCAGCTTCAGGAGGCAGGGATTCGGCGTGAGCACGAGGTTCACCGTGACTCGGTCTTCAAGTCACAGTCTGTTACTTGCCCTCGTCGGCGCTGCGGCCACGGCCTTCGCGGCCGCGGTCTGGACGGCCCTGCAACCCGACCGCGCGGGCTTGTCGCTCCTGCTCGCCGCCGGCGCGCTCATCGTCGCCGGGTTCGCCTGGCTGGAGACCGGGCCCGGGTCGGCGAAGGAGATCGCGCTGATCGCGACGCTCGCAGGCGCGGCCGCCGCCGGGCGAGTCCTCTTCCAGGCCGTTCCGGGCGTGCAGCCGGTGACCGTGATCGCCGTCGCGGCCGGCGCGGCGCTCGGCGCGCGCGCGGGGTTCGCGGTGGGCGCGCTGTCGGCGCTCGTCTCGAACTTCTTCCTCGGCCAGGGCACCTGGACGCCCTGGCAGATGTTGGCGTGGGGCGGCTGCGGGGTCGCCGGGGCGGCGTTCGCGCCCCTCCTTCGCGGCCGGGTCTCGTTTGCGGCGCTCTGCTTCGTGCTCGGCTTCGCGTTCTCGACGCTGATGGACCTCTGGCTCTGGCTGAGCTTCTACCCGCACACCTGGGAAGCGCTCGTCGTCGTGCTCGGGCGCGGCGTGTGGTTCAGCGCGGCGCATGCGATCGGGAACGTCGTCCTGGCCCTGGTCGCCGGGCCGGAGTTGCGCCGGCTGCTCGAACGCTACGGGCGGCGCCTCAAGACGGAGGTGGCGTGGGCATGAAGCTCCTCGCGGCGGCCCTCGTCGGCGTGGTACTCGCGGCCTCGCCACTGGCTCGCTCGGCCGACTACCTCGAGTCGCGCCGCGGCCCTGACGGCGGTGTCGCCGAGCCGGGAGGCCGCCCCGACGCGGCCCTGACCGCCTGGACGATCCTGGCGCTGCGGGCCGTGGGCCGCGATCCCGGCCAGGCCGCCAGGGACTACGTCCGCTCGGCGGCCCCGGGGGACGTCACGCAGACCGCCCTGCGCGCGCTGGCGCTCGGCGACGAGCGCCTGCTCGACCGTCTGGAGGCGGAGCGGCGGCCGGACGGACGCATCGGGCCGCTCGTCAACTCGACAGCCTGGAGCGCCCTCGCGCTGCGAGCCGCCGGGCGACCGGCCGGAAGCGCGACCGTCCGCTACCTGCTCGGACGGCAGCGGGGGAGCGGCGGCTGGCCCTGGCACCCGCGGGGTGCGCCGGACTCGAACGACACGGCAGTCGTCCTTCAGGCGCTCAGGTCTGCGGGCGTTCGCGGCCGGGTGCTCCAGCGCGGAGCGAGGTACCTGCGCAGCCTGCAGGCGCCCGACGGCGGCTTCCGGCTCGTCCCCGGACGTGCGCCCGACGCTCAGTCCACGGCCTGGGCGATCCAGGGACTGTTGGCCGCCGGAGCCAAGCCGGGGGCAAAGGCCCACCGCTACCTTGCCGCCTTGCGCCGCGCCGACGGCAGCTACCGCTACTCCAAGCGCTACGCCGTCACGCCCGTCTGGGTCACGTCCCAGGTGCTGCCGGCCCTGGCCGGGAAGACCTTTCCGCTGCGCTGAGGCGCGCATGCGCCTGTCCGCGAAGCGGACCAGGGGAAGGGGTCTGGGGAAACCGGGAGGTTTCCCCAGCGGGCACCGAAAGCCATCGCGGCTCTGGCCGCTCGAGCCGCCCTGCCTCGACGAGCTCGTCCACGAGCGTGCCCGGCACCGGCCATGAGAACCAGCGCCGCGCCTCGTCCTCGGGAGCCACGACCGCGGCACGGACGCCCGCGACCAACAGCTCGCCCAGCCCGCCACCGGGCGCAATCACGGGGAAGACCTGGTCCCACCGCGCCAGCTCGCTCGTGTTCTTGTGCTCGTCCAGGAACACCGGCCGTGCCACGAGCGCGCCGACGCGCTCCAGCTTCGCCCGCAGGCGGCGCGCGTCGAGCTCGATCTCCTCCCGGACCTCCTCCAGCAGGCTCGGGCCCGCCTCCGCCAGGTGCGCGAGCACTAACGCGGCCTCGGGCCCGAACGCACCGCCCTCCGCGCGCGCCAGCTCCTCTCGCGCCAGCGGATCGACCAATGCGGCGGTCGCGTCCGTCACGAAGAGCCCTTTGCCTCGGTGGATGCCGAGCACGTGGACCCCGGGCCGGTCGGCGAGCTCGAACGCCCACGGCCACTTCGTCCGCGGCCACAGGCCGAACCCGCGGGAGCCGGGCTTGTACGGCTCCTCGTGACACGCGCCGAAGAGGCTCGGCAGCGCGGAGTCGTCCGTGCGCGTCAACAGCCCTCGCTCCCGCAGGAACGCCTCCGCCTCGTCCAGGGTCTCGAGCGCGAGGGAGGGCACGAGCCTGCAGGCCCACTCGCGCTCGCGAACCAGCTCCGGAAGCCCCATAGGCCGCTCTTATACTCGGACGGTGGAGGCACGGAGAAGCGCGGCGATCCTGACGATCGGGAACGAGCTGCTCTCGGGCGACGTCGAGAACACGAACGGCAGCTGGCTCGCCCGGAGGCTCGAGGCGATCGGCGTGCCCGTGCGCCTCATCGCCGTCCTTCCGGACGACGTCCTGGCGATTGCCGAGTTCGTCCGCACGAGCGCCGGCGCGGTGGACGTCGTGCTGGTGACCGGCGGCCTCGGCGGCACCCCCGACGACATCACGCGCGAGGCGCTTGCCGCCGCGTTCGAGGTCGAGCAGCAGGAGGTCGCCGAGCTGGCCGACGAGCTCCGGGCGCGCTTCCTCAGCGACCCCGAGTACGCGGCCCGCTGGGCCCAGCTTCCCGCGGGGAGCCGTCCACTCGAGAACCCGCTCGGCGGTGCGCCCGGCTTCGCAATCGCGAACGTCTACGTGATGCCGGGCCTGCCGTCGGAGATGGAGGCGATGTACGAGCGGATCGAGCCCGAGCTCGCCGCCGAGCGCCCGATCGGCTCGTGGCGGCGCACCTACCGCACCCGCGAGAGCACGATCGTCACCGTCCTCGCCGAGTCCGCTCGGCTCCACCCAGGCGTGCTCGTCGGCTCCTACCCGCGCTTCAGCTCGGCCGGCCCGGAGGTCGACGTCGTCCTCAAGTCGAGCGACCCGGAGGCCCTACGGGCGGCCGTGACGTGGATCGAGGAGGCGCTCGACGAGGTGACCGCTACGCAGTGACCTGCTGATCCTTCGCCCACGCGGCGAGCAGGCCGCGGTAGTGGGCGATGAAATGCTCGTGCTCGTGCTGTGGGAAGGTCGTCTGCACGGTCTCGACGATGAGTCGATCGAAGTCGTCGCTCTCGACGTACTCGAGCATCACCTCGTCCAGTCGCGGGAACGCCTCGGCGCAGAACTCCTCGTAACGCTCGACCTCGAAGAAGTCGTCGACGACCTCCCGGTAGGCGGCGAGCTTGTCCTCGTAGCTGAGGTCATCGCGGTCGCCGAGCTCGAAGTACTGCCGCGTGTCCTGGTCGATCCGGTTCGGCCGGCCGGTCGCCGCACAGAAGGCGCACCAGCGCACGAGCGCCTTGATCGCCCACGGGAAGTAGTAGTGGAGGCTCGTGAGCGCGACATCGGGCGACGCGTTGGCGTAGTCGATCGGGTAGACCTCGCCGTCCTTGATCAGCGTCTCGCAGCTGTTGAACTCCCAGCGGAAGAAGGCGTTCACGAGCCGGGAGATCGTCACGACCTCGTGGCCGGTCTCGGCGCTCAGGAAGTCGTGAGCGACCGAGTAGCGGTCGTGAAGCGGCTTCGACGGGTCGTACTTCATGACCATCGTCTCGGCCCCGATCGAGAGCGAGCGGGCGAAGACGTCGAAGCCCTCGACGGACGCCTGGAAGTGCATCATCCGCTCGCCGGACGCGTCGTAGCCCGCGTGCAGCTCGTCGGGGCCGCCGATCCGCGTGACGCCGACCCACTGGCCGCCGTCGAACGGCTTCATGAAGAGCGGGTAGCCGACGCGCTCGGCGACCTCGTCGAGGTCGAAGGCCGCGTTGTAGCGCGAAGCCATCTCCTCGAACTTGTCGCTCGCGGACTCGAAGCGCACGCTCTGCGGCGGCAGCTTGTGCGGGAGGAGCCACGTCTCCGGCACCTTCAGTCCCAGCCGGATCATCGCGCAGTACGCGGCGTGCTTCTCCATCGCCTGGAACGTGAACGGGTTGTTCAGAAGGTAGACGTCGTCCATCAGGGCGATCTTCTTCAGCCACTCGCGCGGCAGGTAGTACCACCACGCCAGCCGGTCGATCACGAGCGCGTACCGCGGCTCAGAGCGCAGGTCGAACGGCTCGTTGACGATCCGCTCGGTGACGAGCTCGTGCTTGTCGCCGTCGAACCGGAACGGACCGGCTCGCTCGACGAGCCCCTCGAACGCGGTCGGCCAGTCCTCCTCGGTGCCCAGCAGCAGCCCGATCGTGTGCTGCATCAGCAGAACCTCGGCAGGTGGTAGGCGAGCTGCGCCCGCCAGGACGGCCAGTCGTGCGGGACGTCGTGGCCCCAGAGGTCGAGCTCGCAGCGGATCCCCTTCTCCCCGAGGAGCTGCGCGAAGCGGTTCGTTGAGGCCAGTGCGCCCGTCGTGTCCTCCCACTGCCCCTGCCCGCACACGAGCAGGAGGCTCGCCCGACTGCGCAGCCAGTCTAGGTGGTCGCCTCCGAGGTTCGCGACGTACTCCGCGGGGTTGTTGAAGTAGACGCTGTCGCCGCGGTCGCCCCAGCCGATCACCGAGACGTCGTAGACGCCGCTCTGGCAGATGGCGAGCGGGAACAGGTCGGCACGCTTGAGGCAGAAGTTGGCGGCGTGGTAGGCGCCGAAGCTGCAGCCGGTCACGATCAGCTCGCCGCCGCCGGCCACGTCCTCCGCGATCCAGGGGACGACGCGGTTGAGGATCCAGTCCTCGTAGTGGCCGTGCCGCTGCGCGCGCTCCTCGAGCGGCACGGACTTGTCGTGCCACGTCCACGAGTCGTAGCTCTGGACCGCGTAGACCTTCACGCGGCCGGCATCGAGCAGCTCCTCGATCGACTCGATCATCCCGCGCTCCTCGTACTGCCATGCCGGTCCCTGCTCCGACGGGAACGCCAGCACCGGGCGGCCGTGGTGGCCGTAGGCGATCAGCTCGCCGCCCTCGAGCTGGATCTCGCGTCTCACACCCATAACGTCTCCAGCAGCACCGTCAAGTGGGGCTCGAGCACGTCCCGCCACGACACCCAGTTGTGCGCGTCCCGGTGCTCGACCAGCTCGACCAGGTAGCCCTGCGCGGCGAGCGCGTCCCGCATGGAGCGGTTGTTGCCGAGATTCTCCTCACCCAGACCGCAGGTCATCGTGACGGGGATCGGAAACTCTGCTGTGCGGGCGCGCCTGACGCCGCCGACGAAGCGCGCGATCCGCTGAAACCGCGGGAAGCCCCGCTCGTAGCCCTCCAGCTCGCGGCGGAAGAAGCTGCCCGACTGCAGGAAGAGCCCGCCGAAGAGCTGTGGATGCACGCGGTGGGCATGGAGCATCGCGAGCGCGCCGAGGCTGGCGCCCATGCCCGCCCGCATCGCTGTCTTCATCGGCGCAGGCGCGATCCGTGACAGCTCCGGCACGAGCTCGACGGCGAGCGCGTCGGCGTAGCGCTTTGCCGCCGAGTACGTCTCGTTGCGACGCATGGGCTGCAGAAGGGCGGCGCGCATCGGCGGCAGCTCCAGCTGGTCGACGGCCGCATCGAGCATCCTCGTGAGCGCTGAGTACTGCGCGTACTCCGGGCCGTCGTGCACGACGAGCAGCGGCAGCGGCTCGCCCGCCGTGGCTCCCACCGACGACCACAGGAGGCCGGTGACCTCCGTGCGGAGCAGGCGGCTCGGGAGCTTGAAGGGCTTCACCGTGCCCGCTTCCGCCTCCTCGTCGAGCCACACCGGCGGCACGTAGCCCGCGAGCTCCAGGACGGACTTGTCGCCGAAGGGGCCGCCCGCCAGGAGCGGGTTGGCCGGGTCGGTGACGAGCTCGGTCCCGCCGTCGGCGTGTCGGAGCTCGAGCAGGTACTCGACACGGTCGACGCCGCGCGGGCGCGGGAGCCTCAGCTCCCAGGTCTGCGAGCGGCCGAGGCGATGGAACGCGGGTGGATCGCCGCGTTTGGTGAGCTCCGAGCGGAAGCGCACACCGCGCAGCCCGCGGGCGCCGCGATAAGTGAGCGCGAGGTGCCCTTCGGCGGCCCGGGCTGGAACGGCCATGGAGCGGCGGATCGTAGTGGTCTTGCTTGAGCGCCCGCGATGGCGCAGACTCGAATCAATGGCGAGGAACTGCCCCAGCTGCGGACGCGAGAACACCGACGACGTCGACTTCTGCGAGGGCTGCGGGAGCTACCTGCGCTGGGAGCCCACCCGGCTCTCCACGCCGGCGGTAGCGCCGCCTCCTCCGGCTCAGCCTGCCGCGACCCCGCCCGCGCCGGCCCAACCCGCGCAGCCCGCGGCGCCGCCGGCTCAGCCCGCGGCTGTGCCGCCTCAGCCTGCCGCCGCGCCGGCGCAGCCCGCACAGCCGGCTCCGCAGCCCGCCGCGCAGCAGGCGCCGCCCCAGCAGGCCGCACCTGCGCCGCCACCGGCGGAGCCCGAGGCCGAGCCCGAGCCCGAAGAAGCGCCGCTGGGGGCGCAAGAAGGCGCCGGAGGTGCCGGGCGTTCAGGGCGGCGGTGTGCAGGGCCCGAAGGTCAGCGGGCCGCGCGTCTCGGCCCCGCGCGTCAACGTCGGGTCAGGGGGTGTGAACGTCCAGGCACCGCGCGTGCAGGCGCCTCGCGTTCAGGCGCCTCGGGCGCAGGCGCCGCGGCTGAAGCAGCCGAAGGCGCCGACCTCGCCCAAGGGATTCATGGACGCCTTCAAGAAGCTGAAGCTGCCGGGCGGGGGCGGCGGCGAAGGGCGGCGGCGACTCCGGCGCCGTCGACGGCGGTCCGGTCGCTCCGCAGCCCGCCGAGACCTGGCACTGGGATGCGGTCGGGCAGGGGGGCGGCCGCGGCAAGGGCATCCTCGTCGGCCTCGTCTTGGTGCTGCTCGCCGCCCTGGGGGCGGCGGCGGCGGCGTGGTTCCTCTTCGTTCGCGACGACGGCGGCACCAAGCCGGCGAAGGCGGCCCCCGCCGAGGCTCACCCAGAAGCAGTTCGTCGGGCGGCTGGAGCCGCTCCTCGTCCGCTCCGCCGCGGATCGACGGCGCATCTCGACCGCCGTGACGGCCGTCGCCGCGTGCACGCTCGACCCCGCCACCGCGGGCGCGCAGGTCGCGCAGACCGTCCGCGGCCGGCGCGTGGTGCTCCGCCAGGTGCGCGCCCTGCGGCCGCCGAATGCGGCGACGAGGCGGGCGGCCGCGCTGCTCGTGCGCTCGATGCAGACCTCGGCCGCGGCAGGCACCAGCTACGGCCGCTGGATCGCGGCGGCGAACGGCGCGTGCCCCAAGCGAGCCGGCCCCGACTACGCCAAGGCCCTGGCCGCGAACGTCCAGGCCCAGTCCGCGAAAGCGGCCTTCGCGCGCACGTACAACCCGATCGCCAGGGGCGTCGGCGGCCGGACCTTCACCGCGGGTCAGTTCTAGCCCAAGACGTCGCTAGCATCGGTCGCGATGGCCGTCCAGGCTCCGGATCGCTACCTCGCCGACCTCAACCCCGCCCAGCGCGAGGCCGTGCTGCACACGGAAGGGCCGCTGCTCGTGGTGGCGGGGGCGGGCTCGGGCAAGACGCGGGTCCTGACGCACCGCGTCACGCACCTGCTCTCGGCGGTCGGTGCGGAACCGAACGAGATCCTCGCGATCACGTTCACGAACAAGGCCGCCGCCGAGATGCGCTCGCGGGTCGAGAACATGCTCGGGGACGTCGCGCGGCGCATCTGGCTGATGACGTTCCACTCCGCGTGTGGGCGCATCCTGCGGCGGGAGGCGGCCAGGCTCGGCTACAAGACGAACTTCACGATCTACGACTCCGCCGACCAGGTGCGGCTCGTGCGGTCGGTCCTGGAGGAGCTCGAGCGCGACCCCAAGCGCTTCACGCCGAAGGGCATCCACAGCCAGATCTCGAGCGCCAAGAACCAGCTGATCGGCCCGGTCGAGTACCGCGAGCGCGTGCAGTCCTTCTACGACCAGACCGTCGCCGAGGCCTACGACCTCTACCAGAAGCGCCTCTTCGCCTCGAACGCGGTCGACTTCGACGACATGCTCATGCTCACCGTCGACGTGCTCGAACGCTTTCCCGAGGCGCTCGAGCGGTGGCGGAAGGCGTTCCGCTACATCCTCGTCGACGAGTACCAGGACACGAACCGCGCGCAGTACCGCTTCCTCCAGCTCCTGGCCGAAAAGCACAGGAACCTCTGCGTGGTCGGCGACCCGGACCAGGCGATCTATGCATTTCGCGGAGCCGACATCCGCAACATCCTCGAGTTCGAGCGCGACTTCCCCGACGCGCGCACCGTCGCGCTCGAGCAGAACTACCGCTCGACCAACCGGATCCTCCGCGCCGCCAACGGCGTGATCGCGCACAACCGCGAGCGCAAGGAGAAGGAGCTGTTCTCCGAGCTCGGCGACGGCGAGCCGGTCGAGGTGCTCGAGGTCGAGGACGAGCACGCCGAGGCTCGCTTCGTCGCGGCCCGCATCGCTGCGCTCGTCGAGGAGGGCTTCAACGGCAGCGAGATCGCGGTCTTCTACCGCACGAATGCGCAGAGCCGGGTGCTGGAGGACGTGCTCGTGCGCCAGGGCGTCGCGTACCAGGTCATCGGCGGCCCGCGCTTCTACGAGCGCGCCGAGGTCAAGGACGTGATCGCCTACCTCCAGGTGATCGACAACCCGTTCGACACCGTCTCGCTGCAGCGGAGCGCGAACAAGCCGCGGCGCGGGATCGGCGACGCGAGCCTCGCCCGCCTGCAGGCCTACGCCAACGCGCAGGGCCTGTCGCTCTGGGAGGCGCTCGAGTTCCCCGAGGAGGCGGGCCTCGGAACCGCGCAGGCCCGGGCGGTCAACGGGCTTCGCACGCTGTTGCTGTCGCTGCAGTCGGGGGCGCTCGAGCTGCCGGTGGCCGAGCTCGTCGAGCGCGTCCTCGACCGCACGGGCTACATCGCGACGCTCGAGGCGGAGCGGACGATCGAGGCACAGGGCCGCATCGAGAACCTGCAAGAGCTCGTCGGCGTCGCCCAGGAGTACCAGTCGTCGGCGCCGGAGCCGAGCCTCTCCAACTTCCTGCAGGAGATCTCGCTGTACGCGGACCAGGACGCGCTGCGCGAGGAGCAGAGCCTCGTCACGCTGATGACCCTCCACAACGCGAAGGGCCTCGAGTTCCGGGCCGTGTTCATCATCGGGATGGAGGAAGGCGTCTTCCCACACTCGCGGTCGCTCGAAGAGGGCTCGCTGGAGGAGGAGCGGCGGCTCGCCTACGTCGGCATGACCCGGGCGCAGGAGCGGCTCACGTTGATCCACGCCTCGGCGCGCTCGCTCTACGGTGGCCGCAGCTACAACCTGCCCTCGCGGTTCCTCGACGAGCTCCCGGACCCCGAGGTCGAGCGGGAGCGGCTACGACCGGCGTCGTGGAGCGGCTATGGGGCTTCGCGGAGCATCGCACCGCGCAGCGACGTGCCCGAGCTCTCGACCGGCGACAACGTCCGGCACAAGACCTTCGGCGAGGGCGTCGTGACCCGGCTCGAGCCCGGGATCGTCAGCGTCCGCTTCGCCGACGGCTCCGAGCGCCAGCTCGCGCTCGACTACGCGCCACTAGAGCGAGTCTGACGACCGTGCAATAGTCGGCGCGTGGAGCGGATTCGCGCCAGGAAGCTCGAGCAGAAGGCGCCGGAGCACTCGAAACCCAAGCCGGCCTTCGCCCAGATCGCGCGTCAGGACACGTCGACGGTCGCGGAGAGCCGGGCGCGCGAGCTCCATGCGCAGGCGCGGCGCTTCTGGGACGCAGGGAACTTCCGCGAGGCGGCAGCCCTCTGGGAGCGGGCGCGGGAGACTCCCGGCCTCACGCCCCTCCAGAACGCGGAGTTCCTGCTCAACATCGGGCTGTGCAACCTCAATCTGGACCGGTACGCAACCGCGGTCTTCTTCTTCGAGGAGTACCTGGAGGCGCCCGGGGTGGATCAGGCGACCGGTCGTCGGTGGCTGGCGGAGGCCCGCGCCGGTGCGGGGGTGCCAGACGAGGGTGTCAGCGAGCGCACTGCACAGGCGCTCCACGCACGCGCGAACCGGGCGTTCAACGCCGGCGAGTACGCACGCGCGCTGGTCTTCTGGGAGCGGGGCCGGCACCAGCGCGGGATCACCGATTCGCAACGTGCGGCATTTCTGTTCAACGTCGGGATGTGCAACCTCATGCTCGAGCGGTACGCGTCCGCCGTCGCCGTGTTCGAGGAGTACCTTCGAACCCCCGGCGCCGACCGCCGGTTGGGCGAGAACCGGCTCCTGCGTGCACGCGCCGGCGTCGGCTCCTCCGAGTTGTCGGACGCGCCTCTGCAGCAGCCCGACGACGACCCGGGCGAGGCGCTGCACCGCCAGGCGCAGCGCTTCTTCGAGGCCGGCGACTTCCGCGAGGCGCTCGCGATGTGGGAGCGCGCGCGAGAGACACCGGGCAAGACGCCGGCCCAGAACGCGATGCTGCTCTTCAACATCGGAATGTGCAACCTGCGCCTGGAGCGCTTCGCGACGGCGGTGTTCTTCTTCGAGGAGTTCCTCGAATCGCCCGGGACGAATCAGGAGCTCGGGCGCGAGCGGCTGGCGGAGGCGCGCAGGGGCGCGGGTGTCTCGGAGCGCGGCGTCAGCGAGCGGACGGCACGGTCCTTGCACACACGGGCGCGGGAGGCGTTCGATGCTGGCGACTACGCCCGCGCGTTGATCCTCTGGGAGCGCGCCCGCCACATGCGCGGGGCCACGGATGCGCAGCGGGCGGCCTTCCTGCTCAACGTCGGCCTCTCGAATCTGAGGATGGAACGATTCGGATCGGCGGTCGCTGCGCTCGAGGAGTACCTGCGCATGCCCGGCGCTGACCGTGAGGAGGGCGAGGACGCTCTCGCGCGAGCGCGTGCCGGTCTCGGAAGTCCCGTAGCGCCCAGAAGCCCCTAGTGAGGCAGCGGCCCCAGCGTCTCGAGCGTGTAGCCGCCGCGATAGGTCCGGTGGAGCATCTGGGTCCGCAGCCGCGGTCGGCGCCGCGGCGGCAGCAGCGCGACGACGCTGCCGCGCGCGCGTAAGGCCGCAGTCGCGGCCCGTCTGAGCAGGCGCGGCGGCCGGGGGAAGCCGAACGCGTCGAGCAAGGGCTCGTCCAGGAGCGCGTGGATCGCCGGCGCGCCGACCCGCTCGGGCACGACGGGAAACCACGCCAGGAACATCGAGCGCGTGGCACGGCCGACCCGCATGCCGGCCTCGGTCCGCCTGAAGTTCGCGCGCTCGTACTCGACGTTGAAGCGCTCGAACGCGCCGAAGTCCTCGGGGATTTCCTTGATCGCCATCCGCGCACCCACGGCGCGCCAGAAGTGGAAGCTCGCCAGGCGCTCCTGCTCGACCAACTGACGCCAGCCGAAGCGCGCGTTCCAGCGAATCGGCTCGTAGACGAACGTCGAAAGCACGTAGAGGAAGTCCTCGTTCGCGATCTCGAAGCGCCCGTGGATGCGGTTCATGCGCCGGATCGCACGCTTGCCGAGCTCGCTGCTGTAGCCGGCCTCGGCGATCGTGCTGAGGATCAGGTCGGTGTCGTCGTAGCGCTTCTGCGCCCGGTCGCCGAACTCGCTCGTGGAGTCCAGCAGCCGGCCGATGCTCGGGACGGCGAACGTCCTGAAGAGGGCCAACTCCAGCGACCGCGTCGTGTCGAACGGGAACTCGTAGCAGGTGTCGAGATGCACGATCCGCTCGTGGTCCGACACCGGGTCCAGCCGAAGAATCTCCTGTAGGTAGGGCGAGCGGCGCACGACCGCCAGCGTACGCTCAGCGGCGCATGGCGGTCTTCTTCGTGGCTTTCCGGGCCGTCTTCGCCTTGACCGTGAATGAGCTCTCGCCCAGCCCGGCGCGGTACTTGTTCGAGCCGCCAGAGCTGGATCGCCTCGCCCGGGGCGTCTTGTCCTGCGGCGACTCGCCTACGTCGGCATGACCCGGGCGCGGGAGCGGCTCACGTTGATCCATGCCTCCGGCTCGCTCGGAGCGGCGGCTCGCGCTCGACTACGCGCCGCTCGAGCGCGTCTAGAGCGCTTTCCGCGCCTTGACCGTGAAGGCGCTCTGGCCGACGAGGGCGCCGTAGCGAGCCTCGGAACGCTTCCCGAAGCCCGGGAAGACGAACCAGCGATAGCTGCCGGGGGCCAGCCGGTAGTTCTTGCCGAGATACACCCAGCGTGCCCTCAGCTTGAGCCGCGGCGTCGACGGCCAGGCGCTCAGCACCTTCACGGGCTTTGCCGCCTGCTGCTGCCCGCCCGCCCGCACCCGCCAGAGCTGGACGTTGTAGTAGGTCGCCCGGGGCGTCGGCTGCCAGAGCAGGACCGGCGGGGCGAAAACGCTCGCGCCGTTGCGCGGCGCGATCAGCGGCGCCTGCGGCGTGGCGGCGACCTCGACGCCGGCTGAGCTGTTCCCTGCTCGGTCGCGCGTTGTGATCCGGTAGCGGTAGCGAACGCCGTTCTTGACGCCGCGATCGACCAAGGCAGTGCCTGTGCCCTGGTAGACGGAACTGCTGCGCGCGCTCTTGCCAGGGCTGATTCGGACGACCACGACGCGGTCGAGATCCGAATCGGCCGGTGGCGTCCATCTGACCGTCACGCGAGCGTCGCCGGGTCGTGCGGATGCGCCTCGTACCTCGCTCGGCGGCACTCGGTCGGGCTCAGCAGGCGGCGCCGGCGGGGGCGAAGGCGCCGGCCGCGAGACGATCCAGTCGTAGGCCGCCGGGCTCGAATCGACATTGCCGGCCACGTCCAGACTGCGCACGCGGAGCGTGTGACGGCCGTCGGGAAGCTCGGTGAGAACGAGCGGGCTCGCGCACGACGCGAACGCGGCGCTGTCCAGTGAGCATTCGAAGCGCGCCCCGGCTTCGGTCGCCGCGAAGTCGAACGTCGCGTCGCCCCGGTCGACGGACGGCGACGGGCCTGACTTGATCGTCGTGTCGGGCGCGGTCGTGTCGATCGTCCACGTCCGAGAGGTCTCGGCGCCGACGTTGCCGGCCATGTCCACCCCGCGCGCCCGGAACGTGTGAGAACCGTCCGCGAGCTGCGTGTACGTGACCGTCGACAGGCACGCGGTGAACGAGGAAACGGCGTCGAGCCGGCATTCGAAGCGCGCGACGGGCTCGTCGGCGGCGAGGACGAACGCCGCGGACGCCGACGCGGCAAGCACGTTCGGGCCGCTCGTGATCGTCGTCGTGGGCGGGCGCGTCTCGACCGTCCATGTGTGCGACGCCGGCGTCGTGTCGACGTTTCCAGCGCGGTCGGTGGCGCGGACCCGGAAAGTGTGCGGTCCGTCGCCGAGGTCGTTCAGGACCGCGGGCGACGTGCACGCGGCGAACGCCGCGGCATCCAGCCGGCACTCGAACGTGGAGCCCGCCTCGGTGGACCCGAAAGCGATGCTCGCCGAGCGGCTGTTCGTCTGTGAGCTCGGCGCTGATGTGATCGCCGTGTCGGGCGCGAGCGTGTCGATCGTCCAGGTGCGAGTGGTCTCGGGGCCGACGTTGCCGGCCATGTCGACTCCGCGTGCTCGGAAGGTATGAGAACCCTCCGCGAGCTGCGTATACCTGACGGTCGATGGGCACGCCGTGAACGAGGCAGCAGCGTCGAGCCGGCATTCGAAGCCCGCGACCGGCTCGTCGGCGGCGAGTACGATCGCTGCGGACGCTGACGCGGCAAGCACGGGGGGGCTGCTCGTAATCGTCGTCGTCGGCGCCGTCCCGTCCACCTTGACCCCGGGCTGGTTGCCCACGAGCGCGAACGCGTCCGTGCGCACCAGCTCGGTCGTCCAGGCGCCGACGGAGTCGGATGCGGGCGCCGTCGCAGTGAAGGTGACGGTCAGCACGGCCCCGGGGCAAAGCTCGTTCGGCGGGCCACCGGCTGGGCGTCTGAGATTGATCCGGCCGTCGGCGATCAGCGCGCCGTCGGCCACCCACGTGGACACGACGCACGTTCCGGCCGCGCTCGTCAAGGCCGTCACGCTCGGCGCGTCCACGACGAACCCCGTTGCGATTCCGACCCGCGCGCGTTCCGCTCGGTTCGGCGAGGCGGCGTCGTTCTTGAGCTGGATGGTGAAGGTCGTCGCCGTCGACGGCTTGACGTCGGTCGGGGCCGAGCCGGCGGTATACGAGTCGCCGGGTGCTCCGCTCGCGCCCGCCGCGCTCAGCAGACCGAGGGAGAGCGCAACCGCGCATACCACCCGCCGCAGCCACCGACGCCTCACGACGTCGCTCGACCCCCCGAATGTGCACCGACGCCGCGACGGAGCCGCCCATACCCGGCGCTCGCTGCGCGCCTGAGGGGCGGTACAGTCTCCAAGATCAGGAGCAGGAGCGCGCCCCCCAGGACGGCAAGACGACGGCCTGGACGAGCGGGGAGGGGGCGTCGGCCTGCTCCGCCGTTCCACCGGCAGTCTCTGCCCGCCCTGGCGCCTGCTCGACGAGTTCCGGCACCGCCCTTTCTTGCACAGCAGCCGCACGCTGCCGCTCACGCGCTCGCTTCCGGGCCCTGGCCTTCGCGCGCGCGATCGCTTTGGTCTTCGCCTGTGCCTTCGCCTTGGCCTCGGCCTTCGCCTTGGCCTCTGGCCTTCGCTTTGGCCTGCGCGCGCGCCCTCGCCTCCGCCTTTGCCGCGCGCACGGCGCTTCGCGGGGGACGGCCGTTGTGCCCTGCTTGAGGAAGGCGGCGGCACCGCAACGGCCGGCGCAGGCGGCGTCGCCGCCGGCGGAGGAGCCGGGGGTGGTGGAGGCGGCGGCGGCGGCGGCTTCGTTTCGCCGGGGGTGGTGGTGGCTTCGGCGGTGCAGGCGGGGGCGCCGGATCGGGCTTCGGAACCGTCAAGGTCGGGCGGAGAAGGCGTCCCCTGCGCGAAGGCGGTCGCGCTCGCAAGAGCGACCGCCGCGAGAGAGAGTGCCGCCGTCACCACGACGACGCGGACCAGGCTCCGATGTCGCCGCCCGGGCGACGTCAGCGCGCACTCTCTCTCGGTGGTAGCGGCCACACCGATCCCCCAACTTCGTTTAGCTACCTAAGAAGCTTCACCTTACGTCGATAAAGCTCATTTTCCAAGAGGAGTTTTTCACACTTTTCGGAAGGGGGTCGTGCAGGCCGCTCTCGGGTGCGGCGCTACGCTCGTTCTCCGTGGCGATAGAGGTCCGCACCCCGCCCGTCGAGCAGGTTCGCCGTTTCCTCGAGACAGGGGCCACGGCGTTCCAGGAGGCGCTGCGCGAGGAGGACGCCGAGCGCGACGAGCGTGTCCTCGACCGCGAGCGGATGTTCGCGGCGTACGACGGCGACGCCATTGTCGGCACCGCCGCCGACATCGCGCTGACGCTCACGGTTCCGGGCGGCGAGGCCGTCGCCGCGGGAGTCACGCTCGTCGGCGTCCTGCCCACGCATCGCCGGCGCGGGATCCTCAACCGACTGATGCGGGCCGAGCTGGACGCGATCGCCGCCCGCGGGGAGCCGCTCGCGATCCTGTGGGCATCGGAGGAGCCGATCTACGGCCGCTACGGCTACGGCGTGGCGACGCTCCGGGTTGCGATCGAGGCGGAACGGGATCGGATGCGCTTCCGCGACGACCCACCGCTCCGCGGTCGCATCCGACTGGTGGACGAGGACGAGGCAGCTCGCGTCCTACCGCCGATCTACGACCGCGCCCGCCGCGCCGTCCCGGGCATGTTCGCCCGCACCGAGGCCTGGTGGCGCGAGTACCGGCTCCCGGATCCAGAGCACCACCGGCACGGCGCCGGTCCGCGTTACTTCGCCGTCCTCGAGCTCGACGGCGAGGACGTGGCCTACGCGCGCTACCGGGTGAAGGACGACTGGAAGGACGGCCTCACGCGGTCAGCGCTTCGCGTGATCGAGGCGATCGCGACGTCGCCGCCGGCCGACCGGGAGCTCTGGCGCTACCTGTTCGCCGTCGACCTCGTCCAGAGGATCGAGGCCTGGCACGTCCCGATCGACCATCCGCTGTTCCTGCTCGTCACCGAGCCGCGTCGCCTCCACCCGCGCTTCGGCGACGGACTCTGGTTGCGCATCGTCGACACCGAGCGGGCGCTGGTCGCCCGTTCGTACGCCGCGGACGGCGCGGTGACGCTCGACCTGACCGACTCCTTCCTGCCGGCCAATGCAGGCGTGTGGCGCCTGGAGGCGTCGGGCGGCGAGGCCGCCGTCTCGCGCTTCGACGGCGAGCCGGAGCTTCGGATCGACGTCGCCGACCTCGGCTCGACCTATCTCGGCGGCTTCACGTTCAGGCAGCTCGAGCGAGCGGGGCGCCTCGAAGAGCTTGCAGACGGTGCGGTCGAGCGGGCCGACGACCTCTTCCGGACGCCGATCGCGCCCTGGTGCCCGGAGATCTTCTAGGGCGTCCTCCGCGGCGGACCGGGCTCTGTGCGAGCTTTCCGCGCGGGCGAACCGGGCGCGAAGTCGGCTATCGTTACCTGCGCCGGGGCGGTTAGCTCAGTTGGGAGAGCACCAGCTCGACAAGCTGGGGGTCACTGGTTCGAGCCCAGTACCGCCCATCAAAAAGCCCTGCTAATCGCCGGCAGTCCGTTGGCCGAGCGGGCGACGACAGGCTAACTTGGCAATGATCGGCCTTGCCATTCTCTTCCAGGCCGGACGGCTGGCTCCAAACACGGCGCGTAGCGGGCTGCAGCGTGGTTCTCGGGCACGGCTCGGATGGGTGGATCTCCAGCTGAGCTGATTGGGCTCAGCGTCGAGTTTTTCGTCGCCCCTCGCGAGGAGCTGTGAGAGCTGAAAACAATCACACTGCCGGCGGTCGTGACTAGTGTCCGACTCGGTCACCTCGTTGTCGCGCAGACCTATGAATTCGAGGGAGGGCGGTGGGATGTCAGCATGAAACGGGGACGGCTCGCCCGGGCCTTTCGGTCGGCCCGACGAGCGAGTTCAGCCTGTTCTTCCGTGTCAAGCCCGGCGAGGGTGAAGGCCTCCGAGCTGCGCTTCGGGATCTGCAGGACACGCCGGGGTACCGGCCCGGCGACTACGGCATGGCGGTCACGACGATTCACGAGGCGAGGTTCGTTCTGTTCGACGGCGACAAGCAGCTCGCGTTCATCACGAGCTTCGACGGGTCCTGGGACGCCTACATGGACGACTTCTTCACGTCAGGGCCGACGCTGGCGCTCTTCGACGTCGTCTTCCGGCACGCCGAGGGCTACGAAGGCCTGCCTGACCTCGAGGCGCTGAAGGCGTTCATCCTCGGCGCTCAGGAGACGGCGGCGGCGTATCAGCGGAATTACGGAGGCACCGTCAAGGAGATCAGGAAAGCCCTTGCGAGTGAACGACGCGTTCCAGCGGGTGCTCGATGATCCGGAGGCCGGCGAGGCGCTCCAGCATCCTGCGCTGAAGCCGCTGCTCGACCAGGCGGCCGACTAGCCGGGCGCCGGCGACGGGGAGGAGACGATGTCGGATCACATCTCGGGACCTCGGGCGCTGGCGGAGCCGATCGCGGACATCACGGACGTGTACGCGTTTCCAAGCCCAGAGCGGCAGGGGCATCTCGTGCTCGTGCAGAACACGCTCCCGTTTGCGCAGCCCTCGGCGCTGTTCTCGGACGGGCTTGTCTACCGCTTCCGGTTGCGCCCGCTCGCGGCGGGAGCCCCGAGCGATCCTGCGCCGTTCGCGGTCGCCGAGGAAGAGTTCGTGTTCGACTGCGTGTTTTCCGATCCCGCCGCGGGCGACGGCGCGCGAGGGCAGGAAGGCGTCTGCACGACGCCGGCGGGCGACACGGTCACCTTTCGGGTCAACGACGAGCAGGGCGGTTCCGGTCATGGCGTGCGTGTGTTTGCCGGCCCGCGCTGGGACTCGTTCATCATGGACGCCCCGGCGGCGCTGAAGACGATCGCGACCGGCAAGCTCGCGTTCACCGATCCGGGCGCGATCTACATGGACGGTAAGAACGTCCTCAGCCTCGTCGTCGAGGTCGACTGTGCGCAGTTCCTGAACGATGTAGAGCTGGTCGCGGTAGTCGCGGAGACGCTGACGCGGGGCAAGCTCGCGGTGCGGATCGAGCGGGTCGGCAGGCCCGAGGTGAAGAACCTGATGCTCGCGCCGAAGCAGTTCGATCCGGTCAACCGCGACCTCGAGATCCGCGATCTCTACAACATGGAGGACGCGTTCCACCTCGCCGATGGTTACCAGGGCGCATACCGGGCGCGGCTCAACGCCAATCTCGCCTTCTGGGACGGCCTCGACGGCAAGACGGACTGGCCCGCGGACGGTAACGGCACCCACCCGCTGACCGAGCTCGTTCTCGCCGACTACCTCGTCGTCGACCCCGGCAAGCCGTACGCCGAGCAGGGCTCGTTCCTGGAGATCGAGCGCGCTGCCCGCGAGGGCCGGGCACACGAGACGTGCGGTGGACGAGCGCTCAACGACGACGTCATGGACACGATCTTCACGCTGCTGATCAACGCCGGCAACGGCCCCGTGATCCGCGACGGCGTCGACCGGTCGACGAGGCCCGCCTCGCGCAGCTTCCCCTACCTCGCGCCCGCCAATCCGGATCCGCCCGAGCCCCCTGAGCACCACTGATGGGGATGACCGAGAGCACGCCGACCGCCGGCGAGGGCGCCGGCCTCGAGCTGGACGACATCCAGAGCGGCGCGCTGCACGAGCGACCCTCGCCCTATGTGGGCAGGTATCTGCTGCTCCGCATCGACGACCGAGCGGCGGGACGGGAGCTGGTGCGGCGTCTGCACCCGTGGGTCGACTCCGGACGGCCGACGGCGGATCCGGCGGACGACGCCTGGATCACGGTCGCCTTCACCTACCACGGTCTCGAGGCGCTGGGCGTACCGCAGGACTCGCTCGACAGCTTCGCGCCGGAGTTCCAGCAGGGGATGGCGGCGCGCGCGGCCGAGCTCGGCGACGTCGGCGAGAGCAGCCCCGAGCACTGGGAGAAGCCGCTCGGAACGGCCGACGTGCACGTCGCGCTGGCGGTGCTCTCGCCCGATGCGGCACGCTTGGAGGAGCTCGCCGAGCGGGCACGGAACGCGCACGAGCAGCTGCCCGGCGTCGAGGTGATCTGGCGCCAGGACTGCTACCAGCTCCCGACCGGACGCACCTCCTTCGGCTTCAAGGACGGCATTGGCCAGCCTGCGGTCGAAGGAAGCGGGATCTCGCCCTCCAACCCGAAGGAGCGGCCGATCAAGGCCGGCGAGATCGTCCTCGGCTACCCGGACGAGACGGGAGAGCTGCCGCCGATGCCGACCCCCGAGGTGCTCGGCCGCAACGGCACCTACGTCGTCTTCCGCAAGCTGCACACGCGGGTCGCGGCCTACCGGCAGTACCTGCACGCGAAGGCAGCGAGCCGCGAAGAGGAGGCGTTGCTGGGCGCGAAGATGGTCGGACGCTGGCAGAGCGGGGCGCCCCTGGCGCTCTCCCCCGAGCGCGACGATCCCCAGCTCGGCGCCGACCCGAAGCGCAACAACGATTTCCTCTACGGTGACGATCTGCGTGGGTTCAAGTGCCCTGCCGGCGCGCACGCACGCCGCGCCAACCCGCGGGACGCGCTCGACGACGAAGGAAGCGTCAACGTCCGCCTCCACCGCATGATTCGCCGCGGCACGAGCTACGGGCCGATGCTGCCCGAAGGGGTGCTCGAGGACGACGGCGAGGACCGCGGGATCATCTTCGTGTTCGCCGGCGCGCACCTGAAGCGCCAGTTCGAGTTCGTCAAGACCCAATGGCTCAACGACGGCATCTTCATCGGCGCCCCGGCCGAGAAGGACCCCCTCGTCGGACCGAATGAAGGATCCAGCAGCTTCACAATCCCCCAGGAGCCCATCCGCCGCCGCCTGCAGGAACTGCCGCCCTTCGTCGTCACGCGCGGCGGCGAGTACTGCTTCGCCCCGGGCCTGAGAGCGCTGCGCTGGCTGGGGGAGCTCACGACGTGACGGAAGGAGAAGACGTGGCAACGACCCCGACAGGCACCGATCGCTGGAAGGCGCTCGACTTCGGCCCGCCGCCATCCGGCGAGGGCGAGCCCGACGAATCCGTGCTCGCCGACTACGCCGCCGACGGGCAGGTCGCTGTGATCACCCTGAACCGGCCACACGCCGACAACGCGATCACCACCGAGATGGGCGCACGGCTGACCGAGATCCTCGAGACGATCGCGGTCCGTCCCTCCGTTCGCGTCGCCGTCATCACCGGCGCCGGTACGCGCGCGTTCTCGGTGGGCAGCGACCTGCGCCAACGCAAGGACATGACCAAAGAGGACTGGCTGCGCCAGCGTCAGGACTTCGATCGCACGCTCTACACGCTGCGGCAGCTGCGAAAGCCGATCTTCGCCGCTGTGAACGGGATCGCCTACGGCGGCGGCTCCGAGATCGCCCAGAGCACCGACTTCATCATCGCCTCCGAGAACGCGATCTTCGGCCAGCCCGAAGCGATGATCGGCCTCGCGGCCGGCGGCGGCTCACCGGTCTTCCTGCCGCGCGCTCTGCCGCCGGGGAAAGCACTGCAGATGCTGATGACCGGCGAGCCGATTACCGCCGAAGAGGCCCACCGCCTGGGGATGGTCAACGAGATCCACCCGCAGGCCGAGCTGATGGACGCTGCGCACCGGATCGCCGCGAAGATCGCGAGCAACTCGCCGACGGCAGTCCAGTCGGTGAAGCGGGCCGTGCGGATGGGCGAGGGGCAACCGATCGAGCAGGCGATCGCGATCATGATGGAGGCGCACTGGCGCTCGGCCGTGCACCCCGACCGCGTCGAGGGCATCGGCGCCTTCAACGACGACCGCGACCCGACCTTCCAGGACCCCGACTACTGACGCTGGCCGCAGCCAACCACCCACGCGAGGAGACTGAGACATGGCAGCAGCGGACGAGCTCGAGCAGATCGCGCGCCGCGCTTCGACTGATCAACCCTGCGCCCTTCAACGCAGAGGCGCCGCCCGAAGCGCTTGCCGGCGAGATCACGCCGGTCGAGCTCCACTACGTCCGAAGCAACTTCGCGGTGCCGACCCATGACGGCACGCTCGAAGTCGGCGGTGCGGTCGACAACCCGACCAAGCTCACACTCGACGACCTGCGCGCCATGCCGGCGGTCGAGCGCGCCGTCACGCTCGAATGTGCCGGGAACGGACGTCTCGAGATGCGGCCGCTGCCGGTCGGCGAGCCATGGGGCGACTTCGCGGTCTCGACCGCCCTGTGGAAGGGCGCCCTCCTGCACGAGGTGCTCGAGCACGCACACCCGGCAAGCGGACGGCGTCGAGGTCCGCTTCGACGGCGCCGACCACGGCCCGTATCACCTCAAGCCGGTGCTCGCGGAGACCGACCAGTCCGACTTGCGCTTCGTGCGCTCGCTCGCCCTCGCCCACGCAACCGATCCGGCGGCAGAGATCCTGATCGCCTACGAGATGAACGGCCAGCCGCTGATCCCCGACCACGGAGCCCCGTTCCGGCTGATCGTGCCCCACTGGTACGCCGTCGCCTCCGTGAAATGGCTGAAGCGGATCGACGTCCTGACCGAACCGTACGTGGGCGAGTTTCAGACCGGCCACTACATCTACGAATGGCCGGATCGAGAGCACGAGCTCGTCACCCTGATGCGCGTCCGCGCCCGCATCACCGACCCCGCCCCCGGCGCGACGATCGCCGCCGGCGAGTACACCGTGCGCGGAAAGGCGTGGTCAGGCACCGGACCGGTCACCGACGTCCACGTCAGCTTCACCGGCGAGGGAGACTGGCACCCGGCGAAGCTCGAGCCCCCGAAGGGCCCGTACCAGTGGCAGGACTGGTCGCTCGTCTGGGACGCGTCCGACATCGGCCGACACTCCCTTCGCGCCCGAGCAACCGACGCGGCCGGCAACGTGCAACCCGACGTCCCGCCCTGGAACCGGCTCGGCTACGGAAACAACGCAATCGAGGTCTCCTACGTCGACGTGCGCTGAAAGCACCAAGCGAAGGCTGCTCGGGCGTGGCAAGGATGGCAGGTTCGGCGTTCGTTCGCGTTCGCTCGAGCGTTCGGTCGCGGGGTCGATTCCGCTCAACCATGCGGCCTGAGCGAACCCGCGCGAACTCGTGCGAACGGTTGCCCAGAGTCGACAAGCTGGGGGTCACTGGTTCGAGCCCAGTACCGCCCACCTAGAGAGGCGCTGCAAACAGCGCCTTTTCTCTTGCTCAGTGGATTTCAGCGCCGCGCCTTAGAGCGCGATGGAAAGACGGGTGGAAAGCAGTTGCGGGCATCCGGTCCTCCCGGCAGGGTGGACGTTCGGCCCGCCCTACTAGGCTTGCGGCATGAAGATCTTCAATCTCAACGCAGACGAGTGGGATCGCACGGAAGAGCGCGAGGGCTGGCGCTTCAAGGACGCCTGGGTCGGCGCGCACACCGACGCCGAGCTGATCGGCGCGAGCATGTACGAGGTCGAGCCGGGTAACAAGCAGGGGCCATTTCACACCCACCACGCGAACGAGGAATGGGCGATCGTCCTCCGCGGCGAGCCGACGCTGCGCACGCACGAGGGCGAGCAGCAGCTGCGCCAGGGCGACGTCGTCGCGTTCCCGCGCGGCAAGGAGGGCGCGCACCAGATCCGCAACGACACGGACGCGCCCGTCCGCGTCCTCATGCTCTCCACGCTGATCGCGCCGGATATCGTCGAGTACCTCGACACCGGCAAGATCGGCGCGCGGAGCGTCGCCGGCGAGCGGATCATCTTCGCTCGCCCGGGGCCCGAGCTCGAATATTGGGAGGACGAGGACTAGCTAGCCGTCGCCTCCGCTGCGAGCGCTGCGGACGCGACATCGAAGCACCGTCCGGCGAGTAGAGGGCGGCTGGTCGGCACGAGGCTCACGCACTTCGTCTACGCGAGAGTCGAGAGCGCGAAAACGCACGAAATCCGTGGGCAGCGTGGGCAAGCTCAGCGTTCGCTCACTCCGAACACGAGCGAACGGCTCGAAACGGAAGTCGCTGATTTGCAGCGATAACCGAACACGAGCGAACGCGAGCGAACGTCTGCTTCGTTTCGACAAGCTGGGGGTCACTGGTTCGAGCCCAGTACCGCCCACCATGGAAAGCCCCGCTCAGGCGGGGTTTTCGCTTTCCAGGGCGACAACACGATTCCAGCCGCGGCCGCAAACATGGCCGTAGCGGGAGGCGTTGAGGGGTGGGGAGGCAAGGTCGTGCGCCTCCGTGAGCGCACGGGTGAGGTTGCGCGTCTCGATCGCGCGCCGAAACGCCGCGTACGCGCCACGGCGCTGTAACGCCACCGGCCTCGTTGTCGAGCCTACGGCCGCCGGGATGCGCGCCTAGTGGCCGAAACGGAGGCGCGTCCGTCGCGCAAGAAATCGGTCGCTCTCGGCTCCTCCCAAGCAGGCTCGTTCTCCCTCGTCGGGCCGTCGACTGCGGACGCGTCCCGGTGGGCCCTCGCCGCCGGGGCGCGGGCCTTGTTCTGCCGTCGGACGCGATTTAGACTGGCGTGGGCTGATCTGCGGCTTAGTCCTCCGGCATTGCTCCACTGACCAGGAGGTAAAGCATGCGCAAGATTTTCGCCGGAAGCCTCGTCGCACTCGCAATGGCTGCCAGCGCTGCCTCTTTAGGGACCGCGCGGGCAGAGGCTGACCCGAGCAACCGGTGCTACGGAGCGATCGTAAGTGGAATCGCGGCCACGTGGCCGTGGGCCCATAACGGTCAGACGGACTTCCCGCCGCCTCCGGGTGCTATCGCGCTCTGGGTGCAGATATTCGGCCCCGAGCTTGGGATTTCGTCGGTTCGGGAGCTCCAGCTTCTCTTCTGCGGCTAACGCGTTACGCGCGAATGAGGGAGCTGGCGCGGCGTACCGGCTCCCTCTTCGTCCCTTGCGACCGAGTCTTCCACGCGTTCCGGGAGCGTGCTAGACCGTCGCGATCAGCCGCTTGAACGATCGCTCGAGATCTGGCCGGTTGTGCGCCGCGAAAACCGGCCCTAGACCGGGCACACGAGCTGGGCTGCCGCATCGGCGCCGGCGGTCACAACAGCTGCTTGCCGCCAAGGACGAAGATCACGACGAGCACGACGACGAGACTCAACCAAAGCCGAACGCGAACGATTGAGCCGTCTCGACAAGCCGGGGGTCACTGGTTCGAGCCCAGTACCGCCCATAGAAAAGGCCTGGAAAACGGCATATCGAGTTGGCCGGTCAGGCCGAGTCGGCGAGTTCTTGTGCGCGGCGTCGCAGTGCTGCTGCCGCGCTCGCTTCTTGCTCCTGTGCGCGGTGGCTCCAGGCGGCGTGCGCGGTGAGTGTTTCTTCGATGTCGGCGAGCATCGCGTCGATCGCCGGTTCGGTCGAGGAGCCGGTCTGACGGCGGGCGGCGGCGCACGCGGCCGGGTCGAGCGCGTCGCGAAGTACCGCGTCATCGATCGCGACCGGCCGGCCGAGGGTGGCTTCTGCTGCGGCGGCGAGGCGCTCGGGTGTCAGCTTGGACGGCGAGTCGCCTGCGTCGACGAGATCGCGGACGGCGCGGCCGACCACCGTGTGGGCGCTCCGGTAGTCGAGCTCACCTGAGAGCGCGAGCACGTCGGCGACGTCGGCTGCGGTCACGAAGCTCTCGCGCGTGACTTCGGCGAAGCGGGCGGGCCGGAGCTCGATTCCCTCGAGGACGGCCGCCGTGAGGCGGGCGATGGCAACCGCCTCGTCGAGCGCGCGCGGAATCGTGCCGTTCAAGAGGTGGAAGTGGTCCGTACGAGCCGACCCGGTGTGCAGCGCGACGAGTGCCGCGGCGAGGTCGCCGGCGGCCTGGCCAGCCTGGGTGCGGATCGCTGCGAGCGCGTACGGGTTTTTCTTCTGCGGCATGAGTGCGCTGGCGCGGCTGTGCGCGTCGGCGAGCTCGACGAGGCCGAATTCCTGGCTGGCGTAGATCTCGAAGTCCTGGCCGAGCTGCGACTCGTGGGTCGCGGCGATCGCCAGCGTCGCGAGGAGATCGAGGTAGACGTCGGCCTGCCAGGCGGCATCCTTGGTGTGCTGGACGAGCGTCTCGCAGCCGAGAAGCTCGGCGAGCCGGCCGCGGTCGAGTGCCCAGCGGGAGCCCGCGCTCCCGCCGGCGCCGGCGACACTGGCGCCGAGCGACGCGTGCACGTTGCGGGCGCGATCGGCGTCGCGAAGGGCCGGGTAGGCGTAGGCGAGCAACAGGTGCCCGACGGTCGTCGGCTGCGCCGGTTGCAGATAGGTGTAGTCGGTCGCCAGCGCGGTCTTCGTCTCGCGCGCACGGGCGGAGAGCGCGGCGGCCTGGTCGACAAGGGCGTCGTGGAGCTCACGAACTCGCCCGCGGGCGGTGAGGCGGAGCCCGACGCGAAAGGCCTCGCGACGGGGCCGGCCCGCACTCAGCCAGCCGGCGGCAGAGCGGCCGACACGCCGCTCGAGCTCGGCCTCGCGCGCGTTGAAGGCGTCGCCAAGCGCCGGATCCCACGGAAACGCCTCACCCGGGATCGCGTCGAGCTCGAGCAGCCCACGGAGAAGCGCCCGAGCGTCCTCGCCCGCGAGGTCACCGCCCTCGACCAGCGCAACCGCATGGGCGAGGTCGGCCAGCGACAAGCCACGCGCGAGCCGGGGGCCTTGCGCGCTCTCTGCGGCGTACGCCGCGGCGACCAGTTCCCCCGCCGCACCGCCGCGCAGCCGCCCACCACGCCCCAACTCCTCCGTCGCTTCCACCCGCCGGAGACTAAAGAACCGCCGCCTGAGCTCGGGCGCGACGTGGCACGATCTCGCGGTGACCAGGAGACCGCCGCCGAGCGGCACCTACGCGCGCGACGGCGGGCATGCCGCCGTGCGTCGCGAAACAGGTGACAAGACCGATCAGGAATCGAGAAGCGGCGGGTCCCGAGCCGCGCCTAGCATGGCCGCGCAGGGAACTTGATCCGCATCCAGGAACTCTCCAGAGGGGGTACTCGTGATGGCTGAGAGAAAGACCGCGACGAAGCGCGCCACGACGAAGCGCACCGGCTCGACCAAGGGATTCACGGCCGAGGAACGGGCGGCGATGAAGGAGCGCGCCAAAGAGCTGAAGGCGGAGGCGGCCAAGGCGGACGGCGAGAAGGCCCTGCTCGAGAAGGTCGCCGAGATGAAGGGGACGGATCGCGCCATGGCCACGCGGCTCCACGCGATCATCACGGCCGCCGCGCCGGTCCTCTCGCCGAAGACCTGGTACGGCATGCCCGCGTACGCCAAGGACGGCAAGATCGTCTGCTTCTTTCAGAGCGCGGAGAAGTTCGACTCGAGGTACGCCACGTTCGGGTTCAGCGACGAGGCGAACATCGACCAGGGAGCCATGTGGCCAACCTCCTGGGCGCTCAAGGAGCTGAATGCTGCTGAGGAGAAGAAGATCGTCGCGCTCGTGAAGAAGGCGGTGCGCTGAGGCGCATGGCGACGAAGAAGGCCCCGCGGCCGCCTGCGCCGCAGGTCGCCGACAGCCACGATCTGATCCGCGTGCACGGCGCGCGCGTGAACAACCTCAAGGACCTCAGCCTAGAGCTCCCGAAGCGCCGGCTGACGGTGTTCACCGGCGTCTCCGGCTCGGGCAAGAGCTCGCTCGTCTTCGGGACGATCGCCGCGGAGTCGCAGCGGCTGATCAACGAGACCTACAGCGCCTTCGTGCAGGGCTTCATGCCGACGCGGGCCCGGCCGGAGGTCGACGTACTAGAGGGGCTGACGACCGCGATCAGCGTCGACCAGGAGCGGATGGGCGGCGACCCCCGCTCCACGGTCGGTACCGCCACCGACGCCAACGCGATGCTGCGCATCCTCTTCAGCCGGCTCGGGCAGCCGCAGATCGGCCCGCCCACCGCCTTCGCGTTCAACGTCCCGACGCGGACGGCGAGCGGGGCGATGACGGTCGACAAGGGCAGGGGAGAGCGGATCGTGGTGCGCAAGGCCGTCTACCACGGTGGCATGTGTCCGCGCTGCGAGGGCCGGGGCTCCGTCAACGACATCGACCTGACGCAGCTGTACGACGACAGCAAGTCGCTCAACGAGGGTGCGCTCACGATCCCCGGCTACAGCATGGACGGCTGGTACGGCCGCATCTTCAAGGGCTGCGGCTTCTTCGACCCGGACAAGCCGATCCACAAGTTCACCAAGAAAGAGCTCCGCGACTTGCTCTACAAGGAGCCGACGAAGATCAAGGTCGACGGCATCAACCTGACGTACGAGGGCCTGGTCCCGAGAATCGAGAAGTCGATGCTGTCCAAGGACGTCGACTCACTGCAGCCGCACGTTCGTGCCTTCGTGGAGCGGGCGGCGACCTTCACCGTCTGCCCCGACTGCGACGGCACACGGCTGAGCGAGGCGGCCCGGTCGTCGAAGATCGAGGGGATCAACATCGCCGACGCCTGCGCGATGCAGATCAGCGACCTCGCCGCGTGGGTGGGCGGCCTCGACGAGCCGTCGGTGGCACCGCTGCTCGAGGCGCTGCACGAGACCCTCGACTCGTTCGTGGAGATCGGGCTGGGCTACCTGTCGCTCGACCGGCCGTCGGGCACGCTGTCGGGCGGCGAGGCGCAGCGAACCAAGATGATCCGCCACCTCGGGTCGTCGCTCACCGACGTCACCTACGTCTTCGACGAGCCGACGATCGGGCTCCATCCCCACGACATCCAGCGGATGAACGACCTGCTGCTGCAGTTGCGAGACAAGGGCAACACGGTGCTCGTCGTGGAACACAAGCCCGAGACGATCGCGATCGCCGACCACGCCGTCGACCTCGGCCCCGGCGCCGGTACCGCGGGCGGCGAGGTGACCTTCGAGGGCACCGTCGAGAGGCTGCGGATCAGCGGCACGCTCACCGGACGGCACCTGGACGATCGCGCCTCTTTGAAGCCGTCGGTGCGGACGAAGTCGGGAACGCTGGAGGTGCGCGGCGCCGGCACCCACAACCTGCAGGACGTCGACGTCGACATCCCGCTCGGCGTGCTGGTCGTGGTCACCGGAGTCGCCGGCGCCGGCAAGAGCTCATTGATTCGCGGCTCGGTCTCCGGGCGCGACGGGGTCGTGTCAGTCGAACAGACCCCGATCCGCGGCTCGCGGCGGAGCAACCCGGCGACGTACACCGGACTGCTCGACCCGATCCGCAAGGCGTTCGCGAAGGCCAACGGCGTGAAGCCTGCGCTGTTCAGCGCGAACTCCGAGGGTGCCTGCCCGAACTGCAACGGCGCCGGCGTCGTCTACACCGAGCTGGGGTTCATGGAGAGCTACGCCACGACCTGCGAGTCGTGCGAAGGGAAGCGGTTCGACGTATCGGTGCTGGAGTACCACCTCGGCGGCCGCGATATCAGCGAGGTACTCGCGATGTCGGTGATCGAGGCCCAGGGGTTCTTCGGCGACGGCGAGGCGCGCACGCCGGCCGCGCACAAGATCCTCGACCGGCTCGCCGACGTCGGGCTCGGCTACCTCATGCTCGGCCAGCCGCTCACGACGCTGTCCGGGGGCGAGCGGCAGCGGCTCAAGCTCGCCACCCACATGGGCGAGAAGGGAAGCGCCTACGTCCTCGACGAGCCCACCACCGGCCTGCACCTCGCCGACGTCGAGCAGCTACTCGGCCTGTTCGACCGGCTCGTCGACTCCGGCAAGTCGGTCATCGTCATCTCGCACCATCAGGCGGTCATGGCGCACGCCGACTGGATCATCGACCTCGGCCCCGGCGCCGGCCAGGATGGCGGCCGGATCGTCTTCGAGGGCACACCCGCCGACCTCGTCGCCGCCCGCTCCACCCTGACGGGCGAGCATCTCGCGGCTTACGTCCGCACCTGACCGAGGCCCTCGCGGGCCTGGCCGCCGGCGGTTGACGCGCCGTCGCCTCTTGGCCCGACGAGGTACCACGCCTCGACCTCGCCCTTCCCCTTGATCGCGATCGTCCCGCGCGGCTCGCACTCGAACTCGCCGGCGAGCAGCTCGTACGTCGCGCGAGTGATCTGAATCCGCCCGGGCGTCCCGTGGGACTCCATACGGCTGGCCGTGTTGACGGCGTCGCCCCAGAGGTCGTAGAGGAACCGCTTTCGGCCGATCACGCCGGCTACCACCGGGCCTGAATTGATGCCCACCCGGAGCTCGAGGCCGAGGTGTGCGACCGCGTCGTGCGAGCGCATCCCCTCGAGCATGTCGAGCGCCATGAGCGCGAGCGCGCGAGCATGGTCGGGGCGCGGGATCGGTACGCCCGCAGCGACCATGTAGCAATCGCCGATGGTCTTGATCTTCTCGAGCTCGTAGCGCTCCGCGAGCTCGTCGAAGTGACTGAAGAGGTGATCGAGGTAGCCGACCACCTCGGCCGGCGGGAGCCGCTCCGACCAGGGCGTGAAGTCGACCACGTCGGCGAACAGGATCGAGGCCGACCCGAACTGGTCCGCGATCGGCTGGGCCTGGGCCTTCAGCTTGTCGGCGATCGAGCGCGGCAGGATGTTGAGCAAGAGGTTCTCGGCCTTCTCCTGTTCCTGCCGGAGCGCCGCCAACGCATCGCGTCGCTGCTTGGCGAAGACCGCGAGCAGGATGAACACGATCGTCCCGCCGACCGCGATGTTCAGCGCCAGCATCGTGCTCGTGAACCAGCCGGGCAGCGGCTCCCAGATCGGGCCGATGACCTCGCCCGCGATCCCCGAGCCGAGGAACACCGCCAGGTACGCGACGTACCAGCGGGCCGCGGACCGGACGTCGCTGAACACGAGCGCTCCGAGCGGGGCGAGAATCCCCCAAAGCCCGACGCCGCCGGATTCGAGGAACCCGCCGAGCGGGATCATCGACAGCGTCGGTGCGAGCAGGATGTCGACCTGACCCACCCGGAGCAGCCGGGGGAAATCGCGCGTGCGTGAGAACACGGCGATCGCGCCGACCAGGACGCCGAAGTACACGAGCGGCACCACGCCGACCGGCGATCCGAAGGCGAGATACAGCGCTCCCCACACCGCCGCGACGGGCAGGATCAACACCGAGATCAGGACCAGCAGCGCCTTTCGAGCGCGCAGATCCTCGTCGTCGCGGGGATCCGCGCCGACGAGCGCAAGGCGCCTGGCGACGCGATCTGCCGCCGCTCGGATCCGGGCCAGAAGGCGCATCGGGGGAGACGTTACTCGTGGGGTGGTCGGCGGAGGCCGTCCCAGCCCCCATCAGCAGCACTAATCCAGGGGCTCCCGCTTGCCGAATAAGGCTAAAGGGTTTGGAAAGGTCTTCGGGAAGCTCACGTACAATCGAGCAACTCCCCGGCACTAGCGGCCACCCCGCCGGGCCCCGAGGACGTGCGACGGAGAAGCCGTGGAAAAACCACGCCGGTGACGACCACTCGTACCATCCTCATTTGTGAAGACGAGGCCGCCCTGCGTGAGCTGGTCAGGGTCTCCTTGGGCACGGGTTTCGGCTTCATCGAGGCATCTGACGGTGTCGAGGCGCTCGAGCTCGCGCGCGCACACAAGCCGGACATGGTCGTGCTCGACCTGATGCTGCCCGGCTTGAGCGGGCTCGACGTGCTCTCCCGACTCCGCGAGGAGGCGCACGAGGACAACCTCCCGATCGTCGTGATCAGCGCCTGGAGCGACGCGCGCGACGAGGCCCTCGCAGCGGGTGCCGACCGCTTCGTCCTGAAGCCGTTCCTCCCCGACGACCTCCGCGCAGTCGTCGAGGAGCTGGTCCCGTGAAGCGCACGCTCGCTGCCGCTCGCGGCGCGGACGATCTTCCCGACCGCGCTCGTCGCCGTCCTCGTCGCGGCGACGTTCGGCGTGATGCTGCTTGCCGTCTCGGCCTTCCGCGAGGCCGAGCGCCGGGAGGCGCACTCGCGCGACGTCACCGTCTCGACGCTGCGCGCCGAGCAGCTCGTGCTCGACCTCGAGGCGGGCCTCCGTTCGTTCGCGCTCACGCAACGATCCCGCTACGACAAGGGACTGAGACGGACGCGCGACTCGTTGAAAACGCAGCTCGGCGAGCTCCAGCAGCTCGTCGCGGACAGCCCTGGACAGCGACGGCGCAGTCACACACTCGCCACGGCGATCAAGGAATACGAGGACTACTACGTCTTCCCTGTCCTCGAGATCGCCAAGACGAACCCCGAGGAGGCGATGTCACCCTTCGCGCTGCGCGAGGGGCGCTCATACACCGACAAGATCCGGCGCCAGTTCGAGACGCTGCTGCAGGCAGAGGATCGGCTTGCGCAGGCGAGCGCGAAGTCGGCCGACGACCGGTGGGCCGCCGCGCTCACGCTCGGCGTCGGCGGCCTGATCGCGATCGCGATCGCGATGCTGGCCTTCGGCATCTACCTCGCCCGCTCGATCGCGAGGCCGGTGCGCGAGGTCGCGAACGCCGCCACCAGGCTCGCCGACGGCCACCTGGAGGAGCGGCTGAAAGAGGGCGGCCCCGGCGAGATCGGCGGGCTGACCTCTGCGTTCAACGCGATGGCCGAGAAGCTCGAGCGAAACCGCGACGAGCTAGAGGCGCAGAACGCGCAGTTGCGCGAGAGCGAGCGGCTCAAGTCGGAGCTCGTCAGCATCGTCTCCCACGAGCTGCGCACCCCGCTCGCGAGCGTGCTCGGGTTCACGAGCTTGCTGCTGACCCGCGACTTCGACGACGAGACGCGGCAGCGCTACCTCGGCATCATCGACGCGCAGGCTCGCCGGCTCGGCTCGCTGATCGACGACTTTCTGGATGCGCGCAGACTCGAGCAGGGCAAGCTCGAGCTGCTGCGCGAGCCGATCGATGTGGCCGGGCTGCTCCGCGAGCAGGCCGAGCTCTTCGCCGGCCAGAGCGACCGCCACCGCGTCGACGTTGCGCTTCCGAGGGGCCCGCTCGCCGTCCGCGGCGATCGCGACCGCCTGGCGCAGGTCGTTGGCAACCTGCTGTCCAACGCGATCAAGTATTCGCCCGAGGGCGGGAAGGTCCAGCTCGTTGCCGAGCGAGAGAACGGTACCGTGCGTGTCGAAGTGCGTGACCAAGGAGTTGGAATCCCGCAGGAGCAGCAGTCTCAGATCTTCACGAGGTTCTTCCGTGGAGATGCCGCCGCGAGCGGTATCTCGGGTACTGGGCTGGGTCTCGCGGTGTCCCGCGAGATCGTGGAGGCGCACGGGGGCAGGATCGGCTTCACGAGCGCGGAACGAGAAGGCTCGACGTTCTGGCTCGAGCTGCCGGCGGCCGATGGCGCGCGTGACGGGAAGGAGAAGAGATGAGACGCACACTGATGTTCGCACTCGCTCTAGCGGGGCTGGGAGTCTTCGCCGGCGCGCTGGCGCCCGCCTCGCAGGCGCTCGATAGGCCGGGGACGATCAGGGTCACGACCCGCCAGGTGTCACATCGCGTCGTCGACCAGGGCAGGCCCGGTCGCGGTGTCGGCGACCTCGAGTTCACCCGCTCCCTGCTCTACAACAGGGGCATCACGCCGAAGGCCATCGGTCACGCCGAGGTGGTCTGCACCTTCACGGGCCTGCGTAGCCGGATGTGCAACGGCACCTACTTCCTGCCGAAGGGGAAGCTCGTGGTCGCCGGTGCGCTCGTCTTCCGGCAGTTCTACGAGCTGGCGGTGCTCGGCGGCACCGGGCTGTACATGAACGTCCAGGGCTCGCTCACGGTGACGGCGATCCGCCCGACGCCGCGGCGCGACTTCCTGACGTTCCGGCTCGTAATCTGATCGCTCCCCCGAAAGGGGGATGAACGGGCAAGTGGCGGGCGCAACAATCGAGCGGCCGCTGTGCTCGATGAACTGCCGCTCAGCCCGGAGCTCGTGCTGGTATCGCCGCCCCACGAGGCGGCGCGGGCGCGCGCGCAGCTGGCCGACTCGCCGCCGCCTCCGCCGGCACCGGTGAGATCGGATCTCAACCGCGGCGAGATCGCGGCCGTATACGCGGTGTCGCTGGCCGTCACGCTCGTTCCGCTGGCCCTGACGCTGCTCACCGTGCCCGCGCGGCACTAGCGCGTGCTGTAGCCTCGCGCGTTCAATGGCGACGCTGGGCGAGCTGATGACGCGCGAGGTGCTCGAGGTGGCGCCCGAGGACACCCTCGGTCAGGCCGCCGAGGCCATGGTCGAGCGGGGCGTCGGCTCGGCCGTGGTCAGCGACTTCGGCCGCCTGATCGGCATCCTCACCGAGCGCGATCTGCTTCGCGCGGTCGCGGGCCGCGTCCATTCCAGCGAGGCACGCGTGCGCGAGTGGATGACCGCCGAGCCGATCACCGCAACGACGTCGACCGAGATCGCGGAAGCCGCCCGCACGATGCTCGACCAGGGGTTCCGCCACCTGCCCGTCGTCGAGGAGGACCGCGCCATCGGCATCGTCAGCATCCGCGACGTGGTCGAGTGGTCCGTCGGCGAGCGAGGGAGCTAGGAGGGCTTGGCGGGATGTCGCTCGTTGCCTCGGGCGAGCAGCGCGGCCGCACAGCCTCATTTCGCCAAGCCCTCCTTACTAAGCGAAGCTGCGCTGGATCGTCCGTAGCGCGGGCTCGCGCTGGACGAACGTACGCACGACGTCCGGGTCGAACTGGCGTCCCGACTGGCGCAGGATCTCGCTGCCTGCGTCGTCCCAGCTCCCGGCTGCGCGGTAGGGGCGGTCGGTTGTCATCGCGTCGAGGGTGTCCGCGACGGCGAACACGCGCGCCGCGAGCGGGATGCCGGTGCCCTTGAGGCCGTCGGGATAGCCGCGTCCGTCCCAGCGCTCGTGGTGGGACCGCACGACGCGAAGCCCCTCGCCATGGAGGAACGCCACGCCGTCCAGCACCTGCTCGCCCAGGACGGTGTGCGTCTCCATCAGCCGCTGCTCCTGCTCGTCGAGCGGCTTGGGCTTGCGCAGGATCTCGTCAGGGATACCCATCTTGCCGAGGTCGTGGAGCAGGAACCCGAACTCCGTGCTCGGATCCTCGAGCAGCTCGGGCGCCAGCTCCGCAGCGAGCTCGACGGCGTAGCGCTGCACCCGCTGTGAGTGCTCCTTGGTGCCGGTGTCCTTGGCGTCGAGTGCGCTGGCGAGGGCGCCGACGGTCTCCCGGTACGCCTCCTGTACCAGCATGCGCTGGCCGCGTTCGATCTCGAGCAGGTGCCGGAGATCCTGCGCGTAGAGGAGCATCTGCTCGTCCTCGCGCCCCTGACGCTGGGCGCGGAACGGCACACCGAAGCGGCCACCGGCCAGGCGCTCGACCATCGACAGCAGCTCGAGCGGGCTGAACGGCTTCCGCAGGAACGCGTCGGCGCCGGCGGCGTCGGCCTGGCCCTGGTCGCCCGCCTCCGAGCCGGTGAGCAGCACGACTGCGACGTCCCTGGTGCCCGGGTCGTCCTTGAGGGCGCGGCAGAGCTCGAGCCCGCTCATGCCGGGCATGCTGACGTCGAGCACGAGGACGTCGGGCTTGCGCACGGCGATGCGCTCGACGGCTCCCTGTGCGCTCTCGGCCTCGTCGACCTCGAAGTCGAAGACCTCGCAGGTCGTGCGGACGAGAGCCCTTAGCCCCGGATCGTCGTCAACGAGTAGCAACCTCACCGAGAAACCACCTTACGCGCTGCCGCTCACACTCTTCGGCCGCCGGCACCGATCTTTAGCGCTGTGTCTGGCGCAATCTCCTCCGTTCCGGCGAGCGTTCGTCGTGGGCCGCCGCGGCTCGCAGTCGCGCGTCGGGTCGGCTCTACTAGGCGGCCGTTCCGGCAGGCCAGCCGTGCTAGTCCGAGAAAAGGTGCATGCTGGGCTGCGTGAGGCCACCCACCGCCGCCCGCCGAGTCCGGAAGCTCGCGCTCGAGCTGCCCGAGACCTACGAGGACAGCCCGTGGGGTCACCCGGTCTTCAAGGTGGCCGACAACCGCATGTTCGCGGCCATGTCGGAGGCGGATGGAGCGCTTCGGCTCACCGTAAAGCTCACCGCGGAAGAGCGGGGGATCGCGATGCTGCTTCCGTACGTCGAAAAGGCCAAGTACGTCGGTCGCTACGGCTGGGTCACGGCCGTCGTGCGAGACGAAGAGTCGCTCGACGCCGCGCTCGAGTGGCTGCGCGAGAGCTACTGGCTTCGGGCGCCCGAGCACCTCCGACACGCCGTCGAAGCCGACGACTAGGCCGTTCCGGACATGCCCAGGGGCCTGGCCCCTTGACGTGGCCCGAACGGCCATGACCTGCGGGCCGATTCCGTGACAACTTGGTGACGATCCGTCCCCAGGACGGGCCGACTCGAGCCCGTTCGGGCTAGCGTCCGGGTTGCCGTCGACGCGCGGCCGTGGCCGGGGTGGACGGCTTGGTCAGTCCGCCTGCGGGTCGTCCTCCGCGGTCCCGCGCTCCTCTTCGGGATCGGGGATCGGCGATCCCTCCAGCTCATCGTTTCGGTCGTCCTCGCGCGGCTGGGAGTCGCTCTGCTGCTCAGTATCCTTGGCTTCCATGAAGGTCCTCCTTCCCGACTCGAGCGAACTCGAACTCCCCGACGGGGCTACCGGCCTCGACGCGGCCCGCGCCATCGGCCCCAAGCTGGCCGAGCAGGCCATCCTGCTGCGCTCGAACGGCCACGTGCAGGACCTGCGCCTGCCGCTCGAGGACGGGCAGCAGATCCAGATCCTCACCACTCGCGACAAGGACGATCCAGACGCGCTCTACGTTCTCCGCCACTCGGCCGCCCACCTCCTCGCCGAGGCCGTTCGCCGCCTCTACCCCGGCACGAAGATCGCGATCGGCCCGCCGGTCGACAACGGCTTCTACTACGACTTCGAGTTCCCCGAGCCGATCGGCGAGGACGCGCTCGAGAAGATCGAGGCAGAGATTCGCAAGGAGCTCTCCGAGGGCCGCACCTGGGAGCGCCGTGAGGTTTCTGCCGAGGAGGCGAAGCACTTCTTCGCCGAGCAGGGCGAGGACTACAAGGTCGAGCTCGTCGACACCGCGGAGGGGCCGATCTCCTTTTACACCCAGGGCGACTTCACCGACCTCTGCCGCGGCCCGCACCTGCAGGACTCCGGACCGATCAAGGCGCTGAAGCTCACGAGCCTCGCCGGCGCCTACTGGCGCGGCGACGAGCACAACACACAGCTCACTCGGATCTACGGCACCGCGTTCTTCAGCCAGGACGACCTCGATGCCTACCTCGAGCGGATCGAGGAGGCACGCAGGCGCGACCATCGCCGCCTCGGGGTCCAGCTCGACCTCTTCCATCTCTCCGAGCACTCACCCGGCTCGCCGTTCTGGCACCCGCGCGGAATGGTGATCTGGAACACGCTCGAGGACCTGCGGCGGCGCGAGAACGCGAAGCGCGGCTACCTCGAGGTGAAGACGCCGCTGCTCTACGACATCGAGACCTACATCACCTCGGGCCACTACGAGAACTACCAGGAGAACATGTTCTTCGTCCAAGGGCACGAGGACCAGAAGGGGCTCGCACTGAAGCCGATGAACTGCCCGGGACACATGCTGTTGTTCGGCAACCGGCTTCGCTCCTATCGCGACCTGCCGCTCCGCTACGCGGAAGCGTCGACGCTGCACCGCGACGAGCGGGGCGGGACGCTGCACGGCCTCCTGCGCGTGAAGCACATCACCCAGGACGACGCGCACGTCTTCGTCACCGAGGAGCAGATCCAGCCGGAGATCGACGCGATGATCGAGTTCGCGAGCGACCTCTACGACCTCTTCGGCGTCAAGCCGCGCGCCGAGCTCTCTACCAGGCCCGAGAAGCGGCTCGGCACCGACGAGCAGTGGGATCGAGCGGAGGCGGCGCTCGAGCAGGCGCTGAAGCGCCACGAGATGGAGTACGTCGTCAGCCCGGGCGAGGGCACCTTCTACGGCCCGAAGATCGACCTCCACATGACCGACGCGCTCGGCCGCGGCTGGCAGATGGGCACGATCCAGCTCGACTACCAGATGCCGATGCGCTTCGGGCTCACGTACATGGGAGCCGACAACGAGGAGCACCACCCGGTGGTGATCCACCGCGCGCTGCTCGGCTCGCTCGAGCGCTTCATCGGGATCCTCGTCGAGCACTACGGCGGCGCGTTCCCGCTCTGGCTCGCGCCCGTCCAGGTCCGGATCGTCCCGGTCGGTGAGGGGCACCGCGAGGGCGCGGCGGCCGTCGCCGACGAGCTCCATGCGGCGGGCCTCCGGGTCGAGGTCGACGAGCGCGACGAGACGGTCGGCAAGCGGATTCGCGACGCCGAGGTCGAGAAGGTCCCGTACATCGTCGTCTACGGCGACCGGGAGTCGCGCGAGTCGCTCGCCGTGCGGGAGCACGGAGGCGCGCAGTCGACCAAGAGCCTGGACCAGCTACGCGAGGAACTGCTTGCTACGCTGTCCTCCTGGCAAGCAGGAGCGGATCGTTCCTCACCTCCCGGGCAAAGCTCAGGCGAGGTTCAACCGACCGGTGACGAGGTTCAGTGACCGCTGCCGCCTGCCAGCGGTCTTGTCGTCTTCCAGGGAGGAACAAGCGAGCTTGGTGAACAGTCTTTGAGGCCACGGCGTAGGGTCGAGCCCGATCGGACCCCGGTGCCGCAGGTGCGGATCAACGACGCGATTCGCGTCCCACAGGTGCGGCTGATCGACGAAGACGGGTCGCAGGTCGGCGTGAAGCAGACAACCGACGCGCTCGAGTACGCATTCGGCAAGAACCTCGACCTCGTCGAGGTGGCGCCGCAGGCCCAGCCCCCGGTCGCCCGCGTCATGGACTACGGGAAGTACCGGTATGAGCAAGAGCAGAAGGCCAAGCTCGCGCGCAAGCACCAGTCCCAGGTTCACGTCAAGGAGATCAAGCTCAGGCCGAAGATCGGAGTCCACGACTACGAGACCAAGAAGGGCCACGTCGCCCGCTTCCTCAACCAGCGGGCCAAGGTCAAGGTCACGATCATGTTCCGGGGGCGCGAGACGACGCATCCAGAGCGTGGCCGCGACCTGCTGATGCGGCTTGCCGAGGACGTTCGCGAGATCGGACAGATCGAGTCGCCGCCGCTCCTCGACGGGCGGAACATGGTCATGGTCTTGGGCCCCACCAAGAATGCGGGAGTTGCCAGAGATGCCAAAGGTGAAGAGACACAGCGGAGCGAAGAAGCGGTTCAAGCTGACCGGGGCGGGCAAGGTCCTGCGCCGGCGCGCGATGAAGAGCCACATGCTCGAAAAGAAGTCGAGCAAGCGCAGGCGTAGCTTCCGCAAGGACGTTCCCGTCGCTTCGAGCGACACGCGCCAGATCAAGCGGCTGCTGGGGAGAGGTTCCTAGGTGCCCCGCGTCAAGCGATCGGTCCATGCCCGCAAGAAGCGGCGCAAGGTTCTCGGCCAGGCGAAGGGCTACTGGGGCCAGAAGCACACGAGCTACCGCAAGGCGAAGGAGCAGGTCGAGCACTCGCTCGTCTACGCGTACCGCGACCGCAAGCAGAAGAAGCGTGTGTTCCGGCGCCTCTGGATCTTGCGTATCAACGCCGCCGCCCGCGGGCACGGTCTCTCCTATAACCAGTTCATCGCCGGACTGCGCAAGGCGGAGATCGAGCTCGACCGCAAGGTGCTCGCAGACCTCGCCGTCAGCGATCCGGAAGCCTTCGGGAAGATCGCCGAGCAGGCGAAGTCCGCACTGCAGAAGAGCTGACCGCGCGGCCCCGCGGCGGGTGATCACCTCCGCGCACAACCAACGACTGCGTCTCCTGCGACGGCTGCACAGCCGCCGGCAGCGGGAGCGGCTCGGACTGTTCAGTTGTGAAGGCGAAGACCTGGTCGCGGCGGCGCTCGAAGCCGGACTGGAGCCCGTCGAGGTGCTGGTCGACGCCGAGCGGGAACCGGGACAACTCCCCGGGCTGAGCAATGCGGAGCGGGTAGAGCCGCGGCTGCTCGCGGAGGTGTCAGCGCTCGGTCATCCACCGCGGATCATCGCCGTGTTCCGCAAGGCCGACCTGCCGCGGCTGGACGCGGCCGGCGGGCCATCCGTGGGCTTGGCTCTCTGGCATGTTGGCGATCCAGGCAACATCGGCACGATACTGCGAGCGTCGGACGGACTCGGGCCGGCCTTCGTCGCACTGTCGCCGGGCTGCGCCGACCCGACGGGCCCCAAGGCGCTCCGGGCGTCCGCCGGCGCAGTGTTCCGCGTTCCGCTCGGGCGCTTCGACGAGAGCTCACGGCCGCGAATCGCGCTCGTCGCGCGGCAAGGCTCGCCGCTGGCGGAGCTCGACCTCGACGAGCGCGCCACATTCGTCCTGGGCGCCGAGCGGGAGGGACTGCCCGCCGAGGTCGTCGCCGACTGCGACGTTCTCGCCGCGATACCACTCGCCCCGCATGCCGAGTCCCTGAACGTCGCGATCGCCGCAGCAATCGCGCTCTACGAGTGGCGCCGACGCCGGGGCTAGACTCGTTTCGTGGCGACCGTGAGCGGCATCTGGACCTCACCTGAACGGAACAGCGGCCGGATGGACATGCACGAGCGTGCCCGCGCGATCGCCGAGCACGGTCTCGAGGGCTGCGCACACGCGCGGCCGGGTGGGAAGCGCCAGGTGCTCTTCGCCTCGAGGGAGCACCTCGACGCCGTCGACGTCGAGCCTGGTCGGATCCGCGAGAATTTCACGATCGACGGCGCCGACGTCCAGTCGTGGCCGGTCGGTCAACGAGTTCGGATCGGCGAGGCCGTGTTCGAGGTGACGATGGTGTGCGACCCGTGCGAGCGGATGGAGGCGATCCGTCCGGGCCTCCGCGACCAGTTGGAAGGTCGGCGTGGGATGCTCGCGCGGGTGCTCGAGGGCGGCGAGGTCGCCCTCGGCGACACGGTCGAGCCGCTCTAGGGTCGTTCCTTCCGCTTGTCCGGCGGGTCGAGCCGGCGCTCCAGGCTCCCGAGGATCCCGTGCCGCCGGTCGAGGTCTTCCATCCCACGCTCGACGAGCTCGTTGGAGATCTCGTCGCCGCGCTCGTCGAGTTCGCGCTCGGCGGCAGGATTGCGCCGGCGTCGTCGCCAGAACCTCATGCCGGTCTCCGCGCGATCCAGATGCTGTCCTCGCCGCCGCGCCAGCGGCTGCGGTCGAACCAGCCGTAGTGCGCCTCGATCTCGAACCCGGCGCCGAGGAGAAGCGCGCGCCATTCCTCCGGGGCCAACCAGGCGAGCGACATCGTCGTCTCCGCGTCGGCGCCGCGGACGGTGAGGACGAGCCGCCGGCGCTCCTCGTCCCAGAGCGCGCGCTCCTCGATCCCGGGCTCGCGCTCGAGCCAGCGGCCGTGCGTCTGCTCGATGTCGTCCTTGCCCGGCGCGAAGACGTCGAACGCGAGGCGCCCGCCCGGGGCCAGCAGCCGGTGGACGGCGGCGAGCCCGGCGCGTCGATCGTCGTCGTCCTCGAGGTGCAGGAACGACCGGAACGGGCAGATGACGAGCTCGACAGGGCCTTCGACGGGCGGGTCGCGGAGGTCGCCGAGGCGCAGGTCGAGGCGCTCCGTGACGCCGGCGAGGCGCGCTCGCTCGGCGCAGACCTCGAGCATGCCCGCCGAGGAATCCACGCCGATCACCTCGATCCCGTCGGCTGCGATCGGGACGGCGATCCGGCCGGTGCCCACGCCGAGCTCGACGACGGGCGGTCGTGCGTTGTGCGCCTCCTCCAGGTAGAAGGCGACGTCCTCGACCACGCTGCGGCTCCACGGGTCGTAGAGCTCCGGCGATCGCGTCGTACGGGCTCGACTCGGCTCGCATTCGGCTCATTCCCGACACACCTCCGTCACAGCTTCGCCGATAGGCTGAAAACGGAGGGAGGCAAGCGGCCGGCCCCAGCGGAGGGACACGGACGAAAGGGCCAACGGCAGCCCCTTGGTACAGTCGCACGGTGGATGCGAAGGCGCTTGAAAGCGAGGCTCTGAGCGCGATTGCGGGTGCCTCCACCGCCGAGGAGCTGGACGGTGCGCGCGTCCGTTACCTTGGCCGCAAGAGCGACCTGAAGCAGGCGCTCCGCGAAGTGCGCGACCGTGAGTCGGGGCAGGCGCTCAACAGCGCACGCGAGGCGATCGAGCGGGCCGTCGCCGACCGCAAGGAAGTCCTCGACCGCAGCGAGCTCGACCGCAGTCTGAGCGAGGAGCGGGTCGACGTCACGCTTCCGGGCATCCGCTCCGTCCGCGGTCACCTGCACCTCATCACGCAGATCCGGCGTGAGGTGGAGGACATCTTCCTCGGGCTCGGCTACATGGTCGTCGACGGCCGCGAGGTCGAGACGACGCACTACAACTTCGATGCGCTCAACATGTCGGAGAGCCATCCGACGCGCTCGCCGCTGCACACGCTCTTCCTGGACGCCGACGTCGTGCTCCGCACCGAGACCTCGCCCTCGCAGATCCAGACGATGGAGGAGCGCGAGCCGCCGATCTACATGATCTCGGCGGGTCGTGTGTACCGGCGTGACACGCCCGACGCGACGCATACCCCGATCTTCCACCAGGTGGAGGGCCTCGCCGTCGATCGCGGGATCACGCTCGCCGACCTCAAGGGAACACTCGCCTACCTGATGCGGGCGCTGTTCGGCGAGGACCGCGACGTCCGTTTCGCCACGCATTTCTTCCCGTTCACCGAGCCTTCGATCGAGGCGTACGTCTCCTGCTTCCTGTGCAACGGTGCGGGCTGTCCCGTCTGCCGTCATTCGGGCTGGATCGAGGTCGGGGGCGCCGGGATGGTCGATCCCAAGCTGTTCGAGTTCGTCGGCTACGACCCCGAGGAATGGACCGGCTTCGCGTTCGGCTGGGGGCTGGAGCGGATCGCCGTCCTCCGCCACGGCCTGCCCGACCTGCGCGAGCTCTGGCAGAACGACCTCCGTCTCCTCTCACAGTTCTGAGCTGCCCATGAAGGTTCCTGTCTCCTGGCTTCGCGACTACGTCGACACCCCGGCGTCGACCGAGGAGATCGCCGAGCGGCTGAGCATCTCGACGCTCGAGGTCGAGCGGATTGCGCGCCGCGGCGTGCCCGACCTCGACGGCAACCTCGGCTTCTACCGGGTCGGCCGTGTGGTCGAGGCGGGCAAGCACCCCAACGCGGACCGCCTCCAGCTGTGTCGGGTGGACGTCGGCGAGGGCGAGCCGCGCCAGATCGTGTGCGGCGCCTGGAACTTCGGCTCGGGCGCGACGGTGGCCGTCGCGCTGCCGGGAGCGGTTCTTCCGGACGGCCAGCGCCTCGAGCGGGCGAAGCTGCGCGGCGAGGTCTCCGACGGGATGATCCTGTCCGAGCGGGAGCTCGAGCTCGGGCAGGATCACACGGGCATCCTCGTGCTGGCCGAGCCCCACGAGCCGGGGACGCCCCTCGGCGACGTACTCCCCTTGGGTGAGGACGTGCTCGAGGTCGAGACGACGCCGAACCGGCCGGATCTGCTCTCCATCCATGGGATCGCCCGCGAGGTCGCTGCGCTCACAGGCGGGGAGCTCAAGCCGATGGTTGGGAGCGAGCCCGAACGCGCGGCTGACGAGGCCGTAGAGATCGTCGTCGAGGACTACGAGGGCTGTCCGCTCTACATCGGCCGGCTCTTCCGCGACGTCACCATCGCTCCATCCCCCCCGTGGCTGCGGGCACGCCTCGTCGCTGCGGGGATGCGCCCGATCTCGAACGTGGTCGATGCGACCAACTACGCGATGCTCGCGCTCGGGAGCCCGCTGCACGGCTTCGACGCCGACCGCCTCGCCGACGGCCGCATACTCGTCCGGCGAGCGCGTCCAGGCGAGGAGATCCAGACGCTCGACGGCACCGTGCGGAAGCTCGAACCCGCGGACCTGCTGATCACCGACGGCGAGCGGCCGGTCGCGATCGCCGGGATCATGGGCGGCGAGGACAGCGAGGTCACGGACGCGACGACGAACGTCCTGCTCGAGGCCGCCAACTTCGAGCCGGTCGGCATCCTGCGCAGCTCCGAGCGGCTGCGTCTGCGCAGCGAGGCATCCAACCGGTGGGAGAAGGGCATCGACCCGCACCTCGCCCGGCCGGCCGCCGTGCTGGCGACCGAGTTGATCGTCGCCAACGCCGGCGCGCGTTGGGTGGGCGAGGCTGAGGCGACCGGGCCGCTGCCAGAGCCGCCTGTCGTCCGCCTGCGCCCCGAGCGTGCTGACGCCGTGAACGGGCTCGAGGTCGAGCCGCAGGAACAACGCGACATCCTCGAGCGGCTCGGTTTCAGCGTCGCGGACGACTGGACGGTCACGGTTCCGACCTGGCGGGCGCGGGACGTGACGCGTGAGATCGATCTCGTCGAGGAGATCGCGCGCTTCCGGCTCGAGGACGTGCCCTTCACTCTGCCCCTGCGCCGCGCCGTCTTCGGTCGGCTCAGCAAGGAGCAGCGCCTGCGCCGGCTCGTCGAGGACGTGCTCGTCGGGTCCGGTTACTCGGAGGCGTACACCTGGTCGCTGCAGGCGTCCGATCGCGACCCTCGGGCCCTCGTCGTCCCCGAGCCGATCTCGGCGGAGCTTCGAGTCCTGCGCACGACGCTCCTCGACGGCCTGCTGGCGTCCGCCCGCCACAACATCGATCTCGGCCTCGACTCGGTGGCGCTCTTCGAGATCGCGCGCGTCTACCTCCCGAGCGGCGCGCAGCTTCCCGACGAGCACTGGCGTGTGGGCGGGATCGCGAGCGGCGGCTTCTTCGCCGCCAAGGGCGCGGTCGAGGCGCTGTACGAGGCGTTGAAGCTCGAGCCCCGCTTCGAACGCACCGATGAGCCCTTCCTCCACCCCGGCAAGGCTGCCCGCGTCGATTCGGGGTGGGTCGGCGAGCTCCATCCCGCGCTCGGCGGCGAGGGCTTCGGCGCGTTCGAGCTCGACCTCGACACGCTGTTCGCCGAGGTGCCCGAGCGCATCGAGTACGACGACGTCATCACCTACCCGGCACTGCGGCAGGACCTGGCTGTGGTCGTCGACGAGGACGTGCCGGCGGGCGAGCTCGTCGACGCGGCCCGGGGCGCCGTTTCCGAGCTGCGCGAGGCGCGCGTGTTCGACGTCTACCGCGGCGAGCCCGTGCCCGAGGGGCGCAAGTCGGTCGCGCTCGCGCTCTCGTTCCAGGCGTCCGACCGGACGCTGTCGGACGAGGAGGCAGCGGGGATGCGCGAGCGAATCGTTGCGGCGTTGCGCGAGCGCTTCGGGGCGGAGCCGCGCGCCTAAGCCGCGCTAGAGGCTGGTCGCGGCGACGCGCTCGGCGAGCGCTTCGAGCACCTTGATCTGCACCTGAGGGGCCCGCTCGAGGAGCCGGCGGAAGTTCTGCTCCGACACGACGAGCGCGCGCACCGGCGACGTCGTCTTTACGGTCGCGGTTCGCGGCGTCTTCGTGATGAGGGCGATCTCGCCGAGGAAGTCGCCCGGCCCGAGCGTGCCGACCTTGCGCCGTTTCCGTCGCACGTCCGCGTTGCCCTCGACGAGGACGAAGAACTCGCGGCCAGACGCACCCTCCTTCGTGAGCACCCTGCCCTCGGGGAGGTCGATCTCGTCGGTGATCTGGGCGATCTCGCCCAGCTCCTTCTTCGAGCACCGCGAGAACAGCGGCACGCGCTTCAGCATCTCGACTTTGGCGTTCTTGCGCAGAGCCACGGCTGCGAGAGTCTACGGTTATGTGGCATCGCAATCCAACTCACAGCGGACGGCGTACCTACGGGGACCCGAAAACGACCGAGGGGGGACCGTTGACAAACCGAACCCGAGCCCTGTGCATCGCCGCTGTGGCAGCTGTTGCCGCGCTTCTGCCGAGCGCCGCCTGGGCGCAAGCGCGCCAGCTGAACGCAACTGTCGGGCCCGGCTTCACGATCAGCCTCTCCAACCCCGACGGGAGCCGCGTCACGCATCTCGACGCGGGCACCTACGCCATCGCGGTCAACGACCGGGGCATCGAGCACAACTTCCACCTCCTTGGCCCGGGCGTCGACATGTTCACCGGCGTCGAGGAAATCGAGACGGTCACATGGACGGTCAACCTCGTCGACGGCATCTACACCTTCCAGTGCGACCCGCACTCGACGATGATGCGCGGCCAATTTGCGGTCGGGACGGCGCAGCTGCCCCCGCCGCCTCCACCGCCGGCGCCGAAACCCCGCGTCAAGAGCCTCACGGCGACCGTCGGTCCCGGCGCCTCGATCTCGCTCACCTCGGGGGGCAAAAAGGTGAAGACCCTCAAGGCGGGGCGCTACCGCATCACCGTCCGCGATCGCTCCCACATGCACAATTTCCACCTCAGCGGCCCGGGCCTGAACAAGAAGACGGCCGTCGCGTTCCACGGGACGGTGACGTGGACGGTGACCCTCAAGAAGGGCAAGACGTATCGCTACGTCTGCGACCCGCACAAGGCACGGATGAAGGGGAGCTTCCGGGTTACGTAGCCGCGCTAGTCGCGGTCGACGATCCGGAATCGGCCGAAGCGGGCCTTCTCGGTCCCTTCGCGGCTCTTGCGCGCGAACAGGCGCATCGTCGCCCCGATGCCGCCCCCGAGGACGAAGCCCGTCGCCAGCGCGCCGGCCGCGGCGGCCGGCAGCTTCGCCTTCAGCTTCGCGGAGACGTTCGTCACCTCGCTGATCTCGGCGCGCAGCGTGTCGACCGCGGTCGCGAGCCCCTCGCGCTCGGACTCGATCTGGCGCCGGAGCTCGTCGGTCGTGTTGCTATTACCCGTCGCCATCGCTCTTCAATGCCTCCGTTGTCAGTTTCGCCTCCTCGATCGCCTGCTCCGGCAGGGGCGGCGCACCACGCTTGACGTGGTTCACCGCCAGCAGCCCGAGGATCCCGGTGACGACGAAGAGCGCAATCGTCACGATCAGCAGCGAGAGCCAGAAGTCGAGCCAGATCGCGATGACCGCGGCGATCGTTGCGAAGAGAAAGCCCACGGCGTAGACGGCAACGAGCCCCGCTCCGGCGCCGAGTCCAATCCCGACGCCGAGCTCGCCGGCCTTGCGGCCCACTTCGAGCTTCGCCAGCTCGATCTCGAGCCTGACGAGCGCGCTCGCGTGCTCGGCGACCTCCTTCGCGGCCGAGCCGAGGCTCGCGTTCCCGCTCTCAGTCGCGTGGGTAGGCATGGCCCCTCCAGTCGATCACCTTGGCGAGCACGATCCCGGCGACGAACGCCGCCCCGATGATGAGGAACGGATTCGGTCCGCCTCCGCCGGCCTCGTCCTTTCCCGGCGACGCCGACGGCGCCACCGTGCCGTGCACCGGCGACCGGTCGGTCGGCGCCTCGCCCTTGAACCGCGCTTTGATCAGGCTCGGCTTGAGCTGGCGCACAAAGGACGCGTCGTCGGCGAGCGGCTCGGCGAGCTTCGCCATGAATCCGCCCTCGGCCGCCGCCCCGTCGGCGAACCGTTGCAGGCGGTCGGCGGCGTCGTCCACGAGCTGGTCGGCCCTGCTCATGCCTTCTTCGCGGGCGGAGTCTCGCCGGTCAGGATCCGATACAGCCGCTCCGCGACCTTGCGTGCCGCCAGCGTCGCGACCGTCGCAAGCAGGCTGTACAGCGCGGTCCAGAGAAGCTTTGCGCAACATCGGGGAGACGATACCGCTCCCCGCGCGCGCACAAACCTACATCTGTTCGCCCGGAGGAGCGAAGCGATCGAGGTGGTCGGCCTCGGTGCTGGGGATTCTCAGGTGCACCGCGTCCGTGTCGATCGACTCGAGAAGCTCCGCGGGCACGTACGTCTCGCCGGTGCCCAGCGCGCCGGTGCTCACGCGCAGCCCGTCGAAGATGTCGGCTTCGGTGTCGCCGAGCACCTCCTTGACCGTCCCGAGCTTCTCGCCGTCGGCGGTGACCACGGCGTGGCCGGGCTCGAGCACGAGCCAGGAGATCGGGTCGGGCATTCCTCTTAGACCGCTTTCCCCTCGACGTACCAGACCGGTCCCTGCGTGGCGACCGGGTCGGTGTCCGACAGGACGCGGAGGATGCGGAGCTGGCCCGTGACGCCTTCGCCGTCGAGCCGCTCCAGGCACCTGCGCACGACGGCCGCTGAGGCGCCGTAGCCGAAGCGGCGCGCCACACGGAAGCGGAGCCCAGGCCTCTCGCCGTAGCGGGCCGGGTTGACGGGCGAGAGCAGCAGCGCAGCCCGCTCGAGGTGGTCGGAGGAGTCGAGCTCCAGCTCGGCGTAGAGGTCGCTCCAGTCGGGTGGGAGCGTGGACAGGGCGTGCTCCCACGACTCCACGAGGCGCGGCGTCTCGACCGGCTGCGCCTCCGGCTCGGGCTCCGCCGTCTTCTCGGTCGACACGAGCTCCAGTTGGCCCTTTATGCGCTCGCGGTCGAGCCGGCCCAGGAGACGCGAGACGGCGTCGGGGCCGGCACCCGCGCCGCTCCGAGCCGCGTGGAAGCGGATCTCGTCGCCGTGGCGCCCCGGCATCAGAGGCGTGAGCATGGCGGCCGCGCGCTCGGCCTGGCTCGGGTCGGAAACTCGAAGCAGCAGCCGGGCCTCGCGCCAGTCCTCCGGGAGCTCGCGCTCGATCTCCCGCCATCGGTTTGCCAGCTTCACGGGCGGGAGGTTATCGGTACATTGGCCCCGCAATGGCCAAGGTCGAGAAGCGCGGAGCCCTGTCCGAGGAGACGCTGCAGGACTTCTTCCGCGAGATGCTCCTCATCAGGCGCTTCGAGGAGAAGGTCGAGGAGCGTTTCCGCGCCGGCGAGCTGCCGGGATTCCTCCACGTGGCGATCGGCCAGGAGGCCGTCGCCGTAGGTGTTTGCCGCGCGCTCGAGGAGGGCGACGTGATCGCCTCGACCCACCGGGCGCACGGCCACACCCTCGCCAAGGGAACGCATCCGAACGAGCTGATGGCCGAGCTGTACGGAAAGCTCGAGGGCTGCTCGCATGGCTACGGCGGGTCGATGCACCTGTACGACGTCGAGCGCGGGAACATGGGCGCGAACGCGGTGGTCGGCGGCGGGCTGCCCGCGATTACCGGCGCCGCGCTCGCGTTCAAGCTCCGCGACGAGCCGCGCGTCGCCGTGGCCTTCTTCGGCGACGGCGCGACCAACATCGGCACCGTCCACGAATCGCTCAACCTCGCCCAGCTCTGGCGCGTCCCGGCGCTGTTCGTGCTCGAGGACAACGGCTGGGCGGAGTCGACCCCTGCCAAGCAGCAGCTGCCGATCGAGGATCTCTGCAAGCGGGCCGAGGCGTACGGCATGCGCGCTGTGCACGTCGACGGGCAGGACGTCGAGGAGGTCCACCGGGCGACGATCGAGGCGCTCGCGCACGCGCGCGAGGGACATGGGCCGGTGTTTCTGCACGTCAGGACGTACCGGCTCACGGGCCACTACGTCGGCGACCCGCAGGTCTACCGGCCGAAGGACGAGCTCCCGCGCCTCCGCGAGACCGAGGACCCGATCACCAAGCTGCGTCAGCGGCTCGACCTCTCAGACGAGGAGTTCGAGCAGTTCGACCGCGAGGCGCATGAGCTCGTCGACGCGTCGGTCGAGTTTGCCAAGGCGGGGACCGACCCGAAGCCCGAGGACGCGCTCAAGAACCTCTATGCCTGAGCTGTCCTATCGCGAGGCGGTCCGCGACGCGCTCTCGCGTGCGATGCGCGAGGACGAGAGCGTCTTCATCTTGGGCCAGGACATCGCCGAGATGGGCGGTTCGATGGGGGTCACGCAGGGGATGCTCGACGAGTTCGGGTCAGACCGCGTCCGCAACACGCCGATCTCCGAGATGGCACTGGTGGGGACGGCGATCGGCGCCGCGATTCAGGGCATGCGGCCGGTCGCCGAGGTGATGTACGAGGACTTCCTCACGCTCGCATCCGAGCAGATCGTCAACCAGGCCGCGAAGCACCGCTACATGTCCGGTGGGCAGCTCAAGGTTCCGGTCACCGTGCGGACGCAGGGTGGCGCGGGGTGGTCTCCGGGCGCCCAGCACGCCCAGCAGCTCGAGGCCTGGTTCGCCCACATCCCCGGCCTGAAGGTGGTGTTCGCGTCGACGCCGACAGACGTCCGCGGGCTGCTTTGGTCGGCGATCTACGACGACAACCCCGTCGTCTTCTTCGAGCACCGCACGCTCTACGGGATCAAGGAGGAGGTGCCCGAGGAGCTCGAGCCGATCGAGATCGGCAAGGCGCGTGTGCACCGGCAGGGGACGGACGTGACCGTGGTCGCGATCGGGCGGCTCGTCCACGACGCGCTCTCGGCGGCGGAGCAGGCGGAGAGCGAGGGCATCTCGGTCGAGGTCGTCGACCCGCGCACGCTGCTGCCGCTCGACGAGCAGGCGATCGTCGACTCGGTCAAGAAGACGAACCGCTGTGTCGTCGCGCACGAGGCTGTCACGCGCATGGGCTTCGGCGCGGAGATCGCGGCCGTCGTCCAGCACCAGGCCTTCGACTACCTCGACGCGCCGATCGAGCGCGTCGGCGCGAAGTTCACGCCGCTGCCGTTCGCGCCGGTGATGGAGGAGTACGTGGTTCCGCACGCGGCCGACGTGCTCGCGGCGATCAAGCAGACCGTGGCCCGTGGCGACTGAGATCAAGCTTCCGCGCCTGGGCCAGGGCATGGAGGCCGGCACCATCGTTCGCTGGCTCAAGTCCGAGGGCGAGCAGGTCGAGAAGGGCGAGCCGCTCTACGAGCTCGACACGGACAAGGTCACACAGGAGGTGGAGGCCGACGCCTCGGGCGTCCTGCTGCGGATCGCCGTCGCCGAGGGCGAGGTTCCGGTCGGGCAGACGATCGCAGTGATCGGCGAAGAAGGGGAGCAGGTCTCGGTCGAGACGGCGCCCAAGACCGACGACGCCGCTGCCGAAGAGGGGTCGCGCGCGCCCGCGCGGGACGAGGAGCGCGAGCGCGGGGCGGCAGCCTCGAGCAACGGCGCCGAACAGGCGACGCAGGCGGCGCCCGCGGAGCCCGCGCGCGCCGACGGCCGCATCAAGGCGTCGCCGCTCGCGCGGCGGATCGCGCGGGAGCGCGGCATCGAGCTCGCGGCCGTCCACGGCACGGGGCCCGAGGGCCGGATCGTCGCCGAGGACGTCGAGCGCGCCGCCGCCGCTCCGGCGGTCACGGCCGTCGCCGAGCGAACGGGCGAGATCGAGCGCGTCCCGCTCACATCTCTGCGGAAGACGATCGCCAGGCGGATGACCGAGGCGTGGCAGGCGCCGGCCTTCCAGATCTCGATGTCGGCCGACATGACCCGGTCCGTCGAGCTCCGGGCCCGCCTCGTCGAGCGGGCGAAGGAGGGCGTGCGGCCGAGCTACAACGACATCCTGATCAAGGTCTGTGCGGCGGCGCTGATGCGGCACCGCGACGTCAACGCGCGCTTCGCCGAGGACGCGGTCGAGCTGCTCCCGAGCGCGGACATCGGCATCGCCGTGGCAGTTCCGAACGGGCTGATCGTCCCGGTACTGCGCGCCGCCGAGGTGAAGTCGATCGAGCAGATCGCAGTCGAGAGCCGCGAGCTGGTCGCGCGCACGCGCGAGGGGAAGCTGCGCCAGGAGGACCTCGACGGCGGCTCGTTCACGATCTCGAACCTCGGCATGTACGGGGTCGAGCAGTTCATCGCAGTGCTCAACCCGCCGCAGGCCGCGATCCTGGCGGTGGGCGCGCTGGAGGACCGCGTCGTTGTCGGCGAGGGCGAGCTCGAGGTCCGGCCGATGATGACCATGACGCTGACGTGCGACCACCGCTCGCTCGACGGCGCCACCGCCTCCGAGTTCCTGCGGACGGTCAAGGACTTCCTGGAAGAGCCAGGCCTGGCACTGTAGGCGCGTGCGGGTCTGGTACTTCGTGCGCGACCTGGACGCCGGTCGCGCGTTCTACACGGGCAACCTCGGCTTCGAGGAGACCTACCTGGACGAGGACGACCGCTGGGCGAAGCTGGAGTGCGGCGCGATGCAGATCGCGCTCGCCGAAGGCGAGCCGCAAGCAGACGGCGGGGTGGCCACCATCGACGTCGACGACGTGAAGGCCGAGGGCGAGCGTCTACGCGGTGAGGACGTCGAGGTCGGCACCGTGCTCGAGCTCCACGGCGAGGTCCGTTTGCTCGACGTGTTCGATCCGGATGGAAATCGCATCCAGCTCGTTCAAGAATTACGGCGATGATCCGGCCGATCGAGCCGCGCGACATCCGCTTCCTCCGCGACATGCTCCACCACGCCTTCTACCGCCGCGAGGTACCGGCGGGTCAGGACGAGCAACCCGTGTACCGCTACGTGATGGCGTGGGGGCGGAATGGCGATGCAGGCGTGCTCGCCCTCGACGAGGGCTTTCCGGTCGGTGCTGCCTGGTACCGGTTGTTCAAGGAGGGCGAGCCCGGCTACGGGTTCGTCGACGAGGAGACGCCCGAGCTCGCGATCGCGGTCGTCCCGAGCAGGCGCGGCCGCGGGCTCGGCAAGGAGATGCTCGAGGCCCTGATCGCGCGGGCCAAGCGCGACGGCTTCGCGCGGCTCAGCCTGAGCGTCGACCGCGACAACCCGTCGATCGGTCTCTACGAGAGCTTCGGCTTCCGCAAGGTCGAGGAGCATGGCCGCTCGGCGACCATGGTCGCCGAGCTCGGCTAGGTCGCCTTCGCGGCGGATCGCCCGAGCATCGGCAGCTGACGCCTGAGGCGGGGCGGCGTCAGTAGGATCGAGCGAAAGCGACAGGGAGCGAGAGATGGAGTTTGACGTCGCCGTCCTCGGAGGCGGCCCCGGCGGGTACACGGCCGCGATTCGCGCCGCTCAGCTGGGCGCGAAGACCGCGTGCATCGAGAAGGAGCCCGAGTTGGGCGGCACCTGCCTGCGGGTGGGCTGCATCCCGACCAAGGCCTGGGTACAGACCGCGTTCGCGATCAAGGAAGCCGAGGAGACGTTTGGGAAGCTCGGCGTCCAGGTCGGCGCGCCGCAGCTCGACTTCGGCGCCGCGAACGAGTGGAAGGAGGGCGTCGTCAAGCAGATGACCAGCGGTGTCGCCTCGCTCTTCAAGGCCAACGGCGTCGAGTGGATCAAGGGGGCCGGCCGGTTCAAGGACGCGAACACGATCGCGGTCGAGGGCGGGGAGGACGTCTCGTTCCGCTCTGCCGTCATCGCAACGGGGTCGTTCCCGCTGCGGCCGCCGATCCCCGGGCTCGACTCGGCCCGCTGCGTCGACTCGACCGGGCTGCTGGCACAGACCGACGTGCCGCGCCGGCTCGTCGTGCTCGGCGGCGGGATCATCGGCTGCGAGTTCGCCTCGATCTTCCGGCGCTTCGGCTCCGAGGTGACCATCATCGAGATGCTGCCGAAGCTCATCCCCGCCGAGGACGACGATGCGTCGAAAGAGCTCGCAAAGCAGTTCAAGAAACGCGGGATCGCGCTCCATCTCGAGAAGCAGTGCACGGGCGTGGAGGAGACCGGCGACGGCCTGCGTGTCCACTTCGGCGACGACGAGACCGTGGACGCCGACCTGATGCTCGTCGCGGTCGGGCGCGGCCCGCTCGTCGATGGGCTCGGGCTCGAGTCGATCGGTGTCGAGTTCGATCCGCGCAAGGGGATCGCCGCCGACGAGCACCGACGGACGACGGCCGAGCACATCTACGCGGTCGGCGACTGCGCCGGGTACTGGCAGCTCGCGCACACCGCGTTCCGCGAGGGCGAGGTCGCAGCCGAGAATGCGATGGGCCACGACGCGGTCGTGGACAACCGCGGCGTTCCGCGGCCGATCTACACCGATCCGGAGATCGCGGGCGTGGGGCTGACCGAGGCCGAGGCGCGCGAGCAGTACGGGGACGACGTCGCCACCGGGATGTTCCCGTGGGTCGCGAACGCGCGGGCCGTGATGCAGAACGAGACGGTCGGGTGGGTCAAGTCGATCCACGAGACCCGGTACGGGGAGCTTCTCGGGATCGTGATGGTCGGGCCGCACGTGACCGACCTGATCGAGGCGGGCGTCGTGGCCCTTGACGCGGAGTCGACGGTCGAGACGGTCGCCGACGGCATGGCCGCGCACCCGACGCTGTCCGAGGCGATCAAGGAAGCCGGCCTCGTCGCGCTCGGTCGCGCGATCCACCTCCCGAACCGCAAGCGCGCGGCGGCGCAAGCTTAGGGACGCGCCAGCGCCCAAGAGAGGTTCCTTCCCCTCCCCTTGGGGTGGGGAGTTGGCGTCCGGTTCCTCCCGCCACCCGGCGAAGACGGTACCGCCGAACCGATCACGCGTCTGCAACGACTTCGAACCGAGCCCGCGCCGACGTATCCACAGAGCGCGGTCCGACGTTAGAGCAAGGTGACTCGAGCGGCAAAGGCGAGCAAAGCGCAAGAAATCGCAATCGGGGGTATCTACCGGACATGACCCCCGTCCTCATCCACCGCCAGAAGTCCGTTGACCGGGCGTTCGAGCGGCTCTACAAGCACCACGTCCACGACGTCTACCGCTACACGCTCGCCGTCCTCCACAACGAGGCCGACGCCGAGGACATCACCCAGGCCACCTTCCTCAGCGCGTACCGCGCGTTCCGCCGCGGCGAACGGCCGGTCAAGCCCCACAACTGGCTGATCAAGATCGCCCACAACGAGTGTCGCCAGCGCTTCCGCGCCTCCGCGCGCCGGCCCCAGGAGGTCGCGCTACAGGAGACCGACGGGCACCAGCGCGCCGGCGCCGACGACGACGTCCCGACTGCCGACGAGATCCGCGAGGCGCTCACGCACCTGAGCTTCAACCAGCGCGCGGCCCTGATCATGCGCGAGCTCGAGGGCCGCTCCTACGCCGAGATCGCCACCGTCCTCGAGACCTCGGTCAGCGCGGTCGAGACGCTGCTCTTCCGCGGCCGCCGCGCGCTCCGCGAGCAGCTCGAAGGGAGCCTCACGTGCGGCCAGGCGGAGCGTGCCCTCACCCACCGCATCGAGGGAACCCTCACGCCAGAGCGAGCGCGGCCCGCTCCGCGCGCACCTACGCGAGTGCAAGGAGTGCGCCTCGCTCGAGCGCCGGCAGCGCGCGCATCGCTCGGCGCTCAAGACGACCCTCGGCGCCGTGCCGCTCCCGGTTTCGCTCCAGAACTTCATCGGCGGCGGCGGCGCTGCGACCGTCGGCGGCAGTGCGGCGGTCGCCGGCAGCGGCCTCTTCGGCAAGGTCGCCGCTGTCGTGGCTGCGGGAGCGGTCGCCGCGGGAGCCACGCACGAGGCGGTCAACGCCGTCACGCAGACGCGGGACGCGAATCCGACCGTCGCCGCGCAGCCGCGCGCACGCCACGGCTGGATCTGCGGCTTCGCGTGGCCAACAAGTCCGCGCGACACGACGATCCGGCAAGCGAGCAGATCGCAGGTTCGTGGAGCAGACGTTCGAGCCGGCAGGAAAGAACGGCGCGCATCGCCGCACGCTCCGTCCTTCCGAGGCAATCGACGAACCGTCCGCGGCGCCGGCACCCTCCGCGACGACGCCGCACGCCTCTTCCGCCCCGTCACAATCGCACACCGGCGCCGGTCGTTCCGCGGCCCACCGCGGTCGTCGAACCGCCGCCGCTGCAGCTTCCCACTGTGACCCTCCCGCAGCTGCCGGTCCTGCCGCCGCCACCGCCGGTCGAGCTTCCCAAGGTGCTTCCACCGCCACCGCCGCTTCCGCCGCTGCCACCGCTTCCCCAACTGCCGCAGCTTCCACCGCTGCCACCGCCGCCTCTCCCCCCGCCGCCGCTACCGCAGGTGCCCGGAGTTCCGTTGCCGCACGGGCCGTAGCCGTGCCACCAGCTGCGGCGGCCAGCAAGTTCCGGGTCTCCGCGGCATCTATCCAGGCATGACACCGCGTCTTGCGCACGCGCGGCGCGGGGAAGGCGCATTCGAGCGCCTCTACGGGCAGCACGTCGGCGACGTGTACCGGTACGCGCTCGTGCTGCTGCGGGACCCGCGCGCCGCCGAGGAGATCACCCGGACGGCCTTCGTCGGCGCGTACCGCGCACACGAGCGCGGGCGAGCGCAGCTCGAGCCCGCATGTCTGCCTCCTCGAGCTCGCCCACGCCGCATGTCGGCTGCGCGTCTCCGCCACCGATCTCGCCGACGACGCAGCACCGCCCGTAGCGGGCGAAGTCGAGGTCGTGGGCACGTTCAGCTGTCGACGAGGCCGGACTCGCCGTGTCGCGCCAGGTCGACGGCCGCCTCCCGTGGCGGCAGCGCGGGGTGCTTCGCAGGCATCTCCGCGACTGCAGCGAGTGCAGCGGCTTCGCCCGAAGCCAGCGCGCACAGCGTTCGGCGTGGGCGGCGCTTGCGGCCATCCCGGTGCCCGCGTCGCTCGAGTCGTTCGTCGACACCATGCCGGCCGCGCTCGGAGAGTTACCCGGATAGGGAGAGCGGGTAGGCTCCGGCCTCGATGAGCGTGATCAACAAGCGCAACGCCGTGCTCGGCTGGACGGTCTGGCAGGTCGGCAAGCGCGCGGCCAAGCACAAGGCCAAGTCCGCGGCCCCGGGTCGCTCCGGCGACTCGATGCGACCGAACAAGAGCGCGATCGCGGCGGGCCTCGCGGCCGTCGCCGGCGCTGTCTGGTTCTTGCGCAGGCGACGCTCCGACGAGACGCCCGAGCGCCCCTCCGAGACCCCCTGAAACACTTCCCCGCAATTTGCGCGAAGTTCGTGTGCGTGGCTCTTGCGGACACCTCTCGGGTCTCGTAGGTTGCCGCTTGCGCCGAGCACGGAGCGCGAGTAGGTCGAAGCCGTTTCGAGTGGTTGTAGGCGGAAGCCCAAAGCCAGTTGAGGCGGTGGACGAAAGCGAAACCGGCTCGGCGAGTTTTTGGTCCGAAACGGCCTAGGCCAGGGCCGCGGCCAGGCGTTCGAGGCCCTCGTCGAGCGTGTCGTCGTCGACAGCCAGCGACAGGCGCGCCCAGCCGGCGCCGCGAGATCCGAAGCCTTCTCCGGGCGCGAGCGCGACCCGCGCTTCGGTCAGGAGCCGCTCGACGGAGAGCCCGTCCGGAAGCGCGACCCAGACGTAGAACGTCCCCTCTGAGATCGCCTCCAGCGGCAGCGCTTCGAGCACTCGATCGCGCCTGGCCTCGTAGCGCGCACGCCGCTCCTCGACCGAGTCCTGCGGGCCCGTGAGCGCCGCGATCGCTGCCTCCTGGAGCGGCGCGAAGATCCCGGCGCGGCCGTGATTGGAGAGCTGGTCCATCCGAGCGACGATCTCCGGATTGCCGACCACGAAGCCGAGCCGCCAGCCGGCCATCCCGTAGGTCTTCGAGAGCGAGAACATCTCGACGCCGACCTCCTTCGCGCCCGGAGTCGCGAGGAAGCTCTCGCGCGCTCTCCCGTCGAAGACGAGATCGCCGTAGGCGAAGTCGTGCACGATCGCAGCGCCGGTCTCGCGCGCGAACTCCACCGTCTTGCGGAAGACGCCGTCGGGCGCGCACACCGCACAGGGATTCGACGGGTAGTTGAGGTAGAGCGCGGCCACATCGTCGCGCGGCGCCTCGTCCCACACCGGCCTGCCGCCGTCGAGCGGGAGCGCTCCGAGCCTTGCAGCGGCCATCGCCACCCCCGACGGGTAGTCCGGGTAGCCGGGATCCGGGAGCACGACCGTTGAGCCGCGCTCGGCGAGCGCGAGGCAGAGCTCGACGATCGCGGTCTTCGTCCCGGGCACGACCGCGACCTCGGTCTCTGGGTCGAGCTCGACGGCGTACTCGGACGCGTACCGGGCGGCGATCGCCTCGCGCAGGCGGCTCAGCCCACGGAAAGGCGCATAGCCGTGCGCGCGCGGGTCACGTGCCGCCTCGGCGAGCCGCTCGATGACATGGAGAGGAGGGCCGACCTCGGGATTGCCGCGGCCGAGGTCGAGGAGCGGCGGTCCCTCGGTTGCGCGTGCCGCCGCAACCCGGGTGAGCAGCGCGGTGAAGTACTGCTCGGGGAGCCGCTCGAGCCGAGCAGGGCGGGGGCGCACCGCCGCATGGTACGCCCCCGCCTGTGTGTTTCCTGCGTCTTGCTACTTCACGCAGAGGACCTCGACGGTGAACGTCCGGTCCTGGTTGACGTCCGAGCCGCCTCGCGCCCGCCAGCCGACGACCGTCTTACCCTCGACGATCGGCCGGCTGTAGACGGTGATCAGCTCGGAGTCATCTGCATCGCTCGACCAGCTAGTTCCGCCGGTGACAGCACGCTCACCGGGTGCGCAACGGACATGGATCGACCGCGTTGCATAGAGCCCGTTGCCGGCTGCGTTGCCGGGCACGATCACGGAGCTCTCATGCAGGATCAGCGGTCCGATCCCTCCCGCCGGGCCCGCGGGACCGGCCGGTCCTGCCGGCCCGCGCGGAAGCTGCCCGCGCTTGAAGTCCCACAGCCGAAGCGAGAAGTCCCTGACCTTTTCCGAGGTCACGGAGTTGTCCCGTAGCTGGATCGATCCCACCGCGTTACGCGGCAGGACCTGTGTGATGGTGGCGTAGCTCGTCCCTCCGAGCGACACCCCCAATGCGATGCAGGCGACGACCATCGCGGGCGACGGTCGCCGTAGAGATGTGCGGCGCATCTCAACTACCACCTCCTAGGTACTGGGCGGAAACCACGTTCTGTTGGCGCGCCGGGCGACAACTCCTCTAAAGAACTTGCGAGGAGCATCGGGCGTGGCGGCGAAATGAATCCATCCGTGCTGCGGAGAGCTTGTTCCTGCCTCGTGGCGGCGGCCGTCCTCGCCCTCCTGGGCTTTGCCGGATCGGCGAGAGCCCACGGCGATCCGGCCGTCGCGGCCCTCCAGATCGCCCTGCACGCCCGCAACCTCTACCGCGGGCCGGTCGACGGCATCGAAGGCCCGCAGACGGCGAGCGCGGTGCGGCGCTTCCAGCGTCGGAAGCGAGTGCCCGTCACCGGTGTGATCGGACTGCGCACGCGGCTGGCCCTCGGCCGGCTCGGCCGCCACACACTGGGCAGCCGCGTCCTCCAACCGGACGCGGTCGGCTGGGACGTCTCCGCGCTCCAGTTCCTGCTCGCCTGGCACGGCTTCCCCTCGGGCCCGTTCGACGGCCGGCTCGGGCCCGGCACCGAGGCGGCGATCCGCCGCTTTCAGCGGTGGGCCGGGCTGACCGTGGACGGGCTCGTCGGCCCCGCGACGCTGCACGCTCTCCGGGTGGTGCCGCCGCCCGTCTCGCCGATCCTGCTGCGCTGGCCGCTGGTCGCCACCATCGCCGACGGCTTCGGCCCGCGTGGCCGGCGCTTCCACGCGGGGGTCGACCTGGTCGCGCCAAAGGGGACACCGGTCGTCAGCGCGGGTCCCGGCCGCGTCGTGTGGGCGGGGCGGCGGTCAGGCGGCTGGGGGCTCCTCGTCACCGTCGCCCACTCCATGGGCGTGCGCACGATGTACGCACACCTCTCGCACGTCGACGTGCGTCTCGGTCAGCAGGTCGGCGCGGGAGCCCAGATCGGACAGGTCGGCGCCAGCGGGCGCGCGACTGGGCCGCACCTGCACTTCGAGCTGCGGCTCCGCGGGGCCGCGATCGACCCGCTCACCGCGCTCCACTGAATGTGGGGCGGACACGCAGGCCCCGTAGGGCCTGCGCGTTGCCCACTTTGCTCGCCTTACCGCGCGGGCGCAGCAGTCCTCAACTGCGCAAGGCGCCGCGTGGAGACCCCCGCGAGCAAATCGTCGCCCTCCTTGCGGGCGCGGATGAACGTCACGAGGTAGTAGCCGTTCCGCAGCGGCAGGCGGGCGGTCGGCGTGATCTGGACCTGGGCCCAGCCGTTCATGTCCGTCTTCGCCTCCGGCACGAGGCCGATGCGCGAGTACGGCACGCCGATCACGTAGACGATCGCGTCACGCACAGCGAAGCCGCGCGTGTCCGTGACCCGGAAGCGCCCCGTGAACGGGACCCGCGAGCGGATCACCGACGGCTGGAACTGCAGGCGCGAGATGACCAGCCGCTCCGGCGGGCTCACGCTCGTCGCCGGGATCGAGTAGGTGCCGTCCTGCAGACGGACCGCGCCGGCGGGCCGGACGGTGGCGTCGGCGCCCTTGGCGACGACGTCGCGCGTCACGGCCGAGACCGCCTGGCTCGAGCCGTCCGTGTCGGTTGCGGCCACTTCGGCCCGAAGCGTCTTGCCGACGTCGGCCGGCAGTGCGCTATACGCCTTCGCGTTCGCGCCGGTGATGTCCGCGCAGCCGGCGCCGGTCGCGTCACAACGCTGCCACTGGTACGCGAAGGTCAGCGAGTCGCCTCGCTCCCACTGGCCGTCGCTGACCGTGAGCGTGTCGCCGTCGCGGGCCGTGCCCGTGATCTGGGGCAGCGACTTCGCCGTCGGCCTGTCGGTAACGGCCGACACCGCCGCGTAGGCAACGCCGGCGGCGACGAGGACCACCGCGACGATCGATCCGAGAATCAGCTTTCGCACAGGTAAGACCCCCTGTTGTGTGGAGTGGTTCTCTTAGTTCAACGCGACGGTACGCGCGATGTTGCGCTCTTCAGCGTTTCTTTACGGTTTCCTGAAGGCTCCGAGGAGCCCGCCGCCGAGCAGGAGCCCGGCCTCGACCACCGTGATCGCGACCCGGTTGACCACGGTTGCCGCGAGTGCGACGCCGCCGGTCGTCACTGCAAGCAACAAGCCGTACATGGAGGCCTCACGCACGCCCAGTCCGGACGGGGCGATCACGGTGATGACCGAGACGATCGCACCGATGGCGCCGACCCCGCCCAGGTAGGGCACGTAGCTGAAGGGCACGTCGCCGCCGACCGCGCGCAACATGTAGAGGATCGCGATGCCGCCGAAGACCCAGGTCACCGCGTAGTAGGCAATGAGCCCCAGCAGGGTCCGGTAGGAGATCGGCGGCAGCTCCGACGCGCCGAACGGCTTCAGCAGCTTCCGCGCGAGTGGCTTGAAGACGCGCGGGTGCAGGAGCACGGCCAGGATCAGGCAGAACGCGAGCAGCGGCCAGATCGGCGCGTCGGCCTCGTCGACGGTGGGCAGCGACGCGAAGAAGACGAGCACGCCTGCGACCGCGGAGAGCCCGGCCTCGAGCGCGATCGAGGCGAGGACGGTGGGCGTCGCCGTGATCCCGTGGCGCCGAAGGGCCACGACCCTCGCGGCCGGGGTCCACACGCCGCCCGGGATGTACTTGGCGAGCATCGAGACCATCTCCGACTGGAGCGCGATGCGGTACGTGACGTTGACATGCAGCGCGGCGAGGATCCAGACCCAGCCGATCACGAACAGCAGGTAGTAGACGGTGAGGACTACGAACGCGATCGAGAGGTCGAGGAGGTCGGCGTCGCGCAGGAGCGGCTTCGCCTCGTGCCACGCGTCCTGGAGCGCGTAGCCCAGGAACGCGAGCAGGACCACGACCGCGGTGATCTGCAGGGCGATGAACAGCTTGCGTCGCCGGGCCATGTTTCGGCGACACTAGCCGCGTGGAGATCGTTCGCGTCGATGGCGGAGCGGAGGCGCGCCGGAACGGGCAGGTCGTCGGACGCCTCGTCGGCGAGGTCCGCGAGGAAGGGCTTCGCGGCCGCCACGCCTGGTCCGGCATCGGCGACCACCACGCCGACGACCCCGAGCTCTACCGCGACCTCTACGCCGCCGCCGGGCAGGGCTGGCTGGACGATGGAGCGCCGAGCCACTACGTCGTCGTCCCCGCGGACGAGCCCGTGCTCCGCGCCTGGCTCGGCGTCGCGTTCGCGATTCAGCAGGTCCACGCGGAACGCCCGCTCGACGACGTGCCCGAGTCGTCGCCGCCCGACGGCGTGACGATCAGGCAGGGCGGCCCCGACGATCTCGACGCTGCCGCGCGGCTCGCCCCGATCATCACCGAGCTCCAGATCGAGGCGCCGGTCTGGTCCGGCCTCGAGCGGCCCAGCGACGAGCGGTTCCGCGAGAACTGGCGCGAGGCGCTCGCCGATCCGGAGGCGACCTGGTTCGTGGCCGAGCGCGACGGCGCTCTGCTCGGCGGCCTGCTCCTGTGGGCCGACCCGGGCGAGCCGATCTCGATCGACGTCGCCGCGACCCTCCCCGAGGCCCGCGGCCTGGGCGTGGGGAAAGCGCTCACCGAGCACGCGCTGCGCTGGGCGCGCGACCAGGGTCACGAACGCGCCAAGGCCGACTGGCGGGTGGCGAACCTGTCGGCCTCGCGCTTTTGGCCGAACCGCGGCTTCCGTCCAACCGCGTACCGCATGGTGCGCTACCTGCACCCGCACGCACGGTGATCCTCCGCGAGCCCGCGAACGCGCTCGACCCGCGCGTCCGAGCGGCCTGGACCGTCGAGGGCCTGCTCGCGACCCTCGTCCTCGCAGTCCTGATCGCGATGGCGACCGTGATCACCGCGACGGCCGGCTCCTCGAGGGCCGCCTGGGTTGTCGGCGGCGTCGGCGCGGGGGTCGTGCTCCTCGCGGCGGTCGGCGCCGTCGTCAGGCCGAAGGTCGACTACCGCCGCTCCCGCTACGAGGTCATGGAGCTCGGCCTGTACGTCACGCACGGCTGGCTCTGGCGACGGTGGCAGGTGATCCCGCACGCGCGCGTGCAGACGGTGGACACGAACGCCGGGCCGCTCCTGCGCGCGTTCGACCTCGTGTCGGTCGAGGTCACGACGGCCTCGGCCGCCGGCGGCACGTCGATCCACGGGCTGCGGCCCCAGGTCGCCGACGGGCTCGTCGAGGAGCTGGCCCGCCGTGCCGGGATCGAGGAGGGAACGTGAGCGCCGCGCCCGTGATCGAGGGCCGCCTCCACCCGCTGGCCGCGCTCGTGATCGCGCGACGCTTCGTCGGTGTAGGGATCCTGCCGGTGGTCGTCATCGCGATCTCCGCGGGAACGAGGGTGATCGCCGCGCTCGTCCTGGGCGGCCTCGTCGCCGTCGGGATCGGCGTCGTCGCCTGGTGGCGGTTCCGCTATCGCGTGCTCGGCGGCCGGCTGGAGCTCCACTCCGGCGTGGTGGGGCGCCACGTGCGCACGATCCCGCTCGACCGCGTGCGCGGCGTCGTCGTCACCGAGCCATTCCTGCACCGGCTGCTCGGGCTCGTGCGCGTCGAGGTCGAGGCGGCCGCCGGGGGCGAGTCCGACGCAGAGCTGTCGCTGGCAGCCGTCTCTCGCGCAGAGGCCGACCGGTTGCGCGAGGTCCTGCTCGGCAAGCGGGCCGCAGCCGAGCGCGTCGCCGAGCCCGCGACGCTCTACCGGGCTACGTACGCGTTGCTCGCTCTCGGCGGGATCACGAGCTTGAGCTACCTGCTGGCGCCGACCGCTGTGATCGGCGTCGTCTTCAACCTCGCCGACGACCTCCCCGGCGGGTTCGTCGAGCGCGGCGGACACGAGCTGCTCGACCACGTGCCCACGCATCCGCTCGGCATCACGATCGCCCTCGCGGTCGGCATTGGGCTCGTCCTCGCGATCGCCGCGTTCGGGTCGCTGCTCGTCGACTGGCACTTCACGCTGGAGGACGACGGCGAGCGGCTGACGGCGGCCCGTGGCCTGCTCACCCGTCGAGTCGTCGTCGTCGACCGCGACCGGATCCGCGGAACCGACGTCCGCGATTCGCCTCTCCGGCGGCCGCTCCGCCTGGCCTCGGTGACCGCCATCGCGGCCGGCCTGCGCGGGCGAGCGGGCGGAACGACGCTTGCGCCGGTGCTTCGAAGGGCCGATGCGGCCGGCCTGATCCGCGCGGTCGACGTGCAAGCTCCCGATCCCGACATGCCGCTCGCTCCGCATCCACCGCGCGCTCGGTCGCGGCGCCTGCAGCGCGCGCTGGCGATCCCGCTCGTCCTGCTCGCCGTCTCCGCCGGCTTCGTGGAGGCGTGGGCGATCGCGTCTGCGGTCGTCCTGACGGCGCTGGCGATCGTGGTCGCGCTCGACCGCTTCCGCCAGCTCGGCCACGGCTACGACGGCCGGCGATTGACGCTTCGGGAGGGAAGTCTCCGCCGCCGTTGGTCGGAGCTCGACCCGGCGGGGGTGGTCGCCTACGACGTGCGCAGCTCGCCCGGCCAGCGTCGCGCCGGCGTCTGCACCGTCATCGTCCACCTCGGACAGGGAGCCGGCTCGCGCCGCGCGCTCGACGCCGGCGAGGGCCAGGCGGCCGCGCTGCTCGCGTCGCTCGAGCCGCGGCTACTGGCGCCGCTGGTGTCAGGCCCGCGGGACGATTGACATGAGGCGACCACGGTGTCGTCGCCGGGCGTACGTCCCCTCAAGAGCTAGATCGCTCTGAAGATGGAGACGCACAGCCCAGCGACGGCGAGCGCGAGTCTCATGCGACCACAAGACGGCTCACGCCGCTTGGATCTTCCGCACCGCCGGCTCACCAGGACCAGCCGGCGCAGAACGACGCCGCTGAGAACGCTATTTGCGGGCGAGGAGGAAACGGGCTCCGGGCTCTGCCGAGAAGAGCTCGAGATGCTCCTCCGGCACGCCCGCCTCGCGCGCGTACGGGCCTAGATCGCGCCGCTCGACTCGGACGTCGGTGAGCCCGGCTTTCCGGGCGATCCGCTCGAGCCCGTCGTCGTCGTAGAAGCGCAGGCGTGAGGCCATGGGCTCCGGCGCGGCCGGCGTCCCGCGCATCTCCGGATCGCTGCCCAGCGCAACGAAGCGGCCGCCGTCCACGAGCGTCCGCCTGATCTCCGCGAAGGCGGCGACCGGGTGGGGCAGGAAGCCGAGCACGCCCGTCATGACAGCGGCCGTGAACCGGTCGTCGGCGAACGGCAGCTCGTCGGCGCTCGCATGCCGGATCTCCAGCCGGCCGGCCTCGACGGCCTCGCGGTTGACGTCGCTCGCGAGTCGCACCATGTCGGCGCTGTGGTCGACGGCGGCGGCCCGGCAGCCGCTCTCGAGCGCAGCATGCAGGAAGGCCCCGCCGCCGCAGCCGACCTCGAGCAGGAAGTCGTCGTCGGCCAGGGCGAGCTCCTCGAGCAGCACGCGGAAGTTCGGCCAGTGGTAGAGCGGGTCGCGGTAGGTCTCGCGGGCCTGTGCACCCGAGGGCATGCGCGCGACGCGGTCGGTGAGCCAGTCGCCGAACGCGACCGGCGCCGTTGCACGCAGCAGCGGCGCGAGCACCTCGCCGGCGAACCAGCCGGCGAGCTCGGCCTTGTCGTCTCCGACGGCGTCGGCCCAGCCGCGATGCTCGAACGTCACTCGGGTCCTGCGCCCGCTCTCCTCGAAGCCGATCGCGACCTCGGTTACGGTGTCCGGCTGCCAGGGCGCGGGCCACCAGCGGAAGCCGATCCGCGTGCCGCGGTCCCATTCGACGACCTGGCCGACCTCGGCTTCGCCCTCGAGCACGCGCTCGCCGTCGAGCTCCAGTCCCTGCCGCTCGAGCGCGAGGCGCAGCTCGTCGACCACCACGTCGAACGCGGCCTCCGGCTCGAGCGCGATCTCGAGGCTCGCACGGACGTCCACGAGCCGATCGTACGTCAGGCCTCGTCAGCCGAAGGCGGGCCGCTCGCTCTCGGCGAGCCAGACCTCGAACCGACCGCTCGCCGAGGCGAGCCAAGCGCTCAGCTGGCCCTCGAACGCCGCGACCTCGTGGTGGACCTGGAGGAGCCGGTGGTCGAGCTTGCGCTGCTCGTCGCACACGTGCTCGTCGACCGCGCCCTGCGGCAGCACGACCCCGCAGTCGCTGCACGTCACGTCCGGGGACTGTGGGAAGAAGGCGAACATCGCACGCGGGTATTCGCCTCGGCCCTATCGGTGGATCACTCGGACGGTGAGGGCCGCCGGCAATGGCGGCCCTCACCGAGGCTCTCGCTTACCAGGAGGTCGGTTTCTCCGGCTGGTAGAGCCAGACGTCGAAGAAGTGGTCGAGCTGCTGCTGCGAGACCTGCTCGGCCAGCGCGATGAACTGCGCCGTCGACACGTTGCCGTACCGGTTCTGCGTCGCCCAGCCGCGCATGATCCGGAAGAACGCGAAGTCGCCGACCTTCTGCCGCAGCGCCTGCAGCGTCATCCCGCCGCGGTAGTAGATCGTCCCGTTGAACATGAACGCCGGCGTGCCCGGAACGGCCGGAGGCGGCGTCCAGAAGCGAATGTCGTCGTGCGGGCGTGTTGTAGAGCTGGTCGAAGAACTTCTGGGCGGTCTTGTTGCCGCTAGTACTCGCTCCAGATCCACTCGGACCAGGTTGCGAAGCCCTCGTGCAGCCAGATGTCCGGCCACACGGTGAGCGTGACCGAGTCGCCGAACCACATGTGCGACAGCTCGTGGGCGAGCGTCGCCTCGTCGGGCATGCGGTCGTAGACCGGCTTCGTCTGCGTCTCGAGCGAGTAGCCGACCACCTTGGCGTCGTCCGACGATCGAGCCGACGGCGTTGAACGGGTACGACCCGTAGATCGACGTGTAGAATCGGACGATCGCCGGCAGCTATGGACAGCACGCTGCCCTTTGGACAGTGTCGGGTCGACGGCGACGTACGACGGGATGCCGTCGACGCTCGAGACGTCGAGGTCGAAGCGGCCGAGCGTCGCGGTCGAGAGGTACGGCGCCATCGGGTCGGTCTCGTTCCACACCCACGTCGTCCTGCCGTTGGCGGTCGTGTTCGAGACGAGCACGCCGTTCGCCATGACCGTCAGGCCCTCCGGGACGGTGACCGCTGAAGTCGTAGGTCGCCTTGTCGCGGGGGTTGTCGTTGACCGGGTACCAAGCGGGCGAGCCCTGCGGCTCGCCGACGACGAAGGCGCCGTCGTCGGTCGGCACCCAGCCCTCGATCGACCCGTCGGGATCGGTCACGACGGCGGGCGTGCCCGAGTATGCGACCCGCACGGTGAACGCGTCGCCCGAGCGGATTCCGGCGGCCGGCGTGATCACGAGCTCCTGCTCGCCCGAGCGGGTGTGGGCGGCGGGGGCTCCGTTCACGCTCAGCGCCGAGATGGAGAACCCGCGCAGGTCGAGATCGAAGCGCGAGAGGTTCTGCGTCGCCCGCGCGGTGATGACGGCGGTCGCCGTCGAGCGTGTTCGAGCTCGGCGTGTAGTCGAGCGTCAGCGAGTAGTGCGAGACGTCGTAGCCGCCGTTCCCCGCGTTCGGGAAGAACGGGTCGCCGAGGCCCGGTGAGCCCGGCGTGAAGTCGACCGCCTGGGCCGATCCGGTCGCGAGTAGGAACGCTGCGCCCGCCAGCAGCAGGGCGCGCCTGGTTCGTCTGAGCATGTGTCCCCCCAAGTCGAAATTCGAACGGCAGAGCCGCCGGCGCCGCTGACCGGCGGCCCTGGAATCTCCCCTAGCTGCCGCTCATCGCGGCCATGGCGGCGCGGCCGCGCTCCTCCATCTCCTCGGGCGGAACGTCCTCGACGTGGGTCGCCATGGCCCACGAGTGCCCGTAGGGATCGACGACGCTGCCGAAGCGGTCGCCCCAGAACATGTTGTCGGGCTCCATCTCCGACGTCGCGCCTGCGTCGACGGCCTGCTTGAAGACCGCGTCGACGTCCTCGACGTAGAGGAAGAGCGTGACAGCCGTCCCGCCGATCTGCGTCGGCGGCTTGGTGCTGGCCATCGGGAACGGATCGGCGAGCATCAGGATCGAATCGCCGATCTGAAGCTCGGCGTGGGCGATCCGCCCGTCAGGGCCATTCATCCGCCCGCGCTCGCTCGCACCGAACGCGCGCTTGTAGAACTCGATCGCCTCCGCGGCGTTCTCCACGGAGATCGACGGCGAGAGGGTGTGGTAGCCCTCCGGAATTGGCTTGACAGCCATAGTCCTCCTTCCGAGGGTTGGGAACCAACACCTTCGATCGTAGCCGCGGTCTAGTGCCGACGCTGAGGTTCAGCGAGCCGCGGTCTAGCGGCGGCGCTGACGTTCCGCGAGCCACACCGCGAACCGCCCTTCGGGCGTCGCGAGCCACGCCTCGAGCTGGGTGTCGAAGCGGGCGACTTCCTGGCGAACGCGGAAGTTCTGGAAGGCGAGCATCCGTTCGCCGTCGCAGACGTGGTCCGGCTCCGCTGGAGCTCCGCAGTCGGGGCACGGCAGCGAGCGGGACTGGGGGAACGAGGCGAACGGGATAGACAACTATCGGCGGATTTCGGCGTGTCTACATCCCTCGATCGAGGGAAATACGCATGCTTCGCCGATGGAGGTCACCGGGAAGAGCGCCGTGGTCACCGGCGGCGCGGCAGGCATAGGCCGCGCGATCGCCGCCCGTCTCGCCCGTGAAGGGGCCGACGTACGTGTCGCCGACATAGACGAGGAGGCCGGGCGCCAGGTCGCGGAGGAGATCGGTGCAACCTTCGTCGCCGCCGACGTCACCAGCGAGCCGGACGTCGAGGCCATCGCCGCCGACCTCGACATCCTGGTCAACAACGCCGGCGGCTACACCGAGCCCGTGTTCCCGGACGCCACGGTCGCGCACTGGAGTCGCGCCCTCGACCTCAACCTGCGGTCGGCAATGCTCGCCATTCACTTCGCGGTCAGGGCGATGGAGCGACGCGGAGGCGGTGCCATCGTGAACATCGCCTCGACCGCGGGTCTCGGCTTCGCTCCGCACCCGAGCCCCGAGTATGCGGCGACGAAGGCCGGCCTCATGCGGTTGACGGCTTGCCTCGCACCGCTCGGCGAGCGCGGTATCCGCGTCAACTGCGTTTGCCCTTACACGGTCGGCACGGCCGCCGTCCGCCGGACGATCGCCGAGTCGCTGGCCCAGGGGCGGCCGCTGCCCCCGCCGCTGCGGGCCACGCTGCTCGAGCCGGAGGAGGTTGCCGAGGCCGTCCTGCGCTTCGTCCAAGACGAGTCGCTCGCTGGACGTGTGCTCGTGCTGCACGGCGGTGAGTCGCCTCGGCTGCTGGACCCCTAGCTCTCAACCGCAAATGCGGCCGCGGTCACTCGCGGTTTTCCGCAAGGGCCTGGCGCGCGGCGGCGTCGAAAGGCGTGAGCTCGCGTGGGAGCAGACGCCTGATGCGATCGTCTTGTGCGACGGTCGGATTGCGGAGTCCCTCGACGAGCGGCCGCGCAACGCTCGCGCGAACGGGCGTCACCAGATGGAGCCAGTACGACGACAACCGCGGACTGAGGACGGGAACCTCGACGATCCGGCGCCGATGCCCGCGGAGGCGCGAGACGCGCTCGATCATCTCGCGGTAGGTCAGGACTTCCGGGCCGCCGAGGTCGAACGTCTCGCCCACCGTCTCGGGATAGTCCTGCGACGCCCACCAAGTAGCCGACGACGTCGGCGAGCGCGATCGGCTGCGTGGGCATCGACACCCAGCGCGGGGCGATCATCAGCGGCAGCCGGTCGACCAGCGCGACGATCGTCTCGAACCCGGCGCTCCCCCGGCCTACGACGACCGCGGCGCGGAGCGTCGTGACCGGCACGCCGCCTCCGGTGAGAATCGCTGCCGTCTCGGCGCGACTCTTGAGGTGAGGCGAGAGCTCGGAGGCGTCGTCGCCCAGGCCGCCGAGGTACACGATCTGCCTGAGCCCTGCGCGCTCCGCCTCTCGGGCGAAGGTCGTGGCCGCCCGCCGGTCGATCTCGTCGAAGTCGGCGGACCCAAGCGAGTGGACGAGGTAGTAAGCGACGTCCACGCCCTCGAGCGCGCGGCCGACCGCCGTCGCGTCGGTTGCATCCGCTGCGACCGCTTTGACCCGGGCTCCTTCGGGCCGCGTTGCCGCGCCGAGACACCGCGACCACGTCGGCGTGCTCGGCGAGCGCGGGCACCAGCGCACGGCCGATGAACCCCGTGGCCCCGAGCACCGCCGCCCTCACTGCGCGGCCTCCTGGATCAGCCGTCCGAAGTAGCGGCGGCTGATCGCGATGTGGGCGCGCCGCTGAATCTGTGCGTACAGCGGGCCGCGGAGCCGGGGAACGAAGCCGGTGACGGCGGCCCGGAGCTCAGGTTGGTCACAGCCCGTCTGCGAGAGCGTGAGCGCGCCGCCCGGCCGCCGAGCCAGCAGCCCTCCGAGGATCGGGTAGCGGCACGAGACGTCGTCACCGTCGCCTGCGATCTCCGCCCGGCCGAACCGCAGCAGGCAAGGACCGCGGCCGAGGAGCCGCAGCTCGACGCCACCTTCTGTCGTTCGCCCGCGCGCGAGGCGGCGACTGGCGCGGTTTACCTCGCGCCAGTACCGCTCGCCGAGGCTGCGGGCGCCGGCCTCAGAGCGCTCGACGACCGTGCGAGCCACGATGACCCGCTCGTCCGAGTCGATCGAACCGTCCGGCCCGCGGCCCTGCACCGAACGCCAGCCCTGAAGCTCCACGTGCACGACGCCCACACTAGACAAGTTCTGGACAAGGTCGCGGCTACGGCTCGCCGGCGCGGATGCCGTCGACGAGCTCCTGCGTCGTGGGCGCATCGAGGCCGTGGCGCGCAGCGGCGCGGAGGACCGAGCCGCCGATCGCGTCGACCTCCGTCGGCCTGCCCGCCTCGCGGTCCTTCTGCATCGACGACCTCAGGTCTGCAGGCATCCCCTCGATCCGGGCGACGGCCTGGTCGGCGTCGAGCGCGACACCCTCGGCGTTCGCCGTGGCCACGACCTCGCGGATGCAGCGCTCGAGCCGGCCCCGCCGGGACGGGTCGCCGATCACCCCGCCGAGCGGCGAGCCGTGCAGCGTCGTCGTCAGCGCGATCGGCGCGAGCAGCGCGAGCTTCCGCCACAGGACGTCGGCCTCGCTCTCGCCGATCGACACCGTCAGGCCGGCGTCGTCGAGCTCTTGGCGCAGGCTCTCGGCCCGCCTGCCCGGCGCAAGCTGCACGACGGCGAACGGAGCTCAGCTGATGGACGACACCCGGCGCAATCCGTTCCGACTCCATCGCGATCGAGGCCGCCAGGACGCTGCCGAGTCGCTCCCGAAGCAGCTCGACGTGGTCGATGCCGTTGAGCAGCGGCACCGTGACCTGCGGCGCGGCGTGCACGCGCTCGAGCGCCTCGGCCAGCTGGGTCGCCTTGGTCGTGACCCACAGGACGTCGACCGTCGTGTCGAGCGCCGAGACGGCGGGGAGCTCGGCGTCGAAGTCGCCGAGCAGCGCGCTCTCGACGTGGACGACGCCGTCGTAGCGCGCGAGCGACTCGTCGCGAAGCACGAGCACGACGTCGCGTCCCGCACGCGTGAGGGCGGCGCCGAGGAAAGCGCCGACTCCACCCGCGCCGAGCACTGCGTGTCGCGTCACGGCGCGACGCTAGCGCCTGTGCGAAAGTGGTGCTCGTGACGGAGGAGACGAGTGACCCGGAAGTCGCCTCTGAGGAGGATGTCGAGGAATCCATAACCGAGCTGCTCGAGCAGCTCGGGAAAGACTTGGCCGCGCTCGTCTACTACGAGAGCCGGCTCGCCGCCGAGCGCAACAAGGCCCAGATCAGGCAGGTGGCCGGCGGCGTCGCGGCGGCTCTCGCGGCGCTGGCCGCGCTGCTTACAGCCTTCGTGCTCGCCAACACCGCTGCGCTGCTCGGCCTTGCGACCGTCATGGACGCCTGGCTCGCCGCACTGATCCTCGCCGCGGCGTGGACAGCGGTGGGCGTCGTGGTTGCGCTGATGCTCCGAGCCCGCGTCAAGCGGGCCGAGAAAGGCGAAGGCGAGACGCTCGAGGAAGCGTCGGAACGAGCGGAACAGGCGGTGCGGGCGACGCTCGAGAAGCTCGGGCCTACGATCACGAAGGAGATCGCCCTGGCGGCGGTCCCGACGGCCGGCGGCATCGCCGAGTTCGGCGAGGACCTGATCGAGGGCGTCGACGACATCGTGGACGACCTCGCCGACGAGATTCCCGGCGGCGGGCGTCGTCAACCAGGTGTGGGACGTCGTGATGATCCCTGGCCGCTTCGGCATCAGGGTCGCCACAACGGTGCTCAAGCGCGGCGACTAGCCCAGCGTCAGAGGCGGATCAGCTCGCGCTCGTCGTCGCGCGTGCGCTCCGGCGGCGGGGTCTCACGCTCGCGGGCGGCCTCGACCTCGAGGCGCTCGTCCTCGGCGCGCTGCGCCTCGTCCCGCAGGAGCTGCTCCTCTTCTCCGTCCAACCACCAGCACATTCTGATCAGTGCGGAATGGTACTAAGCTCGAGCGCCGACGTACAAGTCCGTTCGTTACGGATCGTCGTGGTGGACCGCGCAGAAGGCGTCGCGCGCAGCGCTGCTCTGCACGAGCGGCAGGTAGGCGGTCGACGCGACCAGCACACGGGCTTCGGTTGCCGCGTCCTGCTCGATCTGCGCCACCACGAGCTCGCGCGCCGCCGGCGTGGGCGCCGCCGCCAGCAGCTCGGCGCTCCGCCAGGCCTTCTCGCGCCAGGCGGCGATGACCTGGAAGAGGGTGGCCGTGTCGAGGGTCGTCGGCAGGTCGGTGTCGTCGATGGTCGGATCGAAGCGGCGCGCGACCTCGGCGATGATGTCGTCGGTGACGCGGTTCAGGATGATGTTGACGCGGTCGTGGTCGGCCTTCCGGCTGGTGCCGTCCGGGCGAACGAGGCCGATCGAGTAGAGCACGAGCGGCAGGTCGCGCTGCACGTGGCCGTTGATCCCGAGGAGCAGGTCGCCCATGGCGGAGACCTTACGGCGCTTCGCGGCGTCGAACGCGACCCGCCACGCGGGCGGAACCTCGGCGACTCGACCCTGGTTCCACGCGTCGAAGGCCGCGAAGTAGTAGTGGGCGAAGAGCGTGTCCTCGTAGTTGACGAACGGCGTGTCGTCGAAGAACGGCCCCTCGATCGTCCGGCGGTAGTCCTCTGTCACGCGCAAGTAGGTAAGCGAGAAGACCGCGTTGTGGTCGCACGACGAGGCGAGCGCGTCGGAGCGCCTTGTCATGTCGCGGATCGTCTTGTCGACGCACTGGACGCGGCCCGCGCTGCAGTCGTCCGGGCTGGCCGGGTCGTACTGAAACGAGAGCCCGGGCAGGAGCGCGCTCCAGCCGACGAACGGCGCATCCTCGGCCGCGGCAGCCGCGGGCGACGCCAGCACGACAACTGTGGCAACCAGCGCCGCAACCCATCGTCGGTTCACGTAGGAGTAACGCAGAGGACGGGTAAAAGGTTTCGCTCTTCGCGCAGACGGCCATAGATTCCTCGACGCTTTCCTTGGCAAGTCTGCGGTTATGCCCCCAGCAGCCAGAACAGACACGCGCGAACGAGTGGCCGCCTCCGCCTCAGCGGCGGGTACGCAGGCACCTGCTCAGGCCGTCGAGCGCGCGATCGCCGACCTCGGGAGCGAACCCGGGCTCGTCCTCGTCTTCCCGGCCGGCGAGCGTCGAGCCGGACGCTCTCGCGGCGGAGACCCAGGAAGCCGCCGGAGGGGCGCTCGTCGCCGGCATGACGGGGACGGCGGCGATCGGCGCGGACGGGCTCATCGAGGCGGGGTGCGCGGCGATCGCCTTCTCGGCCTCGCTGCCGGCGGGCGTAGGCGCCTCGGAAGCGGACGCGCGTGCGGCCGGGCGCGAGGCGACCGCCGAGGCGATCGCCGCGATCGACGACGTGCCGTACGGGATCGTCTTGCTGTTCGTCGACTCGGAATCCGGCGACCAGGCCGAGATCGTCGCAGGGGCGTACGCGGCGGCGGGCGGGACGATCCCGCTCGCGGGTGGAGCGGCGGGAGGTCCCGCGCGTGCCAGGTTCGCGGCCGGTCGAGCCTTGTCCGGCGGCGTGGTCGCCGTGGCGATCGGCAGCTCGACGCCGGTCGGCGTCGGCATCGCGCACGGCTGCATTCCGCGCGGCATGCCGTCGATCGTGACCCGCTCGGACGGCCCGAGGGTCATGCAGCTGGACGGGCGGCCGGCCCAGGACGTCTACTTCGAGACCCTCGGAATCGACGGCGCGGAGGTCGCCGACGACGAGTTCGAGGTCCTCGCCATGATCCACCCGCTCGCCGAGCCGGACCTGAGCGGTGCCGTCCGGCCCCGGTACCTTCGCGCCCGCGACGGCGACGGCTCGCTCATCTGCGCGACGAGCATGGAGCGTAACGCGGCCGTGGAGATCTGCGACCAGACCCCGGATACCGTGGTCGAGAGCGCGCGTGGAGCGGTTGTCGACGCTGTCTCACAGCTGGAGCGGCCCGTGGGGGCCGCCGTCGTCTTCGACTGCGCGGGGCGCAGTGCATGGTTCGGCAGCCCGCTCGCCGAACGCGAGCTGGAGGCGCTCGTCGCCGCATTCGACGAGCCGGCTCCGAGCCTTGCGGGCGCGTTCACGCGCGGCGAGATCGGCCGGGCGCGCGGGGCAAAAGGAGATCGCAACCACAGTGTTGTCGTCGCGGCTTTCGGCACCCTCGACTGACGGACGCGACCGGCTGGTTCGCCGCTTCGTCGAGGCGGCGCGGCGGGCCCAGTTCGTCAGTCTCGTCAACCGCGCCCGGACCGAGGCCGAGCTCGGTGATCTCCTCACCGCGGAGCTCTGCGAGGCGTTCGAGGCCGAGATCGCGTTCGTTCTGGCTACAGCGGACGACGGGCCGAGCCTCGTCGGGGCGTACGGGCTCCGGCTTCAGGAGGCGGCCGGTCTCCTCGATCACGGCATCCTCGACTGCACCATCGAAGTCCCTCACCGTCTCGAGGGCCAGAACCTGCTCTCGGTCGGGGCGCGAGCCCTCGTCATCGCCCCGTTCGGAAGGACGACGCCGCGCGGTGTGGTCGGGGTCGCCCGGCTCCACGACCAGACGTTCGACGAGTCCGAGGCCGCGCTGCTCGAGGCCGTCGCTGCGAGCATCGCCCACGCGCTCGAGCGGCTTCGGCTGGCGGAAGAGCTGGATCGGCTCTATCGGCAGACGCACGAGCGCGCTCAGGCGGCGCGGGTGATCGGCTCGATCGCCGACGGCGTGCTCCTGGTCGACGCAGCCGGCATCGTCCAGCTATGGAATCCCGCGGCCGAGGCGATCACGGGGCTGCCGCGAGAAGTCGTCATCGGGCACCCGCTCCTGGAGGCGATCCCGGGCTGGCCGGCGGTCGCCGACTCCGTCTTCGTGCCCGACGACGGCGCCTCGTCGAGTGGGCGGGCTTCCGCAGTGCCTCTCGAGGTCGGCGGACGCGAGCTCTGGCTTTCGATCAGCGGCGTCGGCTTCGAGGAGGGAACGGTCTTCGCCTTCCACGACCTCTCCGAGGAGCGCGCGCTCGAGCAGCTCAAGGCCGACTTCATCGCGACCGTCTCGCACGAGCTCCGGACCCCGCTCGCCGCCGTACACGGTGCCGCGAAGACGCTGCTCCGCGACGACATCGATCTCGGCCACGACGTCTCCCGCCAGCTGCTGACCCTCGTCTCCGAGCAGTCCGACCGCCTCGCGCGGATGGTCGACGACATCCTGCTCGCGAGCCGGCTCGAGTCACCGGAGCTCGAGCTGACGATGGAACGCGTCGACGTCGCCGAGCTCGCCGCGGAAGTGATCGCCGGCGCCCGCCTGCATGCCGGCGAGAACCTGACGCTCGAGCTGCTCGCGCCGTCGTCGCTGCCGCGAGTTGCGGCCGACCGCGACAAGCTGCGGCAGGTCCTGACGAACCTGATCGCGAATGCGGTCAAGTACTCGCCGGGTGGCGGTCGCGTGGAGGTCGACGTGAGAGCCGCCGGCCCGCATGTCGAGGTTGCCGTTCGGGACGAGGGCCTGGGAATCGCGCCGTCCGAGCAGCGCCTGATCTTCGAGAAGTTCTATCGCGCGGACCCGAGGATGACGCGAGGCGTGAGCGGCAGCGGCCTCGGCCTCTACATCTCGCGGGAGCTCGTCCACCGGATGGACGGCACGATCTCGGTCGAATCCCAGCCCGGGGAAGGCTCGACGTTCGTCGTCAGGCTGCCGGCCCCGAGGCCTGACGCTCAGGCTCACTCGACGATCGCGAGCGCGTACTCCACGGCGTCGTCCAGGCTCATAGCCATGCCCTCCGCGAACTCCGTCGCCGTGTCCGCCCCGCGCTCGAGCTCGCCGAGCACCCGCTCGTACCGCTGCCGCTCGCGCTCGTTGAGGGGCGCGCCCGTCGTTTGCTCGAAGCCGACCACGCTGCCCCAGAGCCGCGCCGCCTCGCCGACGCGGCCCTGGTGGGCGTCCACGGCTGCAAGGCCCGCGAGGCAATAGGCGATCTGCAGCTCGTCCTCGAGCTGGAGCCCGATTTCGAGGCTCTCGCGGTAGAGACGGGCGGCCTCACCGCTCTCCTCGCGATCGAGCGCGAGGTCGCCGGATCCGTGGAGCCTCGCGGCGAGCCCCCAGACCGCGAGCCGCAGGGGTTGGTCGGACGTCTCGTCCGAGAGCCATCCCAGCGCGGCTCGGAGGTTGCCGTGGTCACGCTCGAGCTCGTCGACCGCGCGCGCCGCCTGGGGGCTGCGGATGAGGCGTTCGACCGAGCGTGCCTGCTCGAGGTAGTGCTCGGCGTGCCTCCGTCTCACGGTGTCCGCCGTGCCGTCCTCCTCGAGCCGCTCGAGCGCGAACTCGCCGATCGTCTCGAGCATGAGGTAGCGGTCGTCCTCGCGGTAGAGGAGGCTCTTGTCGATGAGGGCGGCGACGGTGTCGAACCCGGTCTCGCACACCTCCTCGGCGGCGTCGAGCGTGCAGCCGCCCGCAAAGACGGCCAGGCGGGCGAAGGCTCGCTGCTCGTCGGCGCTGAGGAGCTCGTAGCTCCATGCGATCGTGGCGCGCAGCGTCTGCTGTCGTTCCGGAGCGTCCCGCGGCCCTCCGGTGAGAAGCGGCAGCCGGCGGTCGAGACGGCCGAGCAGTTGCCGGGTCGAGAGCGCCTTGACGCGTGCGGCCGCCAGCTCGAGCGCGAGCGGTAGGCAGTCGAGGCGCCGGCAGATCTCCGCGACCGCCTCGTCCTCGACGAAGTCCGGCTTCGCGGCGGTCGCCCGCTCGGTGAAGAGCGTGACCGCCTCGAGCTCGTGCAGCGGCGCGACCGGGTATTCGCGCTCGCCGCCGATGCGCAGCGCCTCGCGGCTCGTGACGAGCAGCTTCAGCTTCGGGAACTGAGCGAGCAGGTCGGCGACCTTCGGTGCGGCGGCGAGCACTTGCTCGAAGTTGTCGATCACGAGCAGCGTGTCCTCGGTGCCTCTCCCGAGTGCCCGCGCAACCGTCGGCTGGACGAGCTCGGCATCGCGGACCGACTGCAGCGGCACCCAGACGACGCGGTCGGGATAGTCCTCCACGGCGTCGGCCGCGAGCTGCAGCGCGAGCCGAGTCTTGCCCGACCCGCCGGGGCCGGTGAGCGTGACCAGCCGGTGCGCGCGGAGCAGGCGCCCGGCTTCCGCGAGCTCGCGCTCACGTCCGATCAGCGGCGTCGCCTGGGTGGGCAGGTTGGTCGAGTCGAGGCTGCGGAGCGGCGGAAACGCGGCGTCGCCGAGCTGGTAGAGCTCGACCGGCTCGCCGAGGTCCTTCAGCCGGTGGCGACCGAGGGAGCGAACCACGACCGCGTCCTCGAGCAGCTGGAGCGTCGTCTGCGAGAGCAGGATCTGGCCGCCGTGTCCTACGGCGGCGATCCGAGCGGCTCGGTGCACATCGATCCCGCTGTACTGGCCGTTCACGACGAGCGGCTCGCCCGTATGCAGCCCCATCCGGACGCTGAGGTTGGTGCGGGTGAGCGCGTCCTGCGCAGCCATGGCGCCGGCCAGCGCCTGGCGCGCGCTGGGAAAGGCGGCGAAGAAGCCGTCGCCCTCGGTGCCGAGGTCGACGCCCTCGTGAGCGGCCACCTCCTCCCGGAGGACGTGACGGTACTCGGCCAGGGCCTCGCCGTACCGCTCCGGGCCGAGCTCTTGGAGCAGAGCGGTCGACCGCTCGATGTCGGCGAACAGCAGCGTGATCGTTCCGGCCGGAAGCTCAGCCATGACCCGGCCGGGATGATCGTCTATTCGGTACGTCGTGCGTGCCGATTGCGTGCCACGCGATGTGCGGTTCCTCGATCTGCCTACCTCACCGAGCCCAAGGCAGCTCGTTCCAGCGGTCCGGGCGGTCCGGCTGCCAGTGCGGGAACGGCGCGTAGGCCTCGGCGGGTGAGCTCGTCTCGGTCTCGACGCCGGCGCCATGGTGGCGTGCGCGCTCGGAGCGCGGGTACACGATGGCCTTGTCGCTCGTCCGGCGGCCGGTCATGAAAATCACGCACGGACCCTCGCCGGCGCCGACGAAGGCGTGCGCGGTTCCCGGCGGGCAGTGAACGAAGTCCCATGTACGTAGGTGCCGCTCCTCGCCCTCGACGAGCAGGACGCACTCGCCCATGAGAACGAGGAAGGCCTCCTGATTCGTCTCGGCGTGGTACAGCCCGCTCGGCTGCCCCGGCCAGATCACGTCGAGGTTCACGCCCAACTCGGGGAACGTCTGAGTGTCGAGATCGGGGCGCCTGCGCAGCACGGGCCTGTTGGCCTCGAAGACGCAGCGGGCTCCGAAGGCGTCGTTCGTCAGCCACGCCGCGTCTCGGACGTTGACGACGAACCATCCCTCGCTCAGCGGCGCCAGGCCCGAATCCACGGCTTCGAGATGTGCTTCCTCGACCACTCTGCTCTCCTCGGTCTGCTTGTGGTGGCTCGGAGTTCTCGCCGATGCCGCCGCAGGTCAGCGCAGCTGCTTTGGAACGACGAACGCGGTGAGCGCGCCGCTGGACTGGGCTAATCGATCCCAGGCCGTGTCCGCGAGCGTCAGGGTCGCGAGTGCGGCCGTGGGGAACTTTGCCTCGAGCCGCCGCAGGTCGGCGCCGGCCGATGCGAGGGCGAGCGCGAGCTCTTCGAGCCCGGGGTTGTGCCCGATCAGCATCACGGAGGCGACCGTGTCGGGCAGGCTGCGAAGGCGTGCGAGCAGGTCGTCGAACGAGGCGGCGTAGAGCTCGTCCTCGACCGTCACCGTCGACGTGCCGAGCGCGGGCCGGATCAGCTCGAGCGTCTCGCGTGTGCGCACGGCGGAGGAGCAGAGAACGAGCTCGGGCTCGATCTGCTCCCGGAGGAGGTGGTCGGCCATCCAGCTTCGCGTCCCGTCGACCGCGCGGCGCCAGAGGCCGCTCGCGGTCGGGCAGTGTTCGGTCGTCCCAGCTGGATTTCGCGTGTCGGAGGAGATAGAGCGTGCGCACCGTTCGGCCCGGAGTGCGCCGGCCGGGAGGGTGACCTGCCCGGCCGGCGCGAGTACTGACTAGAGGTTTGCGTCCAGGAACGCCTGGGCGATCGGCGCGTCGGTGCGGTACTCGAGGTTCGGGCCGTCGCAGCGGTAGCTGAACGTCCAGGTGTTGAGCGCGACGACCGTGCCGTTGTGGAACAGCGGTCCCCCGGAGTCGCCGAAGCAGACGCCCTTCGTGATCTTCAGGAACCGGTCCGGGAACGCGTCCTTCGCCGGGATGGCGCTGACGACGCGGTAGCTCCGGAACCCGTCGAAGAGCACGTTCGGGTTCGGCGCGCCCGCGCTGCCGGTGATGTACGCGTCGGTGCCGTAGCCGGCCACGGTGAACGACGCGGTCTTCAGGTTGAGCCCGTCGAGGTAGCCGGGCCCGGCGATCGGCGCCGGCGTGACTCCGGCCGCGTTCGCCTTCAGGAAGACGAGCGCGATGTCCTCGTGCCCGGGCGAGAGGCAGGCGTTCTTCGAGTTGCCGAAGCACGGGCCTGCCTGGAACCAGGCCGGGTGCACGACGATGTGATCGGCGACGTAGTAGGCCGAGCTCGCGTCGGGCGTCGGATCGAACGTGACCCGCAAGTCGGCGGGGCCGAAGCCGTCCGGGCCTTCCTCCACCAGGAAGTCGGTGCAGTGGGCGGCGGTGAGGACGACGTTCGGCGCGACGAGCGTCCCCGAGCAGAAGTCGAACCAGTCTCCGTCGACATTGAGCTGGAGAGCGCCGACGTTCTGGAGCGTGTTGTTGAAATCGGTGGTGCCGCCGACGATGGCGCCTGCCGGGGCGGCGAGCAGCAGTACGGCGCAGGCAGCCGCAACGGCGGCCCGCGTGGCGACACGTAGAGGTGAACGCATACTTCCCCCTTCCGGAGAGATGGCGGCGCGACGTTACTAGACCGAAATCGATATCGACGGCAGTGCGCGCGAGCTTCCAGACCTTCCTCCGCTTCCAGGAACGGGCGGAAAAGCATCGCTCCGCGGCCGAGTCGTGGGCGGCGATCCGTCGGGAGATCGATCAAATGCTCGCGCTGCATCCCGATTACCTCGCCGAGCGAAGTGATCCCAAGACGTACCTCGACGACCTCAGACGGCGCCTGGACGAGGTCTCCGCCCAAGCTCCGAGATCGTCCACGTCGAAATCTGGCCGGGGCTCATCGAGCCCACGCCACATCAGGTCCGGGATGCGGGCCAGGTCGAGGGGCTCGTCAATGAGTGGGCGCGCCTAGACGGCAAGGGAGCGCTCGGACCGCTCTTCGAGGTGCCGCCGGTCGCCGCCGAGGAGGGCTGGATCCTCGGCGTCCGCTGATGGAAGCGAAGGAGATGCAGCAGCGCGTCCGCGACGCACGGGTCGGCCGGCTGGCCACCGTCGGCGCCGATGGTCGTCCGCATCTCGTCCCGATCTGCTTCGTGCTCGAGGGAGACGTCCTCTACTCGGCGGTGGACGAGAAGCCGAAGCGCTCGAAGCGCCTCAAGCGCCTGGAGAACATCCGCGCAAACCCGCACGTCGCCGTGCTCGTGGACCACTACGACGACGACTGGACTCGGCTCTGGTGGGTCCGGCTGGACGGGTCCGCGCAAGTCCTCGAGGGCGGGCCCGAGCGCGACCACGCGCTCGCGCTCCTGCGTGAGAAGTACGAGCAGTACCGCTCGCTGCCGCCGAAGGGACCGGTGATCGCGATACGCATCGCGCTCTGGCGTCCGTGGGCAGCGCGATGAGCCGATGTCGTCTACCAATCGTCTACAAGACGTCTAGACTCTTGTTGACACAGCATCTACACTACGGCCATGCCAACGGCTGAACGTACGACGTCGTATTCCTTCCGGGCGCCCGTGGCATTCGGCCGGCGCATGGACGGCGCACGCAGGGCGCTGCGCGAAATCGATCTTTCCGGGCCCGCTGGGGAGCAAGTTCTCCACGAGTTCGAGCTCGCGGCGCTGCGAAATCCGGCGAGGCTTGCCGAAGCGCGGAACCAGTCCGAGCTCATGCGGGCGGCCACCGAGCTGCTCGTCATCGCGGTCGAGAAGGTCGAGCGTGATCAGAAGCTCGGCGAGGCGTACGCGCAGGAGGCGGAGGAGCGCAGCACGGACGAACGCGAGTTCACGCAAGCGGCGACCCGCGCGGCTGCGCGCCGCTGGCGCCGTTGAGTCGGCTACGGGGTTACATCTACGACGGCTTCCTGCGTGACGTGCCGGAAGATCCCAAGCCGGTCCTTGTCGTGTCGGCCGACGCCGTCAATCGTGGGATGCAGCCGATCGTCGCCCAGGTCACGACAACGGAACGCAGGCGCACGCTCCCGACGTACGTCGTCCTCGAGCCAGGCGAAGGGGGCGTCAGCCAGCGCAGCTGGGTGCTGTGTCACGAGTTGGCGACGCTCGATGATGCGGACCTGGCCGAGCGCCCTTGGGGGCCGATGATCCCCCACCACAAGCTCATCCAGGTCGAGCGCGCCCTGATGAGTGCGCTCGACATTCCCTACGAGGCGTAGCTCCGAGCCGAGGATCTCGCGGTCGTCGCCGCAGCTGCGCCTCGCGACCGTCGCTCGCTTGTACAGCCGAGCTCGTTTTGGTTCGATGGATCCATGGACGACGGTTGGACCCGTCGCGCCGTCGCCGGTGGCCTCGTCCGAGTTTGGTTGCCGCCCGACGAGACGCTCGAGGAGGACGACGACTTCGCCATGTGGTCTCCGGACTCGGAGCTCGGACGCTTCACGGTTGCGTCCGCCGAGGGCTCCGAGGACGGCGACGCCCTGCTCGCGGCCGAGCGCGCTCACGCCGACGTCGAGGTAGAGGAGGACGCTCGTCTCGAGCGCGGAGGGCTCCAGGTCCGCCGTCTGCGCTACCGGTCGCGGAGACACGTGCCGCGCGAGGTGGTCAAGCGCCCAGGCGAGGATCGCACCGACGTCGGCGGCGAAAACGTCGAGACGCTTGCCGACTTCCTGCTCCTCCAATCCGGAAACCGGCTGACTCGGGTGGGCTACGCCGTGCGTGCCGACGCACCCGAACCGCTGCGAGCGGCGCTCGAGCAGGTCTATGTGCGACTCGAGATCGGCGACGAGGGCCGGTGACGACCCGAATCAGTGAGGAATCCAAGGCGGCCGAGCCGGCGGGCGCGCCGTCCGTGCACGCCGAGCCGCTCCTTCCCGCAGTTGCGCCGCTCGAACGCGTGCTCGCCCTCCAGCGGACGGTCGGCAACCAGGCGGTCGGCAGGGTCCTCGCCCGACTGCGGGTGGGCTGGAACACGCCGGCGATCGGCCAGGCGACGGCCACCGCTACGCGGACGCGGCTGCGGACGCAGCTGATCCCCTACATGCAGACTCACAGGCGCCAGATCGTCCGCAACACGGCCGAGCTCTTCACGGGCAGTCCGCCGCTGCTGACCATGGACGCGATCACCAAGCGCTCCGATTCGGACGCCCAGGTCAGGAGCGCGACCGCGCCAGCGTGGGTCGTGCCCGGGCGCGACGCCGCCTTCTTCTGGGGGACGACGATGAACAACGTCCACTTCTACGACAAGGACATGATCGGGACACTCAAGAACGCGGTTATGTACGTGCGCGGCCACACCGACTCGGGCGAAGTCGAGTCACTGGACGACCTGGCGAACACGGTCGTCCACGAGTGCAGTCATTTCTTCGTGTCCCAGTACGGAGAGCTGTCGCAGTCCGGAAACTTCCCGTCGAGCTTCCACCGCTACGCGGACGAGTTCCGCGCGTACTGGGTCGAGGGTCGGGTGGGGGGAAACCTGCCGGCGGCCGAGCGCGCCGCGCGGATCCGGGAGCACCTCGTCGGTACGCAGGGCGATCCGAGTTCCGGCTACGGGAACCTGCGCGCCCCCTATTGGGCTCCCGGACCGAGACCCGGCGTCGTGAATCCGTTCAGGGCACAGGTCGACGCACTCACGGGACCGCTGGGCTTCAACCTCACGAACTCGATCCGGCTGCACCAACTCTGGCAGCTGTTCGGAGCACAGGCGACAGGGACGGCGACGGTGAATCAGCTCATCTTCGCGATCGCGAACCTGCCTGCGGCCGAGCGTGCGGAGGCCGCGCGCTCGACGCTGATCCGAGGCTTCGAGACGGCGATCGGCGGCGAGGGAGCGCGGCGCGTGCGGGCTGCGTTGTCTGCGCCGACGACCGACGCGTACGTCCAGGGGCTCAACCCAGCGCGGAGCCGCGCGATCAACCTCTTCCTGGGCGCGGTAATCGTCGGCGACCCCGACGTCCTCAAGCGCGAGTACGGAAACCTCTCGCGCGACGACAGGCGGACGGTGATGCGGAACCCCGCCTTCATGCGGTTCGTCGACCACCACCTGCTCGACTCGGCGCTCCGGGCAGCGGTGTTCGCGATGACCGAGACGTGGAGCACCGGCCAGTTCGACGCGATGATCGCCTTCATCGAAGCGCTCCGCCGTGCGCGCACCGAGGCGAGCGCCGGCACGCTGACGGCGGTTCCCGACTACGTGACCGAGGCGCTCGGCCGGCTCCACGAGTACTCGCGATGGACGCTCTTCTCCTGGAGTCGCGCGGGCGCGATGCGCGAGTACGTCGACGTGCTGCCGCAGTCAGTCGCGAACGAGATCCGCGAGCGCCTGCGCGACTAGCCGTCGGCCGGCGCCCACTACCGCGGCGTGATCTGCGGCTCGAGGAGCTGTTCCCGCCGTTGTTCCGCTCGTCGCCGCGGAACCTCGAAGGCTCAATTGACTCACTGACCAGCGGAGCGTAGGGTCGCGCGGGGTCCGTGAGCAGTGCCTGACCGGGAGCCGCAGCAGAACCGCGGCGCGCCGAAGGCCGACGCGCCGAAGCACGACACGAATTCTGGGACGCTGTCGGGCGGCAGCGCGCTCGCGGAGGCCTGGCTGAGCCTTCAGCAGTCGGCCGGCAATCAGGCCGTGGCAACGATGATCGCCCGCTTCCCGTTCTTCGCTTGGGGCGGGGCGTCGACCGCTTCTGAGCCCGGCAAGCGCACGCCGATCCGCACGAGCGCCGACGAGGAGCGAAAGCCGATCCGGTCAGGGCCGTCGCCTCCGAAACCGGCGCTGTCCACGGCACTCGGCTTCGAGAGCCGCTTCCAGAACCCCGGGCCCTGGGCCAACCGCCTCAAGCACCCAATCACGCAGACCCTGATCCGGCTCTTGCACAAGCAACTCTGGGCGAAGTTCGTCGACAAAAACGAAGCCCGCTTCCTCAAGTACGCCAGACACCATTTCAAGCTCACCCATCAGCTCTGGCGTGCGCTCTATGGCCTCCAGGACCAGGCCCCGAGCAGATGGATGTTCCAGGGCGAGTTCATGGTGCTCGGCTCGCTGCTAAGCGAGATCGAGAACGCGACCCGAGTCATGCAGATAGGTGCGTGGAGCGAGGGCCGCGAGGACATGGTCGTACGCAGCCTCGAGCTGTTCGACACGGGCTTCGCTCGGGTGCTGTCCGGCACCGTCAAGACGACGCGCGCGGGCAAGCGTGTGCCAGGCGGCACGCTCCAGCGGCGGATCTACGTCGGCACGGCAGTCGTCCCGGGCGTCATCTGCAACTTCTTCCTCGTCCTCAACGCGACGTTTCCCGCCAAGGGCGGAGCTCCGACGATCGACGTCTCGGTCTCCGACGAGGTCGGAGCGAGCCACGACGTCACGACGTCGAAGTCCGTGGGCATTGGCGGCTCGAAGGGAAGCGGATCCGTCGACCTCGGCCCGCTTGGGCCGGAAGGCGCGGGAGGAAAGGTGAGTGTCGAGGGCGCCGGCGGCGCCGAGGCGACCGGCTCGGTCAAGCTCGACAAGGGCGGCAAGCCGAAGGGGAGCGTCGAGGTGAAGGGCGAGCACGGCAAGGTCGAGGTCGGCACCTCCGGTATCGACACCGAGTTCATCGCGCCGGGCAAGGACTGGAAGGCCACGGCGAAGATGGGCACCGACGGCAGCGTGAGCTACAGCGCCAAGCACCCGAGGCTTGGCGGGGTCACGATCTCGGGCTCGTTCGACAAAGCGTCGCTCCGCGTCCTCGCTCCGGAGTTGAAGATCGCAGGCGTCACATGCCAGGCGGAGCTGATTGTCGAGCTCTGGCCGATACGGCTCGCCTATACGCGAACGCAGACGCAGACGCCCGAGTCGCTCGAGGCCTTCCGGAAGGTGTGCTTGGCGATGATGGCCGCCGCCGCTGTGCCGGTTGCGCTGGGCGCGGGCGTCGGCGCCGTGGTCGTGGTCGCCGAGGGAGCGCCGGTCCTTATCGAGGCAGCGGCCGCAGCGGGGCTCTAGCCGCCGTTCATCGCGGCCATCGCCGCGTCGGCACGCTTCTCCAGCACGGTTCGACCCTATTCCTCGCGCCGTAGGATCGCCTCACGGTGATCCTCCAGCCCGAGCTCGAGACGATGGCCGTCGAGGAGCGCTCGGCGCTCCAGCGGACGCGGCTTGCCGAGCTGCTGGGGCGGCTGCGCAGCTCCGAGTCGCCGTTCTGGCGCGAGAAGCTGGCGGGCGTCCGCGAGGGCGCCGAGCTGGCCGAGCTCCCGTTCACGACGAAGGCCGACCTGCTCGAGCAGTACCCGTACGGGTCGCTCGCGGTGCCGCTGGAGGAGACGGTGCGCCTGCACGCGTCCTCGGGCACGCGCCACAAGCCGACGATCGTGGCGTACACCGCGCGCGACGTCGAGATCTTCGCCGAGGTGAACGCGCGCGCGATCGCGTGCGCGGGCGGGACGCCCGAGGACGTCCTGCACGTCGCGTACGGCTACGGCCTGTTCACCGGCGGGCTCGGCCTGCACTACGGCGGCGAGCGGCTCGGCGCGACCGTCGTCCCGGCCTCGGGCGGCAACAGCGCCTTCCAGGTGCAGCTCCTGGCCGACCTCGGCGCGCGCGGGCTCTGCTGCACGCCGTCGTTCTGCCTGCTGCTCGCCGAGCGCGCGCAGGCCGACGGGCTGCTCGACCGGATCCAGCTGCGCTACGGCGTCCTGGGCGCCGAGCCGTGGTCGGAGGCGCTGCGCGGCAAGCTCGAGGAGGCGTGGGGAGGAGGCTTCGACGCGTGCGACATCTACGGCCTGTCGGAGGTGATCGGCCCGGGCGTCGCCGCCGAGTGCCGCGAGGCGAAGGGCGCGCTGCACGTCTTCGACGACCACTTCCTGCCGGAGGTCGTCGACCCCGAGACCGGCGAGCCGACCGACGGCGCCGGCGAGCTCGTGCTGACGACGCTGACGAAGGAGGCGCTGCCGGTCATCCGCTACCGAACGGGCGACGTGACGCAGTTCGTGGAGGGCGAGTGCGCGTGCGGCCGCACCCATCGCCGGATCGCCCGCTTCTCGGGCCGGGTGGACGACATGCTCGTGATCCGCGGCGTGAACGTCTTCCCGAGCGCGATCGAAGCGGCGCTGCTCGACGACCCGGCGCTGGGCGGCCAGTACGCGATCGTGGTCGACCGCCGCGAGGCGCTGCCGCAGCTCGAAGTGCATGCGGAGCTCGTCGAGCACGGCATCGACGGCGAGGCCGTCACGGTCCGCCTGCGGGAGCAGCTCGAGGTGCGCCTGCGAGTCCGGGTCGAGGTCGTCGTGGGCGCGCCCGGCTCGATCCCGCGCCAGGAGCTCGGCAAGGCGAAGCGCGTCTTCGAGCGCACGAGCGAGCGCGACGAGCTGGCGTTAGCCCGTATGAACTAATAGCGCGTCCGCGTTGATCCGACGGAAGTCACCGGGCCGTATCCTGGCGCGGACCGAGCTACGGCCCCGCGACCTAGAACGTCGACAGCCCCAGCTCCGAGTGCCTACGAGGTGAAAGTGAAACCGTCCCGTCAGATTCGGCTCCGCTATGCGGCAGTTTGTAGAACCTGCCGCGACCGAACTCCCGCCGCGGACCGAGGCCATCGTGGGATCGAACTGCAAGAAGGGCGACCTGTCTCGATTGCGCCGCTCATGAAGCTCCGCCGGAGGGCCCGAGCACTCGAGCGCGGCTACGCCGGCGGCTCAGCGGGGCGACGATACGAGCACCTTCGGGAGCGCCGCGAAACGCAAGTACGTGAACGGTGGGGCCGGCTCAGCGGCCTCTACCTCGCGTTGACGGACGAGCCGCAATCGACCCGCTCGTGGGCGACCGGCAGCAGCGGTGAGCGCAAGCTCGGTGCTTCCCTCGACACCGTCAACGACGACGCTTCACTGATCGTCCTCCACGACCGACGCATCCCGGGATCGCGGACGAACATCGATCACGTCGTCATCAGCGCCGCGGGGATCTTCGTCGTCGATGCGAAGCGCTACAGCGGGAAGGTCCGCAAGGTCGACCGGGGCGGCTGGCTCTCGACGGACTTCCGTCTCTACGTGGGTGAGCGCGACCGCACGAAGCTGATCCCCGGCCTGACCAAGCAGGTCGAGGCGGTTCGAAAGGCCCTTGGTGTACCTCTAATGCAAGAGTTCGCCCTGGCCATCACCCGGTCCTGTGCTTCGTCGACGCGGATTGGAACCTGTTCGCGAGGCCATTCCAGCTTGGAGGCGTTTGGGTCGAGTGGCCGCAGAGTCTCTCGAAGCGGGTCCGAAAGCCTGGCGCCTTGGCCCCCGAGCATGTGGTCGCGCTCGCGAAGAAGGTGGCCGCAGTTTTGCCGCGCGCATAACGGCTTCGTCGCGAGGCGGTTCTGCCGTTGCTCGCGCCGTTGACCCGTTCCGCTGGTCTGCTTACGCGACGGCGGCTGCAAACGACGTGTAGAGCTCTGCCGGCAGGTGTCGGCGCAACTTCCATACAAACGCGATCGGACGTTCGCCCTCGTGACGGACGTAGGTCGCCGGACCGAGACACCAGAACGCGCGCTCAGTTGTGCGCAAACGCGCGAAGAGCACGACGTTCGTTCCCTGCACTCGCTGACCGATGTACCTCATACCCGCAACGCTGTCTGCCGCCGTCGCCGACTGGCTCTCCCAATGGATTAGTTCTGGGCTGATCGCATAGTCGCGGTACCGCGTTGTTGGCGAGAAGCCTCCAACGCTCTTGTCAAGCGTGAAAGCGAAGAGATCGCTCTGCGACTCTGGCTCCCACAACACACCGGTCTGCCAAGTGTGCGGCTTAGCGCCCTGGCCGACCTTGAACGCCGCCAGAATCTCCGTACGCGTATAGCGGGAATGCAGTGCAAGCGGCACGTCGGAAAGTCCGAGTGGATGGTCAAGGTATGGGACGCGCTCGCGGAGCAATTCGAGCACCTCGACGAGCTCCGCCCGAACCTGTGGATGCTCCCAAACCTGCTCCAAGGCATCCACGAAGGTGGCGGACGTCCCCAACGTTGTGAGCGACGAGATGAGCATTCGAAGGAGCCTTTGTTCGCGAGGGCTCAGCTGTTCGAGGATAGGCGGACGATTTTCGCGAAGAAGGCGTGGGTAGATCTCGAGGCGCTCGTCGTCGTCGACGTGCAGCATTCGGCCCACGGCCCGCAGGAGTTGGGCCTCGCTCGAGCCTGCCGCGTTTGTGGGTAAGCCGGCTTGGCGACGCATCTCTGACCAGCTGTGGCCACCGGCGTAGATGTCCTCGAGCTCAAGGCCGCTCATCTCCAGGTACTCATCGAGTCTGACGTCGCCGAGTGAGCGGAGTTCTTGGCAGCGCTCACGCCAGGTACTCGGGATCGCTTCGCGGATGCTGCGCAGCACAATGTCCTTCGCGACCTGATCCAGCTGGAAGCTGCAGCCGGCTGGGAGGAAGGGGAAGTCTTGGCGAACCTGCTGCTCGACGTCCGCCCGCGATCCACCGAGCAGCGCGCGCAGCCGTCGGTCGAACCGGAACTCCTTCCGGTGTGTGCCGACGAAATCGAGAACCGTGCAGGCGCCTTTCCCCGCCGTCTTCCGCAGTCCACGGCCAAGTTGCTGGAGAAACAGGGTCGGGCTGTCCGTCGGCCGAAGGAGGAGGAGCGTGTCGACGGCGGGGACGTCTATGCCCTCGTTGAAGAGGTCGACGGTGAAGACAGCCCGGAGCTTTCCCTCAGAGAGCTCACGAAGTGCGTCGCGACGCTCGTCAGAACGGCTGGCCGCCGACAGAGCAATCGCCGGGAGACCGAGCTCCGTGAAGCGCTCAGCCATGAAGTGGGCGTGCCCGACGCTGACGCAGTAACCGAGTGCTCGCATCTGTGACGGGTCGGAGATTTTCCTCCTGACTTCGTCGACCACCAGATGAACCCACGCGTGATCGGCTGTGAGGACGCCTTCGAGCGCAGCAACGTCATAGCCCTGCCCACGGCGCCACGGAATGCCGCGAAGGTCGAGGCCGTCATGAACGCCGAAGTACGCGAAGGGCGCCAGGTAGTCCTGATCGATGGCATCCCAAAGTCGCAGTTCAGCGGCGATTCGGCCGTCGAAGTAACGCAGTACGTCAAGGCCGTCCGCGCGCTCAGGCGTCGCGGTCAGACCAAGAAGCTCAACTGGATTGAGATGGTCGAGTAGCGCCTCATAGGACGGTGCCGCGGCGTGATGGAATTCGTCCACGATCACGACGTCGAAACGGGTCGGGTCGATGTTGCGAACGTCGGCGCTGTTCAGGCTTTGGATCGATGCGAAGACATGCTCGAACAACTCGGGGCGCTGCCCGCCGACCCACTTCTCACCGAACGACCCGTCGCGCAACGCATAGCGAAACGTGGCACGGCTCTGGTCAAGGATCTCTTCGCGGTGAGCAACGAAAAGGAGGCGGCTACGCTCAAGGTTCGCCCGCAGACGCGCGTAGTCGATCGCAGCCATCACCGTTTTGCCCGTACCGGTAGCGGCGACCAACAGGTTGCGATGGTGTCCCTGGTGGCGGGCAAGCTCGATGTGTTCGAGTAGCGCTTCCTGAAAGGGGCGAGGATCGAGCTCGATTGGGCTGAGTAACGTGACTTCGGGCGAAGCGATCGTCTGCGTGCGTCGCGCGAACTCGGTGGCCTCATATCCGGCGAAGTCCCTGCTCTCCCAGTAGCTCGTGAAGACCGCAGCCATCTTCGCGACCGCATCTGGATTCCGCGCGCCAGACACGCGGACGTTCCACTCGAGCCCGAGAACCTGTGCCGAGTGGGTCAGGTTTGACGAGCCGATGTATGCCGTCGAGTAGCCGCTCTCACGGTGAAAGATCCACGCCTTGGCATGAAGTCGCGTCGAGGCCGTGTCGTAAGAGACCTTGATGTCAGCGCCCAATCGCTCCAACTCGTTAAGCGCTCGCTGCTCAGTGCTGTTTGTGTAGGTGGTGGTCAGGACTCGCAACGGCTTGCCGGCCTCGCAATGCCGCCGAAGTGCATCCGTCAGGGGCCGCACGCCACTCCAGCGGATGAACGCCATGAGGACGTCGATTGAGTCGGCAGACGGCACCTCGGCTCGAAGCTCGTGACCGACCGCGGGTTCGCCAGGCGCGTTTGTGAAGACGGTCGTGTCGAGCAGTGGCGTAAGCGGCCGATCGATCGATTGTGGTCGTCCGTCCGGAAGCCGTCTCAGCAGCGCAACCAAGACTCGGCCTGGCTCGACTGGTTCCTCGCCTCGCAGATCGCCTCGTCCATCGGTGTAGGACTGGAGCTGGGAAATAAGCGCATTGGCAACGCGCGTTGCCTCTGCGGCTCGGTTCCCTTCAGGCACCTGCTCGATCGCTCTTGCGAGGATGGCTGCGACGTGGCGGGAAATTCGATCGGACGCCTCAGCATCACGCAATTCGTCGACCTCGGCACGAAGCGTCTCGTCAGGAATCTCGTTGAGGAGCTCTTGGAGCCTCAGCGTCAGCAGCGCTTCATGGAGCCCGGGCTTTAGAGAGTCGCTGGTCAAAGCCGCCGCAGTTTCTCAGCCCCTCGCTTTTCTCGCCAAGGCGAGTCTGTTTGGCGATGCGTTGATGTTGTTCGCGGCGGGCCGGAGGCGATCTCCGACCGTCAAACTCGACAAGCCCGAGTGCAGCTGGCCTCCGACGTCAGACGTGCGCGACGGCAGCGACGCCGGTTGCTGAATCGGACGCGTCCGAATCTGAGTCTGGCGAGACGGCTTCGCTCGGCCTACGCTCGCGGGCGATGGTTCGCGCGGCAACCGACCTGTGTCCGTGCGGTTCGGGCCTCCCGTTCTCGCGCTGTCACGGCGATCCGCGCAACGACTTCGCTCGCGAACAGGCGCTGCGCGAGGCCGAAGCGGTGGCGATGCTCTTCCCGTCTGTCCGCCTCCAGGGAGTCGCGGTGGACGCGTTCGTCCGACGGGCGGCCGAGGCGCTTCCGGACGACGACCCTCCCGCGGCGATGCTGGACGAGGGCCTCGCTTTCGTGGACGCGCGCGAGCAGAGGCGCGTAGTGGACAGCTGGGCTGAGCCTTACGCCGACCGCTGGCAGGGGCTCGTGGAGACGGCCGCCGATCCGGAGGCCAGCGAGCGGGCGCTCGTCGTCGGGGCGATACGCGCGGCGATCCTGGAGCGGCAATCGACGCCCCACGAGCTGGTGGGGCTACTCGAGGACGGTCGGCTCATACGCTCGCCGTTCGCGGCGCTCGCCGTCGTCGTGCCGGCGCCATTGGTCTGGTCGAGGGACGAGGCGGGCGCTGCGGAGGTTGCCGCTCGGCGTTCGAAGCGACGCGATCGGGCGGCGGCGGTCGAGGAGGTCGCCTACAGCCTGATGACGTTCCTGCACATGGGCAGGACGCGCGCGCTCGTCGCCAGGCTTGCCACCGAGCTCCCTTTCGCTGAGCTGCCCGAGGCCTCGAAGATCCTCTCTTCGGCGTGCGGCGACGTCGCGAGTGACGTCGCTGCGGCCAGGGTTGCGACCGCCGCGCTGCTCGTCGCTTACGTCGAGCAGCTGCCCGGCTTGCCACGCTAGGATCGACTGAGATGTGTAGACATACACATGCTAATGTATGTGCATGCTGGATCGACGCTTGCAGATTCTTCTTGACGAGCAGCGCTACCGGCGGCTCGCTGAGGCAGCCCGCGAGCGGAAGACGTCCGTCGCTGCAGTGATTCGAGACGCGATCGACGCCGCCCTTCCCGCGGATGAGGCGGAGAAGCGGGCCGCGTGGAGGCGCATCCTCGCGGCCGAGCCGATGCCGGTGCCGGATCCCGACGAGCTGAAGGCCGAGCTCGAGGAGCTGCGCGCAGGCGGCCTGTGATCGTCGTCGACACGACCGTGCTCGTCTACGCGGTCGGTGCCGATCACCCGTTGAAGGAGCCGAGCAGGCGTCTCCTCGGAGCCGTCGAGGCCGGTTCGGCGGTGGCGACGACAACCGTGGAGGTCATCCAGGAATTCGCGAACGTGCGCGCGCGTCGGCGTGACCGAGCCGACGCGGTCGCGCTTTCCCGCGATTTCGCGACGCTCCTAGGGCCCCTGCTCAGCGTCGGGCAGGCGGACCTCGAGCAGGGGCTAAGGCTCTTCGAGCGTCACCTGGGTCTTGGCTCCTTCGATGCCGTGCTCGCTGCGGCGGCCGTGGCGGCCGATGCCGACGCACTCGTCACGTCCGACTCGGCGTTCGCGGCGGTTCCTCGCTTGCGGTACGTCGGTCTAGGGACGCCGGACCTGGACCGGCTGCTGCCACAGTAAGAGACGCTCGTTCAGCAAGCGATACTCATTCGAGTGCAGCTTCGCGACGGCCGCCTGACGTTCTCGCCCTCCGATCTGACGGCCTTTCTCGCCTGCCCGCACCTCACCTCGCAGCAGGTGGCCGTCGCGCGTGGCGAGTTGGCCAAGCCGTACCGGGTCAACCCGCACGCTGACCTGATTCGGCGTAAGGGCATCGAGCATGAGCAGGCCGTCCTCGCCGAGCTTCGCGACGTGACCACGATCGAGCTTGACAACGGGTTCGACGCGGCCGCCCGCGCGACCGAAGAGGCGATGCGAGCCGGCGCGCCCGTGATCTACCAGGCGACCTTCTCGCACGGCGGGTGGCGCGGCCTGGCGGACTTCCTGCTCCGGCAGCCGGACCGATCCTACGAGGCGCTCGACACCAAGCTCGCACGCCATGCGAAGCCTGAGCACGTGCTCCAGCTCTGCTTCTACACCGAGCAGATCGCTCGCATTCAGGGCTCGATGCCGAAGGCGATGCACGTCGTCGCCGGCACCGGCGAGCAGGAGACGTTCCGGCCCGAGGATTTCCTCGCCTACTACCGGCGGCTGCGGAACCGCTTCGTCCACGTCGCGAACAATCCGGCCGAGACCTACCCATTCCCGGTCGCGCACTGCGGGCTGTGCGAGTTCCTCTTCCACTGCAAGCAGCGATGGGAGCAGGACGATCACCTCACGCTTGTCGCCGGCGTCTCGCGCTTTCACACCGAGCGGCTGACCGCTGCGCAGATCGGGACCCTGACGGCGCTCGGCGAGGCAGCTCGGGGCACGCGGGTCAGGAAGATGCGGCCGACGACCTTCGACAAGATCCGTCACCAGGCCGAGCTCCAGCTCCACCGCCGGCGCACGGGCGAGCACCGCGTCGAGGACCTCCCGGAGGAGCCCGACCGCGGCTACGCGCTCCTGCCGGAGCCGAACCCGGGCGACATCTGGCTCGACCTCGAGGGGCACCCCTGGTACGAGCCGGCGCGCGGGCTCGAGTACCTGTTCGGCTGGGTCTCCCTCGACGAGGCCGGCGAGCCGCACTACGACGCGCTCTGGGCGCGTGACCGCGACGAGGAGCGCGCCTCGTTCGAGCGGCTGCTCGACCTGATCGTCGAGCGGCGCGCGCGCCACCCGGGCATGCACGTCTACCACTACGCCGCCTACGAGGCGACCGCGCTCAAGCGCCTGATGGGCGAGCACGGCACGCGCGAGGACGAGCTCGACGACCTGCTCCGCGGCGAGGTGCTCGTCGACCTCTACCGCGTCGTCCGTCAGGCGCTGCGGGCTTCGGTGCCGAGCTACTCGATCAAGGAGGTCGAGGCGCTGTACGAGTTCGAGCGCACCGCAGACGTGTCCGGCGGGAGCGAGTCCGTCGTCGCCTTCGAGACCTGGCTCGAGACCGGGGACGACTCGGTGCTCGAAGGCGTCCGCGACTACAACGAGGAGGACTGCCGCTCGCTCTACGAGCTGCACCTGTGGCTGCTAGCGCGCCGGCCGCCGGAGCTGGCCTGGCGCCTGCCGCCCGAGCAGCGCGAGCAGACCGAAGAGGCTCAGGAGCGAATCGGCGAGCGGGAACGCGTTCGCGATGCGCTCCTCGAGCGCGGGGAGGAGCTGCTCGCACACCTGCTCGAGTACCACCGGCGGGAGTCGCGGCCGCAGTGGTGGGAGTACTTCAACAACCTCTCGCTCGACGAGGAGGAGCTGTTCGAGAGCGGCACCACGATCGGCGGGCTCGAGCTCGAGGGCGAGCCCGTGGTCGTCAAACAGTCGCTCGAGTACACGTTCCGCTTCCCGGCGCAGGAGCACAAGATCGGCAGCAAGGCGGTCGATCCCGCCACCGAGACCCCGTACTCCGTGCGCGTGGACGACGAGCTCGGCACGGTCACCCTTCGGCGCAGCGCGAAAAGGCACGAGGAGCCGCTTCCGAGCGCGCTGATCCCGCCGAAGCCGCTCCAGACGACGGAGCAGCGTGATGCGGTTCTCCGCTTCGCCAAGGAGCGCGAGCGCTGGCCCGCGCTGGTCGAGATCCTCGAGCGGCGGCCGCCACGGGCCCGGCTCGACGGGACGCCGGTCGAGGCCGCGCTCAGCCTCGACGGCAGCTACCTGTTCGTGCAGGGGCCGCCGGGCTCCGGGAAGACGTACAACGGCGCGCGCATGGCCGTCGCGCTGATGCAGGCCGGCCGCAGGGTCGGCGTGACGGCGCTCAGCCACAAGGCGATCCACAAGTTCCTCGAGGATGTCGAGGCGGTCGGCGTCCCGTTCAAGGGGCGCAAGAAGTCGGGCAGCGATCCGGAGACGAGCTTCGAGGGCCGGTGGATCGACCGCACGGGCGACAACGCGGACATGCTCGACCCCGAGTTGCAGCTGCTCGCGGGGACGTCCTTCCTGTTCTCGCGGGAGGAGCTCGACGGCGCCGTGGACACGCTGTTCATCGACGAGGGCGGGCAGTTCGCGCTTGCCGACGCGCTTGCGGTCGGGACGGCGGCGCGCAACCTCGTCCTGCTCGGTGACCCCAACCAGCTGGCACAGGTCTCACAGGGTGCGCACCCACCCGGCGCGAGCGCGTCCGTCCTCTCGCACCTGCTCGGCGAGGACGAGACGGTGCGGCCGGAGATGGGCCTCTTCCTCGAGCACACCTGGCGCATGAGGCCGGAGGTGAACGGCTACATCTCCGAGACGTTCTACGAGGGCCGGCTCGAGCCGGCGGAGGTCTGCCTCGCGCGGTCGATCGAGGACGGCAACGGAATCCGCTTCCTGCCGGTCGAGCACTCGGGCCAGCGGCAGCAGGCGCCAGAGGAGGCTGCGGCGGTGCGCGACGAGATTGCGAGGCTGCTCGACACGCCGTACACCGACGAGCACGGAGCCCGCACGCTCGCGCCGGAGGACTTCGTCGTGGTCGCGCCCTACAACGCGCACGTCCGCTGCCTGCGCCAGCACATCCCCGACCAGCGGATCAAGATCGGGACGGTCGACAAGTTCCAGGGCCAGCAGGCTCCGGTCGTCTTCTACTCGATGGCGAGCTCGAGCGCCGACGACGTCCCGCGCGGCCTCGACTTCCTCTTCTCGCGCAACCGCCTCAACGTCGCGATCTCGCGAGCGAAGTGCCTGGCGTACCTCGTCGCGAGCCCGCGGCTGCTCGACGCGAACTGCCGCACGGTGGAGCAGATGCGGCTCGCGAACGCGCTGTGCGCCCTCGTGGAATACGCCGAGCAGTAGTCCCGCTCTCGCCACACGCGGCACGGACGCGCATTAGCGTTCGGCCGTGGCCCGCTCCGCAGTGTTCGTGGCCGCGCTGGTCGCGGCGCTGGTCGCCGCCGCGCTCGTGCGGGACGACAGCCCACTACGGACGTCCACGCCGAGCGCCGCGGCGAGCCCGAAACCTCGGGCCCAGCGATTCCACTCCCGCCCGGACCTGAAGCCGCCGCTCGTCACCGTCAACACGCCGGCCCGAGGTACGACGGACGGCTACGTCCTGCTGGCTCCGAAGCGGGCCGTCGCGCAGGCGGGGCCGATGATCCTCGACGACCGCGGCGAGGTGGTCTGGTTCCGGCCGCTCGAGACCATGGCCGTCGCCGACTTCCGCGCGCAGCGGTACGGGGGCCGCCCCGTCCTCACCTGGTGGCGCGGCCGAGCGCCGCGAGGCGTCGGCGCCGGCCACTACGTGATCGTCGACGAGTCGTACAACGAGATTGCGACGGTGACGGCCGGCAACGGCCTCACCGGCGACATCCACGAGTTCCTGATCACGCCGCGGAACACGGCGCTCATCACGGTCTACGAGCGGAAGCCGTGGGATCTCTCGCCGATCGGCGGGCCGAAGGACGGTGAGATCTTCGACGGCGTCATCCAGGAGCTCGACATCGCGAGTGGCCGCGTGCTCTACGAGTGGCGCGCGAGCGACCACATCGGGCCCGGGGAGTCGGTGATGAAGCCGCCGCCCGCCGACGGGGGCGAGGCGGCGCCGCCGTTCGACTACTTCCACGTCAACTCGGTGGCGGAGGATCTGCGACGGGAATCTGCTCGTCTCGGCGCGGCACACGAGCGCCGTCTACAAGATCAGCAAGAAGACCGGCCGTGTGCTCTGGCGGCTCGGCGGCAAGCGCAGCGACTATGCGATGGGGCCGGGGACGCGCTTCGCGCTCCAGCATGACGCGCGGCGGCAGCCCGACGGGACGCTCACCCTCTTCGACAATGAAGCGAAGCGGAAGGGCGCCCGCTCGCACGTCCTCGTGCTCCGACTGGACGACGATCCGAAGCGCGCGACGCTCGTGCGCACCTACGACCATCCCGACCGTGTCTTCGCCGAGACCCAGGGGAACGCCCAGTTCCTGCCGAACGGCCACGTCCTCGTGGGCTGGGGTCAGGCGCCGCGCGTGACCGAGTTCGACCGCGACGGCGAGGTGGTCTTCGACCTGCGCTTCGGCGGCGAGGGCGCGGACTCGTACCGCGCATACCGGGCGGAGTGGACGGGCCGTCCCGCGGACGATCCGGCGCTCGCCGCCACGCGTGCCGAGGACGGCCGGGTGACCGCGTACGCGAGCTGGAACGGCGCCACCGAGGTGGCCCGGTGGCAGCTCGTGGCTGGGCCCGACGCGGAGCGGTTGCACCCGGTCGCGACCGTGCCGAAGGCGGGCTTCGAGACCGAGCTGACAGCGCGCACCGCGGAGCCGCTCGTGCGGGTCCGCGCCCTCGCCGCCGACGGCACGGTGCTGGGGACGTCGGGTGCGGTGAAGCTTGTGGACTAGGAAATGTATTCTTTGACTGAGTCAAAGAATGGCCAGTGCAACGCAAGGTCAGGTCGAGCGCTTTCGCGCCTTCAACCGGTTCTACACCGGGCTCGTGGGCGCGCTCGACGAGCACCTGCTCGAAACGCGCTACACGCTCACGGAGGCTCGCGTGCTGTTCGAGCTCGGCCGCGCTTCGAGCCTCGAGGTGCTCGAGCTCAGGCGCAGGACGGGTCTCGATCCGGGCTACCTGAGCCGCATCCTCGCCGCATTCGAGGAGGACGGCCTCGTCGCTCGCCGTCGTTCCACGGAAGACGCCCGGCGCGTCGTCGTCGACCTGACCGCGGACGGGCGCGAGACGTACCGCGATCTCGATCGACGCTCCGCCGCGGAGAACGGGCGCCTGCTCGGGCGGCTCCCTGATGCCGACCGCGAACGGCTGCTCGTGGCCGCGTCCGAGCTGGAGGCGCTGCTGGCCGGCGAAGGGGCCGACGACGTGTCGATCCGCGACGCCAAGAGCGGCGACTTCGGCTGGATGGTCGAACGGCACGGCGTGCTCTACGCCGCGGAGTACGGCTGGGACGAGACGTTTGAGGGACTGGTCGCACAGATCGTCGGGGGGTTCGTGCAGTCGCACGACCCGAAGCGCGAGCGGGCGCTGGTCGCCGAGCTGGGCGGTCGCCGGGCCGGCTGCGTGCTCTGCGTCCGCGAGGACGACGAGACGGCGAAGCTGAGAACCCTGCTGGTGGAGCCGTGGGCGCGCGGTCACGGCATCGGCTCACGGCTCGTGGACGATTGCGTCGCCTTCGCGGGGGCGGCCGGCTACAAGCGCATGATCCTGTGGACGAACGATGTGCTCGTGGCCGCGCGCCGGATCTACGAGCGTGCCGGGTTCGAGGTCGTGGCCGAGGGCGCCCACCACGCCTTCGGCCACGACCTCGTCGAGCAGACCTGGTCGCTGGAGCTCTAGGTCACGAGTGCCGCGTGCAATGGTCTCCTCCGTTTCGTGGAGGTACGCCTCTATTGTCCGGGGCGATCGTCAAAAGCACCGGCAGCAGCCAACGCACTCACTCATGACATCCTGCCGGCGATCCGGTCGGCTCCCGGCTTCGTCGCGGGCTATTGGCTGGAGCCCGTCGATGGCCACGGCTTCTCGTTCGTCGTGTTCGAGACCGAGGAGCAGGCTCGGCGATCAGCCCCGCCGGCCAGCAACTGGGCAGCCCCCGGCGTCAGCATCAACGATGTCGATTTCCGGCGAGTGGCCGCCAGCGCTTAGGCCCTCCACGCCGATTCGAGTTCTTAGGGGCGCTTGTCGTCTGGTTTCCTCGGTGGGACACTCACTCGATAGCCCGCGCTGAAGCGGGAACCTGCGGCAAGAGGAGAACCATGAAGAAGCTCGCGCTTCTAGTCGGCGCCTTGACTGCGGCGCTCACCCTCGTGGCGGTTGCCTCGGCGGGCAGCCCCGCGACCAAAACCGTCCCGCCGGCCGAGTCGTTTACGGATCTGAATCCGTGTACCGGCGCCACCGTGACGGTCACCTACACCTACCGGATGCTCGTCATGCGTGAGGGCGATGACGGCGCCGGCGGCTCGCATGCCACCGTTACCGCAACGGGGATCGCGACGACGAGCGACGGCTTCTCGGGTCGCTTCACGTTCTGGTTCGGCGACAACACGCGATCGGACGGCTCGTTCAGCGGCACGTTCACGAACTCGAACACGCTCGGGGATGGCAGCGGAGCACGCATCCTCGTCACGGTGCAGTCGCACGCGACGTTCGCGAACGGCGAGCTGCGCGTCGAGCACGAGCAGACCAACTTCCGCTGCGTCGGTAACCAAACCTAACGCCAGGCCCTGCGGCGGGGAGAGCGCCTCTCCCCGCCGCGCCGCGCGCGTCAGGTCCCGCGCTCTACAGTCCCTGCATGGCCATCACTCCGCACATCGTCGTGCAGGGCGCGGAGCGCGCGGTTGCCTTCTACGGCGGCGCATTCGGGGCCGAGGAGCTGAGCAGGATCCCGACGCCGGACGGGCGGTTGATGTCCGTGCAGCTGCGACTCGGCGACGGCCTGCTGCACCTCGCGGACGAGTTCCCGGAGATGGGCGTGCTCGCACCGCCCTCGATCGGCGGCACCGCGGTCGTGCTGGCGCTCGAGGTCGAAGATGCCGAGGCGGTGTTTGCGCAGGCGGTTGCTGCGGGTGCCGAAGTCCGTCAGCCGCTGCAGGAGGCCTTCTGGGGCGACCTGCACGGGCAGGTCGAAGATCCCTTCGGCCATCGCTGGAACATCAGCCACCACCTGCGCGACGTCCCGCACGACGAGGTCGTCGCGGCCGCGGCGGCGGCGTTCGGCTCGTAGGCGAGGCCCGCACGCCGCCTAGAGCGGCGGGATGTTCTGGTTGCGGCGCAGCACGTTCTCCGGGTCGTACCGCTTCTTCAGCGTCCGGAGGCGTTCGAATGCCTCGTCGCCGAACGCCGCGCGGACACGCTCAATGGGCTCGTCCGCCTGCATGTAGTTGGCGTAGCCGCCTGCGCCGTAGGCCCACGGCTCGATCGCCGCGGCGGTCTCGCGCGCCCAGGCGATGTGCTCTTCGTCGAGGTCGGGCCCCTGCCAGACAGCCATCGCGCTGACGTTGAACGCCGCACCGCGGTACGCGACCGGGCCGAGGCCGGGATCGGCGTCTTTCGGTGCGCCGTGCAGCGATTCGATCAGGACGTGGGCCGGCGGACGGCCGAAGGCGACAATCCGCCCAATCAGCTCGTCGATGAGCTCGTCGGGCAGCTCGCGGACGAAGTGACCCTTCCAGTAGTGCCGGTTTTCGCCGTACGGCGAGTCGAACATGTCTCGCTCTCGAGCGACTCAGGCTACGCGTCCGTCCCGGCCACGGTCACGGTGCCTGCCGGGGCGACGCGTGCGTCGTTCATGCTGACGACTCGGCGGACGAAGCGCACGCGCTACGCGACGATCACGGCGACCTACAACGGCTCCCGTGTGACGACGTGGCTGGCGGTCACGTCGTAGCTTCGACTGTGGGCCGGCCGCCGACCGGCGGCTGGCCCACGCTCTCTGCACTGCCGGTTAATCGAGGGTCCCGCGGCGCGCGATCCACTCGGTGGGCTGTCCGGTCACCCGAGCGATCGCGTCGAAGTGGCGGTCGTAGTGGAGCAGCACTGCTCCGTGCCGGGCGGCGGTCGCGGCGACGAGGAGATCCACCGCCGTGGGGCCGCGATGAGCGCTTCGGTCCGCGAGGCGCGCCTGAATGACTTCTGCGAAGTCGGTCACCCAACCGTCCACCGGGAGATCTGCGAAGCCACGTAGGTCGGCTCTGAACGCCTGATAGTCGCGCCGGCCGCGTGCCGAGTAGAGGAGCTCCAGCCTGATCGGTGCGCACAGGACGAGCTCGTCTCGCAGGGTGAGCTCGCTCCAGCGTTCGAAAACCTGACGCGAGCGGTTCCACGCGCTCGTGTCGGCGAGGTAGTCCGTCACCTAGGCCGTCGAAGCTCTCGCAGTTCCTCTGGAGTGGGCCCGATTCCCCCCGTCGGGCTTCGCTCGATGCGCTCCAGAACCCGGCGTCGCGCCGCGAGCCGGATGACTTCGTCCAACGCGGCATCGACGGTGTCGACCAGCGTCTTCGTGCCCAGGATCTCGCCGGCTTCGGCCGCCTTGCGGTGGTTGATGGTCAAAGAGGTCTTGGCTGTTTCAGATATCTCCTCAGCCATTCGAGAGATATCTTAGCCGCCCTCAGCGAGCCAGGTAGGGGAGGCCCTTCTCCTGGTAGCGGCGGAGCTTCATGTCGTTGTACGAGTCGTTCGCGCCCTTGTCGAGCCACCAGCGTCCGCCGGGCGCGGAGCTCGGGTACTTCGTTACGTTGACGTCGCCGCCGAAGAACTTCGCGATCTGCTTGAGGGACTCGTAGTCGCCCTGGAGCTCCTTCATCTTTTCGATGTTGCTCGTGTCCGGGTCGGTCAGGAACGGCGACTCGTCTGCCCGCTTACGTTCGTCCTCGGACATGAGCGCCGGGTCCTTCGTCAGCGTCGGGTCGGTGCCCTGCGACGCCTTCGACTTCATCATCGGCACGTTCGACCAAGCCGCCACGCGCCCGTAGAAGTACCGCTGCGCGTCGCGCAGGATCAGGCTCTGCGAGCGAAGGGCGCTTTGCTGCCGGGCCGCGGTCAGCGCGCCAGCGGCGAGCTGTGTCACGCGCAGAACGCTCTGCGTGGGCTTGCCCTCGGCGTCGAGCGAGGCGCGGTAGGCAGCGATCAGGTAGTAGTTGATCACCGCCTTGGTCGCGTTGATGTGGGCGGTGCTGAAGTCGTCGACCTCGGACACGGTCCCCTTCTCCGGGAGCGGCTCCGACCTCAGGATCGCGTCCAGCGAGTTCTCGAAGCGCGCGAGGTCGGATTCGCTCGGGAGGGTGTCGCCCTTCTCGCCGGCCTTCGCGGACAGGTCGATGAGCTGTGAGCGGCCGACGATCCACGACTTGCTCTTCTCGTCCCAGACCGCGTCGCCCGAGTAGACCATCCCGGCGCCGAGATACAGCGCCCGCACCTGCTCCTGGCTGTAGTGGCGGATCGGCAGGTCGAAGCGCTTCTTGACCTCGACGTCCGTGATCTCGCGCTGGAGCGCCCGCTGCTGCACGAGACGCGCGACCGCTCGATTGCCAATGGCGGTTTGGAGACCGAGGAGGGCGTGCGGCGTCAGCGCGAGCGAGGTCGGTTCGGCAGGTTGCCTTGCGGGCTCGGACTGCTGCTCGCGAACGGCTTCGGCCACAGAATTCTCCGCCGTCGGGGCTTCTCACCTTCGTTCTTCGTCCAGCCGGTGTCAAGACCCGCGAGGGAGGGAGACCGGTGGCGTCAAACACGCCAACGGGGAGGGCGCTTTCGCCCTTGGCGTACACTCGAGACATGGCGGTCCGGGTTGAGCCGATTGCTGCTCCAGCGACTCCGATCGACGACGTTCTGCGACGGGTGAACCGCATTCGCGTCGCGCATGGCGTCGACCCGCTCTACGAGCTGCCGCCCGCATGCACCGCCTGGGACGGCGGCGGCTGCGTGCTCGAGCTCGCGTTCGAGGACTTCGGCGTCACCGTCGTCGACTACCGGCGCGCGTACGGCCGCGGGATCGAGTTCGAGCACGGCCTCGGCGACTTCGTCCGCGCGTTCGACTCGGGCACATTCCCGGGGCTGATCGAGCACCACTGAGCCGCGGCTGAGGGTCTCAGTTGGCGGCGGGAGAGTGCGTGCGGCTTCCGTCGGGCGCGATGCCGGCGCTCAGCCAACGGGCGTTCTCGGCGATTTCCTGCTCCGGATTTGCGCCCAAATGACCTGCGGCGTCGTTGATCTTGACGGTGCAGCCAGGGACATTCGCGGCCAGCCACTCGCCGTGCGCCGGCGGGACGAGCACGTCGGTCATCCCGTAGCGGACGAGCACCGGCACGGAGATATCCGCAGGGTCGAACCCCCACGGCTGCAGGACCGCGAGGTCGTCGTCGACCCAGCCGCCGACACCATTCACCGCCCACTCGAACGTCGACTCGCTAAGGATCTGCCTGATCTCTGGGCGGGCCAACTCCGCCCGATCCGACTCGCTCATGTCGACGTCCTGCAGGATGGTGGAAGGGTCGACCCGGGCGCGTTCCTCGATCTGCTGCTGCAACGCTTGCAGCTCGCGAGTGAGGACGTCCTCGCCGGCGAGCGCCCAGCCGAACTCCTTGACGTTCTCCGCATCCATGCCGGCAAGCCAGGCATCCTGCTCGAGCCCAGGCGTGCCGAACGGCGCCACACCGACATCGCAGGTCGCGCGTACGACACGATCGGGTAGGAGCGCCGCGCACGCGAGTGCATGCGGTCCCCCGCCCGACCCCCCGCTGACTCCGAAGCGATCGAAGCCGAGCTCATCTGCAAGCGCGCGTACGTCGGCTACCTCGTCGACCACGCGACGGCCCTGGTTCCGATCAGACCTCCCATACCCCGAACGATCGTGCGTCACCCAGCACACGCCCAGATCGGCGTACAACTCCTCGCGTGGCCACCGCATAAGACGACAGCCGGGCGTGCCATGCAACGCGAGGATCGGGAACCCCTCTGGATCACCCCAGACCGCGAACGCGAGCGTCCGACCGTCAGCCGTCTCGAGCGTCCGCAGCGGCTCGCCCACCAATCGAGCATAGCCCGTCAGGCTAGGGCTGGAAACCCGCCTAAAAGGCCATCCGGGGCGTACGAACCAATCGCAGACCCAGCCAGGCGTGGGAAGGGCGGCCGTGCCGCCCTCCCCACGGCTCTTCCGAGAGCGACAGCCCGCGCTGAATCACCTATCCGCGACTTGGCGTCGCCACGAAGGCGACGAACGCGCCTGCCGCTTCGTCGAACGCCTGGCCGGTGATCGTGCCGCCGTCGTCGATGTCGTAGGCGGCGATCAGGACGAGGTCGGAGTCGACGAGGTCGTTGAGGTCGCTCATCTCGCCGTCCTGCCACAGGTACGCGTGGCAGTTGCCGTCGACGTCGCAGGAGCTGCCCACGACCTGCCGCTCCTTGTTGATCCCCCACGCGTCGCTGTTGTCGTCGAGCGGAGCAGGGAGCGTGCGGAGGTCCTCGATGCCGCCTGCCTTCGTCCAGAGGAACGCGTGCGGGCGGAGGTTGCCGCCGTCGGCCTCCGAGAAGTTGCCGAAGCCGGCGACATCGCCGTACTGGTTGATGGCGTTCGGCGTGTGCCAGGCGATTCCGCCGAGGTTGCCGATGTCGATCACCTTGCCGTCGTCCCAGAGCACGGCGTGCCTGGCGGTGAACCGGCCGACCGCCTGGTCGCAGATGCCGGAGATGCCGACGATCTGACCGCGGTTGTTGAGCGCGGTCGCCGCTCCGGACGAGTCGCCGGGAAGCAACGGGAGCTGCCGCATTCGGTCTCCCGGCCCCCACACGACCGGATGGAACTGCAGGACCTGCGGCGGCTCGCACTTCGAGTCGTGCACCGTGTTCTCGGCCCAGCCGACGATCTGGCCGCGGTTGTTGGAGCCTGCGGCGAAGCCGTGCGTGCCGCCGAGCGTGGGCAGCGGCGTCATCTCGCCGTGCTCCCATTTGAAGCCGAGGCAGCGGAAGCCGGTGCGCGTGGCGGCGGGGAAGAACGCCGAGCAGCTCCAGTTCTCCTTCAGCGGGTCCGGCTCGTCCGTCTGCGAGATCCCGGTGATGAGCCCGCGGACGTTCTTGACCGGCCAGCGCACGACGCTGTTTCGCTCCGGGCTCCCGAGCGTGCCGAGATCGGTGAGCTCGCCGTTCCGCCACAGCGTTGCGTGCCGGACGCGGTTGCCCTCCAGGTTCGAGCGGCCGGCCACCCATCCGCGGTTGTTGATGCTGAAGCCGGCGCTCGACGTTCCGCCGAGCGAGGTTAGCCCGGCGACGTCGTAGCGGAGGGGCTCACTGTCCCGCTGCGCGTTGCCGTAGCCGGCCCCCGCGAGCAGGGCAGCCGAGAGTACCGAGAGCGCAATCAGACCTTTCATCTTCGACCTCCTCTGGTCGGGCACGGTCGTCGCTGCATCGGCGATCAACGTGCCGCCCGGCGCGGAGGATTGCTGGCCGTTTCCGGACAGAATCCGACCGGCTGCATGACCGACGGGGGGTCGTCCGGATCTGGCCGGTCTGGCGAGTCGCCCACGCGTATCCTCACGTGCAAGCCATGGACGACACGAAGGTCCTGACCGAGCTGAACGAGCAGTTCATCGAAGCATGCCGTCAGGGCTCGTGGGAGCTGCTCGAGCCGATTCTCTCGTCGTCGTTCAGCTACCTCGACGGCGCCACCGGCGAGGTGTGGACGCACGAGCGTTACGTCGAGAATCTCCGCAAGAACCCGGCTCCGGCGCTCGCGCTCGACCAGGTTGTCGTGCACACGGACGGCAACAGCGCCGTCGTCTCGGGTCGGACCTCGAGGCAACCGGGCAGGTACGGCCGGTACGTGGACACCTACGAACGCAGGGACGGCGGCTGGGTCTGCGTCCACGCCTGCGTCTGGCCCTTGCCGGATGGGGCATCGGCGACGTCCGCCGACGTCAGCGCCTGACCCATGCGCGAGCTCAGCGGGACAGATCGACCGGCCGGCCGCGCGCCTACGCCGGCTGATTGAGCTCGAGCAGGAGGTTGCGGAGCTCGGCGAAGCGCTTCGCACCGAGCCGCTGCTCCCACGCCGTCTCGACCTCTCCGACCGCCTCGCGGATGACCTCGATGGCCGAGGTTCCGCGTGGGGTGAGGGCGACCCGCTTGGAGCGAAGGTCGTCGGGGTCGGGGCGGCGCTCGAGGTAGCCGAGTCGCTCGAGCTCGCGAAGCAGGTAGTTGAGGGCCTGTTTGCTCACCCGCAACCGGCTCGCCAGCTCCGTCGGCCGCGCGCCCTGGGTCCCGGGGTACTGGAAGACGTTGAGGTGCGCCGCGTCGAGATCGTCGAAGCCGCGGTCGTGGAGCCGCTCGAGCATGTGCCTCTGTACTGCCTCCCAGGGCACGCGGAGAAGCGCGCCGATGAGCGGCGGGCCGAACGGCTCCTCCTGGTTAGTAAAGCGACTTGACTTACTGCGCGGACTCATATATGGTCAAGTCACTTTACCACCCATGGAAGAGGAGGAAGCGACAATGGCAACGGCGATGCAGAAAGAGATCAGGGTCGGGCAGATGGCGATCAGGTTCCTGGTCGAGGGCGAGGAGTCGGGCGGCTCGGTCGCCGTCTTCGAGTTCGACGTCCCGGCGGGCGCGGCCGTCGCAGCCGGGCACAGCCACGACGGCTACGAGGAGACGATCTACGGGCTGGAGGGTGTCCTGACCTGGACGGTCGAGGGCGTGCCGACCGACGTCGGCCCTGGTGAGGCGCTCGTCATTCCGCGAGGCGCCGTCCACAAGTTCGACAACCCGCACGACGTCGACGCCAAGACGCTGGCGATCGTCACGCCCGGCATCCTCGGTCCCGACTACTTCCGCGAGGTTGCGGCCGTCCTCGACGCCGCTGCCGGCGGCCCGCCCGACTTCGCCGCGCTGGGCGAGGTCATGCGCCGGCACGGGATCACGTGTGCCGAGTGAGCTGACACGGTGTTAGCCTCGGCGCGATGACCGCGTCCTCGCTAACCCCGATGCTGACTGTCGAGAATGCGGTTGCGGCGATCGGGTTCTACCGCGACGCGTTCGATGCCGTCGAACAAGCGCGCTTCACAGCGCCGACGGGGCATGTGGTCGCGGAGATGGCGATCGACGGGCTGCGATTCTTCGTCGTGGACGAGAACCCAGAGGCGTTCAACCTGAGCCCGAAGTCGCTCGATGGGACGACGGTTCGCATCAGCCTCATCGTGGATGACCCCGACGCCACCGCTGCTCAGGCGGTTAGTGCAGGAGCGAGCGAGATCTTTCCCGTCGCCGATCAGCCCTACGGCCTTCGACAAGGACGGGTCGCTGATCCTGACGGTCATCACTGGCTGATCGGAAAACCACTCGCCTCCTAACCCAGTTGTGGCTCCCGGAGGCGCTCTAAGCGACCCGTGGGAACGGCGCGGTCGCGAGGTTCGTCGAGTCAGCGGCTGTCCAAAGGTGCATGGCGGCGAGTGCGCGCCACGGTCGCCAGCGGTGGGCGACCGTCGGCGATTCGAGGGCGCGTCGAAGGCCGAGGTCGGACGCAGGGAAGGCGTCCGGTTCTCCGAGCCGGAGAGCGAGCGTGTTTGCGGTCCAGGGGCCGAGCCCCTCGATCGCGGTCAGGGAGCCGACCAGCTCGTCGAGGCCGACGCTGCCGTCGAGCCGGACCGCGTCCTCGGCGACGGCCCGCGCGAAGGCGCGGATCGTCCGTTGGCGGGCGCCCGGCATCCCGAGGGCGTCGAGGTCGGCGTCGGCAAGCGTGGCCGCCGGGGGGAAGGTGTGCGTGAGGCCAAGCGCGCGCAGTCCCTCGACCGGCGTGCCGAGCCGCTCGACGAGCCGGCCCGCGATCGTGCTCGCCGCCGTGATCGTGATCTGCTGGCCGAGGATCACACGGACTCCCGCCTCGAACGGATCCCACGTGCCCGGCGGGCGCAGACCGGGACGCGCGCGGAGCAGCGGCCCGATCACCGGGTCGGCGGAGAGCTGCGCCGCGGGCTCGTCGAGTTCGAGATCGAGGTTCGCGATGCGGCGAGCGCGGGCGACGAGGTGGACGAGCCCTTCCCAGTGCGGCAGGTGGATGACGAGCACGAGATGGTCGTCTCCGCCGGGTGAGAGCTCGAGGACGCCGGGGTCGCCCGCGACGAGGATCGTGCGGCGGTAGGTCCCGCCCGAGACGTGCTCGACTCCGGGGATCGACCGTGCCGCCAGGAACGAGACGAGTCCGTGCCAGTCCAACGGGCCGCGGAAGGCCAGCCGCAGCGCGAGGCCGCCGTCCGCGACAAGACGGTCCGCCTTCCGTCGGCGCGCCCGGAGCCGGAGCGGTGCGTCGCGGAAGATCTCCTGACACGCGCGGTTGAACTGGCGCACGCTCCCAAAGCCGGTGGCGAGCGCGATCTCGAGCATGGAGAGATCGGTGTCGTCGAGCAGCCGGCGGGCGAAGTGGGCTCGCGCCGACCGGGCAACGCCGTCGGGGGTCACGCCGAGCTCCGTCGTGAACAGGCGGCGCAGGTGGCGCGGCGACACGCCGAGCCGCCGGCCGAGCTCTTCCTCGGTCGAGTTGTCGAGAGCGCCGTCGAGGATCATCCGCACGGCGCGGCAGACGAGCTCGGGCCCGCTCCAGGTCACGCACTCGGGCCAGCGATAGGGCCGGCACTGCAGGCAGGCCCGGTAGCCGGCGGCCTCGGCGGCGGCGGCAAGGGGAAACCGCCGCACGTTCTCGCTCCGAGGCCGCGCGCCGCATCCGGGCCGGCAGTAGATACCGGTGGTGACGACCGCCGAAAAGGAATGCACGCGAGGAGGTATAGCGCCTCGCCGGGCCGGAAACTGGCCGGATTCGGACACGTACACTCGAAGCGATGAGCGGGCTGCTGGTCACAACCGGCTCCGGCCTGATGCGCGTCGCCGGGGGCGAGGTCGACGTCCTGCTCGCGCGGCCCGGCGTCCAGTGCGTCGCGGTCGACGGCAGGCGCATCCTCGCCGGCTCCCGGGGCTCGGGCCTCTGGGAGAGCGACGACGGCGGGGTCACCTGGAGCGACGCCGAGCTCCCCGCGACCGACGTCTTCTCCGTCGCCTTCAGCCCGGCCGACGGCGCGGTCTACGCCGGCTGCGAGCCGAGCGCGCTCTACGTGCGCCGCGACGGCGGGGCATGGCAGGAGCTGGCGACGTTGCGAGAGCTGCCGTCCGCGCCGACTTGGAGCTTTCCGCCGCGGCCCTGGACCTCGCACGTCCGCTGGATCGCGCCGAGCCCGCACGACGGCGGCCTGATCCTCGCCGGGATCGAGCTCGGGGGCCTGATGCGGACGACCGACGGCGGCGAGACCTGGGCCGATCACCGCCCGGGCGCGCAGCGCGACGTCCATTCGCTCGCCTGGCATCCCACCGAGCCCGGTCGGGCGTACGAGTCGGCCGGCGGCGGCACCGCCTGGAGCAAGGACGGCGGCGACAATTGGGAGCCCGCCGACGCAGGCCGCGACCGCCACTACACGTGGGCGCTCGCGGTCGACCCGGGCGATCCCGACCGCTGGTGGGTATCGGCGTCGCCGGGCCCGTTCGAGGCGCACGGCAGCGACCGGCCGGCGCGCGCGGCCCTCTACCGCTGGAACGACGGCGGCCCGTGGGAGGAGCTCGACCTCGGGCTCGAGCGACCGCTCGAGACGATGCCCTACGCGCTGGCGGCCACCGACTCGCGGCTCGTCGCCGGGCTGCGCGACGGGCGCCTGTTCGAGAGCGAGGACGGCGGCGACAGCTGGCGCCCGCTCGAGGCGCCCGGTCTGCCCGCGGTCGTCGCGATCGCGGCCGAGTAGAGGGGAGGGCGGACGAGCCGCCCTCCCCAGGAATGGCTAAGGCG
>CAVTZA010000011.1:0-25750 GCA_963739085.1 uncultured Actinomycetes bacterium | reverse complement strand
GGATTCGAACCCTCGCGGGACGAAACCGCCCCGAACGGTTTTCGAGACCGCCGCATTCGACCGCTCTGCCACCCCTCCGGAGTGGCCCCTGCGGGCCGGTTGCACAGCGTAGCGCCGATAGATTCAGGCCATGCGCGCAGGGGTGGTGACTCGCTTCGGTGGGCCCGACGTGCTCGAGGCTCGCGACGTGCCGGAGCCCGAGGCCGGCGGCGACGCCCTGCTCGTGGCGCCCGAGGCGATCGGGGTCAACTTCCGCGACATCTACGAGCGCGAGGGCCGCTACGGGGGCGAGGCGCCGCTAGTGGCCGGCGTCGAGGGCGCCGGAACCGTCGTGGAGGGGCCATCGAAGGGACAGCGCGTCGGCTGGGTCGCGGCGCCCGGGAGCTATGCCGAGCGGGTACTCGTTCCGGCCGAGAAGGCGGTGCCGATCCCGGACGGCGTCTCGAGCGAGCTCGCGGCCGCCGTCCTGCTGCAGGGCATAACCGCGCAGTACTTGGCGACCAGCGTCTACCCCGTGCAGTCGGGCGACGACGTGCTCATTCACGCGGCGGCCGGCGGCGTCGGCCTCCTGCTGACCCAGATCGTCGCGGGTCTCGGCGCGCGCGTTATCGCCACAACGTCGGGCGGCGAGAAAGCCGAGCTGGCGAGCGGCGCCGGTGCCGACGAGGTGATCGGCTACGACGGCTTCGCAGAGCGCGTGCGCGAGCTGACCGGAGGAGTGGGGGCGGCCGTGGTCTACGACGGCGTCGGGCAGGCGACCTTCGACGAGAGCCTCGCGTCGCTCCGCACCCGCGGGACGATGGTGCTGTTCGGCGCCGCGAGCGGTCCGGTCGCGCCGTTCGACCCGAGGCGCCTCGAGCACGACGGCTCGCTCTTCCTGACGAGGCCGTCGCTCCGGCACTACACGGCCGAGCGGGACGAGCTGCTCGAGCGCGCAGCCGACGTGCTGGAGCGCGTGGCGGCTGGACGGCTCGACGTCAGGATCGGCGGCCGCTACCCGCTCGAGCAGGCTCGGCAGGCCCAGGAGGACCTCGCCTCTCGGACGACCACCGGCAAGCTCCTGCTGATTCCTGCACGATCGGGCACTTGACCGGCAACGTCGATCTGGGATGGTGGATGGAGCACGATGTCGGCAGAGGCTGCTCTTCGGAAGCTTGATCCCGAGCTCGAGCTGCAGATCCGCGACGGGACCGAGCACTGGCGCGGTGGCGAGATCACGTTGACGGTCAGCGGGGCGGGCCGGGCCGGCGTGCTCCACCGCCGAGCGGGTGAGGAGCACACCTACTCAGCGACGCTTTCGCGCGAGCGGATCGCCGAGCTCGCGGGCGCGCTCGCCGACGCGCGGCTGACGGGCCCGGTTCGGAGCGAGCTCCAGCCGGACGAGCTGACGACGACGCTCCGGGTCCGGCGCGGGGACGAGGTCCTCTCCGACGTGGAGCTGCCCGGCGGCGAGCGGCACGACGACGAGCGGCTCGACCGCGTCATGCGGCTCTACGAGGGGCTCGTCGCCGAGGTCACCGACGGAGCGCTGCCGTTCGGGGATGCGGCGCAGCCGCGATGAGCGGGCCCGGCCGGGAAGTCGAGCGCGGCCGCCCGACCGCGGACGATCGGCAGGAGCGTGTCCCGGCGGAGCTCGCGACGCCGGCCGACCAGCTGCTCGCGCTGAACACCGCGGCCGGCAACCGGGCCGTCTCCCGGCTGCTGGCGAATGCAGCCGGCCGCGTCACGCCGTCGACGGGTGTCCTCCAGCGCAAGCCTGTTCAGGTGCGGACGAAGCTCACAGAGCCCATGACCGGCAACCGGATCATGGTGATCAAGGGCGCGTACGAGGTCGAGTTCTCGCTGCTCGAGTGCACGCTCACGATCAAGGCCCGGATCGTGCCCGACCGCAACGTGACGGCCGCCCAGGTCGCGCAGGTGAAGGCCGACACCGCCGCCGCCTTCGAGCAGTTCTGGGACGGCAAGTTCATCCTCGACGACACGCGCTCCAAGGAGCGGTTCTTCCTGCGCGTGAAGGTGAAGTACGTGAACTCGGGCGGCCATACCCGCATTCGCCTCCGAGCCGGCGCAGGGACGGACAATCAGACGACGTGGTTCGTGAACTCGATCCCGATCGACCGTGCGCACGAGCTCTCGCATCAGCTCGGTCTCCGGGACGAGTACATCGACGCGCGTGTGAACCGGCGGCGCAACGCAGCCGCGCGCGGAGTCTTCCAGGACCACTCGCTCCTGGGCAACTACTACGCCGAGGGGATCGCGAACGCGGAGGTCAAGCTGCGCCACGGCCAGCAACTGGCGAGCGCGATCGGCCGCGCGTCGAAGCGTTCGCTGCAGGCTTCGCTGAGCGGCCCGTTCCAGGGCGAGCGTCTCGTCCGCTGGCGGGGCATCGCCGCCGCCGCTCCCGCGGGCAGCGCCGAGCGCACGCGGGCGGACGCGGAGGTCCGCGCGATCGAGGCCGACATGCTGATCCCGGCGCTGACGCCGTAGGCCTGGGCGTCAAGCCTTCAGCTTCTCGATCACATCCTTCGAGTGGGTGACGGGCAGCCCAGACGCCGGTCCGCCCAGTCCGCCTCGAGCTCGTAGACGTGTGGTTCTCGAGCGTCTCCAGCTCGATGTCGGCAACCCCAGCCGAGCGGTATCAGTCGGTGTGCTCGTCGGCGACGGACAGCGCTTCGTCGAGGATGCCGATGCCCTCGTCGAGCTCTTCGCGCGTGATCGTCAGCGGCGGCACGACCATGACGACGTTCCAGTGCGTCATGAGATACAGGCCGCGGTCTAGTGCAGCCTTGGCCGTCCGGGCCACCGGCGCGAAGGCCTCTCCCGTCGCGTTGAACGGCACGAGCGGCTCGCGCGTCTCGCGGTTCTTGACGAGCTCGAGGCCCCAGAAGCAGCCGACTCCACGCACCTCGCCGATCGACGGGTGCCTGGCGGCAAGGCCCTCGAGCGCCTCCCGAAAGACGGGGCCGAGCTCGGCCGCGTGCTCGACGATGCCCTCCTCCTGGAAGGCCTCGATCGACGCCACCGCCGCGGCGCACGCGAGCGGATGGCCGCTGTAGGTGAGCCCGCCGGCGAAGTACTTGTCCTTCACCCAGTCGGCGATCGGGCGGCGCACGATCATCGCTCCGAGCGGCACGTAGCCGGAGTTGATGCCTTTGGCGACGGTGAGGATGTCGGGCACGACGTTCCAGTTCTCGACGCCGAACCACTTGCCCGTGCGGCCGAAGCCCGCCATGACCTCGTCGCAGATGAGGACGATCCCGTGGCGATCGCAGACCTCGCGGATCGACTGCAGGTAGCCGTCCGGCGGGACGATCACGCCGTTCGTCCCGACGACCGTCTCGAGGATCACGGCGGCCACGGTGTCCGGGCCCTCGTACTGGAGCAGCTCCTCGAGGTGGGGCGCTCCGGTGCAGACCGGGCACGGATCCGGATGGCCGGCCGGGCAGCGGTAGGTGTAGGGGTCGAGCATCCGCACGACGCCCGGGATCCCGGGCTCGGCCGCCCAGCGGCGCGGGTCCCCCGTGAGCGTGATCGCGCCGGCGGTGGCCCCGTGGTAGGAGCGGTAGCGCGCGATCACCTTGTGACGGCCCGTGTACCAGCGCGCGAGCTTGATCGCGTTCTCGTTCGCCTCGGCGCCGCCGTTCGTGAAGAAGGACATCGCGAGATCGCCCGGCGTCACCTCGGCCAGGAGCCGGCCCAGGCGCGAGCGTGACTCGCTGGCCATGGGCGGCCCGATCGTGCAGAGGCGGTCGGCCTGCTCCTTGATGGCGGCGATCACCTTCGGGTGCTGGTGCCCGATCGACACGTTCACGAGCTGCGACGCGAAGTCGAGGTAGCGGTTGCCGTCGTAGTCCCAGAAATAGCGGCCCTCCGCGCCGGCGACTGCGATCGGGTTGACGGCGTTCTGCACCGACCAGGAGTAGAGGACGAACTCCTTCGCGTCGGCGACGATCTGCTCTCCGAGCTGGCTGTTGATCTCGGTCGTGGTCATGTGCCGGATCGTACCGCTGGTTGAAGCAGGCGTCTGCACCGTTCACCATGGCTAGATGGGTATTGCTCCGCCGCCAGCGGAAACTGCGGCCCTGCTGGAGCGAGAGCGCGAGCTCGAGGCCCTCGCCGAGGGGCTGAGCTCCGCGCGCGCCGGGCGTGGCCGGCTGGTGCTCCTCCACGGCGAGGCCGGTGTCGGCAAGACCGCCCTCGTTCGCCGCTTCTGCGCTGACCACGCGTCCAGGCACCGCGTGCTCCTCGGCATGTGCGATCCGCTGTTCACGCCACGCCCGCTCGGGCCGCTCCTCGACGTCGCCCAGGTCGTAGGCGGCGAGCTGGAGGACGCTGTCCGGGCTGCGGCGGGCAGCCACGACGTGACGGCGGCGCTCGTCCGTGAGCTCGGGTCGCGAGGGCCCGCGATCCTCGTCGTCGAGGACGCCCACTGGGCCGACGAGGCCACGCTCGACGTGCTCAAGCTCCTGAGCCGCCAGGTCGAGGCGGTGCCGGCGCTCGTCGTCGTAACGCATCGTGACGACGAGCTCGAGACGACGCATCCGCTTCGCCACCTGCTCGGCAACCTCGTGTCGCTGCGTGCGATCCGTCGCGTCTCGATCGAGCGGCTCTCACCGGAGGCCGTCGCCGCGCTCGCCCTCCCGCACGCGGTCGATCCCGACGAGCTTTACCGCAAGACGGGCGGCAATCCTTTCTTCGTCACCGAGGTCCTCGGCGCATCGGGCGACGAGATCCCGGCGACGGTTCGGGACGCGGTCCTCGCGCGCGCGGCACGCCTCGACGCACGCTCGCGCGCGCTGCTCGAAGCGGTCGCGATCTCGCGTTCCGACGCCGAGGTGTGGCTGCTCGAGGCGATCGCCGCCGACGAGCTCGCCGCGCTCGACGAGTGCCTGGGCTCGGGCATGCTCGCAGCTCGGCCGGGCGGCGTTGCGTTCCGCCACGAGCTCGCCCGACTGACGATCGAGGAGTCGCTCGCCCCCCTCCGCCGGCTCGATCTCCATCGGCGTGCTCTTGCGGCACTCGTGGAGCCGCGGACAGGCCCGCCCGACCTGGCCCGGCTGGCCCATCATGCGGAGCAGGCAGATGACGAGGACGCCGTCCTGCGCTACGCGCCGGCGGCCGGGGAGCGCGCCGCCGAGGTCGGCTCCCACCGCGAGGCGGCCGCCCAGTTCGCTCGAGCGCTTCGGTTCGCGGGCTCGCTCGGTGCGGACGAACGAGCCGTGCTGCACCGCCGACGCGCCAACGAGTGCTACCTCACGGACCAGCACGAGGAAGCGATCGAGTCCGCGCGCGCCGCGATCGCGTGCTACCGCGAGCTGGGCGACCGGTTGGGTGAAGGGCGCTCCATCCTGTTCCTCTCGCGGATCGAGTGGTGCCCCGGCCTGACCGCAGAGGCCGAGCAAGCCGGGCGGGAGGCGGTCGCGATCCTGGAGGAGCTGCCGGCGGGACGTGGCCTCGCGGACGCGTACGCGAACCTGGGCACTCTCAGCCGAGACCGCGGCGACCGGGACGGTGCGATCGAGTGGGCGACGCGTGCACGGGAGCTCGCCGACGAGCTCGGCGCTCGTGACATCGCAGCCGGGCAGATGGTTTCGATCGCGCTGGCCGACGCGCTGCACGGCGGAGGCCTGAGGCCGCTCCAGGACGCAGTTGCGGAGGCGCGGCTTGTCGAGTCTGACGACCTGGACTCCTGGGGGTACCTCGTCCTGGCCGCCGCCGCGACGCGCGTGCGCGCCTACGACATCGCCCGCGAGGCGATCGACGCCGGCCTCACGCAGGTCGGCGAGCGCGGCTACCTCCTGTGGCGGCTCTACTTCCTCGCTCATCGCTCCCGCGTCGAGCTCGAGCAGGGGCTCTGGGACGAGGCCGTCGAGTCGGCTCGGCTGATCCTGAGCGAGCGATGGATCTCGACGCTGCCGCGGACGGTCGCCCATACCGTGCTCGGCCTCGTACGGGCGCGGCGCGGCGACCCCGGCGCGTGGGCGGCGCTCGACGATGCCTGGGCGCTCGCCGAGGGCACAGGCGAGCTGGAACGGATCGCGCCTGTCGCGGCGGCCCGGGCGGAGGCCGCCTGGCTCGAAGGTCGGCCAGAGGCGATGCTCGACGCGACCGAGGAGGCCTACCACCTGGCGTGTCGGTACCGCGTCCCCCGGTTCGTCGGCGAGCTGGCCGTGTGGCGGCGGCGAGGTGAAGCGCGCGAGACCGTCCGAGACGCCGCGGAGCCGCACGCACTCGAGCTCGCCGGGCGGTGGCAGCGGGCAGCAGACCTGTGGGACGAGCTCGGATGTCCCTACGAGGCAGCGCTGGCGCTTGCCGAGATCGACCGAGAGCGAACGCTCGGTGCTGCGCTCGAACGGCTTGGGGCGCTCGGAGCCAGGCCTGCAGCAACGATCGTCGGCCGCCGGCTGCGTCGCCACGGCGCGCGCGTTCCTCGCGGCCCTTACGCCGCGACGCGCGCAAACCCCGCGGGGCTCACGCCGCGGGAGCTCGAGGTCCTCACGCTGCTCGCGCGGGGCCTGCGCAACGCCGAGATCGCCGAGCAGCTCGTCCTCTCGCCTCGGACGGTCGACCACCACGTCGGCTCGATCCTTCGCAAGCTCGAAGTGCGGACACGCGGTGAGGCGGCCGTGACGGCCGCCCGGCTCGGTCTCCGCCAGGACGGCTAGCGAGCGCGCGGCCCGAAAGATAGGGATCCGCGCCGCGAAAGATAGGGCGCTCTCCCGATTCGTTCGTACATCACGGACGCCTAGCGTCGAGTGGGACAGCGATCGAAGGGAGAGCCCGTTGAACACCTACGTGATCCTGCGCCGGAGCGGCTGGCGCTCACCCGAGGACCTCGGCGAGGCCGCCGAACGCTCGCGGAAGGTCGGCGACGAGGAGATGCCCGAGGAGGTGCGGTGGATCCGCAGCTACGTCCTCGAGGAGGGCGGCGGGTCCGTCGGCACCGTCTGCATCTACCAGGCGACGAGCCCGGAAGCGATTCGCCGGCACGCGTCGCTCGCCGACCTGCCCATCGACGAGATCGTCGCCGTCGCCGACACCGTCGTCGTCCGCCCTGACCCCGCGCCGGTCCCGGCGTGAGAGGAGGAACCATGACCACGAAGCGAATCGTCTTCGCCGCCGTCGCCGCGCTCGTCCTGGCCACGACGGCGTCGGCCGCCATAGTGCACGGCACCAACAGCGGGTCGCAGCTCGATGCGGCACGAGCCGCGACCGCTCAGTTCCGCGACGTCCAGAACGCGAAGGACGCCGGCTACGGCGAGCTGCGCGACGCGGCGAACATCGCCTGCATCGACCTGAAGGGCGAGGGCGGCATGGGCATCCACTACGTCAACGGCGGGTTCGTCGGCGACGACGTGATCGACCCGCTCAAGCCGGAAGCGCTCGTCTACGACCCGAACGGCAACGGCAAGCACCTCCGGCTCGTCGCGCTCGAGTACATCGTGTTCGCGGCCAACTGGACGAAGGCGGCACCGCCGTCGCTGTTCGCACGCTCGTTCGACTACACACCGGCCCCGAACCGGTTCGGCATCCCGGCCTTCTGGTCGCTGCACGCCTGGGTCTTCAAGAACAACCCGGCGGGCAACGTGATGGCCTGGAACCCGCACGTCAGCTGTTAGACGCTCGTCCTGACGCTCTGACGAAGAGAGAGCCCGCCGCGAGCGGGCTCTCTCGCGTCCGCGTCCACGCTAGGCTGGCCCCCGAGCGCGAGAGGAGGCGGAGATGACCGAGGTTCTCGAGACACAGGAAACGCGCGACGCCGGCGTGAAGGGGATCAGCCACTGGATCGGCGGCCGCAGCGTGGCCGGGACGTCCGGCCGCACCGGGCCCGTGTACAACCCCGCGACGGGCGAGCAGACGGGCGAGGTCGACCTCGCGTCGGTCGAGGAGGTCGACGCCGCGGTCGCGGTCGCGAAGGAGGCCTTCGAGTCGTGGCGGCGGGTCTCGCTCGCGAAGCGCGCCGAGCTGATGTTCAACATCCGCGAGCTCGTGCACGAGCGCCGGGACGAGGTAGCCCGGATCCTCACGTCGGAGCACGGCAAGGTGCTCTCGGACGCGCTCGGCGAGGTCACCCGCGGGCTCGAGGTGATCGAGTTCGCGTGTGGAATCCCGACGCTGCTCAAGGGAAGCTTCTCCGAGCAGGCCTCGACCGGCATCGACGTGTACTCGATTCGCCAGCCGCTCGGCGTAGTGGCCGGGATCACGCCGTTCAACTTCCCTGCGATGGTGCCCATGTGGATGTGGGCGCCGGCGATCGCGTGCGGCAACACCTTCGTCCTCAAACCGTCCGAGAAGGACCCGTCCGCCTCGGTCTGGACGGCTGAGCTGCTGAAGGAGGCCGGCCTGCCGGACGGCGTCTTCAACGTCGTCCACGGCGACAAGACCGCTGTCGACCGCGTCCTCGGGCACCCGGACATCGCAGCGGTCAGCTTCGTCGGCTCGACACCGATCGCGCGCTACGTCTACGAGACGGGGACGAAGGCCGGCAAGCGCGTCCAGGCGCTGGGCGGCGCGAAGAACCACATGGTCGTCCTGCCCGACGCAGACATCCACATGGCGGCGGATGCGGCGGTCAGCGCGGCGTACGGCTCGGCGGGCGAGCGCTGCATGGCGGTGTCCCACGTCGTCGCGGTCGGCGACGTCGCCGACCGGCTCGTCGCGGCGATCAAGGAGCGCCTGCCGAAGATCAAGGTCGGCAACGGGCTCGAGCCCGATGTCGAGATGGGCCCGCTCGTCACGCGTGAGCATCGCGACAAGGTCGCGTCCTACCTGGACAAGGGCCGCGAGCAGGGCGCGACGGTCGTCGCCGACGGCCGCGAGACGGCGCCCGAGGGCAACGGGTTCTTCCTGGGCGTGTCGCTGATCGACGACGTCACGACCGAGATGGACGTCTACAAGGACGAGATCTTCGGCCCGGTGCTCGGGGTGTCGCGCGTCGACACCTACGACGAGGCGCTGCACATGGTGAACGAGAACCAGTACGGCAACGGAACCGCGATCTTCACGCGGGACGGCGGCGTCGCCCGGCAGTTCCAGTTCGACGTTCAGGCCGGCATGGTCGGCATCAATGTGCCGATCCCCGTGCCGGTCGCGTACTACTCGTTCGGCGGCTGGAAGGCGTCGCTCTTCGGCGACTCGCACATCTACGGGCCCGAGGGGATCAACTTCTACACGCGCGGGAAGGTGGTCACCTCACGGTGGCCGGACCCGGCGACGTCGAAGGTCGATCTCGGCTTCCCGCAGACGCGCTAGGGATTCGACTCAGTGCTTTTTGGGCGACCAGTCCTCGTAGGCGTCGTCGCCTGAGGGCTCGTCGCCCTCTGCCTCGGGCTCGGACTCGGCCTCGGGCTCGGGGATCTTGACCGCCGGCACGGCCTGGAAGGTCATGTAGGCCTCGTCGGCGAGCGGCTCCTCGTCCGGGGGCTCGGGCTCGGCCGCCGCGGCCGGTTCTCGTTCCGGTTCCGGTTCGGGCTCGGCTTCCGCCTCGGGCTCCGGTTCCGCCTCTGCGGCCGGCTCCAGCTCCGGTTCCGGCTGCCCGGCTCGGGCTCCGCGGCGGGCTCCGGCTCTGGCTCGGCAACCCGGAGCGGAGCGATGGGGTGCTCGTCGGTTTGCTCGTCCTCCGCGGCCGCCGCCGGTTCGGGCTCAGGCGCGGCCGCAGCCGCGGTCTCGGGAGACGCCTCGGCTCCGGGCTCCTCCTCGACGGGCTCGGGCGCCCTCACCGCGGACAGCAGAACGGTCGCGCCCTCCTCCACCTCGTCCTCAGCTACCCCGGCCTCCGCCTCGGCTTCCGGCTCGGGCCGCTCGATGCTGTCGGCGGCCTCGTCGGTGGCGACGGCGGTGAGCGGCACGGTCGCGAGCCAGCCGACCGGAGCCTGGAGCTCCTCGGCCGTGTCGACGGGAGCGCTCTCGTCGGCCTGCGCGGCAGCCGCGGCCTCGGGCGTCACTGCCGTGTGCGTCGAGGTGCCCTCGATCACGGCGAGGGCCTCCTGGAGGAAAGCCTTGTAGCGCTCGCGCACGTCGTGGTTCGCGCGCTCGAGGCGCGTCGTCTCCTCCTCGAGCTTGTCGCGGGTCGTGCGGGACTCGGCGACGATCTCCTGGGCCTTGGCGCGCGCGTCCGCGAGCAGCGTGTCCGCATCGGCCCGCGCCTTCTCCACGATGCCGGCGACCTGCTGCTCGGCCTCCTCCTTTACCTGTTCAGCGGCCCGCTGTGCAGACGCGAGGCCGTCGCGGAGCAGTTGCTCCAGCTCCTTGGTGCGCGCGAGATCGCTCTCGACCTCCTCGACGCGAGCCTTCAGCCGATCGCGTTCGAGCCACACGTGCTGGTAGCTGCCGATGACGTTGTCGATCAGCGCGTCGACGTCTTCGCGTTCGTAGGCGCCGCGCTTCTCACGGAGTTGCTGTTGCTTGATCTCAGCGGGCGAGAGGAACACGCACCCCTCCTGGGTCGGCGGACGAAGTCGGGCCAATTGTCCCTCTCGCCGCCGAAGAAAACCAGGCTACGGGCGTAGCATCGAAGAATGGAGCTGATCGAGCGGCGCGCGCATCCTTGCGGCTCTCGAGGAACATCTCGGCGCGGCGACGGCCGGCGAGGGCCGCCTCGTGCTCGTCGGCGGCGAGGCGGGCGTCGCCAAGACGGCACCTTCTGCCTGTACGACGGGCCCACGCCTGAGGCGATCAGGCAGTCCGCCGCCGCAGCGGCCTGCCGGTCGACGCGATCACGCCCGTCCGCGTGCTCGACCCGTACTTCCACTACGTGTGAGTCAGAGCTAGAGGCCTGATGTGAAATATGAGCAGGCCGGGGGCCGCCCCAGACACGGCGTCAGGCCGTCCCGTCGCCCTTACGCAGGCTGACTAGCCTGCGCTGCGGACGCCGGAACACCCTGACTTGGTCTGGAACGCCCCCACGGCGCGCCAATTCCACATCAAGCCTCTAGTAGATCGCCGCGGACGTCTCCGGGTCGAAGAAGTGGAGCCGGCCCGGCTCGACCACGAGGTCGATCGGGTCGCCCTCTTCGGCCTTGCTTCCGCGTCCGACGCGCGCGACGAAGAGGCCTCCCTCGCGGGTCGCGCTCTGGCTCGTCGCCTCGAGCGAGTCCTCGCCGAGGGCCGCCTTGACGTCTTCGCCGACCACAGGCCGGGCGCCCACGCCGAAGTGCATGAAGAGCTCGGAGCCCATGTCCTCGCGGATGTCCACCGTCGCCTGGATGTGCCGTCCTTCGGGGGCGGCGCCGGCGATCACTGCGTCCTCGAGGTCCTCCGGCCTGATGCCGAGGATGATGCGGCGGCCGGTGAAGTCGACGAGCGTCGGCCTCGCCTGCAGGGCCGGCTCGTCGATCGTGAGCTCGTGCTCGCCGAAGCGGGCGACCATGTGCCCGTTCTCCCTGGCGAGGTCGGCGCCGACGAGGTTCATCGCCGGGGAGCCGATGAACTCGGCCACGAACAGATTGACGGGCCGGTTGTAGAGCTCCTGCGGCGAGGCGATCTGCTGCAGGACGCCGTCCCGCATGACCGCCACGCGGTCCCCGAGCGTGATCGCCTCGACCTGGTCGTGCGTGACGTAGATGGTGGTCACCTGGAGGTCGCGCTGCAGGCGCGCGATCTCGGCCCGCATCTCGACGCGCAGCTTGGCGTCGAGGTTCGAGAGCGGCTCGTCCATCAGGAAGGCCTGCGGCTCGCGGACGATCGCGCGGCCCATGGCAACGCGCTGGCGCTGGCCGCCTGACAGCGTCCGGGGGCGCTTCGGCAGGACGCCCTCGAGGCCGAGCACCTGCGCTGCGTCGCCGACGCGCGTCGAGATCTCCGGTTTCGGGACCTTCCGCAGCTTCAGCCCGAACGCCATGTTCTTGAACGCCGACATGTGCGGGTAGAGCGCGTAGTTCTGGAAGACCATCGCGATGTCCCGGTTCTTGGGGGGCAGGTGATTGACGACCCGGCCGCCGATCCGCACGGTGCCGTCCGTGATCGGCTCGAGGCCCGCCACCATGCGCAGGGCCGAGGTCTTGCCGCAGCCCGAGGGGCCCACGAGCACGATGAACTCACCATCGGCGATGTCGATGTCGAGCTCCGAGACGGCGCGCGTTCCGTCCGGGTAGACCTTCGTCAGCTGCTCGAGTTTGATCTCGGCCACGGCGCCCTCGGTGAAGTGGTCTGCAGTCTGGCAGGGTCCTTTACGATCCGCCGGTGGAAGTCGCGGCGCGGGCTCGGCCCAGGAGTCGCTGGCGTGACGTGCTCGAAGAGCGCCGCTTCCTTGCTGGGGTCCTGATCGCGCCCGCAGTCCTGTTCATCGCGGTGCTCGTGGGCGGGCCGCTGCTGCTCGCGATCTACCTCAGCATGACCGACGCAACCGCCGGCTCGCTCCACGGCGACTTCGTCGGACTGCGGAACTTCACCGAGGCCTGGGACAGCCCCATCTTCCGCCGCGCGCTGCGCAACACGATCATCTTCACGGTCGTGTCGCAGGCGATCGTGCTGCTCGTCGCGGGCACGCTCGCGCACGCGCTCGCGAAGCCGTTCCGGGGCCGCTGGTTCCTGAGGTTCCTCGTGCTGCTCCCGTGGGCGGCGCCGATCGCGCTCGGCACGATCGGCTTCCTCTGGATCTTCGACTCGCTCTTCAGCGTCGCGAACTGGACGCTCGTCCACGACGTGCTCCCGGGCCCGCTCGAGTTCAAGCCGTACAAGGCGGTGAACTGGCTGCTCGCCAGGCCCGCGTTACCGGACTGGCTGGAGATCAAGCCGATCGACCCGTTCGCGCCGCCGCAGTGGCTCGGACAGTCGACGCTGGCGATGGCCGCGATCATCTTCGTGCACTCCTGGCGGATCATCCCGTTCGCGACGGTGATCTTCCTGGCCGGCCTCTCGTCGATCCCGGCCGAGGTCGATGACGCAGCCAAGGTCGACGGCGCCACCGGGCTGAAGAAGTTCTGGTACGTGACGCTGCCGCTGCAGCTCCCGATCGCGACCGTCGCGCTCCTGTTCGGGATCGTCTTCACCGCGACGGACATGACCGTCGTCTACATCCTCACGCACGGCGGCCCGTTCAACAGCACGCACATGCTGACCACGTGGGCGTTCGACACCGGCATCAACTCGGCCGCCCTCGGCCAAGGCGCGGCGATCTCGCTCTACCTGCTGCCGGTGCTCTTGCTCGTGGCGGTGCTGATGCTGCGCTTCGCGCGCCGGGTGGAGGTCAGCTAGGTGGCCGGCCTGCGCCGCGACCTCGTCGCCTGGCTGATCGTGGGCCCATTCGCGATCGTGCTCGCGTTCCCGTTCTACTGGATGCTCGTCACCGCGCTGAAGACCGACGCCGACCTCTACAACGTCGACAACATCCCGTTCAAGTTCGGCAACGGCTCGCCGACGACGAACAACTTCGAGTTCCTGTTCCGCGACACCGAGTACGGGCGCTGGCTCGTCAACACCGCGATCGTCGGCCTGGCGGTCGTCGTGATCACGCTCGTGCTCGCCGTGCCGGCCGGGTACGCGCTCGCGCGCCTGTCCGGCGGGTGGGGACAGTCGCTCGGGATCGGGATCTTCCTGACCTATCTCGTGCCGCCGACGCTCCTCTTCCTGCCGCTGGCCCGCGTGGTGAGCGAGATCGGTCTTGCAGGACCGCCTGCTGGCGCTGATCGTCGTCTACCCGTCCTTCACGGTGCCGTTCTCGACCTGGCTGCTGATGGGCTTCTTCAAGACGATCCCGCGCGAGCTCGAGGACGCGGCATTGATCGACGGCGCCTCACGGCTCGGTGCGTTGGCGCGCGTGGTCTTCCCGATCTCGCTGCCGGGGATCCTGACCGTCGTGATCTTCTCGTTCTCGCTCGTCGTCAACGAGTTCGTCTACGCGATCACCTTCATCAGCACGTCGAGTCACCGAACCGTCTCGGCGGGGGTGCCGACCGAGCTGATCCGCGGCGACGTCTTCTACTGGGGGGCGCTGATGGCTGCCGCGTTGATCCCCAGCATCCCGCTTGCGCTGCTCTACAACCTCTTCCTCGATCGCTTCATCGCAGGCTTCACGGGTGGTGCCTTCCGCTGATCCCGTGACATGGAAAGATTGCGCCGTTCGAAACAAGGAGGTGGGGGATGGACGACAAGGAGCGAGTCCAGATCACGGGGGACATGGACGAGCTCACGCGGCGAGACCTGCTGCGCAAAGCCGGTCTCGGCGCGATCGTGCTGGTCTACGGCGGGACCGGCGTCAAGAACGCGGTCGCCGGAGTGCCGAAGTTCCGCAAGAAGGAACTGGCCGGGTCGCTCAGCATCATGCAGTGGAGCCACTTCGTCCCGGCCTACGACCGCTGGTTCGACGGCGAGTACGTCAAGGCCTGGGGTGAGAAGAACGACACCGAGGTCAAGGTCGACCACGTCAACCTGGCCGAGTTGCCCACGCGAGCGGCCGCCGAGGTAGCCGCCCAGAGCGGTCACGACCTGTTCCAGTTCCTCTCGCCGCCGCGGCGTACGAGGACCAGGTCGTCGCCATGAACGACATCGTCAAGGAGGTCACGCGGAAGATCGGCCCGATGGGGAAGGTCGGCAGGAAGTCGACGTACAACCCGCGGACGAAGAAGTACTTCGGCTTCCCGGACAACTACGTTCCCGACCCGGTCCACTACCGCCGCGACATCTGGGCCGAGATCGGGCGTGCGCCGAACTCCTGGGAGGACGTCCGGCATTGCGGCTCCGCGGCTGAAGGCGATGGGCCGGCCCGTCGGCATCGGCATGTCGCAGGAGCTCGACTCGAACATGGCGATGATCGCGCTGATGCAGTGCTACGGCGGTTACATCCAGAACGCCGACCATCGCGTCGTCATCAACAGCAAGGGCACGCGCGAGGCTCTGCGCGTGATGCGGGACATCTTCAAGAACGGCATGACGAGCGAGGTCTTCGCCTGGACGGCGGCCTCGAACAACACGTCCTACATCGCCGGGCGGCTCTCGCTGGCGTTGAACGCGATCTCGATCGCGCGCACGCTCGAGAACTCGAACTCGCCGCTCGCCGACAAGACCTGGGTGGCGCCGATCCCGCGCGGGCCCTTCCAGCGGCTCGGGCTCGAGCACGTGATGGGCGTCTACGTCATCTGGAAGTTCTCGAAGAACAAGAAGGCGGCGAAGAGGTTCCTCGTCGACGCGCAGACGAGGTACGGCCCGCACTTCACCAACAGCGGCTTCTACAACTTCCCGGCCTGGCCCGGCGGCGTGAAGGGCGGCTTCAAGACGATCCGCAAGGCGACGGCCGCCGACAAGCACAAGCCCCTCGGCAAGTACACGATCCTGACCACCATTGCCGAGAGGTACACGACCAACGTCGGCCATCCCGGCTACTCGAACGCGGCCATCGACGAGGTCTTCAACAAGTTCCTGATCCCGCAGATGTTCGCGGAGGTGGCGCAGGACAAGATGAGCCCCGACGAGGCTGTTCGCGCGGCCGAGCGCGAGATCAAGTCGATCTTCGCGAAGTGGCGAAGGCGGAAGAAGCTCTAGAGAGAGCGGAGTAGCTCGAGCACGGTCTCGCCGCTGGCCTCCAGGCTCTGCGGCGAGACCATGCTCAGGTCGTCGCACCGCTCGTGCCAGCAGGCGTACTCGAAGTCGATCAGGTCGATCGCCGGAATGCCCCGGCGCAGGAACGGGACGTGGTCGTCGAGGACGGCGCCGCTCGTCCTGGGTGGGAACACCGACGCGTTGCCGGTGCGAGCCGCCGCGGTCCGGAGCTTCGCCCAGAGTCGCTTGTTCGAGAGCCGCTCGCGCGGGATCGTCAGCTCCTTGTCGCCCACGAAGTCGAGCAGGATCATCGACTCCGCGTTCTTGAACGCCTTCGCCGCAACCTTGCTCCCGCGCAGGCCGTAGCGCTCGAACTCGCTCTCGGGCGCGCCGGGCGGCGTCTCCTCTCCGTCGAACAGCACGAAGACCAGGGTGGGCCTGAGCTCGCGCTTGCGGATCGTGCGGGCGAGCTGGACGGCGACCGCCGTCCCCGAGGCGCCGTCGTTCGCGCCCACGAACCCCGGGAGGTCCTTCGTGTCGTAGTGGGCGCCGACGACGACCACTCGCTTCGGGTTGCGCCCGGGGATCACGCCGACGACGTTGCGCAGCCCGCCGGGGACGGCCTGGAAGCGTCCGTTGGGCAGCAGCGTCCGGAGCCGCTGCGCCAGCCGGCGCGACGCCGCGGAGCCGGCAGGCCGTGGCCCGATCGCGACCTGCTCCTTGAGCAGCGCGAACGCCCGCTGCTCGTCGAACGCGTTGCCGCGAGCGGCGGGAGCGGACCCGGCTGCAAACGCGAGGACGGCCGCCGCGAGCACGGTCAGCGACACGGCCGCGATGGACCGGTCCGGGGTCTGACCCCAGACACGCCTCGAGGGGTCGTGTCTTCGCGTCCGCAAGCTCACGCCTGAAGCATGCCTACTTCGTTTTCTCACTAGCACCTCGGGATGTCCGCGCAGGGCGTGTCCGGGGTCTGACCCCGGACACGCCCGAAGCGGACGAGGGTGGTCGAGCTAGCGCGACCGCCGGCCGCCGGCTTCAGCTCCTCGCCGAAGCGGGCGCGCTTCACGAACTGGCCGATCCCGGGCGACGCCACCAGCTGGTCGCCGTCGACGAGCACGTTCCCGCGCAGCAGGACGACCTCGGGCGAGCCGGTGACCTCGGTGCCCTCGAAGAGGTTGTAGTCGACGTTCGAGTGGTGGGTCGAGGCCGAGATCGTGTGCTGCTTCTCGGGGTCGAAGACGACGATGTCCGCGTCGGACCCGACGGCGATCGTGCCCTTGCGCGGGTACAGGCCGAACAGCTTCGCCGGGTTCGTCGCGAGCAGCTCGACCATCCGGTTGAGCGTGATCCGGCCGCCGCGCACGCCGAACTCGTGGATCATGTGCAGCCGGTTCTCGAGCCCGGGCCCGCCGTTCGGGATCTTGGAGAAGTCGTCCTTGCCGAGCGACTTCTGGCCGTCCCAGTTGAACGCGCAGTGGTCGGTCGAGATCGCGGACAGCACGTCCGTCCGGACGGCGTTCCAGAGCACGTCCTGGTTCGCCTTGTCGCGCGGAGGCGGTGTGTAGACGAACTTCGCGCCCTCGAAGTTCGGCCGCTCGAGGAACGTGTAGTCGACGAAGAAGTACTGCGTGCACGTCTCGCCCCAGACGTCCCAGCCCTTCTCGCGGGCGAGCGCGATCGGCTCGACCGCCTCGTGGCACGACACGTGGACGACATACAGCGGCGACCCCGCGACCCGCGAGAGCTGGATCGCGCGGTTCGTCGCCTCGCCCTCGGTCTCCGGCGGCCGCGTCAGCGCGTGGTACCTGGGCTCGGTGTTGCCCGCCTCGAGCGCCTCCTTGACGAGCACGTCGATCGCGTCGCCGTTCTCGGCGTGCACCATCACGAGCGCGCCCGAGTCGGCCGCGACCTGCATCGAGCGGAAGAGCGTCTCGTCGTCGACCATGAGCGCGCCCTTGTAGGCCATGAAGAGCTTGTACGAGGTCACGCCCTGGTCGGGGAGCCCGCCGAGCTCCTCGAGCGACCCGCCCTCGCGCAGGTCGGTGATCGCCATGTGGTAGCCCATGTCGATGAGCTGCTTGCCGTCGGCCTTCCCCTTCCACTCGTCGAGGGCCTCGGCGAACGTCGAGCCATGCGGCTGGATGACGAAGTCGACGTGGCAGGTGGTGCCGCCGAACGCGGCCGCCCGCTGCCCTGACTCGACGTCGTCGATCGTGACCGTGCCGCCGAACGGCATGTCGAGGTGGGTGTGCGGGTCGACGCAGCCCGGCAGGACGTACTTGCCGGCCGCGTCGATGACCCTGTCGGCCTCGATGTCGAGCGACTCCCCGATGAGGGAGATCCGCTCGCCCTCCACGTACACGTCGCCGACGTAGTCGTCCGCCGCCGTGATGACACGTCCACCCTTGATCAGAACCGACATCGCGGATCTCCTTTCTCGAAAGCTCCCGCGAGCGTACGCACCCGCTCCGGGAGTCTGCAACCGGTGAACGTTCGGTGGAGATCTGGTGAACGCGCTGGCCTGCGAGCGCGCAGTGGACGAGGATCGCACGAGTGGACCCGGCGCGGCTGGAAGTCATCCCCCTGTTCGCCTCGCTCCCGGCTCCGGATCGGGAGCTCATCGCTGAACACGCCGAGTGCGTCGAGGTGCCCGACGGCAAGCAGGTCGCGACCGCCAACGAGTTCGGTTACAGCTTCTTCGCCATCGAGGAGGGCACCGCCGACGTTCGGATCGACGACGAGAACGTCGGCCGGCTCGGCCCGGGCGACTTCTTCGGCGAGATCGCGTTGCTCTGCACCGGCCGCCGTACGGCCTGCGTCGTGGCCACCTCGCAGATGACCCTGTTCTCGCTGTTCGAGCAGGACTTCCGCCTGATCGAGGCGCGAATCCCCGCGCTCGCCCGCGAGCTGCGCCGCGCAGCCGGAGAGCGGCTCGCGGCCGCCCGCGCCTAGGCGGGCGGCCGCACGCTACGCGTCCTAGTTACTACTAGTTGCCGCCTTCGGTGACCTCGACCGTCTCCTTCTGCCAGTCGTTGCCGTTCACGTCGACGTCGTCGTCCTTCAGCTCGTTCACGGCCGCTTCGGCGATGTCCGTGCGGTACGCGTCGTCGGTGGCCGGCTTCGTGATGATCTTGTAGTCCTTCGCGATGTCAGCGGTGACCTGGAAGGACTCCGGGTCCATGACGCCGATGCCCTTCGGGGCAGGCCAGATCAGCGCGTTGATCTCGTTGAGCTGCCACTGCTGGTGGCCCTCGCCGAGGGTCGGCCCGTTGTCGAGCACGTGCTGCAGACACTCGTCCTGGTTGTCGCGGCAGAAGACCCAGCCGCGAATGCTCGCCTTGAGGAACCGCTTCGCGATGTCCTGGTTGTCCTCGTCGGCGATCCAGTCCTCGGTCACGAAGACGCCGTCCTCGAGCGCTCCGGTTCCCAGGTCGGACATCTTCATCACGTTCAGGTCGCCGAGCTGGTAGAGGTCGCCGGTGTCCGGGTTCTTCTGCTCGAGCACCTGCGCGAGCTCGTTGTAGGTCATCGCCGCGGCCGCGTCGACCTCGCGGTTCAGCAGGAGGTTCATGTCGAACGGCTGCGCGACGATCTTGACGTCCTTCTTCGGGTCGAGGCCGTTCTTGTTCAGGGCCGCGAACAGCTTGTGCTCGTTGCCGCCGAGCCAGACGCCCACCTTCTTGTCCTTCAGCTTCGCGATCGAGTCGAGGCCGGTGTCCTTCCACGTCACCTCGGTCATGCCGCTGCGCGTGAAGACCTGGGCGATGTTGACGATGCTCTGGCCCTTGTCACGCGTGGCCAGGGTGTTGTCGAGCCAGTTGATGCCGAACTCGGCCTGGCCGCCGAGAACGGCCTGCTCGGGGACGATGTCCGGCCCGCCCGGGCGGATCGTCACGTCGAGGCCCTCGTCGTCGTAATAACCCTCCTCCTTCGCCGCGTAGTAGCCGGCGAACTGGGCCTGTGTGACCCACTTGAGCTGGAGGGTGACCGAGTCCTTCGAGCCCGAGCTGCCGCCGCCCGAAGCCTCGTTCCCTTCGTCGTCGTCGCCGCCGCACGCGGCGAGCCCGACCACGAGCGCGCCGAGGAGCGCTGCCAGCCAGAACCACGTCGAACGTCTCCTCATTCCTTCCCCTTTCTTGCCCGTCATTCCGTCCGTGCCCACCGCATCGCGATGCGCTCCAGGAGCGAGACGCTCGCGTAGAAGGCGATCCCGAGCAAGCTGGCGACGACGATCGCCGCCCACGCATGCTCGAAGGCGAAGATCCCGGCGTCGCGCCTGATCACGATTCCGAGTGAGTCCTGGGAGCCGCCGAAGTAGTCGCCCACGATGGCGCCGATCATCGCGAGTACGGTCGCGACCTTCAAGGCGGAGAAGACGTAGGGGAGCGCGGTCGGGATCCGCACGCGCCGGAAGATGTCGATCTCACCGGCTGCGTAGCTGCGCATCAGTTCGATCGAGGACGGCCGCACCGACGTCAGTCCCTTGAGCGTGTTGACGAAGACCGGGAAGAAGCAGAGGACCCCGGCGATCACGATCTTCGACCACGGCGAGAGCAGGCCGAACCAGTTGTTCGTGATCGGGGCGAACGCGATGATCGGGATCGCGTTGGCGGCGATCGCGTACGGCATGACCGCTGCAGCGAGCGAGCGGAAGCGCGCGAGCAGGAGCGCTACGGCGATGCCGGCCGAGCAGCCGAGCACGTAGCCGCCGAGCGCCTCCTTGAAGGTGAACCAGGCCGCGTCCATGAGGCCGCTGCGGTCGGCCCAGAGCGTGTCGAGGATGTCCGAGAGCGGCGGCAGCAGGAAGTTCTGCACGTCGAGCGCCTTGACTCCGAACTCCCAGGCGACCATGCCGAGCAGGAACACGACGACGGCCGGGATCCAGTCGCGCAGGCCGCGGCCGACCCGTCGCGCGAAAACGCCGCGCGGGACGGGCTGGACGGCGGTCGGGCCGGCGCTCACAGGCCCTCCTCGGCGACGATCAGCTCGGCCTCCGAGATCTGCTGCTCCTCCTCTCCGGCCTCGCGAAGCCGGTGCCGCACGTCGGCGACGAGCTCGAAGAAGCGCGGCTGCTCGCGCGTCTCCGCGGTCCGGGGCTGGGGCAGGTCGATCTCGATCACGTCCGTGATCCGGCCCGGCCGCGGCGTCATCACGACGACCCGCGTCGAGAGGAACACGGCCTCGGAGATCGAGTGGGTGACGAACACGATCGTGCTGCCGAGCGCGTTCCAGATCTGCAGGAGCTCGAGGTTGAGCCGCTCGCGCGTCATCTCGTCGAGGGCGCCGAAGGGCTCGTCCATCAGCAGCAGGGGCGGCGAGAACGAGAGCGCCCGCGCGATCGAGACCCGCTGCTGCATGCCGCCCGAGAGCTGCCAGGGGTGGTGGCTCTCGAAGCCCTCGAGCTCGACCAGGCGGAGCATCTCCTTGACGCGGTCGGCCTTGCGCTTGCGGTCCCAGCCGAGCATCTCGAGCGGCAGCGCGATGTTCTTCGCGACCGTGCGCCAGTCGAAGAGCACCGCATCCTGGAAGACGATCCCGTAATCCCTGTCGTCGCGGGCCTGCCGGGCCGACTTGCCGTTCACCACCGCCTCGCCGGTGGTCGGCTGGATCAGGTCGCCGATGATCCGCAGCAGCGTCGACTTCCCGCAGCCGGAGGGGCCGATCAGCGAGACGAACTCGCGCTCGCCGATCTCGAGGTCGATGCCCTGGAGTGCCGTCACGCCGCCCGTGCCGAACTCCTTTCCGACCCCCTTCAGGCTGACGACGCTCATGCCACGTTCTCCGGCGCGCGCCTCACCACGAGCTTCTCGAGGAGGACGATCGCGAGGAAGAACGTGATCCCGAGCATCGCCGCGACGAGGTTCGTCGCCCAGAGGCTCGGCGGCGAGCTCGCGTAGTACTGGTTGAAGTTGAGGATCGCGCCGCCGAGGCCGCTCTGGATCGAGGCGGGGAGCTCACCGATGATCGCGCCGACGATGCATGCGGTCGCCGAGACCTTGAGCGCAGCGAACAGGTACGGCAGCGATGCGGGCACGCGGACCTTCCAGAGGATCCGCCAGGGGTTGGCCGCGTAGGAGCGCATCAGCTCGATCGCCCTCGGGTCGGCGGACTCGAGGCCGCGGAGCGTGTTGATCGTGACCGGGAAGAACGTCAGGTAGGCAGCGATCACCGATACCGAGAACCAGTCGGGGAGGCCGCGGCCGCCGAGCCAGATCACGACCATCGGCGCGACGGCGAGGATCGGGACGGTCTGGGAGGCGACGATCCAGGGCAGAAATCCGCGCTGCAGCAGGCGCGAGTGGGCGAGTAGGACCGCGAGGACGAAGCCGATCGACGCGCCCAGGAAGAAGCCGACGGCCGCCTCTTTCGCCGTGAAGAGCGCCGCGTCCCAGAGCACCTCGATCAGCAGCGGTCCGTTCCGGCGGGAGGGCTCGAAGAGCTGGCCGACGATGTCGTGGAGGTGGGGGAAGGTGCGGTCGTTCACCTGGAAGGCACCCAGGCGGAACTCCGTCGTTTCGCCGATCCACTTGAAGACCTCCCAGAAGGCCCACAGGCCGGCAGCCACCGCGAACAGCAGCCCGGCCCGCTGGAGCACGGGCCGCCACGCGAAGCCGAAACGCGACGGTCGTTGGGCCGCGACGGAAGCCATGGCGGAGTTCCTACCACAACTTTCCGCCGACGTTAGAGTCGCGCGATGCCGCTCGATCCCTCGCGCACGGTTGCCGAGCTCGAGGAGCTGCGCGAGCTCACCGGCAACGAGGACGGCGCTCAGCGTGTGGCCTGGACCGACACGTGGGTGCGGGCGCAGGAGTGGATGGCGTCGAAGCTCGAGGGCACCGGCGCGCGGATGGAGTTCGACCAGGCGCGGAACCAGTGGTGGACGCTGCCGGGACGCACGGAGCGGGAGCTCGTGATCGGCGGCCACCTCGACTCCGTGCCGAATGGGGGCTGGCTCGACGGCGCGTTGAACGTCGTCGCGGGCTCCGAGGTGCTGCGCCGGATCGCGGAGGAGGGGGATCCTCCGGTGACCGTCCGGCTCGTCTCCTGGGCCGACGAGGAGGGGGCACGCTTCGGGCGCTCGCTGTTCGGCTCGTCTGCTGCGGCCGGCTCGATGCGTGATCAGAACGAGCTGCGCTCGCTCGTCGACCGCGACGGGGTCTCGTTGCCGGACGCGATTGGCGCGCACGGCGTCGACCTCGACGGGGCGACGGACGCGCGCTCACAGCTCGCGAACGCGGCGGCCTACCTCGAGCTCCACATCGAGCAGGGGCCCGTGCTCGAGTCGATGGACCTGCCGCTCGGCACCGTGCTCGGGACGTTCGGCGTCGAGCGCCACCGCGTCGTGTGGCGCGGCCAGGCGGCTCACGCCGGCTCGACCCCGATGGATCAGCGCCGCGACGCGCTTGCAGGTGCGTCGAAGCTCGCCCTGGCGCTGCGCGAGATCGCGGCGGCGGTGGGGGACGGAGCGGTGTGCACGTCCGGTGGCGTGGTCTGCAGCCCGGGGATCGTGACCTCGGTGGTGGAGACGGCCGAGCAGCTGCTCGACCAGCGCCACCTCGACGCTTCGAGGCTGGCGGCGATGCTCGCCGACGCGAAGGCGCGGTCCGAGCAGTTCGCGCGCGAGGAGGATCTCGAGGTCGAGTTCGAGCGGATCTGGAACATCGAGCCGATCCTCTTCGACGACCACCTGATCGGCTTCGCGGACGAGGCGATCCGCGAGGTGTCCGGCCAGTCGCACCGCCTGCCGAGCGGGCCGCTGCACGACGCTGCCGAGGTCTCGCGCTCCGGCGTGCCGACCGTGATGGTCTTCGTCCAGAGCCTGCGCGGGCTCTCGCACACGAAGCTCGAGGACACGAAGGAAGAGCACCTCGAGCTGTCGGTTCAGGCGCTCGACCGGCTCGCGTCCAAAACGATCGAGTCGCTCACCGCCTAGCGGCGCACGCGAACGGGCTCGCCCAGGCGCTCGCGGCATGGCCCAGCGTCCGCCTCTCGTGCCAGGCATCGTCACGAAAGCGTCACGAGGAGCCCACAGGGCGACGCCTTCCGTGAGGCGAACCGGGCCAGCGCAGCGCCTTCACCGGATGCTCCTGGGAGACAGGTGGCCGATCGCGTCGCGGCCCAGGCGTACGCTTGCTGGTGCCAGGCACCCTCACGAAAGGGTCACGAGAAGCGCACGAGAGCCACGCCGGCCGCGAGCAGGGCCACGCCGCCCAGGCGCAGGGCGTTGACTGGATGCTCGTCGAAGCCGACCCAGCCGAAGTGGTCGACGGCCAGGGAGGCCAGCGCCTGGCCGGCGAGGATCATCGCGAACAGCGTCACGGCCCCGAGCCGCGGCGCCGCGACGATCGAGCCGAGCACGTAGAAGGCGCCGAGAGCGCCGCCGATCCACACCCACCAGGGCGCCGCCGACACGCGATCGGCGGACGGCCAGTCGCGCGCGGCAGCGAGCGCGACCACTGCGAGCGACAGGGTCCCGACGATGAACGACACCAGCGCTGCCCGCACCGAGCTGCCCAGCCACGATGCGAGCTGGGCGTTGATCCCGAACTGGATCGGCAGCATCGCGCCGGCCGCGAGCGCGAAGACCAGGTAGCCCAAATTGCCACCCGCAGAATTCAAGGGAAAATCGCGGTTTCCCTGCATTAGGAGGCCTCATGCTCACGTTCGGCGTCACCGTCCTGCCCGATCCGCCCTTCTCCCGCTTCCTCGAGCTCGTCCAGCTGTCGGAGAAGCACGGCTTCGAGTACGCGCGGACGTACGACTCGCACATCCTGTGGCAGGAGTCCTACGCGACGCTGCCGGTCGTCGCCGACCACACGGAGCGCATCAAGCTGGGCCACTTCGTCACGAACCCGGATCCGCGACGCGACTGTCACGGCGAGCTGGTACGCGACGATGCAGGACCTCTCGAACGGTCGCATGGCGACGGGCATCGGCCGCGGGACTCGTCCAGGCGGGTCGTCGGGCTGAAGCCGGTCAGGGTGGCGGACTTCGAGGCGCGCTGCGCGATGCTCAAGGAGCTGATGAACGGCCGCAAGGTCTCCTGGAACGACAAGGAGCTCGAGCTGACCTGGGTGAGGAGCGAGCTTCCGGAGATCGAGATGTGGATCGCCGGCTACGGGCCGAGGGCGCTCGCAGTCGCGGGTCGCGTCGGCGACGGCGTGATCATCCAGCTCGCCGACCCGCAGGTCATCCAGTGGATCATGGATACCGCGCGCAAGTCGGCCGAAGAGGCGGCCGCGACCCGTCCGCGCTGAAGTGCATCGTGGCCGCGCCGAGCAAGGTCACCGACGACCTCCAGGACGCACGGAACGAGGTGCGGTGGTTCCCGGCGATGGTCTCGAACCACGTCATGGACCTGATCGAGAAGTACGGCCTCGACTCCGAGATCCTGCCGCCCTGACCCGATACGTCAAGGCCCGGAAGTCGACCACTACAAGGATCACAGCCGGGTCGGCGCGGCCCACGGCGAATTCGTCACCGACGAGATCTGCGACCGCTTCACGGTGATCGGCAACGTCCAGCAGTGCATCGAGAAGCTGCGCGAGCTCGAGGCCGTGGGCGTCGACCAGTTCGACATCTACCTGATGACGCACGGCCAGGAGGAGACCCTCGAGGCGTACGGCGACGAGACCATCCCCGAGTTCTCGCGCGTAGCGGCCTAGCCACACTGAGGTAGACGCCCGGCGTAAGACAGCCCGGAACGATGACGCCGCGGCGGTGGGGCCGTTCGTCCTTCTCGTTCCGCACGATCGTCGTGCGGCCGACGAGGAGAGACCATTGAGCCCGAGGGATCATGATCCGCAACGAGGCGGCCACCCGCAATCGAGCCTGCCTGGGGCGCGGCCCTGATCGCGCGGCCCGGCGCTGCCGACGTTTTGCGCCCGAGCGCCGCGGTCGCTGCGGGCCAGGAACCTGACCTGACGGCATCTTCCTGACTTCCGGCGCGCCAGCCCGAGGTGTTCGTGACCATTTGCCGGGTTCCGCTGCTCCTCTCCCTGCGGACTCCAGAGGCCGCGGCGCGCCCGGAGGCAGAGCCGCACCCTGGGCGCGCGCCCCAACCGCGCCGGCGTCTCAAAAGCGGCGCAAGTCTTCCAGCCTGCCGGGCTCTACCCATGCAGACCCGTCCTCCCTCTTTTCGACGGGTCTGGAGTGAGGGGTGCCCGGGTTGGGCCGCAGACCCCGGGCACCCCTCTTCTTGCCCAGACTAGGAGGCCCCACCGGGGCCTGGAGAGACGGAGAAGGAGGGATTCGAACCCTCGAAGGAGGTTATTAC
>CAVTZA010000010.1:0-455514 GCA_963739085.1 uncultured Actinomycetes bacterium | reverse complement strand
CCCAGGAGGTCGTCGGTTCGAGTCCGACTAGCTCCACCTCGTAAAGCCGCTGGAAACAGCGGCTTTCTCGTCTCTACGCGCGCTCTCGTGACCTACGCTCGTGGACTGACGTAAAGGGCTGCCGTCTCGGCCGCCGCGGCCGCGATCCGCTCGCGGAGGTCTTGCGGGGCTAGCACCTCGACCTGGGGTCCGTGCGCCAGCAGACCGCGGAAGGCGTTGCCGAGACCCTCGTACTGGGCGACAACGGTCGGGCGTTCTCCGTCCTCGACGACCCGGGCGCACGGAGATAGCGAACCTGGTTGCGCGGGACGCGCAGAGTGACCTCGATCCGAGGGAGGCTCCGCTCGAACGCCTGCGAGCGGCTCGCCCAGACGGCAGCGAGGTCGAAGTCCGGAGCACGGGTGCTCGGCTCGGCGCGTTCCCGTGCGGAGACGATCCTCGAGACGCGGTACACGCGTTCCTCCCCACGCCGCCGAGCGAGCAGGTACCAGACGCCGGCCTTGAGGACGAGGCCGAGCGGGTCGAGACGGCGCGATACGACCTTGGCCCCCTCGCGGTAGCGCATATCGAGGCGACGCCCGCGCCAGAGCGCCCCTGCGAGCACGGGGAGATGCGGGACGCGATCCTCCTCGCGGAACCAGCCGCGCGTGTCGACGTGGAAGAGCTGTGCAGCCCGGCCGGCACGCTCCTGCAGCTCGGCGGGCAGCGACGCGAGCAGCTTCAGGCGCGCCGCTGCGAGCTCCCGGCCGAGCCCGAGCTCCGCCGCCGGGCCGACGAAGAGCGCCTCTGCCTCGGCGGTGTCGAGCCCGGTGAGCTTCGTTCGATAGCCGCGCTCGAGCCGGTAGCCGCCGGCCGGCCCGCGCACCGACACGATCGGCACCCCGGCCTCGGCGAGTGCCTGCGCGTCGCGCTGCACCGTCCGCTCCAGACCTCGAGCCCCGCGGCCAGCTCGACCGCGGTCAGCTGACCCCGTGTCTGCAGGAGCAGCAGGAACGAGACGAGGCGACTTGCGCGCACGATCTCGAGCGTAGTCGATTAACACGACAGAAGGTGGCGGGAATGCTCGATAGGGTGGCGGCATGCGTTTCGTCCTCGAGTCCGGCCGCCGCGTCTCAGTCCACGTCACGAACACCCGTGCGCTCTGGCCCGCGGCCGAAGAGCGGCTGGTGGTCTTCTGCCACAGCGCGCCGGGCGGAGGCAGCTTCGACCCCGACCCGGCGCTCACGAAGGCGAGCAACGTGACCCTGTTGTCGGTCGACCGGCCGGGATACGGGCGCTCGGATCTCATCACGTCGGGCCGGTGGGCGACGGTCGACTCCGCCGCCGATGACATCGCGTCGGTCCTGGACACGCTGGGCGTCGAGCAGGTCGGCGTCGCGGGCTGGTCGGCGGGTGGGCGCGTAGCGCTCGCTCTCGCGGCGGGCCGCCCCGATCTCGTCGACCGGGTCGCCGTCGTCGCAACGCCCGCGCCTGACGACGAGGTTCCCTGGATCGATCCCGAACAGCGAGCCGAGCTCGAGCGGCTCGTCAACCTGGCGCCGGAGGAGGCACACGCCGACCTGGCCGCGAGCCTGGAGTCGCTCGTTCCCTCGGACCCGTTCTCGGACGAGGCGCTCTGGCTCCTGGCCGCGGAGGGGACGTCCGACCGGGCGGCCCTCAGGAGCCCGGGCGTGAGGAATCGTCTGGGCGAGATGCTCCGCGCCGCGTTCGCCCAGGGAGCGACGGGCCTGGCCGCCGACATCGCCGGTTACTGCCTGCAGCCGTGGGGATTCCAGCCCGAGGCGGTCGAGGCGGAGACGCTCCTGCTCTACGGCTCGCGGGACCCGCTCGCGGGGGCGCGCCACGGGCGCTGGTGGAACGAGCGCTTGCCGAACGCGCGCCTCGAGGTCGATCCCCAGGCGGGCCACCTCGTGTTGTTCTCGATGTGGTCCCGCGCTCTCGCGCACCTGGCGCCGGAGCGGGTCGGGATCGTCGCCGACTTCCCGAGCCGGCCGGCCGACGACTTCGAGGAGTTCCCGGCGGCGTGAAGACCTTCCTGGTCATGGTGCACCGCTCCGGTCCGGACTGGGACCCGGCGCGACCGTTGGAGGAGCAGTCCGATTGGCCCGCGCACGCGTCCTTCATGAACGGGCTGGTCGACGACGGCTTCATCGTCCTGGGCGGGCCGCTCTCCGACGAGCATCGCGTGGCACACGTCGTCGAGGCCGAGTCGGAGGACACGGTCCGCGCCACCTTCGCACGCGATCCGTGGAGCGAGACGCATCTCCGGGTCGCCACGATCGACCCGTGGACGCTCCGTCTCGACAGCCGAACGGACTAGCCGAGCTGGGCGCGACGTGTCCATGGCGCCCGGGAGACGCGCGCCCCGACCGGCGTTTCCGGCCCATTGTCGCGCATGAACAGTCCCACTTTTCGCAGAGGCTGTGGAGCAGTGAGCTCGGCCGACTGGACGAATCCGAGTGAGCGCATGTACGCGCGAAGATCCTCGAGCAGCTCCTCGCGACTGTATGCGCGCGCCCGAATTCTCTGTGCATTGGCCTCGATGAATCGGCAGCCGGCGTACGTGAAGATTCCGTGGCCGCGCCCGCCGACGTAATCCTCGGCTGCTGCCTGCCCTTCCCGCGAGGCCGCCCACAGGACGTTCCGCCCCTCGAAACAGTCGCATTGGTGGAAGCGGTGGTAATGGAGCTCCTCTAGCTCGCCTTCAGCGCGAAAGGCGATGTCCAACGGCGGTCGGAGATAGCGCACGTCCGCACGTAGCGCTTGAGGTCGAGGTGCCGCCTCGAGCTGACGCGGACCGGCGCCCCAGAAGCAGCAGTCGAAGAACGCTTCCAGCAGAACGCCGGGGGAAATCTCGGCGAAGATTGCATCGAGATCGTCGTCGAGAATGTAGGTGCCGCGATCCCAGTCCATGTCGTGCGGACAGATGAGCTCGTCCAGTGAGTCGGTCAGCTCGTCCCCGTCTCGATCGCGAATCTGCGATCCATGGCCCGAGAAGTAGAAGCCGATGACGTCACCGTCTTCCGCGTCGCTGACGACCCGCCGGAGCCTCTGAAGGATATTCGCCTTCGTGGCCCGCTCATTCACGAGCACCCGGATGTCCTCGTTCGGGACTCCGAAGCACTGCTTCAGGATCTGCCGCACGAGAGCGACGTCGTTCACGCAGCCGCTCAGAGACGGGACATCCGGGCGCTCGTACCTGTCGACCCCGACTAAGACGAACCTGATCCGGGCCACGGCGCTCCTCTCGCTCGCGGACAAACGAACTGTCCCATCTCCGCTCGGGGACGTCAACGGAAGCCTCCACTGCTTGACAGGCGCGGCGGACAGGTCTTCCATCGACACATGGCGTGCGAGCGGTGTGGCTTCGACAATCCCGCCGGCTTCCGGTTCTGCGGCTTTTGTGGAGCTCGACTCGGAAGCACCGGGGACAGCTCCTCGGATCACGAGCGCAAGATCATCTCCGCGCTCTTCTGCGACGTGGCCGGCTCGACCGAACGTGCCGAGCGCCTCGACCCCGAGGACGTCCATCGCTTGCTTACCCCCTACTACAACGGCGTCAGCGGCGAGATCGAGCGCTTCGGCGGAAAGGTGGAGAAATTCATCGGCGATGCAGTTTGTGGCGTCTTCGGCGCGCCTCTTTCGCATGGGGACGACGCCGAGCGGGCCGTTCGCGCCGCGCTCGCGGTCCGCGACTGGATCGCCTACCTCAACGAAACGAATCCAGACCTCGATCTCCATGTCAGGCTCGGCGTGGCGACGGGCGAGGCGGTGGTCGCGCTCACGGCCCAATCGGGCGAGGCCATAGCATGGGGAGACGTCGTCAACACCGCCTCCAGGCTGCAGGGTGCGGCGCCGGTGGACTCGATTCTCGTCGACGAGACGTCGTACCGCGCGACACGTGACGCGATCGAATACGCACGCGCGGAGCCGGTCCGCGCGAAGGGAAAAGCCAGGCCGATCCGCGTCTGGCTCCCGTCGTCGCCGCGAGCCCGCAGGGGAATTGACCTTTCCCAGGCCAGTCGTGGGCCTCTGGTGGGCCGCTCCAAGGAGCTCTCGCTGTTGTTGGAGAGCCTGGAACGGGTCGAACGACAACGGACTCCTGAGCTCGTCACACTGGTCGGCGACGCCGGGATCGGCAAGAGTCGACTGGTCTTCGAGCTCTTTCGCGAAGTCGAGCTCGCTCAGGAGCTGAGGGATTGGCGGCAGGCGCGCTCTTCCCCTTACGGCGACGGCTTCGCCTTCTGGGCGCTCGGCGAGATCGTGAAGGCCCACGCCGGGATCCTCGAGACCGATACAGCCTCGGTCGCCTCGGACAAGCTCCATCGAACGGTGCGCGACCTCGTCCCTTCGGCGACCGACGCCGCCCGGATCGAGGGTCACCTGCAGTCTCTCGTCGGAGTTGGCGCCGCGGCCAAGACGGGCGACCAGCGCCAAGCGGCATTCGCCGCCTGGCGTCACTTCCTCGAGGCGGTCGCCGAGCGACGCCCGCTCGTCCTCGTCTTCGAGGACATCCACTGGGCGGACAAGGGACTCCTCGACTTCATCGAGGACCTGCTCGACTGGGCTCGAGACGTGCGGATTCTCGTCGTCTGCACCGCCCGGCCCGAGCTCGCCGACGCGCGACCGGGCTGGGGAGAGGAGAGGACTTCTGCGACGACGGTCGTCCTCGACCCGCTCTCGGAGAACGAGACGCGCGAATTGGTGGCGGAGCTGGCTCCGGGTGCTCTTCCGAGCGAGGCAACGGAGACGATCGTCACCGCCGCTTCCGGCAATCCCCTCTACGCAGTCGAGTTCGTACGGATGCTCGAGGATCGACCGGGGCAAACGCTTGCCGTCCCCGAGTCGGTTCACGCGATCATCACGGCCCGCCTGGACGCACTCCCGGTTGCCGAAAAGGCCCTCCTCCAGAACGCCTCTGTGATCGGAAGGGTTGTCTGGCAGGGAGCGCTCGCCCGCGTCGGCGACAGTCTGCGAATGACTTACCACACGGGCCGAGGCGGGGCGATCCGCGGTCGTCGCGTCAGCGCCATGGTGCCGGCGGACCGGCACCTCGAGGCGCTGGAACGAAAGGAGTTTCTCGTCCGCGCCCGGCCGTCGTCGGTCGCAGGTGAGGCCGAGTACAGGTTCCGGCATGTTCTCGTGCGCGACGTCGCCTACGGGCAGATTCCGCGCCTGCGGCGCGGGGAGTCTCACCGCCGCACGGCCGAGTGGCTCGAGTCGCTGAGCCCGGACCGCGCAGCCGATCGCGCCGAGATGCTCGCGCACCACTACCTGCACGCGTACGAGCTCGCGCTTGCCAGCGGGGCGGACACCGCCTCACTGAGCGAACGCGCCCGAGTTTCCCTGCGAGAAGCAGGCGACCGAGCATTGTCTCTGTACGCGTTTCCCGCAGCCTCGCGCTATTTCCGCGCCGCGCTTGCGCTCTTGGAAGAGCAGGATGCCGAGCGGCCGGGGCTGCTCCTGCGGCTGGGCAAGTCGCTCTACTACGCGGACATGGGCGGCGCCGACGTGCTGGCCGACGCCGAGCAGTCGCTACTGGCGGCCGGCGATCCCGACTCGGCGGCCGAGGCGGCGATGCATCTCGCGGATCTCGCGTATGTGCACAGCGAATCGCACGAGCGGGTGTTCGAGGCGGCGTATCGCGCATTGACCCTCGTCGACAGCCGCGGGCCGTCACCTTCGAAAGTCGACGTCCTGCTCGACCTCGCCGTCCTGCTCACCCTGGTGGCGGAGCACGAGCAGGCGATCGACCTAGCGAGAAAGGCGCTTCGCGATGCGGAGGCGTTGGAGCTCCAAGAATTCCAGGCACGAGCGCTCGCGATCATCGGGGCGTCACGCGGCTTGTCCGGTGACCCCGATGGGCGTACCGACCTCGAGCGGAGCATCGCGATCGCAGAGGAGATCGATTCTCCGTCCAGCTCACACCACTGCGGCATGCTCGCCGATCTCGAGTGCAATCTCGGCAACCTCCAGCGGTGCTTCGAGCTGCAGGCGAGGGCTCGCGAACACGCGGAGCGCTTCGGCCACGCCGCCCATATCGAGTGGCTCAAGGCGGAAGGCGTGGCCGAGGGTTACTGGACCGGAAACTGGGACGAGGCACTGGGCCTGGCGGATGAGTTCCTCGCCCGGACCGAGGCTGGCCACGGCCATTTCATGGAGGCGTATTGCCGCGACATGCGGGGGCGGATTCGCCTGGCCAGAGGTGATCTCGAAGGGGCCCTGGACGACACAGCCAAGGCATTGCAACAGGCCCGCGCCTCGAACGAGCCCCAAAGACTCTGCCCCGCCCTGGCCGTTCGCGCCTGGGCTCTCGCTGAAGCAGAGGCCGTCCCTGAGGCGACGCAGTGTGTTGACGAGTTGCTGACGCTTTGGAGATCGAAGCTGAACGCCGTGGTGGCCTCCTCCTGGGTCGTCGACCTCGCCTGTGCGCTGGAGGCACTCGGTCGCTCCGGCGAGCTTCAGGAGGTGGCAGACAGTGTCCGCGCCAAGACCGCCTGGCTCGACGCCGCAACCGCCTGGACCTCCGCCCAATACAGCGGCGCGGCTGAGGCCTTTGCGAGCATCGGCTCTCGTCCGGACGAGGCTCTGGCCCACCTACGGGCGGCTCGAGTCCTGGTCGAAGCCGGCCGCGACCGGAAGGCACGTTCGGAGGTCGAGCTCGCTCTCGGCTTCTATCGCGGCGTCGAGGCGCACGCTCGCCTGAGCGAGGCTGAGCGCATGGCCGCGGTATAGCGGAGAGCTTGTAGCCAACGCCGCAAAGTCATAGACTCGGCGAGGCCGAAGCCCTGGCGAACAGGGAGAGCAGGTTGCCCGACGACGGAATGGACTGGGAGGACGAGGAAGAGTTCCCGGGGCGACCCTTCGGCCCGAAGCCGTTCGGCCCAAGCCCTTCGGCCCGAAGCCCTTCGGCCCCAAGCCCTTCGGCCCGAAGCCGTTCGGCCCCAAGCAGTTCGGTACGAGGCCCTTCGGGCCGAAGCCGTTCGGGCCGAAGCCGTTCGGCCCCAAGCCGTTCGGCCCCAAGGCGGGCGGGGCCGACGCAGCTGACGGCGGCTTCCTCGACCTCGATGAATGGAGCGCCGAGATCGCCGAGCTCGTCTGCGGGCGCTCGGCCTTGCTCCGGCTCGGCGCGACGCTCGTCTCCGCCGATCAGGGCAGAGTCGTGCCGGAGGCGACCTTCGAAGTGCAGGCGGACTACAGAGCTCCGGGAAGCCCGAACCAGATGCGGTGGCGAAATTAGCTGAAGAGGAAGGAGCCTTTACGCCCCGCAGAGTGGGGGCTCTCCGCCGGAGTCGCTGTCTCGCAAAGAGTTTACGAGCCGCCGTCGCGGAAAGCCCTGAGCTCGCGTACACCCTCAAGGTTCGCACCTGGCCGAAGCGTTAGCACGTTCGCGCCGACATGACCTTCCTTCAGGGGAGACCCGGTGAAGAGCCCAAGAGGGCATTGCCGAGCCACCGTGGCGTCAACAGCGGCGCGCTCGAGACCACACCCTGAAAACCGCGCGCAGAATGGTTACTGATGCTTCAGGGACACCCGTCATCCATTCCGAAACCCCGGATGGGTCTTCGCCGCGAAGACGCTGGATAGGCTGACGGGGCTCGTCACAGCAGATGGGCTGAGCGAGGTTGTGGGGACGGCGCGCGGAGCCTCGACAGCTACAGGCTCCTGCAGCTAGACGGTATCGACGGAGGCGTGTTCCTAGGTTCCCGTTCGTCTTGTCCGCAGGCGCCGAGCCCAACATCTACTTCGCTGCCGACTGGCAGGAGGCATGGATCGGCGTGGCTCCCCACTTCGTCTCAGTCTCGGCAGAGCCGGCTTCCCGAGACGAGATCGTCTTCCGGGCGTCGATGCCGCTCGATTTCGCCCTCCGCACCACCGACGGCTTCGCTGTTCGCGGCCCGGCGGCTTGGAGCTACTCAAAGCTCCACGGAATAGACCCAGAGGTAGCGCAACACGCGCCTGTAGTACAAGTGCCAAGCGATGAAGGTCGCGATCCTCGACGACTAGTTCGACACGCTGCGGACGCTGCCGTGCTTCGCGAAGCTCGACGGGCCACGACGTCGACGGTCTTCAACGACCACGTCCAGGACACCGACGCGCTCGCCGAGCGGCTGCACGAGACTTCGACGCGCTCGTGCTGATCCGCGAGCGCACCCAGATCCGCGCGCCGCTGCTCGAGCGCCTGCCGCGCTGCGGCTGATCAGCCAGCGCAGCGTCTACCCGCACATCGACGTCGACGCCTGCACGCGCGCTCGGCATCATCGTGTCGCTCGAACCTGCACGCCGGCACGCCGTCGTACGCGCCGCCGAGCTGACCTGGGCGCTGGTGCTCGCGGCGATGCGCGCAGATCCCGCAGCAGGTCGCGTCGCTGCGGGCGGGCAGCTGGCAGGTCGGGCGTCGGCCACTCGCTGCGCGGCAAGACGCTCGGCATCTACGGCTACGGCCGCATCGGCGCAGGTCGTCGCCGGCTACGGCGCGGCCTTCGGCATGCGACGTGCTCGTGTGGGCGCGCGCGGCGTCGCGCGAGCGGGCGCGCGCCGACGGCCTCGACGCGGCGCCGAGCAAGGCAGGCTTCTTCGCGGAGCTGCGACGTGCTCTCGCTGCACATGCGGCTCGTCGACGCCACGCGCGGCATCGTCACCGCGGCGGACCTGGCGCCGGATGAAGCCGACGCGCGCTGCTCGTCAACACCAGCCGCGCCGGGCCTGATCGAGCCGGGCGCGCTCGTCGCCGCGCTGCGCGCGGGCGGCCCGGGCATGGCCGCGCGTCGACGTCTACGAGGAGGAGCCGCTGCGCGACCCGGCCGACCCGCTGCTCAGCATGGACAACGTCGTCTGCACGCCGCACATCGGCTACGTCACGCGCGAGGAGTGCGAGCTCCAGTTCGCCGACGTCTTCGACCAGATCAACGCCTTCGCGGCCGGCACGCCGATCAACGTCGTCAACCCACGGCCGATCGGGGCCCCGGCGGGAGCCCCGATCGCTTGGGGAAGGGATGCTGCTATTCGTCGCCGCCCAGGTCGACGAGCGTCTGGATCAGCCCCGCCACGCCGCCGCCGATGACGACGTCGTCGTCACCGCCGAGCCCGTTGATCGCGAGCAAGTCGTTCGCAACCTCCGAGTGGCTGATTCCGACCGCGGTGAAGAGGCCGGTGACGTCGACGACGCCGCCGTTCGCGGCCACCGCGATGTTGTCGGGGCCGTTGGTGCCGTTGACGGTGATCGTGTCGGCAGCCGCGTCGCCCGCTCCGCCGCCGATCGCGCCGGCCAGGTCGATGTTCGCCTTCGTCACGTCCGTGCCGGTCAGGTCGTTGATGTCGGCCGTGTCTTTGCCGCCCAGCGCCCGGAGGTCGACGGCCTCCGTGCCGTCGACGTCCATGACGATGTTGCCGACATTACGAGTGAAGCGGAGCCGTCCGGCCACGGCCGAGGCCTCGAAGGCCTCGTCGCCGCCGGCGCCGTTGAACTCCATCGTGTCGTTGCCCGCCTGACCCTCGACCAGGTCGTTGGCGTCGCCCGGGTTCCAGACGAGGGTGTCGTTCCCGTCGCCGCCGAACATGGAGTCGTTCTGCTGCTGGCCGACGATCCGGTCGTTGCCGTCGCCGCCGGTGAGGAGGTCGACCTCGGTCCCGCCGTTGATGACGAGCTGGATCAGTGCCGCGAGGCCAGGCCCGCCCGTGATCGTGTCGGCGCCGCCCAGCCCGTTGACCGTCAGCTTGTCGTTTGCGGCCTCCGAGTGGTCGATCCGGAGGGTCACCGGAGCCCCGATGACGTCCACGGCGCTTCCGTCCGCGATGATCTGGATGTCGTCGGGGCCGTTCGTGCCGTTGACCGTGACCGAGTCGGCCGCGCCGTCGCCCGCGCCGCCGCCGATCGCGGTCTCGAGGTCGAGTGTGACCGACTTGAGGTCGGTCCCGGTGGTGTCGTTCAGGACCGCGTTGTCTGCCCCGCCGAGGGCTTGGACGTCGATGAACTCGATGTCGTTGAGGTCCATCGTGATGTTGGCGACGTCGCGGAAGAACTTGACTCGCTCGCCGTTGGCCGAGACGTCGAAGTTCTCGGCCACGCCGGCGCCGTTGAAGAGCAGCGTGTCGGCGCCGTCGTCCGCGCCGTCTTGGCCCTCGACGACGTCGCTGCCGTCGCCCGGATCCCAGACGAAGGTGTCGTTGCCGGCTCCGAGGAGACCGGTGTCGTTGCCACGGTTGCCGTCGACCGCGTCGTTGCCGTCGCCGCCGAGCAGCACCTCGGCGCCGTCGCCGCCGTTGATCGTGTCGTCCCCGGCGCCGCCGTCGATCCCGAGCTTGATCAGGGCCGCGAGCCCGATGGCGCCGGAGATCGTGTCGTTGCCGTCGAGCCCGTTGACGTTCAGCAGGTCGTTCGCTGCCTCCGAGCCCGTGATCTTCACGGATGCGGCCAGCCCGGTCACGTCGACCGCACCCGCGTTGGGCGCGATCGCGATCGTGTCGTTGCCGGCCGTGCCGTTGACCGTGGTCGTGTCGACCGCCGCGTCGGTCGCGAGGTCGAGCACGATGCTCTTGACGTCCGTTGCGGACAGGTCGTTCACGACCGTGTTGTCGATGCCGCCGAGCGCGCGGAGATCGACCCGCTCGGTGTCGTCGACGTCCATCGTGATGTTCGCGACATTGCGGACGAACTTCAGGCGGTTGCCGCTGGCGGAGAAGTCGAAGTTCTCCGCGACACCGGCGCCGTTGAAGACCATCGTGTCGGTGCCGGCCTCGCCTTCCACCTTGTCGCTGCCGTCGCCGGGATCCCACGTGAACGAGTCGTCGCCGGCACCAAGGAGACCCGTGTCGTCCCCGCGGTTGCCGTCGATCGCGTCGTTCTCGCTCCCGCCGCGTAGCGTGTCGTTGCCGTCGCCGCCGTTGAGCGCGTCGTTGCCCGCACCGCCGTCCAGCGTCAGCTGGGTGAGCACGGCGAGCCCGATTGCCCCGTTGAGCGTGTCGTTGCCGGCGAGAGCCTCGACCGCCAGCGCCTCGGCGTTGACGACGTCGATCGGCAGCCCGGCCGGACCGCCCGAGACGGCGATGTGTGGTGCCGTCGCCGCCGGGGCGACGCCGATGGTGTCGTTTCCGGCCGTGCCCTCGACGACGACGCGGTCGCTGCCCGCGCCGGGATCGAGGTTCAGCTTGTCGTTCGCGGCCTGCGCGCGTGAGATGTTGACCGCGGCCCCGATGCCGCTGATGTTGATTGCGCCGCCGACTCGGAGCTCGTTCGCAGCCGACGAGCCCTTGATCTCGACGACGTCTGCAGCCCCGTCGTTCGCCAGGTCCGCGTTGAGCTGGCCGAGCCCGGCACCCGTGAGGTCGTTGACGACGACGTTGTCCGCGCCGCCGGACGCCCGAAGGTCGAATCGCTCGACGCCGGCGATGTTCATCGTGCTCGGCCGCGCGAACCTCAGCCGGTTTCTGTTGGCCGAGAACTCGAACTTCTCCGCGGCGTTCGAACCGTTGAAGACGACCAGGTCGCTACCCGCGCCGCCCTCGATCAGGTCGTTGCCCCGCTTGCCGTCCATCGTGTCGTTGCCGATGCCGCCGAACAGCCGCTCGGCTGCGGAGCCGCTCCGCAGCAGGTCGTTGCCGGTGTCACCGAAGAGGCTCGTCGCCTCGGTGTTCGTGAACACGCCGTAGCGCTCGTTGATCGAGAGGGCGTCGGCGCCGGCTGCGCCGCGAACGACGATCCGGTTGAACGCCGCGCGCTTGAAGGTGAACTCGGCGGAACCGTTGCCGCCGACATCCACCTGGAGCCGAGACTTGTTGCCCGGCTTCAGCCGCAGCGTGATCTTGTCGCTCTTCGCCGTCCCGAGGACGTTGAGCTGGCCGCGGCGGATGCCCGCCTCGACCTTCGGCTTCTTCTTCGTGGGCTTCTTCCCCGCCGCCTTCTTGGGCGGCGGCTTGACCTCCGGTGCCCCGTAGGCCGAGGACGACGAGTACATGAGAGCGGCCACGAACACCGCGAGCGCCGCCGCGAGGACGATCGCTCCGCGTCGGCCTTGGCCGTCGCGCCTCGCTGCCCATGATGAATTCGAATGCGAATCGCACTTGGTCCTCCTTGATCGCGTGCTGAACTGACTTGTCCCGGCGATCGTGGAGACGGCGGACCCGCGTTCGCACCGTGGCGACCCCCCTGACTCTTGCGGCTCACCCCCGGAGGCAAGCACTCGTGGTCTGAGGAAACCTCCAACGACGCTCTCGATCGTGCGGCGAGTGCCCGAGTCGTGCCGAGCTTGGAGTCGTCAGGAAGCTAGGCCGGGACTGGAGTGCCGCCGGCTAGTGCGGCAGGAAGCTCCTCGCGGGAGTCCAACTGCAGCTTGCGGAAGACGCTCGTGAGGTGACCCTCGACGGTGCGTGCAGTGATGAAGAGCGTCTGGGCGATCTCGCGGTTGGTGAGGCCCTGGCTCGCGAGCTCGGCGATCCTGCGCTCGCTCGCTGTCAGCGAGTCGACCCCCGTGAGAACGACTCGGCGCGGCCGCGCGCCGGTGGCGCGGAGCTCGGTCTCCGCCTCTTCGACGAGCAATCCCGCGCCCGCGCGGTGGGCGGCGTCGAGTGCCTCGCGTAGGAGCTCTCGTGCTTCGGTGCGCCGATTCCGCCGCCGGAGCAGGGCGCCGAGATCGGCGAGGGCGCGCGCTCTCTCCAATCTGGCATCGCCCCGCTCAAACTCGTCGATCGCCTCGCGGAGCAGGGTCGCTCCGCGGTCACCGCCGGCAACGATGCCGGCGGCACGCTTGGCTACGCCGAGCGCGCGTGGGGTTCCGAATGCCCGGGCAAGCTCGAGTTCCTCGTCGGCGAGGCGTCGGGCCGGCTCGCCCTGGCCGAGCGCGAGATGAGCGAGAGCGGCCTCCGACCGCCAGGGGAGGAAACTCGGGCTTGTGACCATCCCTCGCGTCAGGCGTGCGCCCACGGCCAGGAAGTCCTCGAGCCCTTCCGCGACTCGGCCCCGTTCGACGCGCAGCCGGCCGCGGGCGAGGCGAAGCACGGAGGCCGTGATCGAGCCGCTTTCTGCTTCGGAGTCGAGAGGCGCCAGCGCCTGCTCGGCCGCGTCGAGCTCCCCCTGATCGACGAGCGTCTTGACGAGCACAGCGCCGTTCAGGACGCGGTACAGGGTGGCGCGGGGAGATCGGCCGCGACGAGCGCCGTCCGGGCGTCTGCCTCGGCGGCGATCAGATCGCCGCGCCGGAGCGCGAGCCAGCCGCGGGTAGCCAAGCCGATAGCGAGCCTGCTGCTGTCGCCGGTGGCTCGAGCCTGCGCGACCGAGGCATCGAGCAGCGGCCGCACCTGGGCGTAGCGCTCGGCCCAAAGCAGCGAGTTCGTGGCCTGCGCAAACCACGTCGTGAACGCGAACCACGGCGGGATCCCCGAGGTCGGCGGCGCAGTCCCTCCGGCGCGCAGCGCCCGGGCGGCGAGGTCGACACCGACCTCGGCGGGCTCGTTCGTGAGGACGGAGATGAACGCGGCCGCCGCCAGCAGCTCGGGCGGCGCCGCCGGATCGCCCGCGGCGCGGACGAGCAGAGTCTCGAGGCGGAGCGCGACCGACGGCGCGGCCAGAGGGTCGTTGAGGGCGGCGCGACGGCGGCGGCTTCGAGCGCCAGCGCGAGGTCGGCAGTCGGGAGTGGCGAACGAGGTCGCGGCGCGATCGAGCACCTTAACCGCCTCCGCGAAGCGCTGGGCGCGGTTGAGCCCGAGCCCGAGTACGAGGGCTGACGCGCCGGCTACGGCAGCGTTGGGGGCGGTGTCGACGGCCTGCTGCAAGTGGTCGGGCCAGTCGGCGAGCCCGGCGCTCGCCTCCGCCATTCCGAGGTCGAGCAGCATTGCAAACCGGTCGCCCGGCTGCGGTGGTTCAGCCAGCGCACGGCGTAGGAAGACCGCCTCCGACTCGGGAGCGCCCTGCTTTCCGGCCGCGCATGCGGCCTCGACCAGCTGCTCGACCACCCAGCGATCGCCGGCGGGCTCGCTGACCAGCAGATGCCTGGCGACCCGCTCTTGCGCGCCCAGTTGCTCGGCGAGCATCCGGGCGGCACGGCGGTGGCCTTCTGCGCACTCTGCTCGGGAGAGCTCCGAGTAGATACCGCTGCGGACGATCGGATGGATGAACGTGAGCGGCCGGCCCGTCTCGACGATCCCCGCACTCGTCAGCAAGTCGGCTGCCTCGGCTGCGTCGGCCTCATCGAGGCCTGCGAGTTGCGCCGCTTGGAGAAGATCGCTCTGCTCGAGAATCGCCAGCGCACGAGCGAGCCGCCCCGCATGCTCCGGCAGCCGACGGAGCCTCAGGCGAATCGAGCGACCGACCGTTCGTGCCCCAATCCTCTCGACCTGGCGCGCTGCCTCCGCGGTCGGAGCGATTCCTCCTTCGCTGAGCGCATCCACGAGCACGCGCATCAGGAACGGCGTCCCGCGGGTTGCGCGCAGACAGGCGTCGACGAAGACCGGATCCGGAACCCCACCTAGGCCGGACTCGACGAGCTGGGCGACGGCCGAGCTGGTCAGCGGAAGAAGACGGATCACATCCGCGGAGGGATCGGTCGTCACCCTCGCAAGCAGCTCAGCATCGGTGCCCTCCTCGCGCGGACGGGTCGCTACAACGAGTGATGCGTCCAACTCCTCGAGGCGCGTGAGCAGGAAGGCCAGGTACCGCAGGGACGCGGCGTCGGCCCAGTGCGCGTCGTCGACGACCACGCAAACCGGACCGACCGCGGTCAGGTTCGCGCACAGCCAGTAGAGGCCGTGGAGGACCGCGAACGAGGGATCGACGCCGGAGGCGGGCGGGCCGCCCGGAGGGGGCGAGCCTGGAAGTCCGAGCAGGCCGGCGGCCACGCCGGCAGCGCCTTCGAGTAGATCGGCGCGTTCGAGCTCGGATGCCTCGGCCAGCGGCGGCTCGAACAGCTGGCGCACCACTCCGAAGGCGAACTCGCGCTCCAGGTCTGTCCCTCGCGAGCGAAGCACGCGCATCCCACCGTCTGCTGCCGCCGTCCGCGCCGCGGCGAGCAGCGCCGTTTTCCCCATCCCAGCAGGCGCTTCGACCACCACGAACGTGCCGCGCCCCGAGCGAGCCGCGGCCAGCGCGGACTCCATCCGCGCCAGCTCCTCGCTCCGCTCGAGTAGCTGTCCGGTGGCCGCGGCCTGGTTCATCTGCTTTGACCCTAGCGGCATTGTGCGGAAAGACACGGATTCGCGCGGAATGCGACGCGAGCGCGCTTGGCGCACGGCCGCACCGGACGAGCCCGGCGCAGCTGTACCCGGGAAAAGACAGGGGGGTCGCCACGGTGCGAAGGCGCCTCGGCCGTGTCCATCATCGCCACGCAAGCCCACTTCCCTGGAGGAGAAGCTCATGAGCACAACCTTGAACTCCGCCCTCGTCGCCGACCTGGCCAGAGAGGTCTCCGGATCCGTCCTCGGTCCGCAGGACCCAGGTTACGAGGCGGCCCGTGCCGTCCACAACGGCATGGTTGACCGCAGACCAGCTCTGATCATCCGCTGCCGGACGACGTGCGACGTCGCTGCGGCGCTCGCCTTCGCCCGCCGGGCCGAACTCGAGGTCTCGATCCGCGGCGGCGGCCACAACGTCGCCGGCCGTGCCGTCACGGACGGCGGAGTGATGATCGATCTCGCCGAGATGAAGGGGATCGCGATCGATCCCGAGCGGGCAACCGCCACCGCCGAGGGAGGCGTGATCTGGGGGGAGCTGAATGATGCTGCCGCCGAGCACGGCCTGGCGGTGACCGGCGGCGCCGTCTCCGGGACGGGTATCGCGGGCTACACCCTGGGCGGCGGCCTCGGCTGGCTGATGGCCAAGTACGGACTCGCCGCCGACAACCTGCTCGCGGTCGAGCTCGTCACGGCAGAGGGCGATGTGCTCCACGTCGACGCCGCTTGTCACTCAGATCTCTTCTGGGCGTTGCGAGGCGGCGGCGGCAACTTCGGCGTCGCGACGTCGTTCACGTACCGCCTGCACCCGCTCCAGACGATCGTGGGTGGCCTGATTGCCCATCCGATCGAGGCTGCGCCCGAACTCCTGCGCTTCTACCGCGCCGCGGTGGCGGACGCGTCCGACGATCTGACCGTGTTCGCCGGGCTGGTGCACGCACCGGACGGCTCCGGCGCCAGGCTCTCGGCCTTGATCGTGTTCCACAGCGGAGACCCCGCCGAGGCGGAGCGCGACCTGGAGCCGTTCAAGTCGTGGGGGTCACCGTTGGTGGTCGAGGTCGGGCCGATGCCGTACCCGGTGATGAACACGCTCCTCGACGCGGGGTTCCCGGACGGATCGCTCAACTACTGGCTCTCGAGTTTCACCCGCGGCCTCCCCGACGAACTGATCGACATCGCCGTCGAGCGGTTCGCCACTGTCCCCTCTCCGATGACGGCGATCCTGTTCGAGCACTTCCACGGAGCCGTGACGCGCGTCGGCGCGCGCGAGACCGCGGTGCCCCACCGCGGCCAGGGCTGGAACCTCCTCATCCCGTCCGTATGGACCGACACGGCCCACACAGAGGCGAACATCGGCTGGACCCGCGACACGTTCGCGGCGATGCGAGAGCATTTCGGGAGCGGCCGCTGGCTCAACTACCTCGGCGACGACCAGACAGACGGCGCCATCCGCGCAGCCTACGGTCCGAACTACGACCGGCTGAGAGAGGTCAAGCGGCGCTACGACCCCGACAACGTCTTCCACCTCAACCACAACATCGCGCCGTAGCGCCCCGCCGGGCCGGTGCGCACCGTCACTAGGACCGGGCTGTGCTTGCCCTCACGACGACCTCGGTCGCCCCCTACGTCAGCTTGACCGACGACGTCCCGGAGCCCCTGCCGCTGCCAGATCAGGCACTGGTGCGGGTGCGAGCGTTCTCGCTCAACCGCGGCGAGGTCACCCGCCTGCGGAATCTGCGCGAGGGATCGATCACGGGCTGGGATGCGGCAGGTGTGATCGAGCGTGCCGCCGCCGACGGGAGCGGATATCCGCAGGGCACTCGCGTGGTCGGCCTGGTCGGAGCTGGTGCCTGGGCGCAGCTCGCGGCCATTCCGACCCGTCAGCTAGCCCCGATCCCCGACGGGGTGACCGACGCGCAAGCCGCCACGCTGCCCACCGCCGGGATGACGGCGCTGCGGGCGCTCGAGGTCGCCGGCCTCGTACTCGGCAAGCGCGTGCTGGTCACCGGCGCGACCGGCGGCGTCGGGCGGCTCGCGATCCAGCTCGCCCACGAGAGCGGAGCCCACGTCACCGCGCTCGTGCGCGACGCCGCTGCTTCGCAGGAGCTCCTCCGCGGTCTCGGCGCCGACGAAGTCCTCGAGAAGATCACCGCCGACTTCGACCTGATCATCGACGGAGTCGGAGGCGCGACGTTCGGCCTCGCCATCGAGCACGTCGCCGCGCATGGCATCGTCGTCAACATCGCAACACAAGCTGACGACGAGACCGTCACTTTCCAGGCGGCGCGGTTCGACCGGGCGAAGGGGGCGAGGATCTACACGCTGAGCCTCTTTGACGAGCTCGCCTCCCACGCCGGCGGAGCCAGCGACCTCACCCGGCTCTGCACGCTGATGGCCAACGGGCGACTCGACGGCCAGATCGAGCTCGAGGCTCTTGGTGCGAGACTTCGCGAGCGCTCGACGCCCTGCTGGAGCGCCGCATCGGCGGCAAGGCCGTGCTCCACGTGGACTGACCGGACACTCCCGCAAAGCGGATGTCCGGACGTTCAGCAGGTGTCGCTCGCGGTCGCCGCCCCTCCGCAAAGACAGGGGGGTCGCCACGGTGCGAATGCCGGTCCGCCGTCTCCACCATCGCCAAGAAGAACCACAACTGACCACAGGAGGTCACTCGATGAAACGATTGATGATTGCCCTCGCCGCCGTCGTGGCGGTTCTTGTGCTCGCCGCATGCGGCGGGGGCGGATACGACAGCAGCGACTCGCCTCCCGCCGTACAGGCGGGCGACGACACCGCCACCGTGTCGGTGGAGGAACTTGGGGACTCGGGTCGCGTCCTAGTGGACTCGGCCGGAAAGGCCCTCTACGCGGCCGAGGAGGAAGCGGATAGCAGCGTCGTCTGCACCGGCGCGTGCACCTCCTTCTGGATGCCGCTGACGATCGACGGGGGCGCGCCGAGCGGGAACTCCCTTCCGAGCGAGCTCGGCGTCGTCGAGCGCGGCGACGGCACGAGGCAAGTCACGTTCGACGGAGAGCGGCTCTATACCTTCGTCGAAGACGAGGCGGGAGAGGTTACCGGCGACGGGTTCTCAGACGGGTTCGACGGCCAGCAGTTCACCTGGCACGTCGTCCACGTCGGCGACGCTCCCGACTCGAATCAGGACGACGGCGCCACCCGCGGCTCGTATGGCTACTAGGCGGGTGGTCGATACTCGACCATTCGTCGCAGCTGACGAGCCGGTCCGGCGACCTCAGGGTTCACCCGCGTCGCTGCTGCGCCCGCCCGGCGATGGGGCCTCCGTCCGGATGCCCCATCGCAAGCGCCAACCATCTGAAGCATGAACGAGCGAAGAGACGCGAGTCGCCTCGTTGTCCGCACGGACGAAAAACGCGAGTACGAATGAGAGTACGGGCTTGTCTCCGCGACCTGCAGTTCGCCGCGGTTTGCTGCACCGTCACATCGTGGTCGTTGCAGGCAGTTTCAGCCAGGCGCCGGTCGCTGCAGCGGTTCCGGGCGGACTTTTAATCCCAAGGTCGCTGGTTCGAATCCAGCACGGCCCACCTAGAAACGCCCTCCAAATCACTGCCTTCCTGCGGACAGCCGCCGGAGGCCGGACGGAGGCGCGAAGTCCTGGTGACCAATCGGTGTCCAGCCGCGGGGCGACCCGGGCGAGACGAAACGAGAACGGATGAGCGAACGATCGCGCAGCCAACCGCGCCCCTTCGCCGAGTAGAAAACGCCGAACGGCCATGTGTGCGGCGAGGCCGCGTCGGCGTTGCAGAAGGAGATCCGGCGCAAGGGCTCAGCTGAACCTGCTCGACCGGCAGGCCCGGCGGGCTTGCTCCTGTCGCGTGCATGACAGTGCACATGTCACGCGCGCGAACGACGCCGAGCCTTGCCGCGCGCATGGTCTGGGCATGGCATCTCACAGCGAAAGGAGACTCGCGATGAAGACCTTCAGCTCGCGCGTGCTGCGTGGTTGGGTGGCCTCGCTCGCGATGCTCGGCGCGTCAATGGCCTTCGTGCCGCTGTACGACCCACCGTCCCCGGACTCGGCAGAAGCGGATAGCAACAAGGCGCTGCGCGCCTGAGCCCTAGAGCCTGACGTCGCGGTCGACGCGCGCCGTCGCCCGCTCGACCGCCTTCACCGAGGCCAGCACCCGGCGGTCGGCCAGGTCGAACGCACGCGTCCTGGGCAGGGACTATCCGATGATGAACACGGCTAGGATCGCGGATTCGAGAGGCGCGAGCGTGTCACGAGAGAAAGCAATCCCGTCCAGCATGGCGTAATAGACGCCCTCTACTGCCGTCTCGTTGAACTCCTCGTAGTAGCGGCGAAGCACTGCCCCGTCGAGCGCACCTGGATCGAGGCGTGCCAGGTAACACTCACGGTGATCTGACGTGAGGACAAAGACCGAGCTCTCTCGGCGCCGATCGACTCGTGCCCGCCTGCTCTCTTAAAGGGGCGCTTGGACCGATCGCTCGGCGCTTTCAGGTGCCGCGCGCCTGGGTGACGGCGGCGCGAGCCTGCTGAACTGCGGCGGTCTCGGCGCCGTCGTCGCGCGCGATCTGGTGTGCGAGATGGCTTTCGGCTTCGAGCACGTTCTGGGCCGTGCGGGGGTTGGGCTGCGCGCGGATGTAGCCCCGATGCGTCGAGCGGGTACCCGCTAGCGCGTCGAGCTCGGCCGGTGTGATGACGCCGAGCTCGACCTCGGGGGCCATGAGCTCGCGCATCCACTCACGCTCGATCGGCTCGGTGTTCTTGTAGATCCAGACGAACACGGAGATGAGGACACTCGCGACAGCCAGTGGCACGATCCAGCCGAAGACGCTGTTGCCTGCGATCGCGGCGCTCGCGTCCCAGAGACCGTGCATGAGTATCGCGGTGAGCATCAGGCCCGCGCCGAGCCCCCGGCGCGCCGGGACGTCGGGCCGGCCGACGAACCAGATCAGCCCGGCGCCGAAGATGGCCGTGTACATCCAGTGCGACGGGATCGAGGCGAGCGTTCGCACGACGATCGTCGACCATGCGACCCCGACGTCGCCGAACGCATTCGCCGCGCCGATCCACGCGTAGCTGATGTCCTCGCTGATCTGGAAGCCGAGGCCGACGAACGCGCCGAGGATGAGTCCGTCGAACGGGCTGCGGATCAACTTCGGCGCGAGCGTGAGGAGCAGGAGGATGCCCGCGCCTTTTGCGAGCTCCTCGTCGATCGGCGCTGCGAGCGCGGCGCCCCAGTCGAATGCGAAGCTCGCTCCTAACGACTTCGCGTACAGGCTCGTTACGGCGTCATTTGCGTTGAGGGCAAAGGCGCCGGTCGCCGCGACGAAGCCCCAGACGAAGCCGGTGGCCGCGAGGTCGCGCGGGACGGTCGTGTAGCGGTCCTCGTAGTGGATGAACCAGAGGTACGCGACCGCGAGCAGGCCAAATGCGATGACTCCGCTGATGAGCGCGCCGCTATAGGCGGCCGCTGCAATCGAGATCTGGCCCGAGAGGACGTAGGCACCGGCGACGACCAGCGCGCAGTAGACCCAGAAAGCCAGGTTATGCGACTGGAAGAGGCGGAAGTCCTCGCCCCACCCGGACTGCTCGATCGCGCGGCGGCGGTCCTCCGTGAACACGCTCACGATGCCGTCCGAATACTGCGGATCATCGCGACGATGTCGTCGCGCCGGCGCGAGATCGCTCCGGTCGGGCCGGCCGCGACGATCTCGACACCCTCGCCTTGCGACCTGATGGACTGCCCGCGCGCCCGTAACACGAACGCGACAATGGATCCCTGCCTGGCGACGCCGACGAAATCCTCCGCCAGGCCGACGACGCCCTGGCTGGTCCTGACGGCGTAGGGGTCGGTCGTCCCGGCGGCGCGGCCGCGCGCGTGGTGGAGGTCTGCGTTGATCTTGTCGATCCGCGCGAGCAACGCCGACGGCGTCCCGCCGAACGGGGCAGTTTGGACGTAGAGCGTCACGCTGCCGTCGACGAGTTCGGTCGCTGCCGTGCTGCCGATGGGCGACCGCGTCTCGCCGACGAGCGCTCCGCTCGCCAGGTCCCAGCCTGAGGCCGGTACGAGCGTGATGCCGTCGGCGATCTCGACGATGTCGCCCTTGTGAACCTGGTCACGGTATGCGGTCTCGCTATCGATCGACGGGAGGACGACGCTCATCACCACCGCGAGCCCGAGGACGAGGAGTGCCGGCCCGACCGTTCGCCGGTCGATCCCCGAAGAGCGGCGCTTATCGGCACGCACCGTCCTTGCCGCCATGCACCCATGGTCTCATCATCGAAAGGAAGCCTGCGAGGCGACCGTCGTCGATTACGAGCCCGCGGCGGACGTGGCGCGTGGAGAGCTCCGCGAGCGCGTCGATCGCCGGCTGGTCGGCCGACAGCACCGGAACGTCCTCTCGGCCGATCATCCCGTTGAGAATCAGTCCTCGAACGCTCTCCGAGCGGCTACGCGCACTCGAGAACGAGCAGTTGGTCAATCGCCGAAGCTATGCCGAAGCACCGCCGCGGGTCGAGTACGACCTGACCGAGAAGGGCCGCGGGCTCCTTCCGATCGTCGACGCGATGCGACGCTTCGGCAGGCAATGGCTCGCCGTCTGACACAAAGCAGGCATTTGAGCAGCGATCGGCAAGGCGAGCGAGTTGTAGCCCGAACGCCCAGCAGAGTTCTCCGACAGAGATGTCGCGCAAGGACAAGTCTGGGTGCGTCGGGAGGCTCAGTCCACTAGGTTCCCTTTGGGGAGGCATCGACCAAAGGAGGTCGCACCATGTGGGTACGGGTCGCCACGTTCGAGGGCGGGGACACGGAGAAGCTCGACAAGCTCATGGATGAGCGCATGGCGTCGGGCGAGATGACACCGCCTGAAGGCATGAGCAGCGTTCTCGTCCTCGACGACAAGGACGCCGGGAAGCGCAAGTTCCTCGCGTTCTTTGAAAGCCGCGACGCACTCGAGGCCGCCGAGCGTGGATTTGACCAGCAGGGTGACACGATCCCGGAGGAGATCCGCGGCAAGCGCGCGAGCGTCCACTACTACGACGTCGTGATCTACGACGGCGATGTCCAAGCTGCGAAGGCCGCGCGTGTCAGTCTGCTTGAAGGATCGCCTGAATCGATTGACGCGGGCCTCGACAAGACGCGCGGCGAGTCACTGCCGAAGGTTCGCGCGATCAACGGGAACGTCGGCGCGATCGGCCTGGCCGACCGCGACAACGGCCGCGTCTCGATGATCACGCTCTGGGACAGCGGGGACTCCATGCGCTCGAGCGCGCAGGAGGCCGATCAACTGCGTCAGCGCACCGCCGACATGAGCGACCAGAAGATCGCGAACGTCGCGATGTACGACGTCTCGATGGCGCAGACTGTCGAGGGCGCGCGAGCCTGAGCTTCATCGGGCCTGACCCGCAACGGGTCAGGCCCTTTCCTTGATCAGCGCGTTGGCGACCCAGTGCCGGATTCGTCCTTCCGCGTCGGCGATGTAGACGGCCGGCCAGTACCAGTTGCTGCATACGCGCCAGACCTTCGTAGTCGCTGTCGAGTGCGACCGGGTACCAGACGTTCATGTCGTTGGCGGCCCGCGGCGCCGGGGTCGCTGCTAGACGCGTGCTGTGGCACCCGCCCCCACCTATTCCCTGCTGACGGGCCCCGAGCTGAGACCGCTGAACGTCTCCTGCCCGACTCGGGCCGAGCGCTCGGACAGGAACGCGCCCCAATCGACCGATCCATCGCGGATGAAGCGCACCAGCTCGATCTCGTTCTTCGTCAAGTCCGGCGGCTCGCCCGTGGCCTCGATCTGCGAGCACAGGTGCTCCCGAACGGCGGTGGCGGTGAAGTCCCGCAGGAAGTGCCTGATGCCCTTCATCTACTCCTCCCATACTCGTGGTCGACAACCCCCGACCGGCCGATCCGAGCTACGGCCACGCCGGCCCCGGTCACCCAGACCAGGAGGAGCGGCAAGGATACGAACGCCGCCTGAGCAGCCGTCGTGTTCAGCAGCAGATAACCGGCGCCCGAAGCAATCAGCGCCACCGTCAGGAAGGCTGCGGTGTAGCCCAGCCAGCGGGGAAGCACCGCCCGGCGACCCAGCCCCACAGCGGCTACTGCCATTGCGGCTAGTGCGAACATCTTGACGCCGTCCATGCGGTTGATCAGGTCGAATAGGCGACCGGCCCGGTCGGTCTCTCCGTCAGGCGCCACCACTCCCGCAAGCAGCAACCCAAATGCGCACTGGGTCAGCGAGAGAACGGCCGCCATGAGGCCCGCGGCCACCGCGGCTCGCCCGAGTCGCTCCGCGCCGCTACGGCGAGCGGCCTGGCCCAGGGACAGCACGACGACGGCCAGCGCAATCGCGGCCACGCCCTCGACCAGCAGATACTGCGTCATCGCTGCATCCCGGTGCGCGCCGTAGGTGGCGACCACCTGGACGTCGGCAGCCGCCACATCCAGATTCGACGGCCACACGGCCAGGCCCAGCACCCACGCCGCGCTGTAGACGACGCCCGCCACGGCCGGTGCCGCGACCAGGCTGCGACGGCCGGCGGGCATGCTCGGCGCGTTCGCGGCGGCTCGTGTTGCCATCATCGGCTCTCTTCCGGGTCGTAGGTGAGCTCGAGCAGACGAGCCAATCGTCTGCCCGGTCAGTCGATGCGGGGATCGTTCGATCGGTGGGTTCAGCGGTCGGTTCGGAGTGTGGAAGCGGCGGAGGCCGAGGTCATGCAGAACCTCAGGCCGCGCCACCCTGTGGGTGCCAACCTGTGTTCAGACCGCGGGACCATCCCGATTTGCAGGCGGAACCGTGTACTGACTTTCCACGCGGATGACGCCGAAAAACTCAGAGATTGGCGGTCCCGACAGCTCGCTTGTGCGCCTCGAGCGACCGCTCCCCGCGAAAGCTGCGCGTCCCGCCGTCACGAGGTACAGCTCTTCATGAGCGGAAGGGCGCTCGTCATGGTTGGGAATCACGGTGGCTCCGACCTCGCGAGCGGTCCAAGCGTTGACGCCGAAACTCTGCACGTCCAACAGCCGCCGGATTGGTGACCAGCCATCCTGACGCTCGAGATCCTCGACGCGCGCAGCCTTGTAAGCAGAACCGGCCAGGGCGGACCTGATCGTACAAGTCCGCGGAACAGCGCCAGGGCCAGTCCAAACCAAAGCAACCGGATGACTGAGCGTCGCCTGCGCCAGTGTTGCTCCTATGTCAAGGCGGGGCTCGCTTTGAGTGTGTTGAGGACGACGCGGACGAGCAATCGTTTGAGGCAGCGGATCGCTTCGCGGCGGCTTTTGCCTTCGGCGCGTTTGCGCTCGAGATAAGCGCAGGCATCGGGGTGGTAGCGCGACTGGGTGATCGCGATTCGGTAGAGCGCCGCGTTGACTTGTCGGTTGCCGCCGCGGTCGAGCCGGTGCCGTTGACTGCGGCCTGAGCTCGCTTCCAGTGGTGCGACGCCGCTGTGGCGGGCGAGCTGGGCGTCTGTTTTGAAGCGGTCGATGGGGCCGATCTCGGCGAGCAGCTTCGCCGCGGTGACGGCCGCGCAGCCGGGCAGCTCGAGCAGCGCCGGCGCGATCTCCGTGGTGCGTTGCTCGAGCTCCTGGTCGAGCTCGGCGATCGTACGGTTCAGCGAACGGCAAGCGGTGACGAGCTCGCGCGCGAGCCGTACCTGCATCTCCTGCTCGCGCCGTGCAAGCCAGCGGTTGACGCGCTCCAAATGCGTGGAGCGGCCGAGCATCCGCAGCGGCACGACGAAGCTCGGGTCGAGCGCGTGCAGGTGCCAGCGCAGCCGCTGCTGCGTCCTTCGGCGCGCGGGTACGTCTATTGCCTCAGGCAGAGCGCCGCGAGATCCATGCCGTAGACGGGATGCCAGAGCTGACAGCCGACCCGTGACGAGAAGAAGTCGATCCAGTTCGGGACGCCCCAGGCGACGAGAGGAGCGGCGTTCCCGGCGATGTCGGCGTCGAGCTCGGCGTACGCCCTGGCGCGAGCATCGCCTGTGAGGCTCGCCGCCTCGTCCATCTTGCGGGTGTAGCCGACGTCGTCGAAGTAAGAAATGTTGACGTTGTTCGACGCCTGGATCTTGCGCCCGTCGAGCAGGTTGTTGATGAAGTTGTATGGATCCGGGTAGTCGGCGAACCAACCCTCGTCCACAATGTCGAACGGCTCCCCTTTCGTGCCCTGCTTCGCGCCCTTGACGATGCGCGGGAACTCCTTGATCCGCACATCGATCCCGATCGCCTTCAGGTTCTGCTGGATGAGCTGGGCTCGTTCCGGGCAGGGAGACTGGTTGCATGTGTAGAGGATCGCCGTCCCGCTTTTTCCCCCGGTCAGCTCGTTCGCCTTTTGCACATCCGGCTCGTCGAGCGGGTACAGGTCGACGTCTTCGTGCCCGGGCACTCCCGGCGGGAGGTACTGATCGGTCGGCTCGCCCCCGAATGCACCCGACAGCCGCACGAGCGCCGCGCGATCGATCGCATACGCGACTGCCTTGCGCATGTTGGCGTCGGCGAAGAGAGGCCGCTGCGTGTTGAGGCCGAAAAACTGGAATGCCAAGGTGGTGTTCACGAAGAACTGCTGCTCGCCGTTTTTCGCCGCCTCGCTGCCCGGCCCGAAGTCGCGGCCGAGCTCGGCGTTGGACGACGGCGGAATTCCGTCGGCCACATAGTCCGCCGCGCCAGACCTGATCTGGAGCACCGACTGCCGCTGGTCGACCGACGCCGTGTAGCGGATCTCGTCCAGAGAGTGCGGACGGTCTCCCGTGTAATTCGGGTTCCGCTTCAAGACCAACTGGCGTTTCGGCGTCCAGGACTCGACGTAGTAGGGACCCGCCGTCGGGACAGGGCGCTCCTGCTGGGGATCAACCGTTGTTGTCTTCGGCACCGCGCAGAAGAACCACATCGCAATGCGGCTGAGGAAGTCTGGGGCGGGCCGGGTAAGCCGGATCGTCAGCTTGTTTCCGTCGACCGTGACACCGGTGACGCCCTTCGTCTTACCCGCCGCATACGCTTTCGCACCCACGATGTCGCTGATGAAGGAAGCCGATGGCGATTGCAGCTTCGGATTCAGGTTCCGCTCGATCACGAACCTGAAGTCGTCGGCCGTGACCTTTTCGTTCGACGGCGGCGAGAACATGAAGTCATCCCGAACGGTGAACGTGTACGTCCTCCCGCCGTCGGAGACAGTCGGCATGGCCTCGGCGACCTCAGGCTGGAGGCGCGAGCCCTCGGGCGCGTGCTTGTCCGGGTAGTTGAGGAGCGTCGCACAGGCCGCGTAGAGAAACTGGCCGGACACCGTGTAGTAGGCCAGGGCGGGATCGACGTGGTCGGTGTCAGAAGCCAGGTTGATCCGCAGCGTCCCGCCTTCCGTGCGCTCTGGCTCGTCGTTGTCCCCGCAACTCGACACGACAAGCAACAGCACCCCCACCGCGAGCACCGCCCACGAAATCGCGCCCCTGCGTCTCACCAGGGCGATCGAGTCTACGCCGAGAGACCCCCCGAAGCTACTGCCGCGACTCGAGGTCCTGTCTCTGGCGGACGTCGACGCGCCTCGGGCCGCCTAGCGTGTGGCGGCCCGAGGCCGTTGGAGCCGATTCCTGCTGCAACTCGCTCAGGAGCGAGCTCCTTAGTGCGTGGGCCGCAAGAAGTGGTTGACGGCCCGGTTGCCGATCTTCTCGCCGTGGTTCGTCCCCGTCGCGACCGCGTCCCGGAAGTGGAAGCCGACGTAGATGCGGGAGAGCGCGTTCTCGTCGGCCGCCTGGGAGAACTTGGTGAAGTGACGGAGCGTTGGCGAGGCGTCGCTGCACTTCTGTCCCGCGGGTAGCGTGAAGCTACAGACCGAGAAGCTCATCCTGTCGGTGCGGAAGAATCGCTTCAGGACTTGCGCCGCGGTTCCTCCTTCAACGGCGTGCCCGGAGTCGTAGTCCGGGATCGGTGGGGTTTGCACGAGCGGGGTCCAGGTCGGGTCGGCCGTCGTCGCCGGGTTGCCGTCGATGCCGGCGAGCCGAATGGCGGTCACCGGTCGCCAGAAGCGGTAGTGGTATTTCGCTTCCCAGGTGCCGATATAGCCGTCCGTCATTGCCAGGTTCAGAAGCCCGAATAGCCGCGCGCTTTCCCACAGGTCGAGTTCCTCCGCCGTCGCGACCGCCCGGGTGAGGCGGTTCCACGCGAGCGGTGAGCTCTCGACCCAGAACAGGGCGATCTCGGTCTGCTCGCCTGTGCGGGCGCTCGGAGTGGTGACGTCATCCCCGCCGAGGCGCTGAATCTCGTTGACGTCTGCGGCGTACTTGCGGCTGGTCAGCGGATCCGGCGGGCCTGGACGGAACTGCGAAGCGTCCTTCAGCACGAAGGGGGTGAGGTCCTCGCCCAGATGCGGGGCGAAAGCGAAGGGGGTGCCCGGTGTGTAGCGATACTCGCCGGGGGCGCTGCCCTCCTGGTAGTTGGGATCGACCGTCGGCGTGTCGAAGCCGTCCGCGGAACGAAGGGCCAGGATCGCTGCAGCGGCCGCCCGTCCCAGGGCGACACCCCGTGTCTTCGCCGTCCCGTTCGGGATCGCCCCGAGCGCGGCTGCGTAGTCGGCTTCCACGCTCGCGACGCCTGCGCTGACGCAATCCGCAGGGAGGAAGAAGGAGAGCGAGCCGAGAACCGGGACGAGGACGTCGCGGGCGGCTGCCGCCACCGCGGCGTCCGGCGACGCCCCAGGCGCCGCGCTCAGGCTCGCCGCATAGGGGCGCGAGCGCGCGTCGATGCCGTTCAGCGCGTCGTGGATCGCCACGTGCATCATCGCGTACATGCGGGCTTCCTGAGGCGCATAGTCCCCGAGAAAGCACGCAGCGATCGATGCATCGCCCGCGTTCGCGTTCCAGGCGATGACCGCATTCGGCACCGGCGCCGGTTGGGACGCCGACGCGCCCGCCAGGAACACCCCCGCCGCCAGGCACACGGCAAGGCCGAGCAGTCGAATCCTGCGGATCTGATGGGTCACGTTCATCGTGCCTCCTCACACGGCCGGCTCGCCGAAGGCGGCCTGGCCGATTCGTCCGACCCCCCATGCTTCGCCCGCGCGCCGCTGGTGTCCATACTTCATTCGGCGTATCTTTTGTTGCATGGCCGCACTCGCCAGAGGCGATGCGGAGCGGCTTCTTCGCCTGGTTGCCGAGGCGGGAAGCGTCGGCGGCGACGAGCCGTTCACAGAGGAGCTTCTCGTTGAACTCGGCCGGCTCGTCCCTGCCGACTCGGTGAGCTACAGCGAGGTCGACCGCGTGCAAGAGCGCCACCTCTACGAGCTAAGCCGTCCCGGTGATGGGGTGGACGACAGCCCGGATGACGACCAGGTCTACTGGGAGCTCGTGACCAAGGAGCACCCGATTTGCGTGCGACACGCGCAAGGGTTCTTCGGCGCGCTGAAGGTGTCGGACTTCCTTACTCAGCGCCAGCTGCACCGTACGCGCCTCTACGACATCTGGTTTCGGCGGTTCGGCTTCGAGCACACGCTCTCCGTCGGCATCCCCTCGCCGCCTTCCCACACGAAGACACTCATCCTCGACCGCGAGCGAGGCGACTTCAGCGAGCGCGACCGGCTTGTTCTCGACCTCCTCCAGCCGCACCTCGACCAGCTGTGGCGAGCGGCCAGGACGCGGCGGCTCTTGGCGGCGGCGCTCGCCGGCCTCGACCAGGCGAAGGCCGGCGAGTCCAGCGGGGTGCTCCTTGTGAGCGCTCGCGACGAGCTCGAGTACGTCTCGGAGCCGGCGCGCCGGCTCTTGTCCGAGTTCGTCGCGGACGAGGCGCTTGCCGACTGGCTCGAGGCCGGGTGCCCACGACCGCTCGTCCACCGCCTCGGCAGCCGCAGGCTGATCGTCGAGCGGGTCGGCGATGCGTTGCTCGTAGAGGAAACGCGTGATCCCGTCAGCCTGACCGCACGAGAACGCGAGGTGCTCGCATGGGTCGCGCGCGGCAAGACGAACCCGGAGATCGCGCGCATACTCTGGCTCGCCCCGAGCACGGTCAGCAAGCACCTCGCGAACCTCTACGCCAAACTCGGCGTGAAGACCCGGACGGCGGCGGTCGCGCGCTTCCTCGGTACGACCGACATCGAAAGCGGCGACGGGGAGAGCATCCTTTCTGCCCAGAAATCGTCGACGCAGGGACGACGGTGATAGACGGCCTCGACCCCGGACATCATGTCCAAACGCCAGTTGTTGTCTGCAGAGACGCTGACTGAGAGTACGAACGGGAGTACGGACTTGTCTCCGCGACATGCACCTCGCTGCAGTTCGTTGCAGCGTCATTTCGCCTTCGTTCCAGCCGCTTTCAGCTGAGCACAGCTTGCCGCAGCGGTTCCCGCCGGACTCTTAAATCCCAAGGTCGCTGGTTCGAGTCCAGCAGGCCCATCCAGAGGCCCGCAACCGGCGCTCTCACCGCAACGCGAACGCTCGACGCAGAGCGGCGGCGGTGACGGCTTGAGCCTGGTCGGCGGCGCCGAGAACGCCGTTCATGGAGTAGAAGCCGTGCACCATGCCCTCGAAGCGGACAAGCTCCGTCGGAACGCCCGCCGCCGCAAGCCGAGCCGCGTAGAGCTCGCCTTCGTCGCGTAGCGGATCGAGCTCAGCGGTAATGACGAGCGTGGGCGGCAGCCCGCGGACGTGGGGGGCTCGGAGTGGCGAGGCCAGCGGGCTCTCTCCATCCGAATCGTGCGCCAGGTAATGCGCCCAGCACCAAGCGACGTCGTTGTGGTCGAAGAAGACGGGGTCGGCCGTCTCGCGCATCGAGGGCGTGTCGGCACGGTAGTCCAAAGGTGGGTAGACGAGGAACTGAAGGCGAAGGCTCGGAGCTCCTCGCCCGTGTGTGAGCTGCGCGCAGGCCGCGGCGAGGTTTCCACCCGCGCTCACTCCACCGACCGCCAGGCGCAGCGGATCGACGCCGAGTTGCTCACCATGCTCGGCCACCCAGCGCGTCGCCGCGTCGCAGTCCTCGACCGCGGCGGGGAACCGGTGCTCCGGGGCACTCCGGTACGAGACGGCGACGACCGCGCAGGGCGTCGAGTTCGCGAGCCGCCGACAGACGCGATCCCCAGTGTCGAGCGATCCCGTCACCCACCCGCCGCCGAAGAAGTAGACGAGCGCCGGCAGCGCGTGCGCCGAGTGCGGTCGGTAGACGCGGATGGGAATCGGGCCGGCCGGGCCGGGTAGCGAGCCGTCGAAGACCGCGCCCACCGGCTCGGGCACGCCGCGCTGGTCCAGCTCGGCCCGTTCCGCCGCACGCGCCTCTGCCACGGACAGCTCCCGTACCGGGCGCTTGCCGACCGCGATCCACCGTTGGCGCAGCGCCTCGACGCCGGGACGAAGCGGCACGGCCTTCAAGACTCGTTCATCACGGCGTGCCTGGCGGCGCCGAGGAGCGGGGCATCGTCGATCGCGGCGGCTCGGGAGACGACCAGCGGCCGGAACGCAGCGAACTGCTGCTCGAGGACCGGTCCCAGGAGGTCCCAGGCACGCGCGATCGACCCGCCGACGACGAGGCACGTCGGGGCGAAGGTCTCGAGCGTTGGCCCGAGGAACTCGGCCAAATCGGCGGCCAGCTCATCGAACACGCTACGCGCACGACCCTCCCCGGCTCTTGCAAGCGCCGCGATCTGCTCGACGTCTTGGGAATCGGCGCCGTAGCGGTCGAGCAGGGCTTGCCGTGAGACCGTTTCCTCGACCGGAGCGCCCCGAAACGCGAGCGTGTACAGAGCGCCCTCCGCGGGCACTCGCGGATCCGAGCGCACGAACCGTCCGTGCTCGAGGAACGCGGAGCCGAGCCCTGTGCCGAGAGTGATGCCGACCACCCGGTCCTGCCCCCGCGCCGCGCCCGCCCACCACTCGCCGAGCACGAACGCCTCCGCGTCGTTCAGGAACACGATCTCGGCGAGGTCGAGAGCCGATCCGAGCTCGTGGCGCAGGTCGACGCCGTAGAGGCCCGGGAGCTTGTGGGTGATCCGGCTGATGCCGACGGCGTAGTCGAAGGGACCCGGGGCCGCGACGCCAAGGCGACGCAGCTCCGGGCTCGCGATTGCGGCAGCGGCCTCGACGACGCGATTCACCTCCGACTCGGCGTCGGGCGGGAAGGGTATGCGGACGCGCGTGCCCGCCTCGACGGCCCTCGACTCGATGTGAACGCGACCGGCGGTCACGTGCGTCCCGCCGATGTCCAGGGCACCGACGACCTGTCCGCTCGTCACCGGACGAACGCCTTCACGACCTTGCACGAGCCTCCGCGTTCCCGCCGGATGCGGTACGCGCCCACCGCTGCCGGGACCACGATCGTCTCGGCGTAGGAGAGCGGATGGATGTGGCCCGCCGCGGTCACGATCTCGACCTGCTCCCCCTCGACGAGGTTGAGCGCGTGAAAGCGGCCCGATGTGTCGTCGGCGACCTCGTCCGAGAAGTCGAGCCGGTGTACGGCGAAGAAGAGCTCTGGCAGCGTGCTCAGGGCGAGCTCGGCCCAACCTGGCCCCTCGCGCACGACACCCGGCTCGGGAATCAGCTCACGGCGAACGGCCTGACCCCGCCGTCGCGGATTGAGGTTCGAGAACGCATGCCGAAGGTGGACGGGCCGGAGCTCGCCGTCGAGGTCGCGGCGCAGCCAGTCGTAGAAGCGAAGCGTGTAGAGGTACGGCGTGGCGCTGATCTCGAGCACGACGTTGCCCGCCCCGCTCGCGTGCGGGGTCCCAGCGGGGATTAGGTAGAGCCGGTGCTGCGCCGCAGGGTGTGTCTCGAGATACCGCTCGGGCTCGAACGGCCGGCCCGGATCCTCCGCCTGCTCGGCCTCGGCCCGGAAGGCGTCGAGGTCGGCGTCCTCGCGCAGGCCGAGGAAGATCTTCGCGCCCGGAGTCGTGACCATGACGTAGTAGGTCTCGTGCTGGGTGTAGGGCAGCCCGAACGTCTCGCGCATGTAGACCTCCGACGGGTGGCACTGGATCGAGAGGTCGCCGCCCTCGAGCGTGTCGAGGTAGTCGAACCGGATCGGAAACGACGCGCCGAAGCGCTGCGCGACCGCCGGGCCGAGGATCTCCTCCCCGTGCTGCGCCATCAGGAGCTCGAAGCCGACCTCTGCGGGTTCCGCGTCTCCCAGCAGGATCCCGCTCTCGGGCGTGATCAGTTCGTACGACCAGGCGAGGTTCGGGGTGTCGGCGGCGACGCCGAGGGCGCGTCTCAGCCACTGACCTCCCCATGGGCCGGGCAGGAATGTCGGGCGAGTTCTGAACGGCGCAGCGGCGAGCGCGCGCAACGAGCGCCGGAGCGCCTCGCCCTCGAGCGAGCGAGGCGAGTGCGGGTCGGTGAGGTCGACGTAGCCGTCGAGGTGGGGCGCGAGAGCGTGCTTGTGGCGGTCGAGCACCGGCCAGTCGACGAACAGCAGTCGCTGCTCCGATCCACCCTCGCCCGGCGGTTGGCCAAGGTTTCCCGCGAGCCCGCGCCTGACAGCGTCGAGGCTCAATCGCTTGGGGAGGTCGACGTACCAGAGGAAGTCGTGGTCGACCAGAGCACTCCCCGGCCCGAGAACGAGCGTTAGGTCGTCCTCCGCCGGCTGAGAGAACCGCGGGAGCTCGTCGAACAGCAGCGCGATCGACCCCTCGAAGCTCCGCGCGAAAACCGGATCGCCCGCCAGGTCCGCGGTCGCGGTCCGTCTTTGTATCTCCTTCCACGGCGCCACGAATCGCCGCACGTCCACGCTCCGGCTCCGCAGTCCCGCGGCACCGAGGGCGTCCGCCAGGGAAGCGGTAAACGGCTCCCAGGGAAGCGCCGCGGGACCATCGACGGCGACCACGCACGGCCGGCGCCGCGCGAGCTCGGCCGCGAGCTCACGGTAGCCCACTCGAACCTCCCCGCCGACAACTGGGTAGTGCGGCTCGGCGTCGTAGCTCACAGCGGGGCGAGCATGAGGTCGAGCGTCAGAGCCGCGCTCCAGGAGAAGTCGCGGCTTCCGAGCGGCTCGCCCGTCGCGGGGTGGTAGTACTCGGCAAAACCGGAAGCCGCCACAAGCCGGAGCGTCATACGACGCAGCTCCTCGGCCTCCGGGGCGAGACCCGCCCGTGCGAGGCCTCGGAGGAGGAACCAGTTGACGTTGATCCAGACGGGGCCTCGCCAGTAGCGACGGGCGTCGAACAACTCGCTGGCCTTCGACACCGTCGTCACCGGCCATGGGGCGTCCGGCGACGGTCCGAAACGCGTCGGCGACCAGAGGGCCTCGTCGTACAGCCGCCGCGCTCGGCGCTCGTCGGGCACCCCGGCGTACAGCGGCAGAAGATCCCCGATCGTCCCCGTCGTCTCGGGCTCTCCGCCATGCAGATCGAGCTCCCTGTAGGCCGAAGCGTTCTCGTCCCAGCGGCTCGCCAGCGCACGCCTCACCCGAGCAGCGCCGGTCCGAGCGCGGGCACCATCCTCGCCGAGCTCCGTCCAGAGCGAGGCGAGGTCTTCCTCGGCGGTAGCGAACACGGAGTTGAAGCTGAGATCGGCGTACGCGAATGGAGCATCCGCCAGTGACGTCGGCCGGTACCCGCAGCGGCGGAGCCGCCCAACGATCGCGAGATAGCGCGCGTAGTCGCGGTCGGTAGGCCGCTCCGCAGCGAGCACGTGGCGGCGATCGCTGCGTGCGAAGGCCGGCACCTCCTCGAGCTCGACGCGTTCGAGCGCGCGGTCGAAGCGCGGTGCGTTGTCCGCCGATTCCCACGGGTGCAGGATGGCGACGACACCGGAGCCATCGAGATCACGCTCTCGGTGGAGCCAGTCATGCCACGCCTCGAGCGCAGGAACGACGTCTTCGAGGAAGCTGCGGTCGGGAGAAGCCTCGTGCAGCGCTCGCACGGCGCTGGCCAATACCGGAGGCTGCGTGATGCCACTCGTAGCAACTTCCGGCGCGCCCGGACAGCCGGCCGAGCCCCACAGCTCCGGTCCCGGCGAGTAGTCCACGGGTTGCCGGTGGAAGACGATGTGAGGAACCATCCCGTCGGCCCACTGCCCCCTGAGGAGAGACCTCACCTCCTGCCGCCCCCGGGCAGCGTCGACTCGAGCGAGCCCGAGGGCGACGAACGCCGAGTCCCAGTTCCACTGGAACGGGTAGACGCGCGGGCCCGGCGTGACGAAGAGCCCGGTGTCGTTGCGCCTCAGAACCGCGAGCGCCCGGCTTACAAGCAGATCACGCGCACTCATTTCGCTCGGCTCACACGCTAGATTTGTCATACGTGCATGGCAAATCGGGCGCGATGTCGATCGATCCCAAGCAACCGATTCCCCTCTACTACCAGCTCAAGACGCTCCTCATGGAGGAGATTCTGGACGGCCGCTACGCGCCCACTGGGCGGCTCCCGACAGAGCACGAGCTCTGCAACCGCTATCGAATCAGCAGGACGCCGGTCAGCCGCGCGCTCTCCGAGCTGGCAGAGGAAGGGGTCATCCTGCGCCACCGGCGCCGCGGCACGTTCGTCAACTCGCACTGGCTCCGCCGCCGACCCGATCAGCCCGAGGTGCGGATCGTCGTCCCGGAAGGGCCGTGGGGGCAGCTGATCCGTGACGCCGCCCTCGACGACATCCAGGTGAACCTGCTCACGGTGCCCCTGCCCTCACTGCGTCAGGCGCTGACACACGCGGTGGCGGACGGGCAGGCGCCGGATCTTGCCATTCTCGACTCGGTCTGGATTCCCGAGTTCGCGGTCGACGGCTTCCTGTACGCGTTCGAGGACCTCGACGCGGACTGGGTGCGCGGTGAGTGGATGCGCGACTTCCTCGAGCCGCTGGTCGCGGCCAACCGATACGAGGGACGGACGTACGGAGTGTCGCCGCTCGCGAACGTCGCAGGCCTCTGGTACAGGCGGGCCGAGCTGGACGCCCTCGGTTTCGAGCCTCCCACGACCTGGACGGAGTTGCGTGCGGTGGCGCGGGCGGCTGCACAGAACGGCATCGCCCATCCGATCGTGATGACCGGCGGCTCGAAGGGCGGAGAGACTACGGCCTACTGCCTGATCGCATTCCTCGCCTCGAACGGAGGCCGGGTGCTCGACCCGACCGGAGTGACGCTCGGCTCGCACGCCACCGCGCAGGCGCTGCGCTTCCTGCGGAGTCTCGTCGACGAAGGGCTGATGTCCCCGGAGGTGCTCGGCTACGAGTGGACGCGGCCGATCCGGCTGCTCGCCGAGGGCAAGGCAGCGATCAGCTTCGGCGGCAGCTACGAGGCGCGAACCGTCGCCGAGGCGCTCGGCGTCCCCCTCGACGAGCTGTGGGACCACGTTGGGTTCATCCCCGTCCCCGCCGGCCCACGCGGGCAACCGGCGAGCGTCGCCGGGACCATGAGCTACGGCATCTTCCGCCAGGCCGCACAGCCCGGCCTGGCCGTGCGGCTCCTGGAGCGGGCACTAGCTCCGGAAGCGCTTGCGCGCATCGCCCGCACGACCGGTCGCATCCCCGCCCGGCGCTCTGCGATCCGCCTGGTTACGCCGGAGCTCCCGTTCCTCTCGCAGACCGCCGACCTCCTGGAACATGCCGTGATCCGGCCGGCAACACCCTTGTACCCGCGCGTTTCCGCACAGCTTCAGGCCATGCTGGAGGCAGCACTCACGGGGCGGCTGAGTGCGGCCGCGGCGGCGCGGCGGACGGCCGAGCTGGTCGGCGCGATCACAGGGCTCCCGGTCGTGGACGAAAGGCGCCGGTCGGAGCCCATTGACAGCCTCTGAGCTATTTGATATTCGGGCATAGCAAATGGGGTTGGGCGACCATGCGAGCGCCACGAGCCTGCGGCCGAATGCCCAGGCCGAGGATCAGGTCCCGACTCCGGACGGGGAGCTCGCCCGTCAGGCGATCGCCATCCTCGAGGGGAACTGGATGGGACATGCGACGCGGGCCTCCGCCCGCCTGTATCCCCATCAGTGGAGCTGGGATTCGGCGTGCATCGCCATCGGGTACGCCGGCGTGGACCAGTCGCGCGCACAGGCCGAGCTCCGCTGGCTGTTCGCGAGCCAGTGGGCGGACGGTCTCCTGCCGCACATTCGCTTCGCAGACGGCGGTCGCTACTTCCCGGGCCCCGAGTTCTGGCAGACGCACCGCTCCCCGAGCGCGCCGCCGGAGCCCAAGACCTCAGGGATCGTGCAGCCGCCCGTGCACGCCACGGCCGTCTGGCACGTGTACCGGCAGGCGCCGGACGGTGACGAGGCAAAGGGATTTCTGCGGGAGCTCTTGCCGAGACTCGTCGCCTGGCACGCGTACCTCTACCGCGAGCGCACGCGTGACGACGACGGCCTCGTCGAGATCTGGCACCCGTGGGAGTCGGGCATGGACAACTCACCGCTCTGGGACGATGCGCTCGCCCGAATCTCGCCGGCGCGCGACGCCATCCCGGACTACGAACGCGTCGACCTGGACTTCGTCGACGCCGACCAGCGGCCAACCGAGGCCGAGTACGACCGCTACGCGTACCTGGTCAAGCTCTACCGGGACTGCGGCTACGACTCGGAGCGCATCCGCGACGAGTGCCCCTTCGTCGTGCACGACGTCCTCTTCAACTCGCTCCTCGTCCAGGCGAACCGCGACCTCGCCGAGATAGCCCGCGTCCTCGGTGACGATCCAGGGCAGTTCGAGGCCTGGGCCGAGCGAACCGCCGAGGGCCTCGATGCCAAGCTGTGGGACGACGGCGAGGGAAGTTACGGGGACTACGACGTGCGCGCGGATGAGCGAGTGCGCGCCCAGACTGCGGGCGCGTTTTCCCCGCTCTTTGCGGGCATCCCGACCAGAGACCGCGCAGGACGGCTGAAGGCGCGCCTGATGGCCTCCACGGTCGCGGTCGACGGAGTCGGGAGAGTGGTTACGAGCGTCGCGCCGGGCGACGCGAACTTCGATCCCGCCCTGTACTGGCGCGGGCCGGTGTGGCCGATGATCAACTGGGTCGTCCAGGCAGGGCTGCGCCGCTACGGCTTCACGGACGAGGCCGAGGAGATCCGCGACGCGCTGCTCGAGCTCGTGCGCCGCGAAGGGTTCTGGGAGCACTACAACGCACAGACCGGCCGCGGTCAGGGCACCGAGCAGCTGTCCTGGACCGCGGCGCTCGTGCTCGACCTGCTCAACGGCGAGCGCGACCAGGAAGGGATGGACGCATGAACAAGCAGGAAGGGCTTGACGGCAGCGGCCGTCCGGCTACGGCGTTGGGCGCTGGGCAGGCTCGGCGCAACGACAGAAGGGGAGGAACCATGCGCAGAATTGCACTCGTAGTCGCAGCGATCGCCGGTCTCGCCGCGGCGTTCGCCTTCGCGAGCACCGTCGGAGGCAGCGCGGCGGCTACCCCTGCGGCCACGCCGCAGAGCGCGGCGGATGCGGGGAATGTCGTCTTCTTCTCCAACCAGCTGGCCACGGTCAACGAGACCAGCCAGGTTCGGAGCACCCTGCTCAAGGGGTTCGACGGAAACGTCGACTTCATCACACCACCCGTCGGCCAGCCGCAGGTCTTCTTCAACCGCGTGCAGGCCGAGGCGCAGGCGGGGAGAGGGACGATCAGCCTGCTCGGCGCGCTGCACGGGGACTACCTCGTGATCCAGCAGTACCTCAGGGACCTCAGCCCGGTGGCGAAGCAGCTCAACAAGGCCGGGATCCCGAAGGACCTGCTGGCGCTCGGCAAGCTGGGGACGAGAAAGCAGCTCTACATCCCGTGGATCCAGGCGACGTACATCATGGTCGCCAACCGGAAGGCGCTTCCGTACCTCCCCAAGGGCGCGAAGATCAACTCCCTCACCTACGGCCAGTTCCACCAGTGGGCGAAGAACATCGCTACGAAGACGGGGCAGAAGCGGGTCGCCTTCCCCGCGGGCACGAACGGCCTGATCCCGCGGTTCTTCCAGGGATACCTCGTGCCGTCGTTCAGCAACGGGGTCGTGACCACGTTCAGAAGCAAGGCCGCGATCTCGGGTTGGCTGTACATGAAGTCCCTATGGCGGTACCTCCACCCGCAGTCGCTTTCCTACAACTTCATGCAGGATCCGCTGCTGAGCGGCGAGGTCTGGGTGGCGTGGGACCACGTGGCACGACTCGTCAACGCGCTCAGGACACGGCCGGACGAGTTCGTCGCCTTCCCGGCTCCCCGGGGACCCAAGGGTCGCGGGTACATGCCCGTGCTCGCGGGCCTCGCGGTCCCGAAGACGGCGCCGAACGCAGCCGGCGCGAACCAGCTGATCCGCTGGATGCTCGGTGTCGGCACCCAGGCGAAGACCCTCGGCTCGGTGGGGTTCTTCCCGGTCGTCGGCAGTCGTCTTTCGAAGCAGCTCGGCGCCGGGCTCTTGAAGATGAACACCGCCGTCGTGAAGACCCAGCGGGCCGACGACGCGCTCAAGTCGCTGCTGCCCGTCGGTCTGGGGACCGAGGGCGGAAACTTCAGCAAGATCTACACGGACACGTTCGTGCGGATCGTGGTGAGGGGTGAGGACCCGCAGAAGGTGGTCAACGAAGAGGGGGCGCTCCTGCAGGCGATCATGGACAAGACGGGCGCACCGTGCTGGGCACCCGACCCGCCGAGCCGCGGGCGACCGTGCAAGGTGAAGTGAGGGCCTAGGGCGAGGCCGACCAAGCCCGATGGCGACAGTCGCACAGCCGGCGACGCTCGGTCGCCGGCTGAGACGGTGGGAGGCTCTTCCCTATGCGTTGATCCTCCCCACCGTCGCCTACCTCGGCCTCTTCTTCGCGTGGCCGATGGTGCAGGCCTTCGAGCTCGCGTTCCGCGTCGACGGCACGTGGACCGTGGCGCCGTTCCGAACGATGGTGAACGACGTCAACTTCAACCAGGCCCTTGGCTTCACGCTCCTCCTGGTCGGAGTGATCGTTCCCATCCAGTTCGTCCTCGCGCTCGTCATGGCGCTGATCGTCAACGCCAAGGTGCGCGGCCGAGGGCTCTTCCTCGCCATCTTCATCCTGCCGCTCGCGATCTCCGATCTGGCGGCAGGGCTCGTCTGGCAGGCCATCCTGACGGAGCGGGGCTACCTGAACACCGTGCTGCAGAAGGTCGGGCTGATCGACCAGGAGTACATCTGGCTCGATCCCACGAAGTCGAACCATCTGCTGATCGCGGTCGTGGTCGCAGAGCTGTGGCGGTCGACGGCGTTCGTGATGGTGATCTTCCTCGCCGGGCTCCAGGGCATCCCGCACGAGTACACGGAGGCGGCCGAGGTGTTCGGGGCGGGCTTCTTCCAGCGCGTCCGGCAGGTGATCCTGCCGCTGCTCAAGCCGTCGATCCAGGTGGCGCTCCTCTTCCGCATCATTTTCGCGTTCGAGGCGTTCGCCGTCGTCCTCGCGATCACCGGCCGGGCCAAGACCACATTGGCGACCGAGGCCTGGCGCTGGCAGGCCGAGTACTTCGACAGCCACGTCGCCGCGGCGTACTCCGCGCTCATCCTGGTCCTCTCGCTCCTGGCGGCCGGCATCGTCGTCTGGATGCTGCGGACGCCCCGGGCACAGATGCTGCGATGAGGCGCGGGGCCCATCACCTGCTACGGGGCCTCGCCGCGCGGCTGCCGAAGGCGCTCGTCTACATCGTCGGGATCGTCCTCTCCTTGTGGGTTCTCGCCCCCCTTTACGTGATCACGCTCGCTGCTTTCTCGAGCGAAGAGGATGTCTACGTCTACCCGAAGAGGCTGCTCCCACAGGATCTGTCGACGGAGACGATGAGGTTCTTCCTCGACTTCCCGGGGATGACCGACGCGCTGTGGCGGAGCGTGATCGTCGCCGCAGCCACGCTCGCGCTCTCGCTCGCGATCGGCACGCCTGCGGGCTACGCGCTGGCGCGGTTCGCGTTCCGGGGAGGGGACACGGTGCGGCTCTCCGTCGTCGCCACTAGGGCCTTCCCGATCGTCATCCTCTCGATCCCGCTCGCCGTCATCTTCATCCGCTGGGGGATCGACGACTCGATCCAGGGCGTCGCGATCGCCCACACCGCGCTCGCCCTACCGTTCGTGGTGCTCACGACGGCGAGCGTCTTCGCCAGCGTGCCGGCCGAGCTCGAGGAAGCCGCAATGACCCTCGGCTGCAGCCGTGCGACGGCCTTCATCAGAGTCGCCCTGCCGCTCGCTCTCCCGGGGCTTGCGGCCAGCGCGATCTTCGTCTTCATCATCTCCTGGAACGAGGTGTTCGCGGCTTCGCTGCTGACGCTGCAGAACCGCACGCTGCCGGCCGAGGTGCTGGCCCTGCTGGAGGGCTCACCGTTGAACTTCCGCTTCGCCGGGGGCTTCTTCCTGTTGGCGCCGTCGGTGATCGTGATCCTCGTGATCCGCCGCTACCTGTTCACGATGTGGGGCCGCGTGGTGAGGTAGTGGCCGACGTTCGTTTCGAGGCCATTCGCAAGACCTTCGGCAAGGTCGTCGCCGTCGACGACGTCGACCTGGAAGTGGCCGACGGCGACTTCGTCGTCCTGCTCGGGCCTTCGGGCTGCGGGAAGACGACCCTCCTGCGCTGCCTGGCCGGGCTGGAGAAGGTCGACGGCGGGCGCGTGCTGATCGGCGGGCGTGACGCGACCGATTTGCCGCCGCGGCGGCGCCGGATCGCGATGGTCTTTCAGAGCTACGCGGTGTTCCCGCACCTGAAGGTGTTCAAGAACATCGCCTTCGGGCTGCGCATGCAAAACGAACGCCGGGACGCGATCCGCGAACGGGTGCAGTCGGCGGCAGAGCTCCTGCACATCGAGGACCTGCTGGACCGCTACCCCTCGCAGATCTCGGGTGGTCAACGTCAGCGCGTCGCCGTGGCCCGAGCAATCGCGACCAAGGCCGACGTCCTGCTCATGGACGAGCCGCTTTCGAACCTCGACGCTCTGCTTCGGATGGAGATGCGGGCCGAGCTCAAGGCTCTTCTCCAGAAGCTCGGTACGACGACGATCTACGTCACCCACGACCAGGTCGAGGCGCTGAGCATGGGCGACCGGATCGCGGTGATGAACGCCGGCCGCATCATCCAGCTCGATAGTCCCCTGGCGGTCTACGACCACCCGGCGGACACGTTCGTAGGAGGCTTCGTCGGCACGCCTCCGATGAACTTCCTCGCGGCCGAGATCGCGGCCGACGGGGCCGACCCGCTCGTGAACCTGAGCGGCGGCTCCTTCCCCGGCGGTCCGTCGGCCGCCGCGCTGGCGGGGCGCAAGCTGATCCTCGGAATCAGGGCGGAGTCGATCGTGGTCGAGCCCGAGAGCGCGGAGGGGTTGATCGAAGCGACGGTCGTCGTCGTCGAGCCGCTCGGCTCGCACAACCTGCTCACCGTCAGGAGCGGCGAGGACCTGCTCAAGGTCTCCACCTCGCCCCGGCTCTTCCCACAGCCGGACAGCCCGGTCTGGCTGCGAATCGAGACCAATCGCATCCGCTGGATGGATCCGGAGACCGGAAGCGCCCTCGATTCCGCGGGCGCGGTTCCACAGAGCGTCATCGCGCAGTGAGCTGCGCCGGAGCGCCGGCGTGAGCAGGGTCGGCCGATGAAGGCGGGCGTGATGGACCCGGTCCTCCCGGGCGCTGACGACGGACAGACGTTCCGGCTCGCGAAGCGCCTGGGCTTCGCCGGCGTCGAGGTGGTCGTTTCTCGAGCGGATCTCCACTCGCCGGACCGGCTCGAGCGCCTACGTCACGCGAGCGCGGACGGGGGCCTCGCGGTCCCGAGCCTCGTGCTCGGCGAGCACAGCGACCTGGGGGGCATCGCCGACGCCGATCCGCGCGTCGCGGAACGGGCGCGCGCGGACATCGAGCGAGCCGTCGACTGGGCGGCCGAGCTAGGCGCCGGGGCGATCCTCCTGCCCTTCTTCGGACGGGCCGAGCTGATCGACGAGGCGGACCTCGACCGGGCAGCTGCCGCCCTGGGCCCGCTCTGCGAACAGGCGGGCGCGCGCGGCCTGACGCTCTGCTACGAGGGCACTCTGCCGGCGAACCGGATCCGCAGGCTCGCCGAGCGGGTCGGCTCGCGTGCGTTCGGCTGCTACGTCGACCTCGCCAATCCGGTCCCTCGAGGCATGGACACGGCCACCGAGGTCCGTGCGCTCGGCGAGCTCGTCCGCCGCGTCCATTTCAAGGACGCGCGCGTCGAGGTGGGGGACTGTCGGCCCGGCTTCGGTCTCGTCGACTTCAGGGCAAGCAGCGAGGCGCTGAGCGAGATCGGCTACGACGACTGGCTCGTGCTCGAAACGCCGCCTGGCCCGCCCGAGCTGGTCGGTCGCGACCTCGCCTTCGCGCGCTCCGTCTTCCCCACCCTCGAAGGCGCGCCGGCCTGGCCGTGCCTCGGGATCTTCACGTACGACTTCGGCCCCGGCGACTGGGATCGGCTCGTGGAAACCTGCCGGCGCACAGGCCTGCAAGCCGTGCAGCTGGGAAGCCCGACGCTCGACTACTGTCTCGATCGGCCGGAGCGGATCGACTCGATCGTCGAGCGGCTAGAGACGGAGGGGATCTCGATCGCCGCCCTCGCCGGGTATCGAAACCTCGTCGCGCCCGATCCCGGGAAGCGCCGCGCGAACATCGACTTCATCGCGCAGTGCCTGGAGCTCGCGCCGCGATTCGGCACGTCGGTCGTCGCGACCGAGACGGGAACAAGGCATCCGGAGGGCGACTGGACCGACTCGCCGGAGAACTGGCGGCCCGCGACGTGGGCCCTACTCGACGACGCGATCGGAGAGCTGGTGCCCATCGCCGAGCGCTCCGGGGCGATCCTCGCGCTCGAGGCCACGGTCAAGAACGTCCTCAGGACGGCGGGTCAGCTCATCGGCCTGCTCGAGCGGTTCCCGTCGCCGCACCTCCAGGTCGTCTGCGATCCCTACAACTACCTCTCGAGCCGGCTATTGCCGGCACGCGAGCGTTTGACGGCGGACTTCCTGCAGCGCTTCGAGCATCGCTTCGTCGTCGCGCACCTGAAAGACGTCGACCCGGGCGGCGCCGAGGTCGGGACGGGGGAATTCGGCACCGGGGTCTTTCCGCAGGGCGTCTACCTGAAGTTTCTGGCCGAGCGACGTCCGGATCTTCCTCTCATCCTCGAGCACCTGCCGCTCGACCACCTCGCCGAGGCGAGCGGACGGGTGCGCGAGCTCGCGGCTCAGTACGTGAGAACCACTCTGAGCGTCTCGTCGGGACGCCGGTCGATGAGCTCGTAGGCTTCCGCCGCCCGCTCGAACGGGACTCGGTGCGTGATCAAGGCGTCGACGTCCAATCGGCCGCGAGCGAGCAGATCGAGCGCGGTCGACCTCAGCCGGCGCCGGTGCCAACCCGGCTCCCGGTGGGGTGCGCCCCAGCCGCTCATGCTCCCGACCAGCGTCAGGCGGTTGTGGTGAAACTCCTCGCCGAGCCGCAGATCGGATCCGGCGCTCCCCACGTAGAAGCCCGCCGCTACGACGGTGCCCGCGAGGCGAGCGCTGCGGATCGCCTCATGCAGCGCCGCGTAGCGTCCGGAGAACTCGATCGCGACGTCGACTCCGCTCCCGCCGGCGGCGAGCTTGATCTCCTTCGCCGCGTCGCAGCGACCGGGGTCGAGCGTGCAATCGGCGCCGAAGGCGCGGGCCAGGTCCCGCCGGCGGGCGATCGGGTCGACCGCAGCGATCCAGCCGGCCCCGCTCAGGCCTGCGAGTTGAACGGCAAGCAGACCGAACGTGCCGAGCCCGAAGACGGCCACCCGGTCGCCAACCTTGAGCCGAGCGTCGTGAACGGCCTGGAGCGCGATCGCTGCAGACTGCAGCAGGACGGCCCGCTCGGGGTCGAACTGGGCTGGCAGAAGGAGCCATGAGGAGGCATCGTCGGCGATCGTGACGGTGTGCGTGTCGCGGTGTGGAAGCGTCGCGTGCACGACGTCCCCAACCGCGATCCCACCCACGTCGGCGCCGACGGATCGGACTGCTCCCACCCACTCGTAACCCGGGCGCATCGGGTACGGCTCCGTGTCGGCGCCCTGCTCGAACAGGCGCAAGTCCACGTCGAAGCGCTTCCCAGCGAACGGCGAAGCACCTCGGTAGAGGGCGATCTCCGTGCCGTGGCTGATGCCGCTGACGATCGCCGCTGCCCGCACTTGATCGGCTCCCAGCGGGGGATCCTCGTAATGCGCCAACGCGATCGCACGAGGCGCGGTGATGAGCAGCTCATTCGGCATGGGCCGGCTTCCGAGGCATCGGCATGGACGACGGGTAAGCCATTGTGACTGCCGTGCGCGCGCGGACCATTAATCTCCAAGGTCACGGGTTCGAGTCCAGCACGGCACTTGGAGTCTCTGGTCAGATGACGCTCGATCGCCGCCATGCGGAGGGGCTCGACAGACGCGACCCGCTCGCAGGTTTCAGGGATCGCTTCGTTTTCACCGCCCCGGAACGAATCTACGCGGACGGAAACTCACTCGGACGCCTACCGCTCGAGACGGTCGAGCGGATGCAGTCGGCCGTGCGTGATTGGGGCGAGCGCCTGGTCGGCGGGTGGGAGGATTGGATCGAGCTCCCGGTCCGCGTCGGCGACCGGATCGGCGAGGTGATCGGCGCGAGGTCGGGTGAGACCCTCGCGTGCGACTCGACGACGGTCAACCTCTACAAGCTGACGTGGGCCGGTCTCGATCTCTCACCTGATCGCGGCGTCGTGCTCCTCGACGAGCAGGACTTCCCGACGGAGCGCTACGTGCTCGAGGGGATCGCCGCCGGCCGGGGGCTCGAGCTGCGCCGCATGGCGTCCGACCCCGTCTCAGGCCCGTCGGCCGGCGACGTGGCTCGCGCGGCGGCCGCCGGCGACGTCGCGCTGGTCGTCCTCTCGCACGTCTCGTACCGCTCCGGCGCGCTGGCGGATCTCGCGGCGATCACGGAGGCGGCCCACGACGCCGGGGCGCTGATTCTGTGGGACCTCAGCCACTCCGCCGGTGCGGTGCCGGTGGCTCTCGCGCAGTCCGGCGCAGACCTGGCCGTGGGCTGCACCTACAAGTACCTCAACGCCGGTCCCGGGGCGCCCGCGTTCCTCTTCGTCCGCACCGATCTTCAGGAGCAGATGCGTTCACCGATCTGGGGCTGGTTCGGGCAGCGAGACCAGTTCTCCATGGGTCCGCGCTACGAGCCGGCGTCCGGGATCGAGCGCTTCCTGGCCGGAACGCCGAGCGTCCTCGGGCTCACGGCCGTCGAGGCGGGCGTCGAGCTGATCCTCGAAGCGGGAGTCGAGCGCGTACAGGAAAAGGCCCTGGCGCTGACGGAGCTCCTGGTCGCACTTCACGACGAGCGCCTCGCACCGCTCGGGTTACGGTTGAACACGCCGCGGGATCCGTCGCGGCGCGGCGCGCACGTCTCCCTCGGACACGACGAAGGCTGGCGCCTCTGCCGCGCGCTGATCGAGCGCGCCGACGTGATCCCGGACTTCCGCCCGCCGGACACCGTGCGGCTCGGCTTCGCCCCTCTCTACAGCCGCTTCGTCGACATCTGGGATGCCGTCGACCGGCTGGCGCGGCTCGTGGAGACCGGCGAGTACCGCGAAGTCGAGGCCCGCCCGGCGCGGGTCACATGAACGCGGCAGGTCGGCCGAGCAACTCGGCTTCCAGCAGGTCGGTGAGCCACGCTTTGTGTCGGTCGGCCGTCCAGCCGAACTCGACGGTCAGCGTGTAGTAGAGCTCGGGGCTCGCGAGCGCGCAGTAGCGCTGCCCGGCCTCGGCGACGGACAGGCCGGCTCTGAGCCGATCGCCGAGGCACAGGCGGACTCGTTCGGTTTGAACGGTCAGCCGGTCGTGCAGCAGGCGTTGGCCGAGGCCGGCCGCGAACGTCTCCTTGTCCGCCGCTCCGCGGATGACGCTGTGGATCGAACGGGTGCGGGCCAGGACCCCGCAGCCGTACTCGACCATCCTCGCCAGCCTCTCGCGGGCGTCTGGCAACCGAGCAACCTCGGTCCACGCGTCGGCTTCCTGCATTGCCCGCTCGTCCTCCCCGGCGATCGCCAGCTCGATCACGCCTTCGAGCAGACCGCGCTTGCCGTTGAACGAGAGATAGATCGTCTCCGGCGAGACTCCGGCCGCCTCGGCGACCGCTGCGATCGTGGTTCCCGCATACCCGTGCTCGCCGAAGAGCCGAGAGGCGGCCTCGAGCACCCTCCGGCGTGTCTCTCGGGCCTGGTCGGTTCGAAGCGGCGAGTGGTACTTGCGCTTGACCTCACGGGGCATTTCGACTACAGTAGCAGTCAATTCACTCCAGTTACTGTGTAGCGATTATAAGGCATGAGGGAGATGGAGCGGGCAACGGTCGACGGACTCGAGTTGGAGTACGAGCTGCGGGGCTCGGGCGTTCCGGTCGTCCTGATCCATTGGGGTCTGTGCGCAGCTTGGGCCGAGCCGCTCGTGGAGCAGGCGGCGCTCGCGGATCACCACCTGCTCCTGAGGTACCACCGTGCCGGCTTCGGCGGCAGCGGGCGGTCGCAGGGGCCGATCAGCATGGCCCAGCACGCTGCGCACTGCGCGCTGCTCATGCGGCATCTTGAGATCGAGCGGGCGCATGTCGCGGGCCACTCCTCGAGCGCCCTGATCGCGCTCCAGCTGGCCCTGGACTTTCCGGATGCGGTTCTCACTCTTGCGCTGCTGGAGCCGGCGCGGCCGGTGCCGCCGACTCCGGAGCAGGCGCAGTTCGTCCAGGAATTCGTCGCGCCGGCGATCCAGCGTTATCGCGCCGGCGACAAGGCCGCTGCGGTCGACACGTTCGCCCGGGGCGTCTTCGGATCGGGATACCGGACTCGACTGGAGCGGGGACTGCCGGGCGTCTTCGAGCAAGCCGTCGCCGACGCAGACGCGTTCTTCGGCCAGGAGCTCCCCGCCTTGCAGAGCTGGTCGTTCACACAGGAGGATGCGAGCCGGATCACGCAGCCGGTGCTCGGTGTCCTCGGTGAGAACACCGAGCCCACCTTCCCCGATCGCCTCGAGCTGCTGCTCTCGTGGCTACCGAACGCCGAGCGGTTCCAGCTTGCCGGCACGACGCACCTGCTTCACCTGCAGGACCCCCAGGGATTGGCCGAAGGCCTCGCCTCGTTCTACGCGCGCCACTCGCTCACGGCTCAACCTGCCTGACCCGTGGGATGCCGTCGACCGGCTGGCGCGGCTCGTGGAGACCGGCGAGTACCGCGAAGTCGAGGCCCGCCCGGCGCGCGTCACATGAAGCGCACTCCCGATCGGCGCCTAGGCCGAGAGCAGTCGGTCGAAGAAGGAGCGGTAGCGCTGCAGCGCAACGCGAAGGTCCTCGGTGGAGACGTCGTCTCCGCGATCCCACTGGGCCTCCAGCGTTTGGCGCTCCTCGGCAAACGAGTGCGCTAGCCGCTGCATGAGTTCCGCGACGAGCGAATCGCCCTCTTGCACCGAACGGCGCGGCTCATCGACGAAGCTCGTCTGCAGCTCCGACCAACGTTCCTGGAAGTCTGCCGCCTCGTCGGTCGGCAGCAGCGGGCTTCGTTCTTCGTCACCGGTAGCGGTGCCCTGGTCGTCGGTGACGTCGAGCTGAGACTCCTCACGCTCGTCTTCCGAGCCATCAGCACGCGTCGTCCCCGCAAGGTCGGCCGTCGTCATGGTGTTGTCGTCGCGCTCCATCAATACCTCCTTGGTTGGTGATGAGCGCTATTCCCGGCGGCGTGTTGCTCACACCTCAGTCACGAATGAGGCGTGGGGTCGGCAGCTCGAGATCGGTGGGTCGAGTCCAGCACGGCCAACCCGCACGGCGCCGCCGAGGTTCTAGCCGCGCGGTGTCTCGCCGCCGAGGACGGTCGCAAGCACCTCGAAGTCGATGTTCCCACCCGAGACGATGCACACGATCTTGCCCTCCCCCGCCCGGCCGGAAAGCGCCACGGCCGTCGCCAGCGCCCCCGCTCCCTCCGCGATTACACGCGCCCGCTCGGCGATCAGCCGGACCGCTGCGGCGGTGTCGTCCAGCGTGACCGGGTAGGCGCCGTCGAGCAGGGGCTCCGCGAGCGCCCACATGCGCGGGAGGAGCGCCCGGGCGCCGGAGCCGTCGACGAACGACGGCTGGTACTCCACCTCCTGCGGCGAGCCCGCCGCCAGCGTGGCCGTCACCGGCGCGCCGGTCTCCGGCTCCGCGATGTAGATCTTGACAGCGGGGGCCAGTGCCTTGATTGCGCTGGCAATGCCGGTCGTGAGGCCGCCGCCGCCCCAGGGGATGATCACGGCGTCCGCATCGGGCAAGTCCTCGAGGATCTCGAGGCCGATCGTCCCGTTCCCGGCCATGACCGAGTCGTTCTCGACCGGGTGCACGAACAAGCCGTCGACGCCCTCGAAGCGATGCTGCTCGATCGTCTCCCACCAGCGTTCGAACGGGACCCTGACGACCTCGCCGCCGAGGCGGGCGATCGCCGCCAGCTTCGTCTCCGGCGCGTGGTCGGGCACGACGATCGTGCACGGCACGCCCACCTCGCGGGCCGCCCAGGCCAGCCCCTGGGCCATGTTCCCTGCGCTCGCGGTCAGGACACCGTTCGCGAGCTCCTCCGCGGAGGCGTTCCGCACCGCGTTGTAGGCGCCGCGCAGCTTGAAGGAGCCGATCGGCTGCAGGTTCTCGAGCTTCAGGTAGATCTCCGCCGGCGCCTCGGGTGCGTTCAGCCGGACGAGCGGCGTGCGGATCGCCGTCCCGGCGATGGTCTCGCGCGCCGCCCGGATCTGCTCGAGCGGGATCAGAGGGCGACCTCGGTGCCCACGCCGCTCTCACGGGCACGCTCGACGACGTACTGGGCGGCCGCGAGATCCTCGACGGCGAGCCCGAGCGACTTGAAGAGCGTGAGCTCGGTGTCCGACGTGCGGCCGGGAGCCGCGCCGACGAGGACGTCGCCGAGCTCTGCCCGGATATGCCCCGGCTCGATCGCTCCGTCGCGGAGCGCCAGCAGGTAGTCGCCCGACTCGTTCTCGGTCGACTCGCGCCGGTCGACGAAGAGCGCCGCGGCCGCAACCGTCTCGGAGTCGAGCTCGCGCGTGGTCGGGATCGACGACCCGACGGCGTTCACGTGCGCGCCTTCGCCGAGCCACGCCCGCTCGAGCACGGGCGTCGGCGAGGACGTCGCGGTCACGATCACGTCGGCTCCGCGGACGGCGACCTCGGCGCTCTCGACCGCCTCCACCGGGAACGGCACGCCGGCCTCGGCCGCGAGGCGTTCCGCGTTCGCCGCCGTCCTGCTCCAGATCCGCGCACGCTCGAACGGGCGAACGGCCGCCATCGCCTGGAGGTGCGACCTGGCCTGGACGCCCGCGCCGAGGATCGCCAGCTCGCGCGTGTCTTCCCGCGCGAGCGCCCGCGTCGCGACCCCGGAGACGGCAGCCGTCCGGATCGCGGTGATCGCCGACGCGTTCACGATCGCGCTCAGCTCGCCCGTGTCGCCGTCGGAGAGCAGGACGACGCCCTGGTGCATGTCCAGGCCGCGGGCGGGGTTGCCGGGCATCACGTTCACCGCCTTGAGGCCGAAAGCCGCCGGCGCGGCCGAGCGGTAGGCGGGCATGAGGCCGATCAGGCCGGGAGCGTCGGGCGGGCGGACCACCGCGCGCAACGGCTGGTACATCGCGCCGCGCGCGAGGGCGGCGAGCGCCTCGCTCATCACGTCGATGCACGCCTCCATCGGCAGGAGCCGCTCGACTTCGGGCTCGGAGAGGACGAGGATCATGCGGGGAAGAGTGACGCCAACTCGTCGCGCTCGCTTGAAGTCAGCTCGAGCTCGAGCGCCGCGCGCGGTGGCTCGAGGTGCCCGGGGCTCCGCGGGCCGAGGATCACCGCGGTGACGTCGGGATGGCTGAGAACCCAGGCGTGTGCCAGCGTGGCCGAATCCACGCCGCGCTCGGCCGCGGCCGCCTCGAACGCGTCGAGCGCGCGGTAGACCTCCGCACGGTCGAGATGCTCGTAGGGCCCCGGCCGCAGGGTCATCCTCGAGCCTTCCGGCCGCGGCTCGTCCCGGCGGTACTTGCCGGTGAGCCAGCCGCCGCTCAGCGGTCCGAACGGCGTGAAGCCCAGGCCGCGTTCGGCGCAGAGCGGAAGCACCTCCCGCTCCGCGTCGCGGTCCAGCAGCGAGTAGGAGTTCTGCACCCAGCCGATCGGCGTGAGTCTTTCACGCTCCGCGATCGCGAGGGCTTCCTCGATCCAGTCGGCCTCGACGTTGCTGGCGCCGATCGCACCGACCTTCCCCGAGTGCACGAGCTGGTCCAGGGCGCCCAGGGTCTCCTCGAGTGGGGTCTGCGGGTCGGGCTCGTGGATCAGGTACATGTCGACCCGTTCGACCCCGAGCCGGGTGAGGCTGCCCTCGATCTGGCGCCTGATCCTGTCGGCCGCGAGGCCCCGATCGGCGGGATCGCCCTCGACCGAATGGAAGACCTTCGTGCTCAGTAGGACCGGGATGCCGCGCGCCGCACGCCAGCGACCGATCCACGTCTCGCTCCGCCCTCCCCCGTAGGCATCCGCCGTATCGAACAGGTTGATGCCCATCGCGATCGCGGCGTCCATCAGCTCGAAGGCCTCGGCTTCGGTCTCGCCCGCGCCGAAGAACGCCGGCGCAGACCCGACGCCGCCGAAGTTGCCGCACCCCAGGCAGAGGCGCGAGAGCGAGAGGCCGGTACGACCCAGGGCCCGCTGCTCCATCGTCAGGCGAGCAAGCCGCGATGACGCGCCAGCGCGGCGAGGACGGCGTCGACGTCGTCCGTCGAGTTGTAGCTGTGCGCCGACACGCGCAGGTTGCCGTCGCGGGAGGAGGTGACGATGCCGTCCCCCGCGAGCGCCGACACCAGGTCGTCGACATTCGTGGAGCGGATGCAGATCAGGGCACCGTGGCGCTCGCGCTGCCTCGGCGTTACGACCGTGCCCCCGAGCTCGTCGACGCCGGCGATCAGCCGCTCGTTCAGCTCGTGCACGTGCTCGCGGGTCTCGGCGATCCCGATCTCCTGCATCAGCTCGATGCCGGCGATCCCGGCGTAGATGGCCGGGATCGGCGGCGTCCCCGACTGGAAGCGCCGCGCGGTCGGCGACGGCGAGTAGTCGTGGACGTCCATCTCGAAGATGTCCTGATCGGCGAACCAGCCGGTCGCGGTGGGCCACGCGCGTTCGAACAGCTCACGGCGGCAGTAGAAGAAAGCCAGGCCCGCGGAGCCGAGGAGGTACTTGAGCACCCCGGCCGCGAGGAAGTCGACGCCGAGCCCCCTGACGTCGACGGGCATCGAGCCGACGGTCTGGTAGGCGTCGAGGAGGACGAGCGCGCCGCGCTCCCGGGCCAGCGCGACGACGCCTTCGACGTCGGTCAACGCGCCGGTCCGGTAGGAGACGTGCGTGATCGAGACGAGCGCAGTGTCCTCGTCGATCGCCCGCTCGAAGCGCTCCAGCGGCACGGTGCCGTCCTCGGCGGGAGCCACGTGCTCGACCCTCGCGCCCCGCGCGGCCTGGGCATGCCAGATCTGGCCGATGGTCGGGAACTCCAGGTCGGTCACGACGATCTTCGACCGGCGGGCGTAGCGAAGCCCGGTGGCGAGAGCGCTGACGCCGGCCGAGAGGGACGTCGTGACGGCGATCTCGTCCGGATCCGCGTTGACGAGGCGCGCGAACGCGGCCCGGGCTGCCTCGGCGCGTTCGACCCAGTACTCCCAGGGAGCACCGTGCTCGTCCCAGTCGCGGAGGTAGGCCTCGTATGCCTCCCGCACGGAGTCGGAGAGCGCGCCCTGCGAGCAGCTGTTGATGTAGACGAGCCGCTCGAGGATCGGGAAGCGGTGCCGGATCCGGTCGGGCAGCGGCCGAACTGCGGCTGGGCTAGCGGCCAAGGTAGGCCTTCCGGAGGCCCTCGTCGGCGAGCAGCTCCTGCGCCTGGCCGGCGAGCACGACCCGCCCGGTCTGGAGCACGTAGCCGCGATCGGCGATCGAGAGCGAGACGTTCGCGTTCTGCTCCACGACGAGGACTGCGACGCCCGACTGGTGCACCTGCTGGATGATCTCGAAGTTCCGCTCCACGAGGATCGGCGCGAGCCCCATCGACGGCTCGTCCATCAGCAGCAGCTTCGGCTGCGACATCAGCGCACGGCCCATCGCGACCATTTGCTGCTCGCCGCCCGAGAGCGTCCCCGCGAGCTGCTTGCGCCGCTCGCGGAGCAGCGGGAACAGCTCGAAGACCTGCTCGAGCGCCTCCTGGTAGCCCTCCTTGCGCAGGTACGCGCCCATCTGGAGGTTCTCGAGCACGGTCATCGGCGCGAAGAGCCGCCGGTTCTCCGGGACGATCGCCAGGCCGTGGGCGATCCGGTAGCTCGTCGGCCGCTGGGTCACGTCCTCGCCTTCGAGCTCGACCGTACCGCGGCGCGGGCGGACGAGGCCGAGGATCGTCTTCAGCGTCGTCGACTTTCCCGACGCGTTCCCGCCCAGGAGGCAGACGAGCTCCCCCTTACCCACCTCGAGCGACAACCCCTGCAGGATGTGGATCTCGCCGTAATACGTGTCGACTTCGGAGACGCGGAGCAGCATCAGCCCGGCTCCGCCGCCTTCAGCCCGAGGTACGCCTCCACGACGAGCTCGTTGGTCGCCACCTGCTCGAACGAGCCCTCGGCGATCTTGACACCGTGGTCGAGCGCGACGACCCGATCGGAGATGCCTTCGACGACGTGCATGTCGTGCTCGATCACGAGAATCGTGTAGCCCGCATCCGTGCGCAGGCGGCCGATCAGCTCTGTGATCTCGTGCGTCTCGGCCGGGTTCATGCCCGCGGCCGGCTCGTCGAGCAGCAGCACGCGGGGGTTCGCTCCCATGGCTCGCGCGATCTCCAGGCGCCGGCGGTTCGCGTAGGAGAGGCTGTAGGCGGGCTGGTCCCACCGGTAGCCCATCAGCCGCTGCCCGAAGAAGGCGAGCTTCTCCTCGGCCATGCGCGCGATCTCGCGCTCCTCGCGTCGGGCGCGCGGGAGCCGGAGCATCGACTCGAACACGGTCGACCTGGTGTGGCCGTAGGCGGCGGCCATGACGTTCTCCTTGACGCTCATGTTCAGGAACAGGCGCAGCGTCTGGAAGGTGCGCGCGATCCCGAGCTTCGTGATCTTGTGAGGGGCGAGCCCCGCGATGTCTGCCCCGTCGAAGCGGATCTCGCCGTCGTCCGGCGCGTAGATCCCCGTGACGAGGTTGAAGACCGTGGTCTTGCCGGCTCCGTTCGGGCCGATCAAGCTCACGATCTCGCCTTCATCGACGGCCAGGCTCAGCTTGTCGACCACGTGGAGGCCGCCGAAGGACTTCGTCACGTCCTTCAACTCGAGCAGCGCCATTTAGTGCCCCATCACTAGGCGATCTCCACGCGCGGCGTCCCGAGCAGCCCCTGCGGGCGGAAGTTCATCAGGGCGACGAGCAGCGCGCCGAACAGGATCCAGCGCGCGACCGCGGGCTGCTCGACGAAGCTGGTCTCCCACACGATCGCGGCGAGGTAGAGGGTCGGCACGAGCGCCACGAGCCGCACCCGGCCGTGCAGGCGGGTGAGAGTCAGGACGGCCGCAACGAGCGCGACGTATGCGATCCCTCCGAACCGGCCGTGGCCCGAAGGGATCACCACCCAGTGCTCGACGACAGGCGCGAGCCGACCGGCCTCGATGACGCCTCCGCCGGTCCACGTCGGCGCCACCGCATCGACGACCGCCTGCGTGACGACGCCGAGCGCGACCACCCCGCCCAGGACGGCGCCGACCCGCCGCCAGGAGCGCAGTCCGACGACCAGGAGCAGCAGGAGGACGGCGTAGAACAGCAGCCGGGCTCGGTCCTGCGGGTTCTCGGGCGCGAGGAACTGGAACGAGGCGTTGATCACGATCGCACCGAGGATCACGCCGGTCAGACTGCCGATGCCGCCGAGAATCACGATCGCGTAGATGGTGATCAAGAGCGGCAGTGCGAAGTTTCCCGGGCTGACGGCCGTGAGGACGGCCGCGAAGATGCACCCCGCGAGGCCCGCGATCCCCGAACCGAACGCGAACGCCATCAGCTTGAGGCGGTTGACCGGGACGCTCATCGCCTCTGCGGCGAGCGGATCCTCGCGGAGGGCGCGCCAGGCGCGGCCCGTACGGGATTCGCTGATGAAGTGCAGTCCGACGAGCACGAGCGTGACGACCAGGAGCAGGAAGTAGAACTGCTGCGTCCTGCTCGTGAGCTCGTAGCCGAAGAACGTCAGCGGGTCGATGTCGACGATGCCGTTCGGACCGCCGGTCAGCCCCATGCCCGCAACGGTCGGATTCGCGGCGAGGACGAAGACCACGAACGCCTGGCCGAAGAAGAGCGTCACGATCGCGAGGTAGTCGCCCAGCAGGCGTCGGGACGGAATCCCGAGGAGGAGGCCGAGAATCGCCGTCGAGACGACGATGATCGGGATCGACACGAGCGCCGGCCAGTGGATCCCGTAGTGCGGGGAGGAGACCAGGGCGTAGAAGTACGCGCCGAACCCGAAGAACGCCACGTAGCCGAGGTCGAGCAGGCCGGCGTACCCGACCACGACGTTCAGCCCCAGGCCGAGCAGGACGTAGAGCAGCGTGAAGATGCCGTAGGCGAAGAGGTCCCCGCGGCCCATCCAGAGCGGCAGCGTGGCGGCGACGCCGACGAACACGGCCAGCTGGAGAGAGCCCGGTACGAGCGATGCCCAACGGCGGAGGTGTCCGGCGACGCCCTTGCCGGGCTCGATGCGCTCCTCGACCTCGGCGACCCAGTCGTCGACGCCGACGCGCGGGCGATCCGGGCTGTCGCCGCCCGAGCTCATCAGACCTTGGTGATCGCGCGGGAGCCGAGGAGCCCGGTCGGCCGCACGAGGAGGACGACGATGAGAATCCCGAACACGGTCAGGTCCGACCAGCGTCCGCCGAGGTAGCCCGCGGCGTAGGCCTCCGTGAGCCCGACCAGCAGTCCGCCGAGCATCGCTCCGGGGATGCTGCCGATCCCGCCCACGACCGCCGCGGTGAAGCCCTTCAGGCCTGCGAGGAAGCCCATGAGGTGGAACACCTGGCTGAAGAGCAGCCCGAACATCACGCCCGCCGCGCCGGCCAGGACCGAGCCGATGAAGAACGTCGAGGCGATCACGCGGTCGGTGTCGATGCCCATCATGGCGGCGGCTTCGCGGTCGAACGCCGTTGCACGCATCGCCTTGCCGAGCTTGCTCCGTGCCACCAGCACGGTCAGCGCGACCATCAGCGCCACGGTCATGACCATCACGAGGAGCTGGACCCGCTGAACGTTGACGCCGTCGATGACGAACACGGGGGACACGAGCGGCCCGGGCACGAACAGCTCCGGGTGGGCCGAGCCGAGCACGAAGGAGTCGTAGCTGCGGAACTGGGCTCCCCACAGGAGCAGGGCGCTGTTCTGCAGGAAGAAGGAGACGCCGAGCGCGCTGATCAGCGGCGCCAGGCGGGGCGCATCCCGCAGCGGCCGGTACGCGAACCGCTCGATCACGACGCCGAGGAAGCCTGCGCCCAGCATCGCGACGAGGAACATGAGCACGATCAGCGGGACGAGCGCGATGTTCGGCGAGAGCGGCCCGTCGAAGGCGGTGAGGACGCCGTACCCGATGAAGGCGCCGATCATGTAGACGTCGCCGTGCGCGAAGTTCAGCAGCTTCAGGATCCCGTAGACCAGCGAATAGCCGAGCGCGATCAGCGCATACAGGCTCCCCAGCGTCAGGCCGTTGACCGTGAGCTGGACGAAGAGCTGGGAGTCGAACGCGAGCGGGAGCTCCAAGGGTCGGGAAGCTTCTCAGACTGGAGTGCGGCCCACCTCGTCGATGGGCCGCACTCCCGATTCGCTCAGCCTTTGGCTACGAGACGCGGACGTACGCGCCGCTGGCGTTGATCCGGTAGATGCCGAAGTCGGCCGGCCGCTCCATGTCGCCCGGGCCGAGCGGCGCCTTGAGGCGCTGCACGAACCGGACCTGGAAGCCGAGCAACGACTTCGCTCTTCGGGATCAAGGTCGAGCCGATGAAGCGCCTGACCTCGGCACGCGTCGCCTGACCGTTCCGGCACGCCTTCTCGATCGCCCGCGCGATCACGTCGGTCGCCACGTAGGTCGGGAGACCGAAGAGCTCGCTCTGGCCGCCGCCGGGCCCGCGCCTGTACGCCGCGATGACCGGACTGCGGAGGTCGATCGGGAAGAACGAGACGTACGACCCGGGGATCTTGAAGTTGTCCGGATCGAAGAGCCCGTCCGAGCCGAACAGCGTTGCGGTCCTGCCGGCCGCACGGAGCTGCTGTCCGAAGAGCTGCGCCTTCGGAGCCAGCTGCCACGGGACGTAGACGACCTGCGTGTTCGAAGGCACGCGGGCCGCGAGCGACGAGAAGTCCGTGGTCGTGTCGGGGTTGACCGACTCGCGACGGACGTCCGCGCCGGCCGCCTTGAGCAGCCGCTCCACCGTGTCGGAGAGGCCTTGGCTGTAGGCGTCCTGGCCGTCCACGATCACGACCCTTGTCGCGCGCAGGGTCGTCCGGATGTAGTTCGACACGCGTGGGCCCTGCTGGTCGTCGTTCGGGACGACGCGGAAGAAGCGGCCGCGACGGGTGCCGTCGTTCGTCAGGCTCGTTCGCGTTGCCGACCCGGAGACGTAGCCGAGGTTGCCGGCGCGGAACGGCGCCGACGAGACCTGCACCTCCTGGCTCCCCGCCGGGCCGACGACCGCGAGAACCTTCGAGTTCGACGACAGCCGCTCGGCGACCTGAATCGCCTGCGCGGTATCGGGCAGCTGGGTGTCGCCGGGCACGACCCGGAGCTTGGCCCGCGGATGTAGCCGGTTGTAGCGCGTGACGAAGAAGCGAGCCCACTTGAGCTGCTGCTGCCCCAGCGAGGCCGCAGCTCCGGTGATCGGCGCGGCGACGCCGATCGTGCGCGTCCTGCCGCATGCGATCGTGGCCTTGTCGGCCGCGGCGGGGGCGGCCGTCGAGCCCGCTCGATCAGAGCTCGAATTGCCGCCGAAAGCCGCGGCTGCAGCAGCAAGCGCCACAGCGAACGGCACCAGCCAGAGTGCCTTCTTCATGCCCTTCCTCCCTTTGATGACTGCTCTTGCGTTGCCTCGTAGGCCCGCGAGGCCGGGTCGCCTGCAGGGTGGAAGACCCCCAGCACGCGCATCGGGTGATTACCGCTGTTCTCCAGACAATGTTCGACCAGCGGCGGCAGATGGATGCATGAGCCGCCCGAAATCGCCGTCTCGGTCCCGTCGAGATGCAGCTTGCCCTCACCCTCTATGACGTAGATCACCTCGTCGTAGACGTGGCTGTGATCCGGGGCGCGACCCGGCGCGATCACGCCGAGAAACTGCGTCACGTCCCGGGAGCCGACCTCGTGGTCGACGAGGAAGCGGAACTTGCGGTCGCCCCCGGCCGGAAGCGTCGGCCGGTCCTCGTAGCGGACCGTTCGCCCTTCGGCGGCGGGCGCTGACTCGTCCTGTGGAGCGCTGACGGCCAGGACCACGAGCTGGTCCGGGCCCGGGTTGTCGAATTCGAAGCTCTCGCCCGCCGCCACGTAGGCGCCCGTGTCGGGCTCGAGACCGTGGGCACGGCCGTCGACCACGAGCGCGCCTTGCCCGGAGACGACGAAGAGCACCTGCTGGGCTGCATCGAGGGTGCGCGGCCTCGAGCGCCCCGGAGAGCAGCGAATCAGACGCTGCTCCAGCCGCTCGGAGCCCGAGCCGCGATCGATCGTCACCTTCACGTCAGCCGTGTCCCCGGGCTCGGCACGGCTTTCGACCGACCCCTCCGAGACGACGAACCCGCGCATCAGCGCGACGTCACCGTTGCCGCATGCATTGCGCGATTCTCGCACCATGCGCGAAAGAAGGAAACCCGGGAGCGCGGATCAGCCGTCGACGGAGAGGACGAGGTTCCGGTGCTCGTCCAGCCGTGCTGCCTGCCCGGGCGGGATCACGAGCGTCGTGATCGGCGTCCAGACGATCGCGGGGCCGCGAACCGAGTTGCCCGGCTGGAGCCGCTCGAAGTCGTAGCCGGGAACCTCCTGGAGCTCGCCGGCCTTGTCCACCCAGGCCTCGACCCGGTCGACGAGGGCGGCCGACGGATCGTCGTCGCCGAGCTCTTCGACGTGGAGCTCCTGCTTGCTGACGGCTCCGACGCCGCGGACCCGGAAGCTGACGAGCTCGATGCCCGCCTCACGGTAAGCGGACTGCGGGCCGTACTTCTCTTCGTAGAGCCGCTCGAACAGCTCGATCGTCTGCTCCAGCGACTCGGGGCTGACCTCGTCGCCGACGAAGGGGGAGGTCACGATGTGCACCTGCCGGCGATAGCGCATGTCGACGGCACGCTGGAGCCGCATCTGGCTCCGCTCGAAGCCCTCCTTCGCGAGCTGCTCCGTCATCCGCTGCTCCAGCCGGTCGTAGATCTCCTCGATCGCTCCCAGGTCGAACGGTGCCCGCAGGGGTCGCGTGATCTGGTCCTCGTGGGCGATGTCCGACATGACGAGCCCGAAGGCGCCGTGGACGGAGGCCGAGTGCGGGATCACGATCGTCGAGACGCCGAGGTCCTCGCCGTAGGCGCCGACGTGCATGCCCGCGGTGCCGCCGAACGAAAAGAGCGCGAAGCGGCGAGGATCGAGCCCGCGCTGCACCGTCGTCTTGTGCAGGAGGTCGAAGAAGAGGCTGTTCGAGAGCTTGTACATCGCCGCAGCCGCCTCGATCACGTCGAGGCCGAGCGGCTCCGCGACCTGCTCGGTGAAGAGCCGCCGTGCCTTCGCGACGTCGAGCTCGGCACGGCCGCCCAGGAAGTAGCTCGGGTTGAGGTAACCGAGGATCGCGTCGATGTCCGTGACCGTCGGCTCCGTGCCGCCGTGGGCGTAACAGATGGGGCCGGGGTATGAGCCTGCGGACCGTGGCCCGATGCGCGGGGTGCCCGTCCGCCCGTCGACGGAGATGATGCTGCCGCCGGCGAGCCCGAGCGAGACCACGTCCATCTTGGGGAGCGCGTAGTGGTAGCGCAGCACCATCGACTCGCGCTGGTACTCGATCAGCCCCTCGCGGACGGTCCCGACCTTGAACGTGGTGCCGCCCATGTCGGCCGCAATGATGTTCCGCAGGCCGAGCTGCTCCCCGAGGCTCTGCGAGCCGACGAGGCCGCTGACGGGGCCCGATTCGATCATCCCGACCGGACGCGTCGCAGCCTCGTCGACCGGGAGCAGTCCTCCGTAGGCCTGCGCGACGAGCAGCTGGCCCGAGAACCCGTGCTCGGCGAGCCTTGCGCGCAAGTTGTCGAGGTACCCGTGCACGAACGGGCCGAGGCGAGCGTTGAGGGCCGTGGTGGAGGTGCGCTCGTACTCGCCCACGACCGGTGCGATCTCGTGCGAGAGCGTGAGGAACGCGCCGGGGGCGATTCGCCGCACCACGTCGGCGACCTGGCGTTCCGTCGAGGGGTTCGCGAACGACCAGAGCGTGCTGACCGCGATCGCGTCCACCCCTGCGGCCACGAGCGTCTGCACCGCTGCTTCGATCTGGTCCTCGGGCGCGGTCACCTTCACGTCGCCGTTCGCATCCGTCCGCTCGGCGATCCCGACGACGAGCGACCGAGGGACGATCGGCGGCGGCTTGTCCGTGTCGATCGGGTTCCGCTTCTCGTCCTCCGTCAGCCCGGACCAGCGGCCGTAGCCGCCACGCATCGCGAAGAGCGTGTCCTCGAAGCCCCGGGTCGTGATCACGCCGGCGCGCGCGAGTGTGCCGTCGACGACGGCGTTCTCGGCCACCGTCGACGAGTGCAGGAAGAGCCGTGTCTGCGAAAGCAGCGCTCCTGCCTCGGTGCCGAGCTGCTCGGCGGCGATGCCGAGCGAGTCGAGGATGCCGGCGGAGAAGTCCGGCGGCGTCGAGAACGCCTTGCCCAGGGTGACGTTCCCCTCGCCGTCGACGACGACGCAGTCGGTGCAGGTCCCGCCGATGTCGATGCCGACCACGTACTCCATCAGGCCTCCGGCCAGCGGTGGACGCGGTCGTGGGTGTGGGGGTCGTCGCCTGCGGCGAGCTCCGTGTCGAGCAGCGTCCCGCAGCCGGGACAGCAGGCCTCGATCAGGAAGAACTCTCCGGACGCGACGCGGTGCGGGCCGGCGCGCTCCACGGGCAGCCGCCGCAGCACGGCGTGGTCCTTCCAGTCGGCACCTGCCGCGGCTACCTCGGCGCCGCACCAGGTGCACTGCGTCGCCCCGTCGGGGGTGCGCTGAAGGTACTCGGACAGGCGCATCCCGGTGCGCTGGACCTCGACGCGCTCGGCCGGCTCCAGCTCGCGACCAACGCGCTCCGAGCGCAGCGCGGCGCGCCTCCCGCTGGTCGCCTCCACGTCCACCGACTCGCCGTGCAGCACGACCCCGTAGATGTCGCGCGCCGGCGCCTCGGTCACGAGGCCGGCCAGCACGTCGGCGAGCACGAGGTCGGGGTCGCGGTCGAGCGGGTCGCCGTAGCCGCCGCCGCCCATGAAGCGGACGTACTGGATGTCACCCTCGTCGAGCTCGACGTGACCCCACGACTGCTCGACCTGCTCCTCGCCCCGCAGCGCCTCGAGCCGGTCGGGGAGCTCGTCGACGTTGCCCTTGCGGAAGGTCGTGTAGCCGACGTTGCAGCCCGGATAGCCACCGAACAGGCCGAGGCTCATCGGCGCGCGGGTGCCCTTGCCGAAGAGAACGAGCCCCATCGGCCCGCTCGTCCGGTTCGGGGTGAAGGCGTACTCGTGGCAGACGCCCCCGCGGTACTTCCCCGGGCCGCCCGAGTCGGGCACCGCCCGGCGGAAGAGGTAGCGGATCGGGGTGTTCAGCTCCTGGCTCTCGACGTTCGCCCAGCGCGAGACGATGTTGGGGATCTCGCCGCCCAGGTCGACGCCGTCCGCGAACGCTCGGGCGCCGGCGGCCCCGCAGAACGTGTCGGTCAACGGGGCGACGAAGAACTCGCCCTCCTCGGTGAACCCGTGCGTCTCGACGTGCGCGTGGCTGCCGTGCCAGACCGCGGTGGCGCGGTGCGCGTGCCGCTCACTCGCGCCGAAGAGCTTCGACAGCACGAGAGTCGAGAGGTTGTTGACGATCTGGATCGTGCCCACCGTGGCGATCGAGATCGGCGCGGGCCGGATGCAGTTGACGATCGTCCCTTCGGGCGCGATCAGCCTGATCGGCCGCGTGACCCCCTCGTTCCAGGTCACGTCCCAGGCCAGCAAGGGGAAGATCGGCGCGAAGAGGCCGCCCCACGTCGCCCAGTACGAGCAGTTGACGCCGAGCTCGGCCTGCGGGCTCGAGCCCGTGAAGTCGTAGGTGAGCGTGTCGCCTTCCTTGATCGCCGTCAGCTCCACGGTCGCGTTCGCACCGGGCATGTCGATGTACTCGCGCGCGCGCCATTCGCCGTCGGGGAGCTCGGAGAGCCGGTTGCGGACGAGCTGCTCGGACTGGCGGATGAGCTCCTCGGACACGGCTTCCACGACGTCGGCGCCGTAGTCCGCGTACAGCTCGAGCATCCGCTGCTTCGCGACGTGGTTCGCCGCGAGCTGCGACCTGAGGTCGAGCTGGGTCATGCCCGGGTCGCGGACCATGTTCAGGAAGGTGTCGAGCACGTCTCGCCGCATGCGGCCCGCCTCGACCAGCTTCAGCCCCTTGGACTGGAACCCCTCCTGGTAGTTGTCCCGAGCGCTGGGCGAGAAGCCGCCGGGGTCGATCGCCCCGATGTCGGTCACGTGCACGAAGTTGGCGGCGAACCCGGTCAGCCGCCCCTCGAAGTGGATCGGGGAGATCAGGTAGACGTCCGGCGGGTGGAGCGCAGCGGTGTAGGAGTCGTTGAGGAAGTAGACGTCGTCCTCGTTGATCCCGGGGTCGTCGGCGTAGGTGGCGAGGATGTGCTTCACCGCCTGTGCCGCGCTCGTCAGATGGTGGAGGAAGCCCACGCCGCCGACCATCAGCCCGCCGTCGGCCTTGTACAGCGACGCCATCAGGTCGTGGCCCTCGTTCGTGATCGGCGAGCCGGAGACGTTCTCGAGCGCGATGATCGCCTCGTCCATCACGCCGTAGAGCTTGTGGCGGATGATCTCGAAGGTCACGGGGTCCACGCCGGTTATCGACGCCATGGAAGCGCTCCTCCGCTCGCCTCACACACGGCCGAAGAGCCCTGACCGATCCCGTCCGCCCGTGCCCGCGACGAGCTCGCGGATCACCTCGACGGTCATGTCCGCGAGGGTCTCGTAGGACGCCTCGCCTTCCTCGGCGGTCGCTTCCGCGGGCGCGCCGCAGTAGGCCTCTGCCAGGCCCATGTCCCGGAAGTCCTTCAGGCCGGCCGCGATGACCTCGGGCAAGCTGACACCGACGTAGGGGAGCCGCGCCATCGCCTCACGGTCGACGAGCTCGGGCTCCTGCGCGAGCACGAGCGAGGTCTCGTAGCGGCCCGCGTGGCACTCACCGAGCTTGAACTCCTCCGTGAGCCTACGAGCACGCTCGCGGCGGGTCAGGTCGAGGTAGCCCGCGCGGATGCCCTCCGCCTCGAGCTCGTCGAGCGCGCGATGCAGCGTCTGCACGTGCTCGGGCTCGAAGTGGTTGTTGACGAGCACGACGTGCGGGAACCCCTGCGCGGCGAGCGACCTGCACACGTCGACGATCATGCTCCTGAGGGAGTCCTCGCCGACGTGGATCGCTCCGGCGAAGCCGGCGGTGTAGCGCGTGACGGCGTAGGCGAGGGTCGGCAGGATCAGCACGGCCAGCTCCGGATCGTCCGCGAGGCGCCGCGCGACCCGCTCGGCGATCCCGATCGAGATGATGGGGTCGGTCGAGAGCGGCGAGTGCGGCCCGTGCGGCTCGGTCGAGCCGACCGGCCAGAGCAGCACCGGCACCTTCGGCGAGTCGAGGAGCTCCTGGATCCGCGTGTACGTCTGGTCTGCGAAGTACGGCGATGCGGTCAGGACGGCGACCTCTCCTCGACCGTCGGCTCGGGCGTCGACGTCGGCCCGTGGCCGAAACCCCTGAGCCCGCGCAGCCGTCCGCCCGGCCTTTGCTGGAGCTGGTCGATCGCGATTGCGAGGATCAGGATCACGCCGGTCACCACCTGCTGCCAGAAGCTCGAGACGCCCGAGATGGAGAGCCCATTCTGCAGCGTGCCGATGAAGAGCACCCCGACCGCCGTCCCGGTGACGCCGCCGACGCCGCCGAGGAAGCTCGTGCCGCCGAGCAGGACCGCCGCGGCGGCGTCGAGCGGCGTCGATTCACCGACCAGACGGACTGGCCGCGCCCAGCCGCGCCGCCTGGATCACGCCGCCGATCCCGGCACAGAGGCCGACGATCGCGTACACCATGATCAGCGTCCGTGCGACGTTGATCCCCGAGAGGCGCGCGGCAGTGATGTTCCCGCCGACCGCGTAGACGTCCCGGCCGAAGTAGGTCCAGTGCAGCACCACGAGCGCGACGAGGTACGTCGCGACCATGATCCAGATCGGGTAGGGGATTCCGAGGAGCGAGGAGAACGCGATCCCGTCGATGAAGCTCGACGCGATGTACGTCGTCTCCGTGCCCGACCAGATGTTCACGATCCCGCGGTAGATCGACAGCGTGCCGAGCGTGACCACGAAGAACGAGAGCCCGAGCCGGCCGATCAGCACGCCGTTGACGGCTCCGCCGAGGAGGGCGGCGGCCAGGCACGTTCCCAGGACCGCGAGCGGCGCCGGCAGCCCGAGGTCGTTGAACAGCTTGGAAAGGATGATCCCCGACAGGGCCAGGAGCGAGCCGACGGAGAGGTCGATCCCGCCGGTGAGCACGACGAAGGTCATCCCGATCGAGACCACGAACAGGATCGAGCTGCCCGTCAGCAGGTTCTCGATGTTCGCCTGCGAGAAGAAGTCGGGCTGCGTCAGCGAGAAGAAGCAGAAGATCCCGACCAGCAGCAGGAGCACGACCGCGTAGCGGTTCGCCGCCGACCAGAGTCCGGCCGCCCTGCTCCCGAGGGTCTGCCGCTCCGCATCGCGGACGCTCGCGTCGGCGGTCACCCGTGACCGCCGGCGAAGTGCGCGATCCTGGCCTCGGTCGCCTCGTCGCGTGACAGCTCGGCGGCGATGCGGCCCCGGAACATGACCAGGATCCGGTCGCAGAGCGTCAGCAGCTCCTGGTTCTCCGACGAGGAGACGAGAATCCCCAGGCCGCTCTCGGCGGCGTCGAACAGCAGCTGGTAGATCTCGGCCTTCGCCCCGACGTCCACTCCCCGAGTGGGCTCGTCGAGCATCAGCACCCGCGGAGAGGTGGCCAGCCACTTCGCCAGGACGACCTTCTGCTGGTTGCCGCCGGAGAGCGTCGCGACCGGGACACGGGAGGAGGCGGCGCGGATGCGCATCCCCTCGAACGACTCGCGCACGACGCGGAGCTCGCGACGCGCCACCGGACGCCGGAGCCTGGCGAGCCGCGACGTCGAGGCCATGACGAGATTCTCGCGCACGGTCATCTCGTGCACGAGGCCCTGGACCTTGCGGTCGGCAGGGACGAACGCAACCCTGCCCCGAATCGCCTGGCGAGGACTGCGGAACGTGGCCTGGGCGCCGTCCACCTCGACGCTCCCGGCGCTCGGACGATGGAGGCCGAACACGGTCTCGAGGAGCTCGCTGCGGCCGGCGCCCACGAGTCCCGCGAGGCCGACGATCTCACCCGGCTCGACATCGAGATCCACGTCCGAGACGACCCGCGGCAGCGTCAGGCCTCGTACGCGTAGAGCGGGCCGGCCGCTGTGCTCCTGCGCCGCAGGCGGCTCGATCTCCTCCAGCGCACGGCCGACCATGAGGTGGATCAGTTTCCGGCGGTCGAGCTCGGGGGCCGGCGCCTCGCCGACGGTCTGTCCGTCCCGGAGCACGGTGATCCGGTCCGCCAGCTCGAACACCTCCTTCAACCGGTGCGAGACGAAGATGATCGCGACCCCCTCGTCCCGCAGAGTGCGCACGAGCGAGAAGAGCGACGCGACCTCGTCGTCGGTGAGCGAGCTCGTGGGCTCGTCGAGGACGAGGACGCGGGCGTCGATCGAGAGGGCACGCGCGATCTCGACCATCTGCTGCTGATCCGGTCGCAGCCGTCGAACCGGCAGCGACGGGTCGACGTCGAGATCCAGCCGGCGCAGCGCCTCGAAGGCGCGCCGTCGAGTGGCGCGCCAGTCGACGAACGGCCCCCGGCGGACCATGCGGCGCCCGAGGAAGACGTTCTCCGTGATCGAGAGGTCGGGCACCAGCGTCGTCTCCTGCGTCACGGTCGCAATGCCGCTCCGGAGCGCGTCGGTGGGGTTTCTGAAGGCCGCCGGCCGGCCGGCCAGCAACACCTCGCCGGAGTCTGCCCTGATCTGGCCCGAGAGGATGCCGAGCAGCGTCGACTTGCCCGAGCCGTTCTCGCCGACGAGCGCGTGCACCTCACCGGGATGGACGGCGATGCGGGCGCCGCGGAGCGCGTGGACGCCCCCGTAGCGCTTGTGCAGAGCGGTCGCCTGCAAGAACGGATCCCCGGTCATTTGCTCGACGCGGGTGGGGGCGGAGTCGGCCGCCCCCACCGCTCCTGCCGGTCTACTTGATCTCGTCCAGCTGTGCCTGCCAGCCCGGGAGGTCGTCGACGTTGTCCTGATTCACGAGCACGCCCGGGCGGATGACGATCGGGGGCAGAGGGAGGTTCTGCTTCGTGATCAGGCTGTAGGCCGCATCGGCCGTCTGGCTGCCGATCCCGATCGGGTCCACCTGCACCGTCGCGAGCAGCTTGCCGCTCTTGACGCCCGCGATGCCGTCGCTCGAGCCGTTGAGCCCGACGACGGTGATGTCCCGGCCCGTCGCGCGGGCAGCGATCACGGCGCCGAGCGCGGAGGGGTCGTTGTAGCCGATCACGGAGTCGACGTCCTGGTTGCGCTGGAGCAGCGCATTGCCCGCCTTCTCGCCGCCCGTGACGTCGTCGGAGGGATTGTCCTGCGTGTCGATCACGGTCATGCCCTCCTCCTCCGAGTAGAACTTCTGACGCTCGGTGAGGTACTTGATCGCGGGCACCGGGATGCCGATGCCGATCAGGCCGACCTTGGCGTCGGGCTTCTCCTCGGCCAGCGCGTTCGCCTGCAGGAACGCCTGGATGTCACGGCCCTGCCACACCTGGGTCGCGATCAGGGGCACCGGGTCCGTCTTGCCGAAGCTCGCATCGATCGCGATCACGGGCACGTTCTGCTTCTTCGCCCGCTGCAGCACGGGCTTGGTCGCCCTCGGATCGAGCGGGTAGAAGATGATCGCGTCCACGTTCTGGCCGAGCAGCTGCTGCATGTTCGAGACCTGCTTGTCCGGGCTGAGCGCGTCGTCCAGGGCCACGACCGTGCAGCCGAAGCCCTTCGCCTCGGCGATCATGGCCTTCTGGACAAAGCCGAGGAACTCGTTCGCCGCCACCGGGTTCTGGAAGCCGATCTTGCAGCTCGTGCCCTCCTGCATCTCCGGCGCTTCGTAGGCCGTCGGCAAGTCCGCTTCGACGCCCGAGTAGCCCTCAGGGATGGCGCCTGTCTCGCTCGCAGTCGTGTCGCCGCCGCTCGTCTCGGTCGCGACCGTGTCCGACGCCGAATCGTCGTCGTCGCCTCCGCACCCGGCGGCCCCGAGGAGCAGGAAGACGAGCGCGAGCGCAGCGAGGGTGGACACCAGACGATGAATCCGCAATATCCCTCCTTGGTTGGACGGCGACGCCCGCCGACGCGCCGTCGGGGATCGCCGACGATCGGACCACAGGGCACAGATCCGTGTCAACGCGGTTCGGTCGTCGCTCGAGCGTCGCTGCGCGCGTGGAACGAGCGGATGCCGAACCCGATCCACTCAGGCTGCTCCCAGTCGGGATGGAGGGCCAGCAGGTCCGGCTCCAGCCGGGCGACCACCTCGTCCGCATCGAGACCCTCGGCGGCCAGGCGACGCGTCCCGTCGCGGAGCTGCTCGTGGAACTCCCGTGCGACCGCGATCACGCTCACGTCGCCGAGCGCCCCGTGGCCGGGCACGACGACGGCCGGTTCGAGCTCCTCGAGCCGGCGCAGGACGTCGATCCAGCGGGCCCCGTCGACGTCGGCGTCGTCGGGCGGGAAGTACGGGTAGATGGGGAAGATCCGCTCCTCGACGAGGTCGCCCGTGAACAGAATGCGCTCGTCGGGCAGGAAGACGACCTGGTCACTCCGTGTGTGGGCCACGCCCCACGTACGCAGCTGCACCGTCCGGCCGCCGAGGTCGAGCTCGGTCCGGTCGCCGTCGTAGACCTCGTGCGGATCGACGAGCTCGACTCCCTCGAGCGCCTCGGCGACGGCCGGCCCGAAGGTCCTGAACAGCTCGACGTACCCGGCGCCCTTGTCGTGCAGCTCGTCGCGCTGGGCGCGGTTGTACACGATCGTGGCCTCGTCGCGGAAGACCTGGGCGCCGAAGCCGTGCTCGGGATGGAAGTGCGTGACCGTGACCAGCAGCCGTTTCCCCTGCGCCTTCTCCTTCGCCGCGGCCAGGACGCGACTGCCGTTGGCCGGCCCCATGGCCGTGTCGACGACCAGCACCGCCTCCTCGCCGACGATCACGCCGACGTTCGGCACCAGCGGCACTCTCCGGTCCGGGATCACCCAGACCCCCGGCGCGATCTCGGTGATGCCCTCCTCGACGACCGTCGGCGCGGGTGCGGGCGGTGCGTCTTCGCTCACGCGTCCTCCTCGATCCGGTCGAGCTCCTGTCGAACGATCTCCATGCCGACGGATGCGCGTGGGAAGCCGGCGTACACGGCGAGCAGGGTCACGAGTGCCTCGAGCTCCTCGCGATTCGAGCCGTGCTCGACGGCCCAGCGGACGTGGCGGCGCAGCCGATCGTCGACGCCTCCCTGCGTGATGAGCGCCGCGACGACGATCAGGCTGCGGTCGCGCGGGCTGAGGCAGTCGTCCGTCCACGCGCCCGCCGCGGCGTTGATCGCCTCGCGGCCGAAGCGCTCGCCGAAGCGCTCGGTGAACCAGGCGGGCACCTCCTCGGGGGCGATCCCGAGCTGGCTCGCGTACGCGCGGAGGCCGTCCTCGTAGCGCTCGTCGGAAGAGGTGGTCACGGCGCGAGGGTACGCCATCAGGGCCGCTCGGAGCCGTCGAAGATTCGCATCGGGAGGCCCGCCAGGGGGACGCCCCCGTCCACGGTCACGAGCCAGGTGTCCTGCATGTAGAGGCACTCGCGCCCGTCGGACGCGATCGCGTGCGGATGCATCGAGAAGACCATGTTCTCGGCCAGCTCGGTCTCGACGCCCTCGCCGATCTTGGGGAACTCGATCATCGTCATCCCGATCGAGTGGCCGGTGACGTGGCCGAGTGCGTAGCCGCGATCCACGAAGCCCTTCGAGACCGCCCGGTGCACGTCGTGCGCGGTCGCGCCCGGCCGCAGAGCCTGCTGCGCGGCCTCGTAGTACTCCTGGTAAGCGTCCCGCATCCTCTCGACCTCAGGGGTCGTCGTGCCGATCGCACGCGAGACCTCGACCCAGTGGCCGCCCGGGCCCGCGACCTCGAGCGAGGGGATGCAGAAGTCGTCGAGCACCGTGTCGCTGCGCGCGACGGCGAATTCGGGACCTACGAGGACCATGTTCATCGTCAGCCGCCCGCATCCCGACTCCACGAAGAGCTGCTCTGCCGGGGCCAGGACCTCGGCCGCCGTCCGGCCCGGCGCGTACGCCTCGAGGAACGCCCAGAAGCCCGCGGTGTTGATGCGGACGCTCTCGCGGACCGACTCGAGCTCCTCCTCGCTCTTCACCGCTCGAGCGAGATCGAACTCGACGTCCCACGGCACGAGCTCGGCCCGGCCGTCGAGCGCGCGGTAGTCGCGCACGGCCATCACGTAGTCGAGGCCGTACACGCCGACACGCTTGCCGGCTAGCCGGTCGGCGAGCCATTCGCCGGGGCGGTCGACGAAGACCTGGTCGTCGATCCACGTGGTGCCGTGCTCGCCGACGTAGCGCGCCTCGGTCGGGAACACGATCGAGGGCTCGCCGTCCACGGGCAGGAGCACGTAGGCGTAGCGGTGCACGATGCCGAACCCGGACAGATACGTCACGGCGCCCTCGAAGCCGGTGTACTCGCTGCCGGCGACGACCGCGGCATCCAGCCCGTCGCGCGCGAGCGCCTCGCGCACGTTCCGGTAGCGCCGCTCGACGTCCCCTGTGCTCACTGCCGCCATGAAGCCTCCAATCCCTTGATCAACGCGACGACCGCCTGGTTCAACGGCGTCGGCACGCCCGCCTCGCTGCCGAAGCGCACGATGCCGCCGTTCAGGAAGTCGATCTCGGACTCGCGTCGAGCCTCGACGTCCTGGAGCATGCTCGCCTTGTGGTCGTACGCCACCTCCGGCCGGGCGGCGTAGTCGATCAGCTCCTCCGGATCGTCATCGAGCTCGATGCCCTGCGCGGCCGCCACGGCCTTTCCCTCGTCGACGAGCGCGCTGACGAGCCGGCGGAGCCCCGGGTCCTCGCAGACGCGGCCGTGCGTGAGGCCGGTCAGCGCGCCGATCGGATTGGTGGCCGCGTTGAAGATCAGCTTGCCCCATTGCGGCGGGCGCGCGTCGGCGACTGCCCGGGTCGGCATCCCCGCCCGCGTGCATGCGTCTGCGAGGCGCTCGACTTCGGCCATCGGAGCCGGCCGCGGCTCGAAGGGCCCGATCGTCGTGTCGCCCTTCACGTCCCACTGCACGTGGCCGGGCTCGACGATCTTCCCGGCCGGAAAGGTCGTGCCGCGGATGACCCGTTCGACGTGCTCGGCGATCGCCTCCTCGTTGCCGACGCCGTTCTGGACCGAGCAGACGCTCGCGTTCGCCAGGGCATGGACGACCGAGGCGACGGCTGAGCCCGTGTGCATGCTCTTCGTGGCCACGATCCCGAAGTCGCAGGCCGGAACCTCGGCAGGGTCCGTCGTCGCACGAGGGCGGCCGACCACCTCGTCCGCGCCCGAGAGCCGCAGCCCACCGGCGTTGATCGCGTCGACGTGCTCGGGCCAGACGTCGTACGCCCACACCTCGAGGTCGTCCAGCCGGGCCAGATTCGCCGCGAACAGCGACCCGACCGCACCGCAACCCACGACGCACACCCTCATCGCAGCCGCGGGAGCGAGAACTCCCGTCCTCCGGTGAGGCCCGACGGCCGCAGGATCAGCATGGTCGCCATGATCGCGCCCAGCAGGATCAGCCGCGAGCCCGCCGGCAGGTCGATTCGCCCGACGCCGTCCTCGGCCTCGATCAGGAACGAGTTCAGGCCGCTGACGGCAAGCGCGCCGAGCACGGCGCCCCACAGGCTCGAGACGCCTCCGACCACCAGCATCGCAAGCGTCACGAAGGTGAGCTCGAGGTAGACCTGCTCGGTCGTGATCGAGCCGAGCTCGTGCACGAGCAGCCCGCCCGCGAAGCCGGCGAGTGCTCCGGAGACGGTGAACGCCCAGAGCCGTTGCCGATGCACGCTCACCCCCACTCCCGTCGCGGCCGCAGGGTCCTCGCGCGTCGCGCGGAGCAGCCGTCCGAGGCGGCTGCGCTGATAGGCGAATGCGACCCCGATCACGATCAGCGCGCCCACCGTTGCCTGGAGGGAGCCCGTCGACTCGGGCACGAGCGAGAGCGTCGTCGCCCCGGGCCCGATCCTCGTCCATTCACGCAGCAGGTTGTGCGTGATCTCCAGCACGGCAAAGGTCGCGATCCCCGCCGCGAGCCCGGACAGCCGCATCAGCGGGAGACCGACGAGGAACGCGAAGACGCCTCCCACCGCGGCGGCGAGGAGCAGCGAGGCGGTGTTGCCGATCGTATGGTCGCGCAGGATCGGGAACAGCTGGGGCAGGACACCGGTCTTGGAGTCGAGCGGAATCGTCATCAGACCTGCTGCGAAGGCTCCCACCGCGACGAAGCTGATCTGTCCGAACGAGAGCACTCCGGAGTTGCCCACGAAGACGTAGATCCCGACGACGACGGCGACGGAGACGAGGGCGTCCAGGAAGTAGATCTCGTTCGACACGCTGGCGAAGGTCGAGGCGATGCCGACGGCGACGACCAGTGCCGCGGGCACGGCCAACTGGAGAGCGACAGCGAGCTGCTTCACACGCGCTCCGCGGCCGTCCTGCTCCCCCAGGCGAACAGGCCGGCCGGTCGGAGGAGCAGGACGAGGATGACGAGCGCGAACACCGCCGAAGGCAGGAAGACGCTCTTGTCGGTCGGGAGGACGCCGTTGATGACCCCGGTGGCGAAGCCGATCGCGAACCCGCCCAGCGTGGCGGTCCAGAGCCGGTCGATGCCGCCCACGACGACACCGACGAGGACGACGATCGTCTCCCGTAGCGCGAAGTCGGGCCCTACGAAGGGGAACTGGACGGTGAGGATGACGGCGACCGTCGCGGCGAGCAGGCCCGAGAGGAAGACCGCGAAGCCGATCACCCGGCCGGCGCGGACGCCGAGCAGCCGGGCGGTCTCGAAGTCGGCGGCCGCGGCGCGCATGTGCAGCCCGATCGTCGTCCGCGTAAGCAGCAATGCGAGCAGGGCCAGCGCGACCGCAGAGACGATCACCGCGGCGATCGTGATCTTGCGGACCTCGACGCCCGCGACGGTAATCGCCTGGTTGAACGATGCGATCGACGTCGCGATCTCGCCGATCGTGTCGTCGCGGATGTCGATCATGAGCGCGATCGCCTGGAGCATGAAGGCGATGGCGAAGGTCGTCACCAGCATCACCGCCGGCGACTGGCCTCGGAGCGGGCGGAAGACGACCCGGTCCATCAGCATCGACAGCACGACGACGACCACGAAGCAGGCGGCGATGCTTGCGGCGACCGGCCACGAGGCCGTGAAGGCGAGCGTGTAGGCCCCGGCCATGATCAGCTGGCCGTAGGCGAAATTGACGAGGCGCAGGACGCCGAAGACCAGCCCGATCCCGACCGCCATGAGGGCGTAGACGGCACCGAGCCCGACCGCATCGACGAACGTCTGCGCGTCGAACGCCGCCAGGACGCTCATGAAGCGAGGTACGCGGCCACGATCTTGTCGGTGTCGTCCGCATCGGCCGGGCCCAGGGTCATGCGCAGCTCGCCGTTCGCGAGCACGTGCGTCCGGTCGGCGAGCGCCACCGTTCGCTGCGCGCGCTGCTCCACGAGCAGGATCGTCACGCCGCCCTCCCTGATCCGCTCGAGCGTGCCGAAGACCTCGTCGACGAGCGTCGGTGCCAGCCCGAGCGACGGCTCGTCGAGCAGGAGCACCTGGGGCCCTGCGACGAGCGCGCGACCGATCGCGAGTTGCTGCTGCTGGCCGCCCGAGAGGGCGCCGGCCGGGCGGCGGCGGAACTCGCGCAGGACGGGAAAGAGCTCGTAGGCCTCGGCCAGAGCGCCCCGGCCGTTGCGACCGCGCCGGGCGGCGAGCCCGAGCCGAAGGTTCTCCTCGACGCTGAACTCGGCGAAGATCCGGCGGCCCTCGGGTACGAGCGCCACGCCGTCGTGTGCGATCGACTCCGGCGAGCGGCCGAGGATGGAGCGCCCCCCGAGCCGGACGTCGCCGGCGAACGCGGGGACGAGCCCGGTGATCGCGTGCAGCGTCGTGGACTTCCCCGCCCCGTTCGGGCCGATCAGCCCGACGATCTCGCCCTGCTGGACGCTGAGGCTGACGTCTCGCACGGCAGCGACCGCGCCGTAGCGAACCTCGAGGCCGGCGATCTCGAGGGCCGCCTCAGCCATCGGTCACCGCCGGCTCGCCGAGGTAGGCGGCGGCCACGTCGAGGTTGCGCCGGATTTCTTTTGGGGTGCCCTCGGCGAGCGTCCGGCCCTGGTCGAGCACCTGGATCCGGTCGCAGACGTCCATGACGAGCGCCATGTTGTGGTCGATCAGCAGCACGCCCACCTCATGGTCGTCGCGGACCGACCGCACAACGGCTGCGAAATCGGGCACCTCCGCTTCGGGCAATCCTGCCGCCGGCTCGTCCATGAGCACGAACGCCGGCTCGGTGGCGAGCGCGCGGGCGACGCCGAGCCGCCGCTCGTCGCCGTGGGCGAGCGTGCCGGCCGGAGCGTCCGCCAGGCCCGCCAGGCCCAGCAGCTCGAGCAGGTCGTCCGCTCGGCGGCGGGCCGTGCGCGGGCCTGCGCGGACACCGAGCGCGGCGACCTCGACGTTTTCACGCACGGTGAGCTCGCGGAACGAGCGGCTGTGCTGGAACGTTCGCGCCAACCCGGCCCGGGCGCGACGATGGGCGCTCCAGCCGGTGACCCGGCGGCCGGCGAGCTCCACGCTCCCGGCGGTCGGGAAATCGAAGCCGGAGAGGACGTTGACGAGCGTCGACTTGCCGGCACCGTTCGGGCCGATCAGCCCGACGACCTCGTGCCGGTGCAGCTCGAGCGTGACGTCGTTCAGTGCGCGGACGCCCTCGAACGACCGTGAGACGGAGGAGGCCCGAAGAGTCTCTCCGGGCCCCCTCTCCGCCTCCGAGGCGTTCGTCGCCGCGGTCAAGCCCTAGATCTTCGGGACGACCTTGGCGGTGACGGAGCCGACGACCTTGCCCTTGTTGTTCTGGATCCGGATGACGCGGTACTGGCGTCCGAAGACGCTGTGCAGCTGCTTCGAGAAGCTGACCTTGCCGGCGAGCGTCGGCACCTTCTTGAACTTCTCGAGCTGGTTCGCGAGCGCCGCGCCGTTGGTGGAGCCGTTGGCCCGCTTGATCGCGACCACGATGCCGTCGATCGTGCCGGCTCCCTGGACGAAGCCGCCGGTCCCGGCCTTGACCGTCTTGGCGAGCTTGCGGACGGTGCTGTTCGGATCGTCCCCGAACACCGACGCGTACGTGACCGCGTAGTAGTTCGTCACCTGCGGGCTCTTCGTCGCCCAGTAGGTGCCGTCGCCGGCCCACGAGTTGAGGATCGGCGTCTGGTTCCCGAGCGAGCGGAAGCCCGACACGAACGCGGGCAGCTCACCGAACGCGGTCGCCGTGACGTAGACGTCGGCGCGCTGGCTGTTCAGCCGGCTCACGGCCGTCTGGACGTTGTTGGCGCCCGTGGCGTAATTCTCTTTCGCGACGATCCGGCCGCCCAGCTGCGTGAAGCGCTTCTCGAACGCCTGGACGACGTTCTTGAAGTACACGAGCAGCGTGTTCGTTCCCAGCCCGGCAGTCCGCCAGCCGCGCTTGTGGGCGTACTCGGCCATGGCCGAGCCCTCGTCCTGGGCGACGTTGCCGAAGCTGAACGCCAGCCTGCCCTTCGTCTTGCCGAACCGCTTCGGGCCCATCTGGTCGGTCCCGATGCACGTGGAGACCGCCAGGACGCCGCGGTTGATCGCCTCCTGGACGACCGGCGTCGCGAAGTCGACGTCGCAGGTCGTGAAGATGATGTCCGCCCCGTTGCTGAGCAGCCTCCGTGCGCACGACTTGGCGCGGGCCGGGTTGTTGTTCTGCGTGTCGCACGTGTCGAGCCGGAGCTTCCTGCCGTCGACGCCGCCCTTGGCATTGACCTCCTTGACTCGGATCTTCGCCGTGGCGAGGGCTGGGCCGTCGAACGGCGCCATCTGACCCTTCGCGTCGAACGCCCAGCCGATCACGATCGGTCCGTTCTGCTTGACCGACGCCGATCCGCCAGTTGTCCCCACGAGGGCGACGACTGCCGCCACGCCCGCCGCAAGAACGCCCCACCGTCTGGCACCTCTCATGTGCGCACTCCCTTTCTACGAAGTCGCCGGAAACTCGCTCGGCTAATGAAATACATACGCGTCGACCGGGTCAATCGGGTTAGTCGGGCTCCCACGAGGCCTCCCTGGCCCGGACCAGCCGGTACATCGCCGTCTGCAGCGGCACGTCGACGCCGAGCCGTTCTGCCTCGCGCACGAGCGCTCCGGTGATGTGGTCGACCTCCGTCCGGCGGTGCGCGTCGACGTCCTCCAGCATCGAGGGGTAATGGCGGAAGCCGCGGCGCGTGGCGAGCACGTTCATCTCCCACGGGTCCTCGTGCAGCTCGACGCCGGCGGCCGCCGCAACCCGCTTGCCCTCCTCGATCAGGCCGAAGACGAGGTGACCGAGATCGGCGACGCCCTCTCGGGCGGCGAAGTGGTGAGTCGTGGGGAAGGCCGGTCACAGCCGCCACCGAGTTGACGGTCGAGTTGAAGATCAGCTTCGACCATTGCGCCGGCCGGAGGTCCTCGAAGGCTCGCGCCTTCAGACCCGACCGGACGATCAGACCGGCCACCTCGTCCACCGTCGCCTGCGGCGTCGCCTGGAACGGGCCGAGCCACGTCTCGGTGTCGAGGATGTACTCGACCAGCGTGTCCTCGTGCCGCGTCCCGCTCATGAAGGTCACCGCCGAGATCAGCGGCCACTCGCCGTGACGGCGCACGATCTCCTCGGCGCCGAGCCCGTTCTGCACCGTCATCACCGCCGCCCCGGGCCAGTGGCCCTCCAGGCGGGCAGCCGCGGTGTCCAGCTCCGTCGACTTCGTCGCCACGATGGCGAGGTCCGCGGCGGGCAGTTCGGCGGGATCCGTGGCGGCGTGGAGCTCGACCGCGAACTCGTGCCGCCCCGACACGCGCAGGCCGCGCTCGTTGAGGGCGCGTGCGTGCTCCTCCCGCCGGCAGAGGACGGAGACCTCGGTCACGCGGGCCAGGTGGGCGGCATAGAGGCTGCCGATCACGCCGGCGCCGACCACGCAGACGCGTTCGATCAGCGCCGCTCCCAGCAGGCCAGAAAGGCGTCGCGCCCGCGCCTGGCGAGCTCCTCGGCCGGAACGTCCCAGAGCGAGTCCGGATGTGCACAGCCCGAACGCGCCGTTGTCCGAGAAGATCTCGAGCTCGTAGAAGCCGTCCCAGCCCGCGCGGTCGACGAGCCCGAGGAGGCGCGGAATGTCGGCGACGCCGTCGCCGGGCAGGAGTCGGTCGGCGAAGCTGCGCGTCGGCTCACGGACGTCGCAGACATGGACGCCGACGATGCGGTCGCCGTGCGTCTCGAGGTCGGCCTCGAGGTCCGAGTCCCAGAGGTGCCACGTGTCGAAGAGGATCCCGACCGTGTCCGCGACCCCGGCCTCGTCGATCAGCGCGGCCGCCTCGGCCATCGTGTTCACGATCGTCCACTGCTCGCCCTCGAAGCGGCTATAGGGCTCGAGCGCGATCCTGAGCCCGAGCTTGCGCGCCTCCGCGGCGATCGTCTCGAGACCGTCGAGGACGACCTCGCGGGCGGCGGGCCCGGTGAGGAGGACCACCGCGCTCGGCTCGAACGGCTCCAGGCGTCGTAGGCCGGCGCAGTAGGCCTCGACCCGCTCGCCGGGATCGTCGGGGCCGGGGATCGGCAGCGGCGCGATGGACGGAACCGCCGGGATCGCGCAGGTCGAAGCGAGCCCGCTCTCGCGGAGCGCGTCGAGCTGCGCGGCCTCCTCGCCCTCGCGCAGCTTGATCTCCCAGATCCCGATGCCCTCGGCACCGGCCTCGCGATACGCACGGAGGTCGTCCTCGAAGCCGGCCGGCAACGTCGTGATCTGCGAGATCGAGAAGAGCGGCATCACCGCGAGACGAGGCCGCGGAGACGATTCCCGGCCCGCTTCGGCAGCGCCGGCCGGAGCAGCTGTTGCGCCACCAGGGTCCCGGAGCCTGCGCCGAGGCCCGGCCCCGGGTGCGTGCTCGCGCCGATATGCCAGAGCCCGTCGACAGCGGTCGCGTGCCCCGGGCTCGCCGGGAAGGGCCGCCAGAGGAAGTTCTGGTCGAGCGCGAGCGACCCGCCGTAGGGATCGCCGTGCAGAAGGTTGACGTTCGCCCGCTCGAGGTCGGCAGGCGAGAGGACCGCGCGCGCCTTGATCGCGCTCTCGAGGTTCGGGATCTGGCGTGCGAGCCGGGCGACGATGCGGTCGGCGTAGCGCTCCCGAAGCTCCTCGGTCCAGGTGCCGTCGCCGACGTCGAGCTCGCCTGCCGCGTCACCACGCACGCGCGACGGAAGCTCCTGGAGCTGGATCCACAGCAACCCCGCGCCTGCCGGCGCGCGCGACGGGTCCATCGTCAGCGGCTGGCCGACGACGATCGTCGCCTCGGCGGGCAGCAGCCCTCGGTCGGCCTCGTTGACCGCGCGCGAGACGCCGTCGAGCCCCGGGGTCACGTGGACGATCGCCGTCTGCCCCAGGCGCTCGTCGCCCTCCCAGCGGGGCGGCTCGGAGAGCGCCAGGTGGATCTGCATCTCACCGCGCCCGTAGCGGTAGCGACGCGCCTTCCCGGCCAGGTCGGCCGGCACGTCGCCGTCCCCGAGCAGCCGCTCGTAGAGCTGCGTCGGCGTCACGTTCGCGATCACCGCGCGGCCGGCCGTCACGGTCTCCCCGTCGGCGAGCCGCACGCCGGTCGCCGTGCCGCCGTCGACGAGCACTCGGTCGACGTCGCGCCCGGTCTCGCACACGCCGCCGTGGTCCGAGATCAGCCGCTCCAGCGCCTCGACGAGCTTCGCGCCGCCTCCGCGCGGAATCGGCATGCCGCCTTCCTGCACCGCCACGGCGATCACCTGCGTCATGTAGCCGGACGCCGCGGCGTCCGGCCCCAGGCCGGTGTGCAGGACCCACGGCGCGAGCAACCCGTGCGCGCGCTCGGACTCGAACGTCGTGGTCAGCCAGTCCCGGCTGGAGATCGTCAGCTCGCCGACGAACTCCGCCAGCCCGCGGCGGCCGAGCCGCCGGAAGGCCTTGAACCCGAGACCGGCGCCCGCCTGCGACCAGAGCTCGGTTCCGAGGACGCCGAAGGCGAGGTCCGCGTTCGGGAAGAACGACTCGAGCATGCGTCCCCATGCCTCCCCGTCCCCGGGCGCGTGGCGGTCGAGCTCCGCGGCGTTCGCCTCGCCGCTCCGCAGCAGGAACGCGCTTTCGCCGTCGGGGAACAGCGTCCCGGTAGGCAGGTCGGTGTTCAGGTACTCGAGGCCGCGGGCAGCGAGCTCGTCGCCGAGCTCGGCGTGCGCGGCCCCGCCGACCCAGAGCGGGTGCCAGGCGCTGAAGACGTCGTGGAGGTATCCCGGCTCGGTGATCTCGGCCGTCTTGATCGCGCCTCCGAGCTCATCCTCGCGCTCGAGCACGCAGACGCCCCAGCCGCCCCGCGCCAGCAGAGCCGCGCAGGCGAGCGAGTTGATGCCGCTGCCGACGACGACGGCGTCGAACGTCCGGGGCACTCAAACCGTCGCTTCGGCCGGCTCGCGGACGGCGCCGCGGAAGTGCGGGATCACGTGCCGGGCGAACAGCTCCTGCGTCTTGATCGCCTTCCAGTGCTCGGCGCCGCCGGCGTTGACCGTGATCGCGATCTCGGCGAGCCCTTCGCACTTCTCCGCGACGGCCTCGATCTTCTCGATCACCTGTGCCGGCGTGCCGCACCAGACGGCGTCCGACTCGGTCAGCTGCTCCCACGTCATCGCGGCGAGGCCCTCGAGCGCGCCCGAGGCGTAGAACCCGTACCCGACCGCGTTCAGCTCGTCGGCGGAAGGCAGCTCCGGTCCGGGGGACGCATTCCCGGCCAGGAAGTGGTGGATCCAGTGCTCCGCCTCGCGGCGGACGGTCGCCTCGTCCTCGTCCATGTAGACGGCGTGGATGAAGACGATGTCCGGCTCGTTGCCGTGCTTGGCGCACTGCTCGCGGTAGATCTCGAGCTGCGGGTGCAGGGCCTCGTAGGGCAGGAGCGGCGGCACGACGACCCCCCAGCCGCGCTCGGCCGCGAGCTCGTACGTCCGGTCGCTCGTGCCGCCGGTGAAGATCCGGAACCGCTCGCTCTGCGAGCGCGGCACGACGCGGGCGTTGTCGATCTTCCAGAAGTCGCCGTCGTAGGAGAAGCCGTCCTGGTTCTCGAGCAGGCCGACGAGGATGTCGAACGCCTCCTCGTACCGGGGCCGCGTCTCGTCCAGCGGCACGCCGGCCTTCGTCGGCAGCCAGGCGTGGCCGCGGCCGACACCGAACTCGTAGCGGCCGCCGGTGAGCACGTCCATCTCGGCGATCTGGCCGGCCAGGACGGCGGGGTTGTGGTACGGGAGGACGTGGAGCAGCGTGCGGAAGCGGATCTGCCTCGTTCGCGCCGCCGCCGTCGCGAAGAACGCGAACGGGTTGGCCGAGATGCCGAAGCGGTCGAAGAACCAGTGCTCGATGATCGAGTAGCAGTCGAAGCCGAGCCGATCCGCGTTCGTCACCTGCTCGAGCGTCTCCGCGTAGACCTGGTCGTAGGTCTGCCAGGGGTGGCATTGCAGCTCGGAGTAGAGGCCAAAGCGCATCGCAGCTCCCTTCGGAGGGGTCGGCGGCGAGTCTACGACTCGGCCGCTTCCACAGTCATGCCATCAGGACGGCCGTGCACTCGATCTCGATCAGGCAGCCCGGGACCGCGAGACCGGTGATGCCCACGATCGTCTGGGCGGGGTGATCCGCGCCGCCGGTCACCTCGTCGATCGCGCTCGTGATCGTCTCGTACTCGGTCGGCTGGGTCGTGTAGATCGTCCGGCGAACGATGTCGTCCCAGCCCACGTCCACCGCGCCCATCGCGGTCTCGAGGTTGCGCATCGCGCCGACGGTCTGACCGTGGAGGTCCTCGGCGAGCAGCGAGAAGTCCGGCCCGATCCCGAGCTGGCCGGCGAAGTGGACGAGCTTGGTGCCGTGCGCGACGGCGATGTGACTGAAGCCGGGCGCCGGATGGAGCTCCGGCGGGTTGACGAGCTCTCGGTGATGGCTCACGTCTCTCCTTCCAGGACGAGCTGACGGAACTCCTCGTCGGTGACGAGGCCGCGCTTGCCGGCGCCGACGCGTTTGACCCGGGCGAGCAGGTCGGGGTAGGCATCCTCGGGCACGTCGAGGCCCAGCTCCGCGCACTTGATCCGGATCGAGTCGAGGCCGCTCTTCTTGCCCAGCACGATCGAGCGCTCGGCGCCCACGAGCTCCGACGAGTAGGGCTCGATCGAGGGCGGATCGTGGAACTGGCTCGCGACGGCTCCGCTCTCGCGGCGGAAGAGGTTCTCGCCGACGAGCGGCTTCCACGGCTCCAGCTCGTAGCCGGAGAGCTCCCTGACGCGGTCGGCCAGCGTCCGCATCCGGGTGAGGTCGAGTGCGGTCTCCACGCCGTAGAGCGCGCGCAGGGTGAGCGCAACCTCGGCGATGTTGGCGTTCCCCGCCCGCTCCCCCATCCCGTTGACCGTCCCGTGGATCCACCGGGCTCCGGCTCGTACCGCGGCGACCGCGTTCGCGGTCGCCAGCCCGAAGTCGTTGTGCCCGTGGAAGTGAACCGGGACCGTCGGGCCCGACGAGCTCGCGGGTGCGCTCGACCAGCTCGCCGACGGCCTCCGGCCCCGCCACCCCGATCGTGTCGACGACGACCACCTCCGAGGCGCCGGCCTCCGTGGCGGTCGTGTACGCCGCGTCGTAGAAGTCCGGCTCCGCGCGCGTCGAGTCGACGCCGAAGTAGCCCGACCCGGATCCCGCTCTCGACGGCGTAGGAGACCGCCGCGCCGATCCGCTCGAGCATGGTCTCGCGCGAGACGCCGAGCGCCTTGCAGCTTCAGGTCGGAGATCGGTGACTCGATCACGCTCGCCGCGACGCCGAGCTCCACGAGCGCCTCCACGTCGGCGCGCACCGCGCGCGAGAAGCCCCAGATCTCGGCGGCCAGGCCGGCGTCTGCGATCAGCTGGACCGCGCGGTAGTCGTCCTCGGAGACCCGCGGGAACCCCGCCTCGATCCGCTCGACGCCGGCCTCCGAGAGGGCGCGTGCGATCTCGAGCTTGTCCTCGGGCGTGAGGACGACGCCGACCGTCTGCTCGCCGTCGCGGAGCGTCGTGTCGTAGAAGCCGACCTCAGCGTCGATCGAGTGCGGGCGGTTGAGGCTGCCGGCCCAGATCACCGCACGACCCCGTCGGGGAACGGCGACAGCTTCTCGGCGCCCGACGCCGTGATCAGGAAGTTGTCCTCCAGCCTGAGGCCGCCGCCGCCCTCCCAGTAGATCCCCGGCTCGATCGCAAGCACCATGCCGTCCTCGATCGTGCCGGACCCGGCCTGATGCGCGTACGGCGGCTCGTGTGCGCGCGCGCCGACGCCGTGTGCGACCGGGTGCGACGGCTGGCCGGGATACCCGGCCTCGGCGATCCCCTCGCGGATCAGGCGGTCGAGCTCGGGGAGGCTCGCACCCGGGCGGCAGTGGGCGACTGCGCGGTCGTAGACGGCGGTAAGGCTCTCGAGCAGGCGCTCGTACTCGGGGGTGAGCTCGCCCGGGCAGAGGTTCTTCGTGTGGTCGCACCAGTAGCCGTCGGCGCAGACCCAGATCTCGAACAGCGTCGGCTCGTGCTCCTGCACCGGCCGGTCGCCGGTCGCCGTGAACGTCCGGATGCCCGGCCCCGACCACACCAGCGAGAAGCCGTGCGCGAGCTCGACCTTGCCCTCCCAGCCCGTCCCTTGCCCGTGGACGAAGCCGTTCCAGAGCGCCCCCGCCTCGCTCTCCTTCATCCCGGGCACGAGGTTGGAGCGGACGTGCTCCATTGCGGCCGCCGCGATCTCGTTGGCGAGCCGCATCCGCTCGATCTCCTGCGCGGTCTTGACCATGCGCGCGCGGGCCAGGAGCGGCGTGGCGTCCACGGCGGCCGGCCACGCGTCGAACCACGAGCTCGTGTACGTGGTCGGCTCGCCGACCATTCGATCGGAGGCCTGGGTGCCGAGCGAGAGCTCCAGCCCGACCCGTCCGTAGGATCCCGCGGCCTCGAGCGCCAGTTCGAGCGTGCGCGCGGTCGGCGGTCGCGGGTCGGCGTCGTCGTACCCCTTGAGCAGGCGAACCTCGGCCGTCCAGGCGGTGCGGGCGGCATCGTCCGCGGAGGCCTCCAGGCAGATCAACGTCGGCTGGCCCTCCTGCGGGAAGACGACCGCGTCGTAGCCCTTCATGCCCCAGAAGTTGGTCAGGTAGAGCACGTTGTCCGGGGCCCGCACGACGAGCGCATCGAGCTCCTCTTCGGCCATCAGCGCCCGCACGCGGTCGAGCTTCGCGTCGTCGCGCGGCCAGCCCATCTACCAGCGGACTCGTGGCGGGGGCGGCGCCCCGTGCGCCTCCTCCCAGGACACGACCGGGTTGCGAAGCACGCCGATCCGCTCGATCTCCGCCTCCATCACGTCGCCGGGCTTGAGGTAGAGCGAGGCCGCGTCCTCGCTGAAGCCGGCGACGCCCGAAACGGTCCCGGTGGAGACGACGTCGCCCGCGCTGTAGCCGAGCGGCGAGTAGTGCGACAGGATCTCCGGGATCGTCGTCGACATCCGGCCCGAGTGCGACGTCTGGCGCACCTCGCCGTTCACGCGCAGCTCCATCGCGAGGTCGTGGGGGTCGGGGATCTCGTCGGGCGTGACGATCCACGGCCCGAGCGGGCAGAAGGTGTCGATCGCCTTGCAGAACGAGAACACCCCCGAGCGCATCTCGCGGCGCTGGATGTCGCGCGCCGTGATGTCGTTGAAGATCACGTAGCCGCCGACGTAGTCCATCGCCTCCTCGGGCGAGAACCACTTCCCGGGCTTCGAGATCACGACGGCCAGCTCGAGCTCGTAGTCGAGCTCTTCGGTCAGGTGCTCGGGGTACACGACCGGATCGTCGGGGCCGACGATCGCGTCGACGTTCTGGAAGAACACGATCCAGGGCGCAATCTCGTGCGTCCAGCCGACGCGCTTCGACTCCTCCTCGTGCTCGCGGAAGTTGCCGGCGGTGTGGAAGAACTTCTTCGGGACGATCGGCGCCTGCAGGTCCGCCTCGGCGAGGGGCGTCCGCTCGTCGAGGTCGTCGGCGCCACCCCGCTCGAAGTAGGTGCGCAGGTCCTGGATGTCGAGCCGGACGATCTCCTCGCCGTCGACTCGACCGACTTTGCCGTCGTCGAACGAGACGAGCCTCATGCCACCACCCCGCAAGCGGCTTGAATGGCGCGCGCATAGACATCAGCCGTCTTCACGAGGCCGTCGATCTCCAGGTTCTCGCCCAGCTCCGCGTCGGGGAGGCCGCTGGAGGTGCCGTAGTTGACCGTCGCGATCCCGTAGCGGCTCAGGACCGACGCATCCGAGAACCAGCGCGTGACATCGCGCTCCGCGGGTGCACCGAAGACCTCGGCGTGTGCGTCGCCGAGCGCGGCGACGAGCGGATGGCTTTCCTCGATCTCCGCGCCTGGGGCGGTCACGTAGACCTCGGCCTCGACGCCGTCGAGTCCGCGCGCGAACTCGAGCGCCTTGCGGCGCGCCTCGGCCATCGGCACCGACGGCGGAACGCGCAGGTCGACGAAGAGGTCGGTCGCGTGCGGCGTGCGCGAGACGCGCCAGCCGAAGCCGCCCTGGATCGCGCCGACGTTCGCAACGCCGCTGAAGCCGTCGTAGCTCATCTCCTCCTCCCAGCGTGGCAGCCACGCGAGCACGGAGTCGAGCACGCCGCGCATGCGCACGATCGAGTTCTCCTCCAGGCGACCCGAGCTGAACGCCGTGTGCACGAACGGCCCGTGCGTCGAGAGGCGCATCCAGAGCGTGCCGAAGTGCGCGAGCACGAGCTTGTTCTCCGTCGGCTCTCCGAGGATGCACATGTCCGCGGCGCCGCCGTGGCCGACGAGGTGGCGCGAGCCGGCGGCGTAGCCCCTGTACTCGGCGCCCTGGGCGTCGCCCTGCTGGGTCTTCTCGATCTCCCCGGCGACCGCGGCGACGAGGACGTCGCCCTTCAGCCGCACGCCCGCGTCCAGGAGCGCCCGAACGGCCTCGACGTAACAGGCGAGCGCGCCCTTCATGTTCGAGATCCCAAGGCCGTAGATGCGTCCCTCGCGCTCGAAACCCACCGGCTGGAAGCCCGGGATCCCCGCAAGCCAGGGCTCGCGGCCCGAGTACGACGTGTCGAGATGGCCGTTGAGCATCAGCGTCGGCCCACCGCCCTCGCCCGCCCAGGTGCCGAGGACGTTGGCACGCCCGTCCTCGACCTGCTGCCACTGCACCTGCAGCCCGAGCGCGGCAAGTTCGGAGCGCATCAGCTCGGCCGCCGCCTCCTCCGAGCCCGTGAAGGACGGCGTCGAGACGAGGCGGAGGGCGAGGTCGACGAGTCGGTCGCGGTCGATCATCGGAAGTGCGGCACCACTTTCTCGCCGAAGAGCCGCAGCTGCTCGTGCCGCTTGGCGCCCCAGAGCTCGAGCATCACGTGGGTGCAGCCGGCGTCGCGGTACTCCTCGATCGCCTCGATGCAGTCGGACGGCGTGCCCGCGATCGGCTTGCATTTGTCGAGGATCGCGTCGGTGACACGGCCCTTCGCGGCGAGGCGACCGCCTCGCTCCATCGCCTCGGCGACCGGGCGGATCTCCTCCTGCTCGAGGCCGGCGAGGTCGAGCAGCGTGTCGGCTGCGCCCTTGATGTTCTGCACCTTGTTCGCGAGGTACATCCCGGCGATCTCGCGGGCGCCGTCCCGCCCCTCGTCCCGGTCCTCGCCGATCGAGGCGACGATCGTGCAGCCGATGTCGATGTCCCGGCCCACGTTCTCGCACGTGTAGCGCACGAAGGCCGGCGTCGTGATCGACGGCGTCAGGCAGCCGTCCGCGAGCTCGCCCGCCAGCGCCTGCATCTTCGGCGCCGTTGCCGCCACGTACACGGGCGGGACTTCACGGGGAGTGTGCGCCCCGTTCTCGAGCGCCGGCACCGAGGCGCTGAAGACCTTGCCGTCGTAGTCGAACGCGCCGCCGCCGAGAACCCCACGGGTGATCTCGACCGCATCGCGCATCGCCCCGAGCGTGGACAGCTTCTCGTCGCCGCGCTTGGCGTTGTTGAGGAAGATCTTCGACGTCCCGTACCCGAGCAAGAAGCGCCCGGGCCCCGCGGCCTCCTGGACGACCCGCGCGTCCATCGCGGCCTGAACCGGGTGCCGCGTGAAGGGCGAGATGATCCCCCAGCCGATCGTCAACCGGCGAGTCTCCTTCGCCATCAGGGCCGAGACGACGGTCGAGGAGCGGGCCTCCATCCCGTGCTTGCGCCACCACGGATAGGCCTCGGCGAGCCAGATCGTGTCCATCCCGACCTCGTCCATGACGCGCGCCGAGGCGAGCATCTCGTCGAGCGGCTCCATCGTCAGCTGCATCACCCCGATGCGAAACGGCGGCACCCGCCAATCCTCTCAGCTTGACGGCGGGTGGAAGGCGCGCCGGAAGTAGAGGATCGGCTCGCTGGTCGACTCAGGAGGCGAGCCCGCCTCGACGAGCCCGGTCACCACCGCGTGGTCGCCGACCTCGAGCTCGTCCTGGACCGCGCACTCGGCGATCGCCACGGCGTGTCCGGAGAGCAGAGGCACGCCCCCGAGCCCGGGCGCCCACTGCACGTGATCGAACTTGTCGTCGGCCTTCGACGCGAACTTCCGGCAAACGGCCTCGCAGCCCGCGCTCATGAAGTTGACGGCGAACCGTCCGCTGCGGCGGACGGCCGGAAGGGTGCGCGACGTGAGATCGAGGCAGACGAGCAGGATCGGCGGCGCGAGGGACGCGCTCGTGACCGCGTTCGTCGTCAGCCCGCGGGGCGTCCCGTCCACGTCGACGGCCGTGACGATCGCGACGCCGGTCGGGAACGCTGCCATGATCGCGACGAACTCCTCGCCCGTCACGGCCACGCTCACGTTGCGCTTGCCACCTGCTTGTCGAGCGCCGTGAGCACGTTCTGCACCTGCTGGTTGACGATCGGCTGTAGCACCCGCTGGCCCATGCTCCCGACGGGCCCGGCGATGCGAACGTCGGCTTCCCAGGCCATGGCCGTCGCGCCGTCGCTCTCGCTGAGGTTGAACTGCGTGTCCATGTCCATCAGCGCTCCGACGCCGGTGCCCTTGGCGTGCAGGCGCGCGAAGTCGGGCACCCGCTCCTCGGTCTTCTCGAAGTTGATGCTCAGGCGGAGCGAGCCGAGGCCGAGCCGGATCTTCACGTTCGCCCGCCAGTGCTTGTCGTCCTCGACGTCGAAGCTCTCGACGCCGGGCATCAACTTCGCCATCTGCGCAGGGTCGTTGAGAACGCCCCAGACGGTCTCGCGCGGCGCCGCGAACGTCCGCTCGCCCGCGACCCTCATCCCTCGTCCACCGAGACCAGGCCGCGACTCGCCGTGGGGTCGCGCAGCAGCTCCCAGACCCGGCGATAGGGGTTCGAGCTGTCGTAGACGATCGCCCCGCCGGCCGCCGCGAGAGCGTTCTGGAGCGCTGCACAGACCGCGCTGATCCCTGCCCCGCCGCCCTCGCCCATCCCCTTGGCGCCCAGCGGCGTGAACGGCGAGGGGGACTCGACGTAGCCGGTCTTCATCGGCGGCATGTCGAGCGCGTGCGGGACGTGGTAGTCGTAGAAGTTCGGCGTCAGCAGGTTCCCGTCCTCGTCGTAGGGGAACGTCTCGTGCGTGGCGGCTCCGATCGACTGGGCGGTCGCGCCGTGCACCTGCCCCTCGACGATCTGCGGGTTGATCCGCACGCCGCAGTCGTCGACGGCGCTGTAGTCGACGATCTCGTACACGCCCGTCTCCGGGTCGATCTCGACGACGCAGGCGTGCACCTGGTTCGCGTAGGTCAGCGTCAGGTTGCCGTACTTGCGCTCCTTGTCGGGCAGCTGGTGCGGCGGGACGTAGACGTAGCGGCAGTTGAGCGTGATCTCGCGCGCTTCCAGCGGCAGCACCGCGTTGTTGGCGTTGACGATCGCGCCGCACGCCATGAACGGCAGGGCCGCCTCGGGGTTGTCGTTCCGCTTGACGAAGCCGCCCTCGAGGTGGACGTCGTCGGGCGACTCGGCGCCGAGGACTGCGGCCCCGATCTGCTTGATCTCACCGGCGAGCATGTCGGCGGCTCCCTTGACGGCGCCCAACCCGGTGACCGCGAACTGGCTCGCGTACGTGCCCGAGAAGCCGGCGTGGGAGTTCCAGTAGCTGTCGTGGCCAGCGCGGACGTTGACCTCGTCGGGAGTGACGCTGAGGATGTCCGCCACGACCTGCGCGGCGGTCGTCTCGTGGCTCTGGCCCTGCGGAGTCGTGCCGAGCGTGACGACGATCTCGCCGAAGATGTCGAGCTTGACCGTCGCGACCTCGTTGTTGCCCGAGAACTGCAGCTCCGGGTTCAGGAGCGTCGACTGGCCGAAGTTGTTCGTGCCCGAGTCGAGCGTCGAGCCGATCCCAACCCCGAGCAGCTTCCCGCGCGACTGCGCGTCGCGGCGCCGCTCCTCGATGCCGGCGTAGTCGATCAGCTCGAGCGCCTGGTCGAGGCAGGCCGCGTAGTCGCCGGAGTCGTAGATGCAGCCGTTCGGCGTCTCGTAGGGCATCTCGTCGGAGCGGATGTAGTTGCGCTTGCGGATCTCGACCGGGTCGATCCCGAGCTCGTGCGCGACGATGTCGATCACCCGCTCGGTGAACCAGAGGTGCTGCATGCGCGAGTAGCCCCGGTTCGGGCCGCACGGCGACTTGTTCGTGCAGACCTGGGTGAAGTCGACCCGGATGTTCCGCCAGCGGTAGACGCCCGGCGTGACCTGGGCCCAGATGATGCAGCCGAGCGGCTCGTAGCGGGTGTAGGCGCCGCAGTCGTCGATCATGCGCGCCCGGAGGCCGAGCAGCGTCCCGTCGGCCTTGACCGGCACTTCGACGTCGAGGAAGAGGCGCTCGTTGCCGTGCGAGTTGGCGGTGTGCTGGTCGGTCCGCCATTCGGTCCAGTTGACCGGGCGCTTCAGCTTCCGCGCCAGCAGGCAGAGCGCGACCAGCTGGACGTGCGTGCAGATCTTGTTGCCGAAACCGCCGCCGATGTCCTGCGAGACGAAGCGGAGCTTGTCGATCCCGACCCTCAGCGCCGGCCCCATCATGATCTGCGCGAAGCCCGGGAACTGGTTGTTGGAGTGAATCGTCCACTGGGCCGTGCCGCGGTTGTACTCCACGACCGCGCCGCTCGTCTCGAGCGGAGTCGACGAGAACCGGTCGAAGTGCAGGCGCTTGATCCGCACGACCTTGTCGGCGTCGGCGAGCGCTGCGTCGTAGTCGCCGTAGTCGAACTCGCCCGACCAGATCACGTTCGAGCCGACGTCGTCGTGGAGCAGCGGCGATGCGGGATCGGCCGCGCGCTCGGGGTCGAGCACGGGCTCGAGCGGCTCGTAGTCCACCTCGACGAGCTCGGCGGCGTCGCGGGCCAGTTCGCGCGTGACAGCGGCGACCGCCACGACGGGCTCGCCGACATGCCTGACGCGCCCGACCGCGAGCGCGAAGTCCTTGACGTGGCCGCCGGGCGGCGGCGCGATCTGGAAGAAGGCGTCGGTGGTCGCGGCGACCTCCTCCCCGATCAGCGTGCCGTAGACCCCTTCGAGCTCGGCCGCCTTCGAGACGTCGATGCGCGTGATCGCGGCGTGCGCGTACGGCGAGCGGACGAAGTGCACGTACGCCATGCCGTGGCGCTTGATGTCGTCGACGAAGACCCCCTCGCCCTGGACGAGCCGCTGATCCTCCTTGCGCGGCACGTTCTGGCCGATGAAGCCGGGCTTGACCTCGTGCTCCTCGACGGTGAGCGGCTGCCCCGGTGCGACGGTGGTCTCGCTCATGCTCCAACCTCCCCCTTCGCGGCTGCCTGGATGGCCTCGACGATGTTGACGTAGCCCGTGCAGCGGCAGATGTTGCCCTGGATCGCGCGCCGGATCTCCTCGTCGGTCGGCTCCGGGTTGTGCTCGAGCAGATGTTTCGCGCTCATCAGCATCCCCGACGTGCAGTAGCCGCACTGGAGCGCGTGCGTCGCTCCGAACGCCTTCTGCAGCGGATGAAGGTCGCCGTCGGGGGCCAGACCCTCGACGGTCTCGATCGCCGCGCCGTCGGCCTGGATGGCAAGCATCATGCAGCTCTTGATCGCGAGGCCGTCGTAGATGATCGTGCAGGCACCGCAGTTGCCCGTGTCGCAGCCGATGTGCGTGCCTGTGAGGTCGAGGTCATCGCGGAGGAAGTGAACGAGCAGGCGCCGGGCCTCGACCTCGCGCTCGTGGCTCTCGCCGTTGACAGAGACCGTGATCCGCTGCGCCGAGACCGGGTCCATCAGCTGCTCCTTGCCTGCCCGACGGCGCGGACCGCGAGCACCTCGGCGAGGTGGCGGCGATACGCGGCCGACGCGTGGACGTCGTCGGGTGGCTCGAGAGGCGCCCCGCGAACCGCATCGACGACCGCGGCTTCCTCGGCATCGGCGGACACGACGACCGGCACCGCGGCGACACAGCCGAGCGCAACCCGCGCCTGGCCGTCCGAGACGGTGGCCGCGGCATTCGCGATGCAGGTGCCGTCCCTGCCGATCGTGACGGCGGCGAAACCGTCCGCGGTGCTCTCCGCCGAAGGAACAGTGACCTTCGTCAGGAGCTCGTCAGGGGCGACGGCCGTGATGTAGACGCCGAGAAAGAAGTCGTCCGCCGCCACCACGCGCTCGCCCGCGGCACCGACGATGGTCATCGTCGCCCCGATTGCAGCCATGAGCGGAGGAAAGTGATTGGTCGGGTCGCTGAGGCACAGATTCCCGCCGATCGTGCCCCGGTTACGCACCTGGACGTCGGCGATTTGCGCGGCGACCACGCCGAGAATCGGCCGGGCGGCGGCGACCTCGGCGGAGGCGATCAGATCGGAGTAGGTGGTCATCGCGCCCACGTCGAGGGTGCCGTCGGCACCATGCGCGATCCGGCGCAGCTCGTCGAGATCGGCGAGATCGACCAGCACCTCCGGCGAAGCCGCCCGCGCCTTCATCACGTTCGTGAGCGTCTGCCCGCCCGCGAGCGCGCGTGCGCCGTCGTGAGCCGACAGCAACCGCAGGGCCTCGTCGACGCTCGAGGGCCGCGCGTACTCGACCTCGGCGAGAAGCATCGACGGATTCAATGCGGCGCGCGGCGCGGTTGTCAAGAAAGAGGCGATCGCCCTGCGCCGGCGCTCGGCTATTTCGTGCCGACTGGCGTGCTCGCCCCGCCGAGTCCGGGGCGCGCGCCCCCCGAGGATGAAGTCCTTTCCGCGCTTCGGCTCAGATGAGGAGCGCGCGACGAACGGCGGCCTGCCACTCGGCGCGGCGTTCCGTGAGGGACGCCTCGTCGGCCGCCGAGCAGCTCGTCGTCCCAGTCGAGCGAGGAGAGGTCGAGCAACATCGTCCGCGACGCGTTCGTCAGGTCGGTGGCGTGCACGCGGCCGTCGGTGAGCTTCCAGATCAGCCACGAGTCGACGGTGCCGAACGCGAGCTCGCTCGGCCGTGCCTCGGTTCGCGCAAGCAGCCACTCGAGCTTCGTCGCCGAAAAGTACGGGTCCGGCACGAGTCCCGTCCGTGCGCGGATCAGATCGATCGGCAACTCTCGGCACCGCGCGGCGGTCCGCCTGTCCTGCCAGACGATCGCCCGGTCGAGCGGCCGCCCGGTGGCGCGCTCCCAGAGCAGAGTCGTCTCGCGCTGGTTCGCGATCCCGATCGCGCGCAAGTCGGCCGCACGCACGCCCGCCGCATGCAGCGCGGCATCCGCAGCCCCGACCACGGACGCCCAGATCTCCTCCGGGTCGTGCTCGACCCACCCCGGCTGCGGGAAGTGCTGCCGAAGCGCGCGGTAGCCCCGGCCGCGCACGCGGAGCTCGTCGTCGACGACGAGGCAGGTCGTGCCGGTCGTTCCCTGGTCGATCGCGAGGATCACGAGGCGAGCAGCTCAGAGCATGGCGTCGACAACAGGTTCGCAGTCAACTGCCTGGAATGCGGGGTCTAGCGGGCAGCCTTTGCGACAGCGAGGATCGCGTCGATCACGAGCTGCGGGTCCTCCTCCTCGACCGCATGACCGGTGTGGACCACCATCTGCTTCGCGCGTGGGCTGAGAACCAGCCAACCCTTCTGATCCGAGACGTTGCGCCGCATCCCGCTCGCCTCCGAGGGAAACGGGGAGGCGTTTATCTCCGCGGTCGAGTACTCGTTGCTGATGATCGTGACCGGGATGTCGCCGATCCTCTTGCGAGCCGCCCAGGCGTCCTTTTCGACCTGAAGGTAGTCACGGCGCTCGATGTTCGCAGGGTTGTTCGGGTCGGTCTCCTCGACGATCACCCGCGGCGGATTGCGGAACGGGCCGGGGACCTCGACGAAGACCATGCCGGCGACCTCGTCGGGGTGCTCGTACGCATAGCCGGCGCTGATGTAGCCACCGCCCGAGGTGCCGACGAGAACGTACGGGCCGGGGATCTTGGCGGCTTGGAGAAGCGCCTCGAGGTCGCCGACGAGATCTGACAGCTCGCGCGGCCCGGCGGCGGGGTCGCTCTGGCCCAGGTTCGCGCGGTCGTAGACGCAGGTCCGCGCGACCTCGGAGATGCTGGCCTCGGCAAACGCGTACGAATCGCTCGTGTCTTCGTCGCCTCCCTCCATCAGGACGGTCGGCGAGCCGCTGCCGGTGCACTTCACGTAAAGGCCGCGCTTGCCGTCGATGCTGACGACGCGGTCGAGATTCTCCCCGGGCCCCGCACGAGTGGATGAGCCGCTCGACGAGCTGTCGGCGCTGCCCGCCTCACCACCGCAGCCGGTGAGAACAAAGCCGCACGCACCAACTGCGATCAGGCCGACGGCACAAGCCTTGTAACGGCCGACCGCCACGAACGCTCCGAACAATCGCCGCAGAATCATCGAGCGTTTCTCCCGTCTCCCCCGAGGGTTGCGGAAAGTATCGCTCGGAACCAAGTTGGGCTCAAGACGACGGTCCCGATGAGCCTTCACCGGGCCCTGGTGGCGCGCTCGAGAGCCCGCGCGACCCGTGGCATGCGCGGGGCGCGCCACACGTGTCGCTCCTCAAAAGGCCAGGCATAGATCGGGTTGCCGTCGCGAACCAGTTCGAGCAGGCGTGGCTCTCCGAGCTCAACGGCGGACCACTCGTACATGCGTTGCAGCCGCGGCACGATCACCGCGTAGTCGAGGAGCCGCCCGAGACGCTGCTCGTCGGCGATGTAGCGCTCCACGTCGAGCTCGAGCGGATAGCGGTTCGGAAGCACGCGGCGGAGTGAGAGAAAGACACCGGCCATCCCGACCCGGGGATCGCCGAGCAGGCGGCCGAGCGGAGCGAACCGTCCCAGCGCAAGGCGCGGCGCCCCGACGAGCGCGTGCGCGTAGAGGACGCGGACCAGCGCGACGTCCATGAAGAAGCGCTCCGGCGGGCTCTCGGCTTCGGCGAGGTCGCGGTGCTCCAGGTAGGCACCCACGATGCTCGCATTGTGCGCTCGGTACCAGTTGCGCCCCGTCGGTCTTGCGATGAATTCCAGCCATAGACGCACGGGCTGCGACGACGGCTCCCCGGCCAGACCGCCCACGAGGGCCACGGATTCGCATCCGTCCCGCAGCAGTCGCTCGTTGACCGCCCGCCACCACTCGCTGCCCGGCGGCGACGCGTCCAGCGGATCGAGCACGCCGCGGTCTGCCTGCCAGCGCATGAACGACAGCGCCGCCCGACGGAACGGCAGATGTCGCGGGGCGTGGCCGGTAGGCCCGTGGTAGGTACGCGCGAGCAACGCGAGACGAGCCGCGGGACGGTCGCGGGCGGCCGTGACCTGCGCCTCGGCCGAGGCGAGGGCAGCACCGCGTCCGTGCTCATCGCCGAGTAGTATAGCGCGCTGGTCGGTGAGCGAGGCGCGCGTGAGCTCGGCATGGACAGTCGAGGGGCGGCCGTGGCATCACCTCCGCTCGAATTCGCCGGACCGACGTGCCGCAACCGAAGCGGCCACGGTTCTTCGTTCTCGCCGCCGCCGGCCGGCGGCGGCGAGGAAGCCGTCTGGCCCCGCTGAGCCAAGACGGGAGGTAACGGCCCCGCGCCGCCGAATCCGCCGGCGTGGGGCCGGCTTCCTCTGACGAGCCGAGGGACGCGACACGGCGGACCCGGCTCGCGAACGAGCGCACGTTCCTGGCCTGGTGGCGGACCGGGCTCACGACCTTCGCCGTCAGCGTCGGAGCCGGCAAGCTCGTCCCGGAGCTCTCGTCCGGAGCTGCCTGGCCCTTCGAGGCCATCGGGATCGCGTTCGCGCTCGTCGGGCTCCTGTTCATCACCTACGCGTACGTTCGCCAGAAGGCGGTCGAGGAGGCGCTCGCGCGGGGCGACTACGCGCCGTTCCAGACTCGCACGGGCCTCGTCTTCACGTCGCTGGGCGTGCTGCTCGGGATCGGCACGATCGTCGTCATCCTCGTGCAGCCCGCCTAGGCTGTCCGCGTGGGTGTCGTGTTCGTCACTGGGATGTCCGGGACCGGCAAGTCGACCGCCCTGGTCGAGCTCGCACGCAGAGGGCACCGGGTCGTGGACACGGACTACGGCGACTGGATCGAGGACGGCCCCGAGCGGCTGTGGCGAGAGGAACGGATCGATGAGTTGCTCGCCGAGCACGACGACGGCACGCTCTTCGTCTCGGGCTGCGTCGCCAACCAGGGCAGGTTCTATCCGCGGTTCGATGCGGTCGTGCTGCTCAGCGCACCGCCTGACGTCATCCTCGAACGCGTGTCCGGGCGCGCGACCAACGACTTCGGCAAGACCGCCGCGGAGCGCGATCGGATCCTCGACGACCTGACCGCGGTCGAGCCGCTCCTCCGGGCAGGCGCCACGGCCGAGATCGACACGCGCGCGTCGCTCGATGAGGTGGTCGATGCGCTCGAGCGCATCGCAGGCGTAGCTCGCTAGTCGCGAATCTCCGACCTGCTGGGGGGCCGAATGGAGGATGGTGGCCGCCTCGCTCGCGGATCAACCTGAGCTGAGGGCCCGCAGAGGCTCTCTCCCCGATACGCCGCGCCCCGGTGGTCTTCGCGATGCCGTTACCGACGCTCGTGTCCTCCGCCGGGGCCGCGGTGTTCTTGCTTCGAACGACGGAGGTCCTCAATGCAAGCCAAGCTCCTGCTCTCCCCGGCAGTCGTGCTTGCGACGCTCGGCCTGGCCGCCGGCGCGTACGCCTCGATGACAAGCGGCGCGCCGCGTATGGGCCCCGTCAGCACGGTGCGGCGGGACGCCTTTCGCGGCTACTACGACGGGCACAAGGACACGTACGTCAACACGGACGTCTCCGACAAGAAGCAGGCCGCGATGATGCACGTCAACTACGCGCCCGTGCTCAAGACCGTGCCGTTGAAGTCGGCCCCAGAGATCTACCTAGTCGAGGGCAAGGCGGCGCCCGGCCAACTCGCGATCTTCGGCTCCGAGCCGGGCGAGCCGAGCTACTCGCCGATCTGGAAGGAGACGATCCTGACCTGGAAGGCGAGCGCGACGCCGGTCACGATCACGAGCGACACGCAGGTCGATCAGCTGGAGCACAAGGGCGAGCTGACCGAGCGTGGCACCTCCGTGCGGCTCAACTGTCCGATCATCAAGGTGGGCAAGGCCGCGTAGAGCCTCTCCCCGAGACACCGCGCCCCGGCGGGCCATGTCGGCCGCCGGGGCGTCGGTGCTCAGAGGGTCGGGATCAGCCCGTGAAGCTCGGGTGCTTGATCGCCCCGAGCACGGCGATCTGCTTCGCGCCGCACGTGAGCTTCTGCCGAACCGTGACCCTGACGATCCCGGGCCGACTGGCCGTGACGACGATCCGCGCCACGCCGCGGGCATTGGTGCGGCCGGTCTTGACGATCCCGGCGCCGCGCACCATGACCTTCCGCCCCTTGGCCGGCTTGCCGGCCGAGATGACCCGCACGACGACCGTCGCGCGCTTGCCGACCCGGAGGGTTCCCGACGCGACGGTGAAGCGGTCGCACCGGATCACCTTGGTGGCCTTGCGGACGGGTGCGGGAACACGCGTCGTCGCGGTGGCCTGGTTGTTGGCGGTGTTCGACTCGGGCTCCTTGCCGACCACCGTGACGGTGTTCGTGATCAGCCCGGTCACGGTCGGCCGCACGACAAGCGTGATCGTCACGGTCGAGCCGCTGGGCACGGTGCCCAGGTTGCAGCTGATCAGGTTGCCGCCGGTGCAGGTTCCCTGCGTCGTCGACACCGACACGAAGGTCGTGCCCCTCGGAAGCGGATCCGCCAGTGTGACCTGCGTGGCTGCGTCCGGGCCGTGGTTGCCGACGACGATCGTGTAGGTCAGCAGGCCGTCCTTCTGGACCGGGTCGGGCAGATCGTCCTTCGTGACCCAGAGGTCCATGAGCGGGTTGTGCACGATCGGCGGCGCGGGCGTGATCGTGACCGTCGCGTCGTCGTGCGCGGTCAGCGGGTGCCCGTCGTCGTCGTGGCCGGTCGCGGTCACGACGTCCGTGTGTGTCGAGCCCGCGCTCCCGGTGACGGCACCGGTGAAGGTGCACGTCGCCTGGTCGGGGCCGCCGGGGGCGTGATCGTCCGGCTGCAGCACCTTGCCGATCAGCGAGCCGCAGGTGCCCTTCGCGGCCAGGCTGCCGTAGACGTTGTCGACGAGCGTGTCGATCGTCACGGCGTCGACCGCCGAGGTGTTCCTGACGACGACCGTGAACGTGACGTCGCCGCCGGGCTCCTGGACGCTCGTCGGGTTGGCCGACTTGTCGACCGCGATCGAGGACGGGACGTCCGTGATCGTGACGGTCGCGTCGTCATGGTCGCTGACCGGGTGCCCGTCGTCGTCGTGCCCGGAGGCGGTGACGACGTCGGTCTTCACGTCACCCGCGTTGCCGGTGATCGAACGCGTGAACTTGCACGTGTACGTCTCGCCCGGCTGGATCGTCTGCGGCACGGAGCAGTTGCCCTTGCCGTTCAGGTCGATCGGGTCAGCGGGTCCGGCCCCGTCGGGGTCGTCCACGAGCGAGGTGATCGTGACCGGGTCGGTGGACACGGACGTGTTCTTCACGTCGACCGTGAACTGCACCGGGCCGCCGGGCTCGGGCACCGAGGTCGGATCGGCCGTCTTCGTCACGTCGATCGACGGTGCGACGTCGGTGATCTCGACGTCCGCGTCGTCGTTGTCGGTGACAGGCCGCTTGTCCTCGTCGTGACCGATGACCGTCGCCTTGTTGTGGTGCGTGTTGCCGGCGTTCCCGGAGACGTGGGCCGTGAAGGCGCACGTGGCCTCGTCAGCGCCGCCGGCCGCACCGTCGTTCGGGGCGAGCTCGGCGTGCTCGAGCGCTCCGCAGTCGCCGCGGAGGAAGAGGTTCCCGAACACCGAGTCCGTCAGCGAGTCGATCGTCACTGTGTCGGCCACCGAGGTGTTGTGCACCCGGAAGGTGAACGTCACGTCGGCTCCGGGCTCGGGCACGGAGGTCGGCGAGGCGACCTTCTCGATCTCGATGCTCGACGGCTTCCGCGTGTTCGTGATCGTGCAGGTCTTGGTGTCGCCGTACGCGAGCGTCCCGTCCTTGCAGTCTGCCGAGTACGAGGCCGCGTAGTGCACGTCCTCGCCCTCGGAGACGTCGTAGCCGCCCGGCTGCATCGTCACGATCGTCCCCTCGGAGTTCCCTGGGAAGCTCGCCGGGCTCGGGCTGGTGCCGTCGACCGAGATCTGGAAGTCGCTCGGTGACTTGGCGCCGCCGACGACGTTCTTGATCACGATCAGCAGCGGCAGCTTCGAGTTCGTGACGGTGCACGTCTTGGCGTCGCCGTAGTCGAGCGTGACCGCACCGTCGGCGCAGTCGCTGCTGAAGCTCGTGCTCCAGCCGCCAGGCACAGGCGAGCCGTTGCCGAGCGTCTCGCTGACCGCGTAGATGCCCGGTGCGTAGGTGCGGGTGTCGCTCGAACCGTTCGAGGCGTCGTCGAGTGCCTTGACGTCGCCGACAGAGATGTCGAAGACGGAGCCGTCGCCGCCGATGATGTGCTTGACGACGGTGAGCACCGGCTTGCGCTTGTTGGTGATCGTGCACGTCTTGTGCTCGCCCGCAGCGAGGGTGCCCTCGCAGTCAGCGCTCGCGGAGGTCTCCCACACAGCCGGATCGACCGCGCCACCGTTGCCCAGCGTCTCGGACACCGAGTAGGCAGTGCCGACCGGGTAGGTGTTCGTCACCTGGCCGCCCGTGCCGCTGACGTCGTCGAGCACCGTGCTGTCGTTCACCTTCAGGTCGAACGCGGCGCCGTTGCCGCCCTCGATCACCTTCACGACCGTCAGCTTCGGCTTGCGCTTGTTCGTGATCGTGCACGTCTTGTGCTCGCCCGCGGCGAGCGTGCCCGCGCAGTCGCCGGACGTGGTGGTCTGCCACACGGCCGGATCGACCGAATTGCCGTTGCCGAGCGTCTCGCTGACCGAGTACGCGGTGCCGACCGGGTAGGTGTTCGTCACCTGACCACCCGCGCCGGCGACGTCGTTCAGTACGACGTCGTCGTTGACCTTGAGGTCGAACGAGGCACCGTTACCGCCCTCGATCACCTTCACCACGGTCAGCTTCGGCTTGCGCTTGTTCGTGATCGTGCACGTCTTGTGCTCGCCCGCGTGGAGCGTGCCCGCGCAGTCAGCGCTGGCGGAGCTCTCCCACACCGCGGGGTCGACCGCATTGCCGTTGCCCAGGGTCTCGCTCACCGAGTAGGCGGTGTCGACCGGGTAGGTGTTCGTCACCTGGCCGCCCGTGCCGCTCACGTCGTCGAGCACGACCGAGTTGTTGACGCTCAGGTCGAACGAGGCACCGTTACCGCCCTCGATCACCTTCACCACGGTCAGCTTCGGCTTGCGCTTGTTCGTGACCGTGCAGGTCTTGTCGTCGCCTGCGCGCGAGGGTGCCTGCGCAGTCGGCGCTGACCGACGTCTCCCAGACAGTCGGGGTCGACGGCGTTGCCGTTGCCGAGCGTCTCGCTCACCGAGTAGGCGGTGCCGACCGGGTAGGTGTTCGTCACCTGGCCGCCCGTGCCGCCCACGTCGTTCGAGCACGACGTCGTCGTTGACCTTCAGGTCGAACGAGGCGCCGTTACCGCCCTCGATCACCTTCACGACGGTCAGCTTCGGCTTGCGCTTGTTCGTGATCGTGCACGTCTTGTGCTCGCCCGCGCGCGAGCGTGCCCGCGCAGTCGCCGCTGACGTGATGGTCTGCCACACGGCCGGATCGACCGCGCCGCCGTTGCCCAGCGTCTCGCACACCGAGTAGGCGGTGCCGACCGGGTAGGTGTTCGTCACCTGGCCGCCCGTGCCGCTCACGTCGTCGAGCACGACCGTCGTCGTTGACCTTCAGGTCGAACGAGGCGCCGTTGCCGCCCTCGATCACCTTCACGACGGTCAGCTTCGGCTTGCGCTTGTTCGTGATCGTGCACGTCTTGTGCTCGCCCGCGTGGAGCGTGCCCGCGCAGTCGCCGCTGACGTGGTGGTCTGCCACACGGCCGGATCGACCGGCGCTGCCGTTGCCGAGCGTCTCGCTGACCGAGTACGCGGTGTCGACCGGGTACGTGTTCGTCACCTGACCGCCGGCGCCGCTCACGTCGTTCGAGCACGACCGAGTCGTTGACCTTGAGGTCGAACGAGGCGCCGTTACCGCCCTCGATCACCTTCACGACGGTCAGCTTCGGCTTGCGCTTGTTCGTGATCGTGCAGGTCTTCGCGTCGCCGTAGGCGAGCGAGACATGGCCGGCGGCATCACAGTCGCCGCTGAACACGGCCGTCCAGTCGGAGCCGATCGCCCCGCCGTCGCCGAAGGTCTCGCTGACGTCGTAGCCGCCGGGTGCGTAGGTGCGCTCGTCGGCGGCGCCGTCGCCGGCGTCGTCGAGCACCTTGGTGCCGCTGACGGAGATGTCGAAGACCGAGCCGTCGCCGCCTTCGATCTCCTTCACCACGCGCAGCCGCGGCAGCTTGGAGTTCGTCACCGTGCAGGTCTTGGCCTGGTCGTTCTGGACATCGACCTTGCCACTCGCGTCGCAGTCGCCGCTGAAGCTGACGACCCAGTCGCCGCCGACCGGCGAGCCGTTGCCGAGCGTCTCGGTGACCGTGTGCTGGCCGGCCGAAACGGCGAACGCGCCCGAGCTCGTACCGGCAGGCGCGGTGCTCTTGGCGTCGTCGATCTTCGTCGTCCCGTCGACCTTGACGTCGAAGGAGTCAGTCGTGCCGTTGCCGCCGACGATCTTCTTGACCACCGTCAGCTGGGGCTTCTTCGTGTTCGTGAAGGTGCAGGTGACGGTGGCGCCGGGCGCGATGTCGACAGCGCCGTTCGTGTACGCGACGTCGACGTTGCCCTGGTCCTTGCAGCTCACCGAGGGCGCGTTCCACACGCTCGAGTTCGCCGGGCGTCTCCGTCACCGTGTAGGTGCCGTGCTTGATCTGCCCGCTGTCGTGCGGGGTGTCCGCCGAGGCGAGCTCGAACGAGTCGGAGTAGTTGCCCGGGCCGCTCACGCTGAACGGGAACTTCGTCTGGTCGCCGCTGGGCGTGACCTTGTCGACGATCAGCTTCGAGCAGACGTTGAACGAGCCGCCCGCGAAGTCCTCGAGCACGCCGATGTCCGGATGGGAGCTGCCCGTCTGGGCGAGGAAGTGGTTGACGCACGGAAGCTCCTTGCCGAGGCCCTGCGTAGATCGAGCTGAGGTTGATGCCGCCCTCGACGAAGCCGCCGGGCAGGATCTGGCCGTCGGGGCTCGAGCCCTGGTTGTCCGAGTAGGGCCAGGTCGACGCGATCGTGGCGTCGTTGGTCTGGGCGCAGATGTTGTCGTCCACGCTGCAGAACGACAGGGCACTCTTCGCGGCGAGCAGGCTCAGGCCGCCGTTCTGCCACTCGTACATGCTGACGGCCGAGTCGCCGCCGCCTCCGTTGAACTCCGCGAAGACGAACAGGTCGCCGTCCACGTGCTGGCCGGAGAACCTGTTGATCGCAGGATCGAGGTCCGGGCAGCCGTTGCCGCCCTGGAGCGCGCCGCCGCCCTGGAGGAACCAGAAGCCGATGTTCGTCGTCCCGCCGGTCGGGTCGTAGCGGTCGCCGCCGAAATAGATGTGGAGCTGGTCGTTCTTGATGTAGGCGGTCGCGAATGCGTGCTCGATGTCGCTCTTCGTCGAGACGCTGCCGCAGGACCAGCGCCAGCTCGTCATGTCGTTGTTGTTCTGCGAGCCGCCGCCGAAGAAGATGTCGTCCGCGCTGTTGAACTTGTCAGCGATGAAGACGGTCGACAGCGGCGCGGTGTCATCGGCCGTCGCCGGGTCGCGGAAGTTGGACCAGTCCTGACCCGGTGCCGCCGCATCGGCGGCGATGTTGCCGTCGAGCTCGAACAGGCCCTCGTTGTGGACGGCCTTCGCGGCCATCGGCATGAGAGCCATACCTGCGACCAGCGTGGTCGCGACGAGTGTCAGCAGGCGACGCCTACGCGCCCGCGCAAAAATTGCCACAGTTTGTAACCCCCCTCATCGGAGGCCCGCCGTCCCCACGACGACGTGCCGCATTGCACTCCTCACACGACGGTAGCCACCGCCGTGGGGACACACAATGCCTCGAACGAGGGGTTTAGTGCAGGTTTTGCGAGATTATTTACAGATCGCTCAAGATTTCTGACCCTTCGAGGCATCGCATGCGCCGTCGTGCACGCAGGCTCCGCATCGTGATTCCGGGTCGGAGCAGGCGAAACCCCTCATTCGCGGGATTCGGCCGGTCCGTCGGCTTCCCCGGCCCGGTTACATCGCCTCGGGCTCGGGTAGGAAGCTCGCACCGCGACAAACCCGCGAGAGGAAGGGGGAACCATGTTCTCGAAGGGTCTGTACGCGTTCGTGGCGCTCGTCGCTGCGCTTGCCCTCGTCGCCGGGGTACCGGCGGCCGCCGATGTCGGCAGCGGTACCGGCCCGCCCACGTCGATCGGAACCGGCGGTGCGGCCGCGTCGGTGGAGAAGCTCGCGACGCAGGCGGGCATCGACACCTTGCGGCGCGGTGGGAATGCGGTCGACGCTGCCGTCGCGACCGCAGCGGTGCTCGGCGTCACCGAGCCGTTCTCGTGCGGCGTCGGCGGTGGCGGCTTCATGGTCGTCCGCAGCAAGAACGGCGCCGTGACCACGATCGACGGACGGGAGACAGCGCCGGCTGCGATGCACCCGACGTCCTTCTGGGAGAACGGAACGCCGCTGCCGTTCAACGACGCGCGCTACAGCGGGCTCTCCGTCGGCGTGCCCGGCACGGTCGAGACCTGGGTCGACGCGCTCGACAGGTTCGGCACGATGTCGCTCGCCGAGGTCTTGGCGCCTGCGATCCACGTGGCGCGCCACGGCTACCTGATCGACCAGGTCTGGTTCGACCAGGTCAATGCGAACCGCGACTGGTTCGACGACGTGCCGGCCAGCGCCGCGCTGTTCCTGGACGCGGACGGCACGCCCCGTGACGTCGGCACCGTGTTCACGAATCCGGCGCTCGCGAAGACGTACGAGCGCATCGCGCACCTCGGCGCCAAGGGCTTCTACCGGGGCGCGATCGCGGACGCGCTTGTCGACGCCGTCCAGGATCCAGCCGTCAGCCCGACGGCGAACCACGTCTGGCGGCCCGGCGTGATCAAGATGCGCGACCTGCAGACGTACGTCGCCCCAGAGCGCCCGCCGACGCACGTGAACTACCGCGGCCTCGACGTGTACTCGATGGGCCCGCCCTCGAGCGGCGGCTCGACCGTCGGCGAGGCGCTCAACATCCTGGAGGGCTACGACCTGGCGTCGATGACACGCGAGCGTGCGCTGCACTACTACCTCGAGGCGTCGCGGTACTCGTTCGCCGACCGCAACGCGTACCTCGCGGATCCCGCCTACTTCGACGTGCCCCTCAGCGGCCTGCTCTCGAAGGGCTACGCGGCGACGAGGCGGGCGCTGATCAATGAGACGGCCGCGCCCGGCGCGGTTCCGCCCGGCGACCCGTATCCCTACGAGGGCGCTGAGACCACCACCCACCTGGCCACGTCGGATAAGTCCGGAAACGTGGTGTCGTACACGTTCACGATCGAGTCCACGGGCGGTGCGGGCTTGGTCGTGCCCGGCTACGGGTTCCTGCTGAACAACGAGCTGACGGACTTCAACTTCGACTCGACCACACATCCGAACCGGGTGGAAGGCGGCAAGCGGCCGCGCAGCTCGATGGCGCCGACGATCATCACCAGGGCCGGACAGCCGTTCCTCGCGATCGGCTCACCCGGCGGGGCGACGATCATCACGACGGTGCTCCAGATCCTGCTCGACCGCGTCGACCTCGGCCTGACGCTGCCGCAGGCGATCGCCGATCCGCGCGCCAGCCAGCGGAATGCGGTGAACACGGGCGCAGAGCCCGCGTTCCTGACGCTCCCGGAGCGAGCGGCACTCGAGGCCCGAGGCCATCACTTCACGAACGCAGGCGAAATCGGTGCTGCCGCGGGGATCGAGTTCCTCGGCGGCGGCGGCGTGCTCGCAGCCGCCGAGCCCGTCCGCCGCGGCGGCGGGAGCGCGATGACCGAGCTGCCCTAACGGGCTTCACGTGACGCAGGGCGGGGCGACCCCAGGTCGCCTCGCCCGCCTTGGCCGTCGGCAAGTTCATCCGATTCTTAGTCCGCTGTCACACGGCGTTTAGACGCCGCCGGTTTCCTGATCCGCCCAACCGCTGATCAGGAAGGAGCTTCGACGTGACACGACCACTCTCGCCGCCGACCGCCGAGGCCCGCGCCAGGCAGGACAGCGTGGAGCAGGCGCTCTACGAGATCAAGCGCGTGATCGCAGGTCAGGACGCGCTGATCGAACGCGTGCTCGTCTGCCTGCTGGCAGACGGGCACCTGCTGATCGAAGGCGTGCCCGGCCTCGCCAAGACGCTGACGATCAAGACGACGGCCCGCGTCCTCGGAGGGACGTTCAGCCGCATCCAGTTCACCCCCGACCTCGTCCCGAGCGACCTGGTCGGCACCCGGGTCTTCCGTCCGCACGACGGCTCGTTCGAGGTCGACCTCGGCCCCGTCTTCTGCAACTTCCTGCTCGCGGACGAGATCAACCGGGCACCCGCGAAGGTGCAGTCGGCGCTGCTCGAGGTGATGCAGGAGCGCCAGGTCACGATCGCCAAGCAGACGTTCGCGGCGCCGGATCCGTTCCTCGTGATGGCGACGCAGAACCCGATCGAAGCCGAAGGCACCTACCCGCTGCCCGAGGCGCAGATCGACCGCTTCATGCTGAAGGTCGTCGTCGGCTACCCCGATCCCGACGACGAGCTGACCGTCGTCGAGCGGGCGCTCGCCGGCTTCGCCGAGGTGCGGCCGATCCTCGAGCTGGCGGATCTCGCCGAGCTCAGGGCGGCTGCGGGTCGGGTGTACGTCGACCCGGCGATCTCGCGGTACGCGATCCAGCTCGCGAACGCAACGCGCACGCCCGAGAGCGTCGGCCTCTCCGAGCTGCAGCCGCACATCGCCTTCGGCGCCAGCCCGCGCGGGCCGATCGCGCTGGTGACCGCGGCCCGGGCGCTGGCGCTCATCCACGGCCGCGACTACGCCGTCCCCCTGGACGTGCGCGAGCTCGCAAGGGACGCGCTCCACCACCGCGTCGTCCTCAGCTACGAGGCGCTCGCCGCGGAGGTGGACGCCGGCTCGATCGTCGAGGCCGTTCTGGACGCCGTGCCGGTGCCGGAGATCGAGGTCGTGGAGCGTGCGGCATGACCACCTCGATTGCATTGCGGGATCGGACGCCGGACCGGCCCGGGCCCGGCCCTCTGCCCGAGGCGCTCCTCCGGGCGCTCGACCTCAAGGTCGGCCGCCGTATCGAAGGCCTCCTCGCCGGCGAGCACCGTACCTCCGCCGTCGGGCTCGGAACCGAGATCGCCCAGGTACGCGAGTGGGAGCCGGGCGACGACGTCAGCCGGATCGACTGGAACGCGACGGCGCGGACGGGCGACGTCCAGGTCCGGGTCGATGTCGCCGAGCGAGCGCTGACCTCGTGGGTGCTGCTCGACGTCTCGCCCTCGATGACGTTCGGCACGGCTGATCGCAGGAAGTGGGACGTCGCCGAGGGCGTCGCAGTCGCCCTCGGCCACCTGGCGTCGCGGCGGGGCAATCGCATCGGCGTGGCGACCTTCGGCGGCCGCGACTCGCGGATCCTGCGGCCGAGGCAGGGCAGAGCCGGCCTGCTCGGCGTCCTGCTCGCGGTCCGGCGGGACCCCGAGACGGAGCACGTCGGGCAGACGTCGCTCGGCGAGGGCCTCACGCGCGTCGCGCGGATCGCGAGGCAGCGGGCCGTCGTCGCCGTCGTCTCGGACTTCCGCGGCCCACGCGACTGGCGGGCGCCGCTACTGCGCCTCGCGGCCCGGCACGAGGTACTCGCGGTCGAGATCCGCGACCCCCGCGAGCAGGAGATCCCGAATCTGGGCCACGTCTGGCTCGTCGACCCCGAGACGGGCCGTCGAGCCCAGGTCGACACCGGGCGGCGGCGTGTCCGCGAGCGCTTCGCGACCGTCGCCGCCGAGGACCGCGCGGCGCTCGAGCGCGAGCTGACGTCGCTCGGCGTGTCCCATGCGGTGCTCTCGACCGCAGGCGACTGGCTCCGTCCGTTCGCCTCGTTCCTCGAGCGCGGAAGGAGGCGGCGATGAGCTTCGCGACTCCAGCCCTGCTCTGGGGCCTGTTGCTGATCCCGGTCGTCCTGGTCGCCTACCTGCTGATCCAGCGACGCCGGAGCAAGTACGCGGCCAGGTTCACCAACCTCGACCTGCTCACGAACGTCGTGGACGCCTCGCCGGGACGCCGTCGGCATCTGCCACCCGCGCTCGCAATCATCGCGTTGGCCGCGTTGCTGCTCGCGATGGCGAGGCCGCAGACCGTGGCCGCGGTGCCGCGCGAGGAGTCCAGCGTGGTGCTCGCGATGGACAGCTCGGCCTCCATGACCGCGACGGACGTCGCACCGACGCGGCTCGCGGCGGCGCAGTCCGCAGCTTCCAACTTCCTCGACGACCTGCCCGACCGCTTCAAGGTCGGCCTGGTCTCCTTCGCCAGCTCGGCGACCGTCGTCCAGGAGCCCACCGACGACCGCGAGAGCGTGCGCTCGGCGCTGAACGAGCTGCACGCGGACCTCGGCACGGCGCTCGGAGACGCGATCTTGCGCTCGGTCGAGCTGGCGCCTCAGACCAGCGCGAACTCGAAGACGGGCGATGAGCCGACGTTCTCGGTGCTGCTGCTCTCCGACGGCGCCAACACGACGGGGAGCGACCCGCAGAAGGCGATCGAGGCCGCGAAGAAGGCCGGTGTCGCCGTCTACACGATCGCGCTCGGCACCGCTTCGGGCACGGTCGACGTCACCGACGAGTTCGGCGCCACACAGACGTTCTCGGTTCCACCCGACAAGGAGACGCTGCGGCAGATCGCCGACGAGACCGGTGGCCGGTTCTTCGAGGCGCCGACCGAGGCGGATCTCCAGGCCGTCTACGCGAAGCTCGGCTCACAGGTCGGCTTCGAGCAGCAGAAGCGCGAGCTGACCGCCGCCTTCGCGGGCGCCGGCGCGGTCTTCCTGCTCCTCGGCGGAGCGCTCTCCGCCCTGTGGTTCGGGCGGATTCCGTGACCACGACTCGGAAAGGAGGTGAACACATGGACGAGGCCCGCAAGCTCGACCTGCGTCCGTTCATCGCGGTCCTGGCGATCGCGGTGGTCGCAGCGACGGTCTGGGCAGCCGTCGCGCTCGCGGCGGGCGGCTCTTCGTCGTCGCCGAACGTGGGCACGGCGAACGACGGCTCGCCGTCCTTCATACAGTCGCAGGACAACCAGGCTCCTCCGGCGGACAACTGTCCCGACGGAGGAGGTGGCTCGGGCGGAGGCTCCGGGAGCAACACCGACCCGAACGGGTCGGGCTCCTCGGACCTCTAGCCACCGACGAAAGCGACCCGGGGCGGGCGGGCGGTTCGCCCCGGGTCGCGGCTCAGTGGGGGTCCGGCTCGACGAGCACCTCGAGCACGAGGGGCTCGGTGCGCCCGGACAGTGCGGGCACCACCTCGTCGAGCGCCTCGCTCAGCTCGGGCCACTCCGTGATCCGCCGGGCGGGACAGCCGAGCGCCTGGGCGATCGCGGCGACGTCCACCTCGAACTCCGGCCACGGCCCCCGGCCACCGAAGCGACCGGCGAGGTGGTCCATCACCGCGTAGCCGCCGTTGTTGAGGACGACGAAGAGCGCACCGACACGGTAGTGCGCCGCGCTCCAGAGCCCCTGGATCGCGTACATCGACGAGCCGTCGCCGAGCACCGCCACGACCGGTCGTTCGGGCAGCGCCATCCGGAGGCCGATCGCGGCCGGAAGCCCGAAGCCCAGGCCGCCCATCGCTGCGCTTACGAACCCGAGTGGCGCGCGCGCCGGGATGCGGTCGTGCAGCGCGGGGCGATCGGAGGGCGCCTCCTCCACGAGCACCGCGTCGGGCGGCAGGCGGTCCGCAAGCGCTGCGAGGACGTGAGCGCCGCGCATCCGCTCGCCCTCCGTGGGCGGCGGAGGCGCCGGCGGCCGCGAGAGCAGCGGCTCGCCGGAGTGTGTTGGGCGGGCCGCGACCCGCTCGGCGAGAGCGGCGCAGACCGCGGCCGGCGCGGCCAGGACGACGAGCTCGGCCGGGCTGCGGACGGCCTCGTCGGGATCATCCGTGACGAGCGCGATGCGCGTTCCATGCTCGACGAGTCGCCCGCCCGGATAGCCGCCGTACTGACGGAAGACGGCTGCGCCGACGACGAGCACGAGGTCGTGCTCCGCCAGCGCCCGACGCACCGAGGGCCGGTCGCCCGGCAGCTGTCCCGCGAACAGCAGGTGATCCTGCGGGAAGCCTGCCCGCGCGCCGTACGACTCCTGCCAGACGGGGCAGGCGAGGCGCTCCGCGAGCCGCACCAGTGCGGCCCACGTCTCGGGCGCGTCGGCGCCGGCTCCGACTACGAGCGCCGGCAATCGAGCGCTGTCGACGAGATCGACGAGCTCGGCGAGCGTGTCGTCCGCGACGGCATCGGCGCGCACGATCCCATCCGGGGAGGCGTCCTCGCGATCGTGCTCCGGCCCCTGCCAGTCGTCCATCGGGACGATCACGATCGCGGGGCCGCGGCGCAGCGCGGCCTGGTGCCACGCGCGGTCGACCGCGCCGGGAACCTCCTCGGCGAGCACCGGGAGCTCGACCGACACGGGGTAGTCACCGGCCAGCCCCTCGAGCCGCCCGGCCAGGAAGGGCTCGAAGGCGAGGTGACGTCGGTCCTGCTGCCCGACGAGCACGACGACCGGCGCTCTGTTCACGCGCGCGGTCGCGAGCGCGGCCACGGCGTTGCCCAGCCCGGCGGTCGTGTGCAGGAGCACGAAGGCCGGCTCGCCACGGCCCAGCGCCCACCCGGAAGCCATGCCGACGACGGAGCCCTCGTGCAACGCGAGGACGAAGCGCAGATCCTCCGGCAGGCCTGTGAGAAACGGGATCTCGGTCGAGCCGGGGTTGGCGAAGATCGTGGTCAGCCCCCGCCGGCGCATGACGTCGAAGACGGCGTCTCGGACGGTCATCCGTCCACCCGCTCGAGGCCGACGTAGTTCTCGGCCAACGACGCCGCCGCACGGGGCGACGAGGTGATGTACGCGAGCTGCGCCAGCTGGAGCTTCACGTCGAAGGCATCGCCCCTACGGTGCAGCATCGACGTCATCCACCACGAGAAGTGCTCCGCGCGCCAGACGCGGCGCAGCGCCTCCGCCGAGTAGCCCTCGAGCCGCGAGCCGTCGCCGTCCGAGAACCATGCCGCGAGTGCCTCGGCCAGGATGCGCACGTCCGCCACGGCGAGGTTGAGCCCCTTCGCTCCGGTCGGCGGCACGATGTGAGCCGCGTCGCCGGCCAGGAAGAGCCGCCCGAACTGCATCGGCTCGACGACGTAGCTGCGCATCCCCGTGACGCCCTTTTCGACGATCGGGCCCTGTTTGAGCGTCCAACCGGGTAGGTCGAGGCGTTTGTCGAGCTCCTCCCAGACGCGCTCGTCCGGCCACTCGTCGAGGTCCTCGTCCGGGCGGCACTGGAGGTAGAGCCGGGTCAGCGACGGCGAGCGCATGCTGTGCAGCGCGAAGCCGCGCTCGTGGTAGGCGTAGATCAGCTCGTCGTTCGAGGGCGGTGCCTCGGCGAGGATGCCGAGCCAGCCGAACGGGTAGTCGCGCGAGAACTCGGTGAGCACGCCGGCGGGAATCGCGCCACGGCAGACGCCGTGGTAGCCGTCGCAGCCCGCGACGACGTCGCAGCGGAGCTCGATCGCAGCGCCCTCGTGGTGGAAGCGGATCGCCGGCGTGTCCGACTCGAGGTCCGCCAGCGTGACGTCCTCGACCTCGAAGAGCAGCGGTCGGCCGGTCGCGATCCGGGCGGCGATCAGGTCCTTCACGACCTCCTGCTGGCCGTAGACGGTGATCGTACGGCCGCCGGTGAGGGCGGGGAAGTCGATCCGGTGGCGCTCACCCTCGAACTGGAGCTCGATGCCCTCGTGGATCAGCCCTTCCCGCTGTAACCGGTCGCCGACGCCCATCTCGACGAGCAAGTCGACCGTGCCCTGCTCCAGGACACCTGCGCGGACCCGATGCTCGACGTACTCGCGGCTCCGCGCTTCGAGCATCACCGAATCGATGCCCTCGAGGTGGAGCAGGTGCGCCAGCACGAGCCCGGCAGGGCCGGCCCCGACGATTCCGACCTGGGTCCGCACCGGCCCGGCTCAGCTCCCGTCGCGCTCGGCCATGACCTCCCGGAACACGGTGAACGCTCCGTTGGCAGCGGGGACGCCGCAGTAGATCGCGCTCTGCAGGAGCACCTCCTTGATCTCCTCGCGCGTGAGCCCGTTCCGGAGCGCGGCCGTGAGGTGCATGCGCAGCTCGCTCTCGCGGTTCAGCGCGACGAGCGCCATCAGTGTGATCGCGCTGCGCGTGCGCCGGTCGAGGCCCGGCCGCGCCCAGATCTCGCCCCACGCATAGCGCGTGATCAGGTCCTGGAAGTCCGCGGTGTCCTCCGTCGTCTTCGCCACGGCCGCGTCGACGTGCTCGTCGCCGAGCACCTCGCGGCGAACCCGCATCCCTTCGTCGCGGCTCATGCGGCCTCCCGGAGCGCGAGGTGCTCGTTCACGGCGGCCGAGAAGGCCTCCGGCTGCTCGACGTTGGCGAGATGCGCCGCCTCCGGCAGGACGAGGAGCCGCGAGCCCGGGATCGCGTCCGCGAGCAGCGTCGCCTGCTCGGGCGTGACCGCGGGATCGTCGGCGCCGCCGATCACGAGCGTCGGCGCGGCGATCTCGCCGACGCGGTCGCGGAAGTCCCAGGCGGCGAGCGCCTCACAGCACGCGGCGTAGGCCTCGGCCGGAGTCCGGACGAGGCCTGCACGAAAGCGCGCCGTCTCGGCTTGGTGCTCGCGACGGAAGCGCGGCGTGAGCCAGCGGGCGAGCACGGCGTCGGCGATCGCCTCGAGCCCTTCGCTGCGGACGATGCGCGCCCGGTCGAGCCATTGCTCGGGCTCACCGAAGCGCGGCGAGGTGCAGGCCAACACGAGGCGCTCGATCCGCCGTGGCGCGTTGACGGCGAGCCACATCCCCGTCGCGCCCCCCAGCGAGAGGCCGCAGAACGACGCCCGCTCGACGCCGACCGCGTCCATCACGTCGAGAACGTCGCGGCCGAGCAGCTCGACGGTGTACGGCCCCGGCGGAATCTCGGAGCCGCCGTGGCCGCGCTGGTCGTAGCGCAGGACGCGGAAGGACGACGTCCACGCGCCGACGTTGGTCGACCAGCAGAGCTCGAGGTCGGTGGCGAGCGAGTTCGAGAGCACGAGCACGGGCGCGTCGGCGGGGCCGTCCAGGCGGTGGTCGAGCCTCATACGGCCGCCCGCTCGTCTCGGTAGAGCCGGAGGGCCCTGTCGACGAAGGCTTCTGCCGAGCCCAGGTACGCGGTCGGATCCAGGGCGTCCGCGAGCTCCTCCGTCGAGAGCTCCACACGTTCGTCCCAGGCGAGCTCGTCGACGAGCGAGCTTGCGTTCACGCGCGTCCGGCTCGCCGCCTCCGTCACCAGCTCCCACGCGGCTTCACTGCCAAGCTTCGCCGCGAGGAGGAACGACGCACGTTCCGCCACGACGAGCCCGTCAGTGAGCAGCAGGTTCTCCGCCATCCGCTCGGTGTCGACCTCGAGGCGTTTGAGCGTGCCGCTCACCGCCGCCGCCGCTCCCCCCGTGTAGGCGAGCGCGCCCGAGAGGGCCGGCCACTCCGCCTGCCACCCGCCGACCCCGCGCTCGTGCTCCCGGGCACCGGACGAGATCAGGACGACGGCGTGGCCGTCGACCTGGCGAGCGCAGGCGATCGCGAGCGCGCTCCCGACCGGGTTCCGCTTGTGCGCCATCGTCGACGAGCCGCCGGCCTCGGGATCGGAGACTTCGCCGACCTCGGTCTGCGCCATGAGGGCCACGTCGACGGCGATCTTGGCGAGCGCCCCAGCCGTCGCGGCAAGAGCGCCGCCCAGCTCGGCAATGCGCACGCGATTCGCGTGCCAGGGAAGCGTGGGCTCCTGCAGGCCGAGCTCCTCGGCGAAGAGCCGCAGGACCTCGGGGCCGTCGTCACCGAGCGGCGCGAGCGTCCCCGCGGCGCCGCCGAGCTGGACAGCGAGTCGCTCCGCGAGCACATCGGCCAGGCGGGCGCGCGCCTCCTGTACGGAGACGAGCCAACCAGCGGCCTTGAGCCCGAACGTGGTCGGCACTGCCTGCTGCAGGAGCGTGCGGCCGGCCATCGGGGTCGACCGGTGGGTCTCGGCGAGCGAAGCGCAGGCGTCGGAGACGCCGTCCAGCTCCCGCACGATCCGCTCGAGCGACGCGCGGGCCACGAGCATCGCCGCGGTGTCGACGACGTCCTGGCTCGTCGCGCCCCGGTGGACGTACCCGGCGGACTCGTCGCCCACCGCTGCACGAAGCGCGCGCACGAGGGGCTCCGCCGGGTTGCCCACCGACCGCCCTTGCTCCGCAATTGCGTCCGCGTCGAAGGCGTCGGCGCGACACGCAGCCGCGATCGCCTCGGCGGCCTCCGCGGGGATCACGCCTGCGCGAGCCTCGGCGGCAGCGAGCGCCCGCTCGGCGTCGAGCATCGCCTGCAGCCAGGCCGCTGCCGAGGTCGTCTCCCGGAGCTCGGCCGGCACGAAGAGCCGCTCGAACACGTCAGACCGCGAAGAACGTCGTCTGGCCGTCGCCTCGCAGCCGCACGTCGAACTCGAGGCTCCCGTCGCCTTCGCGCGCGATCAGCGTCGCCCGGTCGTCGTCGGCCAGCGCGGAGAGGACGCGATCCTCGTCGTTCGCGGCCTCGCCCGGGAAGTACACGCGCGTGCGAACCGGCTTCAGCAACCCGCGCGCGAACACGAGCATCGAGAGGTGCGGCGCCTGCGTCCCTCCGTCGGGATCGGCGACGCGGCCGGGCTTGCGGGTCACGAACGAGTAGCGGCCCTCGCCGTCGGTTCCGCTGCGGCCCCAGCCGAAGTCGGGCCGGTAGTTGCCGTCCTCGTCCGCCTGCCAGATCTCGACCATCGCGTCGGAGACCGGCTCGCCCTCGCCGTCGAGCACGCGGCCGGACAGCGAGACCGCTCCGGGCGCGTCGGCCGGCACCATCTGCGAGGCGTCGGCGGCCAGCAGGCCGAACGAGAAGAACGGCCCGACGGTCTGCGACGGTGTCGGCTCGGCCGCCACGGCTCAGGTCTCCAGCGGCGTCGCGGACGGGCCGCCGAGCACGACGTCGAAGCTATATGCCAGCGCCCATTCGGGCACGGTCGTGTCGAGGTCGAGCTCGCACACGAGCCGTTCGCGCGCCTTCGGATCGCGCACCGAATGGAAGATCGGGTCCTGCGCGAACAGCGGGTCGCCCGGGAAGTACATCTGCGTCACGAGCCGGTTTGTGAAGGCCCGCCCGAACAGCGAGAGGTGGATGTGTGCCGGCCGCCACGCGTTCGGGTGGTTGCGCCACGGGTACGCGCCCGGCTTGACCGTGACGAAGCGGTAGCGGCCCTCGTCGTCGGTCAGGCAGCGGCCGGCGCCCGCGAAGTGCGGGTCGAGCGGGGCGGGATGCTGGTCGACCTCGTGGACGTAGCGGCCGGCGGCGTTGGCCTGCCAGATCTCGATCAGCGCCGACCGGACCGGGCGGCCGTCGCCGTCGGTGACCCGGCCGGTGACGATGATGCGCTCGCCGAGCGGCTCTCCTCCCTGCCCCTCGGTGAGGTCGTGGTCGAGCGTGCCCACGTCGTCGTGGCCGTAGACGGGGCCGGTGAGCTCCGACAGCGTGTGCGGCAGGAGCAGGAGCGGCTTGCCCGGCGCGCGCAGCGTGGTCGAGCGGTAGTCGGGGTAGAGGTACGGCGGGTCGGGACCGGCGTCGGTGTCGTCGACGCGTTCGAGACCCGTGGCCGGCCTGGTGCTCATTCGGTGGGAGTCTCCCCCTTCGCGGGCTTGAGCGCCCGCAGTGTCTCGAGCTCGGCCCCGGTCGGCGGCGAGCTGCGGCGCAGGCTCTCCGCGACACGGAGCTCCCAGCCGGTCGCCTCGCGCGCCTGCTCGACACTGACGTCCTGATGGAGCTCGGCCAGGGTGAGCTCCCCCGACTCGTCGGGCTCGAGCACGCCGAGGTCGGTGACGACGCACGTCACGCCGTCCCCGCCGACGCCGGCGCCGGAGGTCGTCTTGAAGTCGAGCTGCTCCACGAACGTGCGCGTCGTCTGCCTCAGCATCACGAATGTCTCGCGGCACCAGGCTGCGATCTCAGGGGCGCCGCCCGCGCCCGGAAGCCGCACCCTCGGCCGCTCGTAGTCGCCGATGACCGTGCTGTTGAGATTGCCGAAGCGGTCGATCTGCGCGGCACCGAGGAACCCGACGTCGATCCGGCCGCCCTGCAGCCAGTAGCCGAAGATCTCGGGCACGGACACGACAGCGTCGGCCGTCTCGGCGAGCTCGCCGTCGCCGATCGAGAGCGGCAGGTGCTCCGGCTTGGCGCCGATCGCGCCGCTCTCGTAGATGAGCACGCAGTCGGGCGCGTGGGTGGCCCGCGCGAGGTTCGCCGCCCGGCTGGGCAGCCCGATCCCGACGAAGCAGACGCTGCCGTTCTGGAGACGCCGCGCCGCAGCCACGGCCATCATCTCGTCGGCCGTGTAGGTGGGAGCGGCGAGCTGGGTCATGCGGCCGACTCCAGCAGGGCGCGCTTGTAGCCGTCGAGGTCGCCGGTCTCGAGCACGTGCGTCCGCATCCAGCTCGTGAAGCGGTCGCGGTCACGGCTGATCGCGTCCCAGGCGACGTAGAAGGCGTTGTCGCGGTCGTAGTAGCCATGCGCGTAGGAGGGGTGCGCGCCTCCGGGTGCGGGCGAGACCGCGGTGACCGCCCACGCGGGAAGGACGATCGCCCCGGGGCGCGGCTCGAGGCGGTCGACGACCTCCTCGACCGTCACGAGCGAGCGCTCCGCCGCCAGCACGACCTCCTTCTGGACGCCGCTGATCCCCCACAGCTGCACGTTCCCTGCCCGGTCCGCCACCTGGGCGTGGATCACGCCGACGTCCGGCCGGATCGCCGGCACGGCCGCCACCTGCTCCCCCGTGAAGGGGCACTCGATCCAGGCGACACGGGTGCGCTCGGCGAGGTCCGTGCCCGCGTAACCGCGGACGGTGCCGAACGGAAGCTTCGCCGCGCCCGCCGAGTAACCCGCGGCCATGCCCGCGTGCGAGTGCTCCTCCAGCTCGAGCGGCTCGGGCCAGCCGTTCTCGACGGCGTCGCGCAGCCGGTGCAGCGAGCCGACGCCGGGGTTGCCGCCCCACGAGAAGACGAGCTTGCGGGCGCAGCCCATGCCGATCAGCTGGTCGTAGACGACGTCGGGCGTCATCCGCACGAGCGTCAGCTCGCGCCGGCCCTGGCGCACGAGCTCGTGCCCGGCAGCGTGCGGGATCAGGTGTGTGAAGCCCTCGAGGGCGACCGTGTCGCCGTCGCGGACGAGGTCGCGGACGGCTTCGCGGAGGGAAAGGATCTCGGCCATCCTCGCCCGCTTTCAGAACGGGAAGGGTCTCGTCCCGCTCTGCACCGTGATCCAGCGCAGCTCGGTGAACTCGTCCATCGCCGCGCGCCCGCCGAACCGGCCGTAGCCGCTGTCCTTGACGCCGCCGAACGGCATCTGCGGCTCGTCGTGGATCGGCTGGTCGTTGACGTGGACGATGCCCGCCTGGATCTGCTGTGCAAGGACGAGCCCCCGGTCTGCGTCGGAGGTGATGATCCCGGCCGCGAGGCCGTACGGCGTGTCGTTCGCACGAGACACGGCCTCGTCGGCATCGTCTACGACCTCGACCGCCGCCACCGGGCCGAACGTCTCGAGCCTCGCGAACTCGGAGTCCTCGGGCACGTCGGTGATGAGCGTGGCCTGATAGTTCGGCCCGTCTGCGTCGCCGCCGACGAGCACCTTGGCGCCCTTCGCGACCGCCTCGTCCACCCGGCCTTTCACGGTGGCGAGCGCGTCCTCGTTGATCAGCGGCCCGATGATCGTGTCGTGCTCCTTGGGGTCGCCCGACTTCAGCCCCTTCGTCTTCGCGACCAGGCGCTCGACGAACTCGTCTGCGATCGGCCGCTCCACCACGATGCGGCGGGCCGACATGCAGATCTGGCCCTGGTGCATGAAGGTGCCGAAGGCCGCGGCGTCGACGGCGTAGTCGAGGTCGGCGTCGGCGAGAACGAGCAGCGGGTTGTAGCCGCCGAGCTCGAGCAGGATGCGCTTGAGGTTGCGGCCCGCCGCCTCGGCCAGCTTGCGGCCCGTGTTGGTGGAGCCGGTGAAGTTGATCCGCCGCACGGCCGGGTTCTCGACCAGCTCCTCGCCGATCGGCCCGGCCTCGCCGGGCGCGTGCGTGACGATGTTGAGCACGCCCGACGGGAAGCCGGCCTCGCCGAAGATCTCGGCCCAGAGCAGCCCGCCCGAGATCGGCGACCACTCCGACGGCTTCAGCACGACCGTGTTGCCGAACGCGATCGGCGCCGTGATCCCGCGTAGGGACAGGATCAGCGCCGCGTTCCAGGGCGTGATCGCTCCGACGACCCCGACCGGCTGGCGGATCCCCATGGCGAAGGCGCCGGGGAGATCCGAGGGGATGACCTCACCGGTCGCGAGGTAGCCCGCGTTGGCCGCCTGGCGGAGCAGGCCGGCGGTGAAGCCCATCTGGAACATGCCGAAGCCGAACGCGCAGCCCGTCTCGCGGGCGAGCAGCTCGACGACCTCGTCGCCGCGGCTCTCGAGGATGTCCGCGGCCTTGAGGAACATCGCCTGCCGCGCCCCCGGCGGGGTCTGCGACCAGGCGGGAAACGCCGCCGCGGCCGCCTCGACGGCGCGCCTTGCGTCCTCGCGGCCGCCCGCGGGGATCGTCGCGACCACCTCGCCGGTGAAGGGATCCCGGTTCTCGAACGAGTCGCCGCCGGCGGCGTCGACCCACTCCCCACCGATGTGCAGCCGCCGTTCCGTCGTCTCGATGGTGGTCACTGCATCCTCCTCTCGCCGTTCGTGATGCGAACGTGTATTCGTTCTACGGACACTACTCCCACCACCCCGTCAGCCCGCCGATGCGACGGTCGCCTCGGAGCCCGTGTCCGCGGCGACGATCTGCTCGCGCTTGATCAGGCGATACACGTGCGCGCGCAGGTGGGCGAACTCCGGGAGCTCCTTCGTCGAGATCTGGTCGCGGGGCCTGGGCAAATCCACTCCGACGAGCTCCTTCACCTCGGTCGGCGCATGCGTGAGGACCACAACCCGGTCCGCGAGGTAGACGGACTCGTCGATGTCGTGCGTGACGAAGAGGATCGTGATCCCGTACTCCTCGCGCACGCGCAGCGTCAGGTCCTCGAGATCGCCGCGCGTCTGGGCATCCACCGACGCGAACGGCTCGTCCATCAGGAGGATCGAGGGCTGGTACGCAAGCGCCCGCGCGATCGCCACCCGCTGCTGCATCCCGCCCGAGAGCTGCCAGGGATACCGATCAGAGGACGCGCCCAGGCCGACCGCCTCCAGCGACTCCTGGACAAGGCGCTTCCGCTCGCTCCGCGCGAGCTTCTTGTGCCGAAGCGGGAGGAGCACGTTGTTGGCGACCGAGGCCCAGGGCATCAGCGAGCGGCTGTACTCCTGGAAGACGAGCGCCATCTCCTCGGGCGGCCTCGTCACCGGCTTCCCGCGCAGGAGCACGCGGCCGTGGGTCGGCCGCATCAGCCCGGCCACGCACTTCAGCAGCGTCGTCTTGCCGCAGCCCGACGGGCCGACCACGCAGAGGAACTCGCCGTCCTCGACCGTGAGCGACACGTCCGCGATCGCCCGCGTGGACTTGGCGCCGGTGCCGTAGGTCTTGGCCACGTTCTCGATCTCCAGAAGCGCCGTCGTCGTCCCCTCTCGCTAGCCCGGGATCGCCGCGCGCCAGCCGCGGTGCCACGCCAGGAAGTGGCGCTCGGCCAGGGCGAACGCGAGGCCGAGCAGGTACCCGATGACGCCGATCAGCACGATCGCCGCCCACATCGGCCCCATCTGGAACGTGTTCTTGGAGATCAGCAGCACGTAGCCGACGCCGCTCGTGCTCGAGAAGTATTCGGCGACGACCATGATGATCACGGCGAGCGCGAGGCTGATCCGCATCCCTGCCGCGATCTGGGGCATGGCCGCCGGGAGCACGATCCTCCTGATCCGTGCGACGCCGCTGATGCCGTACGAGCGCGCCGTGTCGATCAGCGTGGGGTCGATGGCGCGCACGCCGTCGATCGTGTTCAGCAGGATCGGGAAGACGCAGAAGAAGGCGATGAAGGAGACCTTCTGCAGGTTCCCGATCGAGTGCAGCAGGACGACCGAGATCGGCAGCAGCGCCGGCGGCGGGATCGCCCGCCAGAACTCGATGTGCGGCATCGCCGCCAGCCGGCCCCAGCGCGAGAGGCCGAGCGGGATCCCGAGCGCGATCCCGACCACCACGGCGATCCCGAAGCCGAGCAGGATGCGCTCGAGGCTCGGGACGACGTGCGTCCCGAACTGCGAGAAGAGCCACAGCTCGCGGAACTCGACGAGGATCGTCGAGAGCCGGGGGAAGTACTGCGACTGGGCGTGCACGGTCCACGCCTGCCAGGCGAGCAGCAGGGCAACCGGGACGGCGATCTCGAGCCCGACCTTGACCGCAGACGCCGTCCGCGCGCTCACAGCGCGCTCCGCTGAGACGGGTGCCACCGCAGCGCGCGGTGCTCAACGGCGCTCATCGCCAGGTGGATCGCGACGCCGAGGAAGCCGACGGCGAGCGCGTACGCGTACAGATCCTCGTTGAGCCCGTACGACGAGGCCTCGTTGACCTTCTGACCGAGGCCTGGAACGCCCATGAACAGCTCGGCGGTGAAGGCGAGGATCAGCGAGACGGTCGAGGCGATCCGCAGCCCGGTCGCGATGTACGGCACGGCGCCGGGGAGCGTGATCCGCCAGAGGCGCTCGAAGCGGCCGAGCCCGAAGGCGCGCGCGGTGTCGACCGCCAGCGGGTCGACGTCGTGGACGCCGTACATCGTCTGGATCAGCAGCGGCCAGAAGGCGCCGAACGCGGCCAGGAAGACCTCGCTCCTCAGCGTCGTGCCGAGCGTGAGGAAGAGCACCGGGATCAAGGCGGCCGACGGAATCGGACGCAGGAACTCGATCGGGACGCGGAAAGCGCGCGCGGCGAAGTCGTTGGCGCCGAGGAAGATCCCGATCGGGACCGCGAGCACGGTGGCGACCGCGAGGCCGAGCGCCCAGCCGCGGACGGTCTGGAAGAACGCCGTCCAGAATGCCTCCGTGTGCATGAACGACCAGAGCTTCTGGAACGTCGTGCTCGCCGCCGGCAGGTCTGTCTCCGAGATCAGCCCGCTCTTGGAGACGAGCTCCCAGATCAAGAGCGAGGCGACGATCGAGGCGATGGACACGAGCGCGACCTTGGCCCGCTCGAACGGCAACCGCACGCCGCTCTGGACGCGGGGCTCGGTGACCGTGACAGCGGTCGCGACGTCGCCGCGGGTCGCCATGGCCGCATGTATATCGCATCTCGGCCCGTCGTTCGGTATGAGAACATGTGGTCACATGGTGAAAGACGCGCCGTGAACGAGCCGCCGGAGCCGGCCCCGCTCGTCCCCAGCTCGGAGTTCGTCCAGTCGCTCTCGCGAGGGCTCGCGGTGATCCGCGCCTTCGACGCGACGCACGCCGAGCTCGGGCTCAGCGAGGTCGCGCGTGCGACGGGCCTGACGCGCGCGACGGCCCGCCGGCTCCTCCTGACGCTCGTCCGCCTCGGCTACGTGCGCCAGGACGGGAACCGCTTCTCGTTGCGGCCCCGCGTGCTCGAGCTGGGCTACTCGTACCTCTCGGCACTCAGCCTCCCCGAGCTGGCACAGCCGCACATGGAGGCGCTGGTCGCCGAGGTCAACGAGTCGTCGTCGATCGCCGTGCTCGACGACACCGACATCGTCTACGTGGTGCGCGTGCCGACGAGGCGGATCATGTCGATCACCATCGCCGTCGGGACACGGCTCCCCGCGTATCCCACGTCGATGGGGCGGGTGCTCCTTGCGGCGCTCGAGCCGGAGGCCCTCGAGGAGCGGCTCGCGCGGATGGAGATCCACTCGCTCACGCCCACGACTGTTCCGGACGTCGGCTCGCTGCGGGCCGAGCTCGAGCGAGTCCGCTCTCGCGGCTGGGCCGCGGTCGACCAGGAGCTCGAGCAGGGCGTGCGCTCGGTGTCGGTACCGATCCGAAACGCCGGCGGGAGCGTATCTGCCGCAATGAACGTCTCCGTGCACGCGAGCCGGATGACCATGCAGGACCTGCGCAAGCGTGTGCTTCCGGGGCTTCTGCGCACCGCCGAGGCGATCGAGGCCGAGCTCGGCGCAGTGGCCGCGCCCGGGGCGCGTCGTACCCCACTTGACAGCGAATCGAGCAAGGTCGAAAGTGCCGTACGGTGAACGAATCTTTGTTCGCATGGCGAACAGAACTCGGCGCCTCGCGTCACTGCGGACAGAAAGAAAGGACGGGAGATGAAACGAGTCGCTAGAGGTTCCGGTCGCCGCCTCTTCGTGGCCGCCCTCGCCGTGATCACGGCGGTGACGGTGTTCGGCGGGGCGACGGCGAGCGCGCGCCCCACCGCCGGCAAGCGCCAGCTGGCGACCGTGACGGTCGCGACGCTGCCGATTGCGAACGCGCTCCCGCTGGACCTCGGGATCAAGAAGGGCTTCTTCTCGGCGCAGGGGATCGAGATCAACAAGCGGACGCTGCAGAGCGGCAACGACGTCGTCCTCGCGCTGGCGAACAACAACGGCGACATCGGCTACCTCGGCTTCGTGCCGATGATGATCGCCCGCACGCAGGGCATCCAGCTCACGACGGTCGCGGCGAGCGAGGTCGAGGGCACGAACGAGACCGACAACTGGCAGAACATCCTCGTCAAAGGCTCGAGCTCGATCCGGAGTCCCAGCGATCTCGCGGGCAAGACGATCGCCGTCAACGCCCTCAAGGGCGTCGGCGAGGTCATGATCAAGGCCGCGCTCAAGAAGCGGGGCGTCAACCCCAATTCGCCACGGCTCCTCGCGCTGCCGTTCCCGGCGATGCGCTCCGCGCTGAACAACGGGCAGGTCGACGCGGTCTGGACGCCCGAGCCGTTCCTGTCGCAGATCCTCGGCGACGGCGGACGCACGGTGATGGCGCCCGGCCCGGTGCTCGGGAAGTTCTGGCCGATCGGCGGCTACGCGGCCATGAACGACTGGACGCGGAAGAACCCCGGTCTCGCCGTGAAGTTCAAGAAGGCGATCGACCAGTCGCTCACCTACGCCCAATCGCATCCCTCGGAGATCCGCGAGCTGCTGCCGGCGTCGCAGCGCAACGGCCGGCTGCCGATCTGGAGCCCGCTCGTCGACCGCGAGAAGCTGACGCAGCTGGCGAAGTACGCGAAGGAGTTCGACGTCATCTCGACGCTGCCGAACCTGTCGGCGATGGTGCCGAGTAGCGTCACCGGCGGCAAGAACCTGGCGGGCACGGTCGGCAACCGCTTCATCACGCTGCGTCTCGACGGCAAGCCGGTCACGACGCTGCAGCACGGCCGCTACACATTCATCGTGTCGGACACGTCGAAGACGCGGAACTTCATCCTCGCCGGCCCCGGCGTGCAGCAAGTCGACGAGCGTGAAGGGCACGGGCCGCAGCACGTGGACCGTGACGCTCAAGAAGGGCAAGTACACGTTCAGCTCGAGCGGCCGCCCCGCGCTCAAGCGAACGCTCAGGGTTCGCTAGGAGCCTCCCTCGGCGAACATCGGAGGGCGCCCTTTTCGGGCGCCCTCCGTCGATACGGGGCGTCGTCAGACGCGTACTGGCTTGCGCAGGACGTATCCGTAGTAGTTGCTGGCGCCGAAGAAGAGGCCCGACGCTGATGCCTGCATCAAGCGATCGGCCCATGCGCCCGCTTCGGCTGCCGTCATCGCGCCGGCCGTGGGCATGAGCTTGCTGAACGACTCGATCGCAGGCAGCCAGAAGTCGGCCCTGCCCACCTCGGCGAGGATGTAGGGGAATGATGCAACGAGTTCCAGCTCGGCGTCACGAACGAGGACCGGCATCTGGCGCATGACGCGCGGGTTGGTGACGATGGCAGCGATGAGAGTTTCATCGTCACGTTTGCCCCGATCGGGATCGGGATCGCCGAAGGTCAGAGACGCATAGTCGCCGTCGAAGATCCCGATTGAACCGCCGGGCTTGACGATGCGGGCGACTTCTGCCAGCACGGCAGCGGGGCGCTCGACATGGCTGATGAGCGTGTGGGCGACGACGGCATCGAACTCGCCGGCGCCAAGATCGAGGCTCTGCGAATCGCCGACGCGGAAGTCGATGCGACCTGCGAGGTTCTCATCGCGCGCGAGCTGCTTGGCCGCGCCAAGGAGGTATGGGCTGCGGTCGACGCCGGTGACGTGCCCCGAAAATCCTGACCTTTGGGCGATGCGACGCGAAGCAACACCGGTGCCGCAGCCAAGGTCGATGACCGCCCCGGCGTCGTCGATGCGCATGGCATCGAGATACTCGTCCATCATGCGCACGAAGACCGGGTGCTGGCCACGCACTTCGAGGCGCGTCGCGATGGCAGCGAGAACGGCCTCGTCCAGCTCGTCGGTCACGCGATAGGGGTCGATGCTTGTCATGGCTCCCTCCGTTGGGGACGGACCGGGCAAATCGACAGGCTATGCGGCGAAGGGGTGGATGGCGTGGTCGGCTAGCCGCGGCCGGCGGTCGACGGCAAGCCCGCCAACGCCCGGCGACATACGACGTAACTAACGCTCCGGCCCACCGGTCCCGCGGGCGCCCGCCTGGGGTCTCTAGCCCCAGACCTCCGCGGCGACTTCGACGATGAGGGCGAGCTTGGCCCACTGCTCGTCCTCGGTCAGGACGTTGCCCTCGACGGTGGAGGAAAACCCGCACTGCGGTGACAGGCAGAGCTGCTCGATCGGCGCGTGCTTCGCGGCCTCCTCGATCCGACGCTTGAGCTCGTCCTTCGACTCGAGCTCGCCCCGCTTCGTCGTGACGAGGCCGAGCACGACGTGCTTGTCGCCCCTGGGCAGGAATCGCAGCGGCTCGAAGCCGCCCGACCGCTCGTCGTCCCACTCCATGAAGAAGCCGTCCACCTGGAGCTCGCTGAGGAGCGCCTCGGCGACGAAGTCGTAGCTCCCCTCGGCCGCCCACGACGACCGGAAGTTGCCGCGGCACATGTGCGTCGTGACGCTCATGCCGTCCGGGCGGCCGGCGAGCGCCTCGTTGATGTGGCGGATGTACTCCACATGCTGCCGCTCGGCGTCACCGCCGATCGAGGCGATGTACTCGCGCTGGTGCGGGTCGTTCATGTACGCGAGGCTCGTGTCGTCGAACTGGAGGTAGGTGCAGCCCAGCTCGCCGAGGCGGCGGACCTCGTCGGCGTAGGCGGCGGTGAGGTCGGCCCAGAAGGCGTCCATCTCCGGATAGACGGACGCGTCGATGGCGGCCTTGCCTCCCCGGTAGTGGACCATGCTCGGCGACGGGATCGTCAGCTTCGGCAGGTTCGTCGTGACCGTGTCGCGCAGGAAGCTGAACGCGTCGCCGAAGATCGTGTGCGACACGCCGAGCTTGCCGTCGACGTGGAGCGCGGCCGGCGTGAACTCGATCTCGCCGTCCTCGTTGAAGAACTTGACGGCGATGTGCCCCGACTCCTTGGTGATCCCGTCCAGCTGGTAGATGAAGTCCATGTGCCAGGAGGCGCGGCGGAACTCGCCGTCCGTCGCGGACTGCAGGCCGACGCTCTCCTGCTTGGCGACGATCTCGCGGATCGCCTCGTCCTCGATCGCGCGCAGGCCGGCCGCGTCGAGCGTCCCGGCCGCGTGCTCCTCGCGCGCCTGCAGCAGCCGCGGCGGGCGGAGCAGGCTGCCGACGTGATCCGCGCGGAACGGGGGCTTCGTCCGCCGCCCCATGCCGGTGATGGTGGCCGTTTGCTCCTGCATGGAAAGCCTCCTCGCAGCGTTGAGTCCGAGTCGGGACGCTATCTCAGGGCCACAATCAATGGGTGCGCATCGTGGCCTGGATGGAGCCGCTCTTCCGCGACCGCGAGGCGGCCGGACGAGCGCTCGCCGGGCCGGTCGCCGAGCTACGGCTGGACGATCCCGTGGTGGTCGGCGTCGCCCGCGGCGGCGTCGCCGTGGCCCTCGAGGTGGCGCGGGAGCTCGGGGCACCGCTCACCGCGGTCGACGTCGAGCGGGTGAACGCGCAGGGCTTGCGACTCGGCGCCGTCACGGCCGACGGGCCGGTCTATCTGCGGGAGGGGCACGGCGTTCCGGACGAGGCGGTGAAGCCCGTCGTCGAACGAGCCCGGCGGGCGGCAGGCGCTTTGGAGGCGCGACTCGAGCACGACCGCCTGCCGGTCGCCGGGCGGACCGCCGTGCTCGTCGACGACGGCCTGATCACCGGGCTCACACTCGCTGCCGCCTGCCGCTGGGCGCGGGCCGAGGGCGTCACGCACCTCGTCGCCGCGACGCCCGTCGGCCGGATCGACGGGCTCGCCCGGCTGGAGCACGAGGCGGAGGTGGTCGTCTGCCCGAATCGGCTCGAGGAGATCGCCGTCGTCGGGCAGGCCTACGACATCTTCGACCCGCTCGACGAGTGGTACGTGGCCGGCCTGCTGGCCCGCTAGAGGCTTGATGTGGAATTGGCGCGCCGTGGGGGTGTTCCAGACCAAGTCAGGGTGTTCCGGCGTCCGCAGCGCAGGCTAGTCAGCCTGGGTAAGGGCGACGGGACGGCCTGACGCCGTGTCTGGGGCGGCCCCACGGCCCGCTCATATTTCACATCAGGCCTCTAGCTCACGCACCGCCGGTTCGGTCAGACTTCGCCGGGATGGCCGCCCGCGTGCTCATCGTCGACGACCACGCCGTCGTGCGCTCCGGCCTCAAGCTGCTCTTGGCCGCGGAGGACGACATCGAGGTGGTCGCGGAGGCCGGCGACGCACGCGAGGCCGTCTTCGAGGTGCGCGCGCAGAAGCCTGACATCGTGCTGCTCGACGTCGCGATGCCCGGCCGGAGCGGGATCGAGGCGATCCCGGACCTGGTCAAGGAGCACCCGGAGACGAAGATCCTGATCCTGTCGATGCAGGACGACGCCGCCTACGTCCGTGAGGCGTTCGCGGCCGGAGCCAGCGGCTACGTGCTCAAGGAGGCGGCCGACGTCGAGCTGGTCGCCGCCGTTCGCGAGATCGCCGACGGCGGCCGCTACGTCCACCCCGAGCTCGGCGCGCGGTTGATCGTGGCCGAGGCCGAGGAGCGGGCGCGTCGCGAGGAGGATCCGCTGTCGGAGCGGGAGCACGAGATCCTGCGGCTGCTGGCGCTCGGCCACACGAACCACGAGATCGCCGAGACGCTCTTCCTCTCGGTGCGCACCGTCGAGACGCACCGCGCGCACATCATGCAGAAGCTGCGGATCTCCACCCGGGCGGAGCTCGTGCGGTACGCGCTCGAGCAGGGGCTACTCGAACCGAGCTAAAGGCGCGCCCGAACCTCGGCGGCGATGACGAGTTCCTCGCGGGCGGGGACGGCCTCGACCGCGAAGTCGCCGAGGTGGCGTAGCCGCCCGGCTATGGCATCCCTGACGTCGGCGCGGTTCTCGCCCACGCCGCCCGAGAACGCGAGCACGTCGAGGCCGCCGAGAGCCGCCGCCATGGCAGCCGCGGCCAGGGCGATCCGGTACGTGTAGACGGCGAAGCCGAGCGGGTCATCGAGCCCGCCGAGCGCGGCCAGCCCGGAGTCGTGCTCGAGGGCTTCGTCGAGCTCGTCCGGAGTCAAACCGTGGCGTCGGAGCACGTGCACGAGCGCTCCCGGGTCGATCGAGCCGGAGCGCGTGGCCATCGGCACCCCCTCGAGCGGGCTGAAGCCCATGGTGGTGTCCACCGAACGGCCGTCGAGCACCGCCGTGACCGAGCAGCCGCCGCCGAGGTGGCAGACGACGAGCCGGCGCGCGTCTGACTGCGTTCGGCCACCGACTGCACGGCAATACCGTGGAAGCCGTAGCGCCGGATCCCCCAGTCCTCACGCCAGGCTCGCGGGATCGCGTAGGTCGCCGCTTCGGGCGGAATCGTCGCGTGGAAGGCGGTGTCGAAGACGGCGAAGTGGGGCGTGTCCGGAAGCGCCTCCCGGGCCTCGCGGATCGCCCGGAGCGCCGGCTCGTTGTGGAGCGGCGCGAGCTCGCGCAGCTCGTCGATAGCGGCGACGACCTCGTCGTCGATCGGCGTCGTCTCCACGAAACGAGATCCGCCGTGGACGACACGATGGCCAACCGCCTCGGCGGGGACGTAGTCGTCCACCGGCCGCGCGTCGTCGCCGTCGACGAGGTGGCGCTTGAGGCTCGTCGAGCCCGCGTTGACGGTCAGGTACGGCCAGGTCCAGCCGCTGATGTCCGGGTCGTCCTCGCCGTGCTCGCGCGTCCAGGCGCGCGCCTCGAGGCGGCGGTCGGCCATCTCCTGGCGGAGGTGAGCGCATCGTCGCGGCAAGCCCGGGCACGCGGTCGATCACGTCGAGGACGAGGTGGAAGCGGTCGAGGTCGTTCAGCATGACCATGTCGAACGGCGTCGTCGTCGTGCCTTCCTCCTTGTAGCCGCGAACATGCAGGTTTGCGTGGTTCGCCCTCCGGTAGGTGAGCCGGTGGATCAGCGTCGGGTAGCCGTGGTAGGCGAACACGACCGGCTTGTCGCGCGTGAACAGGGAGTCGAACTCCGTGTCGGCGAGCCCGTGCGGATGCTCGCTCTCCGGCTGGAGGCGCATGAGGTCGACGACGTTGACCACGCGCACCTTCAGGTCGGGCAGCCGCTCGCGGAGGATCGCTGCCGCCGCGAGCGTCTCGAGCGTCGGGACGTCGCCGGCGCAGCCGAGCACGACGTCCGGCTCGGCGCCCTCGTCGGAGGACGCCCACTCCCAGATGCTCGCCCCGCGCGTGCAGTGCACGATCGCCTCGTCCATCGGCAGGTACTGGAGCGCCGGCTGCTTCCCGGCCACGATCACGTTGACGTAGTGGCGGCTCCGCAGGCAGTGGTCGGCGACCGAGAGCAGGGTGTTGGCGTCGGGCGGCAGGTAGACGCGCACGACCTCGGCGCGCTTGTTCACGACGTGGTCGATGAAGCCGGGATCCTGGTGCGAGAACCCGTTGTGGTCCTGGCGCCAGACGTGCGAGCTGAGCAGGTAGTTGAGCGAGGCGATCGGCCGCCGCCACGGGATGTCACGGGTCACGTTCAACCACTTCGCATGCTGGTTGAACATCGAGTCGACGATGTGCGTGAACGCCTCGTAGCAGTTGAACAACCCGTGCCGGCCGGTGAGCAGGTAGCCCTCGAGCCAGCCCTGGCACATGTGCTCGGAGAGCATCTCCACGACGCGGCCCTCCCGAGCCAGGTTCTCGTCCGTGGGCTCGAGCTCGGCTTCCCAGACGCGGTCGGTCACGCTGAGGACGTCGCCCAGGCGGTTCGACTCCGTCTCGTCGGGCCCGAAGAGGCGGAAGGTCTCGGGATTCCGCTGCACGACGTCGCGCAGGAACTTGCCGAGGACGCGCGTGGCCTCGGCCTCGCCCGTGGCGGGCTTGCGCCACGTCGACCGCGTAGTCGCGGAAGTCGGGCAGGTCGAGATCGCGCAGGAGCAGGCCGCCGTTCGCGTGCGGGCTCGCGCTCATGCGCCGGTCGCCCTCGGGCGGCAGCGCCGACAGCTCCGGAACCAGCCGCCCGGACTCGTCGAAGAGCTCCTCGGGCCGGTAGCTCCGGAGCCACCGCTCCAGCTCGGCGCGGTGCTCGGCGTTCTCCCGCGTCTGGGCGAGCGGCACCTGGTGCGAGCGCCAGCTGCCCTCGACCGGCTTCCCGTCCAGCTCCTTGGGCCCGGTCCAGCCCTTCGGCGTGCGGAACACGATCGCGGGCCACGGCCTGCGCTCGTCGTCGCCCTCCTCGCGCGCAACGTACTGGAGCTCGGCGATGCGATCGAGCGCCGCGTCGAGCACCTCGGCGAAGCGGCCGTGCAGCTCGACGGCGTCCTCGTCGTCGAACCCGCCCGTGAAGAAGAGCGGCTCGTAGCCCTGACCGCGCAGGAACGCCTCGAGCTCGTCCTCGCCGATCCGCGCCAGGATCGTCGGGTTCGCGATCTTGTAGCCGTTCAGGTGCAGGATCGGCAGGACGGCGCCGTCGGTGCGCGGGATTCAGGAACTTGTTGCCCTGCCAGCTCGTCGCGAGCGGGCCTGTCTCGGCCTCGCCGTCGCCGATGACGCAGGCGACGAGGAGGTCCGGGTTGTCGAACGCGGCGCCCTGCGCGTGCATGAGCGCGTAGCCGAGCTCGCCGCCCTCGTGGATCGAGCCGGGCGTCTCGGGGGCGGCGTGGCTCGGGATCCCGCCGGGGAACGAGAACTGCCGGAACAGCCGGCGCAGGCCCTCCTCGTCCTGGCCCACATGCGCGTAGAGCTCGCTGTAGGTGCCCTCGAGGTAGGCGTTCGCGACGACGGCCGGGCCGCCGTGGCCCGGGCCGCAGACGTAGATCGCTTCGAGGTCGCGCTCGCGGATCGCGCGGTTCAGGTGGACGTAGAGGAAGTTGAGCCCGGGCGTCGTCCCCCAGTGGCCGAGCAGGCGCGGCTTCACGTGCTCCGCGACCAGCGGCTCTCGGAGCAACGGGTTGTCGAGCAGGTAGATCTGCCCGACGGAGACGTAGTTCGCCGCTCGCCAGTAGGCGTCGATCAGGCGGAGCTGCTCGACGTCCGGCGGTGCCACGGCCCGCGTCTGCACCATCGGCGCCACGCTAGCGCGCGCCGCGGGCCTATGCGCCCCTCACGACCAGGACCGGGCTGTGAGCCCGATGGGCGACGCGCTCGCTGACGCTGCCCAGCGACTTGAGGCCCTTCAGGCCGCGGCTTCCCACGACGACCAGGTCGGCCCACTCGGACAGCACCGTCAACTCGTCGACCGGCTTGCCCTCGAGCTCCTCGAGTCTGCGCGATCTCGCGCGCCGCCTCCAGGTCGGCCTCACCGGCGGGAGCGACGACGCAGCGCAGCTTCGCCTCGAAGCGCTCGGCGAGTTGGCGTGCGACCGCAGCCGCATCGGCGGACTGCTGCGAGCCGTCGATGCCGACCACGATCGACCGCGGCCAGTGAAACGCGTCGCGAGGCTCGCGGGCGATGAGCACCGAGCACGGAGCCTCGTGGAGCATGTGCGTGGCGACGGAGCCAAGCACGATCCCGACGGGCCGGCTGTAGTCGTGGCTCCCGACGACGACGAGCGTGGCGTCGATGCGCTCGATCTCGTTGCTCGCAGGCACTGCGCGGGCGGCCCCTTCAGCTGCCGCGTGGTCGACCGGCGGGTGGGCGGCGGCCTCCTCCGTCCCTCGCTCGAGTGCCGCGCGCGCGGCCCCGGCGATGTCGACGGCGGCCGGGGTCGCGTACATGCCTGCCTGGGCAACGGCCTTCGGGTCCTCGACGGAAACGAGCTCGAGCGAGCTCTCCGGGAGGGAAACCCGGGCGGCGAGACGGGCGGCGGTGGCGCCCGCAGCGGAGTCGTCGACCCCGCACAGGATGCGATCGAAGATGTGTGTCATGCCCCGATCGTGGCTCATGCGCCTCGCTCGGCGCACATCGGAGCGGCCGACCGATTCGGGTGCGGGAAACCCGCAGGCTCGCCTACCAGGTCTTCGTACGGACGCTGCGCTCCGGCCTGCGGACGCGCACGCGGGCGTCGACGGCGACGCAGCGGTCCGGCAATGCGAGCACCGGATTGAGGTCGAGCTCCGCGACCGCGGGGAAGTCGTCGCCGAGGCGGGCGAGGCGGAGCACCAGGTCGGCGAGAGCCTCGGCGTCGGCGGGAGCGGCGCCGCGGAACCCGGCGACCAGCCGGCCGGCCTTGCCGGCCGTCACGAGCTCGAGCGCGTCGACGTCGGTGAGCGGCGCGATGCGGAAGGACGCCTGGCCGATCAGCTCGGCGAAGACGCCGCCGGGCCCGAAGGCGACGAGCGGCCCGAACACCGGGATCCTGGACGACGCCCGCGAGCAGCTCGGCGCCGCCCTTCACCATCGGCTGCACGAGCACCGGCCCGCCGATCCGCTCGGCGGCGGCACGCACGGCCTCTTCGTCCTGCAGGTCGAGCGCGATCCCGCCGAGCTCGGTCTTGTGCGCGCCGGGCTCCGCGGTCTTGACGACCACCGGGAAGCCCAGCTCCGATGCGGCCGTCGCCGCGTCCGCCGGGCTTGCCGCGACGCGCTCCGGCACGAGCGGTACCCCGTAGGCCAGGAGCAGCTCGCGTGCGTCGGCCGGCTCGAGCCAGGCGTCGTCGGACTCGGCGAGCGCGCGTTCGACGACCGCCGCGGCCGCCTCCCGGTCGACGCGGTCGAGCTCGACCGGCGCGCCCTGCGGCCGGCGCAGCCACTCGGCCCGCCCGGCGGCGCGGCCGAGCGCACGCGCGGCCGACTCGGGGTACGAGAACGCGGCGACGTGGCGCGGGCCCGACCGCAGGAGGGTCGGGATGCCGTCGGCGCTCATGATCACCGCGAGCACCGGCTTCTCGGCCGCCGCCTCCGCGGTCGCCGCCTCGACCGCGGCCGCGACCTCCTCGGCGCCGGCGGCGACGGTCGGCGCGAAGAGCACGATCGCGGCGTCGACGTGGGGATCGGCGAGCAGCGATCGGCAGGGCGGCGCCGTAGGTCTCGGCCGTGGCGCCGCCGAGCATGTCGACCGGGTTCGCCACGCTGGCCTCGGCCGGCAGAAGCGCCCCCAGGGCCTTGGTGGCGTCGTCACCGAGCTGCGCGAGCTCCAGCCCGGCCGCGTCGCACGCGTCCGCGCAGAGGATCCCGAGCCCGCCCGCGTTCGTGAGGACGGCGACGCTGCGGCCGCGCGGCTCGGGCTGCGTGGACAGCAGCGTGGCGACGTCGACGAGCTCCTCCAGCGAGGCCGCACGGATCACGCCGGCCTGGTCGAACAGCGCGTCGACGGCCGCCTCTGACCCGGCGAGCGCGGCGGTGTGCGAGCTCGCCGCCTTGCGGCCGACGGCGCTCGTGCCGCTCTTGAGCGCCAGAATCGGCTTCCGCCGTGCGACTCGGCGGGCCAGCCGGCCGAAGCGGCGGGGATTGCCGAACGACTCGACGTACATCAGGACGATGGAGGTCGCCTCGTCGTCCTCCCACCACTCGAGCAGGTCGTTGGTCGAGACGTCCGCCTTGTTGCCGATCGAAACGAACGCGGACAGGCCGAGCCCGCGTGCCTCGGCCGCCTCGAGCAGCGCCACCCCGAGCGCGCCGCTCTGCGACGAGAAGCCGATCGTGCCCGGCCGGGCGCCGCGGGCGGCGAACGTCGCGTTCAGGCCCGTCTCGCGACGGTGATGCCGAGGCAGTTCGGCCCGATCATGCGTGCGCCGTGGGCGCGGACGAGGGCGAGCAGCTCGTCCTGCCGGGCGCGGCCCTCCTCGCCCGGTCTCGGCGAAGCCGGCCGAGATGATCACGAGCGCGCGCGTGCCCGCGCGAAGCGCCTGCTCGGCGGCGGCGTTGACGGCGGCGGCCGGCAGGCAGATGACGGCGAGGTCGACCGGGTCGGGCAGCTCCTCGAGCGAGCGGTAGCCGCGCACGCCCGCGACCGGCTCGCCCTCGCGGTTGACCGGGTAGGCCGTGCCCGTGAAGTCGCCGGCCAGGATGTTCCGGAACAGCTCGCCGCCGATCGAGCCGCGGCGCTTGGAGGCGCCGACGACGGCGACGCTCTCGGCCTCGAAGAAGGGCCGCAGCGACGCCGTCACGCCCGTGTGGTCGCGCATCGCCACTCGTGACTCGTAGCGCTCGGTCGGCGCGATCGGGAACTCGACCTCGATCTCGCCGCTCTCGAGCTCGCGCGTGAGCTCGAACCCCACGGCCTCGAAGACCCGCAGCATGTCGCGGTTGTCCGCGAGCACTTCGGCGACGAAACGCTCGATCCCGACGGCGGCGGCGCGCTCGGCCAGCCGCTCGAGCAACCGGGTTCCGATCCCGCGGCGCTGGTGCTCGTCCGCCACGGTGAACGCCGACTCCGCCCGCGTACGGTCGCGCAAGCGAACGTAGTTCGCCACCGCCACGACACGCTCTCCGTCGTCGGCGGCGAGGGTGCCGAGCAGCACGCCGCGCTCGTCCCAGTCGGGCTCGAGCAGCGGCACGACGAGGTGCTCGTCGACCTGCGCGAAGCCGTGGAAGCGGCGGTAGAGCGCGCTCTGCGAGAGCCCGCGGAAGAACGTCGAGGAGGGCGGCGGCATCCTCACGGCGCGGCGGCCGCAGCCGCAGCGTCCCGCCGTCGCGAAGGATCACGTCGACGGCGTCCTGCACGAGGTGTGGTCTCGGTCTCCATGTCGGCGTAGGTCCTACAGAAAAGCGGCGGGCGGGTCGAGCCCGCCCGCCGCCGGCTGCCGCGAGTGTTGCCTAGGTCGCGGCCGACGCCTTTCCCAGCGGTTGTGCCTTGCTCCGCGAGGGAACCGTGGCGGCTCCCAGCGCCCCACCCAGGGTGAGGACGAGGAAGCCGATCCCGATGAGGAGCATTGCGATGCCCATCACGATCGAGAACATCGCGACTCGCTCGGCGAAGAAGGACGTGTTGAGCGCGGTGGTCAGCGCTGTCTCCGTCACCCAGAGGTTGCGGAGCCCGTTCTCGACCGGCTGGCCCGTCTTCGGGTCCTTGGCGGCCGCGTTCTCGTCGCTGGTCGCCTTGCCGCCCGGGGTCAGGAAGCGCCCCATCTCGGCGTAGCGCTGGCCCTGGGTCGACTCGAGCGCGTGGTGCTCCATCACATCGGCGAACGCCTTGGCCTGGGCGCCGGTCTTGATCGCCTGGCCGGGATCCAGCTTGCCGTTCGAGAGCTCGCCGGCATCCGGCGTCGCCGTGATGTTCTGCTCTGCGATCGCGCTGCGGACGTCGCTGCGACCGTCGATGCCGATGACGATCGCGCCGATGCCGAAGGCGATGAGCATGAGACTTGCAGCAATTCCTCCGTATGCAAACCACCTGCGCATTTCCTTCTCCTTTCGTCGGCCTTAACCTGAGCCGAAGCTTCGTCACCGGCGGGCTCGCCTCCATCAGAGGCGGCGCGGAAATCGACTGCGGTGAAGTACGGAGCTCGCTCGCGGCTCGTCCGACTCAGAAGCCGAGCCCGACGTGGATCCGGCCGCCGAGGGGCGAAGGCCGTCCGGCGACGTCGCGCAGGCCCACGATGCCGATCGGCTGCTCCTCCTCGCCGACCACCGGCAGGTGGTGGAACCCGTACTCGCCCATCAGGAACTCGGCCTCCTCGAGCGACGCCTCGGGCCCGACCGTCACCGGGTCGGCCGTCATCCACTCCCGAACTCGTCCCTCACTCGGATGGGCACGAGCGGCGAAGGCGCGGAGCAGGTCTCGCGACGTCAGGATTCCGATCAACCGGCCGAAGTCCGCGACGAGAGCCGAGCCGAGCTCGCGCTCGCGCATCAGCTCGGCCGCCTGACCGAGCGTGTCCTCGGGCGCCACGACGAGCGGCTCGCCGTGCATGACCTCCTTGACCGTTCTCTCCGGAGATTCCGGCACGGGCACCGGCGGTGGCGTGAGCAGCCGGTCGAGGTCGCGCTCTCCGAGCTCCACCTCGACGGCGACGGCTCCCTCCGCCGGTTCGAGCTCGACGGGAGCGGTCACCCCGGAGCGCTCGGCCAGGAACGGCGCGAGGTAGTGACCGACGATCTTGGCTGGCGGCCACCACAAGGGCTCCTCGCTCGCCATCGACGTGTTGCCGACTCCGCCTGTGATCTCGTGGCGCAGGTACTGCGGGCGGTCGCCGGTCAGGAGGAGGCCGCGCAGGACGGGTCGGAACGGAGTCGGTTCGATGTCGGCGCCGGCTGCGGCGGCGATCGCCTCCGCCGCCGACAGGGCCTGCTGTGCGGCGATCCCACCCTGCTTCACGGGAAAGCTGGTGATGTCTCCGGCGGCGTAGACGTCTTCGAGTCCGTACACCCGGCCGTTCGCGTCGACGGCGATGAAGCCGTCGACCGTCTGAGGCACGCCGTCGATCCGTTGGCCCTGCAACCTGGGGAGCGCGACCACGTGCTCCGCAGGGATCGTGCCCTCCGGGACCAGGTGAAGCAGGCCTTCCTCGAGTGCGAACGGATGCGAGCGCGTGTGCACCTCGATGTGGCGCCTCTCCAGCAGCGCGGTGATCGCGTCGGTCGCGGCACGGCCGAACAGCGCCAAGGGCTCATCCTCCGGCGTGACGAGCGCAAGCTCGACATCCTCGGCTCCGGCCGCCGCGAGGTGCGCGGCCGTCAGGAGCGCCAGCTCGTAGGCGGGCAGCGTCCAGACGGCGCCCCACGGCACCGTGAAGGCAATCCTGTGCACGTCACCCGCGACCGCGCGGGCGAGCAGGTCGCGAACCTTGTCCGTGTCGGCGGGCCCGCGGAAGGTCAGTGCGCCGAGGACGGCGGGCTTCGGCACGGCGCCGCACGCGATCAGCAGCGCGTCGTACGCGAGTGTGCCCTCGCCGGCCAAGCGGGCGACCTTGCGCCTGCCGTCCACCCCCACGAGCGTCCCCGGCAAGAACTGGGCGCCGGCAGCGGACGCCAGGTCCTGCAGCTCGAAGTGCTGCACCTCTCCGAGGCGGAAGGGTTCCGCGACGGCGAGGGGCCGGTACCAGAAGCGGGGCTCCGGGGCGAGCAATGCGATCTCGACCCGGTCGTCGAGAAGTGCGTGGAGGGCCAGCGCTGCTTCGAGAGCGGCGACACCACCGCCGGCGATCAGGACTTTCGTGCTCTCGGCGGACATGACTCCTCCTCGCTCGACTCCTTCTGCCATGGTGGCGGCCACGCCGCCCGACTGCAAACCGCGAAAAGCGGCCGGCCAGGCGCGGGTTTCTACGGATCTCAGAGCAGGATCGCCTGCAGCGCCACCATCCCCGCGGTCGACGCGAGGCAGACGAGCGCGACGACGCGGGCGGGGGCCTCCCGCACGGCTTCCGGCAGGAGCGAGCGCGAGACCATCCACACCATCGCCCCCGCCGCAAAGCCGAGCCCGAACGGCAGCAGCGGCTTGAACAGCTCGACGAAGAGGTAGGCGGGGACGGCCATGAGCGGCTGGGGCAGGCTCGAGAAGACGCTCCACGCCGCCGCCCGCCCTGGCCCGACGCCGCGGGGGACGAGGACGAGGCTGATCGCGAGCCCCTCGGGGATGTTGTGGATTGCGATCGCAAGCGCGATCACGAGGCCGAGCGTCTCGCCGCCGCCGAAGGCGACGCCCACACCGATGCCCTCGGTGAACGAGTGGACGGTCATGACGCCGACGATCAGGAGCATCGACTTGGCGGCCGCGCCTTGGAAACCCGCGAAGTGGTGGCCGGGATCTGCGTCGAGGACGCGTCCGGCGATCGCGATCATTACGCCGCCCGCCAGCACGCCGACGACCGCGCGGAAGGAACCGAACCCCCACGCCTCGCGCAGAAGGCCGATGCTCGCGCCCACCATGAAGCCCGCGGCCAGGCCGTTCCCGAGGCCGAGCCAGGTACGGGACGGATGGCCCCAGAAGAGAAACGGCAGCGCCCCGAGCCCCGTCGCGAGCGCGGTCAGCAGGCTCGCGACGAAGACGCCGAGGAGCGGACATCAGTCGCCGCGGGCCGGGGAGTGCGGCGGCAGGAACGTGTCCGTCTCGTAGCTGTGGAGCACCGCCGTCACGTGCAGCCCCGCGTGGGCGATTGGCGCGCCGAGCGGGCTGAGCGTGAACAGCGTCGGCGCGCTCCACACGACGTCCCCGGCCACGGGCTTCCGCAGCTTCTCCCCGCGGAAGTCCTGGTAGCCGAGGTGATACGTCGCCGTGACGGCCATCGACGCGACCAGTGCGATCAGGCCGATCAGCACGGTGCCGAGCAGCCTCCGTCGCAGCCGCGTTCCCGCGAACGCCGCGAACACGGCGAGAATCGGGAACACGGAGAGCAGGACACCGTCTGTGACGCCGTAGAGGATCCCGCGCCAGGCAACGGCTCCGACCAGCTCCATCCCGCCCGGTCTCGGAGTCGCCTCCTCGGTTCTCAGGACGATGAAGGCCATGACCGCTGCGGTCGCCAGGCCGAGCGCGAGGCCCCAGCGCCAGTTGCGTGCGACGAGCTTGCGCGGGTCGAGCCGTGTGTCCCGGGCCCAGCTGGTTACGAACGTGGCGACGGCGAGCGCGTACAGACCGTAGAAGACGTCGCGCTGGAGGCTGAGCACGTCGACGAGCAGGAAGGGCAGCAGGAACGCGAAGGGCAGCGACGCCGCCAGCCAGGCCCAGTGCCGATGGCGCCTGTCGCGTACGGGCGCGCGCGTGCTCAGGCGCTGCGGCCGGCTTTGCGGCCGTTCGAGTACAACGCTCATCGAAGTCGCCTCCTTACTGGTAGCGCAGCGCCTCGGCCGGCCGGATCCGCGAGGCGCGGAGGGCCGGCGCCAGCGTCGCTGCGAGGGCGGTCGCGTACACGACCACGAAGATCACCGCCAGGCTGCCCCAGGGGACGACCAGCGTCAGGTGCTCCCAGCTCGCCTGTTGCCGTGAATCGTCGACGATGTTGTAGGCGAGCACCAGTCCGAGGGCCGTGCCGACCACGATCGACGTCAGGGCGATGAACGACGACTCGAGCAGGAACGCCGCCTGCACCATCGTGTCGCGGAAGCCGATCGCGCGCATCACGCCGATCTGCTGCCGCCGCTCGACGACCGAGCGGGCGCTGATCACGCCCAGCGCGGCGACGCCGACGATCAGTCCGAGGCCCATGAACCCCTCGATCAACCGGTTGAACGTGACGTTCGCGGCGACCGAGTCCTGCTGCACCTGCTTGATCGACTCCGCCTCCATCCCGTTCGAGACGAACGCCGACTCGAGCCGCCGGGCCGCCGCCTTCGCGTCGACACCGGGCGCGAGCTCGAAGTAGTGAATCGTCGGCCGCACGCGGCCCGGGTACGCGGCGTCGAGCGTCCGCTGCGAGGTCGAGAGGCCGGCCATCTCGAGCGGCGCCGTGTCCTTCAGCACGCCGATCACGGTCAGGCGCAGCCGCTTGTGCGTCTGCGGGTCGTACAGCTCGACGGGGATCGGGTCGAAGCGCGCCGTCCTCGTAGAAGAAACCCTCAGCTTGAAGTCGGCAGGCATCGCGAAGTTGAAGTTGTCGCGCCGCGGCACGACCAGGCTGTCCACGACGGCGAGGCCCGGATTCAGCGAGATCGACGACCAGACGTCGCGCGCGGAGATGTAGCCGTTTGCGATCGCGCCGAGCCCGAAGCGTCGTATGGCGCAGGAAGGCGTTGTCGAGCCCGCGGACGACGTACGGCTGCGTCTGCGGGCCCGTCCCGATCTGCCGCGCGTCCACCGGCGAGGAACGACTGGCTCGCGACCGTCCGGAAGTCGGAGGCGCGAGCGCCGGGGCGCGGGCAAGCGCCGGACTGGATGTTGTCGATGGGCGCCACGGCCGAGGTGCTCGCGCGCACCTGGAAGCCGCCGCCGAACTCGTCGCTGTTCTCGAAGGCGCTCATGAACGAGCCGGACGAGGCCGTCCCCGTCACCAGCGTGAAGACGACGAGCGTGAACATCGCGAGCGTCGTCCCGGTGCGGAAGCGGCTGGCCAGCGGATAGGCCATCGCGACCCGCAGCACCGGCGCGAGCCGGCCCAGGCGGCCGAGCAGGCGCATCGACGCAGCCCAGGAACGACGTCGGCGTTGAACATGATCACCCAGACGGCGCCGAGCACGATCATCAGGCCGGAGACGATCCAGGTCGAGAAGTCCATCGCCAGGTCGCCGAAGACCGCCTCCCAGGCCCGCCACGGGAGCAGCAGCGTCACGAGGACCACGAGGCCCGCAGCTCGTGTAGGCCACCCGCTCGCGGACGCCGGCGGCCGCGCAGGAGCGGGATGAGGCTGATCACGGCCAGCGACCATCCGAGCATCAGCGGCGTCGCCGTGCCCGCGCCGGCTGCCCGAGGCGAGCAGCAAGACCCCGAAGACCAGCCCGAACGCCGACAGCACGAACCGCCGTCGCCGCCGCGGCGCCGCGGGCTCCGGCAGGTTGCGGATCGCCGCGGAGATCGTCATCACGCTCACGCGCCACGCCGAGACCGCGACGACGACGAGCGTGAGCAGCACCCCGATCGCGATCGCGACCGCGAGGCTGCGCAGGCGCACGTCGTACTGGATGTCGAAGCCGACCTGGTCGAGCGCGCCGGCCATCACGACGACCATCCCGTAGGCGACCGCCGCGCCGAGGAGCGCGCCGACCAACGCGGCGACGACGTCGTAGGCGATCCCCTCGAACACGAAGAGCTGCACGAGGTGGCCGCGCCGCGTGCCGACCGCGCGCGCGATCCCGAGCTCGCCGCGCCGCTCCGCCGCGAGCATGACGAAGACGAGGAAGATCAGCAGGATGCCGGCGGCGATCGAGAACGAGCCGAACGTCGTGAACATCGCCATGAAGGCGGAGCCGGCGGCGTCCGCCTCCTCGAGCGCGTCCTGCTTGGTCGGGTCGGTCTCGAGGCCGAGCCAGTCGATCGAAGGCGCCATTCGGTTCACGACCTGGTCGGTGAGGGCCACGCCGGACATCGCGCCGCCCTTGTTCGAGATCAGGATGTGCTTGATCAGTCCCGGCTTGTCCAGCACGCGCTGCGCCGTCGCAAGCGGCATCAGCATCGCCGGAGTCGCTCGTACCGGCACCCTCGTAGCGCGACGATGTCGCGGACTCGAAGCGACGCGGGCCGGTGTCCGGCAAAGATGAGCACGCGGTCGCCTATCCGGGCGTCGAGCTCGTCCGCGGCCTTCGCGTTGAGGTAGAGCTCGTTCGGCGCCGAGCTCGGCAAGTGTCGACCGTGCCGCCGCCGACGCGCTCGATCGTGCCGAAGCCGGCCATGCGCGCCGGCTCGGCCGCGAAGAGCGTGACGTTCGGCTCGTTCTGACGGCGTGCGGGGATCTGCACCGCGACGGGCTCGACGATCGCGGGCGCGACGCCGTCCATCAGGTCGGCGTCGGCGAGCACCGCGTCGATCACCTTCAGGTGGTCCTCGGCGAAGTAGCGGGTCCCGGTCGCGGCGCCGAGCTGCGTGCCGACCTCGACGTCGGCGCCCTTGGCGGACACCAGCTCGTCGGTCTGGCCGAGCGCCTGCGACCGCAGTCGAGCGGATCGTGTGGCTCATCGTGTCGCCGGTGGCGAGCGCGGCGGCGATGATCGCCGTGCCGAGCATCAGCCCGACGCACGATCAGCGCCGTTCGGCCACGCCGGCGCCCGACGTTGCGGACGCCGAGCTTGACGAGGACCGGGTTGCGCAGCCGCGAGGACGACGACCACGCCGCCGGCCGCGCCGAGCAGTGACGAGGAGGATGACGAGAAGGGTGTCGATCGGGATGCCGAAGAGCTCCTTCATCGCTCAGCCCACCAGCACGCCCGGCATCTCGGCGAAGACGACCTCGTAGTGCTCGCGGCCGGGCGGCGACGCGAAGAGCGTCACGTAACGGTCGAGCTGCTCGCGTCGCGAAGCCGCGCGGCGGCGATCGGCCGCCTCCTCGTCCTCCCAGAGGCGTGATCAGCGAGCGCCTTGCCCTCCGGCGTTGTCGAGGACGTACACGCCCTCATAGCCGTCCTGCTCGCGCAGACGCGGGCAGCGACCTGCTCGCTCGAAGAGCGTCGACGGCCTCCTCGAGCGCCGTACGCGGACCGTGTCGATCTCAAGCTGCGTGACGCGCGAGTACATGCGTGCCACCTCCAGTCGCTGCTCCTCGACGACGCGGCCGTCGAGCATCCGGACGATGCGGTCGGTCCTGCGGCCGACGGCGATGTCGTGCGTGACGATCAGGAACGTGAGGCCGCGCTCGACGTTGAGCCGGCGCATCAGCTCCACGATCTCCTCGGCGTTCTCGCTGTCGAGGTCGCCGGTCGGCTCGTCGGCCCAGACGATCGCCGGGTCGTTGACGAGCGAGCGGGCGATCGTCACGCGCTGGCGCTCGCCGCCGGAGAGCTCGTCGGGGAGGTGCTCGGCCCGGTCGGCGAGGCCGACGAGGTCGAGCGCGTCGAGCGCGCGCTGCCGTGCCTCCCCGCGCCGGCACGCGCGAGACGCAGCAGCGGCAGCTCGACGTTCTCGACCGCGCTGAGCACGGGCATCAGGTTGTAGAACTGGAAGACGAAGCCCATGCGCCGGGCGCGGTAGTCGGTGCGCTCGCGGTCGGACATGCCGCGACAGCGGCGTGCCCTCGATCAGGACCTCGCCGCCGTCGATCGAGTCGAGCCCCGAGAGGCAGTTGAGCAGGGTCGTCTTGCCGCAGCCGCTCGGCCCCATGATCGCGACCATCTCGCCGCGCGCGATCCGCAGGTCGACGCCCTCGCAGGGCGTGCACGCTGACCGCGCCCGTGTCGTAGGTCTTCACGACGTTACGCGCCTCGACGATCGCAGCGAGGCTCATCGCGGCTCCCTCCTGCTCGCCGAGCCGGTGATAGGTCGTGCTCCGCGCATCGGGCCGCAGCGTGAGCTCCGGACTGACGACGACGACACCTGGGACGCGCCGGACCGCTCCCACGAGGGCGTCACGGACGGCCTCGGAATCGACCACACCGCGCAGCGTCACCTCGCCGCCCTCCACGGCGACGTCAACGTCGTTCGGCGTCATCCAGAACGCGTGCAGGATCACGCCCGTTCGGATGTCCTGCGCGATCGCCTGGTCAGGAGGAGCGCGCGAAGGCTCGCACGAGATCGCCGCGGGTGACGATGCCGACGAGCCGGCCGTCGTGCGTGACCGGCAGGCGCTTGACCCCGCGCGCGAGCATGAGGGCCGCGGCCGGAGGCAGGCGAGCGCCAGAAATCGATCGTGATCGCCGGAGTGCTCATCGCCTCGCCCGCAGTGCGAGCAGCCATCTTCTCGCGCAACTCGTCGGTGTCGCGGTGGAGAAGCCAGGCGAGGAACCGATCCTCCTCGCGCGTCTGCTCACCGCGCTCCTTGGCGAGGATGTCGGCCTCGGAGACGACGCCGACCACCCGCTCGTCCACGACGACCGGAACGCCGGAGATGCGGTGCCGGACGAGCAGCGCAGCCACGTCGGTCAACGGCATCTCGGGTGTCACCGTCACGACCGTCAACGACATCAGCTGGTCAACCCGTTCGGCGGGCCGGTCGCGCTGGGGTTCGATGCGCCCGGCCACGGCCCGCGCCACATCGAGCGTGGAGATCACTCCGACCGGGTGATCCGAGCCCTCCGCGACGACGAGGACATGCGTCACCCGGTTGGTGGACATCAGCTCGGCCGCGGCACGGACCGAGGCGTCCGGCGCGATCGTGATCACGTCGGTGCCCGCGGTGCCGCCGGCCGTCAGGGCCTGTCGGTCCTCCAGTGGCCGCAGACGGCGACCAGGTCGTGGTCGGAGATCACGCCCCAGAGGCGCGTGTCGTCCTCGGTCACGTCGCCGAGCCCGACGACGCAGTGAATCTTGTTCTCGGCCATCATGGCCGCGACGTCGGTGAGTCGCGCCTCGAGGGCGCAGGTCAGGACGCCGTGGTGCATGGCCTCCTCGACGCGGATGTCGTCGAGGGACCGTGCCCCGGATGAGGTCAGCGTCTGCGGAGCCATCTCGGGCCTCCTTCTGTGTCAACACCGACAGCGTGTCGCCGAGTGGGCGCCGGGCCATCGGCAAAGCCGCGGGGCACGCCGCTTCGGCAAAGTACGGAATCGGCTCAGGCCGGGACCGGCACGAGCACGCGCTGGCGAGGTCGACCAGCCGGCTCGAGTAGCCCCACTCGTTGTCGTACCACCCCACGACCTTGACCAGCGTGCCGTCGACGACGCTCGTGAGCCCGCTGTCGAAGACCGCCGAGTAGGGCGAGCCGATGACGTCGGACGAGACGAACGGCTCGTCGCCGTACGCCAAGATCCCATCGAGCCGTCGCCGTCGGCGTGCTCCAGAACGCCCGTTGACCTCCTCGACCGACGTCGCGCGCTCGCATCTCAACGGTGAGATCGACCAGCGACCCCGTCGGGACAGGCACGCGGGCGGCGTAGCCGTGCAGCTTCCCCTCGAGCTCGGGGATCACCAGCCCGATCGCCTTCGCGGCGCCGGTCGTCGTCGGGACGATGTTGAGCGCAGCGGCTCTCGCACGACGAAGATCCTTGTGCGCCAGGTCGACCAGCTGCTGGTCCGCCGTGTACGCATGCACGGTCGTCATCAGTCCGTGGCGGATCCCGACCGTCTCGTGGAGGACCTTCGCGAGCGGCGCGAGGCAGTTCGTCGTGCACGATGCGTTCGAGATCACGTCGTGCCGTCCGGGTCGTAGGCGTCGAAGTTGACACCGAGGACGACGGTCACGTCCGCGTCCTTGCCGGCGCGGAGATGATCACCTTTCGCGCGCCCGCCTCGAGATGTTGCGCGGCGTCTGCGCGCGTCCGGAAGGCTCCGTCGACTCGATCACGACGTCGACTCCGAGGTCGTCCCACGGCAGCGCGCGCGGTTCCCTCTCGGCGAACGTGAGGATCTCGAGGTCGTCGACCCGGATCGCGCTCCGTCGCCCGACCGGAGCCGGAAGCGCCGTAGACGGTGTCCCGCGCGAGCAGGTGCGCGAGCGTGACTGCGATCGACCACGTCGTTGATCGCCACGCACTCGATGTCCGCCTCCTGCTCGTAGGCCGCCCGCAGCGCGGCGCGGCCGACGCGCCCGAAGCCGTTGATTGCTACCCGAACGGACATTCGTGCTCCTTTCGTTCGCATCTCACGCTGCACGCTACGGCCGCCTGCGCCGGCGCCATCCGTAGTTGGCCGCACGCCAGGTGGGTCTGACTTCGGATGCGGCCCGGCAGCTCACGGCCCACGATCATGGTGATGTTCGAAGTACGCATCCACGGGCGCGGCGGCCAGGGCGTCGTGACCGCCGCCGAGCTGCTCTCCGTCGCCGCGTTCCACGAGGGCCGGCACGCGCAGGCGTTCCCGACCTTCGGCTCCGAGCGCACCGGCGCGCCGGTCGTCGCGTTCTGCCGCATCGACGACAAGCCGATCCGCTCGCGGGAGCCGATCGCCGAGCCGGACGCGCTGATCGTCCAGGACCCGACGCTGCTGCACCAGGTCGATCTCTTCGGCGGCCTCGGCGCCGACGGCTACGTGCTGATCAACACCACGCGCGGCTTCGAGGAGCTCGGGCTCGACGAGCTCGCCGAGCGCTCTGCGCCCGGACGGCTGCGTCGACCGTGCCGGCGACCGAGCTCGCGCGCGAGCACCTCGGGCGGCCGCTGCCGAACGCGGCGCTGCTCGGCGCGTTCGCCGCGCTCACCGGCGTCGTCTCGCTCGACGTCGGTGCGCGACGGCGATCCGCGCGACGCTTCCCGGGCAGATCGGCGAGCGGCAACGTCGGCGGCCGCGACGGCGGCGTTCGACGCTCGTCCGCGACCGCGTGAGGGAGCCGGCCCATGCGTGAGCCAGATCGAAGGCTCGCAGGCGGTCGCCGAGGCCGTCGCGCTCTGCCGGCCGGAGGTGATCTGCGCCTACCCGATCTCGCCGCAGACCCACATCGTCGAGGCGCTCTCCGACCTGGTGCGCACGCGGCGAGCTCGCGCCGTGCGAGTACCTGATGGTCGAGTCCGAGTTCGCCGCCATGTCGGCCGCGATCGGCGCCTCGGCAGCCGGCGCGCGCGCCTACACCGCGACGGCCAGCCAGGGACTGCTCTACATGGCCGAGGCGCTGTACAACGCCTCCGGCCTCGGCCTGCCGATCGTGATGACGGTCGCCAACCGCGCGATCGGCGCGCCGATCAACATCTGGAACGACCACTCCGACTCGATGTCGCAGCGCGACTCGCGGCTGGATCCAGCTCTACGCCGAGTCCAACCAGGAGGCGGTCGACCTGCACGTCCAGGCGTTCCGGCTCGCCGAGGAGCTGTCGCTGCCGGTGATGGTCTGCATGGACGGCTTCGTCCTCACCCACGCGTTCGAGCGCGGTCGACCTCCCGACGCAGGAGCAGGTCGACGCCTTCCTGCCGCCGTTCGAGCCGCGCCAGGTGCTCGACCCGGACGAGCCGGTCACGATCGGCGCGATGGTCGGGCCCGAGGCGTTCACCGAGGTGCAAGTACCTCGCGCACGCCAAGCAGATGCAGGCGCTCGACGCGATCCCGAGATCGCGGCCGAGTTCGCGCAGGCGTTCGGCCGGCCGTCCGGCGGGCTGGTCCGCGCGCTACCGGAGCGAGGACGCCGACACGATCGTCGTCGCGCTCGGCTCGGTGCTCGGCACGATCGAGGACGTCGTCGACGAGCTGCGCGACGCAGGGCGTGCGGATCGGCGCGCTCGGCATCACCTGCTTCCGGCCGTGGCCGCTCGACGAGGTGCGCGACGGCGCTCGGCGCACGCGACGCGGGTCGTCGTGGTCGAGCGGGCGTTCGCCGTCGGCGTCGGCGGGATCGTCGGCCAGAACGTCCGGCTCGCCCTCTCGGGCCTGCCGTCGACGGTCTACGACGTCGTCGCCGGCCTCGGCGGCCGCGCCGATCACGAAGCGCTCGCTGCGCGCGCTGCTCGACGACGTGCTCGCCGACCGGCTCGAGCCGGCCGCCTGACTTCCTCGACCTCGACTGGCGGCTCGTCGAGCGCGAGCTCGAGCGCATCGGCAGCGAGCGGCCGCTCCGGGCCGCACGCCGAGAACATGCTGCGCGACCTCGGCATCGTCGCGGCGCGGTCGCACTGAGGTGACGACGATGCCGTGCCAGCCGATCAAGTTCTACCAGGCCGGCACCTTCGCGGTCGGCAACCGGCTGCTCGACCCCGAGCAGCGCTCGGTCCAGGCGCGCGACGGAGCGCTCGAACTCGCTCACCTCCGGCCACCGCGCCTGCCAGGGCTGCGGCGAGGCGCTCGGCGCGCGCTACGTCCTCGACGCCGCGATGCGCGCCACCGACGGCCGGCTGATCGCGGCGAACGCGACCGGCTGCCTCGAGGTCTTCTCGACGCCGTACCCGGAGTCGTCGTGGCAGCTTCCCTGGCTGCACTCGCTGTTCGGCAACGCGCCGGCGGTCGCGACCGGCGTCGCCGCGGCGCTGAAGGCGAAGGGCCGCGACGGACATCCGCGTCATCGGCCAGGGCGGCGACGGCGGCACGGTCGACATCGGCTTCGCCTGCCTGTCGGGCATGTTCGAGCGCAACGACGACGTGCTCTACGTCTGCTACGACAACGAGGGCTACATGAACACCGGCGTGCAGCGCTCCGGCGCGACGCCGCCCGCCGCGCGCACCGCGAACACGAAGCCGGTCGGCGACGAGCCCGGCAACGTCTTCGGCCAGGGCAAGAACGCGCCGCTGATCGCGATGGCGCACGAGATCCCGTACGTCGCCACCGCGACGGTCGCCGACCTGCGCGACCTCGAGGACAAGGTCGAGCGCGCGATGGAGTTCCGCGGCGCCCGCTACCTGCACGTGCTCGTGCCCTGCCCGCTCGGCTGGGGCGCGGCCGTCGAACGACACGATCCGCATCGCCCGGCTGGCGAAGGAGACCGGCCTGTTCCCGGTGTTCGAGGCCGAGCACGGCGAGGTCGTGAGCGTCTCCAAGATCCGGCGCCGGGTCCCGGTCGAGGAGTACCTGCGGCTGCAGAAGCGGTACGCCCACCTCTTCGGCGACCCGCCGCGCACCGACGTGATCGCGCGGCTCCAGGCGATGGCCGACCGCAACATCCGCCGCTTCGGGCTGCTCGAGGAGGAGGCGTGCATGATGGACAAGCCGTTCGCGATCACGCTCGACGTCGGCTCCAGCCTGGCCAACAAGACCGGCAGCTGGCGCACCGAGCGGCCGGTGTACGTCGACCGGCTGCCGCCGTGCAACGACGCCTGCCCGGCCGGCGAGAACATCCAGGCCTGGCTCTACCAGGCCGAGGAGGGCGGCGACGGCTACGAGCGCGCCTGGCGGAAGATCATGGAGGACAACCCGTTCCCGGCGGTCATGGGCCGGGTCTGCTACCACCCCTGCGAGACCGTCTGCAACCGCGGCGCAGCTCGACGAGGCGGTCGGGATCAACTCCGTCGAGCGGTTCCTCGGCGACGAGGCGATCAAGCGGGGCTGGACGGTGTCGGCACGCGCCGAGCCGCTCGGGCAAGCGCGTGCTCGTCGTCGGCGCCGGCCCCTCGGGGCTGTCCGCCGCCTACCACCTGGCCCGCCTCGGCCACGCCGTGACGATCCGCGACGCCGGCCCGAGCCCGGCGGCATGATGCGCTTCGGCATCCCGACGTACCGCCTGCCGCGCGACGTCCTCGACGCCGAGATCCAGCGGATCCTCGACCTCGGCGTCACGCTCGAGCTGGACACGCAAGGTCACGACGTCCTCGACGCCATGCAGCGAGGGCGGGTTCGACGCCGTCTTCCTCGCCGTCGGCGCCCAGCTCGGCAAGCGCGCCTACATCCCGGCCGGCTCGGCCGCGCACGTCCTCGACGCCGTCTCGCTGCTGCGCGAGCATGGAGGGCGAGGAGAAGCCGCTGCTCGGCCGCCGGGTCGCGGTCTACGGCGGCGGCAACACCGCGATGGACGTGGCCCGCACGGCCAAGCGCCTGGGCGCGGACGGAGGCGATCGTCGTCTACCGCCGCACGCGCGACCGCATGCCCGCCCACGACTTCGAGGTCGAGGAGGCCGAGGAAGAGGGCGTGCTGGTGAAGTGGCTGTCCACGATCAAGCAGGCCGACGCGGGCAAGCTGGTGCTCGAGCGGATGGAGCTCGACGAGACCGGCTTCCCGCAGCCCACCGGCGAGCTCGAGGAGCTCGACGCCGACTCGCTCGTCCTCGCCCTCGGCCAGGAGACCGACCTCTCGCTGCTCGACGGCGTGCCCGGCCTCGAGGTCGACGACGGCGTCGTCCAGGTCGGCCCGGACCTGATGACCGGCTGCCCCGGCGTCTTCGCCGGCGGCGACATGGTGCCCGCCGAGCGCACGGTCACGGTCGCCGTCGGCCACGGCAAGAAGGCGGCCCGCCACATCGACGCCTGGCTGCGCGGCGCGTCGTCGGAGACGCCTGCGCCGAAGCACGAGCTCGCCGACTTCGACGCGCCTCAACACCTGGTACTACTCCGACGCGCCGCGCACGGTCAGGCCGCTGCTCGAGCTGGCGCGCCGGCAGTCCACCTTCGACGAGGTCGTCGGCGGCCTCGACGAGTCGACCGCGCTGTTCGAGGCGCGCCGCTGCCTGTCGTGCGGCAACTGCTTCTCGTGCGACAACTGCTTCGGCGTCTGCCCCGACAACGCCGTGATCAAGCTCGGCGAGCCGGGCGACGCGCTACGCGATCGACTCGACTTCTGCAAGGGCTGCGGCCTCTGCGCCGCCGAGTGCCCGTGCGGCGCGATCGAGATGGTCCCCGAGGCGATCTGAGCCGGGCGCTACGCGCCGGGCAGCTCGGAGCGAGTGTCCGGCTGCAGGCCGAGCCGCGCTGACCAGGCCTCTTCCACGACGATCGTCTCGAGCGAAGGCGAGATCTCGCGGAGGTGTTCGATCGACAGCAGGACGAGGTCGTGGTGCTGGGTGCGAACCCTCAGCGCGACCGGGCGCTCTCGCCGCCGGCGGCCAGGCAGGGACGTGGAACCGACGGGGGAGCAACACGCGGGGCGAATCCGTGTCCGCCCCGATGCCGCTCTCGTGCTCCCAGCCCCACGCTCGAGGTGTGGGGACAACGCACGTACACAACCTCGACCTGAACAGTCGCGTCGCCGCTGTCGCGCGCGAGGTAATACTCCTCACGGCTGCGATCGCGTCGTACTTCGGCATCCGGAACGCGACCGCCGGCAGCCTCCACGAGTCCTTCGAGAACGCCGACCGCATCGTCCGGGTCGAGCGGGCGCTCGACCTGGCCTGGGAACGCGGCATCCAGAGCTCGATAATCCGCAGCGACGACCTCGTCGCGCTCGCGAACTGGGTCTACATCTGGGGTCACTGGCCGGTGATCCTCGCGACGGTCCTGGCGCTGCTGCTGTTCAGGCGCGACCGCTACTACCTGCTCCGGAACGCGCTATTCGTCTCGGGTGCGATCGGCTTCCTCTCCTTCGCGCTCTTTCCGGTCGCGCCGCCCCGTCTGCTCGACCTCGGGCTCGTCGACACAGTGACCGAGCAGTCGTACGCTTACCGGGCGCTGCAGCCTCCGGGCCTGACGAACCAGTACGCCGCTTTCCCGAGCCTCCACGTCGGCTGGAACCTGCTCGTCGGCATCGTCTTGTTCGGAACGACGGCCAACCTCGCCGTGCGGGGGTTCGCGGTCGCGTCTCCGCTCGCCATGACCTTTGCCGTGGTCGCCACCGCCAACCACTTCGTCCTCGACGCGGCGGCCGGCGGGGTCGTCGTCCTCCTGGGCCTCGCTGCTGCGCGGCTCATCGAATCGTCAACGAGCCGGGCTACACCGAGTCGAACTGCTGATCGAGAAGCCGATGACATCGCAGGCGGTCGGCCCGACCGGCATCCCGTTCGTCGTCGCGCATCCGGCCGGCAACCGGCTCGTTCGCCTGCGCGGGTCGGAAGCCGCAGGCCTCGAGTCCGTCGACGCTGACATCCACAGCTTAGAACCTCTAACTCAATGAAGTGACCTCGCTCGTTCTTAGCGAAGTCCGTCTGCACCTGTCGTCAAGGTCGGAGGGTGTCGATGAGGGCAAAGTCGTGGGCGGTGCCGGACGCGTTGCGGCAGCGGATCGAGCCGTTGCTGCCGAAGAAGCCGCGCCGGTTCGGTTATCCGGGTCGCAAGCGGCTGGATGATCGACGTGTGTTGCAGGGGGAGCTCGTTCGTGCTGCACACCGGGATCGGCTGAGAGCACTTGCTGCAGGAGCTCAGCTTTGGCTACGGGATGACGGCGTGGCGCAGGGTTGCACGCCTAGCAGCAGGCTGGCGTGAGCCCTGACACCATGTCGGCTCCTCCTCAATCTCATTGAGTTAGAGGTTCTTAGGGCGTCCTTTCCTTGCGGCCGAAGCCGTGCTTTGCGACCGACATCGTCGCGAACATCGCGAACAGCGCGACGACGATCCCGGACGGAATCGTCGTCGCCGCTGCCAGAGACATCGAAGCTCTGGAAGTCCGGCCCGAAAGCGGCCGAGACGGCCACCGCGAGCCAGATCGCGACGATCACCAGGGACGCCCACATTTCACGAGCGTCCATCCACGTCGGCCTTCGAACGACGGTGGAAGGCTCGTGCGAGACGGTTGACATAACAGCCTCCTCTTGTCGTTCCGATGCTCGCGCGCCGAGAGCGTCCGGTCATCGGCGGAAACCCGGATAGCGCCTTCCTCTGAATACGGACGACCGCGACCTGATGACGTCGGCCTCTTCATCGTCGCCGCCTGCGCGGCGACGCTCTACGAACAGGGCCGCTCGATCGACGGCGCGGCCGATGCGGCGGCAGCGCTCGAACCACTCGCCGGCCGCCTCGCCTCGCTGCTCTTCGGAGCCGCCCTCCTCGGCGCTCCCTCCTCGCCGCTTCCATCCTTCGCTTTCCACGGCGTGCTCCGTCGCACAGACGCTCGGTTCCGAGGCGGCGCTCGACGACCCGCTTCGTCCTCCCGGCGGAGCCCGACACGCCGCACCTGAAGGCGTCATTCCACGACGGCATCCTCGAGGTGCACGCGCCGAAGCTCGAGATTTCGAAGCCGCACAAGGTCGAGATCGCGAAGACCTGAGCTCCGGACGTCAGGGCGGCGGGATTCTCCTCCCGTCGCCCTTTTTCTCGGGAAAACCGCATGCCGCTTCGGTGGCCGCCCCGATGGAGATGTCGCGCCCGCCGACGACACTTGCCGCGATGGATACCCCGCTGACCGAGCCGCTTCGCCGCAGACGTCGAGAGTTGCGCACCGCCGTTGACGAGTTGCCAGAGACGGCCGCGCGGCTGCGCGATCTCGACCTTGAAAGCCGCGGCGCAGTTATCGCGGAGACGCTTGACTTCCTGCGCGGCGAGTTGGCCTTGCATGCCGAGGCCGAGGAGATGTGGCTCTACCCCGCCGTCGCACGCCGCCTCGGCCACCCCGCCGCGACGCAGACCATGGCCATGGACCATCGCCTGCTCCGGGAGCGCGTCGACGCACTGGCGAAGGTCGACGTCGCGGACGTCCAGACGCTCGAACGGCTGCTCTACGGCATCCACGCGCTCCTCGACGCGCACTTCCGCAAGGAGGAGGACGCCTACCTCCCGCTCCTCGAATACGAGGACCTGACCGAAGCTGTCGCTGCGGTCGACGTGGGAATGCGCCAGCACGAGCATGGCCTCGACGTCGGCGTGACCGACGACGTCGTCGACCTGGACGCACCGAAATTCCCCGAAAGTCGATCGGACGGTGCGAAGCTCGCGTACCTCGTCCGCTACGCCGTCCGCGCACCCTCGAACCACAACAGCCAACCCTGGCGCTTCCGGCTCGCCGGCGACACGCTGAGCCTCTTCGCCGACCGCACCCGGGCGCTGCCCGTCGTCGATTCCGACGACCGCGAGCTCCTGATGAGCTGCGGCGCTGCGCTGCTGCACCTGCGAGTCGCGGCTCGGCACTTCGGCCATGCGCTCGACATCGACCTGCTTCCGGACCCAGCCGATCACGACCTGCTCGCGCGGATCGAGCTCCACGACGCGGCACGCCCGACGTACGAGGAGAAGCTGCTCTTCTTGTCGACCTCGCACCGGCGCACCAACCGTCAGGCGTTCGAGTCGCGGCCCCTCCCGGATGGGCTCGCCGAGGTGCTGGCGCGCGCCGCTGAGGAGGAGGACGCTTGGCTCTCGCTCGTGGAAGGTGAGGCGGAACGAGCGGCGCTCGCCGAGCTGGTCTCCGAGGACAACGTTTGCCAGCTGCACGACCCGAGCTTCCGCCGCGAGCTCGCCGCCTGGGCTCACCCGACCCGGATGCACGCGAAAGACGGGATGCCTTCGTACGCACTCAGAGTGCCGGCGCTTCTCTCGAAGTTCGGCCCCTTCGCTCTCAGGACCTCGACCTCGGGGAAGGGGTCGCGGCCCGCGACCGCAAGTTGCTGGACGCGTCGCCTGCACTGTTCGTGCTCGGGACCGCCGGCGACGAGGAGATCGATCGCGTCCGCGCAGGGATGGCGCTCGGGCACGTGCTCTTGCGGGCGACGCAGGACGAGCTGTCCGCTTCGTTCCTCAACCAGCCCGTCGAGCTGCCGGAGCTGCGGCCCCATGTCACCGAGCTCGCTGGGCAAACCGGCTGGGCGCAGGCGATCCTTCGCGTCGGCTACGGGCCGGACGTCCAGGCGACGCCGCGGCGGCCTCTCCGCGACGTCGTCGAGATCTGCCTAGAACCGTCGGTCTGAGGGCTTGACTCCGTCGAGGAGCTCAGCGAGATCACCGACAACGAGGTCGGCGTCGCTGCCACGTAGCTCTTCGGTGTAACCGCCGCGGTCAACCCCGATGACGAGTTTGACGCCTGCGGCACGGGCGGCGGCGATGCCGGCAGGCGTAGTCTCGAAGGCTGCCGTCTGGCTTGGCTGGAGGTGGAGCGCCTGACAGGCGGCGAGGACGGTGTCGGGTGCGGGCTTGGGGAGAAGCTGTCGAGCCTCGATCGTCGTGCCGTCGATGCGCTGCTCGATCAGGTGGTCGAGTCCGGCGAGTTCGAGGATGGCTGCAGTGTTGGTGCTCGCGGACACGACCGCCCGGCGCACGCCGACCATGCGCGAGGCTTCGAGGTAGGAGCGCGAGGCGTCGAAGGCGGCGACGCCTTGACGCTGAAGGCGCAACTGCATCGCCTCGTTCTTGCGGCTGGCGATTCCGTTTACGGTCGGTGCCCCGGCGGCGTCGCTTGGGCTGCCTTCGGGCAGGCTCATGCCACGACTGCCGAGAAAAGCACGCACGCCGTCGAGGCGAGGCCTGCCGGCGATGTGATCGAGGTAATCGCCGTGAGGATCGAAGGGAATGAACTCGCGGCCGCTGCGTTCGGCTCGATCCAGCAGGAACGCGTCGAACGTCTCCCTCCAAGCGGCTGCGTGCACTGTCGCGCTGGTCGTTAGGACCCCGTCGAGGTCGAACACGCATGCGATCACACCGGTTGGCAACCCCAGCATCCGCCCTGTAGCCCCTGCAGAAGCGAGGAAGGCGAGAAGCCGGCTGTCCGTGTGGAGGTCGCGTGCGAGTCCCCACAGCAGCCGCACGATTTCGACGCGCTGTGTGGCGAGGAGGTCGCTGTGTTGACGGAGCTCCTGAGGGTCCAGGTACTGGCCCGCTGCACGGAGGCTCGATCGCGCGGCCTCGAGCGCAGTCCACCACTGCGCGGCAAGACTGTCGACTCGGGGCGACTGCGCCACGTTCACCACGCGGGAATCATCGCGACCTGCGAGTTGAGCCCACCGCCTACGCCCCACATGGATGTCGTCCAAAACCGCGGTTGAGGCCCGACACGTGACGATCGGTCCGCGCACCGGGCGCAGCCTCCAGGGTCCTAGGCCGGGGGCCTGCGTTTCCGCGCCGCCCCCGACCGCTCGGCGGCTCGCGCGACTGCGTCGGCGACGACCCGCGTGACCACGCGGTTGAACACGCTCGGAACGACGTAGTCGGCGGCGAGCTCGTCCGGCGCGACGACAGCCGCGAGCGCATGCGCCGCGTCGAGCTCCATCTCCTCGGTGATCACCCGTGCGCGCACGTCGAGTGCGCCGCGGAAGACGCCCGGGAACGCAAGCACGTTGTTGATCTGGTTCGGGTAGTCGGAACGGCCGGTGGCGATCACTGCGGCCAGTCCTCGATCTCCTCGGGCATTACTTCGGGCGTCGGGTTCGCCATTGCGAAGACGATCGGACGCTCCGCCATCCCGGCGATCCCCGCGGCGGTCACCGCGCCCGGCGCCGAGAGCCCGATGTAGACATCGGCTCCGCCAGCGCCTCGTCTGCGGAGCCGCGCAGGTCGCGCGGGTTGGTCGTCGCTGCGTAGGCGGCCTTCGCCTCGCCGAGCCGCGGGCGACCGCGGTAGACCACTCCTCGCGGTCGCAGCCCACGATGTCGTCGGCACCGGCGAGCCGCAGCACCGCGTCGTCGCGGTGCCGGCCGCGCCGACGCCCGTGATGACGATGCGCACGTCCTCGATCCGCTTGCCGACCACGCGGAGCGCGTTCAGTAGCGAGGCGAGCACGACGATCGCGGTGCCGTGCTGGTCGTCGTGGAAGACCGGATGTCGAGCTCGTGCCGAAGCCGGCGCTCGATCTCGAAGCAGCGCGGCGCCGAGATGTCCTCGAGGTTGATTCCGCCGAAGCCCGGCGCGAGCGCCACGACCGTGCGCACGATCTCGTCGACGTCCTTCGTGGCGAGGCACACCGGCCACGCGTCGATGCCGCCGAACTCCTTGAAGAGGACGGCCTTGCCCTCCATGACCGGAAGCGCGGCCTCCGGTCCGATGTCCCCGAGCCCGAGCACCGCGGTCCCGTCGGTGACGACGGCGACGGCGTTCTGCTTCACCGTCAGCGTCCAGACCTTGGCCGGGTCGTCAGCGATGGCGCGCGAGACGCGCGCCACGCCCGGGGTGTAGGCCATCGAGAGGTCGTCGCGGGTCTTGAGCGGCACGCGCGGCGTGACTTCCAGCTTGCCTCCGAGGTGAAGCAGGAAGGTTCTGTCCGAGACCTGATCGACCTCGATTCCTTCGACTGCCTGAATGGCGGCGATGATGCGTTCGAGGTGGTCGGCGTCGCCGGCCAGGACCGTCACGTCCCGCACTTTCGTGCCGCGCTCGACGCGGACGAGGTCGATCGCCCCGAGCAGTCCGGCGGCCTCGGCGATCGCCGCCGCGAGGGCCGCGAACGCGCCGGGGTGGTTCTGGAGCCGAACGCGCACGGTCGCGCTAAAGGACGCGGAGGGGTGCGTCGGCGCAGCCGGGTGCCCACCGGAAGCCGGCGTCACCAGAGCCCGACTGTCCGCCCCGCCGCGTCGACGTCGATCCCGAGCGCGGCTGGAGTGGCAGGAAGCCCGGGCATGGTCATCAGGTCGCCGCACAGGGCTACCAGCCAGCCGGCGCCCGTATACGCGCGCACCTCGCGCACGGGCAGGACGAAGTCGCGAGGAGAGTTGACGAGCGCCGGGTCGTGCGACAGCGAAAGCGGGGTCTTGGCCATGCAGATCGGCAGCGATCCGAGCCCCTCCCGCTCGCAGAGTGCGATCGTCTCGAGCGCCTCGGGGGAGAACGAGACGTCCGCCGCACCGTAGATCCGCGTCGCGATCGCGCGGATCTTCGCCTCGATCGGGTCGGTGAGCTCGTAGGTCAAGCGCAGCTCGGACGGCTCGTCGTCGGCTGCGTCGGCCACGGCGTCGGCCAGCTCGAGCGCGCCCGTGCCGCCGGCCGCAAAGACGTCGCTGATCTCGGCTGCGCGCGCGCCGTGTTCAGCGCGAGGTTGCAGGCGAGCTCGAGCTCAGCCGGACGGTCGTCAGGGAAGCGGTTGACGGCGACGACCGGGGTGAAGCCGAACCCGCGCACGATCTCGATGTGTCGCGCCAGGTTGAGCGCGCCGTGCCAGAGCGCGCGGACGCCGCCGTCGGCATCGCCGCCGTGATGCTTGAGGGTTCGGACGGTGGCGACGAGCACGACCGCGCTCGGCCGGAGCCCGCCCAATCGGCAGACGATGTCGACGAGCTTCTCGAACCCCATGTCCGCGCCGAACCCGCTCTCCGAGACGACGTAGTCGGTCAGCCGGAGCGCCAGCAGGTCGGCGACCAGCGAGTTGTTGCCGTGCGCGACGTTGGCGAACGGCCCTGCGTGCACGAAGGCGGGGCCTCCCTCGAGCGTCTGGATGAGGTTCGGCTGCAGCGCGGTCTTGAGCAGGACGGTCATCGCTCCCGCCACGCCGAGGTCCTCCGCCGTCACCGGCTCGCCTTCGTGCGTGCGCGCCACCGTGAGGCGACCGAGCCGGGCGCGCAGGTCCGCGAGATCGCGCGCGATCGCGAGCACGGCCATGACTTCCGAGGCCGCGGTGATGTCGAAGCCGTCGCGCAGCGTGCGGTCGTTGACGTCCAGCGCGCGGCGCCAGGTAATCGTCTCGATGCCGAGGGCGTTGCCGTGGTACACGTGCGCATCGATGATCGCAGCCAGGAGGTTCGTCGCGGCGCCGATCGCGTGGATGTCGCCCGTGAAATGCAGGTTGAGGTCTTCCATCGGCACGAGCTGTGCGCGGCCGCCGCCCGCCCCGCCGCCCTTGATCCCGAAGACCGGGCCCATCGACGGCTCGCGCAGACAGAGCGCCGCCCGCCGGCCGGTGAGGTTGAGGGCATCGGCAAGCCCGATTGCGGTCGTCGTCTTGCCCTCGCCCGCCTTCGTCGGCGTGATCGCCGTGACCGCCACGAGCTTGCCCGGCCGAACGTCTCGGCAGCGCTCGAGCACGTGGGGCGGAATCTTCGCCTTGTAGCGGCCGTACGGCTCGAACTCGTCCTCGCCGAGGCCGAGCTCGGCGGCGACCTCCCCGATTGGTCGGAGCCGGGCAGCCTGCGCGATCTCCAGGCTGGTGAGCATCGAGGCCATGGCTTCAACCCCCCTCGCGGAGCGCCCGTCCAGACATCGGTTCTCGACCGCGGTTCGGAGTGTGGGTTTTCCCGCAGCTGTCAGCCGGCGACGGCGCTCGCGGCCGGCAGCCCCGTGCGCGTTCGCAAGGGCGAGGAGGCGGGGCGTGTTGCTGACGAGCCTCTGCGGGACTTTGGCCTGGTCGCAGACGGTGCGCAGATCCAGTCCCAGTGCACCGATACCCACTCACCAGCGCGCAGCTCTCCGAGCAGAAGCCGAGACCATCGCTACGCATGGTCACCTGGCGCCTTCGTCGGCCGCCCGCGCGAGGCAGGTTTCCGTCCCCAGACGAGCGGCTGGCTGCAGGAGCACCGTCGCACTCTCGGTTCCGACGCTCTCCACTCTGGCGGCAGCGATCCGGCAGCTCTCGAGCACGCGAAGCGGCTCCGTCGACGCGCCGGTTCGCAGCAGTCCGAGCACGGGTAGACCGCGAACACACTGGAAGTTGTGATGGGGCGCCGCGCCGGCGGGAACGGCGCCCGCGAGCCACCGCCACGACCGCCCCGCGCGCCCGCGGGAAGCGTCCTCGAGGTGCCGCCCAAGTGGCCAGTGTGAGCGCGCTCAGCGACGGGCCGGCTCCGATCCAGTACGCCTGAACGACGCGCGGTGGAGAGGTAGGCAATGTCGTTCTCGGCCGCAATCAACTCGAGGTCAGGCGCCCTCGAAGCTGCGCGCGAGCTCAACGGCTCCAAGAAGACGTCCGAGGACCCCGCTGCGCCGTAATGGAGCAGCGCCTGGCGCTCCTCGGTCCCCGCAGAGGCCGAGCGCATTAGGCGGATATGCGTAACGTGCGAAGAGGAGCGGGCCCGGAGTCACGACGGCGCCGCCTCGGACGCCGGCCGCCGAAGCGCAAGCGCTCCGGCAAGCAGCGCGCCTAGCGTCACGAGCACGAGGCCGACCGCGTCGAGGCCGGCGCCATGCGCCACCCAGGTCCAAGAGCAGCGCCGTAGACCACGGCTCCGAAGCAGGAGCCGGCGGTGACGTCAACTGGCTCCGCTCTGGCCGGCGGTGAACTCCGCTCCCTCGATGCCGTAGACGACCACGGTGGCCGGGAGGCGGCCCAGCGCCCGGCCCAGCTCGACGGCCTCTCCGACGCCGAACGCGTGAGTCGACGACCTGAAGACACGCGCCGGCACGGGCACCGGCGCGCATCGAAGCGGTGCACGGTGCCGGCGCGGCGCCAGACCCAGCCGCGTCGACGACCACGACGACGTCTGCGTCGCTCCAGGCGTCGAGCAACCGAGTCGGCTCCTGCTCGCATTTCCCGCACAATCGACGCGTTCGGAACGCGCCCCGCCCCGCGGCAACGGCAGCCCGCGGCGTCGTCGCCGCGGAAGGGTTCCCGACGCAGACGGCAGCCACGTTCAGAGGCGCTCGACCTCCAGGTCGAGGAAGTGGGTCGCGCACGAGATGCACGGGTCGTAGTTGCGGATCGCCTGCTCGCAGCACCAGCGCGCAGCTCGTCGTCGGGCAGCTCCGCGTAGCGGCCGACGAAGCCGCGCAGGTCCTCCTCGATCGCGAGCTGGTTCTGCGAGGTCGGCGGCACGATCTTCGCGTCGAGGATCGTGCCGTCGGCGTCGATCCCGTAGCGGTGGTACAGCATCCCGCGCGGCGCCTCGGTGCGCCGTAGCCGCGCCGGCGCGCGGTTCGACCTCCACGGCGGGCGCGTCCGGCTCCTCGTACCGTCGATGAGCCGCAGCGCCTCGTCGCACGCGTACACCAGCTCGACGCTGCGCACGACGATGCTGCGGAACGGGTTGCGGCAGGGCGCCGAGCCCGGCCGTCGCGCGCGGCCTCCTGCGCGACCGGCGACAGCCGTCGGCGTTCAGGGCGAAGCGGGCCAGCGGGCCGACAGGTACGTGCCGCCGCCGCGCGGCGCGAGTGCAGCGCGTTCGAGTGCTCGACGTGCTCCTCGACGAAGTGCTCGTCGTACTCGTGCGCGGGCGATGTCGAGCCCGCGGTCGGAGACGACGCGGCCGTGCTCGATCGGGTACGTCGCCGGGCTGGCGAGCGCGACGAACTCGTAGTCGCTGCGCGCTCGGGGAAGTCGAAGCCGGCCACCCAGCGCACCGTCTCGAGCGCCGCCTCGCGCGCCCGCTCGAGCGGGTCGACCAGCGCCGGCAGCTCGCGCCGGTCGGCGCGCGGTAGAAGCCGCCGACGCGGACGTTGATCGGGTGGATCGCGCGGCCGCCGACCAGCGTCATCATCTGGTTGCCGATCTTCTTCAGCGCCAGGCCGCGCTCGACGACGTCGCGGTGGTCGCGCGCCAGCTCGACCGCGCCCTCGTAGCCGAGGAAGTCCGGCGCGTGGAGCATGTAGACGTGCAGGGCGTGGCTCTCGATCCACTCGCCGCAGTAGAGCAGCCGCCGCAGCGCGCGAATCGGCTCGCGGCACCGTCGACGCCGCAGGCGTCCTCCATCGCGTGCAGGCGCTCATCTGGTAGGCGACCGGGCAGATGCCGCAGATGCGGGCGGTGATGTCGGGCGCCTCGGTGAAGGGGCGGCCGCGCAGGAACGCCTCGAAGAACCGCGGCGGCTCGTAGATCTTCAGCTCGACGTCGCTCGACCGCGCCGTCGCGCAGGCGACGGACATCGCGCCCTCGCCCTCGACGCGGGCGAGGTAGTCGGTCGCGGATCGTGCGCCGCTCAGTCACGCGCGTCGACGCTCTCGCGGAAGGCGGGCGCGTCGGCGTTGAACGTGCGGAAGACGCGTCGACAGCCGCGCTCGTCGACGCCGAGCACCTGCAGCTGCGCGTCAGCGAGGCCGTGTTCGGCGTCTCCATCGGGCCGAAGCAGCCGTAGCAGCCGCGGTCGTAGGCCGGGCAGAGCGCGCCGCAGCCGGCGTGCGTGACCGGCCCGAGGCACGGCGTCCCGTGGGCGACCATCACGCAGACGTTGCCGCGCCGCTTGCACTCGATGCACACGCTGTGGACGGGATGCTCGGGCCGCCGGCCGTGCAGGAACGCCGTGAGCACCTCGAGCAGCTGGCGCTTGTCGATCGGGCAGCCGCGCAGCTCGAAGTCGACCGGACGTGGGCGGCGATCGGCGTCGAGGTCGCCAGCGTCTCGATGTACTCGGGCGTGGCGTACACGAGTCGGGTGAACTCGTCGACGTCGCGCGAAGTTCCGCAGCGCCTGGATGCCGCCGGCGGTGGCGCAGGCGCCGATGGTGACCAGCTCCTTCGACTCGCTGCGGACCCGCTGGATCCGCTCGGCGTCGTGCGCGGTGGTGATCGAGCCCTCGACCAGCGAGAGGTCGTAGGGGCCCGTCGACCGTCGCCGCGGGTCGCCTCCAGGAAGTAGGCGATCTCGACTCGCCGGCGACGCGAGCAGCTCGTCCTCGCAGTCGAGCAGCGTGAGCTGGCAGCCGTCGCACGAGGCGAACTTCCACACGGCGAGCTTCGGCGCGTGCCATCACAGCTCCCGCACCTCAGCAGTGGCGCGGCGGTCGGTAGCGAACACCGGACCGTCCCGGCAGACGAACGTCGGCCCGAGCTGGCAGTGCCCGCACTGGCCGACCGCGCACTTCATGTTGCGCTCCAGCGACACGAAGATGCGCTCTGGCTCGACGCCGCGCTGCGAGCAGCGCTGGCGCGAACCGCATCATCACCTCCGGCCCGCAGACGAACGCGGTCGCGCGCTCGGGGTCGACGCGCGGCGGCGGGAACGAGCTCGGCACGACGCCGACCTTGCCCGCCAGCCCGCGTCGGCCGCGTCGACGGTGACCTCGACGTCGAGCCCGCGCGCCAGGCGCTCGAGCTCGTCGGCGATAGAGCAGGTCGGCCGGCGTGCGCGCGCCGTAGAGCAGCGACGACCTCGCCGTAGTCGCTCGCGGCGGTCGAGCGCATGGAAGATCACGGGCCGCAGCGGCGCGAGGCCGATGCCGCCGGCGACGACGACGCACGTCGCCGCCCTCGGCCTGCGGCGACCGGCCAGCCGATGCCGAACGGGCCCGCGCACGCCGACACGGCGCCTGGCTCGCAGCGCACAGATCGCCTCGGTCACCGCGCCGACGGCGCGCATGGTGTGACGACGGGCCAGGCGGCCGGTCGCCGCTGATCGAGATCGGCACCTCGCCGACGCCGAAGGCGTACAGCATCGTGAACTGGCCCGGCGTCGACGGCGACGCCGCGCCCTCGGCGGGCTCCAGCTCGAGCGTCACGGTGTCGGCGGTCTCGCCGCGTGCGCTCGGTCACGCGGAACGGCCGGGGCCATCGGCCGCCGGGGCCGGGCAGAGCTCAGCGGACGGCGCTGGCCATAGACGTCGAGCAGCTGGAGCCGGGTGCGTTGCAGCCGCTCGATCAGCGACCTGGGCGAACCGCTTCATCAGGTCGTAGCCGAGCGCGGGGTCGCTCGTCGCACTTCCCGCGCAGGCACGCCCCGTCGAAGGCGATCGCGCGCACCGGCTCGAGCGCGCGCGGGCGTCGAAGTGCCAGCGGTACGGCGGGAACAGCCACGACCAGCCGAGGACCTCGCCTGCGTCGAGCGTCTCGATGATCACGCCGCCGCGCGCCGGGCACGTAAGTCTCGAGCGCCACCGTCCCGTGGCGACGAGGTAGAACGCGTCGGCCGGCTCGCCCTCGCGGAAGAGGACCTCGCCCTCGCGCGAAGCGCACGTTGGCCGCGCAGCCGGCGAGCAGCTCGAGCTCGGCGGCTCGAGCCCGGCGAAGAACGGCACGCTCGGCGAGCACGGCGTCAAGCGTCGCGCATCGCGTCTCCCCATCCGTCGCCGCGGATCGCGGCGACCTCCTCGGTGATGTCGATCCCGACCGGGCACCAGGTGATGCAGCGCCCGCAGCCGACGCAGCCCGACGTCCCGAACTGGTCGTTCCAGGTCGCGAGCTTGTGGGTCATCCACTGGCGGTAGCGCGAGCGGCCGGACGGCCGCACGCTGCCGCCGTGGATGTACGAGTGGTCGAGCGTGAAGCAGGAGTCCCAGCGTGCGCCAGCGCTCGGCGTGCTCGCCCGTGAGGTCGGTCGTGTCCTCGACCGTGGTGCAGAAGCAGGTCGGGCAGACCAGCGTGCAGTTGCCGCACGCCAGGCAGCGCGCGGCGACGTCGTCCCAGCGCGGGTGCTCGAGGTTGCCGGCGAGCAGGTCGCGAGTCCGTCCGTGTCCATGTGCGCGGCCCATCTGCTCGGCCGTGCCGTCCACGCCGCGCGCGGCCGCTCCGAGGTCGGCCTCGCCGCCGGCCGTGAGGGCGAGCTCCGCGAGCATCTCTGCGCCGCGCTCGGTCCCGACCTCGACGAGGAACCGGTGCTCGCCTCGAGGATCTCGGTGAGCGCGAGGTCGTAGCCGGCCTCGGCTCGCGGGCCCGTGCCCATCGAGACGCAGAAGCACGTGCCGCCGGGCTCGGCGCAGTTGACGGCGACGATGAAGGCGTCCTCGCGCCGCGCGGCGTAGTCGCGGTCGACGTAGCGGCCGCCGAGGAAGACCCGGTCCTGGATCTCGATCGCGTGCAGCTCGCACGAGCGGACGCCGAGAAGCGCAAGCGGCGTGCTCGGCGGCGGGCTCCTCCTCGACCTCGAGCGCCGCGTCGCCGTTCCGTCGCGCACGCCACAGCCGCACGCGGCGGGAAGCAGGAACTGCTTCCAGGAATGGGGGCCGACCGCGTAGCCGAACAGCGCCTCGTCGTCGCGCCGCTCCAGCCGGTAGGTGCCGCCGTCCTGCCGTCGGTCCAGCCGACGGCAGTCGTCGGCGCCGTCGATCGTCGTAGACGATCGCGCCGTCGCGAACGGTCGGCCCGAGCACGCGAAGCCCCGCGAGCGCAGCGCCCGGATCAGGTCGGAGACGGCCTCCGGATCGATCAGGACTGGCTGCAGATCGGCCATAACCCTCCCGGTGTCAGCTTCGCACGCGCCCCTTACCCGTGTCGAGAGAGCGCGCGGGCGACGTCGAGCGTCGAGAGCACGCCGACCGGCCTCAGTGTTCCGGTGTCCACGACGATGAGGTGTGCCGTCCCGTGCTCGGTCATGAGCTGCGCGGCACGCTGGAGCGTCTCGCGCGGCGAGATTGTCAGCGCCGCAGTCGCGGCCGTCGCTCCGGCGAGCTGGTCGTCCAGCGCGCGGACGGATGCTGCCGCGACCAGGTCGAGATCCGACACCACGCCCCAGAGCGCACCGGCCTGGTCCGGGTGATCGGTGACGACCACGCAGTGCACGCGGTTTTCCACCATCAGCTCGGCCACGGTCGCCAGTGACTCGTCGCGTGCACAGGTCAGGACGCCGTGGTGCATTGCGTCGGCGACTCGAAGAGTCGAGGCGGTCGGTCGGTTGGTGGTGGAAGTGGTCATCTCACGCTCCTTCACGGTTGATTCGACTGATGATCGCGAAGGCCCCGACGCGTGCACATCAGCGGTAGCCCGCCGCCGAATGCGTAGTTCACCGTAGGCCGGCTCGGTCGCTGTCCCGATGCCCCCAGCGCTCGCCGCGTCCACGCTGACCCTAGATCAACCTGAGGAGGTCGCCATGACGACCGCAACCCACTTCCCCTCGACGCTGCGCGTGCAGGAGCACGCCGACGAGCTCGTCATCGAGCTCGAGCTGCCGGAGGGGGACGAGGAAGGTTTCGAGCTCGACCTTGCCCGTGGCGTGCTCACTGTCAAGGTCGAGCGGCCGCAGGTCGACCACGACGAGTGGCGCATCCACGCGGACGCGACACCCTGCTGATGCGTCGCAACGCGCTGATCATGGGCGCCGGCGGGCGCGACTTCCATGACTTCAACGTCCGCTATCGCGACGACCCGAGCGTCAACGTCGTCGCGTTCACGGCTGCGCAGGTCCCCGGAATCGCCGGACGCATCTATCCGCACACGCTTGCGGGCGACCTCTACCCGGCGGGGATCCCGATCTGGAACGAGGTGGAGCTGGTCGACGCCGTCAGGCGCTTCGCCGTCGACGAGGTCGTGCTTGCGTACTCGGAGCTCTCGCACGCTGAGGTGATGCACAGGGCGTCGACGGCGATCGCCGCCGGCGCGGACTTCACGATGCTCGGCCCGAACTCGACCATGATCCCAGCCCGCAAGCCGGTCGTCGCCGTCTGTTCCGCCCGCACCGGCTCGGGCAAGAGCCAGGTTGCACGGCACATCGGCGGAATGCTCCGCGACGCCGGCCTCGCGGTCGCGATCGTGCTCCACCCGATGCCCTACGGCGACCTCGAGTCGGGGCGGGTGCGGCGCTACGCGACCCTGGCGGATCTCGACGATGCCCACCCGACGAACGAGGAGCGCGAGGAGGTCGAGGCGCACGTCGCAGCTGACTTCATCGTCTTTCACGGCGTCGACTACGCGGCGGTACTGGAGCAAGCGGAGCAGGAGGCGGATGTGATTGTCTGGGACGGCGGCCACAACGATTTGCCGTTCGTCGAGCCGACCGTGCACGTCGTTGTCGTCGACCCGCTGCGGGCGGGCCAGGAGCTTCAGTACCACCCGGGCGAGGCAAACGTGCGGCTCGCCGACATCGTCCTCGTGAGCAAGGTTGACATCGCAGGCACCGCCGCGGTCGAACGCGTCTGCGCCGACGTCGCCTCCGTCAACCCCGATGCAATCGTGGTCCGCGCAGCCTCCGACGTGCGGCTCGACGCCGGGCCGTCGCTCATGAACCTGGCGGTGCTCGTGGTCGAGGACGGCCAGACGATCGTCCGCGGAGGTCTGCCGTCAGGCGCAGGGACCGCCGCCGCGCAGGAGGCGATGGTCGGGATGCAGATCGATCCTCGACCGTATGCCGTGGGCTCGATCGCGAAGACGCTGGCTGCGTTCCCGCACATCGGCCCCGTCCTACCGGCGCTCGGATACACCGACGAGCAGCTCCGCGAGCTCGAGGAGACGATCGACGCAGTGCCATGCGACGCGGTCGTCAACGGCACGTCGATCGACCTCGGCCGGCTCATCGCGTCCCGTCACCCGATCCGGAACGTCACCTGCAAGCTCCGCGCGCTCGGCTCACCGACGCTCGACGATGTGCTCCGACCGCTCGTTACGCGCGTGCTCGAGACGCTCCACGCGCCGGTCTGAGCCGTCCATTCCTGTGGGAAAACCGCGATTGCCTTCGGGCTGAGCGCGGATGTCAAAGGAACCTGCGGCGCCAACAGTTGGCTCACCATGTATGCGCGTGCCGTCGACGATGCAGCCACTCGTCTTCGCGAGTTGCACCGCGAGGAGTGGGAGGACCTCGGGCTCGGCGCTTTCACGGTTGCCCTTGCGATCGCCACCACCCAGTTTCGACCGGCGCTTGCGTTGCCGCTCTTCCTCGCGGGACTCGTCGTCGGAGCGCGCGGCATGAGAGCTCTATGGCGCCGCTGGGATCTCGTCGAGCGGCTCGCCGGCGAACGCGACGCGTACGTGATCAGGGAGGTCTTCGACTACGCGGCGAGGGAGGCCATGATCGAGAGGCGGCGCAGTCTCGCTGCCTTGGTCCGTGGCAGGCTGGTCGACCAGGGCCTCGGCGTCGATCCGCGGGTCAGCGCTGCGGCGGAGGAGCTCGACGCCCTGGCGGCGGAGCTGGACGACGACGAGCTCGAGCTCGACCCGGCCTGCGCCGTTGCCTGCGCGCGACTTTTCGAGGACCTCGTCGGGAGCCCGCTCCTCAAGTCGGAGTTGCCGGCGGCTGAATTGCGCTCGCGTGTCCACCAGATTCGATCCGGGTTCAAGGCCAGCAGCGCCGCGGCGCGATCCGGACTCACCAGAGCCGTCGACCGCACGGCTGCCTGACGGTCTGGCTCGGCCGTGCGGGAATCCCGCAGCCGCGTGAGGGGGCCTACCGATGCCCCTGAGGCGCACTCGGCACACGCTGCCGGCATGAACACGAAGATCGCTCCGGTCGCCGGCACAGCGCCGCGCGGCGCGATCGATCCGACGGAGCGGATCGATCTGCTGCTTCGTGATCTGCGGGGCGCGCTGTCGGGGTTGTCCTCGCGCGAGGCGGATCGCCGTCTGGTCCAGTACGGTCCGAACGTGCTGGCGCGGCGGGGGGGGCGGCGCTGGCCGCGGGAGCTCGCGGCGCCAGTTCGTGCACCCCCTGGCGCTGCTGCTGTGGGCGGCGGCGGGCTCGCCTGGTGGGCGGGTCGCCCCGCTCGCGGTCGCGGTCGTCGTGGTGATCCTGATCAACGCGGCCTTCGCGTTCGCTCAGGAGCTGCAGGCCGAGCGAGCGGTGGAGGCGCTCGCCGCTTTCCTGCCGGCGAACGCGAAGGTGCTGCGCGACGGGCAGGACAGGTGATCGACGCCGCCCGCCTGGTGCCCGGCGACGTGCTCGTGATCGAGGAGGGCGACCGGATCTCGGCGGACGCGCGGCTGCTCACGGGTGGGATCGAGGTCGACCTCTCGACGCTGACCGGCGAATCGCTGCCGGCGCTCCGCTCGGCCGGCCCGTCGACGCGCCGGCGCCGCTGCTCGAGGCGCGCGAGCTGGTGTTCTGCGGCACCGCCTGCACGGGGGGCAGGCGCGAGCGTCGTCTTCGCGACCGGGATGCAGACCGAGCTCGGGCGCATCGCGGCGCTGTCCCGAGCGCGTCGAGCGCGACGAGAGCCCGCTGGAGGACGCAGGTGCGACGGGTCGCCTGGCTGATCGCGCTTGATCGCCGTCGTCACGGGTGCCGCGTTCGTCCCGATCGGCGGTATTCGGCGCCGGCCTGCCGCTCGCGACGCGGTCGTGTTCGCGGTCGGCCTGCTCGTCGGCAACGTGCCGGAGGGCCTGCTGCCGGCGATCACGCTCGCGCTCGCCGTCGGCGTTCGCGAGCTGGCGCGCCGCGGCGCGGTGGTCAAGCGCCTGAGCGCCGTCGAGACGCTCGGCTCGACCGACCGTGATCTGCACCGACAAGACCGGCACCCTGACCGAGAACCGGATGCGGGTCACGCGGTCTGGACTGGCGCTCGCGAGCTCGACCTCGAGCGCGGCCACCGCGTGGCGGCGCGCAGGCGACCGGCTGCTCGGCTCGCGCAGCGCGTGCGGCGTGCAACAACGCGCACCCGCCGGAGGGCCGCGAGGGGACGCGGCGACCCGACGGAGCTGGCGATGCTCGTCGCGGCGCCAGCACTCGGGCGTCGACGTCTCGGCCTCGCGCCGACGCGAGCGCGCCGCGCGGCAGTTCCACTTCGACCCCGGCTCAAGCTGATGTCGACGGTCGACGAGCGCGACGGCGAGCGCTGGGTCGCACGCCAAGGGCGCGCCGGAGCGCGCTGCTCGCGCGCTGCGCGCACCTGCTCGGCGGCCGACGGCCGCGCGGCGCGCTCGGCCCGGCGGAGCCGCGCGGCGGATCGCAGGTTGCGACCGATCGGCTACGCCGCGCGGGGACTGCGCGTGCTCGCCGTCGCCGAGCGCGGCTCGAGGCCGGCCCGCTCCCGGCGACCGCGAGCGAGGCCGAGCGCGACCTCATGCTTCCTCGGGCTCGTCGCGATGCTCGACCCGCCGCGGCCGGAGGTCGCCGACGCCGTCGCGCCTGCCAGCGCGCCGGCATCCGCATCATCGTCATCACCGGCGACAACGGGCTGACCGCAGCCGCGATCGCGCGGCGCGTCGGCATCGTCGGCGAGGCCCCGCGTCGTCACCGGCGACGAGCTCGACCGCGATGAGCGACGCCGACCTCGACCGCGCTGCTGCGCGACGCCGCCGAGCTCATCTTCGCCCGCAGCTCGCCCGAGGCCAAGCTGCGGATCGCCGACGCGCTGCGCGCCGAGGGCGACGTCGTGGCGATGACCGGCGACGGCGTCAACGACGCGCCGGCGCTGCGCCGCGCCGACATCGGCGTCGCGATGGGCCGCTCCGGCACCGACGTCGCCCGCGAGGCCGCGACGATGGTCCTCACCGACGACAACTTCGCCACGATCGTCGCCGCCGTCGCAGCGGGCCGGCGCGTCTACGACAACATCCGCAAGTTCGTCCTCTACATCTTCGCCCACACGACGCCCGAGGTCGTGCCCGTTCCTGGTCTTCGCCCTCTCCGGCGGGGCGATCCCGCTGCCGCTCACCGTGCTGCAGCTCCTCGCGATCGACCTCGGCACCGAGACCCTGCCCGCGCTCGCGCTCGGCCGCGAGCCGGCCGAGCCCGGGCTATGCACGCCCGCCGCGCCGCGCGTCCGAGAGCGTCATCCAACCGGCCGATGCTGCTGCGCGCCTGGCTCTTCCTCGGCCCGATCTGCGGCGCTCGTGATCGGCCGGGTTCTTCTACGTCCTGCTCCGCGCCGGCTGGAGCCCGGGCGACCCGACCGGCGAGGGCACGCCGCTGCACCACGCCTACCAGCAGGCGACCACGATGACGTTCGCTCGGCATCATCGCCGGCCAGATCGGCACCGCGTTCGCCGCCCGCACCGACCGCGCCTCGCTGCGCTCGATCGGCGTGCTCTCCAACCGCTGCTGCTCTGGGGCATCGCCTTCGAGCTGGCCTTCGCCGCGGTGCTCATCTACGTCCCGCCGTTGCAGGCGTCTTCGGCACCGCCGCGCTCGCCCGGCAGCTGCTCTTCGTCGTCCCCTTCCCGTTCATCGTCTGGGGCGCCGACGAGCTGCGCCGCTGGCTCCTTCGCAGAAACGGACGTTGATGCCTGACGCGCTGCCCTTCCACACGCGCACGGCGGCGGATACCGCTGCCGGGCTGGCCGTCGACACCGCACAAGGGTTGACGGAGGCCGAGGCCGCGGAGCGGCTCGCTGCAACTGGGCCGAACCGCTTGCCGCAAAGCCGAGCGGCCGCCTACGCCGCGATCGCCGCCCGCCAGCTCGCCGACCCGCTCGTCGCCCTGCTCGTCGTCGCAGCGGCCGTCCGGCCGCGATCGGCGAGGGGTCGAGGCGCCCGTGATCGCGCGATCGTCGTCCTCACGCCCCCTCGGCTTCTCCAGGAGGCCGGGGCAGAGCGCGCCGTGCTCGCTCTGCGCAGCGCGTCCGCGCAGGCGAACGTCGTCCGCGACGGGCACGAGCGCGAGCTTCCCGCCGAGGAGGTCGTGCCCGGCGACCTGCTCGTGCTCCGCGAGGGCGACCGCGTCGCCGGCCGACGCGCGCATCGTCCGCTCCGACGGGCTCGAGATGGACGAGTCGGCGCTCACCGGCGAATCGGTGCCGGTCGCCAAGGGCGACCCGGTCGCCGACGACGCCCCGCTCGCCGAGCGCAGCTCGATGGTCTACGCGGGCACGGCGTGACGCGCGGCGCGGGCGGCGCTCGTCATCGCGACGGGCGCCGACACCGAGCTCGGCCCGATCGCCCGGCTGATCGCGTCCGCGAGGCCGCCGGCGACTCCGCTGCACGGCGCCTGGCTCGGCTTCACGCGCGATGGTCGGTGCGCGGTCTCGGCGTGACCGCGGCGCTGACCTTCGGGATGCTCCTGCGCGGCGAGCCGCTCGCACGAGGCGTTCCTCGTCGGCGTCTCGGTCGCGGTCGCCGCCGTGCCCGAAGGGCTGGCTGCCACCGTGACGATCGCGCTCGCCCTGGGCGCCCGCGGATGGCCGACCGCGGCGCGATCGTCCGCCGCCTCTCCGCGGTCGAGACGCTCGGCGCGACGACGGTCATCTGCACGGACAAGACCGGGACGCTGACCGAGAACCCGCTGCGCGTCGCGGCGGTCGCGCCGGGCGGGCCGCACGGAGCACGAGGTGCTCGAGGCCGGCGCCCTCGCGTCGACGGCCGAGCTCGTCGACGGACGGCTCGCGTCGCCGGCGACCCGGTCGACGGCGCCTTCTGCTCGCCGCTCGACGACGGCTCGACCCGCGCTCGCAGCCGGGCCGGCGGCTCGTCGCACGAGGTGCCGTTCGACCCCGTGCCGGAAGCGCCTGACCGCGGTCTACGAGGAAGCCGGCGAGCGCCGTGTCGTCGTCAAGGGCGCACCCGAGACGCTGATCGACGCGCTCGCGCCCTCGACGGAGCCCGCGAGGAGCTCGGAGCGCCAGCGCGACGGCGTGGGCGGCGGAGGGGCTCCGCGTGCTCGCCGTCGCGCGAGCGGCGCTCGGCGAGGATCGCCGATGCGGTCGAGGAGCTCGACGACGAGCTCGAGCTGATCGGGCTCGTCGGCCTGCGGGATCCGCTGCGGCCATCGGCGGCAGGCTCCGTCCGCGAAGCGCGGCACGGCCGGCATCAAGGTGGCGATGCTGACCGGCGACCACCCGGTCACCGCCGCCGCGATCGCGCGCCAGCTGGAGCTCGGCGGCGAGCCGCTGACCGGCGCCGAGCTCGACGGAGCTGGACGACGACCTCGCTGACGGACGCAGTCGGCGAAGCATCGGTCTTCGCGCGCGTCACGCCGGCCGACAAGCTCGCGGCTCGTCGAGGCGCTCCAGGCCGGCGGGCACGTCGTCGCGGTGACGGGCGACGGGATCAACGACACACCCGCGCTACGGCGGGCCGACGTCGGCGTCGCCATGGGCCGCGGCGGGACCGAGGCCGCCCGCGAGGCGGCGGAGATCGTCCTCACCGACGACGACTTCGCCACGATCGTCGCCGCCGTCCGCGAGGGCCGGCGCATCGACGACAACGTCCGCAGCTTCGTCGCCTTCCTCCTCTCGGCGAACCTCGGCGAGGTCCTCCTGTTCGGGATCGCGGTGCTGGCCGGGCTCGGGGTCCCGATGACGGTCGTCCAGGTACTGACCGTCAACCTCCTCACCGACGGCCTGCCCGCCGTCGCGCTCTCGCGCGACCCCGCCTCGGCCGACGACGATGAGCCGGCCGCCGCGCCCGCCCGGCGGGCTCTTCTCACGCGCCCTGTGGTTCGCGCTCGGCCTGGCCGGGACCGCGGTCGGCCTCGCCGCGACCGCCGCCTACCTCGCGGGACGCGAGCTCGCGCCCGATGCCGCGCAGACGATGGCGTTCGCCACGGTCGCGCTCGCCGAGCTCGTGTTCGTCTTCTCGCTTCGCGTTCTCGACGCGCCGCCCTGGAGGGCGCCGCGCAACCCGCTCTGATCGCCAGCGTGCTCGCCTCGGCTGCGGTGCTGTTCGCCGCGATCTACGTTCCCGGCCTTCGCCCGCTTTTCGGGACGGTTGCGCTCGGGCCGGCCGAGCTCGCCATCGTCGCCTGCTCGCGCTCGTGCCGACGCGCTCGTCGAGGCGGTCAAGGCACTTCGGGCACGCGTGAGGGCGGCAGGGGGCCGCCCTCTCGAAGCGCTGATCGCGTCTAACGGACGACGAAGACGTTGCAGGGCGCGTGCTGCACGACCTTCGTGCTCACCGAGCCCAGAAGCCACCGCTGTGCGGTGTTCAGGCCGCGGGAGCCCATGACCACGAGGTCGGCGTGCTCGGTCTCCGCCTCGTCGATGATCTTGTCGGCCGGGTCTCCGACCCGCTCGACGAGATTCGCGTCGATGCCACGCTCCTTCAGGGCGAGCTTCGCCTCTACCAGCTCCCGCCGCCGCTCCGTCTCCTCCTCGGGGACGAGCATCGCGCCCGCGCGGCCGAACTGCGGGAGCTCCTCGGCGACGCTGATGACGGAGATTGTGGCGCCGTCCTGCGACAGTTGCGCCGCGTGGTCGAGTGCTCGCTTGGCGCTCTCCGACCCGTCGTATGCGACCAGGATCTTCATCGAATGCCTCCTTGCTTTCAGCGTGCTCGCACACGCGTTCGACTGGAGCGTTCCGGCCGCGTGCCGGTTCGCCATCGGGACCCGGCCGGAGGCGCCCTCCGTGGTTTTCCGTACGGCTTACACGGCCGAGGCGATCCCAGTGGAGTGCTCGCGCTTGGCCGGGATGGAGGCGCGGATCACGGTCCCCTGCTGAGGGGCCGTCTCGATCGCGAGCGCGCCGCCGAGGAGGGTGATGCGCTCCCGCATTCCCACGAGCCCGAAGCCGCTGTCGGATGCGCCTTGCTCGAACCCGGCGCCGGCGTCCGAGATCGTGACGTCGAGCGATGCGGGCGTCTCGCGCACGACGACCTCCGCGAATCCGACACCGGCGTGCTTGGTTACGTTTGCAAGCGCTTCCTGGACGAGCCGGTAGGCGGCATCCTCCACCTGCGGCGAGAAGCGCGCCGTCTCGGGTCCGGACCGCCGCTCGAACCTTAGGCGCACATCGACGCTGTCGAGCTTGGTGACACGCTCGACGAGCGCCTCCAGCGCTGCGTGCAGGCCGAACTGGTCGAGCGCAGCCGGTCTCAGGTCGGCGATCAGGTTTCGCAACGCGCCGATCGCGGCGGCCACACGCTCGGTCGCCTCGTCGAGTATGGCTCCCCGGGCCAGCGGGTCTTCGAGGCGGCGGAGCGAGCCGAGGAGCAGCTTGAGCGCAGCGAGCTCCTGCAGCGTGTCGTCGTGGAGCTCGCGTGCCCAGCGGCGTCGTTCCCCCTCCTGCGCCTCGATCGTCCGCCTCATCGTCTCCGCGCCGGCAGTCTGCGCGGTCGCAACCGCCGCGGCAGCGCTGGTCGCGAAGCCGATCAGCAGGCGCTCGTCGGCCGGGGTGAACTCGGGACCGTCACGAAGCCGGTCGAACGCAGCGAGCACGCCGAGCGCGTGGCCGCGGAGGACGAGCGGAACAAAGAGGCCGCTCCGCGCGTCGGTCTGCTCGGCGAGCGCGAAGCGGAGACGGCCACGGGCATCCGCAAGGCGCTCGGGGCGGCCGGATCGAAGTACGTGTCCTCTCGACAGTGCCTTCGGCCGGCAGCCGTTCGCCGAGCAACGACTGGCTGAGCTCGCCCGCGACCGCCGAGACGACGAGATCGCCGTCACGCTCGAGCATCACCAGCGTCGAGCGCGCGTGTGTGAGAGCCCTCGCGCGCTTCACGATCAGCTCGAGGATCCGTTCGATGTCCGTCTCACCGGCGAGGGCGCGACCAATCTCGTTCGAGACCTCGAGTGTGACCACGGCACGCTCGAGCTCGGCGCGGCGCTCCTCCACATCCGAGTAACTGCGCGCGTTGTCGATGGCGACGGCCGCCCAGTCGGCGAGCACGACGATCGCCTCCTCGTCCTCGTCGTCGAAGTCGCCGGCTTCCTTGTCGGTCAGGTACAGGTTGCCGAACGGCTCTCCTCGCACGGCGATCGGGGCGCCGAGGAACGAGTCCATCGCCGGATGCCCGACCGGGAAGCCGTAGGAGCGCGGATGATCGGAGACCCGGTGGAGGCGAAGCGGCCGCGGATCGGAGATCAACACCCCGAGGACGCCACGGCCGTGCGGCAGATCGCCGATCTGCTCACGCGTCTCGGCGTCGATCCCGAGCGTCAGAAACCGCGCGAGCTCGGTCTTGCTCTCGTCTAGGACGCCGAGAGCCGCGTACCTGGCGCCGGTAAGCTCGATCGCGGCCTCGAGCACCCGCTCCAGCACTGCCTCCAGCTCGAATTCGGTCACCAGTGAGCGGCCGACCTCCACGAGCCGGCGCAGCCTCTGTTCGCGCTCGTCCGGAGCACGACGAACCGGCGCCGAGTCCACGCGTCAAGGCTAGCCCGCAAGGCACCGCCAGGCAACCGTGGTCCAGTGAAAGCCCCAGCAAATTGACACAAGTGGTTTTCTTCGGGGGCCCAATACGTGCCGACCCCGATACGCGCCGGCACGCCGCAGACGATGGTCACCGTGAGCTCGCGAGAGGAGATCCGGCATGGGAAGGACACGCACCCAGACGAAGGAGGCTCCGTCCACCCGCCTGCAGGCGGTCGAGGTCGGCGAGCGCTCGCTCGCGAGCTACCTCAACGTCGTCCCGATCCACATCCTCGAGGCGCTCGACCGCGAGGCCGAGAAGCTCCGCGGCGCGCGGATCCTGCACCTGAACGCGACGCCGTACGGAGGCGGGGTGTCCGAGCTCCTCCGCTCGGGCGTGCCGCTCCTCGCCGACCTCGGCCTGGACGTCCACTGGCAGGTGATCAGCGGCGACGAGCCCTTCTTCCGCGTCACGAAGGCGATTCACAACGGGCTCCAGGGCGACCCGAGGACATTGACCCAGGCAGAGAGGGACGCCTACGTCGCCACCTCGGCGCGCAACGCCGAGCTGATCCAGGACGGCTATGACTTCGTCGTCGTCCACGACCCGCAGCCCGCCGCGATCCTGCCGCTCCTGGGCAAGGGCGGCGCGAAGTGGGTCTGGCGCTGCCACATCGAGACCAGCGCGCCGAACCCGGACACGTGGGCGTTCCTCCGCGGCTTCCTGTGCGACTATGACGCCGCCGTCTTCACGCTGCGCGACTTCGTACCACCCGACCTCCCGATCGACCGCGTGGCGGTGATCCCGCCGGCGATCGACCCGCTCAGTCCGAAGAACCTGCCGCTTGCACGCGTAACGGCACGCCAGGTCCTCGACTGGATCGGCGTCCGGCTCGACGCGCCGCTCGTGACGCAGGTGTCGCGGTTCGATCCCTGGAAGGACCCGCTCGGCGTCATCGAGGCGTACCGGCTCGCCCGCGAGGATGTTCCCGACCTGCAACTGGCGCTCGTCGGCTCGATGGCGCTCGACGACCCGGAGGGCTGGGATCTCTACCGCGAGCTACACGACGAGGCGTCCACAGACCACGCGATCAAGCTCTTCACGAACCTGACCGGCGTCGGAAACATCGAAGTCAACGCGTTCCAGCGGCTCTCGTCGGTCGTCCTGCAGAAGTCGATTCGCGAGGGCTTCGGGCTCGTCGTCTCCGAGTCGTTGTGGAAGGGCACGCCCGTGGTCGCCGGTCGCGCCGGTGGCATCCCGCTGCAGATGGCGGACGGCACGGGCGGCGTCCTCGTCGACTCCACCGAGGCGACGGCCGAGGCACTGGTGGAGCTGCTTCGCGACCGCGAGCGCGCTGAGACGCTGGGCCGTACAGGCCGCGAGCGGGTGCACGAGCACTTCCTGCTGCCGAGGCTGCTGCTGAACGAGCTCGTGCTGCTGAACCGGATCGCCGGCGGCGACGACGCCGAGGAGCGACAGGATCCGGTATGTGGGCTCGTGCTCGACCCGGACGGCGACGCGCCCGCGATCGAGGAGGACGGCCGGCGCCACTCGTTCTGCTCGGAGGATTGCCGGCGCGCATTCGTGACCCGACGGCTCGGCCGCGACGCTCCGAATCCGTAGAAAACCGCGATCGCGGTTCCGTGTCGGCGCTGACGAGGGCGAGCCCTCTCGTGACGAATCATGTGTGACAGACACGAACGATTCCAGGGAGGAGCCCTTTCTCATGGCCAGCTATCCAGCTACCGAACACATTCGCCCGCAGCGCGACCACGGCGCACTCGCGGGCGCGCTCATCGTGCTGCTCGGCCTCGCCGTCGGCACGCTGATGGTCGCGCTCGTCGTCGTGGCGCGCTCCGCCGACCAGGCGCGCGACGACGCGGCCGCGGCGACCTCGCAGACCCCGGCCGCCGCACCCGTTCACGACCACGCCGCCCACTCGAGCAGCGCGCAGAGCCTGCCGCTGACGAGCTTCGCCGGCAACACCGCGGCGAACGCCGAGGAGCTGGCGGCCGCGCACAAGGCCTACCCGGCCGCGCTCCCGGCCGTCCCGGCGGGCGACCTCGTCAAGGTGCACATGACCCTCAAGGACATGACCGTCGAGATCGCGCCCGGCGTCAAGTACAACACCTGGGCCTTCGACGGCCACGGCGCCCCCGGTCCCGTGATCCACGTGCGCGAGGGCCAGACGGTCGAGATGACGCTGACCAACGGCGGCTCGATCCCGCACTCGATCGACTTCCACGCCGCGCGCATCGCCCCCAACGTCGCCTTCCGCGACGTCGCCCCGGGCGACTCGTTCAGCTTCCGCTTCAAGGCCGGCGACCCGGGCGTCTTCATGTACCACTGCGGCACGAAGCCCGTCCTCGCGCACATCGCGAACGGCATGTACGGAGCGCTCGTGGTCGACCCCGCGAAGCCGCTCCCGAAGGTCGACAACGAGTACGTCCTCGTGGCCAGCGAGTGGTACCTGAACGGCGACGGGCTCAAGCAGCCGGCCTCGCTCGACATGAACAAGGCCCGGGCGATGATGCCCGACTGGACGACCTTCAACGGCTACGCGAACCAGTACGTGACGCACCCGCTGACGGCCGATCCGGGCGAGACGACCCGCTTCTACGTCGTCGCGGCGGGCCCCACGCTCGACACGAACTTCCACATCGTCGGGACGATCTTCAACCGGGCCTGGGTGAACGGCGACATGACGCAGGTTCCAGCGCGGAGTCCAGACGGTCGGCGTTCCCGCCGGCGGCGGTGCCGTCTTCGACGTGAAGGTCGACGACGAGGGCCTCTACCCCTTCGTCTCCCACGCCTTCGCCCACGTCGACCTCGGCCAGGTCGGGCTGCTGAAGGTCGGCAACCCCAAGGGCCACATGAGCCATTGACACTCGGAGGTTCTCCTCCCAGAGAGCCGCGTCCAGAAGGGCGCGGCTCTCGCCTTTGCGGATACGGTTGGCGCTCGATGCACTCGTTCGACGTCCAGTCGGTCAAGGAGCGACTGCAGGAAGGCAACGGCGGCTACGAGATCGTCCACGAGTCGCCCGGGCTCGAGGTCGGCGTCTACGTGCTCGTCGCCCCGGAGCCGGACCGGCAGCAGCCCCACGCCGACGACGAGCTCTACGTCGTCCTCGAGGGCAGCGGCGTGCTCGAGGTGGAAGGCGAATCCACGCCCGTCCAGGAAGGCTCGGCCGTCTTCGTCCCGGCCGGCGCCGACCATCGTTTCACCGGGTACGAGGGCCTCAGCGTCCTCGTGATCTTCGCCCGCAAGCAGTAGCGTCAGTAGAGCGCGGCCGCGAGCCGGCGGCGGTACCGCGAGGCGCTCGGATGCTCTGATCCCGAGGTCGCTGAAGAGCGCGACCATCAACCGGCGGATCCGCTCGCGCTCGTCCGGACCAGCCTCCTCGAGCCGCGCCAGCAGGAGCTCGAAAGCGCGCTCGTAGTCCCGCCCGTCGAGCGCGGCCACCACGTCGGGCCACTCGCCCTCCACGCGGAGCTCCTCGGCGAGCCGCTCGGCCTCCGAGGGACCGGTCAGCTCGTCCAGGAACTGCGCCACGGCCGGTGGCGGCAGTGCGCCCGTGAACTCGGCTGTGACGTGTCCGTTCCTGAACGCCTTCACCGCGGGGATACCGCGGACCGCGTAGCGGTCGGCGAGCTCCTGGTTCGCTTCGACGTCGACCTTCGCGAGCACGACCTGCCCCTCGCGGGCGGCGGCCTCGCGTTCCAGTACCGGCCCGAGCATGCGGCAGGGCCCACACCAGTCGGCCCAGAAGTCCACGACGACCGGAACCTCCGCGGAGCGCTCCACGACTTCGCGCTCGAAGCTGTCGGTGTCGACGTCGATGACCATCGACTCCTTCTGTAGCAAACCGCTGCCATCTCGCCGGAGAACCTGGGACGTCGGCGAACAGGACACCGCCTTGACCTGCCGCCGGTGACGGTGAGAAAGTCGCGGCGAGCCCAAGGAACCAGTGGAAAACGCTGCTCGCCGTCCGTTTCTGCTCTCCAAGGCGTGGATCCAGGCTGCGATCCTCGTCGTGCTGTTCGGCTTCTTCGTCCTCGGGCTGCTCGCCTACCGCACCTACCAGGCGCAGCCGCCGGTCCCGGGACGGGTCGTCGACGAGAGCGGCGAGGTGCTCTTCACGGGCTCCGACATCAGCTCCGGCCAGCAGGTCTTCCTGCACAACGGGCTGATGGAGTACGGGTCGGTGTTCGGGCACGGCGCCTATCTCGGGCCTGATTACACGGCCGACTACCTGCGCCGCTCCTCCGACATGGTGCGCGACAGCTTCGGCGGCGCCGACTCGGACGCGGCGGCCATGCGGACCGTCGAGGTCATGCGCGCCAACCGTTACGACGAGGACTCGGACACGCTCACCTTCAGCGAGCCGCAGGCGGCCGCCTTCCGCAGGCTCGTGCCGCACTACAGCGACTTCTTCTCCGATCCCACGACCGAACACGGGCTGCGTCCGGACGCGATCACTGACGAGACCGAGCTGCGGCAGCTCACAGCCTTCTTCGCCTGGACCGCCTGGGCGGCCGCAGCGAACCGGCCCGGGCACAACTACAGCTACACGAACAACTGGCCGCCGGAGCCGCGGGTCGAGAACGAGCCGACCGCGAACGTGATCGTCTGGAGCGTGCTGAGCCTCATCGCGCTGCTCGCCGGCATCGGCCTGCTCTTCGGCGCGTTCGGCCGCTGGGGCGGCAGGCTCGGGTGGCAGGGCCGCGAACAGGCGACCCTTTCGTTCCGCTCGCCCGGCGACGTGGCGCTGACGCCGGCACAGCGCGCGACCGCCTGGTTCTTCTTCGTGATGGCGGCGCTCTTCCTGATCCAGACGCTCGTCGGTGCGGCCACGCAGCACTACCGCGCCGAGATCAGCGACTTCTTCGGGATCGACCTGGCACAGGTCTTCCCCTACAACCTGCTCCGCACGTGGCACGTGCAGCTGGCGATCTTCTGGGTCGCGACGTCGTTCGTCGCAGCCGGCATCTTCCTGGCGCCGATGATCGCCCGGCGCGAGCCCAAGCACCAGGGCAAGCTCGCCTTCGCGCTGCTGGGAGCGCTCGCCGTCGTCGTGTTCGGGATGCTGATCGGCTCGTTCCTAGGCGTGCACGGCGTGCTCGAGAACACGGTCGGCAACTGGCTCGGCCTGCAGGGGTTCGAGTACCTGGACCTGGCGCGACTCTGGCAGGTCCTGCTCTCGGTCGGTTTGATCGTCTGGGTTGTGATGCTCTGGCGCGTGCTCCGCCGGCGCCTCGCCGGTGAGCACCCGGGCAACATGCCCTGGCTGTTCTTCCTGGCCGCCTGCGCGATCCCCGCCTTCTACGCGGTCGGCCTGGTGGCGCGCACCTCCGACAACTTCACGACCACCGAGTTCTGGCGCTTCTGGGTCGTGCACCTGTGGGTGGAGGACTTCCTCGAGCTGTTCACGACCGCGATGGTCGCCTACATGTTCGTCCTGCTCGGGGTCGTGCGCGAGCGGGTCGCGCTCGCAGTGATCTTCCTCGACATCATCCTCTACTCGGCCGGCGGCGTGATCGGCACGATGCACCACCTCTACTTCTCGGGTGAGCCGGCCGAGCACATGGCGCTCGGCGCGTTCTTCTCGGCCGCGGAGGTGATTCCGCTCACCTTCCTGACCGTAGAGGCGTGGTCGTTCCTTCAGCTCGGCGCTGCTCAGGAATCGCGCTCGTCCACTCCATTCCCGCACCGCTGGGCGGTGATGTTCCTGGTCGCGGTCGGCTTCTGGAACTTCCTCGGCGCGGGCATCTTCGGCTTCCTGATCAACCTGCCGATCGTCTCCTACTACGAGATCGGCACCGCGCTGACCGCCAACCACGGACACGCGGCGATGATGGGCGTCTACGGGATGCTCGCGCTCGGGCTCGCGATGTTCTGCCTGCGCTACCTGATTCCCGCCGACAAGTGGCCGGAGCGCTGGGCGCGGATCTGCTTCTGGTCGACCAACCTCGGCCTCGCCTGGATGTGCTTCGCAACCCTGTTCCCGCTCGGGATCCTTCAGCTGTACAAGTCGGTCGACAGCGGCTACTTCGAGGCGCGTGAGCTCGAGTTCCTGACCAACGAGACGAACACCGCGATCGAGTGGCTGCGGCTGCCGGGCGATCTCGTGTTCATCGCGGGAGGCGCACTACCGGCGCTCTACATCGCGTACCTCGGTATTCGCCACACCGTCAAGCAGGTCACGCGCGACGAGCCCGGCAGCATTCTCTTCACCGTGATCCAGCAACCAGCCGGGGACGCCGCCGGCGACGATGAAGCGGCCGCGGCGAGGCTGGCGTGAGCACCGAGGTCCTGCTCGCAGCGTCGTATGCAGGCTTTCTCACCTGCGCCGCGTTCGTCCTCGAGTGGCTGTCGGCCCATACCCACCGCCGAGCGCTCCGCTTCCGGACCGCAGGATTCACCTACGACGCGACCCACGATCACTGGCAGTGCCCCGAAGGCGAGCATCTCTGGCCCCACGAGGTCGACCTGGGGATGCGACTCGTCCGCTACCGCGCGCGTGCGCACGTCTGCAACGCGTGTCCGAGGAAGGCTGCCTGCACTGACTCCGAGCAAGGGCGCGAAATCGTTCGCCCACTCGACCCGTGGCCGCATTCGGAGGCCGGGCGATTCCACCGCGGCATCGGCGTACTGCTCGTCGGCCTGAGCGCGCTGATCCTCGTAGTCGAGCTCGTCCGTCACCACAGCGCGACCGAAGGCGCGGTCCTCCTCGCCCTGCTCGGACTGGCCGGGCTCGCGGGCCGATGGCTGCTCCGCGACTTCCGGGCGCATCCAGCGACGTTCCCGGAACCGACGGCGCCGCACGAGCGAACCACGTAGGCACAACCGGCGATCTCACCGATGCGAGGCCGGGGCCGGCGCTCCAAGGTTGAGATCGACCGGATAGGTCCGAGTCCAACCGAAGGAGAGCCACCATGACCGCAACGGCAACACATCGCAAGGAGCTGGCCCACAGGGAGAGCGCAGGCATCGCCGTCTCCCTCTTCTGGAGCGCAGACGGCACCTCCGTCATCGTCGAGGTGCTCGACATGCGCACGGACGAGTTCTTCGCCCTCGACGTCGCCCCCGAGTACGCACTCGACGCGTTCCACCACCCGTACGCGTACCTGGCACAGGTCGAGGCCGAGGAGATCACCTACGACGAGCTGCTGGCCGCCTAGCTGATCAAGACCGGCGATATCACCCATGCGACCGCGCAGACCTTCCGCTCGTCTCACGGCGCATCATGCGTCTTGACGGACGGCACGCTGTCCGCTTTCTTGCGCCGTGACATGACCGAGATGGGGTTGTCCGAGCCGCTCAGGCGCGGCTCTCGTCCGTGAGCCACGGGCTCGCGCTCGCCGCAGCATTCCCGCCCGTCGATCAGGACTACCTGTTCGAGGCGCGCCAGATGCAGGCGCTCTCGTTCGCGACCCACATCCCGCTGGTCTGCTTCGGGATCGCCTTCCCGGCCCTCGTCCTCTTCGTCGAGTGGCTGTCGCTGCGGACGGGCGATCCCGTCTACGGAACGCTGGCCAGGCGCTGGTCGAAGGTGATGCTGGCGCTGTTCGCCGTCGGCGTCGTGACCGGGACGATCCTCAGCTTCGAGCTCGGCCTGCTCTGGCCGAACTTCATGGCCACGTTCGGCGACGTCTTCGGGATCGCCTTCGCGCTCGAGGGCTTCTCCTTCTTCCTCGAGGCGATCTTCATCGCGATCTACGTCTACGGCTGGGACCGCCTGTCGCCGAGGGCGCACTTCCTGGCGGGCATCCCGATCGTGATCACCGGCTTCACCGGCTCGCTGATGGTGATCGCCGTCAACGGCTGGATGAATCACCCGACCGGCTTCCGGATCGAGAACGGCGACGCCGTCGACATCCATCCCTTCGAGGCGCTGTTCGAGAACTCGTACTTCTGGCACGAGCTCGTGCACATGTACCTCGCCGGGTTCATCGTGGCCGGCTTCGTGACCGCGAGCGTGTACGCGTTCGGCTGGCTGCGCGGCCGGCGCGGGCGCTACGAGCGCGTCGCGCTGATGATCCCGCTGACCGCCGCCGCGCTGGCCGCGCCCGCCCAGGTCATCGTCGGCGACTGGGCCGCCCGCGAGGTCGGCGACAAGCAGCCCGTCAAGCTGGCGGCCTTCGAGGGCCTGGCCGAGACGGAGAAGGGCGCGCCGATCCACGTGCTCGGGTGGTACTCCGGCGGCGAGGTCAAGTACGGCATCGAGCTGCCGAGGATGCTCTCGCTCCTCACCTACCACGACCCGAACGCCGAGGTGCAGGGCCTCGACTCCGTGCCCGAGGACGAGCAGCCGCCGGTGAACGTCGTCCGGATCGCGTTCCAGACGATGGTCGGGATCGGCACCGCCCTGGCGCTGCTGGCCGTCGTGTACTTCTTCGTCTGGTTCAGGCACCGGCGGCTTCCCCGCTCGACCTGGTTCTACCGAGCGGTCGTCCTGGCCGGCCCGCTCTCGCTCGTCGCGCTGCTCGCCGGCTGGGTGACCACCGAGGTCGGCCGCCAGCCCTGGGTCGTCTACGACGTCATGCGCACGGAGGACGCGGTCACCGGCGCCGGCGGGATCCCGGTCGGCTACACGACGCTCGCGCTCGTCTACGCCGGCCTCGCCGTCGCGGTCGCCTGGATTCTCCGCCGCCTCTCCCGCGCCCCACTCGACCTTCCGAATGTCGCTCGCTGAGGCCCCACTCGTCCTGACGCTCGTCGGCCTGACCGCCTACGCGGTGCTCGGCGGGGCGGACTTCGGCGCCGGGATCTGGCAGCTCGTCGGCGGCCGCGGCGAGCGCGGCGACAGGATCCGCGAGCACGCGCACCACGCGATGGGCCCGGTGTGGGAGACGAACCACGTCTGGCTGATCTTCGTGCTGGTCGTCTGCTGGACGGCCTACCCGACGGCGTTCGGTTCGATCGCCTCCACGCTCTGCGTCCCGCTCTTCATCGCGGCCGTCGGGATCATCCTGCGCGGCACCGCCTACGCCATGCGCTCCGGGACGGCCACCGCCCGCGAGCAGCGCCGCGTCGAGGTCCTGCTGGCGGCGTCCTCGATCCTGACGCCTTTTGCGCTCGGCGCGGTCGTCGGCGGGATCGCCTCCGGCCGGGTTCCGGAGGGGAACGCCGAGGGCGACCTCGTCACCAGCTGGCTCAATCCGACCTCGATCCTGATCGGGACGCTCGCCGTGGTGACGGCCGCCTACCTGGCCGCTGTCTTCCTCGCGGCCGACGCCGTGCGGCGACGGAAGCCCGAGCTCGCCGACGCGTTCCGGACGCGCGCCCTGGTCGCCGGGGTCGTTGCCGGCGCGGTGGCCATGGTCGGCCTGCCGGTCGTCCGCAGCGACGCGGAGGAGATCTGGAGCGGCCTGACCTCGGGCTGGGGCCTCGTCGCCGTGCTGGCCTCGGCGCTCGCAGGCGTCGCCACGCTTGCCCTGGTCTGGACGCGGCGGTTCGAGCCGGCCCGCTACACGGCGGCCGTCGCGGTCGCCTCGATCGTCGCGGGCTGGGCGATCGCCCAGAGCCCGCAGTTCCTGCCTGGCCTCACGGTCGAGGAGGCGGCGGCACCGCATTCGACCCTCGTCGCCATCCTCGTCTCGGTCGCCATCGGAGCGCTCTTCCTCGTCCCTTCGCTCGTCCTGCTCTTCACGCTCGTCCTACGCGGCCGCTTCGACGCCCCACCCCGTGAGGTCGCCGTGGAGACCGCGGCCGGATCGGCGACGCTCTCGAAGCCGCTCCTGGGCGTCGGGGTGGGCTGCCTCGCCGCCGCGCTGCTCTTCCTGACGCTGCTCGAGCCCGGCTGGGCGCATGCGATCGGCGTCGTGGCGCTCTTCGGCTTCCTCTTCGCGACCTTCGTCGCGGTCGCAGCCAGCGATCCCGCTGAGGCTGATAGGGCCGGTGCGAACAGCCCAGGCGGGGACCGCTACCGTGTGCGTCCCCCCGCTTGTCGCTCGCCTCTCGCATTCTCGAACTGGACGCCTTCCTCGTCGAAGAGACCCAGGCGCTCCGCTGGCACTTCCTGACGCCGCTGTTCGTCCTCGCCTCGGCGTGGTGGGTGAAGTGGCCGCTGTTCATCGCCGTCGGCGCCGTCTACGACGGAGCCCGTAGGCGGCTCTTCCCGCGCGTCGCCGTGCTCGCCGCGGTCGGCGTCGGGACCGCCGCCACGGTCGTCACCGTGCTGAAGCAGCTCGCCGACAGGACGCGACCGGCGCTCGCCGACCCCGCGATCACGTCGCTCGTCCAGACGCCGCAGTCGGCCTCGTTCCCGTCCGGGCACTCGGCCACCGCCTTCGCCGCGGCGACGGTCGTCGGCACGATGTGCCCGCGGTTCCGCTGGCCGCTGTACGCGGCCGCGGCGCTCGTGGCCGCGTCACGCGTCTATCTGGGCGTGCACTACCTGATCGACGTGCTCGCCGGCGCGACCCTCGGCGTGGCGGTCGGCCTCGCCGTCGTCGGCCTCGCCAGAAGGGCGGCGAGGACGCGGATCGTGTCGGCGGCGGCGCGGAACGAGCTCCGCTCGCCGCCGTAGATCGCCGGAATCGGCACCCACTCGACGCGAAGATCGTTCACGAGCGCGGCCTTCAGGTGGCGCGTCTCGGCCTCGTAGCGCCCGCCGGGGAACGGCGTGTGGACGAGCGCGCGGCCGCGGAGGAGCCGCATCCCGGACTGGCTGTCCCGGACCTTGCGGCCGGTCGTGAGCCCGAGGATCGCGCTCGCCGCCTTGTTCATCAGGCGTCGCTGGATCGGCATCGAGCGGATGTCGACGAAGCGGTCGCCGATCACGAGCTCGGCCCCGTTGCCCGCGGCCTCGAGGAAGCGCGGAATGCTCGTGGGCGGATGCTGGCCGTCGGCGTCGATGAGCATGACTGCAGCCGACGATCCTTCCTCGGCGAGGATGTGGTCGAGGCCGGCGCGGACGGCGAAGCCCTTGCCGACGTTCTCCGGCAGGCGGATGAGGTCGGCCCCGGCGGCCTCGGCGCGGCTCGCGAGGAGCGCGGCGTCATCGGGCTTTGAGCCATCGTCGACGATGACGAGGCGGCCCACCTGGCTCTGCGTCTGGGCGACCAGCTCGGGCGTGGGCGGGGTGCCGTAGCTCGGCATGAGCGCCACGACGTCCTCGCGCGGGAGCGGCTCGCTCGAGGGCGGGTCGTCGGCGTCGGTCGTCACGCGGCTCGGCAGCCCGATCGCCGCGACCACGAGGCGCGCGCTCGCGTAGCCGACGAACGTGCCCATGAGGACGTCGATCGGGAAGTGGGCGCCGAAGAGGACGCGGGTCACGGCCACGGCGGCGACGTACGTCCAGAGCGCGTACCGAAGGCGGGGGAAGGCGAGTGCGACCGCTGTCGCGAGCGCCGCGGTGACCGCCATGTGTCCGCTCGGGTACGAGGGCAGGTCGCTCCAGTGCGAGCCGGCGATGATCTGGGAGGGATCGAGTGCCTCCTCCGGGCGGGCCCGGTCGTAGACCCGGTTCACGCCGTTCAGGAAGGCGTAGGAGAAGGCGGCCGAGCCGGCGACGAGGAGTGTGATCCGCGGAATGCGCCTGGGTGAGGTGAGCGCGCCCGCGACGATCGCGATGCCGAGCAGGATCAGGTAGTTCCTCATGTGCGGGTCGAGGATGTCCCAGAGCAGCTGGTGGCCCGGCCCGAACTGGTTGATCTGCTGGAAGAGCCACTCGTCGAAGCGCTGGAGCGCGGTGTGCTCGAGCAGGCCGGCGACGGCGAACGTGACGGCGTAGACCCCGGCGAACGCACCGAACCAGCGCGTGGCGCCGTTCAGCCGCGGGAGGCGAAGCCGAAGCCCGCGGCCGCGGACGCCCAGGAGCGGGACGAGGGCGGAGAGGGTGGCGAGACCGCCGAACGTGAAGAGCGTGCGATGGCTTCCCGTCACGGCGATCAGTCCTCCGGCAACGGGTAGCGCGACCGCCGAGGCGATCGAGCGGACGGAGAAGTAGAGCGCGGTGTAGCCGCCGGACTCACCCTCGGGAATCAGGCTCGAGAAGAGCGGGAAGCCGATCGTGGAGACCAGACCGAAGCCGGTCGCGGCGGCGACGAGGCCGAGGGCGACGACCGGCAGGGTCTCGGTCGCCCCGACGACGAGGAAGCCGGCGCCCATGAGCGCGACGGAGGCGGCGAGCAACGGCTTGTGGTGCTCCGACGAGCGGGCGCGGCCGGCGAGCCCGATCGCGACGGCGGTCATGACGCCGAAGCCGACGAGCATCAACGAGGCGGTTGCCGGGGAGAGCCCGAGCTCCTCCTCGGCGTAGAGCAGGAAGAAGGCGGGCAGCGCGGCGTAGCCGAGCACCCAGAGCATCTGCGCGACGAGGAAGGCGCCGACGCCCGGGCGGCGCGCGGCCGTCCAGTAGTAGTTGAGCGGGCGGCCGTCGGCCTGCGCGGGCCGCTCTGCGGGAGCGACAGGCTCGCGCGTCCTGAGCACCGTCGGCACCGCGAGGAGCGGCACGAGCACGGCGGCGAGCGCGAAGGGGGCCCAGACGGAGATCGTGGTCAGGGCGCCGCCGACGGCCAGGCCGATCATGCCGCCGGCGAGCAGGCCGAGCTCCTGCGCGCTCGTGACCTTGGCGCGCCTGTCGGCGGTGAAGACCTCCGGGATGAGCGCCCGGTGCGCGGTCGTGATCGCGTTGAGGCCGACGTACACGCCGCCGCCTGCGAGCGCGATGATCAGGTAGGAGGTGCCGTGGCCCGAGCGCGACGGCGGCCAGGGCGCCGCCGCTGAGGAGCGCGCCGCCGATCACGAACGGGATCCGGCGGCCGCGCCCGCGGTCGCCGCGGCGGTCGCTCCAGATGCCGACGACGAGCGGGACGGCGAAGCCTGCAACCGCGTTCACGAGCATGACCACGCCGATCAGGCCCGGGTTGTCGTCGATCCGCTCGAGCAGGACCGGCAGGTAGCTGGTGGTGATCGCGCGCCCGACGCCGGCACCGACTGCGGCGGCGGCGAAGGCGATCATGAACGGCAGCTGGAGCCGCCGCCCGCGCGCGGACGAGAGTGCGAGGCTCATGGTGCTCACGGCGCGACCACCTGGAGGCCGGCGGGCTCGACGCTGAGCTCGACGGACCCGGTTCCGAGGTTGGTGGTGTCGGCGATCACGGGGGCGGCGCCGCCGGTCGCGATGCGAATCCTCCGTGCGTGCCAGTGGCGGACGTCGCGGCGGCCGATGTGCGTGCCCTTGCGCAGGCGCGCGATCATCGGCAGCAGTCCGAGGCGGCCGCGCGTGCGGAGCTCGACGAGCTCGAGCTGCCCGTCCGAGGGATCGGAGTCGGGCGCGACGCGGAAGCCCGGGCCGTAGAGCCCGAGGTTGGAGACGAACAGCTGGCTCACGGTGCGGAGCTCCAGGGCCCCGTCGGTCTCGATCGCGATGCTGATCGGGTGGAAGTTGCGCCAGCGCGCCGAGGCCGGCCGCGAGCCCGGCGCGGACGTCCGTGGAGTTCGACGAGTGGTAGCGAGACCGCGCCTGGCTGTGGAAGCCGACGCTGACACCCTCGACGGCGATGAAGCGGCGGCCGCCGGAGACGGCGGCGATGACGTCGAGCGGCATGCTCGCGCCCTGGGCTGCGAGCCGCGCGGCGCGGTTCGAATCGAGTGGGATCCCAAGGCTGCGGGCCACGTTGTTCGCGCCGCCGGCCGGAATGATCGCGACGGGCGGCTTGGGATCCCGAAGGTTTGCGTAGGCGTGCAGCGAGCCGTCGCCGCCGACGAGCACGACCCTGCGCTCCTCGTAGGCGACGAGCTCTGCGAGCTCATCGATGCTGTGCGTCGTCTGGACGTCGACGCTGCTGCCTGCCTCGACTAGGAGGCGCCTGGCGCCGTCCACGAGCTTCGGGTTGCGGACGATGCCGCTCGAGTTCCCGTTCGCCACGAGCAGGAGCGGCGGGGTGGTCGAGCGCAGTCGCCGCGGACGCCGAAGGAGGCTCGGTGCCGGGGAGAGAAATGCCTCTGTCGTGCTCATAGAGGCAGCATGGCCCCGGCAGGCGCGCACGAGAATGGAGCCGTCCCGCCTTTGATGGTGCGGTTTTCCCCACCCCGCTCTCAGGCCGCCAACGGCCACGTGAGAGCTCCGACCGTGGTTGGAGAGCCGGGCTCCGCCCCTCGGACGATGCCGCCGGCGGGAGCCGCGGAGTACAGTCGGCGTGTGGCTGCAGGGTTCGGTCGAGGTTGGTTCGAGGCCGATGATCTTCGCCGCGTACTCCCGGCCTTCTCGCTGGCCTTCTTCCTGGTTGCTGCGATCACCCAGCCGTCGTCGGCGGGCAATCTCCTGCTCGCCGCGGTCCCGATCGCGGCCTTCGGCGTATGGGCCTTCGCCCCACAAGTGCCGCTTGCCGCCGCGGCCGTCGCCGTCGTCGTTCCCGTGGTCTTCGCGCAGCGGTCCGGCGAGCTCGAGCCCGCCATGTTCAATGCCTGTCTGCTCGCTTTCGCCGCGGCACGCTGGCCTCCGTCGCCCGTCGGGGCCGCGGCTCTCGGCGTTGCCGCAACGGCAACACCCGTGCTGGTAGCGCTGATCCAGGATCCGTCCGAGGTCGCGGTCGGCATCTGGGTCGTGGCGATCGTCTTCACGTGGGTCGTGGGGCGCGCCGTCGCCCGTCAGGAACGGCTGGTCCTCCAACTCGAAGGCACTCGGCGCGAACTGGCCCACCAGGCGCTTCTGTCAGAGCGCCGCCGGATCGCTCGTGACATGCACGACTTCGTCGGACACGGGTTGGCCGCCGTGATGCTCCAGGTGACGAGCGCGCGTCATGTGTTGCGCCGCGACGCAGGGGCCGCAGAGGAGGCGCTGAAGTGCGCCGAGGAGGTCGGACGTCGCAGCATGCAGGAGCTCCGTCGTACGGTCGCGCTGCTTCGCAGCGACGACGAGGCCGGCGTGGCAGCGCCCGTTCCTACGGCGCGCGAGATTCCCGAGCTCGTCGACCGAGCCCGAGCAGCAGGTCTCACGGTCGAGCTGGATACGCAGGGAGACCTCTCGCGGATCCCACAAGGCGTCGGGCTCGCGCTCTACCGCATCGTGCAGGAGGCGCTCGCGAATGCAGCCAGCCATGCACCGCGTGCGCGGACGATGCTCGGGCTCGAGCTCCGAGACGGACGAGTCGTGCTCCTCGCGGAGACCAGTGGACCAGTCGCCGCAGGATCCCCCTCCGACCGCGAACGACCCCACTACGGGCTCATCGGGATGCAGGAGCGGGCGACCGCGCTCGGCGGGGAGCTCACCGCCGGGCCGACGGAGGACGGGTGGCGCGTGCGCTGCGAGCTTCCGGTCGGCCGGGACATCCGGTGATCCGGGTCGCGATCGTCGACGACCAGGCGCTCGTTCGCGCAGGCCTCGCGCGCATCCTCGCGCCCGCCGACGGCTTCGAGGTCGTCGCCGAATGTGCCGACGGCCGCCAGGCGACGGAGGAGCTGCCGGCGCTCCGCCCGGACGTCGTGTTGATGGACGTCCGGATGCCCGCTCTCGACGGTATCGGCGCGACCGCCGAGCTACGTGCGCTCGAAGACCCACTCGACGTGCTCGTGCTGACCACGTTCGGCGAGGACGAGGTCCTGTGGGGCGCGATCGAGGCGGGCGCTGCAGGCTTCGTGCTCAAGGACGCGTCGGCCGAAGACCTGATCGCCGCCGTCCGCGCGGTGGCCGGCGGCGCGGCATGGTTCGACCCGGGCGTTGCGCCGCGAGTGCTCGATCGCTACAGGCGCGTCGTGGCTCCGGCCGCGCGCGACGCGGCGCGGCTCGACCAGCTGTCCGAGCGCGAGCACCACGTCCTCCGGCTAATGGCACGGGGTGCCACGAACGGGGAGATCGCCGAGACGCTGCACGTGGCGGAGGCGACCGTCAAGACCCATGTCGGCAGCATCTTCGCCAAGCTCGGCGTGCGCGACCGGGCCGCCGCGATCGTCTTCGCGTACGACCACGGCGTGGTCGCGCCCGGGGCGGAGTCGGAGTAGCGCTTCAGCCTCCGTCTGTGGGCGGAGGGCAACTCGGGCCTGCGGGCCGATGTCGAGCCCTCCTGCCAGGAGCTACCGTCAACGGAATGGCGAGGACGTCGCCGGAATGAGGTTCGCGACTGGGCCACTCGCGGCCGCCAGCGCTCGCCACCCGTGGCGGGTGCTCGGTGCCTGGACGGCCGTCGCCGTCGCCGCGGTGGTCGTCATCGTCGTCTTTCTCGGCGGGAGCCTGACGACCGAGGGCGCCCCGACCAACAACCCCGAGTCGGAGCGCGCCGACGACACTCGGCTCGCCGCGTTCCCGACGGACCCCTCGACCGCCGTCACCGACGTGGTCGTCATCCGCTCAGACCGGTACACGGTCGACTCGCCCCGCTTCGCGGCCTACGTGCGGAGATTCGCCGGCGACAGGGACATCCGGGCCCTCACGTTTGCACGAACGTATCTCGACGAGCAGGGCGAGACGCTCGTCTCGGACGATCGCCATGCGACCATCGTCCCGGTCGCTCTCTTCGACGACGACGACACCGAGGCGCTGGTCGACAAGGTCGAAGCGGTCGGCGACGAGGGCGCCTTCGCCGTCTCGGTCACGGGCGACGAGACACTCGACCACGACTTCGACCGGCTGTCGCAGGAGGACCTGGAGAACGGGGAGCTCAAGTTCGGACTGCCGGCTGCGCTCATCATCTTGCTGCTCGTCTTCGGCGCGGTCGTCGCCGGACTCGTGCCGCTGCTGATGGCGATCGTGTCGATCGTCGTCGCGCTCGGGTTGACCGCACTGGTCGCACAGCAGTTCGAGCTCTCGGTCTTCGTCATCAACATGCTCACGGGCATGGGGCTCGCACTCGGGATCGACTACTCCTTGTTCGTCGTTTCTCGCTTCCGGGAGGAGCGCGGCCAGGGGCGGGGCGAGCTTGCGGCGATCGAGGGAGCCGGCTCGACCGCAAGTCGGGCGGTGCTCTTCAGCGGCACCGTCTTCGTGGTCGCCATGCTCGGGATGCTGCTCGTGCCGAACTCGATCATGCGCAGCCTCGCGACCGGGGCGATCCTCGTCGGGATCGTTTCCGTGATCGCGGCGCTCACGCTGCTGCCGGCCGTCCTCGGCGTTCTCGGCGACAAGGTCGATGCGCTCCGCATCCCGCTGGTGGGTCGGCGCTCGGTCGAGTCGTCGAATCCAGAAGGTCGGTTCTGGGGCGCGATCGTCCGCCGGGTGCTGAGCCGCCCGGTGTTGAGTTTGGCGCTGTCGGCAGGCGTCCTCGTCGCGCTCGCGCTGCCCGTCCTCCGGCTGGACGTCGGAACGACCGGCGTCTCCGCGCTGCCAGACCGCTTCGCCTCCAAGCAAGGCTTCCTGGCCCTCGAGCGCGACTTCCCGGGTACGAGCACGGACCCTGCTGAGATCGTGGTCTCCAACGCTTCCGCCGCAGGCGTCCAGGCCAGACTCGTAGAGCTGCGCGGACGCCTCGCGGCCGATCCTCGTTTCGGCATCGGCGAGATCGAGCGCTCCTCCGACGGCCAGGTCGCGCTCCTCTCGGTGCCGGTCGCCGGCGACGCTTCCTCGACGCGGGCAACCGAGGCTGTCCGAGGGCTCCGCACCGAGATCGTTCCGCAGACGTTCGCCGGGACCGACGCCGAGGTCCTCGTCGGTGGAACGAGCTCCGAGAACATCGACTACTTCGACTCCGTCATCGACCCCGCGCCCTTCGTGATCGCGTTCGTCCTCCTGCTTACCTTCGTCCTGCTGACGATCGTCTTCCGGTCCGTCGTCGTCGCGGGAACGGCGGTCGTCCTCAACCTGCTCTCGGTCGGCGCTGCGTACGGCCTGCTGGTGCTCGTCTTCCAGGAAGGCGTCGGCGCCGACCTGCTCGGCTTCCAGCAGACGGACACGATCGAGGCCTGGGTGCCGCTGTTCCTGTTCTCGGTGCTCTTCGGCCTCTCGATGGACTACCAGGTGTTCCTGCTCAGCCGGATTCGCGAACGCCACGTCCAGACGGGCGACACGACCGGTGCTGTCATCTTCGGCGTCGGCTCGACCGCGCGCATCATCACCGGCGCCGCCCTGATCATCGTCGCGGTCTTTTCAGGCTTCGCGCGCGGTGACCTGATCATGTTCCAGCAGATGGGCTTCGGCGTCGCCGTCGCGCTGCTGATCGACGCGACGGTGATCCGCTCGGTTTTGCTGCCGAGCGCGATGAAGCTGCTGGGTGAGCGGAACTGGTACCTGCCGCGGTGGCTCGATTGGTTGCCGCGGCTCGAAGTCGAAGCAGCGAGTTCGGGCGGGCACCAGCCCGCGGCACCGGAGCCTCGATGAGCCGGCTGGCGGTCTGTTAGCCCTACCCGCAGTGATCAGCATCCGCGAGACTGCGCGGGTGCTGATCGCGCAGATCTCCGACCTGCACGTCGGCGGCGCGCGCTACCGCGAAGACCTTCTGCGGACCGCGATCGCCGAGATCAACGACGCGGGCGTCGACCTCGTCGTGGTCGCCGGTGACCTGACCGACGAGGGCTTCCCCGACCAGTACCCGGTGGCCGCGGAGGAGCTGTCCGCGCTCGCCGCGGCGGCGCGCATCGTCCGCGTCCCGGGCAACCACGACGCGCGCAACGTCGGGTACGTCCACTTCGAGGACACCTTCGGCGGACGCGACTCGCGGCTGCGCGTCGGGTGCGGCGGCCTCGACCTCGCGCTCGTCGCCGTCGACTCCACGAAGCCCGACCTCGACGAGGGCGAGATCGGACGGGAGCACTACGGCTGGATCGAGGAGGGCTTCGCCGGGGACGCCGACCTGCGCGTCTTCGTCTGCCACCACCACCTGATGCCGATCCCCGGCACCGGCCGCGAGCGGAACCAGGTCCGCGACGCCGGCGACGTCCTCTCACTGCTGCGCAAGTGCGGCGTCGACCTCGTCCTCGCGGGGCACCGGCACGTGCCGTACGTCTGGCCGGTCGCCGGGATGCTGCTCGTCCACTCGGGGACGGTCTCCACACTGCGCACCCGCGGCTTCCCGAGCCCCGCGTACAACCTCGTCACGGTGCAGGGCGGCCGGATTGCGGTGGAGCTCTGCATCCCCGGCGGTCGTCGGGAGAGCCTCGGCGAGTACCCGCGCGACTGGCCCAAGGAGCTCACCGCCAGGCACATCGACCCGTTCGTCCGCCCGCAGCGCGGGGTCTCTCTGGTCGACGACGCGGGCTGAGAGGCTAACTCCGAACGAGCTTCAGTTCGGTGGTGTCCCACCGCCAGGTGTCGTCGGGCGTGATGTGGGTGCCGCCGATCCAGCGGTCGATGCCGAGGAGCTCGACTCGGTCGGCTTCGCCGCGCAGCGTGTGCTCTCCGGTGGCCGTCAGCCGCAGCCGGAGGCGTGCGAAGTGCTGGCTGTCGCTGAGCGGCGGAGGTGGGGGAAGTGGTCTGCCGTCGTCGGTTTCGACGAGCCTCGCCTTTCCGTGACCGAGTGCTGAGAGAGCTCGGTAGAACCAGGCGTCGCCGAGGAACGGCGCCTCCTCGAGTCGTTGTGCTCGAACGAAGGCGGCGGGAGGTGTGTGCGCGCCGTCCGCGACCGCTTGGAGCGCCCGTCGTTCCGTCCCCGAGAGCCCGTCTGCCGGCGCGGGCAGCTCCTCGAGCAACCGCCGCAGCGCGGGGGCGAGAAACGGCAGGTGCACGGTGTCACGGGTGGCCCACTCGGCCAGTGTCGTCGGCTCCGGCTGCTGGAGGGCGGCCCAGGCGCCCGTGGCTGCTTGGAGCGCTGCCGGTGCCGCCCGGCCGCGGGAGGGCCAGAGTGTCTCGAGCTCGTTCGCCGTCAGTTCGCCCAGACCGGCGAAAGACGGCTTGCCGGGGAAGGAGCCGATGACGATCAGCTCGGGCGCGGCCGCCTCAGTGTGGGCGAGCGCGAGCACGTCGAGGAGCTGAAGCTGGTCGTAGAGGTCGTGCTCGAACCAGAGCACCACCTGAAGGTCGTCGCGGAGCGCCTCGAGCAGCTGCCGGTCGCGCCGCTCGAGCGAGGAGAGCAGCGCCTGCCGGCGACCCCAGCCGCAGTCGGCGAGGAAGCCCGCGCGCGTCCGTAGCAGCTCCATCCGTGGCAGTGCCGGCACCGGCCCTTCGTGAAGCACGTCCTGCCAGGACAACACGGCGCCGCCGAGCGCGGTCTGCCGCAGTGTGTTGCCGGCGCTCTCGCCGTTGGTGATGTGGAGGAGCGAAGGCCGCGCCGTGGGCGCGCCGCCGCGGCGGGCGAGGTAGGCGGCGCCGCAGGTGCAGTGGTCGAGCGAGGTGCAGGCGCAGCCGACCACGCGCGCGAGCTCATCCCGCATGCGCCGAAGCGCCGCGATCCGCGCGTCGACCTGGTCGATCTTCGCGGCCATCCGCACCCGCAGCGCCTCCGACGGCGCACCTGAACGGCGTGCCGCGCGCAGGTACTCGGCAACCTCTGCCAGCGTGAAGCCGACGTCCTGTGCCTCCTTGATCGCGCCGAGGAAGCGCACCGTCTCCTCGTCGTAGCGGCGATGCCCGCTCGGCGTCCTTTCCGGCGTCGGCAAGAGCCCCCGCCGCTCGTAGTAGCGCAGCGTCTCGACGTTCACTCCCGCACGTTCCGCGACCTCGCCGACTCTCACGCCGCTGACTATAGACCCGTACCTAGGTACGGAAATCAACCGCAGATTCGTTACGGGGTCACGTCGTAGCTGACGAAGCAGTTCACGGCCCGGTACGCGTAGCCCAGCCGCTCCGGCCCCTCCTTGCGCCCGTGCGACATGACGTCGCCGTCGCCCAGCCAGAGCGCGACGTGGGTCGGGCTGTTCAGCGGGAAGGCCGGGGACGGCGTCGTCGTGAAGCCGTAGAAGACGAGGTCGCCGGGCCGCAGCTCCTCGACCGCACACCTGCGGCCGCCGGCGAGCAACGTCCCCGTGTAGCCGAAGCCGTTGTAGGGGAGCGGCTTGCCGCGCTCCACGTTCGGATTCCTGGCGCCGCCGGCGAGGAAGCAGATCGTCACGAAGCCCGAGCAGTCGATGCGTGCGGGGACCTCGGGCGGCCGCTCGAGCTCGAACGGGCGAGCCTGCGAGTAGTCGATCTCGGCGCGGCGGGTCTGCCAGTAGCGGGCGGCGTCCACGATGGCCCTGCGCACCCGGGCCTCCTCGCCGGCGCGTCGCGCAGAACTGCACCATCAGCGCGCGCCCGTACGAGTCCCACGCCGTCTCGGCCGGATGGCCCTTCCGCGTCGCCCGCAGCAGGGCGTCGTGCGTCGGCCGGTCGTACTGGCCGGACTGCGGCAGCCCGGTCGAGCCCTGGAAGCGCCGGCAGGCTTCGGTCGCGCCCGTCCCCCAGGCCTGGGTGAAGGCGCCCCATTGCATGAACCCGGCGCGGCTCAGCGCGCGCTTCACACCGACGACGTCGAGCCCGCGGGCCCCGGGCCGAAGCGGCCGGCAGAAGGGCACGTCGGCGGGCCTGCGCTGCTCCTCGACCTCGAGCTCGAGCCCCTCGCTCACATCACCGCTCGTGGACTCGTCGGCCTCCGGCTCGCCCGCGGGGTCGTCCATCCCGAGGTCGGGATCGTCCGGAGGCGGCAGGTCCGACGGATCCATGACGGCGAGCCTAGTCGGAGAAGATGTGGGGCGCCCCAGCCGTTGCGGCCCCGGCCGAGCGCCCCACTCATTAGGGACTTCACCATCGGCGGGGAAACTCAAACCGACCGGGAGGGCAACGCGGGGGCCGCATGCCCGCGCGCTCTCTCCCGGTACGACTAGGTAGATGCCCGCCGGGACCGGTTCTTGCGCTCTACGGGCTATTAGGAGGGCTTGGCGCAATAACGGCTGTGCCGCCGGGCCGCGCTGCTCGCCCCGACAACGAGCGATATTCCGCCAAACCCTCCTAGATCGCGCCGGCGAACGTGTTGCAGGCGGCCGGGTTGCCCTGCTCGAAACCCTTGCCGAACCAGCGGCGACGCTGTTCCGAGGAGCCGTGCGTCCAGCTCTCGGGGTTCACCTGGCCCTGCGTCGACTCCTGGATGCGGTCGTCGCCGACGGCCGCGGCCGCGTCGAGCGCATCGTTGATGTCCTGCTGCGTGACGTCCTCGAGCAACCCAGTCTTCACGGCGTTCGCGGCCCAGACGCCCGCGTAGCAGTCCGCCTGGAGCTCCGACCGCACCGCAGCGCTCTCGGGGCCGGTGGCGCCCTGCCGCACGCGGTCGAGCGCGCCGAGGAGGTTCTGGACGTGATGCCCGTACTCGTGTGCGATCACGTAGGCCTCGGCGAACGGGCCGCCGTTCGCGCCGAAGCGGCCGCGCAGCTCGTCGAAGAAGTCGAGGTCGATGTAGACGTGCCGGTCCGGCGGACAGTAGAAGGGCCCGACCTGCGACGTCGCGAGGCCGCAGCCCGTTTGCACCGAATCGGTGAAGAACACAGTGGTCGCCTTCGGGTAGCGGCGACCCGCCTGCTCGAACGCCGACGACCAGTAGCGCTGGACGTCGTTGACGAAGCCGACGACGCGGCAGTCCTCGCGCTCGTTGGCGTCCTCGCCGGTGCGGCACTCCTCGAGCACCTGCCCCGGCGGCTGGCCGCTGATCGCCTGGTCGTCGAGGCCGGAGAAGGGATCCGACCCGCCGGACCCTCCCGTCGGGTCGACGCCGAGCAGGAGGGCGATGACGAGGACGATCAGTCCGAGGCCGCCGCCGCCCACGGCCAGGCCCTTGCCCGCGCCGCCGCGCCCGCGGACGTCCGAGACCTGGGAGGGGTCGAGCCTGGCACCGCGACGAAAACGCATCGCTGACGTTGTGCCTCCAGACTGCGTGTCGTCAAACCCGGGAACGTGTAACGCGGAGGCTTAGACGGAGACGGAGGACCCATGAGCACAGAGACGTTCGACCTCGTAGTGATCGGCGCCGGATCCGCCGCCCGCGACGGCGCCGCGCGTGCGCAGAGCGAGCATGGAGCGAGGGTCGCGATGATCGAGCGCGAGCGCTGGGGCGGCAGCTGCCCGAACGTCGCATGCCGGCCGACGAAGGCGTACCTCGTCGCAGCCGAGCTCGCACACGACGTCGACAACCTCGCCGAGAGGCTCGGCGTCGAGGTAGGCCCCGCCCGGGTGGACCTCGCGCGCGTCAAGGCGCGCAAGGACTCGCTCCTGTCGACGCAGGACCAGTGGCGCGAGCGGCTCACGAAGGCGGGCTACGAGCTGCTCGACGGCGTGGCCACGTTCGAGGATGCCCACACGGTTCGTGTCGGCGACCGCCGACTCACAGCCGAGCGCATCCTCGTCGCCACGGGCTCCCGGACCGCGGTCCCGCCGGTCGAAGGTCTCGACCAGGTCGACTGGCTCGATCACGTCTCGGCACTCGAGCTGACCGAGCTGCCGGAGTCGTTGCTGGTCGTGGGTGGAGGCGCCGTCGGGCTCGAGTTCGCGCAGGCGTTCGCCCGCTTCGGCTCGAGGGTCACGATCGTCGAAGGCGTCGACCGGATCGCGTTCCGGGACGACGAGGAGGCTGCTGCCGAGCTGGCCGGCGCACTAATGGACGAAGGCATTGAGATCGTCACGGGCTCGTTCGTGGACCGCGTGCGCCGCGACCCGGACGGGATCGTGGCGACGGTCGCGGGGCGCGAGATTCGTGTGGAGCGTCTCCTGCTCGCGGCCGGGCGGGTCCCCAACATCGAGGAGCTCGACCTCGACCGGGCAGGCATCGAGCGCACTAAAGGTGGAATCGCCGTCGACGCCCATCTCCGGACGACCGCCGAGGGTGTCTGGGCGGCCGGCGATGTCACGGGCGCGTTTCAGTTCACACCGGTCGCGCAGTATCAGGCGCGGATCGCAATCCGCGACATGTTCACCGACGACGCACCCGAGGCCGACTACGCGGCGCTGCCGACGGCGATCTTCACCGACCCCGAGCTCGCGGGAGTCGGCAAGACCGAACGCGAGGCGCGCGACGAGGGTCTCGACGTCGAGATCGTCACCCACCCGCTGTCGGCCGTCACGCGCGCGCAGTACACCGATTCCAAGCGCGGCCTCTACAAGATCGTCTTCGAGCGCGGCTCGCGGCGGGTCGTGGGCGTCCACGTGGTCAGCCGCGCGGCGAGCGAGATCGTCCAGGGCTACGCGCTGCCGCTGAAGCTTGGCGCGACGGTCGACGATCTCGCGGGTGTGATCCACACGTACCCGAGCCTCGGCGAGGGCGTGAAAGCGGCTGCCGAGCAGGCGGCGGCAGCGTAGACTCGCGCCGTGAGCGACTACGCGTTCGGCTCGATCGACGAGCTCGGCGAAGGCCCGGGCTTCCGCAAGGTTCGGCAGGCGCTCGGCGTCGAGGCCTTCGGCGTCAACGCGGTCGTCTATCCGCCCCACTTCGAGGGCTTCCCGCACTACCACGACGAGCAGGACGAGCTGTACTTCGTCCACCAGGGACGGGTCCGCGTCGACGTCGACGGCCAGTCACACGAGCTCGGGCCCGGCGGGCTGTTCCACTGCAAGTCGACCACGGTCAGGAAGCTCTCGAACATCGGCGACGAGGAGCTCGTGATGCTGATCGTCGGAGGCAAGGGCGGCTACGTCGGCCGCGACGGCCACATCGACGATCCCGTCGAGCTCCAGCGCCGGGTCGAGTTCGGGAAGCTCTAGAAGCGCGCGAGCACGGGCGCGAATCTCGCTCCGTCGCCGGGCTGCGCCGCCGGGCGATGCAGCAGCCGTGATTTCTGCCAAGCCCTCTAGCCGCGGTGGAAGCGGCGGGCAAGCCCCGCGGCGACGAGGCCCCCGAGGATCGCCCCCGCGGCGAGTACCTGGACGCTCGCGGGCACGCCGCCCGGCCGGTGCCAGCCGGCGATGCGGTGGCTCGGGAACAGCTTCTTGCCGCCGGGACGCGGAAACGGGAGCACGTGCTCGGCGTCGGGCAGCGCGCTCGTGAAGCCGCCGATGGTCGCCGGGTCCAGCGGGCCGCGCGCAACCGCGAGGGCGACGATCCCGCCGATGCAGCTCACGAGCTCGAACTTCCGCCAGTCGATGTCGTAGTGAGGCATCCGGTCGCCCGCGACGTGTAGGAGCGGCCCCGCACAGAGCGCGCCGCGGCGCGAGCCGATCAGGGCTCCGGCCAATGCACCTGTGGCGACGTGCAGCGAAGAGATCACCGTAGGCACCATCATGGATGGAGATGGCGACGCTGGCGACGGAACTGGTCCCGCTCTACGAGGAGCTCGCCGAGCCCGAGCTGATCGAGTGCTGGTCCAAAGCGGTCTTCCGGAGGCCCGAGAAGGGACGACTCACCGCGTCGCCGGTGGCGCTGAAGCGCAGGCCTGCGGTCAAGCTCGTGGAGAGCATTGGCAAGCGCCAGGAGACGCGGAACGTGATGCTCGCCGACTGGCCCGGCGAGCTGCGCGGGCTGCTCGACGAGCCGTTGCTCGGCATCGACGTGGTCGGCGTCAGCGGGGACTGGCACGCCCGGCAGACGAAGAAGGGCCGCTGGCTGGTCAGCCGCGGCAAGCCCTCGGTGCCGGCCGCGCGCGGCGGCCTGGCGGCGCACGATCGCCGACCGCATTACCCGCTCGACCCGGCGGACCCGGAGGTGGCACGGCTGTTCAAGGCGACGGGAGCGACCCTCGACAAGCAGCGGCAGGTCGAGCACTACGTGGAGTTGCTGCGCCCGCTGCCGATCTGGACCGGGACCGGGCCGTTGCGCATCGTCGACGCGGGCTGCGGCAAGGCGTACATGAGCCTCGCCCTCTACCTCTACGCACGCGGGCGCGGACATGAGGTCGAGCTGGTCGGGATCGACTCCAACCCCGAAGTCGTCGAGCGCGTCCGCGCGATCGCCGCGGACCTCGGCTACGACGGCGCCCGCTTCGAGACCTCGACGATCCTCGACTTCGCGCGCGCGCGCGAGGAGCCCGTCGACCTGCTCGTCAGCCTCCACGCCTGCGACACCGCCACCGACGAGGCGATCGCCGCAGGGGTACGGCTCGGCGCCGAAGCGATCGTGCTCGCTCCCTGCTGTCAGCACGAATGCCTCGTCCAGATCAACCATGCCCTGGCCGCGCGCGAGCCTGGGACACGGAGCGTGTGGGGGCCGGTCGTCGAGCACGGCATCCTCCGCGTCCGGCTCGCCGACCTGATCACCGACTCCCTCCGCTCGAGCGCGCTCGAGGCACTCGGCTACCGCGCCGAGGCGATCGAGTTCGTCGCCGCCGAGCACACGACCAAGAATCTGATGATCCGCGCCGTCAAGCGGCCCGATCGCCGCCGCGAGGAGCGGGCGGCGCGTGAGTACCGCGCGCTCGCCGACGCCTGGGGCGTGAAGCCGACGCTCGAGGGCCTCCTGCAGATGCCCGCTTAAGCGGGCCTTTGCCGCCGCCTTACCGCAGGCGCGCACGCTGCTGGGCATACCCTCGAATGAAGGAGTCGTCATGAACGCTCGGAGAACACTCACCATCACACTCGCGCTGCTGCTCCTTCCGGCCGCCGCTCTCGGCGCGTCCGGTTCGAGCCGTGGCTGGACGCGCCTTCCCACGGCGCCGATCGCCGTCGACAGCGGGTCGCTCGCAGGCGCCTGGACGGGCAGGCAGCTGCTCGTCTTCGGCGGTGCGACGAAGCGCGACTCGACGGGCGCGGTCGTCAGCTCGACCAACGTCGCCGCGGCCTACGACCCGGCCTCGCGAAGCTGGCGCCGGCTGACGCCACCCGAGGCGACCAGCACGTCCATGGGCGAGAGCGCCGCCTGGACCGGCCGTCAGCTCCTGCTCTGGGGAGCTGGGACGAGGCTTGCCTACAACCCCGGCACGAATCGGTGGCGGCAGCTCCCGCATCCGCCCTCGAAGATCCACGACGGCGCGGGGCTCGTCGTCTGGAGCGGCCGTGAGCTGATCGGCTGGGGCGGCGGCTGCTGCGGAGACGCCTTCTCGGACGGCGCCGCCTACAACCCGGCCACGAACAGGTGGCGGAGCCTGCGCACCTCGCCGCTCGCCGGCAGCCAGCATCCGGTCGGCGCGTGGACCGGGCGGGAGCTGCTCGTGATCGTCGGCAACCTCGACCCCGACGGCAAGCCGTGGCCCGCACGGCTCGCGCGCGCCGCCGCATACAAGCCGACCACCGACACCTGGCGCCGAATCGCGCCGCCGCCGGAGAACCGAACGGACGCGACCGCCGTCTGGGACGGCCGCGACCTGCTGGTCGTCGGCGGCCGGGGATCGTCCCTCGCCTACAACCCCGGCTCGAACCGCTGGCGGCGGCTGAGCCCGATGCCGTCGCCGCGCTACGGCGCCACGGCCGTCTGGACGGGCAAGCGGCTCCTGCTGGTCGGCGGTCGCACGGCCCCGGAAGGAACGCTCGCCCGCCGCGCGCTCTCCTACGACCCAGCGCTCAACCGTTGGACGGCGCTTCCCGCGGCGCCACTGCGGGGGAGGCAGAGCCCGGCCGCCGTCTGGACAGGGCGGCAGCTGCTCGTGTGGGGCGGCGGAACCGGCAAGCCGCCGTACCGCGACTACACCGACGGAGCCTCCTACACGCCTTAAACGGAGGCCATGCCCGGCCGCAAGCCGCCGAGACGGCTCGCAATGACCGCATCGGCCACGTCCGCACTGGGGGCGTGGCCGGTGACGGCGGCGATGAACTCGTCCCGCTCGAGCCCCTGCAGATCGGTGTCCGTCTCGGCCGTCACCGTCGCCGTGCGCGGCACGTCGCGCAGCAGCGCGATCTCGCCGAAGTAACCGCCCGCGGCCGAGCCGGTTCACCGGCTCGCCGTCGATCGAGACGACGACCTCGCCCGAGTCCACGATGTAGAAGCGGTCGCCCGGGTCGCCCTCGCGGAAGACGGTCTCGCCCGCCGACACGCGCATCGGGATCAGCTTCGACGCGAGCTGCTCCAACGTGGGCGACGGCAGCGGGCGGAAGAGCGGGACGAGGTGGAGCAGCTCGAGCTGGCGCTCGGGACCGGCCTCGTCCATCGCCGAGAGCCGTCGCCACAGGAACGCGGCGAGCACCGGAAGGAGCGCCCCCGTCGCGATCAGCGCACCGCGCGTGCCGAGCCAGTCGATGAGCACAGGCGCGAGGATCGCACCGAGGCCGAGCGTGCCGACGAACACGCTCTGCACGACGCCCATCACCCGCGACAACACCTCGTCCGGCACCGATCGCTGCAGCAGCGTGATCCCGGAGACGTCGACCAGGATCGTCCCGACCCCGACGATGCCGAGCAGGATCAGGGCGATCGGCGCGTGCGGATAGATGCCGATCAGCGCGATCGGGATCCCCCACAGCACGAGCCCGATGCCGAAGTCCGACGCGAGCCGCCGGCGCCCGACCAGCGCCGCCGCGGTAAAGCCCCCGATCAGGCCGCCGATCCCGACCGCGGAGTTGAGGAAGCCGATGCCCGACTCGCCGATGTCGAGCAGCTCGAGCGCGGTCACGACGATCAGCACGTTGAGCGAGCCCGCGACGAGCGTCTGCGCGCCGTAGAGGACGACGATCACGCGCAGGTTGGCGTCGTCCCAGATCGTCGTGAACCCGGCGAACATGCGCTGCGCCCACGGCTCCCGCGTGAACGTCTGCTCCGCCTCCCGCTCCACGTGGATCCGGCTCACGAGCAGCGCCGACAGCAGGAAGGCAAACGACGACACGGCCAGGACGGTGTCGGTGCTCGTCGCCGCGAGCAGCAGGCCGCCCACCGCCGGGCCGAGGAAGATGCCGAGTGCCTCGATCGTCGTCAGCACGAGGTTGGAGGCGGTCAGCTCCTCGGGTGTGCGCGCGAGCAGCGGCAGCAGGGCGGACTGCGTCGGCCGGAAGATCGACTGGAGCATCCCCACGACGCCCGCGAGGAGGTAGACCGTGATCGGGGGCGCGTCAGCGAAGGCGAGCAGGGCGGCGACCGCGATCGCAAGCGTGCGCGCGACATTGACCGCGACCAGCACCCGCTCGCGTGGATAGCGGTCTCCCAGTGTGGCGGCGAACGGCGAGGCGATCACGGCCGGCAGGACGCGCAGCAGGCCGACGAGGCCGACGGCCGCCGCTCCGCCCTCGTCGTACGCGAACAGTGACAGGGCGATGATGAACACCCAGTACGCCGTGACGGAGCCGGCCCAGGAGATCTGGACGCGCCGGAGATCGCGGTTCGCGAAGACCGCCGCAAACGCGGCGCTCGACTCGCGGAGCCGCTCGCGAATCGTGTCGAGCATCGCAAGAGCATTTCAGCGTTCGTTGCTTTTTCAAAGCGACGGAGGGAAGATTCGGGTCACGAGCACCGTCAAGTGACTACACCGCGGTTTGAATGCGGCCAAACCAATCCGGACAGGGAGGATTACCGTGGGTGAAGAGCGCGAGAGCTTCAGCGACGAGCGCGAGAGCATGAGCGAGGACGTCGAGGCGCACGGGCTGCTGGACAGCCCGGTCCAGCCCGAGGAGAAGGAGAAGGAGACCGACGACCCCGACGTCGAGGGACACGCTTTCTTCGAGGCCCGAAGGGCGACTAGCGCGCGACGAAGCTTTTTGGGCCCGACGGGGGCGGCGAGAGCCGCCCCCGTTCTACGTCTTGAGCAGTTCTTCGAGCGCGCCGAGCAGCCTCCGGCCCGCGTCGCCCTCCTCGCCTTCGAGCAGCGCCGCCACGCGCGCGAGCGCCTCCGCGTCGTCCCCGGTCTCGGCCAGGACGGCCTGCGCACGTCGTGCGCGCTGAAGCAGGTCGAGCCCGATCGCCGCCTGGTTGGCGAAGAGCCCCAGCAGCTCCATCTCCTCGAGCGTGAACTGGCTCGCTCGATCGAGGACGTTGAGGACGCCGAGCGACTTCTCGTCGTGCAGGAGCGGCACGCACATCAGCCCCTGCGGCACGTAGCCCGTGCTCTCCGCCACGTCTCGGGCGAAGCGCGGGTCGTTGCCGACGTCCTCGAGCACGAGCGGCTGGCGCGTGACGAGCACCCACCCGGCGATGCCGGTGCTGGAGGGGATGCGCTGGCCGATCAGCGACTCCGCTCCCTCGCCTGCGACCGCCTCGAACACGAGCTCGTCGTTCTCCTCGTCCAGCAGGAACACCGAGGACGCCCTGGCCGCGAAGATCGCGCGCGCGACCTCGACCACGGACTGCAGCAGGGCGCGGTGCTCCTCCTCGGCGCCCAGCACGCCCGCGGCCACCGCCGCGCGCAGGTCGTTGTTCTCGCTCACTGCCCACCCCCTACGTTTCCGGCCGTCAGGTAGAGCACGCTCTTGAGCTGGAACGGCGTCAGCTCGCGGTGCTTGCCGAGGACGAGCGCGCAGATCCCGGACATGTGCGGGGTCGCGAAGCTGTTGCCCGTGCAGCGGATCGTGCCCCCGCCGAGCCAGGCCACCTCGACGTCGACGCCGCGCGCGAAGAACTCCACCGGCGGACTCGGGTTGTAGTAGTACGAGCGCGGGTCGGGCTCCTCGTGGCTGCCCACGGAGAGGACCGACGAGAAACGCCACGGATAGCTCTCGACCGGCATGTTGTGCGCCGAGGCGACGAGGACGGTCCTGCGGAAGTACGCCGTGTCCGCGAGCTCGTGCAGGATGCCCGCGAACTGGCGCTTGGTCGTCGAGAGGCTCATGTTGATCACGTCGAAGCTCTGCTCGACGGCCCAGCGCAGGCCGCCCAGCAGCGCAGGGCCGCTGCCCGTGAACCCGGCACCGAGCACGCGGACGCTCGAAATCCGGCACGCGGGCGCGAGCGAGCGGACGATGCCCGCGCATGCCGTGCCGTGGCCGCACAGGTCGCCTTCGTCGTCCTCGTGCACCTCGACCTGGTCGTCCTCGACCACCCTGACGGCGACCGACTGCTCGATCTCGCCGATCAGCGGATGGCCGGGCTCGACGCCGCTGTCGAGGATGCAGACGCGCACGTCCTTGCCTGTCGAGTCGCCCCAGGCCCACTCGCGCGTCAGCTGGGCGGGCCACTCGACGGGCAGCCGCAGCTCGTCCGCCCGGCCGGCGGGAAGACTCCAGGCCGGGAGCGGTCTGCTGCTCAATCCGCCGCCTCGAGCGCCCGCTTGGCGGAGCGTGAGGCGGCCTCGGCAACGGCGAGCGCGCGCGTCACGCGGAGGTCGTCGGGCGCCGCACCCAGGTTGATCCGGACGAGGTGGGCCGCCGCACGCGTCCCTGCCTCCGCGAGGACAGCGCCGGCCACTGCGTCGCCGCGCACCGCCGGATTCCCGTTCTCCGCGAGCAGAGCCGCGAGGTCGGCCACGTCGGCCCCGACCTCGGCGATCGCGAGCGGGACGGCGGCGGCGCGCTCGAGGGCGACGCCGAGCGTGGCGTTCCGTACCTCGGGCTCCAACAGCTCCGGAAGCCGGAACGCTGCAAGCGCGGCCTCGTACGCCTCGGCGTCGGCCTGCGCGAGCGGCTCGATGCGGGACCGCAACGCCTCGGCCTGAGCCGTCGCGCCCCGGGCCTCGGGCCAGCCCTCGCGCGAGTTGCGGGCGCACATCGCTGTCAACCCTGCGCCGAGCGCCACGGCAATCGCAGCGGCGGAGCCTCCGGCAGGCGAGGGCAGCTCCGACGCGATGTGGCCCAGGACGTCCCCGAGCGGGGCCGCGAGGATGTCCTCCCCTTCGTTCACGCGGGGATTGTCGCGCGCGGAGCTACTCGGAGTCGAGCCGTCTGCGCACCGCGTCGAGCAGCTGCGGGTCCGGCTCGTAGCCCTCGGAGGCGAGGGCCGCCTCGAGATCCGCGATCAGCGCGCGGCGGAACTCGGCGTCTGCCTGCGCTTTCCCGACGATGTCGTCGAGGGTGCGCGAGGCGAGCGGGAGCTCCTGCGCAGCCTTCACCCAGGCTGCCGGTGCGGGCTTCAGCAGGCTGAGGAGGTCCGCGATCCGCTCTTCGTGGTGCGTCGTCATCGCCAACCACCAGACTGCGCAGCCGCCGGGTTTCTTCCCTCGCCCTCCAGTTCCCCGCGCAGCCGCGTCAGGCACCGCGAGATCCGGCTCGCAACCGTGCCCGAGGGGAGCTCGAGCGCCGCGCCGATCGTTCGGTAGCTCTCGTCGCGCGCGAAGAAGCGGTCGAGGATCTCGGCGCAGTGGCCGGGAAGCGTGCGCAGCGCCTCGTGCACGGTGATGGCCTCGTCGAGCTGCTCGATCAGGTCGTCGACGCTGTCCGGCTCGACGGCGTCGCCCGCCGGCTGCTCGCGCGAGCCGCTCCGCAGCGTGTCGATGCAGAGCCGGCGCGTCAGCTGGGCGAGCCAGGGCCTTAGCGCCGTGTCGTCGCGCAACCGGTCGAGGTGCTCGTACGCGCGCGCGAACACCTCCTGGAAGACGTCGTCGGCGTCCTGCTCCCCGAGCCGGTACGCCTGGACCGAGATCGCGTAGACGTAGCGGGAGTAGCGCTCGACAAGCGCGCGCCAGCAGTCGTCGTCGCCCTCTCGGCAACGAGCGACCAGCTCCGCATCGCTCAGCTCGGGCTGCACTCCACCATCATGGCACTACCAGCGGGAGTTGCGGCCGCGGCGGCTCGTGTACACGAGCTTCTGCCTGGCCACGCTCATTCCCTCGCGCTCGAACTGCTCGCGATGGCCGAGGCGCACTGCGACGCGGCTCACGTCCGCCTGCTGGTCGGGCGTGACGAGGGTGACGCCGCTGCCGTCGCGACCGGCCCGGCCGGTCCGGCCGACCCTGTGGACGTAGCCCTTGTCGTCCTCGGGCGGGTCGAAGTTGATCACGTGGGTGATGTCGACGAGGTCGAGTCCGCGGGCCGCCACGTCGGTGGCGACGAGCGTCGTCACCTTGCCGGAGTGGAATCTCGCCAGCGCGCGCTCGCGGGCGCTCTGCGTCATGTCGCCGTGCAGGGCGACTGCAGGCACGTCCCGGCGCACCAGCTTGGCGGCGAGACGGTCGGCGCCGCGCCTCGTCCGGACGAAGACGAGCGCAAGCCCGCGCTCGGCCTCGAGCTCGCGGATCAGCGCGTCGACCTTGCCCTCGACCGAGACCGCGACGAAGCGGTGCTCGATCTCGCCGGACTCGCCGCGCTTGGGCGGTTGCGCCTCGAAGCGGCCGGGGTTCCGGGTGTACGCGCGGGCCAGCTCGCCGACCTCGCCGTCGAGCGTGGCCGAGAACAGCATCGTCTGGCGCTCCCGCGGGAGGTGCCGGACGATCCGGTCGACCTGGGGCTTGAACCCCATGTCGAGCATGCGGTCGGCCTCGTCGAGGACGAGGACGCTGACTCGGTCGAGCTTGACCAGCCGACGCTCGATCAGGTCGAACAGACGCCCGGGAGTGGCGACGAGCAGCTGCGCGCCCTTGATCCGCTTCGCGCCCTTGTGCACGGGCGTGCCGCCGTACGCCGCCTCGATGCGCAGGCCCTTGGCCTTGGCGATCGGCGTCAGCGCCTCCGTGACCTGACTCGCCAGCTCGCGGGTCGGCACCAGGATCAGGGCGGCGGGCGCGCCGTGGTCGACTTCGATCCGGTCGACGATCGGCACGCCGAACGCCAGCGTCTTGCCCGACCCCGTGGGCGACTTGGCGAGGACGTCGCCGCCTCGGAGCGCGGTGGGGACGACGAGGGACTGGATCGGAAACGGCGTGACGATGTCGTGGGCGGCCAGCGCCTGCGACACCTCAGCGCTCACGCCGAGCGCATGAAAAGACTCTACGGTCAAGTTCTCTACTCCTTGGTTTTGGGCTCGAGATCAACTGCTCGGGCCCACGGAGGAGAACGAGAAGCTCAATCTCACGGGACGGCTGGATCGCCGTCCGTGCACTCAGGGTAGCGGAATTTCTAGAAATAGAGCCGAGTCCAGGCCGTCCACCAGTCGTCGGCACGGGACACGACGGTGAGCGGCTCCTCGATCTCGAGACCCGCTTTGCGGCGGAACTCGTCGATCCGGTCGGTCGTGGTGATCTCGACGCGGATCTCGCATGGACGACCCGGGTCGTAGGGGGCCACGGCCTCGAGGTCGCCCGAGAGCGCGGCTCGCGCACCCTCCTCGATCAGTTCTCGCGCGCGCGGAGGCGGGATCTGGCGTGCGCTGAAGCGGCCGAGGCCCTTCTTGACCGCCACGGTGGTCAACCCGGCTCCGAGCAGCTCGGTCGCCTCCGTGCAGGTGGCCTCGTCGCCCGTGACGAGGACGACCGGACAGCCCCACTGCCCACAGAGGGCGGCGTTGATGCCGGTCTCGCCCACGAGCGTCCCGTTGAACCAGAGATTGCGCCATGCCTGGCCGGACACCGTGTGGTTGAGCACGCCGTCGGTGGTGCCTGCGCGCGCGTGCATCGCGATCAGCAGGCAGGCGTCGCAGCCCTGCTCGAGGAACTCCGTGTACTCGGTCCAGTTCGACTGGACGACCCACTCGCACGCCGGGTCGAGCTCCTCGGGGATGAGCGAGTTGAAGCTCCAGCCCTTGCCCGCGCCGTGGTGGTCCATGACGAGGATCTCGGCGGCGCCGGCGGCCTTCGCGCCCCGGACGGCCGCGTTGATCTCCTCGGTGTAGAGCTTGCGCGCCTCCTCGTACATGGGCTCGCCGCCGGTCACCTGCTCCCACTTGACGATGCCGGAGACGCCTTCCATGTCGCTGATGATCAGGACTCGCACGACCCGGTTTTGTACCGCGTCAGGGCGTCGCGAGGTCGCGGCGATCGATCAGCACCGCGCCGATCGCGAGCGCGACGACCGCCGCCACGCCCACAACCAGCAGGCCCCAGGGCTCGACGCCGTTCTGCAGCGGGGCCTGCCCGAGCCACCAGAAGCTCGACAAGAAGCGGAAGGGATCGAGCCACGACGCGAGCTCGTGCAGGCCCGAGACGAGGTAGGCGCCGGCTGCCAGCGCTGCCGCGAAGCCGATCGCGAGCGCCCGGTTGGGCACGGCCGCGCCGACCGCGAGCGCCGTGAACCCGTGGAAGAGCCCGAGCACGCCGATGCCCGCAGCCGCTCCCGCGAGCTTGGCGAGCGACAGGTCGAGGCCGAAGATCGGGCTGGCGAGCGCGAGCGCTGCGAACGTCGCAGCCGCGAAGACGGCCAGCTCGACCGCGAGGGCGATTCCCTTCGCGAGCACGACATTCCGCCGCCGGACCGGATGCGCGAGCACGAGCTCGAGGCGGCCGCTCTCCTCCTCGCCGGCCAGGGTCCGCGCTCCCGTGCCGATGCCGAGCACCAGCGCGAAGAGCGGCAGCATCAGGCCGAAGAGCTCGGCGTCGATGAAGCCGGCCCCGGTGCTGATGCCGCTGCCCGAGATCCCGAACAGGGACTTGAGCGCGTCCGGGTAGCTCTGGATCAGCTCGTCGAGCTGCGGCGAGCCCTCGATCGACGGGAAGATCGCCGCGAGCATCAGGCTGTAGGCCGCGGCGCCGACGCACCAGGCGGCCAGGCCGCGCCGGTTGTCGAGGACGCCCCGCCTGAAGAGCTCACTCATCCGTCGGCTCCCGGTAGAGCTCGAGGAAGATTTCCTCGAGGTCGGCCGCCTCGGACAGCAGGTCGAGCACCCGGTTGCGGGCGGCGAGCTCGACCACGCCGTGCATCGCCTTCGGCAGCACCGTCAGGCGGACCTCGGTTCCCGTCGGCGGACTGGACGCGGACGTCCGGAAGCGCGGCGAACGGGGCGGGGTCGACAGGCTCGGCGAACACGAGCGTGACGTGCCGGATCGACCGCGCGCGGAGCGCGGCCACCTGGTCGACGTCGATGAGGCGGCCGGCGCGGATGATCCCTACGCGGTCGGCGACCTGCTGCACCTCGTCGAGCGTGTGCGAGGAGAGGAAGACCGTCCGTCCCTCCTGGGCGGTCTCGCGCACGAGCTCGCGGAACTCACCCTGGAGCAGCGGATCGAGGCCCGACGTCGGCTCGTCGAGGATCAGGACCTCGGGTCGGTGCATGAAGGCCTGGACGATCCCGACCTTCTGGCGGTTGCCCCGCGACAGCTCGCGGATCGGGCGGTCCAGCGGTAGATCGAAGCGCTCGATGAGGGTTGGGAGCAGGCTGGGATCGCCGTCGCCGCGCAGGCGGGCCAGCGATTCGAGGTTCTCCTTCGGCGTCAGCCGGTCGTAGAGGCGAAGGTCGCCCGGGACGTACCCGACGTGACGTCGCACCTCGACGCTGTCCCTGCGAGTATCGAAGCCGAGGACGGCCGCGCGCCCCTCGGTCGGACGGATCAGGTCGAGCAGCAGCCGGATGGTCGTGCTCTTGCCGGCGCCGTTCGGCCCCAGAAAGCCGAAGACCTCGCCGCGCTCGACGCGCAGGTCGATCCCCGCGAGCGCCCGGACCCCGCTGCCGTACGTCTTCGAGAGCCCGGCCGCCTCGATCGCCGGCGACGACGGCATCCGGCCATCGTAGAGTCCCGGTTAGCCTCCACGCCGTGGACTCCGGGCTCGCGGGAAAGCGCGTCCTCGTCACCGGCGCCTCCGGCGGGATCGGCGCGAGCCTGCGCGCGCGCCTTCGCAGCCGAGGGCGCCGACGTGGTCGTCCACTACCACCGCGGCCGCGAGCGCGCCGAGGCGGTCGGCGTGGGGCGGCTGGTGCAGGCGGACCTCACCCACGAAGAGGAGGTCGACCGGATGTTCGAGGAGGCCGGAGACCTCGACGTCTGCGCCGCGGTGGCCGGCGTGTGGCCGCGCGAGGACGTCCCTGTCTGGGAGCTGCCGCTGTCGCGGTGGGAGGACACCTTGCGCGCCAATCTCACGATTACCTTCCTGACCGCACGGGGCTTCCTACGGCAGGTCGAGCGGAGCGGCCACGGCAGCCTCGTCCTCGTCGGCTCGACCGCGGGCCTCGTCGGCGAGGCCGGCCATGCCGACTACGCCGCCGCGAAGTCGGCAATCCTCGGCGGCCTGCTGCTCAGCCTCAAGAACGAGATCGTCCGCATCGCCCCGCTCGGGCGGGTCAACGCGATCGCGCCCGGCTGGACGGCTTCGCCGATGACCCGTGCCGAGCTCGAAGATCCCGAGCTCGTGCGGCGCGTCACGCGGACGATGCCGCTCCGCAAGGTGGCCACGTCCCGAGGACGTCGCCCGCCAGGTCGTGGTCCTGGCCTCGGACGAGCTCTCGGGTCATGTCACCGGGCAGATCGTCACGGTCGCCGGAGGCATGGAAGGCAGGGTGCTCCACGCGGACTGAACCGCGAAATGCCTGCAGATCGGCCTCTTAGCCGAGCGGGTGAACCAATGAGTGAAGCAACTCCGTCAACCCGGAAAGGGTGATGGATCAACCGGCGCGCGACCGCCCATAGTGGGGCTACAGAGCACGGCCCCGGTACGGCGGGGGCCGACTCGAGAAGGGAGAGGCCCCGATGCGGCGGGGGCCGAACCCGAAGGCGAGACCCAATGCGGCGTGGTCTCGACGACAAGCTCACTCCGGTTCTCTTCGGAGATGTTCAAGCGGGGCCAGGCGGCGGCCCCGCTTGGGCGTTCTGGGGTCAGATCTTGCCTTGCCGCATCGAGCCGAGGTCAGTCGATCCGGCCGGTGTCTCGCCTCGTCCCCTCGCTGACATCACGCGGGCCGAAGCGGTCGAGCACCCGGTAGGTCTCCTTGTCGTCGAGCAGCCGGCGGCCCTCCTCGCGAGCCTCGAGCTCTTCGGGCGTCGGCGGCCGCCGTCGCCCGCGAACCCACTCCCTCAGCCGCGCGAACATGCAGCCCGATGCTACTCCGGCCACGGCTCGCGCGGCCCAGTCCGGGGTCTGACCCCAGACACGCCCCTCGGGGACATGCGCCGCTGGGGCGCTGCCGCCTCGCGGATGTTGGCGAAACGCGCTCGCTCGGCTCGCGGTCGTGTCCGGCGGAGGCGTGTCCAGGGTCTGACCCCAGCGCTGTCCCGTCGAGACGCCCTCTAGAGTCCTGGCGTGGCGTCTCGTTTCCTCGAACGGCTCAAGGACGGTCCGATCGTCGTCGGCGACGGCGGCATGGGATCGCTGATCTCGGCCGCCGTGCCGCGACTGCGGTGCCCGGAAGAGGCGAACATCCGAGCGCCCGAGGCCGTCGTCTCGCTGCACGTGAGCTTCATCAACGCCGGCGCCGACCTGATCGAGACCAACAGCTTCGGCGCCAACCGGCGCAAGCTCGCCGAGCACTTCCTCGAGGATCAGTTGGAGGAGATCAACTCGACGGCCGTCAAGCTGGCCCGCCAGGCGCGCGAGACCACCGGCAGGGACGTCTTCATCGCCGGCTCGATTGGCCCACTCGGCCAGGCCGCGACCGCACGCGTCCGGAAGGAGCTGTTCGCGGAGCAGGCAAGCGTCCTCGAGGGCCGGGGCGCCGACCTGTTCATGGTCGAGACGTTCTACGACCTCGAGGAGGTCGCCGACGCCGTCGAGGCGGTCCGCAGCGTCTCGAGCCTGCCGATCGTGGCGCTGATGACGTTCGACGAGGGAGCCGAGACCCTCGCCGGCATCACCGCCTCGGAGGCCGCGAAGCGGCTCGCTGACCTGGACGTCGCCGCCATGGGCGCCAACCACGGCGCCGGGCTCCTCGCCGCCCTCGCCGCGCTCGACCAGATGGGCAGCAACGGCAAGCCGCTCGCCGCGCTCCCGAACATCGGCCTCGCCAGCCTCGCGGGCGGCCGCGTCATCTACCCGCACGCCTCGCCCGAGTACTTCGCCGAGTTCGCCGCCCACGCGCGCGACCTCGGCGCCCGCATCATCGGCGGCTGCTGCGGGACGACACCCGCCGAGATCGCGGCGATCAAGACAGCGGTCGAGGAGGAGCGGCAGGCCCGGGCTCCGCTCGAGCTGGACGAACGCGAGCTGATCGTCGCGCTCGGGGAGGAGCAGCGCGAGACCGGGCTCGCGCGCGCGCTCCGCGAGGGCGAGTGGGTCGTCTCCGTCCAGCTCGACCCGCCGCTCGGCGGCTCGAGCCGCGGCCTGGTCGAGGTCGCCCAGGCGCTGAAGGACTCCGGCAAGGTCGGCTTCGTCGACATCAACGACAACGCGACCGCCCGGGCGGGGATGAGCGCCCTGATGGTCTCGGCCACCATCGAGCGCGAGTGCGGCATCGAGACCGTCCCCCACCTCACCACGCGCGACTGGACCGTCATGGGCCTGGAGTCGATGCTGCTCGGCGCGCACGCGGAGGGCGTCCGCAACGTGCTCGCGATCACGGGCGACCCGCCGGAGGTCGGCGACTACCCTGGATCACGCGGCGTGTACGAAGTCGACGCGATCGGGCTCACCGGGCTGATGGCGCGCATGAACCGCGGCGAGGACTACAACGGCCGCCCGATCGACGCACCCACGTCGTTCTTCATCGGCGTCGCCGTCAACCCGACCCCGGACGACATGGAGCTCGAGCTCGACCGCTTCCGGCAGAAGATGGAGGGCGGCGCCCGCTTCGCGATGACGCAGATCGTCTACGACCTCGACCACCTCGACCGCTTCCGCGACCGGCTCGGCGGCGACTGGCCGATCCCGGTGCTGGTGGGCGTCTTCCCGCTGACCAGCTACCGCCTCGCCCAGCGGCTGCACAACGAGGTGCCGGGGATCGTCGTGCCCGAGCCGCTCCAGGAAGCGCTCCGCGAGGCCGGCGCCGACGCCGCCAAGCTCGGCATGGAGCACGCACGCGGGCTCATCGAGGCGTCACGCGACCGCGCCGACGGCGTCTACATCGTCGCGCCGTTCAGACGACCGCTCGCCGTCCTCGACCTCGTTTAGTCCGAGAGCGCGCAGGCGCCGGTCGAGACGCGCGGACCCGCGGAGCTCAGCGCCTTGCGGACGAGATCGGACGAGACGCCGTAGCCGCCGTCCGAGCCGGTACGCGCGGCGAACACGGTCGTCTCGACCTGGCCGCGCGCGTTCACCGCGGGCCCGCCCGAGTTCCCGCGCCGCACGCGCCCCCGAAGGCTGGTCACGCGGCGAACGACGGGGCCGCGGCCGTACGCATCATCGGTCAGCAGCGTGCCCGTCGGCCCGATCCGTCCGGGCACGGCGGTAAACGGGCCATTCTCGGGATAGCCGAGAATCGCCACGGAGTCCCCGACTTCAGGATCGACGAGCGTCAGCGGCCGGGCGCCGAGACCGTCGACCCGCAGCACGGCGACGTCGTTGCGCGCGTCGAACGCGACCGCCTCGGCCGACAGGCGCTGGGACCCGGGCGCCTGGACGGTCGTGTCCGACTGGCCGGCGACGACGTGGGCGTTCGTGACGACCAGCTCGGGCCGCGCGACCCAACCGGAGCCCTCGATCGAGAGGCCGCAGGCGGTCCCCAGGACCTTGACGACGCTCGGCGCCGCGACCCGTACGCCCGGCGTACGCAGCACGGCGGGGCTCGGCGGCTCCACCGGTGCGAGCGGACCGGCGATCGCCGGGAACGGGTCCACGCGCGCGAGCGCGCTCAGAGCCTTCGACGGCGGCGCGATGTCGTTGAGGCGCTGCAGGATCTCCGAGCGCTGCGCCTCCTCCCGCAGCTTCGTCTGCCCCGGGAACTGCAGCGCGACCGCGCCGAAGACCCAGACGAGCACGAGCCCGAGGGTCGCGCCGAGGACGAAGCCGCCGACCGAGTCCAGCGCCCACAGCGGCCTCAGCGGGAAGGCTCGGCGGATTCGGTCCCCGACGGTGGCGCCCACCGCCTCGAAGACGATCGCCAGCACGCCGGCACCCACGAGCGCGACGAGCGGCGTGTACGGCGAGCTCGAGCCGTCGTGCAGGAAGTTCGGCGCGAGGCGTGCTCCGAGCATCGCGCCGCCGACCACTCCGGCCATCGACAGCGCCGTGGTCAGAAAACCGCGGCGGGCGCCGAGGAGAGCCGTCAGCAGGGCGAATCCGAGGACAAGCCAGTCGAGTGTCGTCAGCCCCACGAGGCTAGTGGACGGCCTCGACGGCGGGTGCGATCATCGCTGTGTGGGCATGTACCACGAGGGCTCGCGGCGGCTCCAGGAGCGCTACGACACCACCCGTTTGGCCGATCGGCTCGAGGAGCGCTTCGTCGCGCGGCCCGGCATCGACGAGGACGACCGCCGCTTCATCGAGAGCTGCGACATGGTCTTCATCGCCTCCGCCGACGCCGAAGGTCGACCGAATTGCTCCTACAAGGGCGGCGAGCCCGGGTTCGTCCGCGTGCTCGACGAGCGCACGATCGCGTGGCCGAACTACGACGGGAACGGCATGTACCTCTCGATGGGGAACCTCCTCGTGAACCCGCACGTCGGGCTGCTGTTCATCCACTTCGAGCAGCGACGACGCCTCCGGCTGAACGGCGTCGCCTCGATCGTCGAGGACGACCCCCTCCTGGCCGAATACCCGGAGGCGCAGTTCATCGTCCGAGTCCATGCCGAGCAGGTGTTCCCGAACTGCCCGCGCTACATCCACCAGTACCGCCTCGTCGAGCGCTCTCGCTTCGTCCCGAAGACGGACTGCGAGACACCGGTTCCGGGCTGGAAGACCCGCGACTGGTCCCGAGACGTCCTGCCCGAGCAGGATCCGGCCCGCGACCCCGAGCGCGAGGTCGTCGAGCGCGGTTGAGACGCGTCCGCGAACACGAGGAGTTCTACGGCGCCGGGCGCTGGAAATAGCTCAAGGGCCTCGGCTACAATCGTCCGGCCCGCGGGGGCGTAGTTCAGTTGGTTAGAACGCCGGCCTGTCACGCCGGAGGTCGCGGGTTCGAGTCCCGTCGCTCCCGTTCAGAAGTCGCCGCTCACGCGGCTTTTCTCATCCAGAGAGTTCCGTCGGGGCCTGACAGCGTGCAGCGCGCGGAGTTCCCGTCGAAGCAGTTCCCCGCCGCCGCGACGACCAGCGCGCCGGCGCCAGTGCGTAGCCGACCGCCGGCCCGTAGCCCGGCACCCGACCCAGAACGGCAAGTAAGAGGTTGATCACGGGCGCACGCCCAGGTGATCGCGCGCGCAATCGACAGAGCACCGAACGACGTCGCCGCAAAGAGCAGCCACGCGTTCGGCGCGATGCCGTCGATGCCCCGCTGGTTGCCGTAGATTGCCGAGATCAGGCCTGCGACCGCCGTACGGTGCGGCTCACGGAAACAGCGGATCGCTCGCACCTAGCCCGCCGGGCGGCCGATCGCCGCCAGATACGGCTGCGGCCGGGCAGCAACGGCCGGAGACGCCGCCAGGAAGGCGGAGCAGATCGCGAGCATGAGGGGGCTCAGCCGAACGGTCTCCACACGGACGCCACGGGGTCGAGGTCGGCACGATGGCCCATCACGGTTCGATCCCTCGGATGAGGGCGCGTTTGCCTCTGTGGCTACGCGCACGTAGGTTTCGCGTGGAGAGGGGGTGCGCGGTGCATGCGCCGAACGTTTTGTGGCGTTGGCTAGTTGTGCTGTTATCGGGCGTCGGCCTGCTCGCGCTCTGCGCGCCGAGCGCCGCCACCGCCGCTCCGGCCCGCACGAAGGTCACCTACATCGCGTGCATCGAGTTGACGGGCAACCCTCAGACGCGGCGTGACCTGAAGCTGCGCGAGGGCCCGTGCCACAAGAACGAGCGTCGGGTCGCCTGGCCGCCGGGCACCGCAGGACCGGCGGGTCCCGCAGGCCCGCAGGGCCCGGCGGGAGCGACCGGTCCGGCGGGGCCTGCAGGCGCGGCGGGCGCTGCCGGCGCCGCGGGGGCGACCGGCCCGACGGGCCCGACCGGGACGACCGGAGCGACGGGTGCCACAGGGGCGACGGGCCCCACAGGAGCGACGGGGCCGACCGGCCCGACCGGAGCGACCGGTGCTACGGGCGCGACTGGGGCCACAGGCGCTACGGGGGCGACCGGGGGCACCGGCCCTGCAGGCCCGACCGGCCCGACGGGCGCTACCGGAGCGACCGGCGCAACGGGTGCCACAGGCGCGACTGGTGCGACGGGTGAGACCGGCCCAACGGGGCCGACCGGCCCGACCGGAGCGAACGGGGCGACGGGTGCGACCGGGGCGACGGGTCAAACGGGCGCAACCGGAGCGACCGGCGCAACCGGAGCCACGGGTGCGACCGGCGCGACCGGTCCTGCAGGCCCGATCGGTCCGATGGGCGCTACCGGAGCAACCGGCGCAACGGGTGCCACCGGTGCGACCGGTGCCACAGGCGCGACTGGTGCGACGGGTGAGACCGGCCCAACGGGGCCGACGGGCCCGATCGGTCCGACGGGCGCGACCGGCGCCACCGGTCCTGCAGGCCCGATCGGTCCGACGGGCGCGACCGGAGCGACTGGCGCAACGGGGGCCACGGGCGCGACCGGTGCCGGCGCCACAGGCCCGACCGGACCCACCGGCCCGACCGGACCCACGGCCCGACCGGGCCCGACCGGCCCAGCGGCCCGACCGGACCCAGCGGCCCGACCGGACCCAGCGGCCCGACCGGACCCAGCGGCCCGACCGGACCCAGCGGTCCGACCGGCGCAACGGGTGCTACCGGCCCCGCAGGCACCGCGGGAACCGTGGCCGGAACCGTCGCCACGTCACAGACGATCACCAGCAACGGCGCCACGGTCTACGGCAACCTGACAACCCCGGGGCCGTCGGCCACGGTGACCGTCCCTGCCTCGGGAAGGGTGCTCGTCACCGTGACGGCCGCGTTGATTGGCAACGCCAACGGAACGAACTGCCTGATGTCGTTTGCGTCTAGCGGCGGACTTGTTGCATCAGACTCGAATGCCTTGGAGGTCTCGGGCTCGCTACTGACACGTGCGTCCGCGGCCGCAGTCGTGAGCGGACTGACGCCGGGTAGCACCACCTTCACGGCGCAATACAGAGCGCAGGGTACGGGCAACCTGACCTGCACCTTCGCGAACAGAGCGATCGCCGTGATTCCGCTCCCGTGAGCGGAGCTGATCACCGATCTGACCCTGGGTCCAACACCTTGACCGCTGTGTACAGGGTGGTCGGTTCGAGACCGCGACGCCTCCGGATAGAACATCGTCGTGATCCCTTAGCCGTTACCACCCGCGAGGTGGAGTTGCGTAGCTGACTGCGTGAGTGCTGCGTGGCTCGCGTCGAGTGCGGCGCGTGCGGTGGTGGCGTGGGCGTGGAGGTGGGCGTAGACGCGGCGGGGTGATGTTCGGGTTGGCGTGTCCAGTTGGCGGCTTACGAAAACGACCATCGCGCCGTTGTTGTTACCACCGCCTTTACCACGGACAGCGGCGCGAGAGGGATCGTTCAACGCGGGATCGCATCGTCGGCCGTCATCGCGGCGTAGCTGGTGTCAAGCGCTTCTCTTGCCGCCGATGCGTGATCGCCTCTTCGAACAGGTGCGCCGAGAACCGAGAGCACGAAGGAGGCGCAGAAGATCTGTACACCAACGACCACGACCGTCGCCGCGAGCAGGGCGATCTCGCCCTGGCCGAGTGAGCCGGCGCCCTTCGCGATCCAGGCTCCGACCATGCAGACGTGCGAGCGCCGCACGGCGGCTCGTGGCTCTTGCAGCAATCCGAGATCACGCCGGCCCCAGTGCCTCGATCCAGTCGAGATTCCGGCCGCAAAGCGTTCTCGCGTCCGTTGAGGGAACGATTGTGACACGCTCGTCGTCGTCACGGCTGAGGATGAGCGGTCCAAACCCGAACTGGGCCCCCCCGCTTCCGGGATGGAGATCCGGGCCCTGGTACGCGAGCACGACGCGGTGGGCTCCGCGCCTCAGTACTGCGGTTCCAAACGGCGTGTACTGGCCGGCGTTGTTGATCCAGTGGCGCCTGTCCGCGACGACTTTGCCGTCGACGAGCAACCTCATCCGATCGCGGAACGAGCCACCAAGCCAGAAGCTGTAGCGGCCGCCGACCGGTGCACGCACGTCTGTTTCGAGCCTACCTCCGTCTCCGTTCGGGACCACGCGTCCGCCGGAGTCCGCCCGCCAACCGTCGAGCGACGCAATCGTCGCGAGGTTCACTGCGATCACAGGTTGCCTGGCGACGGATGCCAACCGGCCCGAACGTCCTGCGAGCACCGCGAGCTGGAGGACCTCGCTGCACAAGGGTTTCCCTCCCGGTTGAACCGCATCGCCAAGCGGGAGGTGTCGAACAATTCCGGGGTCGCCGTCAGGGCGTTGCCAGACCTCGTAGTAGCGACCGCGCCAGGCGAGCTGGTAGTTCGACGGCGGACGGCTCTCCGACGGTGAGCGGCGCAGAGCGAGTGTCCTGTACACGAGGATCCCAGAGGTTTGAAACTGGTCGAGGTCGGCGTAGCCGCCTTTCGGCACGCTCCGGCCGTCGAGCAGCGGGATGAGCCGTCGCCGGAGCTCGCTTGCCGATTCCGGGTCCATCCGTCTGAGAAAGTGCCTCACCCCATACGGCTCGTACTCCGTCATCAGCGTAGGCCCCTCGCCGGCGAACCGGTTGCCGATCGAATTCAGCTCTGCGAGCGCGGGCTCAGGCGCGAGCCAGACGGCGTGGTAGGCGAGCGCGTTCGACCAGAGCACCCCGCCGGCGATCGCCGCAGCCGCCACGACCGCCTCGGTTCGCCTGCCGCGCTCGAAAAAGACCGCGCAGCCCACGAGCGCGCTAAGGAGGAAGGCCGTGGAAGCGGTTCCCATCGCCTTCCCGTCGATCCACGGCGAGCCCTTGCCGACCAGCAGGACGCAGCCGATCGTCAGAGTCGACACGTAGAGGAGCAACGCCCATGTTCGGCTTTTCCAGGCAAACCACAGGCCAGCCCCGGTAGCTGCCGCGAGGACCGCGATCAGGACGTAGGTCGGGCCGAGGTGAGCCGGGGGGATCCGAAAGTCAGTGGACGGCCAGACGCCGAAGAACTGGAGGCGGTCGAGCGGGCCGTATGAGGTTTCCGAGCTCGTTCGCGCTCGTCAGAACGGAACTCTCCCTCGCCGTGCCCAAGAAGGTTCCGGCGATCGCGAGAGCGGGAAGCGAGAGCACGAGAACGACGGCCACGAGGGCGACGGCCCGTCGCGCGAGCAGCCTGGTATCGACCCGCGCGAGGATGACCGCTCCGATGAGCAGGCCGGCGATCAGCCAGATGCCGCCTCCGACGCTCAGCGCCACGAGCTCGGCCGCCATCGCGGTCCCGAGCGGAAGAACACGGCGGAGAGGCCGATCCGAGTCCGTCCGCGACACGCTCAGCGCGAGCAAGTTCGCGAAGAGCGCGATCATCGCTGCAGAGACCACCTCCTTGACGCCGCTCCATTGCGAATACGCGTAGAGGAGCGCCGGCTGGGCGGCGATGAACGTCACCAGAGCGCGCACACGCGGCGACCGCACTAGCCGGGCGCTGAGCTCGTAAAGACCGAGCGCGAGCATCGCCGCACCGAAGGAGATGTAGGGCTGAAACACCCAGGCGATGTCCGTCCCCACCAGCCTGCCGCCTATCCCGAGAGGCAAGAACGAGCCGACGGGATAGCCGCTCTGCTTGAGAATGTCATCGAGCATTGCCTCGTACGAAGAGGGCGCGAGCGTGCCGAGGTCGCGACCGTGCGCCAGCACTTGGTCTGTCAGGCCGAGCCAAGTGGCGGTGTCATCGAGCGTCAGGAAGCCCGCGAACGTCGTTTGCCCCGAAAGCACCGCCGGTGCCGCGTAGACCGCGAAGACGCCGATCGCCGCGCCGGCGGCCCATCCGTCGATCCGTCGGCCCTGCCACGGTACGCCTGAAGCCCACCCCGCTACGGCGACTGCGACGACGACCGGAGTTGCGAGCATGGCGGTCGTGGCGCTGAGGGTCGCGAAGCTCGCCAGCACGATCATCACCGCGAGTCCCGCCGGAGCCAGAAGCGTGCCGGGGAGCCTCTGACCGGCCAATTGTTCGAGTAGGAGCCCGCAGCCAAGCGAGAGCAGCGCGAGGACGAGCGGAAAGGCGATCCAGGCCAGCAGCAAGATCGCTACCCGGTCGGCCCCGGGCTACGGGACCGGCGAGATCGCGCCGGAGGCGACGAGCTTGCGGCCGGCGCTCGGGGAGGGGTCGTAGACCTCGATCTGGTAGTCGGAGCCGGGGTAGGCGAGGTGGATGCTCTTCGGGTAGGCGGCGTCGACGACGCCGATCCCGCCGCGGTCGAGCTTGATCCTGGCGGCGCGGTTCGCAGTCTTCGTGACGGCTGCGAGGGCGCCCGGAAACGGGTAAGTCGCCACCGTCACGTACCGCGCCCTCGGGTCGCCGACTCTCACACCGGGGGGCAGGTAGCGGATGAACACGCTCCCGTTCGAGGTGCTGCTCAGCTCGTACGTGTAGCCAGCTTTGGGGCCGGCCCAGTAGATCGGGTGGCCGACCCGGCGCGCGAACCTCCGTAGGTCCGTCGGCGTCGCGGCCGTGGGCTTCGTGCTGATCCTGCCGGCGGTCGTTGCCGCGCGGCTGCCGATGCTCTTGAGCTGCCCCGACGACACGAGCTGCATCGCGCGCGCCGGCGTCGGGTCGTAGACCTCCACCTGGTAGTCCACGCGCGGGTAGCCGATGTGGACGCTCTGCGGGTAGCCGGCGTCCAGCACGGCGACGCCTCCGCCCGCGAGCCGCGCGGTGACCGCGCCCTTGCCGCGCGCCTGCTTCCGGATGACCGCGTAGGTGCCGGGGAAGGGATACGTGGCCACAGTGAGGTACGGCTTGGAGGAGCCGACGTCGACACCCGACGGCAGGTAGCGCACGTAGATCTTTCCGTTCGCGGCCTGCGTGACCTCGTAGGTCGTGTCGCGCCTCGGTCCGAGCCAGTAGATCGGATGCCCGACGGACCGGGCCAGTGTCGCGATGGCCGCAGGCTTCATGTCGGTCGCGGCGCCCTGAGTTGGCGCGTTCGAGGAGCCGCCATCGTTGTCGAGCACGAGCCATGCGACGAATCCGGCTGCCAGCGCCACGGCGACAACCGCTCCGATCCGAACGTGCCGCCGACGCTTACCCGCGGCGCCCGGCATTCGGAGACCCCCGAATCGGGGTCGTCGCAACGGCTCGGACCGAGCCTGTATGTCGACGTCGTCTGACATCCAGCCCCTTCGATCTCCGCAGGATCGCTCGAAGACTAGCCGTCGCATCGGCGAATTTGGGGCATCAAGACAACGCCTCGCAGCTCCTCGACCGCCCGACCAAGGTCGCCGCGCCCACGCACGGAACTGAGTTGGACGAGGGTGGCGCGCCCGCCGGCGCGACCACCCTCGCCGCGATAGTTCTACTGCACGATCTTCAGCACTTCGCCGACGTCGGGCGCGATGCTGAAGTTGGCGACGTAGAGCGCGCCGTCAGGCCCGACCACGAGACCCGCCGGGTGGTTCAGCCGTCCCTGTGTGTCGACCATCGTGCGCGCGCCGCTCGGCGCGATACGGACGATCGAGCCCGGCCCGCCGAAGAACGGCGCCGCCGCATGCTGGAGCACGTAGAGCGAGCCGTCAGGGCCGAACGCGAGATCGGTGACCTGCGTGAGCCCGTCTGCGTAGATGGTCTTCGAGCCGTCGGGCTGGACGCGCCACACGCGCGCGCTGCCCGGGGTGAACGGCACGCCGCTCAGGTTCGAGACGTAGTACGCGCCGTCCGGGCCGACCACCACTTCCGTCGGAACCGGGTCGGCCGGACCGAACCCGCCGATCACCTTCGGGAATGTCGTCACCGTCGAGATCGAGCCGTTGGCGCGCACGTCGAGGAGCGAATTGCCTCCGGCATCGGTCACGAGCTGATGCCCCGGCAGCGCGAGCACCGCGTAGGCGTTGGTGTCGACCTGCAGGCCGTCCGGATTGTTCGCGGCCTCGTACGCGCCGATGTCGGCGACCGAGTGCACCACGCCCGATGGCGTGATCTTCAGCAGCTGCGAGAAGCCGAGCCCGGGGAAGACCGTGTCGCGGTCGCTCGGATCGCCTCCGAAGCCGATGGTCACGTACATGCCGCCGCGTCCCTGGAACGAGATGTGCTGAGGCCCTGCCGCCGGCCCGGCGCCCGCCGGGTTCTCCAGCGACGGCAGACCCGTCACGATCCGTTCCTGAGTCCCGTGCCAGTAGCGCGAGATCGCGCCCGTCGCGCCGTAGCAACGGAAACCGAGATCCGGCCGCGGGCTCGTCCAGCAGAGCCCGGAAGCCGGGCCGCCGCGTCCGCCCTCGGCGACGTAGAGCGCACCCTCGGGACCGAACGCGAGCCCCTTCGCGTTGTCCAGTCCGTGCATGACCTGCGTGATCGTCGACGCCGAAGCGCCGGCGGGTATCGCGAGCGCAGCCACAGCCGCGCCGAGCACGAGCAACTTCCTCACGATCTATTCCCCTTCCGCATTGGAAGACCCCTGCTTGCAGGCTTTCGCATGTCCGGGGGGTTGTCAACGACGCGCGCGTGACTGTCGTTCACAGCGCTCAGCGCGAGCGGCCAATCCGCGTGCCCCACTCTTGCGGTGGGAACTACTCTTGCCATGTGAGCGCGACCCGGATCGTGGGAGCGGCCGCGGGGCAGGCGCTGCCGCTGCCGATTCCGGGACCTGGCTCGACGCCTTCGGTCGGGGAGCTCGCGCCGGCGTTGGTCGACCGCGACCTGAGCTGGTTGGAGTTCAACCGGCGTGTGCTGAACGAGGCTCTCGACGAGCGGACGCCGTTGCTCGAGCGGGTGAAGTTCCTGGCGATCTTCTCGTCGAACCTGGATGAGTTCTTCATGAAGCGGATCGCGCTGATCCGGCCCATGCCGGGGGAATCGAGCGTAGCCGCGGAGGAGTCGCGAGAGCGGCTGGCACGTGTGCGGGAGGTGGTGACCTCGTTGCTCGCGGAGCAGGGGCGGTGCTACCGAGAGGTGCTGCGCCCGAGGCTGGCCGAGCACGGTGTTCACCTTGTCGCCTGGGCCGATCTGTCGGAGGAGCAGCGGGAAGAGGCGTCGCAGGTATTCGATACGCAGATCTCGCCGGTGCTGACGCCGTTGAGCCTCGACGCGGCGCACCCGTTCCCGTACGTGTCGAACCTGTCGACGTCGTGGGCGTTCCGGCTCGGCGACCCCGTGACGGGCGAGTCGGTGCTCGTCCGGGTAAAGGTGCCGAGGGAGCTGCCGCAGTGGCTTCGCCTCCGGGCCGGCGTGAGCGCGTCCGAGCGCGTCTTCGTCGGCCTCGAGCAAGTGATCGCCGCGAACGCCCCCAAGCTCTTCCCGGGGATGGTGAACGAGAGCGGAAGCCTGTTCAGGGTCTGCCGCGACGCCGAGGTCGAGCTCGACGACGACGACGCTGTGAGCAAGCGCGCGCTCGTCGAGCTGGAGCTGCAGCAGCGCCGCTTCGAGCCGGTCGTGCGGCTCGAGCTGCAGCCGAACGCCGATCCGGCAATGGTCGCCGAGCTCCGCGACCGCTTCGCGCTCGCCGCGGAGGACATCTACGAGATGAGCGAGCTGCTCGACTACACGACGCTGTTCGAGATCGCCGACCTCGAGATCGAGGAGCTGCGCGACCCGCCCTGGACACCGCTTCCCCCGACCGGGCTCGAGGCGGCCGACGGCGACATCTTCGCCGCGATCCGCAAGGGCGACATCCTGCTGCACCAGCCGTACGACAGCTTTTACGCCGGCGTGGAGCGGTTCATCCGCGAGGCGGCTGACGATCCGCTCACGGTGTCGATCAAGATGACCGTGTACAGGGTCGGCGACGACACTCCGTTCGTGCAGTCGCTGATCCGCGCGGCGGAGGCGGGCAAGCAGGTCGCGTGTGTGATCGAGCTGAACGCCCGCTTCGACGAGGAACGGAATCTCCATTGGTCGCGCGAGCTCGAGAAGGTCGGCGCGCATGTCGGCTTCGGGGTGAGTGGGCTGAAGACGCACAGCAAGACCGCGCTCGTCGTGCGTCAGGAGGAGGACGGCATCCGCTGCTACGCGCACATCGCGACGGGCAACTACCACACACGCACCGCGCGGCTGTACGAGGACGTCGGGCTGCTTACCGCCAACCCGGCGATCACAGACGACGTGGTCACGCTCTTCCACTTCCTCACCGGCCGCTCGCGGACCCCCTCGTTCCCGACGCTTCTGGTCGCGCCGATGCACATGCGCTCGGAGTTCGTCAAGCTCGTCGAACGCGAGATCGAAAACCACGCCGCCGGGCTCCCGGCCAGGATCGTCTGCAAGATGAACCAGCTCGAGGACCCCGAAATGTGCGCGCTCCTGTCGCGGGCCTCACAGACGGGCGTGCCGGTCGACCTCGTCGTCCGCGGCCTCTGCCGGCTCGCACCGGGCGTGCCGGGGCTGACGGACGGGATCCGGATCCGTTCGATCGTCGGCCGGTTCCTCGAGCACTCCCGCATCTACCACTTCGCCGCCGGATCCGAGGATCCGCTCGACGGGGAGTTCCTGATCGCCTCTGCGGACTGGATGCGCCGCAACCTCTCCGAGCGCGTCGAGGCCGCCGTCCCGATCCTGGAGCGTCGCCTCCGCGCGCGGCTCTGGGAGATCCTCGAGGTCTGCCTCGCCGACCGTCGCAACGCCTGGGAGATGCAGCCGGACGGCAGCTACGTCCAGCTGCGTCCCGACTCCGACGACGGCCCCGGCTCGGAGGGGACGCACGCGACGATGATGCGGCTCGCGCTGGCCCGCCACGCCGTCTGACCGACCGCCTGAACGTGACCATGTGGTACTTCGGGATCCCGTCGTCCTCGTCCCACGCGCTCACGGACGGCTGAGCGCGATGCTTCCGGTGTTCGGTCGTCGGACGTCGCAGCAGGCTCGCGTCGCCGGACCCAGGAACGTGGTTCATGATAGGCCGACCCGTGGCGGCGCCTCCGGTGACGAACGACGTTCAGGAGATCGAGTGGCAGTTCGATGCGCTCGACTTGCGACCGGTGTTGCGTTGGCTGGACAGGGTCGGGGGACACCCGGACGGGCACACCGTCGAGGTGGTCGCAAACGGCAACGGCGTGACCCAGGTCGATCTCTACCTCGAGACCGACGACTGGCGGTTCCAGCGGGCCGGCTACGCCCTCCGGATCCGTCGACTCGGCCGCCGCCGCGAAGCCGTGGCGACGCTGAAAGGGCTCGATCCGGCTTCCGCCGACACCCCGGGACTGCGCAGCCGGCGCGAGCTGAGTGAACGCCTCGGAGCGGTCGACCTGCAGACGCTTCTCGGCGCGGACGGGCCGGTGGCCGCGCGTGTACGTGCTGTCGCCGGGAACAAGCAGCTGCTGCCGTTGTTCGAGGTGCGTACCCGCCGACGCGGGTTCTTCCTCAAGATCGAGGGCTTGCCGCCCGGAGAGATCGCGCTCGACGAGACCGCGATCAGGCCGAACGGCGGGGGATCTCCGGCCCGACTCCGGCGAGTCGAGATCGAAGTCCCGCCCGCATCGCTGCAGGGGCTCGAACCGTTCGTTCAGGAGCTGCGCGACGCGTGTGCGTTGCAACCCGCCGGCCTGAGCAAGTTCGACGCTGGGCTTCTGTCCTCCGACCTTCAGCCTTCAGCTCCCGAGCGATTCGGCGAAACCGAGGTCGAGAGCGGGATGGCCAGCGGGGCGGTGGCTCTCGCCGTCCTTCGGCGGCAGTTCGCGGCGATGCTCGCGAAGGAGCCGGGCACGCGGCTCGGAGACGACATCGAGGAGCTCCACGACATGCGCGTGGCGACCCGCCGACTCCGGGCAGCGCTGGCGCTCTTCGCCGACGTCCTGCCGGAGACCGCCCTGAAAGCGCGCGAGGAGATTCGCTGGGTCGGTCAAGGACTGGGCGCTGTTCGCGACCTCGACGTCCAGATCGAGCAGTTCGGCGACTGGCTCGACGCGGCCGAGCCGGAGGACCGGGAAGCGTTCGCGATCCTGCGCTCGCTGCTCCACGAGCAACGCGAGACAGCGCGGGCGGCGATGCTCGAGCTGCTCGACTCCCGCCGCTACGAAGCCTTCGTCAGCCGCTTCAGCCGCACCCTGCGCGCTCGCCACCTGGCCCGCTCGGGCCCGGCCGCGCGGCCAGCCCTCGCTCTCGCCCCAGACCTGATCGAGACACGCTTCCGGTCCTTTCGCAAGGCCGGGAACCGCATCAGCCCGGACTCCCCACCAACCGAGTACCACCGGCTGAGAATCCGCGGGAAGCGCCTCCGCTACGCGCTCGAGTTCCTCGGCGAGCTGTACCCGGGCAGGACACAGCCGCTGATCAAGAGGCTCGTCGTTGTCCAGGACCTGCTCGGACTGCACCAGGACGCCGACGTCGCGATCGATCGTCTGCGCCAGTTCGCGTTCTCCGGGGCCGACGACCTCGACCCGAGGACGATCTTCGTGATGGGCGAGCTCGCCGAGCGCCACCGGCAAGCCGCGATCCAGCTACGAGCACAGTTTCCCGCCGCCTACGCCCGCCTCTCCAACAAGCGCTGGAAGAGCTTCCACGAGGTGCTCGAAGACAAGCGCCCCCAGCCCCCGCAACCGTTGGCCGAACCCCTCGCGGGCACAACCGGGAATGACGCGAGCCCCGCCGCTGTCGGTAGGCGCGCGCCTACCGGCGGCGACACCCCCACCGCGCCGGAACGGGCCGAACTGCGATCATCTCGTCGAACATGGGCCAGCTGATCGCCATCGGCACCTATCCGACGCGGGACGAGGCAGAGGTCGTCCAGGGTCTGCTCGCGACGGCGGGGATCGAGGCGTCGATCACGGCAGACGATGCGGGCGGCGCCTTTCCGTTCGTGCTTTCGGGTGGGGCGCAGGTGCTCGTCGACGAGAGCGACGCGACGGCGGCCTCGGAGCTCATCGCAAGCAGAACCGACGCCGACGGACTAACGGCCCGGCGGCTCGGAGTCGCTCTCGAACTCGGCGGCGCCGCCGCGCAGGTAGCTCTCGGCGGCCACGTCGTCCTTGCGCGCCTCGTAGTCCTCCTCGGCGACGTCGCGCTCGGCCTGCGTCATGCGCGTCTCCTCCTCTGCACGCTCGACCGCATCCTTGTTCCACCACGCGCGAAGCCTGCTGAGAATGGCCATTGCTCGACCTAGCGTAACGACGATCCGAAGCGCTCGACGAGCAGGCCGTGTCGTAGACCTCGATCGCTGACCGTCACCGACTCTCCTCCGAGGATCGTCAGCACCGTGCGCACGATGCAGGCGCCGGCGAGGATGATGTCCGCACGCTTGGGCTGGAGGCCGACGATCTCCTGTCGCTGCTCGGCCGTGCGGGTGCGGTAGAGCTCGATCTGCCGGTCGATCTCGCCTGCGTCGAGCACGGTGCCCTGGACGACGTCGGGGTCGTAGGTGGAGAGCTCGTGCTTGACGGCCGCAAGGTTGGTGGCCGAGCCACCCATGGCGACGAGCGCGTCAGGCGTGGGTCGGCCGTCGAGACGACCGAGGTCGGACGCGATCGCGTCTATCGCGGCCGTCAGCACATCCTCGGAGACGATCCCGTCGAGGCCGAATCGTTCCGTGACGCGCACCGCGCCGATGTGGACGCTGAACCAGTCGTCCACCTCGCCCGCATGCCCGAACGTGAACTCGGTGCTGCCGCCGCCGCTGTCGAAGACGAGCAACGACCCCTGTCCGAGGGCGAGCCCGGACTTCGCCGCCAGGTAGCCGAGCCGGGCTTCCTCCTCGGCGGAGATCACCTCGACGTCGACGCCGCAGCGGTCCCGGACGGTCTGGACGAGTTCCGCGCTGTTCCGCGGGGCCCGTAGCCCGGCCGTGGCCACGGCAGCGATCTCCACGACGCCGTTCCGCCGCGCCTCCTCGACCATGAGGGCAATCGCGTCGGCAGTCCGCTCGCTCGCCCCCGCTGCGAGCCGACCTGTTTCTGCGACGCCTTCGCCGAGGCGCGTGACCTCGGCGCGGTCGACGATCGTCCGCCAGACCCCGTCGGCGCGCCGTTCGCCAACGTGAAACTTGACCGAGTTCGCGCCGACGTCGATCACGGCGTACCGCCGCGCGCCGAAGCCGACAAGCTCCTTGAGGCCGCGCGGAACGTTTACGTTCGGATACGAGGCCAGCCCGAGCTCGTGCACGGCCGTGGTGACGGCAGCGGCGTCCTCGGACTCGACCGCGATCGAGCGAGTCGTCCGGCCGCCTGCCTCGATCTCCGTCCGCTCCGCCAGGCAGCCGCCGATCGCGTAGTGCGCGCGGTGCTTGCGCACCGGAACGGCCAACAGGTCGGCGTTCGGACGCACGAGCTCGTCCAGGAGCTCCTCGAGCGTGTACTCGGTGCGCTCGAGCGAAGGCGCCGCCTCACCGAGAGCTGCCAGCACCGAGTCGGTGTGGGCCGCGGAGAGGGGGAACTCGGCCTTCAGGACAGGACGCCACTGCTCGAGCTCGTCGACCACGCGCTCGAGCTGCTTCACATCTACCTTCCCGCCGCGGATCTTCACGGAGGCGTCGCTCGCCGGCGAGAGCAGGTAGACCTCGTCGCTGTCCTCCACACGCTCCGGCGAGAGCGCGTCGAACGTTTCCTCGGCCGCTCCAAAGTGCTCAGCGAAGGCACGCCGTTCCCACCGGGGGACGATCGCGGACATCACCCGACTCTACGTCCTCGTCGTCCCCGATCGCGTCTCCGTGTGCCACCTACGACTGAGCGCGACTAGGCTGCCGCCTCGACGCCCGCGGTGCGCTTGGATCGCATGCCGCGGATCTCGCTGCCGACCGCGATCAGCGGGAAGAAGTACGCGGGCCAACCGAGACCGAGGACGAGCCCGCCGAAGAAGACCATCGTGGCTCCGGTTTCGTCACCGCCCGGGGTCGGCGACATCGAGAACCCGATCGCCATCATCGTCGCGCCGGGTATCCACCCCAGCCAGAGCGCGTCCCAGACTCGCCCGAGGTAGCCCGTGACGACGACCGTGACGGCCGAGAGCGCGGCCCCGATCGGAATAACGACCCAGCTCGCGTCGAGCCGGTCCTGCTCGGCGAGCGCAAGCCCGGTCAACCAGCAGGCTGTGACCGCGAGGAAGAGCACGATCCCGGCGGCCCGGCGACGCCTGCTCGGACTGTCAAGCGATGACGACGGCCTCTCGACCAATGGGCCCGCCGAGTATCCCAGGGAGGAGCACGAAACGGAAGGAAGGCCCGCAGGCGCGGGCCTTCCTTCGAGTGGTGCTCGCTCAGTGGCTCGACCTGTGGAAGTTGTGCGCAAGCACCTGGTTCGCAGTCTTCCTTGCGATCACAAGCCCGTCCTCGACCGCGGAGCGGTAGTGGATGCCGCCCCAGATGCGGGCGTTTCCGACGTCGTATTCCAGGTCCGTCACGCGTGCGAAATGACGGTCGCCAAGGCCGGTCAAGCTGGGGACGGTGAAGTCAATCTGCTTCGTCCCCAGGAACCGCGCGATCGCGCGTCCGCCGGCCGGCGTGACGCAGGAGTGTCCGCTCGGATACTCCGGGTGGTTCGGCGTAGCCGGGAGCAGGGGAGCCCATGACGGGTCGCCTACCGTCGCCGCGTTGCCGTCCGTGTCGCCGGCGCGGATTGCGGTGATCGGCCGCCAGAACGCGTAGTGGTACTTGGCATCGAAGCAGGCGATGATTGCGTCGGCGTATGTGACCGAGACCATCGCCATGAACCGGGCCGAGTCCACGACATCCAGTTGGTGGTCGACCACGAACTTGCGGAGGGCGCCGTGTGCCTGCTGCACCGGCGCCTCCCCCCAGAATCGTGCGGCCACGGTCTGCTCTGGCGTTCGCGTGGTGCTCGTGCTCGAGCCGATCTCCTTGACCTCGTTGTACTCGCGCGCCCACTTGCTGCTGCTGAGCGCGGGTGGCCCGTCAGGCCGGAACTGGTCGGCGGAACGGAGGCTGAACGGACGCATCAGCCCCAGGTAGGTCCCGATCGGCGGCGTGGCCGCGGTCGGGAGCCAGACGCCGGGGATCGGCGGGCTCGGCGGCGTGTACGTCACCGATGCCCGGAAGCCGTCCCCGACCCGCTCGGCGATGAACAAGTTGGCCACCCCCTCGCCGACGGCGATCCCGGCCGTCTTCGCCGTGCCGTCGGGCACCGTGGCCAGCGACGCCGTATACGCCGGGTCGAGGATCCCGGGCGCCTGAGCCGGTAGGTAATGCGCCAGCGTGCGATGCGCCGCAGCGGCCACCGCGGCTTGAGCCGAGGCGGTCGACGGTGCGTCGACGTCGACGGCGAAGGGCCGATACCCGCCCTCGATCGCCATCACGGAGTCGTAGACCGCGACCGCGACGTAGGCGAAGATCACGTGCCCCTCGGCCGGTGACAGACCCGCCGCGGTGAAGGCCTGGCTGCCGACGGCATCCCAGTTCGTGACGTAGGTGTCCGGTGGAGCCGCCGGCTTTCTGTGAGCGCTGCTCGTGCTGGTCCCGCCGAGCACGACCATGGTGGCGATCAACCCCAGAACGATGATGCGGATTCCTCTCATGGTGTCCCTCCCTGGAGACTGGTCGTGTTGTCGAATCCGATGCTCGACCCGGTCCGTTTCAGGCCTGTTTCAGACGAGCTACAGCCGCTCCCCGTCACCGAGTCGCATGAACGGAGAGGCGGCATCGGCCGCCTCTCCTCGAACCCCCGCTACCTCGCCTCGCCCAGGCCGTACTTGCGGTTGAGCGCCTCGCTGCGGATCATCAGGGCGCGGAACTCGGCGTCCGTCATGCACGCCTGAGCGGGCCCGTTGCAGACCTTCGCGGCCGAGCCTCCGGCCGCCCCGGTGGAGAACGCGGCGAGTGCGGTGAGCGCTAGACCGGCCGTGCAGGCGAGCCGGCGGATCGCGATCTTGGTGGTCGGCATGGTGCCTCCTTCTCTGGAGCCGCCCATCGCGGCTTCTCGTTGACGAAGGCTGCGCTCCGCGTGTTTCAGGCCCACTACAGGCTTGTTGCAGCTGTTAGCGTCGCCGGGCAGGAGGCGAGGCCGATCGAGTTCCGGATCCTGGGACCGCTGGAGGTGTGGGACGGGGGTCGCGAGGTTTCCCTGGGTGGGCCGAAGCCGCGTGCGCTTCTCGCCGTGCTGCTCCTCCACCCCAACGAGGTCGTTCCCGCTGACCGGCTGATCGACGACCTCTGGGGTGAAGACTCGTCCGAGCGGGCCGCCGCCGGGCTGCGCGTCAACGTCTCGCGACTTCGCGCGGCACTTCCGCAGGACGTGCTGACAACCAGATCGCCCGGCTACCTGATCCGGGTCGAGCCGGACGAGCTCGACCTCCACCGATTCGAGCGCCTGGTGGACGAAGGGAGGAGCCTGCTCGCCCGCGGCCTGGCGGCCGACGCGGCGGAGCGGCTACGCGACGCGCTGGCGCTCTGGAGAGGCCCGGCGATCGCGGACTTCGCCTACGAGAGCTTCGCCCAGACGGCCATCGCCCGGCTCGAGGAGATCAGGCTGGCAGCGGTCGAGCTGCGGATCGACGCCGACCTCGCCCTAGGGCGCCAGGACGAGCTGGTCGGGGAACTCGAGGCACTCGTCGCCGAGCACCCGCTCCGGGAACGTCTGCGGAAGAGTTTGATGACGGCCCTGTACCGGTCGGGCCGGCAGGCGGAGGCGCTCGACGCCTACCAGGACGCGCGCCGCGCCCTCGTCGACGAGCTTGGGATCGAACCGAGCCCGGCGCTCCAGGAGCTGGAGGGGGCGATCCTTCGGCAGGACCCCTCGCTGGATGTCGAAGCGACGGCACCCGCCGGTGTCCGGGAGGTCGCGGAGCGGTCGATTCTCGTCGCGATCTCAGCGGATACGTGCGACGACGCCCTGATCGCGGTGGCCGAGCCGCTCGTGCGTCATCCGCGACGCGTCATGATCCTCGCCAGGCTCGTGTCGGACGCAGCCGAGCTGCGGTCCACGTCGGCCTGGCTCGAGGAGCGCCGGTCTGCGCTCGAAACGCGGGGTGTCGTAGCCCGTGCGGTCTCGTTCACGTCGACGGCGCCGGGCAAGGAGCTGGCCCGGCTCGCGACCGACCTCGACGTCGAGTTGCTGCTCGCCGGCACCCCCGACGGGCTCCTCGCCGAGGGAGTTCCGGACGAGCAGCTCACCGCCGTCCTCGCGGAGACCCCCTGCGACGTGGCGCTGCTCGTTCCCCGGGACGCGACGCCCGAGGGCCCCATCTTCGTCCCGTTCGGAGGCGCCGAGCACGACTGGGCGGCGGTCGAGCTGGGCGCGTGGCTGGCGCGCGCCTCCGATGCGCCGCTCCGACTCGCAGGTGCCGACGCGGTGCCGGAGCACGGCAAGCGTGACGCGAGCCGCCTGCTTTCGCACGGCGCGCTCGCCGTCCAACGCGTTCTGGGCATCTCGCCCGAGCCGTTGCTGACTCGAGCCGGGTGAGGAGGGCATGCTGGAGGCGAGCCGAGACGCCGGTCTACTCGTCGTCGGGCTGTCAACGAGGTGGCACCGCGAAGGTCTCGGCCCGGCCCGCCTCAGGCTCGCGAGGGAGGCGCCTCCCGCCGACACTGCTGGTTCGGCGGGGGCTCCGGCCCGGCGGGCTCGCTCCTCCGGCAGCGCTCACGCGCTTCACCTGGTCGATTCGTCCTTGAGCTGACCTACGAGTGGGCTCTCCGCCCGACCTCCGCCACGTAGTCCCGCGTGTGCCGGTCCCAGAGCCGGATCGACTCCTCGGTGAGCCGCACGCCGCTGTCGCCTTCGTACATCACCGCGGCGTCCTTCGGGTACGCCTTGGACACCCAACGGGCGAAGGGCTCCCACATCTGAGTCGAGAACTCCTCGATTCCAAAGTCCTGTCGAGCTTGAACGATCTCACCATCACGAACGGTGAGATCGAAGGAGACGGCGCTGAAAGGACCCCGTCCAAGCTCGTCGGACCTGAAGTTGTGGTAGTCGGACGTGCAACTAACTCTGGTGCTAGAGGTCGAGCCGCCCAGTTCGTCACAGGAGATGTGCATCTGCTTGTAGCCCGTGGCTTCGGCCAAGGCGATGAGCAGTCGAAATTCGGCCCGGGTCCCCTGGATCCCTTGGGCTCCCACCGACGTCATCAGCCCCGTGATGTCGGCGTAGTCCGACAGATACGCCACCGCCTGGTCGGCGTCGAACGAGCCGTAAGCCTGGAGGAAGCTCGTGGCCACTTCCTCCGCCGACGCATTCACCCCGGCCGGAGTGCCTGCGGTCGTGGGCGAATCGTCGTGGCTGAGAACGACCGCCAAGGCCCCGATCAAGAGCACGGCAACAGCCGCCACTCCGATCAGAAGCGTCCGACTGGGGCGGTACGGCGCCCGACGCACTTCTGTTGTGTGCATGTCCTCGCTCCTTTTCATCCGCGTGCCATAGCCCACCGATGATCGGCCCGCTCCATTTCACATCCGTTTCAGGCGAGCAACAGCTGGGCGTCGGATGTCGGCTGACGGGCTACCGGCAAGCCGGCTCGTACGGCCGCCCGGGGAGGAACTCCTCCCACTCCTTGCGCGTCAGCGTGCGGTTGGCGAGGGCGCAGGCGCGCTGCGGCCACCACTCCGGGTCGATGTTCCAGATAGCCCCTTGGCCGTTGCCGCTCGTTATCAGTAGTCGGCGCCCGTCGGGGGACAGGCTATGCATCGACTCGCGGCTGCCGGCCCCGAGCCTCGGGCCGATCTGCGCTCCCGTGACGACGTCCCAGAGGGACGCGAAGGAGTCTCCTCCGGAGATGGCGAGGATCCTGCCGTCGCGGCTGAACTCGATCGCCCACACAGCGTTGCCCACGTTCTGTTCGAGCTCTCGAACGAGCTTGCCGGTGCGGACGTCCCAGAGGTGCACGAGCGGGTCGTCGCCGCCGGTCGCAAGCATGCTGCCGTCGGGGCTGAAGGCGACGGCCCATCCGAGGAAATCGGCGTTGTCGTCCCTGTGCAGCGTCGTGACGAGCGACCGGCGGGCTACATCCCAGATCTCTGCGTCTCCTCCCCCCGATTGGAGGTACCCATCCACGATGAACGCGACGAGGGGCTCGGTCGGGCTGAAGGCGACATCGCCGGCGTTGCGGCCGTCTCCGATGCGGCCGAGCGCGGTGCCGGTCTCAACGTCCCAGAGCTGCACGCCCGCCCCGCCGGCCGTGGCGAGCATCGTCCCGTCTGCGTTGATGCTCACGCCGACGGCAAACGAGGCGACCTGAAACGGTCCCTGGCGGAGCGATCGTGATTCCAGATCCCAGATCGTCGCCTGGCCGAGGTGGGTGACGGCCGCAAGCGTCCGCCCGTCCGGACTGAACGCGAGCGCCGTAACCTCGCCGCCGGTCGACAGCAGGGGCGCACCGGCTGGGATGAGCTTTCTCGCATCCCAGAGCCTGATCCCTCCCTCGTTGAGGCCGACGGCGATCAGCCGGCCGTCCGGGCTGAACTTCCCCGGGTGCCGGTCCGGCCAATCGCCGAGCCCCCTGTCGTGCGTGAACCTGAACCGTCTCCCGAGCCTCCGGTCCCCGCTCAAGTCCCAGGCGATCGCGGTCCCGTCGCTACTCGCCGTGTAGAGCGTGTCCCCGTCGGGGCTGAAGGCCGGCTGCCAGACGGAGCGCAAGTGGCCGTGGAGCGTCTCGCTGGGCGTCGCCGCGCCGGCATTCCAGAGGGTCACCGTTCCGTCGACGTTCGTGGACACGACCGTCCTGCCGTCAGGGCTGAACAACAGGCTGATCGGGCGCGATGCGAGGGCGCCCTTAGCCTCTCTCGCGGCCCCCGTGCGTACGTCGATCAGCCGGATGCCGCGGTCGAGGCCGATCGCCGCCGTGAGACCATCAGGGCTGAGGGCGAGCGCGCGATACCCGTGCTCGATCCGGATCGTCCTCGTCTTCTCACCGTTGTCGAGATCCCACCAGGCGAGCTCGCCTTCGGCCGATGCGGTGACGAGCGAGCGGCCATCGGGCGTCAGCACGACATTGGGGTCAGTCCAGTACTGGGAGATGAACGAGCCGGCGAAGCCTTCCGGTTGGATGGGGGAGCCGGTCGGCTGGAGGGTGGCGGCGTCGCGGATCGTGATCCGAGCCGGGGGGCCTTCTGGCGCAGACTCCACCACGGCGACCCGCGAGCCGTCGCTGGTGAACGTCACACTGCGCGCGGCGGCCCCTGAGGCGATACGCCTTTCTGTGAGCTGCTTCCGCGTGCGCGCGTCGATCGAGCGGATGTAACCGTCTCCGCCGAGCACGAGTGCCTTGCCGTCCGGGCTGTACGCGACTGCCCAGACGCCGGCCTGCTCCGCGACCGGCCGGCCGATCTGCTCGAACGTCCGAGTGTCGAAGAGAAGCATCCCGCTTTCGGGGGCGGCGACTGCGAGCGTCTTCCCGTCGGGACTCACGGCGATCCCCCTGAGGACGCTGGTGCCGCTGCGGCCATGCATGATCCCGACGGCCGCCGGCGCGCGCAGGAGATCCGCAAGCACATAGCCGCGAGTCTGGGGCGAGTCGTCGATCGCGACGGCCTGGCGAGCGAGCAGCAGGGAGAGGTCGAGGTCCTCCTCGACGAGCGCCTGCGCGCCGAGGCGTTGGGCGAGCTGGGCCGTCTCCGCGTCGCGCGCCTCGCCGCGCTGGACGACGGCGAAGATGCCGCCGGCGACGGCCGCCCCCAGCAGGACCGCCACACCTGCCAGCAGCGCGCGCAGACGCCGGTTCGTGCGCCGGGCCCTCTTGACCTCCTGCTCGGACGCATCGCGACTCTTGGTGACGAACTCACGCTCGAGCTCGTTGAGCTCGAAGGCGTGCTCCGCGCTCCAGTCGAGTGCGGAGGCGAGGCGGGCGCCACGGTAGAGCTCGCTCCGGTCGCGCCTTGCCGCATCCCATTCGCTCGCCGCCTGCGTGATGTGGCGGCGAAGCCTGCGGCCTTCCGCGTCCTCTTCGATCCACTCGCGCAGGCGCGGCCACTCGCGCAGCAGCGCCTCGTGGGCGACCTCGACCGAGCCCTCGTCGACGGTGACGAGGCGGCTGTCGGCGAGCGTCGCGAGCACGTCGGCGACCCATCTGTCGCGCTCTAGGTCGAGCTCCGCGAGCGGAGCGCGGCGGCGCACCGGCGCGTCTCCCTCGCCCTGGCCGACGAGGCGCAGCATGAGGGCGCGCACCATCGGCTTGCGCTCATCCGGGATCCGGGCGTAGGTGCCCTCGGCCAGCCGCGCGACGGCGCCGTGAACGCCGCCAGACTCGCGGTAGGCGGCCAAGGTGAGGGTGTTGCCTTGCCGCTTCTGCCAGAGCTCGAGCAGCGCGGTGGACAAGAGCGGCAGCGCGCCCGGTTCGCCTTTCACTTCGTCGACGAGCACGTCGGACAGCTCCGGCTCCACGCGCAAGCCCGCCCGGTCGGCGGGCAGCTCCACGGCGCGCCGCAACTCCGAGCCCTGCATGGGCCCGACCAGCACCTGGTTGGCGCCCAGTAGCTCGGCCAGCGCCGGAAAGGCAGCGAAGCGCCCGTAAAAGTCGGCCCGCAGCGCGACCACCACGAGCGCTCGACCCTCCGGATCGGCAGCCGCGCGGGCAAGGGTGTCTGCGAAAGCAGCGCGTTCGGCGTCGGAGCGGCAAGCGGTGAAGAGCTCCTCGAACTGGTCAACGGCCAGGAGGAGACGTCCGTCGGCGGGCAGCGCGTTGAGGGCCTCGGCTAGAGGGTCCTTCGCTCCTGAGACGAGCACGCGGCGAAGCTCTTCCAGCGGCCGCTCGCCGGGACGCAGGAGCAGACGCCGCCAGCCGCCGCTGCCCGGCAGCACGCCTCCGGCGAGGGCGGGAAGGAGACCGGCGCGCAGGACGGACGACTTGCCGCTGCCCGACGGGCCGACTATGCCGAGGAAGCCGGCGCCGACGAGTCGGGCGACGAGCTCGGCCACGAGTCGCTCGCGGCCGAAGAAGTAGTCGGAATCGACCGGCTCGAAGCTCGCGAGACCCTTGAACGGGCAGATCCCCTCAGCAGCCACGCGGGCGGGGGTGTCCGGGTCCGCGAGGGCTCGCGCCTGCTCGCGAGCGAGCTGGAGGTCGGTCACCTTGCCGGCCAGCTCGGCCTCGACCTCGCTCAGATCGCTCCGGCCGGCGGCGGCACGGGAGGCGACGTCGACGAGCCGGCGGCTCGCCTCGTCGACGGCTACCGCGAGCGCCGCCCGCGTGAGCTCGCGGCAGCTCGGATAGCGCTGCTCCGGGTCCTTCGCCAGCGCCCGGGCGATGACGGCGTCGAGCGCCGTGGGCAGCTCGGGCCGGTGTGCGCTCGGCGCGGGCGCCTCTGCTTCGAGGTGCGCGAACACGACCGCGAGGTCCGAGTCGCCCCGAAACGGCGGCTGCCCGACGAGGCACTCGTAGAGGACGCAGCCGAGCGAGTAGACGTCCGCCCGCCCGTCGACCTCCTCGCCGGCGATCTGCTCGGGGGCGACGTAGTCGATGGTTCCCAGCAGCTGGCCGTCCTCGGCCACTCCGGTCTCCTCGGAGACCCGCTTCGTGAGGCCGAAGTCCGCGAGGTAGGCGTGGTCGGAGCCGTCGGGACGGGCGCCCGTGTCGAGCAGCACGTTGGACGGCTTGACGTCACGATGCACGAGGCCGCGCGCGTGAGCCGTGTCCAGGGCGCTCGCGACCTGCGCGAGGATGCCGACCGCGTCCGCCGGGTCCAGACGGCCGTGCTGGAGGCGCTCCTTCAGATCACGCCCCTCGACGTAGCGCATGGCGATGAAGAGGATGTCCTCGGACGTCCCAGCCTCGTAGATCGGGACGATGTTCGGATGGTCGATCGCCGCGGCCAGCTCCGACTCGCGCAGGAAGCGGTCTCGGAACGACTCGTCCTCGGCTAGCGCGGCGGCGAGCAGCTTGAGCGCAACCTTCCGCTTGAGACGTAGGTCCTCAGCCAGGTAGACGACGCTCATGCCGCCCCAGCCCAGCAGGGACTCGATCCGGTAGCCGGCGAGCTCGGTGCCGACCCTGGGGTCGTCGCTCACTTGCACGTGCGCATCCTCACTTTCGCCGCTCGGAGCAACGATACGACTCGGGAGCCGTTGTACGAAATGGGCGTTACAACACGGTTTCAGTCGCCTTTCGCCTTCGGCCCGACCCTTGAATGCCGTTCTCGACGTTGCTAAGGATCAAGCGTCCGCCCGGCGAGCGGCGCCGGGCCTATGGAGAGGAAGAGCTCAATGAAACGATCGCTATTCGTGCTCAGCGCGTTCGCGCTGCTGTTCACCGTCGCGCTCCTGACGAGCGCATCGGCACAGGAGACCCCGGTGTGCGGGCCCCCGGGCGAAGAGGTACCCGCGACGATCGTCGGCGCCGGGAACATCAACGGCACCCCCGGCGAACGACGTGATCGTCGGCAGCCCCGGTGTGGACCAGATCAACGGCGGCGATCGGCGACGACATCATCTGCGGCGAAGGCGGCAACGACGACGCGAACGGAGGGCCTGGCGACGACGAGCTGATCGGCGACGAGCTCGACTCTGCCGCCGTTCCTGCCGTCGAACGGCAACAATGACGATCACCTGAGCGGCGGGCCGGGCAACGACACGCTCGCCGGCCTCGGCGGTGACGACGACGCTCGATGGCGGACCGGATGACGATCAGCTGATCGGCATGGGCGGAGACGACGAGCGTCACCGCCGGCCCCGGAGCGGACACGGCGTTCGGCGGCCCGGGTGACGACACCATCGCGCGGCGACCCCGGCAACGACACGCTGTTCGGCAACTTCGGCAGCGACGTCATCTCGGGTGGGCCCGGCGACGACTTCATCGACGGCGACAATCCCTCGCCGCCGCCTCCCGGCGGGCCGCCGTTCCCACCCGGTGGGAACGACGACGACTGCACGGGCGGGCCTGGCCTCGACGCGATCTTCAACTGCGAGGTGACGACGCCCTAGCCAAGGCTTACAACGGCCTCGCGCTCGGGCCCGAGCCCGAGCGCGAGGCCGGTCGTACGTAAGAACCCCCTCCGCGCCGACACCTAGACAAGCGTGAACGGCGCAAAGGGGGACCGATGAACCGAAGCGAGCTCGTGATCGTCGGCGGAGGGCTGACGGCCGCACGCGCAATCAGGTCGTATCGCGAGGCGGGCGGCCCCGGCCGGATCAGCCTGGTGAGCCAGGAGCAGACCCTGCCCTACCACCGCCCTCCGCTCTCCAAGCGGTTCCTCCGCGGCGAGGCCACCGAGGTCCCGCACGTCGAGGACGAGGCGTTCTACCGCGACCACGACGTCGACCTGCAGCTCGGAGCCCGAGTCGCCGCGGTCGAGCCCGGCTCGGCCACCGTCACGCTCGACGACGGTCGCAGCCTCGGCTACGGGAAGCTGCTGCTGGCAACGGGCGCGCGGCCGCACCGGCTCCCGGTGCCCGGAGCCGATCTCGGGGGCGTCTTCGCCCTGCGCACGGTCGGCGACTCCGCGGCGATCCGTGAGGCGGCGGGCGCGGCGCGGCGCGCGGTCGTCGTCGGCGGCGGCTTCATCGGGATGGAGGCCGCGGCCTCGCTGCGTCAGCTCGGCCTGGAAGTGACCCTCGTCCACCTGGGCTCCGGGCTCTTCGACCAGCTCCGGTCGGCCGAGCTCAGCGACCAGCTGGCCGCGCTCTACCGCGAGCAGGGCGTCGAGCTGCTGCTCGAGCACCAGGTCGCCGGGTTCGGCGGCGAACGCGTCCTCGAGTACGTCGAGACGACGAACGGCCGACGCATCGCCGCGGACATCGCGGTCGTCGGCGTCGGCGTCGCACCGAACGTCGACTTCCTGGCGGGCAGCGGGCTCGCCGTCGACAACGGCGTCGTGGTCGACCACCGGTTCGCGACCAATGCTCCCGGAGTCTTCGCGGCGGGCGACGTGGCCAACTTCTTCGACCCGCTGTACGCCCGCCGGCGACGCATCGAGCACTGGTCGAATGCGAGCTACCAGGGGACCGAGGTTGGCAAAGCCCTCGCGGGGGCGGACGGCGGCTACGGCCACGTCTCGTCGTTCTTCAGCGAGGTCTTCGGCACGACGATCAGGGTCTTCGGCGACGTCAGCAGCTTCGACAAGCTGGCGGCGGAGGGATCGTTCGCAGACGGCTTCGTCGCCGCCTACGGGAGCGAGGGTCGGTTGGTCGGCGCGCTCACCGTCGGCAAGAGCGAGGAGTTCGAGGCACTGGTCACCGACCTGATCGCCCAGCGAGCTCCGGCGGATGCGCTCGAGCCCGAGCTCGCCGTCCACTAGCTCGTCAGCGGCTCCGCCAGGTAGTGCTGGAATGTGGGTGCGACGAAGTCCACGACGTCTGCCGCACTCATCGATGCCAGCGGCTCGACGCGCACGATGTGACGCGCCAGGGCGATCCCGACGAACTGAGCGCCGACCAGCACGGCGCGGGTTTCCGGCCGGTCGTCGGTCAATCCGAGGTAAGCCTCGAGAAGCTCGCGGGTGACCGTCTCGCGCACGAGGGCAGCGGCCTCGGGATGGGTCGACGCGCAGCGGATTCGTCCGAGGACGACCGTGCGCGAGGCCGGGTTCTCGAGCGCGCCGACCACGAGCTCGGCAAATCGACGTCCGATGGTCTCGCCGGTCCGTCGGCCAGACGCTCGAGGCCGTCGGCGATCGCCGGCGGTAGCACCATCACCTGCCGGAACAGTTCCTCCTTCGAGCCGTAGAAGTGCACGACGAGCGCCGGGTCGACTCCGGCGGCGGCGGCGATCGCGCGGAAGGTGGCGCGCTCGTAGCCCTGCTCGGCGAACTGGGTGCGTGCGGCGACCGCGATCTGCTCGCGGGTGTCGCTCGCGCCCGGGCGCCTTCCGGTCCGTCTCGAGTCAGCCCTTGACATCGTCACTCCGTAACTCTACACTCATTGACTTCAACGTGTGTTGAATTCTAATTCAAGGAGTTGCTCTGATGACATCCCTACTCACCTTCGGAAGCGAGAAACGACAGCGGGGCGCCGTGCTGCGGGTCATGTGCCTGTCGCTGATGATGGTCGTCGCGGCGGTCGCCAGCCTCAACGTCGCGCTGCCGGGAATCGCCCGCGACACCGGCGCGTCGCAGACGCAGCTCCAGTGGATCGTCGCCGCCTACGCGATCGTCTTCGCCGCGCTGCTCCTCCCCGCCGGAGCGCTCGGCGACCGCTTCGGACGCAAGCCCCTGTTGGCAGCCGGGCTCGCCCTCTTCGGCAGCGTGTCGTTCGCGGCGCTGTTCGTCCACTCGCCGGAAGCACTGATCGCGATCCGCGCCGGCATGGGTGTGGCGGCCGCGCTCATCATGCCCGTGACGCTCTCGGTGATCACGACGATCTTCCCACCCGAGGAGCGGGGCAAGGCGGTCGGGACCTGGGTCGGCGTTGCCGCAGGAGGCGCCGTTCTCGGCCTGTTCATCTCGGGCGTCCTGCTCGAGTTCTTCGCCTGGCAGTCGATCTTCGCGCTCAACGTCGTGCTCGCCGCGCTCGCGCTTGCCGGGACGCTGCTGATCGTTCCGGCGACACGTGAGGCAGCGGCCCCCGCGGCTCGACCCCGTCGGCACGCTGGTCTCCGTCTTCGCGCTCGCGTCGCTCGTGTTCGGGACGATCGAGGGCCCGGAGCGCGGCTGGACCGACCCGGTCACGCTGACGACGCTCCTCGGCGGCTTCGCCGGGATCGCGCTCTTCGTCGTCTGGGAACTGAACCGCCGCGATCCGATGCTCGATCCTCGGAACTTCCTCCGGCGCGGCTTCGGTGCCGGATCGTTGTCGATCTCGGTGCAGTTCTTCGCCGCGTTCGGGTTCCTCTTCCTCGCGCTTCCCTACCTCCAGCTCGTGCTCGGCTACTCGCCCCTTCAGGCGGCAGGAGCGCTGCTGCCGATGGCGGTCGTGGTCATGCCGCTCTCGCGGATCGCGCCGAGAATCGCGGCGCACGTCGGCGTCCGCGTCACGGGCGCGGCCGGACTGGGGCTGATGGCGACGGGCTTCGTGATCCTGTCGACGCTGGGCACCGACGCCTCGTACTGGCACTTCCTCGCCGGCCTGCTGCCGTTCGGCGCGGGCATGGCGCTGTCCGGCTCGCCCGCGACGACCGCCATCGTCGCGTCGCTGCCACGCGAGAAGCAGGGCGTCGCGTCGGCGACCAACGACGTCTCACGCGAGCTCGGGGGCGCGCTCGGCATCGCCGTTCTGGGCAGCATCCTGAACACCGCCTACCGCTCCGGAGTCGAGGAGCACACCACGGCGCTCCCGACGACGCTCGCCGACAAGGCCACGGGCTCGGTCGGCGCGGCGCAGGCGATCGGCCAGCGGCTCGGCGCACACGACCTCGTCGTGAACGCGAACGCCGCCTTCGCCCACGGTTTCAGCGTCGCCCTGCTCACCGGAGCCGCGGTGCTGATGGCCGGAGCGGTCTTCGTGGCTCTCCGCGCGCCCGGACGGTCCGAGTCGAAGGCGAACGCCGGAGCGCAACCCGCTCCCTCGCTCGTTCCGGCGCCTGAGCGCACGTGAGCTGTTTGGGCTCCTCCGCAGCGGGTATGTGTGTGACTCACGCATCTATCGTCAGGAGGCATGCAGATGACCAAGCTGACAGGAGAGTTCACCGTGACCTCGTGGGACGAGGAGACCTACACCGAGCGGGAGGGCGAGCGGAAGCTCACGCGCGCGGCCGTGACCCAAGATCTCGCGGGCGACGTGACCGGCAAGGGCCAGGTCGAGTGGCTGATGAGCTACGCCGAGGACGGAACGGCGCACTTCGTCGGACTGCAGGTGTTCGACGGCGTGATCGAAGGCCGCGAGGGAACCGCCGTCCTCGAGACGATTGGCGACTTCGACGGCAAGGAGGCTGCCTGGGCAAGCAAGGTCGTCGAGGGGTCGGGAACCGGGGAGTGGACCGGGCTGAGCGGCGAGGGGCAGTTCCGCGCGCCGCACGGCAACAAGGCGACCTTCACCCTTGACTGCAGCTTCGACTGAGGCCGACTGGACGGCCGAGGCCCGCGAGCGCCAGGCCGCGAACCTGCTCGGCGCGCTGACCCTTGCGCTCGCCGACCGGCTCGAGGGAGCGGTGACCGCGGCGGCGGAGCTCTCGGAGAGCGACGCCGCCGCACTCTCGGCGCTGCATCAGTTCCTCGACTCGCCGAGGGTCGATCTCCTCGCCCAGGTGCTCGGCCTCTCGTCGTCGGGGACGGTGCGGCTGGTCGATCGGCTCGCGGACGCCGGCCTGGCCCGTCGCGTCGCCGGTAGCGACGGCCGCGTAACGTCCGTGGCGCTGACCCCGTCGGGCCGCCGACGCGCCCAGGCGGTCGCGCGCGCACGCCTCGAGCTGTTCGACCAGATGCTGGGAGCACTGACACCCGAGGAGCGGCTTCGGTTCGGCGAGCTCACCGGCAAGGTCCTCGGCGGGCTCGTCCGCCCACCCGGAGCCACGCGCTGGACGTGCCGGTTGTGCGACCTCGACGCCTGCGGACGCCCCGAGGGCCATTGCCCGACCTACGAGGCGGCCAAAGCCCGCTACGGCACCGCCAAGGCCTGAAGCCACGCACGGATTGCGGCGGCCACCGCGTCGAGATCGGTCCTGAGGCTGTGGTCGCCTCGCACCTGCACGACCGAACGAAGCGGGCCGGGCGGCGGCATACCGAACTGGTCCCGGTCGCCCTGGACGACGAGCACCGGCACCGCGACCGCGTCCAGCTCGGGCAGCCGGCTCTCGGGCACCTTCCCGCCCGAGCGGCGAGGCGGCTGCAGCGGAAACGCGAGGCAGAGAACCCCGACCGCGCCCATGGCCTCCGCGGTCCGGCAGGCCACCCGAGCCCCGAGCGAGCGACCGCCGACGACGAGCGGCAAGCCCGCGAGCTCCCGGTGGCACAGACGATCGACGACGGCCGACCAGGACGCGTCGAGCTGGCGCGCCGGCGCGGGAGAGCGTCGGCCGGCGACCCGGTAGGGCTGCTCGACGAGCGCGACGCTGAGCCCTTCCGTACGCGCGGCGTCCGTTGCCGTGACCAGGTCGCGCGACGTCACGCCGCCGCCTGCGCCGTGGCCGAGCACCAGCGCCGCCCGAGGCTCGCGGACGGGGTGCAGGTGGACTCTCGCCCGACCGTGCGGCGTGTCGATGTCGGAGGTCGGAATGGCTACGGGTTGAGCTCTGGAGGGAGCCCGAAGTGAGCGAAGGCCTCGGCACTGACGAATGCGGTGATTTCCTTGATCTGCGAGCCCTCGAGCGTGATGACGTCGATCGCCGTGGCTCGCCAGCGCCCGCTGTCCGAGTCCAATGCGTAGTAGGCGATCGCCGGCTGGGCATTCGCACGAACCGGCATCGCCCGCGAGGGGGCACACAACTCGACGGCTGTCGCCGCGAACCCGGCGATCGTCTCGCGGCCTTGCCACCACGCCGCCCACGGGGGCATGGAGAAGCGCGCGTCCTCGGCGAGCAGTGCGCGAAGCGCCTCCACATCGCCCCGTCGCCAGGCGTCGATGTAGCTCTCGACCAGCTCGCTGATGCGCTCGTCGCCGAGGGTGCGGAGCGTCACTTGCTGGCTCTGCTCGGGAAGGCGCTCGTCCACGGCCTTGCGCGCGCGCTGCAAGGCGCTGTTGACTGACGCAACCGTCGTCTCGAGCGACTCCGACACCTCGCGCGCAGAGAAACCGAGCACTTCTCGCAGGATGAGCACCGCGCGCTGTCTTGGCGGGAGATGCTGCAGCGCAGCGACGAATGCCAGCTCAACGGCTTCGTATTGCTCGTAGCGCGCCTCCGGCGCGGCATAGCCGCCCTCCAACCCCACCCGCTCATCCGGATACGGCTCGATCCAGACCGACTCGGTGAGGGGCTCGCCCGGATCATTCGTCGGAGCGGTCTCCGGGCCGTAGTCGACCGGAAGCACGCGCTTCGGCCGGCGCGCGATCGCGTCGAGGCAGACGTTCGTCGCTATCCGGTAGAGCCAGGATCGAGCTGAGCTTCGCTTCTCGAACCCCGGCAGCCCCCGCCACGCCCGCAGGAGCGTCTCCTGGAGGGCATCCTCCGCGTCGTGAAGCGAGCCCAGCAACCGGTAGCAGTGCGCATGAAGCGACGCTCGATGCTGCTCGACGATGCGTCGGAAGGCGTGCTCGTCTCCTTCTCGTGCCGCCTCGAGCAGCTCGCGCTCCTGCAGGTTGTCGGATAGGACAGTCGCCATCTCGTTAGGTTAGACCGCCGTAGTACCTCGAACTCATCGGTGCGTGCGATGAGTTGTGCGGGCGACGCCGGTCCAGAAGAGCAGGGGATGAAACGCGCCGGCGCCAACCCAGTCGTTCACCTCGAGCTCTACACGGGCAACCTTCCGCGCGCGTGCACCTTTCTCACGCGGATGTTCCGCTGGCGCGCCGAGCAGATCGACGTGCACGGCTGCACGTACCTCGCGCTCGAGCTGGGCGGCGCGATCGGCGGCGGCGTCGTCGAGCGGGATAGCGATCGGTCGCTCTGGCTGCCCTACGTGGAGGTGGCGGACGTCTTCGAGGCGTCAGAGCGCGCCCGCACTCTTGGGGCGTCGGTGCTGCTCGAGCCCCGTGAGGGACCGGCAGGGTGGCGCAGCATCGTCGAGGCGCCCGCCGGGGGCACGCTCGGTCTGTGGCAGTCGAAGTAATTCGCGTGATGTGAAGATCACCCGATGGCCGACGTTCGTACGGCACACACCGCCGACCTCGACGCGGCCACGCTCGAAGCCACTAGAACACTCCTCGACGACGTCTTCGAGGGCGACATGTCCGAGGAGGACTGGGAGCACGCGCTCGGCGGCATCCATGCCCTCGCGTGGGAGGGTGACGAGCTGATCGGGCATGCGTCGGTCGTCCAGCGACGCCTGCTCCACGGTGGGCGCGCACTCCGCGCCGGCTACGTCGAGGGAGTAGGCGTTCGGGCCGATCGCCGCCGGCGCGGAGTCGGCGGCGCGCTGATGGACGCGCTCGAGCGCGTGCTCCGCGGCGCCTACGAGCTGGGTGCTCTGGGCTCCACCGACGAGGCCGTTCGCCTCTACACGACGCACGGCTGGGAGCGCTGGGAGGGACCGACGTCGGCGCTCACGCCGGAAGGCATCGTGAGGACCGAGGACGCGGACGGCGCCGTGTACGTCCTCCCCCTCTCCGCGCCGCTCGACCTGAGCGGGGCGCTGGTCTGCGACTGGCGCGACGGCGACGTCTGGTAACTGGGCAGCGCCTTACTCGCGCGCAGCCATCGCCTTGACGGGATCCATGCGCAGAGCCAGCCTGGTCGGAAGGACGCTCGCGGCGAACCCGATGGCGGCGTACACGGCAAGGAGCCCCACATACGTCTTGGCGGACACGGAGGGGAAGGCCGAGCCGGTCATGCTGTAGCTGAACGCCGCGAGCCCCGGCGCCGCGATCAGCGAGCCGATCGCCAGGCCGAAGGACACCATGATCAGCGTCTCGCCGCGGATCATCCTTCTCACCTGCCGCTTGCTGGCACCGACCAGCCGGAGCAGGGCGAACTCGCGCGCCCGCTCAGCGGTGGCCATCACGAGCGCGTTGACGAGCGCCATGGCACAGAAGACGCCGATGACCGCCAGGAGGACGTAGACCGCCAGCGACTGCTTCTCCGCCGCGGCGGCCAGCTCGTCTTGATACTCGGTGCTGGTCAGCACCTCGACGGTCGGCTGTGCCCGACCGAACTCCTGGAGACGCGCGCTGAGGCCGGCCTGATCCGCGCCCGCCCCCACGAAGACGGCGTCGTCGAGCGGCTGCGTGACGTGTCGTGCAACCAAGGCCCGTGGCAGGACGATGTCGCCGAAGCCCAACGGCCGGCTGTAGGTGGCGGCAACGCGCAGCGTGGCCGGCGTGCCGTCTCCGAGCCAGACCTCGACGCGATCGCCGATGTGCCAGCCGAACGACCGGGCGGCGGTAGTGCTGACTGCGAGCGCTTGACCCTCGAGCCGCGACAGCGAGCCGGATTCGACACCGATGTCGAGCACACCGCCGAGCGTGGCAGCGTCCACGCCCCGCGCAGGGAACGTCCTCAGGTTCACACCGTCGGCCGCGACGACGACCGACGTGGCGAGCGTGCCGGACGCGTGCGTGACTCCGGGCACCCGACGGACCGCCGTCGCCACGGTCGCCGGCAAGCCCGGAGCGTCTCGTCCGCGCAGGACGTATTCGGCCGTGCTCCGCTGCGCCGTCTGCTCCGTGGTCTGCCTGAGCAGAACAGTCTTCGCGAACAGGATGGTGCAGACGAGGGAAATCGCAAGCATCAGCGGGGTTGCGACCGAGGCGACACGGCGCAGATTGGCTCGCGAATTCGCTCGGGCGAGCAGCCCGGGACCGCGGCCGACAGCCGCCAGGGGCACGCCGAGGAGCCAGATGAACGGCAGCGCGAGCACCGGTCCGAGCAGCGCCGCCGCGAGCATCCAGATCATGGCGGCGGCCGGGGCATCGCTTTCGCCGCCGCCGGCGGCTCCGCGGGCGGCGACGACGACCACGGCCAGTCCGCCGGCGAGCAGGGCCAGCCCAGACAGGCCTCGGAGCCAAGACACGGGGCGCCGCTGAACGGTCGCCTCGCGGAGCGCGTCCGTGGGGCGGATGCGCGACGCGCGGCGGGCGCTTGCGAACGCGGCCAGTTGTGTCGTGACGATTGCCGCTAGGAGGCCGCCCGCGAACGGGAGCCAGCCGACGAGGAGCTCGAGGCCTTCCGGCACCATCCCGGCGTCGGTGAACAGGCCCCGCTCGAGGTAGGCGACGAGCAGGCTGATCGGGGCGGCGACCGCGAACGCCGCGAGTGAGATCAACAGAGCCTCACCGGCGACCATTCGTCGCACCTGCTTGGGCGTGCTGCCGATCGCGCGGAAGAGCGCGAGCTCGCGATGGCGTTGCTGCACCGAGAGCGCGAAGGTGCTGGCCACGACGAAGATTGCGACGAAGGCCGCAAGCACCGCAAACACGGTCAGGCCGGCGACGATGTCCTCGCGGCCGACCGCGTCGTCGGGGGACTCCGCCTCCCCGCGCTTCGCGCCTGTCAGCAGCCGAAGGCCGGGCCGATCGAGCGCGTCCCTCACATCTTGCACGAGGATTCGCGGATCCGCGCCGGGCTTGGCGACGATCCCGATCAGGTCGACCCGGTCGCCCGTGCCCGCGAGCCGTGCCGCCACGTCGTCGCGGAAGAAGACGGTCGACTGCCACGACCCAGCGGGGATCTCTCTAGCAGCCGCCACGCCCACCACCGTGAAAGTCTGCGGTGCCGTGGCGGTCAGAATTCGGACGCGATCGCCCGGGTGCATCGAGCCTTCCGACGCCGATCGCGCGTCGAGGACGACCTCACCCGGCAGCCGGGGAGCGCGACCGCTCTCCAGGCGGTAAGGAGTGAGTGCCGCGCTTTGCCAGCCGTGCCCGACGGCGGGGACGCCGTCGCCGGCACCGACGAGGCGGCCACGGCGGTCGAGGACCTGCGCGTAGACGGACCGGTCGGAGACGACCTTCGCGACACCCGGCAGCGGCCGGATCTTTTCGGCGAGGCGCTCGCTGAGACGCCTGCGCTCGCCGGCGAGGACAGTGACGTTCGCGCTGCCGTGCGCCGGCGCAATCTTGGGGTCGACTTGAACGACTACGTCGGCGGCGCTGAGCCGCTCGACCGGGATCGGCGCCCGTAGGCTCGACTCCAGCAGGATGCCGCAGGAGACAACGAGGACGACCGCCAGGACTACCGCGGCGAAGGCGCCGAACATGCCGCCCTTGCGCGACCCGAGTGTGCTGAGTGCGATACGCAGCATGGCGGTCAGTCCTCGAGATGTGTCATGCGCTCGGCGACACGCTCGGGCGAGGGGGCGGTCATGGTGTCGACGATCTGGCCGTCGGCGAGGAACACGACCGAGTCGGCGTACGACGCCGCGATCGGATCGTGGGTGACCATGACGACGGTCTGGCCGAGGCTGTCGACCGCCTCCCGGAGCAGGGCGAGGATGTCCTTGCCTGTGCGGGTGTCGAGGGCCCCGGTGGGCTCGTCCGCGAAGATCACCTCCGGCCGAGCGGCCAGCGCACGGGCGATGGCGACCCGCTGCTGCTGACCACCCGAGAGCTCCCCTGGCTTGTGCGTAATCCGCTCCGTCAGCCGGACGCGCTTGATCACGTCCTCGAGCCAGGCCTTGTCCGGCTTCTTCTTGGCGAGCCGCAAGGGCAGCGTGATGTTCTGTGCGGCGGTCAGGGATGGGACGAGGTTGAACGCCTGGAAGACGAAGCCGACCCGTTCTCGCCGCAGCCGACTGAGCGCGTCCTCCGACAGGCTCCCTAGCTCGATCTCAGCCAGATGGATCGTCCCCGAGGTGGGCCGGTCGAGCCCCGCCGCACAGTGGAGGAATGTGCTCTTGCCTGACCCGGACGGGCCCATCACGGCGGTGTACGAGCCCGTCGCCAGTCGCAGCGATACGCCGCGCAGCGCGGCGACGCTGTTGTGGCCGCTGCCGTACACCTTCGTGACCGCCGACAGCCGCACGGTGTCCGGCACGGCGACCGAATGCAGAGCCGACCCCTCCGATTCCGCTGCCAGCTCCTGCGCCGTACTTTCGATGATTCGCGTTTCCATCGGTGCTCCTTCGGGTTGCGTGGTTCGAATCAACCTCGCAGCCGTGGGAGCGCCGCAAAAGCCGGGCGACTTCGCAATTTGCGGGGCGGGTTTCTGGTGTCCGGTACGGCGGCTCGCGCCTCAGGGGCGCAGGAACATCAGCACTGCGAGCACCCGACGCGACTCGCTCCCGGTCGAAGGCAGGCGGAGCTTGCCGAAGATGCTGGAGACGTACTTCTCGACCGATCGAACCGTGATCACGAGTGCGTCCGCGATTCCCTGGTTGGAGCTGCCGGTCGCCATCAGCTCGAGCACCTCGAGCTCGCGCGGGGTCAACTGGGCGAGCGGATCGCCTGGACGGTGCCGTGAGAGCAGCGACGAGACGATGATCGGGTCGAGCGCAGAGCCGCCGTCTGCGACGCGGCGGACGGCCGCGACGAAGTCGTCGACGTCGCTGACCCGATCCTTCAGGAGATAGCCGACACCCTCTGCGGAGTCGGCGAGCAGCTCCAGCGCGAGACCGAGCTCGACGTACTGCGACAAGACGAGCACCCCAACCGACGGGTAGCGCGAACGGATCTCCAGCGCAGCTCGAAGCCCCTCGTCGTGATGCGTCGGAGGCAACCTGATGTCCACGATCGCAACGTCCGGCTCGAAGCTGCGCACCTTGAGCAGCAGGTCGCCGGCCTCACCGGTCTGCGCGACGACGTCGAAACCGGCCTCGCCGAGCAGCCCGGCAAGACCTTCGCGTAGGAGGACGCTGTCTTCGGCGATCACTACGCGCACGGCATCTCCGCTCTCAGGCGCGTGCCGCCCCCCGTCGGACTCCAGACGCGAAGCCGACCGCCCTGCGCCTCGACGCGATCGGCGAGCCCGCGCAGGCCGGAGCCACGGTCGGGGTCTGCTCCGCCGACGCCGTCGTCCACGATCTCGATCACGACGGCGCCGCCGGCGCGCGCGACGTCGACGCTCACCGAGGAGGCCCGCGCATGCTTGCCGATGTTGGCGAGGCTCTCCGTCACGACGTAGTAGGCCGCGACCTCGATCGGCGCAGGCAGCCGGTCCTCGAGCGTCACCGTCAGGCGCACCGGAGTGCTGGCGCCAGCCGCCATCGACTGGAGCGCCACCTCGAGCCCGTGGCCGCTGAGAACGGCAGGATGAAGGCCGCGCGCGACGGTCCGGAGCTCGTCGAGCGAGACGGCGATCTCGCGCCGCGCCCGCTTGACCCGAGCCTTCGCTTCGTCATCCTCGCCGAGCGTCCGCTCGATCAGGCTCAACTCGAGCGCGAGGGCGACCAACCGCTGTTGAGCGCCGTCGTGGAGGTTGCGCTCCAGCCGCTGTCGCTCCTTCTGCCCAGCCTCGATGACGCGCGCACGTGAGCCTCTCAGCTGCTCCAGGTGCGCCTGCTGCTCTGCCTGCAAGCGGCCGTTCTCGAGGGCGATCCCCGCGGCCGCGCCCACCGCCGCTAACAGCTCGGGCTCGTCCTCGAGCGCCGCGTCGTGCAGCAGCGCAGCGACGTGCGAGCCGTTGCGGTCGATCAGCGTCGTCGCCCTGCCCGCGCGCCGGTCCGGCACTTCCACGCGCCGGCCGTCCAGGCCTGCCCAGCTCTCGAACTCGGGCAGCCAGTACACGAGCACGAGCGATGGATCCCGCAGTGACCGCGCGATGGCGTCGCGGAGGTACACAGGCGGCGGGTTGGACCCGAGCTCGAGGATGAGCTCGCCGACCGCCGAGCGCGCAAGACGGGCCCGCAGGAGCCCGATCACGAAGGCGAGCGGCGCCAGGGCCAGCGTCACGAAGGTCGCCCAGCGCGTCTCGGTGATCGCGGGGCCCCCGACGGCGAGCGACAGGTAGAGGAGAGCGAGCATGACGAGGCCGAGGGCGAACGCGTCGATCAGTACGGTGAGCGACCCACGCAAGGGTCGTCCGAGGCTCCGTCGCCGAGCGGCGAGGACGCCGACGCCCGTCAGGAGCAGGCCGCTGAGCAGCAGCAGCTGAGCCTGCCGGACTGCCTCGTAGGCGTCTGGATGCCGTGCGAGGGCGAGCAGATTGTGCGCGCCGTAGTCGCCGAGCAGCATCCGGACGGGCTCGAGCCCGATCGCGACCGCGTAGGCCGCGGCGACGAGCGCCCGCTCGAAGGATCCGGTGAGCCGGCCGGTAGGGAACGCAAGGAAGAGATGCAGGAAGAGCGCGGCGGGCAGCTTGTCGAGCGCCTGTCCGACCGTGTACGGGACGTCGCTGCTGGTCCACGAGAGGGTCACCAGGAAGCAGGCGAACCCCGTCGCGATCATCAGCGGGCCGAACAGGCTGCCGGGCCGGCGCCACCAGGCGAGGAGGCCGCCGAAGACGTATGCGACGGTGGTTGCGTTCCACAGCGTCGCGATTACGAGGGGCTCGCCGAGCTCACCGCCGATCGCGTCGCTCGTGAGAGCGAATGCGAGCGACGACGCACCCGCCGCGCAGCCTGCGAGCCCGATCGCCCACATCAGCGCGCGCTTCGGCGGAGCGTGGGCGCCCGTACCGATGACCAAGGATGGTGCGCCGGAGATGGCCATGCCGGCTCCGTTCCGATCCTGCGTTGTCCGTGCAGCGACGGAACCTCTCAGGCGCAACCGCAGGCAGCCGGCGCGGAAAAAAGGAGGCGTCTGGCAGCAAGGATAGCGCCACTAAGGCGGCCTCGAAAGGCGGCCTCGAGCCGGACATCACCCCCATATGGGTGAGGGGCAGGCTCGGTTAACCGACTAGGATGCGGCGCTTACGAACAGGCCAGGGCCGCGTCCTCACCCATTTTTCGCGGCCCGTCGCTTCGTCTCTCCTATGCCGACCCTTCTCCGCAGACTCCTGCCGGCGTTCGCACTTGTGGCGTTCCTCCCGGGCTACGCCACGTCGGCGTCGCCCGCCGTCTTGGAGGGCACGCGCCCGCAATCGACCCGCCCGGCGGCGATGGTGGACAAGGCGCGGCCGCACCGGCATCGGGCTCGAATCGTCACGGTCGGCGACCGTGCGGCGAGGCTCGCGCTGCACGCGGTCGGCGTCCCCTATCGCTGGGGCGGATCCTCGCCCTCGAGCGGCTTCGACTGCTCGGGGCTCGTCTACTGGACGTACGGCCGGCTCGGAATCGACGTTCCGCACAGCTCCTACGCGCTCTACGGCCGCGGCCGGCGGGTAACGCTCTCGCGCCTGAAGCGGGGCGACCTGCTTTTCTTCTCCGGACTTGGACACGTCGGCATCTACGTCGGCCACGGACGAATGGTCCACGCGCCGCAGTCCGGCCGGAGCGTCGAGGTGGTAGCGCTCCGCGGCTCGTACTACGGACGCGGCCTCGTCGGCGCGCGTCGGCTCACCCGCAGATGAGCCTGCGTGAGCTCGGCGACGGCGGGCTCGCCGTCTCGAGGATCGGGCTCGGCGGCAACAACTTCGGGCGGGTGGTCGACCTTGCGGGAACGCGGGCGATCGTCGACGCCGCGATCGACGCGGGCACCACGTTCATCGACACCGCCGAGCGGTACGGGGACGGCGACAGCGAACGCTTCCTCGGCGAGGCATTGAAGGGCCGTCGCGACCGTGTCGTTCTCGCCACGAAGTTCGGCGGCGGACCGCCCGGCGAGGAAGCTCGCGGCGCCCCCGAGTACATCCGTCGCGCGGTCGAGGGCTCATTGAGGCGGCTGCAGACAGATTACGTCGACCTCCTCTACTACCACGCACCGGACGGGATCACCCCGATTGTCGAGACGCTCGCCGCTCTGGACGAGCTCGTACGGCAAGGCACGGTGCGCGCGATCGGCTGCTCGAACTTCACTGCAGCGCAGCTCGCCGAGGCCGACGGCGCCGCCCGTTCGACGCCGGCACCACTCGCTTCGCCGCGATTCAGAACCAGTACTCGCTGCTCGAACGGGACGCCGACACGGACGTGCTCCCGCTCTGCCGCGAGCTCGGCGTCGGCTTCGTGGCGTACTTCCCGCTGGCCGGCGGCCTCCTGACCGGGAAGTACCGGCGCGGCGAACCGGCTCCTGAGGGGACGAGGCTTGCGAGCTGGGGCCGCGAGCTGTTGTCCGACGAGACGTTCGACGAGGTCGAGAAGCTCGAGTCCTTCGCGGCGGAGCACGGCCGCTCGCTGCACGAGCTGGCGATCGCCGCGGCCTACTCGACGCCGGGGGTCGCTTCCGTGTTGATCGGAGCCACGTCTGCAAAGCAGGTCGAGGCGAACGCCGCGGTCGACTGGGTGCTCGATGCCGACACGCTGGCCGCGCTGCCGCGGGTCGAAGGCCGAGGCCTGCACTCCGGCCGCCCCCGCCGGTAGACACCCCGAAGCTACCGTCGGGCCATGCTTACCAGTCGGTCGAGTCTCGTTCGCGTCGGGCTTCTGCTCTTCGTGCTCGCCTGGCTGTTCGCGGAGGACCTGAGGTCGGCGATCCCGATCTGGCTGCCTTTCCTGGTCGCGCTCGGGCTCGAGCTCCACTTCTTCGCCGGTGCGTTCCGCCAAGCGCCCGTCCGCGAGCCGGACCGCGGCCCACAGGCGGTCGACATCGAACACCTCGGCTACGACCTCGAGGACGAGGAACTCGAGGACGACGAGCTCGAGGACGACGAGTGAGGAGCTCGAGGATTCGTTCGCCGAGGAGGAGGATCCGGAGCTCGAGCCCGAGTACGTCTACGAGGGGCCCCGGCGGAACCCCCTGCGCAGCTTCTTGGTGGGTCTCGGCGTGATCGCGCTGCTCGCACTCGTGCTCGCAGTCGTGGATCGAGGCAGCGGCTGGAGCGGCCTCGACGACACCGAGCAGGCAACCGCAAGCGATCGCCTGTCCGAGGAAGCCTCGCTCGTGGCCGAGAAGCGGGTCTCCATCCGCTGCGACGAGTCCGGCGGTCGCGTCGGAGCCGTCCAGCACACCGACGGGATCGCGTTCGTCGGCGGGAACGTTGCCTATCTCACTCCCGAGCGGTGCTTCGACCTCTACCGGCTTGCGTACAAGCATGACGACGCGTCGAACCGAACGGGTCGCGCCCTCGCCGTCCTCGCCCACGAGGCGTGGCACCTGCGCGGTGTCTCCGACGAGGGCAGGACGGAGTGCTACGCGCTGCAGTCGGCGGTCGACGTCGGCCGCCGGCTCGGGCTGTCGGCCGGCACGGCGAGGCGCCTCATGCGGCAGCAGCTCGCCGAGAATGCGCTACGGACGGGCAGCAGCTCCGAGTACCGCGTCCCGCCCGACTGTCGCGACGGGGGCGCGCTCGATCTCAATCCGCAACGGTCGAGCTTCCCCTAAACGTTGTCCGGTGTTTCGAGCTCCCCGGCGAGCCGGTCGACCATGGCCGAGCGAGGGAAGGCACCGAAGACTCTGTCGGGCGTTCCCGGCGGGTGCGTGATGACGAGAACCTTGTCGCTATCGAGCATCTCGGCTGTTTCGGGATAGATCATCGTGCTGACGACGAGCGCACGGACCGGATTGTCTGTCTCGTTCCTGCAGTTGGTGCGCGCCGTCTCGACCGACCGGACACGCGACGACGTCTCCTGGTTCGAGGACACGAGAGCCTTCGAGCGTGCGCAGCGTAGGCCGTCCGGAAAGCACGATGATCAGTTCCTCGTTCGCGTGGTGCAGGTGAAACGGCGAGCCGTTCTGGCCAGGATCGATTTCGTAGAGCGTCGCTCCCAGCCGCTCGGCGCCGGCGAGGGCGCCAATCCGAGCAGTGCGTCCGCGGAATGGTGCGTCCGCCCGCTCCACCCACTCGGGCGCGTGGATGTTCGCCATGAGGCGATGCTAGTCAGTCCCTCCATTCAGGTAGAGGGCTAAGCAGGAGCAGCCGCCAGCTCGACCGCCGGGATGCCCGGGTCGAGCACGTCGTCGGGATGGAGCAGGTGGGCGAGCTGGCGCGCGCCCTCGACGACGCGGGGCGCCGGCCGCGCGTAGTAGGCGCTGGCGTCGACGGCCACGACCCGCGGCGCGACGTCCGCCGGATACGGCTCCTCGGCGGCGCGGTCCGCCGTGTACCCGCACGGCGCGAGCACGAGCAGGTCGGGTGCGGCGGCGCGCACATCGTCCCAGGTGACGCGGAACGAGTGCTGCCCGGTTCCGCCGAGGACGCACTCTCCTCCGGCGACCGTGACGAGCTCGGGGATCCAGTGGCCGGGCGCGAAGGGCGGGTCGACCCACTCGGCGACGAACACGCGCGTTCGCTCGAGCCCGGCGACCGACGCCCGCACCTCCTCGAGCTCACGGCGCATGCGCGCGGCCCGGACGCGCCCGCGCTCCGGGACGCCGAGCGCGTCCGCGACGAGCTCGACCGACTGGGCGATCTCGTCGAGCGTGCGCGGGTCCAGCGCGAGCGTCGGCACGTCGAGCGCACAGAGCTCGCCGCTCGCGACGGCGCACACCGCGCAGAGGTCCTGGGTCAGCACGAGGTCGGGAGCGAGCGAGCGGAGCAGCGCCTCGTCGACGACGTACAGCGATCGGCCGCCCTCGACGGCGGCTCGCACAGCGTCGTCCACCTCGCGAGAGCTCAGCGCGGGGGTATCGATCCGCGCGCGGCTGGCGACCGGCAGGCGGAGCACCTCGGCCGGCCAGTCGCACTCCTCAGAGCGCGCCACGAGCAGGTCGGCGCTGCCGAGCTCGGCCACGATCTCGGTCGCGCTGGGCAGGAGCGAGACGACACGCACGATCGCGAGCGTACCCGGGCCCCCAGCCGTTCAGACGAGCGCGGCCAGGGCGGTCGCGTAGACAGGCTCGTGCGCTGAGGCCCCACCCGGCGGGGCTCTAGAACAGCTCGCGCCAGGTGAACTCGGGGGAGTAGCCGAGCACTCGGCGGGCCTTCCCGATGCTCAGAAGCGTGTCCGTCCCGGTCACGCCCTCGGCGACCGGGACGCCTGGGAAGACCTCGGCCATGAGCTCACGGCTGGGACGCCGCATCACCGTGTCGGCGGCCGCGATGATGAAGCTGTCCGCGCCCTCGACGTCCGCCTCGAGGGCCAGGCGGACGCTCTGCGCGACGTGGCTCTCGTCCACGTACCCCCAGAGATTCCACTTGCGTGCGTGCGGATCGTCCCAGTAGGACGGGAATCGTTCGTAGTCGGCGCGGACGAGGACGTTGGAGAACCGCAGGCCGAGGATCGGGATGCCCGTCCAGCGGCTGAACTGCCGCGCCATCTCCTCGCCGAGCACCTTGGACAGCGCGTAGCTCGTCTCCGGGTACACGTGCGCCTCGTCGACCGGCGCGTAGTCCGGCGGCCGGTCGAACGGCAACCCGAGGGTCGTCTCGCTCGAAGCCCACACCACTCGGCTGAGACCCAACCGTGCGGCCGCCGCGAACACCGCGTGCGTGCTCGTCACGTTCGTCCGGAAGACCTGGTCGGGTGTCGCGTGCCCGGGCGACGGGATCGCCGCGAGGTGCACGACCGCCTCGACGCCGGGCATCCGGTCGCCCCCGCTCAGCGCCTCGAGCGCCTGCCCGAAGTCCGTGAGGTCGGCGACCAGCAGGGGCACGCGACTGTCCGGCGAGGACGATTCCGGCGCCGGCATACGATCGACATTGAGCACGTCATGGCCGTGTTCGACCAGGTCCCGAACGACGACGCGCCCGGCCTTGCCGCTGCCTCCAGTGACCACGACTCTCATCGCGCGTCCGCGAGGCTACTACCTGCAGCGCCCTTGGCGCGCTCAGGTAGCGTGCGAAACGTGCGGGGGGAATGCGCGGTCGAGACCGAGGGTCTGCGCAAACGCTACGGCGACGTCGAGGCGCTGGCCGGCGTCGACCTGCGCGCCAGGGTGGGCAGCGTGCTCGGCCTGCTCGGCCCGAACGGCGCCGGCAAGACGACCGCGGTTCGCATCCTCACCACGCTGCTCCGCCCCGACGAAGGCACGGCGCGCGTCGCCGGTTTCGACGTGGTCAAGGACGGCGCCCGCGTCCGTGAGCGAATCGGCCTGGCCGGCCAGTACGCGGCCGTGGACGAGAACCTCTCGGGCTTCGAGAACCTCGAGATGGTCGGGCGCCTCTACCACCTCGGCCGCAAGGCGGCGCGCGAGCGCTCGCGCGAGCTGCTCGCGTCCTTCGACCTCGCCGACGCGGGTGACCGCCTCGTCCGCACGTACTCCGGCGGCATGCGCCGTCGGGTCGACCTCGCCGCCGCACTCGTCGCCCGGCCGCCGGTCGTCTTCCTCGACGAGCCGACGACGGGGCTCGACCTGCGGAGCCGGATCGGCCTGTGGGAAGGCATCGAGGCCCTCGTCGACGAGGGCACGACGGTTCTCCTGACCACGCAGTACCTGGACGAGGCCGATCGGTTGGCCGACCGCATCGCCGTGATCGACCACGGCGTGGTCATCGCCGAGGGCACCTCCAACGAGCTCAAGATGCAGGTGGGCGGGGACCGGCTCGAGATCTGCCTCGAGGACCGCGACCGGGGCGGAGAGGCGATCGCGGCGCTCACCGCTCTCGCCGACGGGCGGCCCGCGGTCGAGAACGGGACGCTACGCGTCCCGCTGAGCAGGCGGACCGGCGTGATAGCCGAGGCAGTCCGACGCCTCGACGGGGCCGGCATCGCCATCGACGACATCTCGCTCAAGCAGCCGACGCTCGACGACGTGTTCCTCGAGCTGACGGGACATGCGGCCGAGCCGGAGTCGAACGGCGACGACGGGGAGCGGCGATGAGCGCTGTGCAGTATGCGGTCTCGGACACCTTCGTCCTCGCCACGCGCAGCATCAAGCGCATCCGGCGGCAGCCCGACCTGCTGATCGGCTTCACGGTGCAGCCGATCATGTTCGTGCTGCTGTTCGTCTACGTGTTCGGCGGCGCGATCGAGACGCCCGGCCTCGACTACGTCGACTTCCTCATTCCCGGAATCATCGTGCAATCGATGGTCTTCGGCGGCTTCGTGACAGCGCTGGGGCTCTCCGAGGATCTGAAGAAGGGCCTGATGGACCGCTTCCGGTCACTACCGATGTGGGCGCCCGCCGTCCTTTCCGGCCGGATCCTCGCGGACATCGGCACCAACATCATCCAGCTCGTGGTCATGTTCACGGTCGGGATCATCGTCGGCTTCCGCTTCTCGACGAGCGCGCCGGAGGTGGTCGCCGGCATCGCCCTCGTGCTGCTGTTCGGCTACGCCTTCTCGTGGGTGTTCGCCTTCATCGGGCTGACGGCGTCGTCGCCGGAGGCAGCGAACGCGTACGGCTTCACGATCCTCTTCCCCATCACGTTCGTCTCCTCCGCGTTCGTCCCGGTGGAAACGATGCCGAGCTGGCTCCAGCCCATCGCCGAGCACAACCCGTTCACGACGATGGTCAATGCGGCGCGAGCGCTGTTCGTCGACACGCCCGCCGGCAACGACATCTGGCTCTCGATCCTCTGGTCGCTCGCCATCACAGCCGTGTTCGCGACACTCTCCATCTGGCGCTACCAGCGCGCGGTCGCGCGCTCCTCCTAGTCGACGAGCTTGCGGGTCATCGCGCGGATCGCGATGCGCCACATGAGCAGACCGAACACGAACAGCACGGCCACACGCCCGAGGTCTTCCCAGCCCCAGATGCCGAAGACGGCGCTGCGCACGAGCTGCACGGACTGGTACAGGGGGTTGAAGTTCGCGAGCACCTGCGCCCAGTCGGGCAGCGTGCTGATCGGGAAGAACGTCCCGGCCACCAGGAAGAGCGGCGTCAGCACAGCGCTGATGATGTAGCTGAAGTTCTCGATCGATTTCGCGAAGCCGGCCACCGCGATACCGAAGCACGCCCAGCCGTAGCCCGAGATCCACGCGATGAACGGCACGGCGAGCATCCCCCACGAGGGGTCGAGCCCGAACGGAATCGCGACGAGCATCGGCACGCAGCCGTAGACGCCGGCCCTCGTCGCGATCCACAGGGCCTCGGCGGTGACGAGCTCCTCCGTGTCGACCGGCGCCGCGAGGATCGCGTCGTAGGTGCGCTGGAACTGGTACTTGACGAACGTCCCGAACATGGCCGGGAACGCGCTCGAGAACAGAACGGCGGTCGCCACGATCCCCGTCCCGACGAAGTCGACGTAGTCGTAACCGCCGACGCGGCTGACGAGCGAGCCGAAGCCGAAGCCGAACGCGAGCAGGTAGATGGTCGGCTCGACGGTCGACGAGAACGTGGCCGAGCGCCAGTAGGAGGAGAAGTTGACCACCTCTCGCACGAGCACGCCGGTCAACGCGGAACGCTCGAAGCGGTGGAGGCGCGGCCGGCGGGCTCCCGCGATTGCGCTCATCCGATCTCCTCGCCCGTGAGCAGGACGAAGACGTCCTCGAGGTTCGCGGGGCGCCGGTCGCCGTCGGCCGTGAAGCCGTTCGTGCGACCGTCGACGCCGAGGATCGAGATGCTCGTCCCGGTCCTGCGCGTGCGCAGCCCGGCGGAGCCGGCCTCGGCCTCGACCTCGGCCAGGCGCTTCGGCGGCCCGTAGACCTCGAGCACCTCGCTGCCCGCGTGCTCGCTCACGAGCTCCGCCGGCGGTCCGGAGGCGACCGCGCTGCCGTGGGACATGATCAGCACCGTGTCGGCAAGGCGCTGCGCCTCCTCGATGTAGTGCGTCGACATCAGGATCGTCCTCCCCTGCGAGCGGAGCGCGTCGATCAGCGCCCAGAGCTCCTGCCGCACCTGCGGGTCGAGCCCGACCGTGGGCTCGTCGAGCAGGACGAGCCGAGGGCCGTGGACGAGCGCCCTCGCGATCAGCAGGCGCCGACGCATCCCACCCGAGAGCTTGTCGACCCGCGTGTCGCGCCGATCGACCAGCCGCGCCATCTCCAGCGCGCGCTCGATCGCGTCCTTCCGCTCCGCGCGCGGAATGCGGTAGAGGTGCGAGAAGACGAGCAGGTTCTGTTCGACCGTCAGCGTCACGTCGAGGTTGTCCAGCTGCGGCACGACCCCGCACTGGGCGCGAGCCATCTTCGACTCGTCGGGCAGCTTGAAGCCGAGCACCTGGAGCTCGCCCTCGTCCGCGATCGACTGCGCGGTGAGCAGCCGCATCGTCGTCGACTTCCCGGCCCCGTTCGGACCGAGAAGCCCAACGCAGGTTCCCACCGGAACGTCGAGGTCCAGGCCGTTCACGGCCGTGATCGGCCCATAGCGCTTGACGACCCCGCGCAGCCGGATAGCGAGCTCGCGGCTCATGACCCCAGCATGCCAGTCGCGGTCACACCTACTAGACGCGGCGGCACGCGCGAATCTCATCGCTACGACCCGCTCAGCGGAGATCGTCGAGTCGCGTCGCCGCTCAGCGCGGCGGCCGGCGTGTGATTCGCCGCAGGAAGCGCTCGAACGACCTGCCCATCGCGACCGCGCCGAGCCGCAGGCCCGACACGGGTTTCGGCTGAGCCGGGGCCGGCGCCGGCTCGCCGCCGTCGTCGGAGGCCGGAGCCGTGGTGAGCTGACGCTCGAGGCAGTTCGCGAAGTCCTTCAGGAGCTGCTCGGCGACGTCCTGGACGAGCCCGCGCCCGAACTGCGCCGCGGCGCCGGTCAGCGTCAGGTCGGTCACGGTCGTCACCGTCGTCCGACCTTCGGCGTCGCCGAGCGACGACTCGATCGTCGCGCTCGCGGCCCCGCGCCCGCGCTCCTCGCGAGCCTTCGCCGCCAGCGTGACTCGGCGCGAAGCCTCGTCCGCCTCCTTGCGGTTCACGTCCGTGAGGAAGCTGAGCGAGACCGGCCCGACCTTCACGCGCATGCGCGCCTTCCAGTTCGAGTCGTCGACGGTCTCGACGAGCTCCGCCCCGGGCATGCACGGGATCACGCGCGGCACGTCCATGAGCAGGTCCCACGCCGCCTCGGGCGGGGCGGTCACTTCGAAGGAGTTCTCGAGCTTCACGTCCCGACGCCCACTTCGGCGGGACTCGGCTTTCCGCGCGTCGAGCCGCGAAGCGACTGCACGAGCTCGGCCGCGATCGCGATCGCGACCTCCTCGGGCGAGCGGGCGCCGATCCGTAGGCCGATCGGCGCGTGCAGCCTGGCCAGCTCCTCGGCGGTGACGCCTTCCGCGCGCAGGCGCTCGGCTCGATCGTCCGTCGTGCGCCGGCTTCCCATCGCGCCGATGTACGCGGCCGGCGTGCGCAGCGCGACCTTGAGCAGCGGCACGTCGAACTTGTGGTCGTGTGTGAGCACGCAGATCGCCGTACGCTCGTCGACGGGGGCGCGCTCGAGGAACGCGTCGGGCCATTCGACGACCAGTTCGTCGACAGTCGGGGAAGCGTTCGCGGGTGACGAACCGCGCCCGCGCGTCGCAGACCGTGACGCGATAGCCGAGGAACCTGCCCACGTCGGCGAGCGCCGCCGCGTGGTCGACCGCGCCGAAGACGTACATGTTCGGCCGAGGGACGAACGAAGAGACGAAGACCTCGTCGCCTTCGGCCTCGACCATCCCGGTGCGGCCGCCGGCGAGCAACTCCTGCGCCCGGCGGGCGACCTCGTCCTCGGTCGAGCCTTCGCCTGACACGATCCGCGCCGCGTTCGCCTGGGCACCCGAGACCGGCAGGACGAGCGCCACCGGCCGTTCCGCCCGGACCGCGTCGGCCAGACCGGTGACCGTGGTCGGCTCGAGCAGGCCGACGAAGATCCGGACCGTGCCGCCACACGGCAGCCCGACCTCGAACGCGTCCTCGTCCGGGATGCCGTAGGTGCGGAGACGCGGCTCGCCGCCGCCGAGGACCTCCTGCGCCTCCTGGTAGACCGCCGGCTCGACGCAGCCGCCCGTGACCGACCCGGCGACCTCGCCGCGCTCGGACACGGCGAGCGCTGCACCAGGGTCGCGCGGCGCGGAGCGCTCGGTCGAGACGACGGTCGCGACGGCCGTGCGAAGGCCGTCGGCCGCCCACCGCTCCAGAGTCGGAAGGATGTCCCTCAAGGCGTCTCGACCTGAAGGTAGCGCGCGGGATCCGCCTCGAAGCGGCTCCGGCAGCCGGCGCCGCAGAAGTAGTAGGTCGTGCCCTCGTGGACGGTCGTCTCCTTCGCCGCCCCGACCGCGACCTCCATCCCGCACACCGGGTCGATCGCCAGCTCGGGCGCGGCCGGGACGATCGTCCTGCTGTGGCGCCAGGCCACGAGCTCGGCGAGCACGGCGACGGCGATCTCGGCCTGCGTGGACGGCCCCAGGTCGAGCCCGGCCGGGCTGCGGACGCGTGCGAGCGCCTCCTCGTCCACGCCCCGCCCTCGCAGCTCGTCGAGCACGACCGTTGCGCGCCTCGCACTGGCAACGAGCCCCACGTAGCCGGTGCCCCGCTCGAGCGCCGCCGCGAGCGCGTCCTCGTCTCCGTGGCCCATCGTCGCGACGACGACCGCGTCCGGGTCGGGCTCCAGTTCGCGCGCGACGCGCCAGCCGACCTCGGGCGCCAGCCGCGCCAGTGTCTCGGCCGCGGGGCTGCCGCCGAGGACGACGAGCAACGGTTCGGGTAGCTGCGGTTCCACGAGCACCTCCACTATGCCCTCGGAGGCGCAGCTGCTCGCAGCGACCACGGTGTTCGCGTCGGCGCCCTCGGTGATGCGGCCGGGCGGCCCGATGCGGAGCAGGCGCGGCTCACCGTCGGCGAGCGCACGCAGCGCCTCGCGGACGACGATCGGCTCGGAGCAGGCTCCGCCGACCCAGCCCAAGAGCTCGCCGTCCTCGGTGACGAAACCGCGGTCGCCGATACGCGCCGAGGCCGGCCGCTCGACGGCAACGACCGTGGCGAGGACGAACGGGACGCCCTCCGCCGCGAGCTGCCCGGCGCGGACGAGGACGTCGGCGCGGCTCACTCCGCCAGCCCCACCTCGTTCAGCGCCTGCCAGACCTTGTCCGAGGTCACCGGCATGTCGATGTTGCGGACGCCCGCATGCGCGAGCGCGTCCACGACGGCGTTGACGTAGGCGGCAGGCGAGCCGACCGTCGCCGACTCGCCCACCCCCTTCGCGCCAATCGGATGATGCGGCGACGGCGTGACGGTCTCGTGGAGCTCGAAGGCCGGCGTCTCCCACGCCGTCGGGATCAGGTAGTCCGATGAAGTTGGAGCCGATGCAGTTCCCGTCCTCGTCGAAGGTGATCAGCTCCATCGCGGCGGTCGCGAACCCCTCCGTGAGGCCGCCCATGATCTGGCCCTCGACGATCATCGGGTTGATCCGCACGCCGCAGTCGTCGACGGCGACCACGCGCAGCGGCTTCCACTGCCCGGTGCCGCGATCGAGCTCGACCATGACCGCGTACGTGCCGAACGGGAACGTCATGTTGGGCGGGTCGTAGTACTTGACGCCCTCGAGGCCCGGCTCCATGCCCTCAGGGAGGTTCGTGTACGCGGCGAAGATGACCTCCTGCATCGTCTTCGCGCGGTCCGGGGCTCCCTTGACCGCGAAGCGCTCGCCGTCCCACTCGATGTCCTCGACCGCCGCCTCGAGCAGGTGCGCGGCGATCGTGCGCGCCTTCTCGCGCAGCGTCCGGGCGATCTCCGCGGTGGCCGCGCCGGCGGTCGGCGTGGAGCGGCTCGCGTAGGTGCCGAGCCCGTAGGGCGTGTTGTCGGTGTCGCCCTCCACCACGTGGATGTCGTCGGGCGAGAGGCCCAGCTCGTTGGCGACGATCTGGGCGAAGGTCGTCTCGTGGCCCTGGCCCTGTGACTTGACGCCGAGCTTGAGGATCGCCTTGCCCGGTCGGGTGCAGCCTGAGCTCGGCCGAGTCGAACATCTTGATCCCGAGGATGTCGTAGTCCTTGCTCGGGCCCGCGCCGACGACCTCGGTGAAGCTCGCGACGCCGATGCCGAGCAGCCGGCCTTCCTGCTCGCGCGCGCGCCGCTGCTCCTCGCGCAGGCCTGCGTAGTCGAGCTGCTCGAGCGCGATGCCGAGCGCCTTGCTCGTAGTCGCCGGAGTCGTAGACGAACCCGGTCGCCGACTCGTACGGGAACTGCTCGGGCTTGATGAAGTTCTTCCGCCGCAGCTCGACCGGGTCCATGCCGAGCTCGTAGGCGGCGGTCTGGACGAGCCGCTCGATCAGGTACGAGGCCTCCGTGACCCGGAACGAGCAGCGGTAGGCGACGCCGCCCGGCGCCTTGTTCGTATAGGCGCCGTCGGTGACGACGTGGGCGGTCGGCAGGTCGTAGGAGCCGGTGACGATGTGGAACAGGCCGGCGCGGAACTTCGACGGCTGGGCGTCCGCGAACGCATACCCCTGGTCCGAGACCATCTTCACGCGGAGGCCGAGCATCTTCCCGTCCTCCTTCAGCGCGAGCTCGCCGTCCATGTAGAAGTCGCGCGCGAAGCCGGTCGAGATCAGGTTGCCCGGTGCGGTCCTCGATCCACTTCACCGGGCGCCCGAGCAAGAGCGACGCGGCCGTCGCGACGACGTAGCCCGGGTAGACCGGGACCTTGTTGCCGAAGCCGCCGCCGATGTCCGGCGAGATGATCCGGATGTTCTGCTCGGGCAGCCCGGCGACGAGCGCGAACACCGTGCGGATCACGTGCGGCGCCTGCGAGGTCATGTAGATCGTCGCGCGGCCGGTGGCGGGATTCACGTCGGCGATGCAGCCGCAGCACTCGAGCGGCGACGGGTGCGAGCGCGGGTAGTGCGTCGTCAGCTTGACCACCTTGTCCGCCTCCGCGAAGGCGCGCTCGGTGGCCTCGGCATCGCCGGCCTCCCAGTGGTACACGCTGGTTGTCGGCCTGCCCCTCCTTGTCGTCGCGGATGACGGGCGCGCCCTCCTCGAGCGCCTGCTGCGGCGTCGTGACGACGGGCAGCGGCTCGTAGTCGACGTCGATCAGCTCGAGCGCGTCGTGGGCGACGTACGGCGACTCGGCGACGACGCACGCGACCTCCTGGCCCTGCATCCGCACCTTGTCGGTGGCGAGCACGGCCTGCGTGTCGCCCGAGAGCGTCGGCATCCACGCGAGGTTGTGCTGTGCGAGCAGCTCGCCGGTCACGACCGCGACGACTCCCGGCAGCTCCTGCGCGCGCGAGGTGTCGATCGAGTTGATCTTCGCGTGCGCGAACGGGCTGCGCAGGATCGACATGTGCAGCATCCCGGGCAGCCGGATGTCGTCGACGTAGTTCCCCCGGCCGCGCACGAAGCGCTCGTCTTCCTTCCGGGGGACGCTCTTGCCCAGCCACTTCTGCTCGCGCGACTCGACCGCCATCTCGCCCCCTAGCTCGTGACCTGCTGCTTGTTGGCCGCCGCCCACTGCACGGCCTTGACGATGTTCTGGTAGCCGGTGCAGCGGCAGATGTTCCCGGAGATCGCCCAGCGGATCTCCTCCTCGCTCGGCTCCGGGTTCTCCTCGAGCAGCGCCGCCGACACCAGCATCATCCCGGGCGTACAGAAGCCGCACTGGAGGCCGTGCTCCTCCTTGAACCCTGCTGCACCGGGTGGAGCACGCCGTCCTGCATCATTCCCTCGACCGTCGTCACGTTGTGGCCGTTCGCCTGGACGGCGAGGAACGTGCACGCCTTGATCGGCGTCCCGTCGAGCAGGACGGTGCAGGCGCCGCAGCCCGTCGTGTCGCAGCCGACGTGCGTCCCGGTCAGCTCGAGGACGTCGCGCAGGTAGTGGACGAGCAGGAGCCGCGGCTCGACGTCGCTCGCGTGCGGCACCCCGTTGACGACGAGCTCGATGTTCATCGCTCCGCTCCCCGTACCTCCTGTGCCGCCTCGGCGGCTGCCCGGAGTGCGCGCTCGGTGAAGACGCGGACGACCTGACGCTTGTAGTCGGCGGTTCCGCGCACGTCGCTCTGCGGCCTGGCTGCGGCGGCGGCCAGCTCGGCGGCGCCGCGAATGGCGTCGTCGTCGAGCTCGGCGCCGGCGAGCGCCTGCTCGGCCTCGGTCGCCTGGAGGTTCGTCGGCCCCACGCCTGTGAGCCCGATCCCGGCGCGCCGCACGCGGCCGTCGTCGAAGGAGACCTGGACGCCGACCGCGGCGGTGGCGTAGTCGCCGACCTTCCGCTCGAGCTTGAGGTAGGCGCCGCCGGAGCGCGGCCCGGGGTCGGGCACGCGGACCTCGGTGACGACCTCGGCCGGGTCGAGCGCCGTCGTGAAGGGCCCTTGGAAGAACTCGCTCAGCGGCAGCGTCCGCTCGCCCTGGGGACCGCGCGCCACGAGCTCGGCGCCCGCCGCGATGAGCGCCGCGCCCCAGTCGCCCTGCGGATCGGCGTGTGCAACCGAGCCGCACACCGTGCCGAGGTTGCGCACGACCGGATCGGACACTTGGGAGGCTGCCTGCGAGAGCATCGGGTAGCGGTCGCGCAGAAGCTCGGACCGCTCGCACGTCTTGTGCCGGACGAGCGCGCCGATCCGCAGTACCCCGCCCTCTTCGGCGAGCGTGTCGAGCCCGCCGATGCGGTTGATGTCGACGAGCACCTGCGGCGAGGCGAAGCGCAGCTTGAGGAGCGGGATCAGGCTTTGCCCGCCGGCGAGCACCTTGGCGTCCTCGCCGTGACGGCCAAGGAGCTCAACGGCCTGCTCGAGCGAGTCGGGCGCGACGTAGTCGAAAGCAGCTGGATACGTGGCTGGGCCTCTGTTCGATCATATACCGGCCTCGGCGGATGCCGGTTTGCCAAGGTTCCGTACGATTCGGCGCGTGCGCTTCGCATCGGTTCCCGAGGTCGAAGCCGCCCTGCGGGCCGAGTCCTACCTGCCGGATCGAGGGCTCGCGACGGCGGTGTACCTCGCGCTGGCGATGCGCCGGCCGCTCCTGCTCGAGGGCGAGCCGGGCGTCGGCAAGACCGAGGTCGCGAAGACGCTCGCACGCGTTCTCGGCGCGGAGCTGGTCCGGCTCCAGTGCTACGAGGGCATCGACGCGGCGCAGGCCCTGTACGAGTGGGACTACTCGCGCCAGCTGCTCTACGGCCGCACGCTCGAGCACCGCGACCAGGCCGCCGACCTCTACGGCCCCGAGTTCCTCGTCGAGCGCCCGCTGCTGCGCGCGATCCGCAGCGGGCCGGCCGCCGTCCTCCTGGTCGACGAGCTCGACCGCTCGGACGACGAGTTCGAGGCGTTCCTGCTCGAGGTGCTCTCTGATTTCAGCGTCACGATCCCCGAGCTCGGCCGGATCGCGGCGGACGAGCCGCCGGCCGTGGTCGTCACCTCGAACCGGACCAGGGAGCTGCACGACGCGCTCAAGCGCCGCTGCCTCTACCACTGGATCGAGTTCCCGGACCTCGAGCGCGAGGTCGAGATCATCCGCGTGCGCGCGCCCGGGGTGTCCGAGAGCCTTGCCCGCTCGGTGGCGGCGGCGGTCGAGCGATTGCGCAGGCTCGAGCTCGTGAAGCCGCCGGGCCCCGCGGAGGCGATCGACTGGGCGCAGGCGCTCGCCGTCCTGGGCCTCGACTCGGTCGAGGCCGACGGGGACCGCGAGACCCTTGGCTGGGCCGTGAAGAACCGCGAGGACCTGCGCACGGCCGAAGCTGCCCTCGCGGCGGCCGCCGATGACTGAGCCGCTCGTCCGCCTGACCGAGTTCGGCCGCGCCCTTCGGGCGGAGGGGCTTCCGGTCGGGACCGGCCGCATCGAAGCCTTCTGCCGGGCCACGGCGCTCCTGCCGGTCGACGAGCTCTACTGGGCCGGGCGCGCGACGCTCGTGAGCCGGCACGACGACATCGCGACCTACGACGACGTCTTCCGCTCGTTCTTCGGCCCCGACCGGCAGCAGGAGACGCCGCTGCCGCCCCCGCCGGCGCTGTCGATCTCCGAGGCGGAGGAGCCGCACGGGGGCGAGGATCTCGACGACACGCAGTCGAACGTCGGGCTCGCCAGCCGCGTCGAGCTCCTCCGGCACAAGAGCTTCGCGGCGTGCAATGCCGACGACCTGGCGGCGATCGCCGAGCTGATGGCCCGGCTGCGGATTGCGGCGCCGCCGCGGCGGACCCGACGCCGACGCTCCTCGACCCACGGTGAGCTGGACGTTCGCCGCACGGTCCGGCGGGCGCTGCGGACCGACGGCGACCCGGCCTGGATCGCCCGGCGCGAACGGCGGCTTCGCCCGCGGCGACTCGTGCTCCTGCTCGACGTGTCCGGGTCGATGAGCGCGTACTCCCGGGCGCTGTTCATGTTCGCCTATGCGGCCCTGCGCGCGGACCCGCGGTGGGAGGCCTTCTGCTTCGGCACGCGCCTCACCCGCGTGACGCCCGCCCTCGCCGCGTCCGACCCGGACGAGGCGCTCCGCCGCGCGACGGCGGATGTCGTCGACTGGGACGGCGGCACCCGCATCGGCGACTCGCTCAAGACGTTCCTCGATCGCTACGGCCACGGCGGCCTCGCCCGCGGAGCGGTCGTCGTGCTCTGCTCGGACGGGCTCGACACGGGCGACCCCGCCGAGCTGGGCGAGCAGATGGCGCGGCTAGCACGGCTCGCCCGCACGGTCGTCTGGCTGAACCCGCTCAAGGAGGACCCCGCGTACGAGCCGCTGGCGCGCGGGATGGCGGCCGCCCTTCCGTACGTCGACGTCTTCGCCAGCGGACACGACCTCGCCAGCCTCGAGGAGCTCGGCGCGCTGCTCGACCGTTTGTAGGATCGCGCGATGCAGGTTCGGGCCGCGGTTCTGGAGGAGTTCGGGCAGCCGCTCGCGGTGAAGGCCGTCGAGCTGGCGGAGCCGCAGGCCGGCGAGGCGCTCGTCCGCCTCGAGGCGTGCGGGGTCTGCCACACCGACCTCTACGCCGCCTCCGGCGCCGACCCGACGGGCTATGTCGACTGCGTGCTCGGCCACGAGGGCGCGGGCGTCGTCGAGCGGGTCGGGCCCGGCGTCAGCCTCGTCGCGCCGGGCGACCACGTGGTCACGCTGTTCGCCCCGGAATGCGGCGAGTGCGTCCACTGCCGGGACCCGCGCACGAACCGCTGCACAGCGATTCGAGACATGCAGGGAGTCGGGCTCCTGCCCGACGGCACCACGCGCTTCGCGCTGAGCCGCGGGCCGCTGAAGCACTTCATGGGGACGTCGACGTTCGCCGAGTACACCGTCGTCCCCGAGATCGCGCTCGCCAAGGTGAGCCCGGACGCGCCGCTCGACGCGTGCGCCCCGTTCGCGTGCGGGCTTTCGACCGGCATCGGCGCCGCGTTGTACACCGCCCAGGTCGCCCCGGGCTCCACCTGCGTCGTGTTCGGCTGCGGGCTCGTCGGGCTGGGCGCGGTCATCGGCTGCAAGCTGGCCGGCGCCGAGCGGATCGTCGCGATCGACCTCTCGGACGAGCGGCTCGCGGAGGCCCGCCGTCACGGCGCGACCGACACGCGCGTCGCCGCGGACGACACCGTGGACTGGATCCGAGGGGAGACCGGCGGCTTCGGCGCCGACTACACCTTCGAGGCGACCGGAAACGTGAGCGTGATGCAGCAGGCGGTCGAGGCCGCCCGCGAGGCCTGGGGCCTGGCGACCATGATCGGCGTCGCCGGCAAGGGCGAGACGCTCGACGTCGTGCCGCGGCTGCTGATCACGGGGCGGCGCGTGACCGGCTCGTCCTTCGGCGGCGTCAAGGGACGCAGCCAGGTGCCGGGGCTCGTCGACCGCTGGCTCGCCGGCGAGTTCGACGCGGACGCCCTCGTCACGCGCCGGATCGCGCTCGACGAGGTGAACGACGCCTTCGCCGCGATGGAGCGGCAGGAAGGCGTCCGCACCGTGATCACGTTCGGCTGAAGCGCTCGGCCTCGCCGGAGCCGCCGGTCGCGTCGCCCGCGCTGTACGAGTGCGCGCCGGCGCCGGCCAGCTTGCCGCCGTCGACGATCAGGTACTCCTCCCGGATCGGCCGTCCGTCGAACCAGCACTCGAGGATCTCGCGAGTGCCGGCCGCGTAGCGGGTCTGCGCCGACAGGCTCGAGCCCGAGATGTGCGGGGTCATCCCGTGGTGCGGCATCGTGCGCCAGGGATGATCCTGCGGCGCCGGCTGCGGGAACCAGACGTCGCCCGCGTAGCCCGCGAGCTGGCCGCTCTCGCATGCGCGCGCGACCGCGTCGCGGTCGCAGATCTTGCCGCGCGCGGTGTTCACGAGAAAGGCTCCGCGCTTCATCCGGCCGATCAGCTCGTCGTCGAACAGGTGCTCGGTCTCGGGATGCAGCGGCGCGTTGATCGTCACGACGTCGCACACCGCGACGAGCGACTCGGCGTTCTCGTGGAAGGTGACGCCGAGCTCGTCCTCGACCTCGGCCGGCAGCCGATGGCGGTCGGTGTAGTGCAGCCCGACCTCGAACGGCTTGAGCCGCCGGAGCACGGCCGACCCGATGCGGCCCGCGCCGAACGTGCCGACCTGCATCCCCTCGAGGTCGTACGAGCGCGACACGCAGTCGGCGATGTTCCAGCCGCCGTCGACTACCCACTTGTAGGAGGGGATGTAGTTGCGGACGAGGCCGAGGATCACCATCACGACGTGCTCGGCGACGCTGATGCTGTTGCAGTAGGTGACCTCGGTCACGGTGACGCCGTTGTCCATCGCGGCCTGGAGGTCGACGTGGTCCGAGCCGATCCCGGCCGTGAGCGCCAGCTTCAGCTTCGGGGCCTTCGCGATCCGCTCGGCCGTGAGGTAGGCCGGCCAGAACGGCTGCGAGATCACGATCTCGGCGTCGGGCAGGGCGCGCTCGAACTCCGAGTCGGGCCCGTCCTTGTCCGAGGTGACGATCAGCGTGTGCCCGCGGTCCTCGAGGAACTTCCGCAGCCCGAGCTCGCCCGAGACGCTGCCCAGCAGTTGGCCGGGCGTGAAGTCGATCGCCTCGGGGGTGGGCGTGGACATGCCGTCGTGGTAGCGCTCGATCGTCGGGATGTCGTCGCGCGCGTAGGTCGTCGGATATCCGTCGACGGGGTCGTCGTAGAGCACGCAGAGCACGGTCGCCATCGGCCCGCCTTTCCTCGCTGGTTGCCAGGGCGCATCTTCGCGCTTCGGCGCCTCAGGGTCGCCCCCGATGCGACAGGCCCGGCCCTCTGCCAGAGTTCGGACATGCGGCGGACGGTTGTCATCGTCGACGACCACGATGCGTTTCGCGTGGCCGCACGCGCGCTCCTCGAGTCGGAGGGCTTCAGCGTGGTCGGAGAAGCCGCCGACGGCGCGTCGGCGCTGACCGCGGTGGCGGAGCTCCGTCCCGACGTTCTGCTGCTCGACATCCAGCTGCCGGACTTCGACGGTTTCGCCGTCGCGGAGCAGCTGCCCGCCGACGGTCCGGCGGTCGTGCTGACCTCGACCCGGGCCGCCGCGTCCTTCCGCCGGCGCCTCGCCGCGACGAACTGGCCCTTCGTCGCCAAGAGCGAGCTAACCGGCGAGACGCTGGCCGCCGCCGTGGCCCGCTAAGCCGGCATGCGGATCCGCTGGGCGCTCCTGGTCGCGGGGATCGCCTTCGGGCTCGTGGTCGAGTGGGCGTTCTACAGCCCTGCGCTGGGACCCGCACTCACGGCCGCCGATTTCACGGTCGGCTGCATGCTGCTGGTGTGCGGGACGGTCGCCTGGCAGCAACGCCCCGAGAGCCGCGTCGGCCCCCTCATGGGGCTGGCCGGAGCGACGTGGTTCCTGGGGAACATCGGGCGTCCGTTGCTCTACCTGCACCGCGGCCCGCTGGTGCATCTCCACCTCTCGTATCCGACCGGCCGGCTGCCGACGCGGCTCGCAGCCGCGGTCGTCGCGATCGCCTACGTCGACGCGATCGTCGAGCCGCTCGCCGCGAACGACTGGCTGACGCTGACATTGAGCGCGCTGATCGCGCTCGCGGCGCTCCAGGTCTTCCTGCGAACGTCGGGGCCAGCAAGGAAGGCCGGCGGTCCTGCCCTCGCCGCCGCGCTCGCGTTCGCGGGCGTGCTCGCGCTGGGCGCCGTCAACCGGATCGCGGGCTGGGACGCAGACCGCGCGGTTCTCTGGACCTACGACGCGGTGATCGCGGCGATCGCGGTCGTGCTCCTGCGCGACCTCCTGCGCGGGCGCTGGACGGAGGCGGTCGTGTCCGGCCTGGTCGTCGACCTCGGGGATCAGGAGACGGGCACGCTCAGGGCTAAGCTCGCGCGCGCCCTCGGCGACCCCTCGCTCGTCGTCGGCTACCGCCTCACCGAAGCCGACGGGTTCGTCGACGACGCGGGTCGTCCGGTCGAGCTCCCCATTGCAGGCTCCGGCAGAGTCGTCACGCCGATCGCGGACGGGGACGAGCAGGTCGCCGTGCTCGTGCACGACGAGGCGCTGCTGGCCGACAGGCACCTGGTCGACTCGGTCGCCGCCGCCGCCCGAGTCGCGGTCGCGAACGCGCGCTTGCAAGCGGAGGCGCAGGCCCGAGCCGACGAGCTCGTCGCCTCGCGTCGGCGGATCGTGCAGGCCGCCGACGAGCAGCGACGCAGGCTGGAGGAGGAGCTGCGGCTCGGCGCCGAGCGGCGGCTCGAGAACGTGCAGGCGCTCCTCGAGAGTGCGCGCAGCGAGGCGACGGACGAGGACGGCGACGCGATCGCGACGCTGGAGCGGGAGCTCGAAGAGACCCGTGGCGAGCTCCGCGAGTTCGCCCACGGCGTGCATCCGGGAGCGTTGACCGACGGCGGGTTGATGCCGGCGCTCGCGCAACTCGCGGAGCGGTCGCCAATCCCGGTCGCCGTCACCGGAACGGTCACGAGGCTCCCGGCGCCGGTCGAGGCTGCCCTGTTCTTCGTCTGCTCCGAGGCGCTCACGAACGCGGCCAAGCACTCAGCGGCCTCGCGCATCTCGGTGAAGGTGGGGCAGGAGCGAGAGCGGGTCGTGGTCTCGGTCTCGGACAACGGCGTCGGCGGAGCCGATCCGAGCAAGGGCTCCGGGCTACGCGGGCTGGCCGACCGCATGGAGGCCCTGGGCGGCCGGCTTGCGGTCGAGAGCGCCGGCGGCTCCGGAACGAGAATCGACGCCGACCTGCCGGCGACCGCTAGTCCACGCGCGTCAGCGGATTGACAAGCAGCACGAAGTCGACGTCGCTGCGCGGAACGCGCGAGAACCTGAGCGACTTGCGGAAGATGCTCCAGCGCTGCCGGTAGCGGTTTCCGGGGATATAGCCGCGCGGGGCGGGAGCGTCGTAGACGAGGGTCATCACGTCCCCTTCGACGCTGTACCGCCCGGTCGCGACCACCCCCGCGCCCTCTGCAACAGCCTTGTAGCGTCCGTCCTCGAACTCGATCGTCAGCATCGCCGATTCTGGAGTGTCGTCCAGGAGGCGCGGATTGACGCCGACGGCGATCAACTTGTCGCGCGTCAAGTGCAGCCGCCAGCGTCCTTCGAGTGGCCCACCGGTCGAGGCCGCCGCGCGAGGACGGCTGCGGCAGGGCAGGACTTCAGGCGCCCTTGCCGATCTCGTCTCGGCGCATTTCGTCGATCGCGCTCATCACCTCTCGCGCCAGCGAATCCCGCTCGAGCTCGTCGTAGACCGGCTGGACGGCTTCGTGAAGCGACGCGAGCTCGGAGCGAGACGCGGTCACGAAGGACAGCCGGCCGCGCTTGCAAGCCGCGGCAACGGCGGCCCTCTCGTCCCGCTCGGTCTGGCGCAGCTCGGGAGCGAGCGAGTCGCGGCCGGCGCTGAAGAGGATGTCGCGCTGAGCGCGCGTCAGCGCTTCGAACGCCGGGCGATTCATGACGATCGAGTACGGCTTCGGCCAGAACACCACATTCGCCGTGAGGGTGCCGGGCTGCCGCTCCCAGCCGTTGTACACGAGGGTGTTCGCGTCGACCTCGGTCCCGTCGAAGCCCGCCACCGTTCCCGGGACATAGCCCTTCGCCGATCCGCCGAGGGCCCGAAACGTCGACTGAGCGACGCCGCCCAATCGGATTGCGATCAGAGCACGCCGGTAGTCGTCCCGGTCGACGAGTCGGCGGGTGAGCCCGAGCGGCCGACGCAGAGGGCCGGGATGTAAGGCAATGCCGACCACACCTGCCTGCTCGACCCCCGCCAGCATGCGCCCTGCGAGCGGGCTCATAAGCACTCGCTGCTCGAGCTGGAAGCTGTCGACGAGGAACGGCGCGAGCAGTCCGCGGAAGCTCTTCACGCCGATCGTGTCCCACACGCGAACCCCGACGATCCCGAGCTGCGCCTTCCCGGTCTTGACGTCCTCGACAACCCCCTTCTCGTAGTCGACCTCCACGCCGCGTCCGGCGTACCGCAGCTCGATGCGAATCGAGCCTCGGGACCGCTCGTCCACTGCCTCCGCGAACTCCGGCGCTCCGGACTGCGTCAGGTCGTCCTCTGTCTCGAGCGTCAGGACGAGCGGCTCTCCCTCGGGCCGGCCTCCGGCCTTGTCGTCGCCCGCCCCCGCGCAGCCCGCGGCGGCCACGAGGATCGTGGCCGCCACGAGGAACGTGGTGTGGACGCAATGAGAGCGCATGTAGCGATTGTCTCGTGATCAGGCCACGGATTCCACACGCCGATCAGCAGCCGAAGCACTGATCGGGGTGGTTCCCGGCCACGATCGTGCGGGTCAGCGTCAAGGCGGCGTCGTTGAAGATCCCGCCGCCCAGCGGTGTGATCGCCGGGTTGGCGTTCAGCTGTGTTGGCGGTCACGACGCTATCGAGCAGCGTGAGTTGCGCGGGGCCGCCGAGGCTGATGTTGAAGATTCCTCCGCCGACCACGTTTCCACCGCTGCCGTTCCCTGTTACGCGATTGCCGATCACCAGCGTGCGCTGCATCGTCGTCAGGCCGATGTTCCCGAGGCCTCCTCCGCCGGCGATGACCGTTCCTGCAGGGCTGAGGGCGGTGATGCTGTTGCCTCTGATCAGGCTGTCGTGGACGGCCGTGTCACCCTGGCCCTCGATTCCGCCGTTGGTCGCAATCGCGCTGCTGCTCGAGGCGGGCGGGACGCCGGCGCGCACCTGGTTGTCGTCGAGTCTGCTGTGGCGAAGGAGGAGCGAGCCGTCTTGGTCGATGCCCCCGGCCGCCGCCTGCGCATCGCCCACGGCGTTGCTCGAATCGACCTTGTTGCCGCTGATCGAGCTGCCGGTGATCGTTGCCGACCCGGTGATGTAGATCCCACCGGCGTTCGCGATCTGCTGAACATCGAACGGGAAGGTGCTTGCCACCGAGCTCGTGACCTCGGAAGTGTTGCCGCTGACGACGCTGTCCTCGACTCTCAGCACGCCGTTGTCGGCGATCCCGCCCCCGTCCGTAAAACGTCCGTTCGGGACGGTCACAACTGCCCGGTTGCCACTCACGACGCTCCGTCTCAACGTGAGCGTTCCCTGCGGATGATTGGCGATGCCGCCCCCGAAGCCGTACATCGTCAGCCCGCCGCCGGCCCTGTTGCCGCTGATCCGCGTGCGCGTGACGGTCAGGCTTCCGGCGTTGTCGATCCCACCGCCCGCCGCGAATGCGCACTCGTCGACGGGGACGGAGCCGCACGGCGCCGGCGAGGAGAAGGTCGACTTCGGCTCGGCCACGTTCCCCGCGATGACGCTGTCGCTGATCATCACGGCCGGTCCGGTCGAGTTGTCGGGTGCGGAGTCGATCTTCACGCCGCCTCCGGCTGCGAACCCGGGAGAGTCGTTGAGACCGCCCGTGATCGTGACGCCGCTGATCGAAACCGTCGGCTTCACGGCACCGAACCCGATCGTGATCACCGGTCCGCCGCCCTCGATGGTCGTGGCGCCGGCCGACGCGCCGACGAGGGCGAGATCCTTGTCGATCGTGATTCCGCCGGCGTACGTACCCGAACGGACGTAGATCGTGTCACCGTCCTGTGCCGCGTCGACCCCGGCCTGAATCGTCGAGAAACAACCGGCCTTGGCACCGCCCACGCACAGCGTCTCGGCGAGCGCCGGCTGCGCGGCCAGGCTCACCCCCACCCAGCCGAGCGCCGCGTAGAGCGCCGTAGCGGCCATACGAGTCGTCCGTCTCATGTCGGCCTCCCGTTCGTCTTTCGACGACGGTAGGCGTGTCGCGCATGCCGACGCGTCAGGGCTGGACCTGGACCTCGAAGCCTCCGATCAGGGCCAGCCCCTAGCGGCGACGCGGCAGCGGTACGCGAGGAGCCGGTGGCGTGAGCGAGCGCACGATCAGGCTGGGCCCCGATTCGCACGGAGGTGGGTGTACGACGAACGCGCAGGACCCGAGGCTGAAGACCCCGTCGCCCTGCGCGGACGTCGTTGAGGCGGCCGCGAGTTGCGCGGCTGCCGGGCTAGATGCGCGGGTTGCCGATCGCGTTCGGGTTGTCGAGCAGGATCAGGATCAGCGCTCGCGCCTCCGACTGAGCGGACGCGCAGAGGAGCCCGTCGCCGTTGGCATCGAGCCGGCGGATGCTCGGATCGCCGATCAGGTGCGGATCGCCGATGACGTTCGGGTCTCCGATCGCGACCTCGCGGAACGGATCGGTGCAGGGGCCGGGCGGGATGATGTGCGGGTCCCCGACCGAGTTGTCGGTCCAGGCGACGCCCACGACACGGCCGCCGGTCCGGAGTGCGGCCGTGCACGCGACACCGTCGCCGTTGCGGTCGGCGAGCCGGCCGTTCGCGTCTTCGACCGCTACCCGCACCCAGGGCTCGGCGAGGTTCGGATCGCCGATGGCGGCGGGGCACTCGTTCACCTGGTCGAACGCAGCCGAGGCCTGGGCGAACGCCGCGGCCGCGGACAGCGCGAGTCCGACGAGGAAGAGGAAAAAGGTCGTTCTCATTTCGAGCTCCTTCAGTCGAATTGAAGCTTCCATCGTCGGCGTCGGAGCTCGCCGCTACATCGGGGGTCACCCGGCACGTCTCAGCGCAGCACTCGGGGCGCGCCCTGATCCTGTCCCGCGTTCTCAGCCGAGATCCGCGCTAGCGGATGCGGGTGAAGCGACTGGCCATGAAGTAGAGCAGCGGCCCGCGGCCTGCGAGAGCAGAGAACGTAAGCCGGTCGCGATAGGCGCTCCAATGGAGCTGGAAGACGTGGTTGGGCGGAGCCAGCGGCGGTCCGCTTTCGAAAATGATGTTCACGACATCGCCTCGCTCCGTGTACCGGCCCGTTGCGCCGACCGTTCCGCCGGCAGCGATTGTGAAGCGCCCGTTGGCGAACGAGAAGACGACCGGCACGCCCAGCATCTCCGCGTCCGCCGGTGACATGCCGACGTCGAGCAGCTCTTGGCGCGTCGGTGCGTACCGCCAGCGACCTTCGAGCGTGGAGGCCCCTTGTTCGGCTTGCCGCCGCCCGGCGGGGCACTGAAGTGCGGGGGCTCCCAGACGGCGTTGCCCGCGGAGGCCACGAATCTCACGGATCAACCGCCTCGCCTCGTTGTCGCGCTCGAGTCGGGCGTACACGGGGTCGAGCGCACTGCGCAGGGCCATGAGGTCGCCGGAGGACGCATTGGCGAGCGCCAATCGGTGGCGCTCGCAGACGGCGGCGAGCGCTGCCTTCTCCTCGTTCTTCGACGTCCGCGAGGACAGCGTTCACCGCTTCCCGGCCGGCGCGACGGAGAATCGCTCGTTGCGCGGGCGTGAGAGCCTCGAACGCGTCACGGTTCATGAACACGGTCTGCAGCTGAGGCCACAGGACCACGTTCGCGGTCAACGTCCGTCCCGGCCTGTCGTAGAAGTTGTCCGCGATCGACACGAGGTCGAGTTCGAGCCCGTCGATGCGCGCAAGCGGGCCGGTCCACCAGGGCACGCTGCTGGCTCCGAGTGTGCGGAACGAGGTGTCCGCGACATCGCCCGGGCGCATCCCGATCCTCGCGCCTTCGTAATCCTCGGGCTTCACGAGCGCGCGCGTGATGCCGAGCGGTCGTCGGAGGCTTCCCGGAAGCAGCGCGATTCCCACCACGCCCGCCTCGTCGAGGCTCTGGACGAGCTGCGTCGCCGGCGTTCCGCGTACGACTTCTCGTTGCAGCTCGAGATCGTCGATCAGAAGCGGCGCGAGCAGGCCCTGAAAGGCGGTGACCCCCATGCGGTCCCAGACCCGGGCGCCGACCACGCCTAGGTCGGCCTGACCAGCCCGCACGTCCTGGGCGAGCTTGCGCTCGTAATCGACGTCGTCCAGGCGCCACCGTTCTCGGATCTGAACTGCGAGCGAACCCCCCGACAGCCGCTCCACCGCGGCAGCGAACTCGCGCTGCGCGTACAAGGGGTCGTGGGCCGCGAACACCAGGAGGACCGGCGAGTTCCGCTTATCGCCGCCGGCCTTGTCCGACCCGGAGCCGGAGCAGCCCGCGGCGCCGGCGCCCAGCAAACCCAGCGCGAATACCGCGCGGATGGCTAGGCGCCAACGCATGCCACGATTGTCACGTATCCCGACCGGCATGCGCCGTGGGGGGCACTAGCGTTGGCGGTCAGGAGCTCTCCTCCAGGTAGCCCGAGATCGAGAGGCTTCCACTGGCCGGCGTCGAGAGCTGCTGCCGGGAGAACCGTGCGCTCATGAAGCCTCCGCCTCGCACGTAGAGGTTCTGGACGTTCTCGCCGCCGACGTAGCTGACGATCTGACTCCCAGGGTCGATGCGTTCGCCAGGCCGGAAGGTAAAGAAGGTGACGGGCTCGCCCGGCATGACGTCGAGGAGAAGCTCGAACGAACCGACGAGGTCGTCGTCGTCCACGCTCGCGAAGTATGTGACGTGCTGGATGACAAGCCGCTTTCCCACGGGAACCTGGAACGGGTCGGCGAACGCCAGCTGTTCACCCACCGCCGCGGACATCGAGAACATGCGAGCGAACGGCTGGATGTCCTTGACCGGTCGAACCGCGACGGGCTCGGAAGCGTCGACTTTCACGGTTGGCGTCCCCGTTACACCGACGTTCCAGGGACCGTCCTGCAGCGCCCTGACGCGGGCAACTCCCTGTTCGTGCACGCGGATGAGACCGGTCGAATCGAGGTTCTGCTCGCTGACCGGCTGCGAGCCCTGGGCGCTCTTTGCCGACTCGGCCGAGACGATCGCGGCGACCAAACCGGCCGACAAGGTGGCCGCCAGGAGGATGACAACGGTAGGGCGCATGCCCATCTCCCTTCTTTCGGACCGAACCGACTACTTGGCGAGAAAGACGCTCGGCACGACCGGCTGGCTGTCGTAGACGATGATCGCGTTGACCCCCTCGCGGTCGAGCAGCTCCGCGGTCACGACTGCCGGGCACTCGCTCCGGCGGGATCACGTCGCTGACGATCGGGCGCACGTACTGGCGGATGCTCGGGTCGCCGATCGCGACGTGATCGAACGACTGCGACGGCGCCCGGCCTCAGCTCGACGATGTTCGGGTTCCCGACGGTCACGCCGTCCTCGTCTGCGAAGCCGACCGCCAGTTGGCAGCCGGGCGGATCGGGCTGCGGGTCGAAGCCCTTCACGTAGGCGACCGACAGGTGCAGCGTCTCCCCGCCGTTCATGCCGACGATCCCGAGCGGCGCCGGCCTGTCGTTGACCTCGTCGATGGCGTTGCCAAGCGGCGCCAGCCAGAGTGCTGCCACCGCGCCGGCGACAACGGCGGCCGCGATCGCCGCTCGGAGTGTGGTGGTCCGGTTGCGCATTTCATCTCTCCTTTTGGTTTGTCAGAGCACGTCCAGGAACGCCTGGGCGATTACGCCGTAGCCGGCCGTGTTTGCGTGGACGTCGCCGGCAGTGCACATCCATGTCCATTGACAGACGAGGACAACGTTGCGCGGGACACCCCCGACGAGTGTCAGGTCCGTGGACGAGAACGCAGTCTCCACGTCGGCGACCGGATCTCCGGCGGCTGTATAGAAGCCCTCCAGGAAGTCGTTGAGGCCGATGAGCTCGGCCAGGTTGGCCTGAACCGCCGGCAGGCCGCCTTCGGCCCACGCGACGGGCAGGAACGCGCCGTAGTAGTTCATCCCGACGATCGGTATGTCGGGGCCGGCCGCCCCACGGAGCTCCGCGAGGATCGTGGGCAGGTTCTCCGTGACCTCGCCCGCACCGCCCGGACCGAGAACGTCGTTCGCGCCGATGTCGATCGTCACCAGGCGGACGAACTCCCGGTGGGCGCGCAGGAACGCGACCGCCTCTGCCAGCTGCGTCTTGTGCGGGTAGCGATGCAGGTAGAAGGAGGGCGGGCCGCAACTAGCCGCAAGCGACGGAAGCTGGCTGCCCTCCACCATCGAGGTGGTGCTCTCCCCGCTGCAACCCAGCCTGACGTGCTTCAGCTTCGGATCGTCGGCCTTGAGCGCGGAGTAGAGCTGGTCGGTATAGCCCTGGTCGGTCTCGTTGAGCGGCGGCGGGCCGGTCGGCTGAACGCCGACGGCGAGCGAGTCACCGAGCGAGACGTAGTAGCTCGTTCCCTCGCTCGCGGATGCGACAGGCGCCGCGAACAGTGCTGCCGCGATGAGCAGTGCGACGAATATGAAGCGGGAGCTCGTCATCGGTCAGAGCTCCGGGTTGAACTGCTTGCAGGAGCTGACCATCGAGTTGGAGTCGTCGAGGAAGCAGACAAACCCCTCGACGGCGCTGCCGAGCACGAAGAGGGACTCTCCGTCGCGCCGCTTGCGCCGCTCCTGGATGACCTCGTGGAGGATGTACACGTTTGCGTTGCCGCCGCTGCATGAGTGGACGGTCTTCATGGCCTGGATCGTCGCGACGAGCGAGTCGTCGAGCGTGAACGTCGTGACGGCGACCGTGTCCTCCGGTCGCGAGGCCGGAAAGTCGAGCAGGTGCGGGCAGTTCGTGGTCGGGTGCGCGATCGGCGGAATTTCGTCCGCAACGGAGAAGCAGAGCTCGTTCTCGTCGAGGCAGCGCAGCTGGGAGAGGCCGGAATCGACGGTCTGCACACCATCCGGGCCTCCGCTCCGCTTCACGAGCTCGATCTCGAAAGGAACCTGCCGATAGCCGATGTCGTTGCCTCCCGAGAAGCACCGGCCGAGCAGGCCGTCGGTGAGCACGACTGCTGCGACGCCGCCGGACGTCGTCGAGGTCAGCTCGAGCGCCTGCTCCGGCTGGATCTCATCGGGAAACTGGCAACCGGACCCGCCGCCTTCGCCTGCGGCCGACGGAACGATCACGGCGAACACCCCGGCAAGTACGACGCCAGCCGTCGCGACGAGGGCCGCGCCGGCGAGCGTTCGACGCATGAGGGGCTTGTTCTTCATCGGGTTCTCCTCCCGGTCGGGTTGGTGTGGTTCGTCATCCGAGGAACTGGTTCGAGAGGCTGGACGCGCGGATCGCGACGATCTTCAGAAACTCGAAGTGCGCCGTGGAGAGAGCGTCGGTCCCCCCGGAACAGGCGAGTACCGCGAACCCCGGCTCGGCAAAGCGGTGCACGACCTCCAGGGGCATGGCCAGCTCGCTCGTGAAGTCCTCCGTATTGAGGGCCCCTGAAACGGACACGCCCGACTCGTCGAAGTCCACACCCGCCCCGAGCCGACAGCGCACGTCGGTGACGCCGAGAAGCGGCCCTGTGACGGTCAGCTTTGCCGAGATCGCGTAGGCCCCGGCTGGCACAGCGAGGCGGGCGATTTCCTGCGGCTCGCCGTCGGCGCCTCTCGCCGGGATGAGCCCTGCGTCGTCGAAGCCTGCGAAGATCTTGCCGCTGTTGGCTGTCTCGACAAAGTTCTGGTCGAGGCCTAGAGAGACGACACCCCCGCGCTCTTCACCGACGAGGGGAGCCGCGAAGACGACGTCCGTCAGCTCTCCTCCGACCGTCCAGTCGGCCGGCTGCTCGGACTGGTCACAGCTGGGATTCGAGGGCGTCTGCAGTCGCAGCTGCCCGTTGTCCTTGACACAGACCGTGACGTCGGTGGCTGTGGGCGAGGACCCGGCCGCGACGGCGAGGGCGCTGCCCCCGAGGGCGAGGGCAGCGGCGATGCCGGCTGCCGCGAGAACGCTCGTGCGCATGTCCAACTCCCTTCTTTGAGCTGGCCATGACGCTAGGAGCCTCCGCGTCCCGAAACATCGGGGTCGACACTGCGTCAGGCCCGACTCAGGTCAGGGCAAGCCCCGATCTTTCTTCCTCGGCGGTTCAGTCGACTGGGCCTGGACGCACGGAGGCCGGCGGCCAAGAGGGCGCCGGCCTCGGATGCAATGGCTTAGGCGGGCGCTTCAGCCGCTGCGTGGTCGAGAACGCGATTGGGGTCACGAGAACGAGGCGCAGAACTCGACCGGGTCGAAGTCGTCGCGCAGTCCGTGGCGTGCGATCAGCGGGCCGTCGAATCCACCCACGACCTCGAAGACAGCCTGGCCGGTCCTGTGGAAGACGGGTTGCCCCTTCGACCCGCCGATGTAGTCGAGCTGGCCGACGTGCTTGGCGGTCACCGGGATGCCGCCGGCGAAATCGACCATGATGGTCTCGCGGATGTTCAGCCGCAGCGTCACGCCGTTACCGGTCAGCGTTCCGACGCTGGACTGATGGAGCTGGACCTTCGTGAGGTTTCCATCCGCGTCGAGGAACTCCGTGATGTCGTTCGTGAAGACCCAGTCGCCGACGACCGGGAAGCTGCAGGTCTGGGTGTCGACGTCCGTCACGTGGATCGAGAACGAGTCGTGAAGGGGCGGCTCTGCCGCGGCAGTTCCGGCGAGCGCGAGCAGCGCCAGCGCCGTCGTCGCCAGTGCGAGCAGCACACGCATGTCAGTACCTCCTCGGTGTCGAACTTGTGCTTGCGACCGACGCTACGGCCGACCGGCACGCCGCACATCGGGGCCGGCACTGCACATCGCGGTCGCGCCCTGAGGGCCCACCCTTAGCCGACCCGCCGTCCCGGCTTCGAGACGAGTCTCGGCCAGAACAGGCTCCCCTCGCGCGGTGTGAGCGTCAGCGCGCCGCGGTAGACACTCCAGCTGTAGTCGGTCGCGGCGCCGGGAGAACAGGGATTCGCCGTACAGGTGAGCATTGTGAGCCGAAGCGCATTGCCCGCCACAACGTAAGTGCCGGTGACGGTTGTGCGGCGCCCGCGGAAACTCCAGCGTCCGTCTCGGAGCTCGAGCGTTCCCCGACCCGCATACGTCGCGGCCTCAGCCGGGGAGGCCCCGTCCCCGAGCATCGCCGCACGCGTCACGCTCGATTCCCAGACGCCCTCGAGCTCTGAGGCGGCCATTTGGCCGCCGGGGCACTGCACGGATTCGCCAACGGCTGCCTCTCCCGTGCGCAGTTTCCGGATCTCGGCGATGAACTCGCGCGTCCGCGGATCGCGTTCGAGCTCGTCGTAAACCGGCTGAACTGCCGCGCGTAAGGCGGCGAGCTCGGACGAGGAGGCAGTCACGAGGGTCAGGTTTCCGCGGCCGCAGACCACTTGCAGCCCATCCTTTTGCTCCTTCTCGATGCGGGCGACCACCGGCGCCACCGCCTCACGCCCTGCGCGGCGCAGGATCCCCTGCTGCGAAGGCGGAAGCCGGTCGAATGCGGCGCGGCTGATGACGATCGTCTCCGGCCGCGCCCAGAGGACCACGTTCGCGGTCAGCGTCGTGCCAGGCGCGTCGTAGCGGTTATTCGCGATCGTCCACGGGTCGAGTTCTGCGCCATCCAGGCCTGCCAGCGAGCCGATCCGGTAGGCCTTCCCCGTCGCCCCGAGGGCTGCGAGCGAGTCGCGCGCGACGTCCCCGTAGCGAGTGCCGAACACCGCGCCGACGTAGTCTCTGCGGCCGACGAACGACCGCGAGGCGCCGAAGGGTCGGCGCAAAAGGCCGGGCAGGACGGCGAGCCCGACCAGGCCCAGCGGCTCGACGCCCTCGAGCATCCGATCGACGACCGGGCTTCCGACCACCCGCCGCTCGAGCGCCGAGCTGTCGATCAGGAACGGAGCGACGAGCGCCTGGAAGCTCGTCACGCCCATCCGGTCCCAGGCTCGCGCACCGACGCTCGCCAGATCCGCGTCACCGGCGCGAACCGTCTCGATATGACGCCCTTCGTAGTCGAGTAGCGCCTCTCCGCCGAGCCGTCTTTCGATGCGAATCGTCCCGCCCGACAACCGCGAGACCGCCGCCGCATACTCCGACGTCCAGAAGTCGTCGAAGGAGACCAGGGTGAGCGTGACCGGCTTCCCGACGGGCGCGACCGACGTTGTGACCTTGATGTCGTCCCCGCCTGCCTTGTCGCCGCCGGAGCCGCCGCAGCCCGCCGCGACAACGGCGAGCGCGACGACCAGGGCCGCGCCCCGCCGGATCAGCGCCTGCCGGGTAGTGACCACGTCACCTTGCGAACGCCGCTGCCGTCGGCGTTCATGACGAAGAACGCCCACCTCGGCTTCACCGGAAACCGGAAGAAGGCAAGCCTCTGCCCGTCGGGTGACCAGGAGAATGCGAGGTCATCCTCCCGGGTTCGGGTCAGCCGCCGTTGGGCACTGCCGTCGGCGTTCATGACGTAGACCTCGCCGTTGCGATCACGGTTGCTCGCGAACACGATCCTCCGCCCGTCTGGTGACCAGACGCCGCCGTCATCACGGAACGCGTTTCGAGTCAGGTTGCGTGGATCACTGCCGTCAGCGTTCATTGCGTAGAGCTCCCAGTTGCCTTCGCGATCGCTCCGGAAGAGGATCGTCCGGCCGTCCGGAGACCAGGAGCCGCTGAACTCCTGGGTCGACGGGCTCGGCGACAGTGTCCGCTGCGCGCTGCCGTCGGCCTTCATCACGTACACCTCGTTGTTCCCGTCGCGGTTGCTCGTGAAGAGGATCTTCCGCCCATCGGGCGACCATGTCGGGCAGCAGTCGAATGCCGGGTTCCGCGTCAGCCGACGCTTCCCGCTGCCGTCGAGGTTCATGACATAGATCTCGGGATTGCCGACACGCCGGTCCTGGCTGCCGAAGACGACCTTCTTGCCGTCCGGCGACAAGCCGCCGAAGCCGTCCCATCCCGGCGTTCGCGTCAGCCGGCGCGCGCCGCGCCCATCCGCGTTCATGACATAGAGCTCTGAGTCGCCCTGGCGATCGCTTGTGAGGAAGATCCTCCACGGCGCCTTGGCGGAGCTCGCGCCGACTGACCCCGCGGCCGCCAGCAGTGCGAAGCCCGTGAGCGAGATGACGACGATCTTCGAGCGGTTAATGGCTGCCTCCTTCGTGAGCTGCAGCCGACGCTAGGGCCGTCTCGCCTCCGGCACATCGGGGCATGCCCTGATCGAATTGTCTCACGGACCCCTCACGTCGAACAGCCCCCGGCAGCGCGAGGCCCGGCCCGCCGAGCGTTTGCAGCTTCAACGCCCGGATGTCGCGCGACGGTCCGGCGGAACGCTTCAGGTCTTGCTGCGCGACAGATCAGGGCTGGCACCGATTGGAGCCGACCCGTGAGCCGTGACACGATTGACGCATGCGACGGTGGCCGCTGGCCGTCGGGGTCTTCGGCGCCGGAATCGGCGTCGGGATCGCCACGCTCCGCGTCGCCCGCGACCACCCCGGCTACGGCTTCGCCGGCTCGTCCGACGCCGCGGGAGCTGCGCTGCTTGCCGCCGGTTGGGCGCTGATCGGCTGCGGGCTCGCGAGCTGGGTGCGAAGGCCGGCGAGCCGTTTCGGACTGTTGCTCACCGCCGCGGGCTTCGCGTGGTTCGTGCCCGAGTGGAACAACCCCGAGGTCCGCTCGGCGCTCGCGTTCACGATCGGGCTCGCGCTCTCGGCGGCCTGCGCGCCGCTCGTGGCGCACGCCGCACTCGCGCTATCCCGGCGGCCGGCTCACCTCCCGGGTCGAGACTGCAGCGGTCGCTGTGGCATACGCCGGCGGGCTGCTCGGCCTCGGCGTGCTTCCCGCCCTGCTCTTCGACCCGCAGGGGGAGGGCTGCGGGCAGTGCCCGGACAACCTCCTTCTGCTGAGACCCGACGGCGGCGCGGCGGAGGATCTCACGCGCGCCGGCCTGTACCTCGGCGTCGCCTGGGCGGTCGCCCTCGCCGCGCTCGCGGCCTGGAAGCTCGTCCGCGGCTCGCGCGCGGGCCGCCCGGTCGCCGCGGCGGCGGCCGTGTACCTGTTGCTGGTGGCGGCCACGTTCTGGATCTCGCTCGACCGCGGATTCGTCGGCAACGGCACCGACGAGCGCCGGCTGTGGCTCGGACAGGCCGCAGCGCTCATGGGCGTGGCCGCATTCGCCGCGTGGAATCTCGCGCGGGCGCGACGCGCGCGGTCGAAGGTCGCGCGCCTCGTTGTCGAGCTCACGCGGACGACGCCGCCGGGCGGCCTGCGGGATGTCCTCGCCGGGATCGCGGGCGACCCGGCGCTCGTGCTCGCTTATCCGGTGGGCGACCCGGAGCGCCTGGTCGACGGCGAGGGTCGACCCGTCGAGCTGTCGCACGAGCTCGAGACGACCAGCCTCGTCCAGGACGGCCAGGCCGTCGCGGTCCTGGGCCACCGGCCTGGGCTCCTCGACGACGAGCAGCTCGTCGAGGAGGTGGCAGCGGCGGCCCGCCTCGCCCTCGAGAACGAGCGGCTCCAGGCCGAGGTCCGGGCGCGGCTCGAGGAGCTGCGAGCGTCGCGCGCCCGGATCGTCGACGCAGGGGACGCCGAACGCAGGCGGCTCGAGCGCGACCTCCACGACGGTGCGCAGCAGCGCCTGGTCGGGCTCTCGCTGTCGCTTCGGCTGCTGCGCGGTCGCATGGCCGACGCGGACGGGAGGCTCGAGGAGGCGGAGAACGAGCTGCGGCAGGCCGCTGCCGAGCTGCGCGAGCTCGCGCACGGCATCTTCCCCGCGGTCCTCGCCGACGAAGGCCTGGCAGCGGCCCTCGAGGCGCTCGCCGAGGAGGGCCGCGTGCCCATCCGGTTGGACGGCATCCCCGAGACGCGCTACGACGCGTCGGTCGAGACAGCGGCGTATACGGTCGTTGCCGAAGCGGCACGGACGGCGAGGAAGCCGCTTGCCGTCGGCGCGTCGGCCTCGGACGGTGCACTCGTCGTCGAGGTCCAGACGGGCGAGGACAGCCTCGACCTCACCGCGCTCGAGGACCGCGTCGGCGCCCTCGACGGCCGGCTCACGCTCGTTCCCGGGACGGACGGCGCGGTCACGCTCCGGGCGGAGCTCCCGTGCGAGTCGTAATCGCCGACGACGAGACGCTGCTCCGCGAAGGCGTCGCGCGCCTGCTCGTGGACGCCGGCTTCGACGTCGTCGGCCGGGCCGGAACCGCGGACGAGCTGATACGCCGGGTCGAGCTGACGCGGCCCGACGTCGCGATCGTCGACATCCGGATGCCGCCGACCCACACCGACGAGGGGCTGGTCGCGGCCCACGAGATCCGTGCCAAGCACCCGTCTGTCGGCGTCCTCGTGCTTTCCCACTACGTGGAGTCGCACTACGCGATGCGCCTGCTCGAGGACCACCCGGAGGGCTCCGGCTACCTGCTCAAAGAGCGCGTCTCGGACCTGGCCGTGCTCGTCGACGCGCTCGAGCGCATCGCCGACGGGAGAGTGCGTCCTCGATCCGACGATCGTCGCGAGGCTCGTGCGCAAGCCACGCGACGAGAGCCCGCTCGGCGAGCTCACGCCGCGGGAGCTCGAGGTGCTCGCGCTGATCGCGGAGGGCCGTTCGAACGACAGCATCTGCAAGCAGCTCTTCCTGAGCCCCAAGACGGTCGAGACCCACGTCCGCCACATCCTGCTCAAGCTGGGGATCGGCGAGACCTCCGAGTACCACCGCCGCGTGCTGGCGGTGCTCGCCTACCTCCGCGGCTGATCCGCGAGACTCCGCCCGATCCCGACGAAGGAGACGAGCATGCCGGAGAGCCCGGTGCGTGAGCTGCGGCTGGCGATGACGGTCGAGAACTACGACGAGGCGTTGCGCTTCTACCGCGACGTGCTCGGGCTCCCAGCGATAGACGAATGGAGCGAGCCGACCGGCAGCGGCGCGATCCTCGACGCGGGTCGTGCGACCCTCGAGCTGCTCTCCGTCGACCAGTCCGACCTCGTCGACCGCGTCGAGGTCGGCGAGCTCGTCTCGGGGCCGATCCGGCTAGCGCTCGAGGTCGAGGACTCGGACTCGACGGCGAAGGCGCTCGTCGCCGGCGGCGCCCAGCACGTCGGCGGCCCCGCCGTGACGCCCTGGTTCCACCGCAACGTGCGCGTGCGGGCTCCGGACGGCATGCAGCTGACGCTCTTCACGGTCATGGACTCGGGCGAACGCGGCTGATTTCGGCTTTCTCGAATCGTTTGCCGACAGCGGAGGCGGCTCCTATCGTCGGAGCATGACGCGGTGTCTCGGTGCGCTGCTCGCGCTCTCGCTCGTACTCGGCGCAGGATCAGCCTCGGCCGCGCCGCGGTCGCTCCGAGTCCTCTTCGTCGGCAACAGCCTCACAGCCACCAACGACCTCCCTGCCTACGTGGCCGGCCTCGCCGACGCATCCGGCCGCAAGCTCGAGTACCGGACGATCGCGGTCGGCGGCTACAGCCTCGAGGACCACTGGAACCTCGGCGAGGCGCAGAAGGCGCTCGCGTCGCGGAGCTGGGACGTCGTCGTCATGCAGCAGGGGCCGTCCGCGCTTCCGGAGAGCCAGGTGAACCTGCGCGCGTGGGCGATGCGCTTCGCCGACGAGGCGCGGTCGAAGGGGACGCGCCCGGCGCTGCTGACCGTGTGGCCCGAGTCCTACCGCCAATCGGCGCTACGCGACGTCATCCTCAGCTACCGGCGCGCCGCAGGCGCGGCCGGCGCCGAGCTCCTGCCCGCAGGCGTCGCCTGGCAGGAGGCCTGGCGGTGCGACCGCCGCGTCCCGCTCTACGGCGGCGACGGGTTCCATCCCAGCCCGCTGGGCACCTACGCAACCGCGCTCGTCGTCTACGGCCGCCTCTTCAGGGCTCCGCTGCGGACGCCGAAGCTCGAGCTCGTCGGCGCGCCGGCCCGCACGTCGCGGCTGCTGCAGGCGACCGCAGCGAGAGCCCTGGGTCGGACCGTCCCCAAGGCCCAACGCTGCGGTCTTTAGCCCAAGAGGCCGCCCGGGTCGTACTCGGCCCGTAACTGCTCTTCAGTCCGACCTAGGCGCTGCGTATCCTCGGCTGCCGTGCGCTTCCTCCTTCGCATCGGCCTGGCGGTTGCGGCGAACGCCATCGCGCTGCTCATCGCCGCGGCACTCCTCGATGGCGTCAAGATCAACGCGTCGGGATTCCTGGTCGCGGTCGTGATCTTCAGCATCGCATCGTTCGTGATCACGCCGCTTGTCACGTGGATCGTCGCCCGCCGGGTCCGTGCGCTGCTCGGCGTCGTGGCCCTCGTCTCCACGTTCGTGGTCCTGCTCATCACGGACCTGCTCTCGGACGGCTTCTCGATCGAGGGCGCGACGGACTGGGTTCTGGCCCTCCTCATCGTGTGGGGGGCGAACCTGCTCCTGGGCGTGGCCTCCAGGCGACTGCTGCGCCGCGAGCGCGCCGGCTAGGTCGCCACGAAGTGCCCGGGCCCGACCTCGACCAGGTCGGGCACGACGCCGTCGTCGCCCTCATGCTCCTCGGGCTGCGCTGAGCGGCCGCCGCTCCACTTGGTGTGGAGCTGCGGCACCGAGTCGAGCAGCATCTGCGTGTAGCGGTGCTGCGGATTGGCAAAGACGCGCTCGGTCGGCCCGCGCTCGACGAGCACGCCCTTACGCAGGATCATCGTGGTGTCGCTGATGTAGTGGCCGAGCGACAGGTCGTGCGTGATGAAGAGGACGCCGAGCCCGCGCGCCTTGAGCTCGCCGAGCAGGTTCAGCACGTCGATCCGGGTCGACGCGTCGAGCATGCTGATGATCTCGTCGGCGACGAGGTACTTGATGTCGAGCAGCAGCGCGCGGGCGATCAGCAGCCGCTGCAACTGCCCGCCGCTGAGCTGGTGGGGGTACTTGTTCAGGACGTGGGCCGGCTCGAGGCTCACGTCCTGCAGCGACGCCTGGAGCTTGCGCTGCCAGTCGGCCCTGCTCAGCTCCGGGAAGTACGCGCCGCGGATCATGCCGAAGACCCGGTCCACCTTGAAGATCGGGTTGTAGGAGCTGAACGGGTCCTGGAACACGCCCTGGACCTCGCGGTAGTAGCCCTTGACCCGACGGCGCTTGAGGCCCGCGACGTCGACGCCGTCGAACGTGATCGAGCCCTCGGTGACCGGCGTCAGTCGCAGGATCATCCTCCCGACGGTGCTCTTCCCACTGCCGCTCTCGCCGATCAGCGAGACGACCTCGCCCGGCTTGACCTCGAACGACACACCCCGGACTGCGGTCAACCGCTTGCCGCCGAAGGTGCCGACCTTGTAGACCTTCGTCACCTGCTCGAGCGTCAGCACTGCCCGTCTGATGCTGCCGAGTTCTGGTCGCAGCACCAAGCCAGAGGCGCACTCGTCCGCAGCAAGGTTCTCTGCAACCTTGCAGGCGAGGGTGGTCTCTGGCGCCGCGTGATCGCGGGCGAGAAGCCGGCGTGTATTGCTGGACGGCCCTAGAACGCCTTCCAGCACGACGTGGTGACCGGGCTCGACCTCGACGAACGGCGGCTCCTCGACGCACTTGTCGAAGGCCAGTGGACAGCGGTCCCTGAACCTGCAGCCGGTCGGGGGGTCGAGGAGCGGCGGCGGCCGGCCCGGTATGCCGGTGAGCCTCTGCTCCTCGTAAGTGACTCCGACCTCGGGCAGGGAGGAGATCAACAGCTGCGTATAGGGGTGGAGCGGCGAGCGGATGATCACCTCGGCCGGCGCCTTCTCGGCCAGCTTGCCCGCGTACATGACGAGGATGGTGTCAGCGACCTGGTACAGGATCGCGAGGTCGTGCGTGATCACCATCATGCTCTTCACGTAGCCGCGGTCCCTGAACTCGACCAGCGTCTCGGCGACCGCCTTCTGCGTCGAGACGTCGAGCGCCGAGGTGATCTCGTCGGCGATCAGCAGCGCCGGGTTCAGCAGCGTCGAGAGCACCATCACCGTCCGCTGCTTCATGCCTCCGGACAGCTCGATCGGGTACATCCCGAGCACGTCCCGCGAGAGACCGACCAGAGAGAGGCGGCGCTCGAGCTCCGGGCGTACGGTCGCGAACCCGACGCCCCTCGACTCGAGCAGCTCCTCGATCAGCTTGCCGACCTTGCGCGTCGGAGTGAGGGCGCTCATCGCGTACTGAGGGACGAGCGAGATGTCCTTGAAGCGATGCTTGTTCATCGCCCGGGTGTCGTCCAGCGGCAGCTCCACGTGGTCGAGCGCGACGCGCCCCTCCACACGCCGCATGCGCGCGTCCATCCGGATCAGGCTCTTGCCGAGCGTCGTCTTGCCGCAGCCCGACTCGCCTGCGAGGCCCATGATCTCACGGTCGGCGATCTCGAAGCTGACGCCGTCGACCGCCTGCACGTCGCCGCGGAGCGTGCGGTAGTAGACGCGGAGGTTGTCGACCTGAACGCTCACGTCCGCCGCAACTTCGGGTTGAAGACCTCGTCGAGGCCGACGTTGGTGATGTAGAGCGCGGAGACGAGCGCCGTGATCGCGACGCCCGGCGTGATGAACCACCACCACATGCCGAGCTGGAGCGCGCTGTTGGAGACCGCCACGTTGAGCATCAGGCCGAGCGACATGACCTGCGAGGGGCCGAGGCCGAGGAAGTCGAGCGTGACGGCGATCAGGATCGAGCCGCCGAAGAGCAGGATGAACGTCAGGAAGAGGTAGGAGCTCATGTTGGGCGCGATCTCCCTGACGATGATCCGCCAGCCCCCCTGGCCCGACAGCCGGGCGAGGCTCACGAAGTCGCGATTCGCGAGCGAGAACGTCTGGGCCCGGATCGCGCGCGCCGCCCAGGGCCAGGAGGTGAGGCCGATCAGCACCGCCTCCGAGATCAGGCTGCCGACGGTCAGGTAGGCGGCGACGATGATCAGCACGGCGATCGTCGGGATCACCAGCACGACGTTCGTGAGCATGCTGAGCAGGTCGTCGACGACACCGCCGAAGTAGCCGGCGGCGAAGCCGACGACCATTCCGATCACCGCCGCCACGCACCCGGCGACCGCGCCGACGACGAAGCTCGCTCGCAGCCCGTGGACGAACTGGGTGAAGACGTCCTGGCCGGGAGCGGTCGTGCCGAGCCAGTGCTCCGACGAGGGCGGCTGCCCGAGCTCGTCGTAGAACTCGAACGGATCGAGGTCGGTGAGCATGGGCCCGAGCACCGCGATCAGCAGGAGCACGAGCAGCAGGGAGAGCCCGAAGACGAGCTTCCTGTTGTGGAACGCGAAATAGAGTGCCTCGCCACGCCGCACCCTGGGCGCGGCGCCCGACGCGTCGAGAACGGTCCCGGCGACAACGGTCTCAGCGGACGGCTCGGCGGCGGCCACGGCTTACGACCCCTGCAAACCGGTGCGCGTTCGAGGATCGACGATCACGTACGCGATGTCGACGACGAAGTTGGCGATCAGGACGCCGATGATGATGAACAGGAAGATCCCCTGGAGCAGGAAGTAGTCGCGGCTCTGGATCGCCGTGATGATCAGCGTGCCGATTCCGGGGTACCCGAACACGATCTCGGTCACGAGGGCGCCGCCGACGACGGCCCCGAGCGCCAGCGCGAGCCCCGACATCTGCGGCAGCACCGCGTTTCGGTAGGCGTACTTGCGCACGAGCCGGTTCGGCGCTCCGAGCGCCTGGAGGTAGTTGGCGTAGTCGGCCTCGAGCTCGTAGATGATCAGGTTCCGCATCCCGATCGCCCAGCCGCCGAAGGACACGAGGAAGAGCGTCAGGAAGGGCAGGAACCAGTGCACCGCGAAGCTGCGTGCGAACTCGAGGCTCCACTCGGGCTGCAGCGAGAAGTCATAGGCGCCGGAGACGGGGAAGATCTGCCAGCGGAACGCGAAGACGTAGGCGAGCAGGAGCGCCAGGAACACGTACGGCGTCGCGGTCAGCACGTACGCGACAGGCAGTGCCGTGTTGTCGAGCACCTTCCGGCGCGCCGCCAGCGCGCCGACCCGGTTCCCGGCGATGTAGCTGAGCACGATCGCCGGCACGAGCAGGGCCAGCGTGTACGGGATTGCCGCGCGGATCAGGTCACTGACCGACGAGCCGACATACGCGATGCTCGGCCCGAGGTCGCCGTGCGCGAGGCCGAGCCAGAAGTTGAGGTACTGACGCCACAACGGCTCGTCGAGCCCAAAGGACTCCGTGAAGTAGCCGTGCATCTCCTGGGCTGCGGTGGGGTCGGTTTGGAGCCGCGCGATCAGCCCTGAGATCGGGTCACCCGGCATCAACCGCGGGATCGCCCAGTCGATCGTCACCGCGACGAAGAACGTCAAGAAGTAGATCAGGAGCTTGCGGGCGAGGTATCGGCGCACGTCTCCCCTCTCGCTAGGACGCGAAGCCGAAGCCGCTGCCCCTCCCGAAGGAGAGGCAGCGGCCCGACTCTGGGTGTCGTCGGTGCGAGTGTCCTACTTCTTCTTCAACTTGGCGAGCGCGTCGATGCCCGTCATGTTGAGGTAGCCGTTCCACGTCGAAGGAGTGGCCTGGTTCCCGTTCGCGCTGGGGAAGTTCGTCCAGACCGACGTGTTGTACTGCGCCCACATTCCGTTGTACCAGAGCGGAATCGCGGGGAGCTGCTCCAGCATGATCTTCTGGATCTGGGAGTGGATCTTCTTGGCCTTCGCCACGTTCGACGACTGGATCTTGTTCAGCTGCGTCGTCAGCGCCCACGCCTTCGGCGAGTTGAAGCGCTGGAAGTTCGACACGGTCTGCTGGTCGAGCAGCGGCAGTCTGAACAGGTAGTCGTAGTACGTGTACGGCGTGTTGCCGATCTGCTTCTCGTTGTTGATCACGAGCTCGAACTTGCCCGTGTTGCGCTCCTCGACGAGGCCGTTGAAGTCGGGGTAGGCCGGCGAGATCTTGATGCCGGCGTCCTTCGCGCTGTCGGCGATGATCTGGATCGCGGTCTCCCAGTCCGACCAGCCCTTCGGGACGATCAGGCGCAGGTTGATGCTCGACCCGTCCTTGTCCTCGACGTAGCCGTCACCGTTCCGGTCGCGGTACCCGGCCGCGGCGAGCCGCGCCTTCGCCTTCGAGATGCTGTACGTGAACCCGAGCTTCTTCACCTGCGCCTGGTCGACCCACTTGTTCCAGGTCGGGAGCAGGCCGGTCGGGTTGGCCTTGGACACGATGTTGCTGTAGTCCGCCACCACGATCCGGTTGACGTTGATCGACTCGGCGAGCGCGCGCCGGAAGACGACGTCGCTCAACGGCCGCTTGGTCGTGTTGGGCACCATCCATGCCGTGTTGGCGGCGAGCATGTACGGCGCCTTCTTGTAGTAGGTGCCGACCTTGCTGCCGACGTAGCGGTTGATGCCCGGGAAGAAGTTGTTGCTGAGGTCGATCTTGCTCTGCAGGAAGTTCTGCAGCGACGCCGTGTTCGACGTGTTGTGGATGTCGACGATGTGCTTCATCGGCATCTTCAGGCCGTACGCCTTCGTGGCCCACCAGCCGTCACGCCGGTTCCACTGCAGCGTCTGCGAGCCGCCGATGCCGCCGCCGTAGACGAACGGCCCGGTGCCGATCGCCTTGCGGACGTTCGCCGTGTTGCCGGAGACGATCTCCTTCTCGCTGTAGCCCTTCCACACGTGCATCGGCACGATCGGGACGGTGTACCGGTTGGAGTCCCACTCCTGGTAGTTCGGGACGCCACGGAAGTGGAAGGTCACCGTGCGGCCGCGCGTGGTGACGCGCTGTAGGCCCGTCTTCCACATCGTCCCGTACTGGGCGCCCTCGTACTTCTGGGTCTCGAAGGTGAACTTCACGTCGGCGGCCGTCAGCGGCGCGCCGTCGCTCCACTTCACGCCCTTGCGGACGGTGACGACGTAGTTCCTCCCGACCCACTTGCCGCTGCTCGCGAGCCATGGGATGAACTTGTCTTTGAGCGGGTCGTAGCGGAACAGGGTCTCGTAGACGAGGCCCACGGTTCCGGTGTTGTAGTCGGGCTTCAGCGGGTTGAAGTTCGTGTAGGGGCCCCACTGCTTCCCGGACGTGTACAGGGTGTCGCCGCGCGGCACTGCGAGTAGTGCTTGCGGGGCCGATCCGGACCCGGCCGTGGCCAGCGAGGCGACGAGGGCCGCCGCCACGCTGACCATGAGCCCTAGGCCGACCACCCTCCTTGCTTTCTTACTTGACATGCTCACCAACCCTCCTAGTCCATGATGCTTCCTCATGACTTGACCGACCGCGACGGTCGCTTTCAGGCGCGGGCATCCCTCCCCTCGCTGCTCGCGGTCAGAGGTGTTCGCGCGCCGGAGCGCGCTGGATCTCTCGACGGGATCGCGGCGACGCCGAACGGCGCGAGCGCGAGCGGGCCCGGCGTCTCGAGCACCCGGCCGGTAAGGACCGGCTCAGCGGTGATCGAGTCGGCGCTGCAGTTGACGAACAGCGCGGTCTCGGAGTCGCCGCTGCGGACGCGGCCGACGAGCACGCGCGGGTCGTCCACCCGGACCGGCCTCTCGACGCCGGCAGCCGTGGCCAGCGCGGAGTAGAGGCGCCAGGTGCACTCGGGATTGACGGCCGGGGTCCTCGCCGCCATGTGCTCGAGCGGATAGGTGCAGAGCACGACGCAGCCGCTGCCGACCCGATGCCTGAGCAGCGCTGGGCGGTCGTGCTCGTCGACGGCGACGACCTCCGCGCCCACCGGCTCGACGGGCAGGTAGGCGCGGGCGCTGGGCTCGCCGGCGACGCGGAAGGAAAGGTGAGTTCCCGCTCGGAGGTCGCCGAGGTCATCGTCGAAGCGAAGCGTGAGCTCGTCATCCTCGATCGGGTCGACGAGGCCGTAGCGCAGCCGGTGGCGGACGCCGAAGATCTCCTCCAGCCAGGAGAGCCATGGGCCGCGCTGGGTCGCGGTGCTGCCGGCGAAGTAGGAGACGTAGACGGTTGCTCCCGAAGAGGCGAGCGCGCGCAGGCGCTCGAGGCCCGGCGCCGTCAGCAGCTTCGCGCAGGGATTCAGGTAGAGCTTCGCGGTGTCGGCGAGGCCGTCGCGCTCGCGCATCAGCGCGATCGGCAGGTCGGCCTCGCGGGCGGCCACGTACGCCTGGAAGAGGTTGTCGCGCAGGTCGCTGCGGAACGCCGGCTCCGTGAACGGCAGCTCCCGCTCGAAGTGCTCGGGGACGACGAGGACCGCGTCGCCGGCGATGCGCTCCCACTCGGCCGTGGCGAGGCCGCGGACGAGCGAGGCGAACTCCCCGAGCTCGCGGAGCTGCGGCTTCGGGCGTCCCTCGCCGTCGGTCAGGCCGAAGTGCAGCTCGAAGGCATGGTGGCGGTAGGGATCCTGGTGGCGCAGGTCGTCGAAGTCGGTGTTGTTCCACGCGATCCAGCCGCGCGCGCCGGCGAGGAGCGTGGTGTGCAGGACCTGCCGGTAGTACGCGGCGGCGTGGTCGTCTGCAGCGAAGTCGGAGCTGACGCCGAACTCCTCGAGCACGACCGGCTTGCCGAGCCCGCCTGCGAGCTCGCAGGCGAACGCGGCCGTCAGGTGCTGCCGGACCTCGTCGTCCTCCATCGGATAGACATGGGGCCCGAAGAAGTCGACGAGCGGCGCGAGCTGGCGAAGCGAGTAGCCGTTGTCCTTGCCGGACACCTCGACGCCCCAGGCGCCGTCGCCCAGCGAGATCGGCTGGCGGGCGCCGCCCGCACGTACCGCCTGCACGAGGATCCGCGCCCAGGCGGTCACCTCGTCGCTCGATGCGGGAGCGCCGTAGATCGGCATCTCGTTCGAGATCAGCCAGCCGACCACGGCCGGATGCGAGCCGAAGCGGCGGGCGACCTGCTCCGCGAACCAGGCCTGTTGCGAGACGAGCCAGACGTCGCGGTAGAGGTCACGGCCCTCCCGCCAGGGCGGATCCCAGTTCTGCCCCGACATGTGGCCGACGATGAACGTCGGGATCGTCCCGAGCTGCAGCTCGACATGCGCGTCGAGGAAATCACTGAACCGGGACAGCACCTGCTCATCCAGCTGTTCCGGCGCCGGCACGAAGTCGGGCCAGTAGCAGAACGAGCGCGTGACGTTGCACCCGTGCTCCGCGAGCGTCCCGAGCTCCTCCCGCACAACGGTGGGGTCGTAGTGCACCCACATCCGCGGGCCCCCGGTGCGCGACCAGAAGTTCGCGCCGATCCAAGGAGGAGCGGGATCGAAAGTGCCCGGGGGCCCATCAGCGGATCCATTCCAGGGTCTCATGCAGCGGTGTTAGTCCATCACTTATCCGGTTCAGTGTCAACTATGTTTCGGCGACGCCGGGCCGCAATCCCGCTGCCTGACCGGAGGGTCTGGCGGAATATCGCGCGTTGCCGGGTGCGATGGCGAGCAGCGCGGCCCGGCGGCACAGCCGTCGTTTCGCCAGACCCTCCTACTAAGCTCGAACGGCTCGGCGGCCTCGCCGCGGGCCGGGCATCGCGTCCGCCGCCGGGCCGGTGCTCGCGCGGGGAGTGAGCTCGCCGCGACGCGTCTCGACGTTCTCGAGCGTGCGGCCCTCGATCACCGCGAGCAGGTGCTTGGCCGCCGCGGCTCCGTAGGCCGGGATGTCGCGGGTCACGGCGGTGAGCGCCGGATGCACGACCTGGCTGATCAGCGAGTCGTCCCAGCCGACGATCGAGAGGTCGTCGGGCACCGCGAAGCCCATGTGCTGCGCGACGCCGAGGCCGGTGACGGCGAGCAGGTCGCTGTCGTAGACGATCGCGGTGGGCGGCTCGGGCGTGGAGAGGAAGCGCCGGGTCGCCCGCGCGCCGCTCTCGGCGGTGTAGTCGGTCTCGAGCACTTCGGCCCAGAGGCCAAGCTCCTGCACGACGGCCCGGAAGGCCTCCGTGCGCTGGGTCGTGTGGACGAAGTGGCTCACGCCGGCGACCCGGCCGATCCGGGTATGCCCCAGTGCAGCCAGGTAGCGAACCGCCTCGACGACGACGGAGGCCTCGTCGTGAGACACGGAGGGAAGGGCGTTTCCGGGCACCGGCCCGCCCACGACGACCGCGGGCAAGCCGAGCGCCTCGAGCCCGTCGACGCGCGGGTCGTCGATGCGAAGGTCGATGACCAGCACGCCGTCGACGCGGCGCTCGCCCCACCAGCGGCGGTAGACCTCCATCTCCTCGTGGACGTCCTCCGCGAGCTGGATCGTGAGCGACTGCGACCGCGCCGAGAGCTCGGACTCGACGCCCGCGATGAACTCCATGAAGAACGGCTCGAGCGCGAGCGTCTTCGCCGGCCGGGCGAGCACGAGCCCGCACGCGTCCGCCCGCTCGGCGGACAGTGCCCGCGCGGCGCGGTTCGGGTACCAGCCCAGCTCCTGCGCGATCGCGAGGATGCGCTCCCGGGTGTCCGACGAGACTCCGGGCCGCCCGTTCAGCGCGTACGAGACCGCCCCCTTCGAGACGCCCGCACGGTCTGCGATGTCGCGGATCGTGACTCGGCGGGAGCGGGCGGGCTGCTCGGACAACGCGGTCTCCTTACATCACAGGGCGTGTCGGCCGACGCAGGACCGGGGCGTCGTCCGAACGGTTAACTCCATGACACTTTGCGGCGGCGGACTTCTGCACTATAGTACCGACTTTACCGGTTCAGTGAAGACACCCGTGACATCACCCGCACACCCCGCCTTCCCCGCAGATTTCGCCTGGGGAGCGGCCACGGCCGCCTACCAGGTCGAGGGCGCTGTCGCCGAGGACGGCCGCGGCGAGAGCATCTGGGACCGCTTCTGCGCCACCGAGGGCAAGGTCCGAAACGGCGACAACGGCGCCGTCGCGTGCGACTTCTACCACCGCTATCGCGACGACGTCGCCCTCATGCAGGAGCTCGGCCTCAACGCGTTCCGCCTCTCGATCGCGTGGCCGCGGGTCGTCCCGAACGGCGGCGGCGAGGTGAACCCGGCCGGTCTCGACTTCTACGACCGCCTCGTCGACGAGCTGCTCGCCGCCGGGATCCGGCCGTTCGTGACGCTGTACCACTGGGACCTCCCGCAAGCGCTCGAGGATCAGGGCGGCTGGCCGAATCGCGAGACGGTCGATGCGTACTGCGACTACGTCGAGGCGGTCGCCGCACGGCTGGGCGATCGGGTCGACCGCTGGATCACGCAGAACGAGCCGCGCGTCGCCGCCTGGCTCGGCTACGGCTGGGGCATGCACGCGCCGGGCCGGACGAACGAGCGCGACGCGCTCGCCGCGGCGCACCACCTCCTGCTCTCGCACGGGCGGGCCGTGGAGATCCTGCGGCGGGAGTCACCCGGCGCACAGGTCGGGATCACCCTCGACGTCTTCCCCGTCTACCCGGCCTCGACGGGTGCCTCCGACGCGGCGGCGGCCCGCCACTTCGACGGGTTCCACAACCGGTGGTTCCTCGATCCAGTGTTCAAGGGCCGCTACCCGGACGATCTGCTCGAGCACTTTGGCGCGAACGCGCCTCGAGTCGAGGACGGCGATTTCCGCCAGATCGCCGTCCCGCTCGACTTCATGGGCGTCAACTACTACCGACGCGAGGTCGTGGCCCACAGCGAGAACGGCGCACGCACCGTGCACATGCCCGACTCGGACTACACAGACATGGGCTGGGAGGTCTCGCCGGAGGGGCTCTACGACCTCCTCGTCACGCTCCGTGACGACTACGGGCCGCAGGCGATCTACGTCACCGAGAACGGCGCCGCGTTCGGCGACCTGCGCGCCCACGACGGCAGCGTGCGGGATCCCGAGCGGCAGGACTACCTCGCCGAACACATCCGCGTGATCGGCCGCGCGGCCGCCGCCGGCGTCCCGATCGCCGGCTACTTCGTCTGGTCCTTCCTGGACAACTTCGAGTGGGGGCACGGGTACAGCAAGCGCTTCGGGATCGTCTACGTCGACTACCCGACGCTCGCCCGGATCCCGAAGTCGAGCTACTACTGGTACCGCGACTTCATCGCGAAGGCGACGCGAGCTTCGCTGCCGTCGGCCGCGTCGCGCTGACCCCTCAGGCGGTGCGGCGGCGGAGCGTCGTCGCGCCGAGGACGAGCGAGAGCACGACGCAGATCGCGGACCGTGATCGCCGCGGAGGCGCTCACGCCGAGGACCGCAGCAGCGGCCTCGTGAGGCAGGTCGGCCCGCCCTCGCCCTTGTGCGAGAGCTCGTCGCCGCGGTAGACACGGACGTCGACGCCCGCCCGCTCCATCCGCCTCCGCGTCTCGGGGTTGCCGTCCAGGGCGAGCGCGACGCGGGGAGCGAGGGCGAGCACGTTCGGCCCCTGGGTCGCGAGCTCCTCGTCGGGAACCTCGACGAGCTCGATCCCACGGCCGCGAAGCAGCTCGACCAGCCGGACCGGCATGAGCGGCGGGTAGCCGACCGCGAGGTCGACGTCGAGCGGCGAGATCACCGACAGCAGGTGCAGCAGCTCGTCGCGGCCGCGATGGTGCGGGAGGTCGAACGGCAGCACGTCCACCTCCGGGAGCGCGTCGGCCAGCGCCGCGACGCCCGCGTCGTTCGTCCGGTAGCTGCGGCCGACGACGAGCGTCCCGGAGTCGAGCCACAGCGTGTCGCCGCCCTCGACTGTCGCCGGCGCCTCCACCGTCGCCGCGACGGGGATCCTCTCCGCCTCGAACGCCTCGGCCAACATGCCGACCTCGCCGAGGCGCGACTCCTTGCCCGGTCGAAGCAGGAGCGCACCCCGGTCGGTGACGAGCGCCGGGTCGTACGGGTACACCGCGTCCAGCCCGGCCGCGGCCGTCGTCTCGGCGACGACCACCTCGGCGCCTACCGCCTCGAGCTCGCCCCGGAAGGCCTCGTGCTCGGCCGCGAGGCGACCGGGATCCGGCGGCGCCTTCCAGCCGGCCTCGCGCCAGCGTTCAGCCTCCTCGGGCCGCGGCGCGACGACGAGCACCCGCCGAAGCGGCGCGGTCATGCTCTGCGCACCGAACGTCGCGAGGTCCACGGAGGCCGCACACTATGCGGAAGCGGCTTGCCTCCGAACGGCGAGAAACGACGTGTCATGATCGCCCCCGCGGGGTCGCCGAGGGGGAGGAGATCCGATGACCGTCAAGAGGACGCTGCTGGTCGCCGCGGCGCTCGCTGCCGTGCTCGTGCTGCCGAGCGCTTCGCTCGCACACCGTCCGCCGCAGATCGACGTGCCGGGCCTCGATCGGCCGGTCGACGTGATCCGCGACCAGATGGGCGTGCCCCACGTCTTCGCGAAGACCACGCACGACGCCTACTTCGCCGTCGGATACCTGCACGCGAGCGACCGCCTGTTCCAGATGGACTCGAGCCGGCGTCAGGCGAGCGGGACGCTCGCCGAGCTGCTCGGCCCGAGCGCGCTCGCATCCGATGCTCAGCTGCGGACGTTCGGCCTGCGGCGGGCCGCGACCCGCTCGCTCGCGGAGCTGTCGCCCCAGAGCAAGGCGATCCTCGAGGCCTACGCGGCCGGGGTGAATGCCTGGCTCGCCGCCAACCCGCTCCCCTCCGAGTACGCGGCGCTCGAGCTGACGAAGGCGCAGGTGCCGCCCTGGACCGCGCTGGACGCGGTGGAGGTCACCAAGTTGCTGGCGTTCGGGCTCTCGTTCGACCTCAACGACCTTCGAACACGCAGAAGCTGATCGCCTACCAGACAGCCGGCGTGCCTCAGGGCTTCGACGGGCGCAAGCTCTTCTTCGAGGACGTCATGCGCAGCGAGCCCTTCGCGCACGCGCCGTCGATCCAGCCGGGCGAGACCTCGCAGCCGCTCCACGGCCACGGATCGCAATCGTGGTCGGCCTCCGGGCTCGACGCGGATGTCGGCCACGCCGTCGAGCAGGCGTTGCGACACGGCCGAACGCGCCGGCATCGCCGTCGAGCGTGACCGCGAGCAGGGATCGAACGTCTTCGTCGTCTCGGCCGAGAAGTCCGCGAGCGGCAAGGCGATGGTCGCGAGCGACCCGCACCTCTCGCTCTCCTCGCCCTCGGTCTTCTATGAGGTCGGAGTCGACGTCGACGGCCGCCGAAGCGACCGTCTGACGCTCTACGGCGTCAGCTTCCCCGGCACCCCGGCGGTCGTCCACGGCACGAACGGCCACGTCTCGTGGGGGTCGACCGTCAACCCGACGGACGTCACCGACGTCTACCAGGAGCAGCTCGTCGTGGCAGGGGGCGTTCCCGTCGCGACTGTCTACAAGGGCAACCCGGAGCCGACCCAGATCCTCCCGGAGACGTTCCGCGCCAACCAGCCGGGCAACGGCACACCCGACGACCTCGTGGTCGTGCCGCCCGCCGCAGGGGTGCCCGCGGCGACGGTCGTCGTTCCGCGCAGGAACAACGGCCCGCTGATCAGCGTGACCGGCACGACCGGCTGTCCGTGCAGTTCACGGGCTTCAGCGCGACGAGGGAGATCGACTTCTTCCGCCTGCTCTCGCAGGCCGACGACGTGGGCGAGGCGATCGACGCCCAGCGCTACTTCGACTTCGGCGCGCAGAACTGGATGTACGCCGACGACAGCGGCAACATCGGCTACAAGACGAGCGGCGAGATCCCGCTGCGCGAGGATCTACAGGCGGGGACCGTCGCCGGGCTGCCGCCGTACTTCGTCCGCGACGGCACCGGCGGCAACGAATGGATCGCGGACCCGACGCGGGCCGAGGACCAGGCGATCCCGTACGACGTGCTGCCGTTCGCCGAGATGGACGGGCTCGTCAACCCGAAGCGGGGCTGGATCTCGAACGGAAACCAGGACCCGAACGGCCAGACCTTCGACAACGACCCGCTCAACGAGCTGCGCCCCGGCGGCGGGATCCGTTACATCACACCCGGGCACGAGGACGGCAACCGCAACGCGCGTCTCACGCAGCGGATCCAGGATGCGCTCGGCAACGACGGCAAGGTCAGCTTCTTCGAGCTGACCGGGGTCCAGAGCGACGAGAAGCTCCACGACGCCGAGGTCCTGACGCCCTTCATCACCGGCGCGCTGGCCGCGGCCCAGACGCCGGGGGCTCCGCCGGCCCTCGCCGCGCTCGGCGCCGACCCGAAGGTGCAGGAGGCGGTCGCGAGGCTCGCCGCGTGGAAGTTCTCCACGCCGACCGGGATCCCCGAGGGCTACGACGCGAGCGACTTCTACGGCATCCGCTCCCCGCCGACGCCAGGCCGAGATCGACGCGAGCGTCGCGACGACGATCTACAGCCTCTGGCGCGGCCGCGTCCTCGCAGCGATCGTCGACGGGCCTCTCAGCGCCCGCGGGCTGGGCTCGTTCCTGCCCGACCCCGACCAGGCCATGACCGCACTGCGCCGGCTGCTCGCATCCAACGGTACGGGCGTCTCCGGGCTCGTCTTCTTCAACGGCCCGGTCGCGCGCGACACGGCAGTGCTCGGCGCGGTGAAGAGCGCGCTCGACCTCGCGGCGAGCCCCGCGTTCGCCCCCGCCTTCGGCGGCTCGACGAACCTGGCCGACTACCGCTGGGGCAAGCTGCACCGCATCGTCTTCCGGCACCCGCTGGGCGGGATGTTCTCGATCCCGACGGGCGCCGGCTTCTCCGACCTCGGGCCCGGCCTGCCGGGGATTGCCACCGACGGGGGCTTCGACGCGGTCGACGCGTCGTCCCACAACCCGCGGGCGTCGACGCTCAACGGGTTCATGTTCGGGAGCGGCCCCGCCAGGCGCTTCGCCGCCGAGGCGCGGAAGTCGTCGCCACACGCCGTCCAGGTGATCCCGGGCGGAGAGAGCGGCAATCCGTCAGGTCAGTGGTTCGGCAACCAGCTCGGCCTGTGGCTCACCGACGAGTACCACTCCGCGACCGTCGACGAGAAGGAGGTGCGGAAGGACGCGTCGACCCGCGTGACGCTGGTTCCCTAGGCCGAGTCGAGCGCCGCCTGGATCTTGTCGATCGCCTCCCGCTCCTCGGCTCCGACTCCCTTCGCGGCGGCGCCGACCGACTCGGCCACCCCGAGCACCAGGCTGCGGTAGGCGTCGACCTCGTCGGGCGCCTTCGCGCGCAAGGTCGTGACGGCCGAGCTGAGTGCCTCGAGCGTCTCGTCGGTGACCTCGCTCGGCGACGCGGTCAGCCCGAAGCCGCTCGTCTTCGTGTGGCCGAGCTCCTGCACGAGCTGGCTGTCGTGGCCCTCTCGTGCCTCGGCGAGGTGGTGCGCGAGCGCGCCCGCCTCCTTGAATGTGTCGAAGAAGCCCTTGTCGCTGACGGAGACGAGCAGGCCCGCGCCCGTGACGCCCTTCTGAAGCGTGTCCCACTCCTGCTCGGTGAAGTCCGCTTTGGATGCCATGAGTGTCCTCCTCGGTTCAGGGACCGACGGCCTTGCGGAAGTACACACGCGAGAACGCGCCTTCCAGCCGCCGGTCGTATTCCTCCCAACCAAGTCGAGTGTAGAGCGCGATGTTCTCCGTCATGGCGAGGTTCGTGTAGAGGCTCAGCTCACTCAGCCCGCGCCGCCGTGCCTCGTCCTCCGCGAACTCCAGCAGCCGGCGGCCGAGGCCGGTTCCCTGCCGTTTGGGCTCGACGGCCAGGTTGTCGACGAGCATGTGCCCGTCGTCCTCGCGCAGGAGGACGATCCCGGCGGTCTCCTCCAGCGTCCAGAGCTCGCCAGCGGTCGCGAGGCGCTCGTAGTCGGCGTCCATCGGCGACGGGCGGCGCCCGATCCGTTCGACGTAGTGCCCGTATGCGCGCTGCACGAGGTCCGAGATCGCGTCGGCTTCTTCGGCGCGCGCCGGGCGGACGGGCGTGACCTCGGCCGCTCCGGTGGCCGGACGGGACACGTACGCGGTCGAGCCTGGATGCCGGGCCGTGACGGTGGCCCCGACGGCCTGGCCCGTCCCGCGCTCGACCAGGGCCACGATCGACCCGCCGAACCCCGCGCCCGTCAGGCGGGCTGCCACGGCTCCGGCGGCGAGCGCGCTCTCGACGAGCCTGTCGAGCTCGGGCGTGGAGACCTCGAAGTCGTCGCGGAGGCTGGCATGGCCGGCAGCGAAGGCGCTTCGCAGCGCCTCTCGGTCGCCGGTCTCGAGCGCCGCAACGACCTCGTGCACCCGCTCGTTTTCGGAGCGGACGTGGCGAAGGCGCTTCGGCATGCCTTTCTCGACCTCCGCCCGCCGCTCCGCGTACGGGGAGTCATCGAGGCTGCGTGCGACGCCGGAGTCGACGATGAGCAGCTCGAGGTCGGCGGGGAACGCGACGTGGCGGTTCTCGAGAGAGCCGCAGTCGAGCAGCAGCGCGTGCTCACGGAGGCCGAGCAGCGAGGCCGCCTGGTCCATGAGCCCGCAGGGGACGCCGACCGCGCGTTCCTCGGCGCGGCGGCAGAGCTCGGCCAACTCGAGCCCGCTCTTGGCGAAGCCCGCGGTCGTGCAGAGCGCCAGGGCGACGGCGACTTCCAGCGCGGCGGACGACGCCAGCCCCGCTCCCGCCGGGAGGTCCGCCTCGATCCGGCCGCGGAAGCCGAGTGGAGGTCGGCCCGCCGCCGCGAGCTCGGCCGTGACCGCGGCAACGTAGCGGGCCCACCCCCGGGCGCCGTCGCCGGGGCCGTCGCCCGGGACGACCGCGGGCTCGGGAAACCGGTCGGACGTGAGCTCGACGACGTCGCCGCCGGCCTCGCCGACGACCGTGACGCCGAGCTCGATCGCAGCCGGCAGGACGAGCCCGCCGGTGTAGTCCGTGTGCTCCCCGATCAGGTTGACGCGGCCCGGAGCTCTGAACGCGCGCTCCACGATCAGCGACTGCGGGCGAGCTCCGCGTACCGGCGCCCGCTCGCCTTGACCGTCCGCTTCTGGGTCTCGTAGTCGATCCGGACGATCCCGAAGCGCTTCGAATACCCCTCGGCCCACTCGAAGTTGTCGAGGAGCGACCAGACGAAGTAGCCGGTCAGGGGGACGCCCGAATCGATCGCGTCGGCCGCGGCCGCGAGGTGGGAGTCGAGGTAGCGGACGCGATCCCCGTCGTCCACTGAGCCGTCGGCGGCGTGTGCGTCGTCGTACGCGGCCCCGTTCTCGGTCACGAGCAGCTCCGCGGGCCCGTAGTCGCGGTGCATGCGGAGAAGGATCTCGGTCAGGCCCTCGGGATAGACCTCCCAGCCGGCCGCCGTGCGCTCGACGCCGGCAGGCGGATCGTCCTCGACGCCGAGCTGCCCGGCGCCCGCGCGAACGACGCCACGCGTGTAGTAGTTGAGGCCAAGGAAGTCGAGCGGCACTGCCGCCGCGTCGATCGCATCGGTCGGGGCGAGCTCGCCGTAGACCTCGAGCATGTCGTCCGGATAGCCCCGGCCGAACACCGGGTCGGCGAACCAGCGGATCAGGGCGCCGTCCCTGCGCCGGGCGGCCTGGACGTCCTCGGCGGAGGGGCTCGAGGGATGGATCGGGCTGACGTTCAGGGCGATCCCCACCTTGGCTCCCGGAGCCGCCGCCCGGATCGCCCGCGCCCCCTCGCCGTGGGCCAGGAGCAGCCCGTGACCGGCTTGGAGCGCCCGCCTTCGGTCCTGGATGCCGGGAGCATGGACGCCGCTGCCGTAGCCGTGCGAGACGACGACCTCGGGCTCGTTGAGCGTGATCCAAGACTCGATCCGGTCACCGAGCCGCTCGGCAACGACGGTTGCGTACTCGGCGAACCACTGCGGGGCGTCGGCCGACTCCCAGCCGCCCTGCTCGTGCAGCGCGAGCGGGTAGTCCCAGTGAAAGAGCGTCGCGAACGGTTGGATCCCATGCTCGAGGAGCGCGTCGACGAGCCGGTCGTAGAAGTCGAGCCCGGCTTTGTTGGGCCGGCCGCGGCCCTCGGGCAGGACACGCGGCCACGAGATCGAGAAGCGGTACGCGCCGAGCCCGAGCCCGGCCATCAGCTCGACGTCCTCCCGGTAGCGGGCGTAGTGGTCGCAGGCGATCTCGCCGCTCGAGCCGTCGGCGATCGCACCGGGCCGGCGGCAGAAGGCATCCCAGACGGACTCGCCCTTGCCGTCGGCGTCCCAACCGCCTTCGACCTGGTAGGCGGCTGTGGCCGCTCCCCAGAGGAAGCTCGGTGGGAAGCGGGCGGCGAGGGGGTCGACGTCCACGGGCGGCGCGCGACGCTATCAGTACCTCGGTTTACAGCGCTCTTTCCGATGCCTAGACTAGAAAGGTATGAGGAGCGACGTCCTCAAAGGGCAACTCGAGCTCGTCGCCCTGGCGTCGCTGCGCGCCGGCCCGCGTCACGGCTACGCGATCATCAAGGAGCTGCGGGAGCGCAGCGGCGGCAAGCTCGACGTGCTCGAGGGCAAGCTGTACCCGGCGCTACACCGGCTCGAGCATGCCGGCCAGGTGAAGAGCAACTGGTCGACCGAAGGTGGGCGTCGGCAGCAGGTCTACGAGGCCCTGAAGACGAAAGGCATTCGAAGTGAGCTGGGCGCGGCCAGGAGTCGCGAACGGAGAGCATTCACGCGGGCGCTCGACGCCGTTCTCGGCGGTGCGCCGTGAGCGGCAACCCGATCTCGTCGTATCTCGATGAGCTAGAGCGGGAGCTTCGCCTCAGGCGTGCGCCCCGCCGGCGGCTGCTCGCCGAAACGGCCGATCATCTTCGTAGCTGCGCAGACGACATCGCCGCGGAGGAGCAGATCGGCGTCGGCGAGGCGGAGCGGAAGGCGCTCGCGCGTTTCGGGACGGCTGCCGTAGTCGCAGGTCGGTTCGCGCACGCCGCCGCCTCCACGTCGGCGCGCAGCGCCCTGGCCTGGGTCGTGACGGCGTTCGCCGCCTACTCGGTCGCCACGATCGCCTTCGTGGCTGCTGCACCGTCATGGCTGCTCGACTTCCCGCAGGGAGCTCCGAGCGTGCTCGCGTTGCAGGTGTCCTTCGTCGCGCTCGCGCTGAGCGTGCTCCGAGCGCAGAAACTTCGGACGACTCCGGCGCTCGGCGAGCCGAGGCTACGGCTGGTCGCGAACAGCATGCTCGTCTCGACCCTGGCCATCGCCGCGGCGGCCGGCGCCGAGCTCGTGCTCGCGCTGACCCGACCGGCGGACGCACCGTGGAGCGAGGCAACGGGGTGGATCCTCCTATTCGCTGTCGCCTCTGCAGTCGGAGTTGCGGCCACTGCCGCCGCGATCGCGACGACCGCCCGCGCGAGCGCCCTCGACGCTCTGCCGGGGAAGCGCGCCGCCGGCTCCTCGCCCGTAGGCGCCTCGCTCGTGGACGACGTCGCGGCGGTGGTCCCAGCGCTCACGGCCGTCGCCGCGTACGTCGTGGCGCACCCGGCGCGCGCGTGTGCGCTCCTTTCGGGCGCCGCCTTCGTCGCCGTGACGGGCGCCGGTGTCGTCGGCGGGGAACTCACCGGCCAGGCTCCGGCCGTCATCGGCGCCGGCGCGACCGGCGTGTTCGAGACGGCGGCGATCGTGGTCGCGTATCTGACGCTCGGTCGCACGTTGGGGATCCGTCCACCGCGCGGAGCACGAGCCATCACCTTGGAATGAGCCGTCGCCTCGCGGTTGCAGCCGGCATCGTCGGCGCCGCCGCGGCACTCGCGGGCGCCGGCCTGTATGCCGACGGCGGCTTCCAACGAAAACCTGCTTCCGGCGCGTGCCGCGACTGGGTCGCGGCCTCCGCCTATCGGCAGCCGATCGCCGCCGCTCGGATGCTCGTGCCGCAGATGAAGCGCGCGTTCGCCGCTCCCGGGCTCTCGGTCGCGGTCGCGGCCGACGGCAAGCTGGTCTGGTCCGAGAGCTGCGGGTTCGCCGACCTTCGTCGCCGCGTTCCCGTCGGGCGCACGACGGAGTTCCGTGTCGGCAGCCTCTCGAAGGCGATCACGGCGGCGGCCGCCGTACGCCTGTCTCAACAGGGTCGCCTCGACCTGCGCGCCGACATCCGGCGATACGTTCCGAGGTTCCCGCGCGCACGACCGCACGTGACGGTGCTTCAACTCGGCGGCCATCTCGGCGGGATCCGCCACTACCACGATGACGAGGCACTGAACACGACGCACTACCGCTCGCTCGCGGACAGCCTCGAGGTGTTCATCGACGACCCGCCCGTCGGCGCGCCCGGCGAGCGCTTCTCCTACTCGAGCTACGGTTCAATCTCCTCGGCGCGTCCAGTCGCGGCGGCAAGAGCTCCGGTCGCACGTGCGGTCGAGACGGCGGTCCACGACCGCTCAGAACAGGCCGCCGCGCCGCGGGCGACAAGCCGCCGGCGGTACCCGCTTCTACGAGGTGACGGATGCCCGCCGCGCGGTCCTCGCACCACGGATCGATCTCAGCGACCGCTACCCGTCAGGAGGCCTCCTCTCGACCGCCGAGGATCTCGTCCGGCTCGGGCTCGGCATCACCGACCCGGATTTCCTCCACGGCGGGTCACGGAGCCTCCTGTTCACCTCGCAGCGGACGAACAGCGGCGAAGCGACCGGCTACGCCTTCGGGCTCGAGGTTCATGACAGTCCTTTTGGTGTCGTCGCCGGACACACCGGCAACGTGGTCGGCGGCACGTCGTTCCTCCTGATCCATCCGCGGACGCGCGTCGTCGTCGCGCTGACGACCAATATCGGCTTCGTGACTGCAGCAGACCCTCCGGATCTGATCGGCGTGCCCGACCCGCCGCAACTGGCGCTGCCGTTCATCCGCCGCGTCCTGCGTCGCCGCTCGGACAGTGATTCGTCACGGCTTCGTGACGGATCCGAGTCGAGAGTGTGCCGGGCCCTGGCGCGCGCCCAGGGCCCCGGCTATCCCTGGACGGAACCCGATCCCGACCAGGAGGAACCGTCCATGCGCGCACGCACATCGCTCTGCGTTCTCCTTCCGCTCGTCCTGCTCGTCGCCGCGGCCGGAGCCGCTCTCGCCGGCGTCGGACGCAAAGACCGTCCCAGCGGCGACACCATCACCGCCTGCGCAGCGAAGACCAGCGGGCGGCTGCGACTCATCTCGGCGTCGGCCTCGTGCAAGGCCTCAGAACGCCGCCTGTCCTGGAACATCGCAGGCCCGGCAGGGCCGAAGGGCGACGTAGGCCCGCCCGGGCCGCAGGGTGAACGCGGCGCTGCCGGGCCCGCCGGTGCCGCCGGAGCACCAGGCCCGCGCGGCGAGCAGGGCATCCGCGGCGAGACCGGGCCGCAGGGGCCGGCCGGTGCCGCAGGGCCGATCGGACCGCAAGGGCCCGCCGGGCCGAAGGGCGATCCCGGCCGCGGCCTGGCGTCCTTCGACGAGCTCGCCGGCATCCCGTGCACCGTCTCCGGCCAGACCGGTGCCGTGTCCATCCGCTTCGACGAGCACAACGACGCGACGATCGCGTGCACGATCTCCGAGCCGCCTCCACCTCCGCCCCCGCCCCCGGCTTCCCGCCTGCGCGTGAACGAGGTGATGACCGGCAGCACCGGCGCAGCGGCCAACGAGTTCGTCGAGCTGGTCAACGCGGGCACCGAAGCCGTGGACGCCGGCGGCTATCGCGTCGTGTACCGCTCTGCCGCCGGCACGAGCGACACGCTGCTCGGAGCACTCCCAGCCGGCACGGTCATTCCCGCCGGCGGGCACTACCTGCTGGGCGGCGGCGCATATGCCGGGACGGTCGCTCCCGACCAGTCGTTCGGCACGGGGCTGGCGGCCACGGCAGGCGGCGTCGGTGTTCGCGATCCCGACGGCGTGCTGCTCGACTCCGTCGGCTACGGCGCCACCGTGGCGAACGGATTCGTCGAGGGCCAGCCCGCCGCGGCCCCGCCGACGACGGCGACGCCCGGATCGAGCATCGGCCGCATGCCCGACGGCAAGGACGCGAACGACAACTCCGTCGACTTCGCGGTCAGCTCCACCCCGACGCCACGGAGCGCCAACAGTTGAGCCCTAAGATCGTCGCGTGGAGGGGCTGGTGGTCACGACGCTCGACTACCACACCGCCGGCGAGCCGTTCCGGATCGTCACCGGCGGCGTCGACCCGATCCCCGGCGCCACGATCCTCGACAAGCGGCGCTACGCGGAGGAGCACCTCGACCACGTGCGGGCGTTCCTCGTCAACGAGCCGCGCGGCCACGCCGACATGTACGGCTGCTTCGTCACCGACCCGGCCGCCGAGGGAAGCGACCTCGGCGTGCTCTTCTTCCACAACGCCGGCTTCAGCACGGCGTGCGGACACGGCACGATCGCGCTCGCGACCGCCGCCCTCGAGACCGGCATGCTGCCCGCGGGCGAGCCCCGGACGGAGCTGCGGATCGACGTCCCGTCGGGAACCCTGCCGGTGACGGCGACGGTCGCGGACGGGCGCGTCGAGTCGGTGAGCTTTCGGAACGTCCCCGCCTTCGTCCACGCCATGGACGTCCAGGTGGAGACGACCCGCGGAAGGCTCGTCGTGGACGTCGCGTACGGCGGGGCGTTCTACGCGAGCCTTCCGGCCGCCTCGGCAGGCCTCGCGGTCGAGCCCGGACGGCTACCCGAGCTGATCGAGCTCGGCCGAGAGCTGAAGCACGCGCTCGAGGCCGAGCTCGAGATCGTCCATCCGCACGAGCCCGAGCTGCACGGTGTCTACGGCGTGATCTTCTTCGACGCTCCAGAGCGCCTCGCCCAGCGCAACGTCACGGTGTTCGCCGACGGCGAGGTCGACCGCTCCCCATGCGGGAGCGGGACGTCCGCACGGCTGGCGGTCCTGCATGCGCGCGGCGAGCTGGCGACCGGCGAGATCCTCCGTCACAGCGGCATCGTCGGCACCGAGTTCACGGGCCGGGTGGTCGAAGAGGTGGAGGTGGCGGGCCGCCCCGCCGTGGTCACCGAGATCGGCGGCGAGGCTCATCTCACGGGCCGGCACGAGTTCGTCCTGGAGCCCGGCGACCCGCTTGGCACCGGCTTCCTGCTCCGGTAGTCAGTCGGTCGCCGAGCGCAACCCGGAGGTCGTGCGCGAGGTTCCTCGGGCTGAGGTCTGCTCCGGCACTGAGGCTCGAGACCCACTCGCCGTCCGGTTTGTAGATCCGAACCGGGGCGCTGTGCAGGCTGTCCGAGCCACTGCGCTCCGAGGCGAGCACGCCGTAGGACCGCCAGCTCCTGCGCACCGCGGGCGCCGGCGCGATCAGGTAGTCGAGCGCTCCGTCGGCCCGGTAGCGGCGCAGGAACGCACGGACCGCCGCGGGCGTGTCCTCGGCCGGGTCGGTCGAGATCGCCACGAACGCCACCCGGCCGCGTTCGCTGGGCGTGAGCAGAGCCTGGGCGCGCGGAACGACGGCGGCGATGATCGGGCAGGCGTCCTTGCACTGGGCGTCGAGGAACGTCAGAGCGAGCGCCTTCCCGCGCAGGTCGGCAAGGCGCACGTCCTTGCCCGTGTAGCTGCGCAGGCGAAAGTCGGACGCCTTCATGCCCTCGGGCGGCCTCGACCCGCGGTAAGCGGGGGTCGCCTCCGCGTCGCGGAAGGCGAAGAGCCCCGCAAGCGCCAGCGCAAACGGGAGGGCGCCCGCTACGGCGAGCAAGACGAGCCGACGGGTGGGCACGCGCACATCATCGCTACGTGAAGCGCGTCGTCGCCGCACAGGCGCCGCACTCGCACTCGCCGCCGACGAGGGCGTTCACCAGCTTTTCACTCGCTGCCAACCACCTCGCGCCCCGGGATCGCGGCCCGGCGCCGAACCTGTCTACGAGATGAGGACGAGGCCTGCGCCGCTCCTCTGCGAGCTCCACGCGCACTCGACCTGGAGCGACGGTTCGCTGTCGCTGCGCGAGCTCGTCGACCTCTACGGCGGTCTCGGCTTCGACGCGCTCTGCGTGACGGATCACAGCGTCCGGGAGGACGACCCCTGGCTGCCCGAGGCCGAGCGCCTGCCTCGCGCCGTTCACGCCGAGAACTACGACGACTACCTTGCCGAGGTCGTCCGCGAGGCGGCCCGTGCCCGGAAACGCTACGACCTGCTGCTGCTCCCGGGCCTCGAGCTGACGTGGAACGACCTCGACCCGCTTCGCGCGGCGCACGCGCTCGCGCTCGGACTGCGCACGTTCGTCTCCGTCGACGCCGGCCTCGAGGCGGCGCTCGCGGAGGCCCGCGCCGCCGGAGCCGCAACCGTTGCCGCGCACCCGTTTGCCGACGACGCCGACCGCTCTCCCGCACGAACGACGCGGCGGTTCTCGCACGACCGGGAACGCCTGGAGCCGCTCGTCGACCGCTACGAGCTGTTCAATCGCACGCGCCTGTTCGCCTGGGTCGGCGATGCGCGACTGCCGTTCGTCGCATGCGGCGACTTCCACCGAATCGAGCACCTCGACGGCTGGAAGACGCTCGTCCCCTGCGCGAAGGACGAGGAGGCGCTGATCGGCTACCTCCGCTCGCCGCTCCCGGTTTACCTGACCCGCCTCGACAGCGGCGGGCAGCTCGCGGCCTAGGAGGCGCGCTTCCGCCGCCACCGCGACGAGCGCGCGGGCTCCTCGCCGAGCGCGCGGGCGGCGGCCGCGAGGTCGTCACCTGTGAGCGCGGTCAGGTCTTCGGGCCCGGCCGTGTCCAGCCGCTCGGTGAGCCGCAGCGCCTGCGCGTTGAGCGCCTGCTCGAAGAGCGTCCTGGCAAACCTCGCGTTGCCGAAGCCCTCGCCGCGAACCGCCCCGTCGAGCACAGCGCGCAGCACCTCCTCCGCGCCGTCGCGCAGCACGTACTCGTGGTCGGCCGCGAACTTGCCCGTGATCGAGATGAGCTCGTCGGTCGAATAGTCGGGAAACGAGATCTCGCGCGCGAAGCGGGAGCGCAGGCCGGGGTTCGAGTCGAGGAGGCGGTTCATAAGCCGCGGATAGCCCGCGACGATCACCACCAGGCGGTGACGGAAGTCCTCCATCCGCTTCAGCAGCGTCTCGATCGCCTCGGCGCCGAAGTCGTGGTACGCGTTGTCGGGCGCCAGCGCGTAGGCCTCATCGATGAAGAGGACGCCGTCGAGCGCGCGCCGGATCACGCGATCGGTCTTGAGCGCCGTCGTCCCGACGAACTGGCCGACGAGCCCCGCGCGGTCGGTCTCGACGAGATGGCCCTTCCGCAGGAGCCCCATCGAGCGGTACATCTCCGCGAGCAGCCGAGCGACCGTCGTCTTCCCGGTGCCCGGATTGCCGAGGAAGACGAGGTGCTGGCCGGTCGCGACCTCGGGCAGCCCCGCCTCCTTGCGCCTCCCCTGGACCTGCAGGAACGCGACGAGCGCCCGCACCTGCTCCTTCACGGTCTCGAGCCCGACGAGGGAATCGAGCTCCGCCTGCAGCTCTTCGAACGAGCGCTCGCGCTCGGGACGACGGAAGGCCTCGAACTGCTCCGTCACCCAGTCGACGGCCGGCTCCGAGGCCGGGTTGCGGCGGAGCTGGTCGCCGATCGTGCGGAGGACATCGAAGGGTCCGGGCATCGGAGGCCAAGTGTGCCTAATAAGGCTCCCTAACAGAAGCTTTTCAGACCGCCTACGAGGAGCTAATGCGCCGCGGGGATAGTCCCACCGCAAGCTTCCCACGAGGAGGTCAACGAACGTGAAGCACAGGCTCATCGTTATCGGGCTCGTCGCGCTTCTGGGGACGATGGTGGTCAGCGCGGCGGCCGCACACCGCTTGGTCACGCACAAGGGGACGAAGGGTCCCGACGTGTTGAACGGCAGCGACGCTCCCGAGCGCTTCCTCGCTCGCGGAGGCGACGACCTCATCACCGCGCTCGGCGGCAGGGACCGCATCTGGGCCGGCTGGGGCAACGACACCGTGGACGCCGGCGAAGGCAACGACTACGTCGTCGGCGGCCCGGGCAACGACACGCTCAACGGCAGCGGCGGCAACGACGTCGTCCGCGGCCGCCACGGCAACGACACCATCGACGGTGGCGACGGCAACGACCGCATCTGGGTCGGCCGCGGAGTCGACACCGAGAACGGTGGGCCGGGCGACGACCGCATGCACGCCCTGGCCAACGACGACATGGTCGACACGATCAACTGCGGCCCCGGTCGCGATGTCGTGTGGCTCAACTCGCAGGAGAGCGACGTCGTCAACCCGGACTGCGAGGTCCAGAAGGTCGTCACCGTCCTTTCGAAGGACGCGGACTAGAAGCTCTTCCCCACATCCCTCTCCGGACAAGCGAAGCCCGCCCTACTCCTCGGGGCGGGCTTCGCACTTTCTTCGTGAGAGGGGCTACACTCCCGCCGTTCAAAAGAGCGTCTGTTCGGCGGTAGTCCTCAGGACCTCCCTGACTGCGTTCGAAAAAACACAAGGGAGGTACATCTCCAGATGGCAACCGGAACCGTCAAGTGGTTCAACGACGCCAAGGGCTACGGCTTCATCTCGCCCGACGACGGCGAGGGTGGTGGGAAGGACATCTTCGTCCACCACTCCAACATCGAGGGCACCGGCTTCAAGTCCCTCACCGAGGGCGCGAAGGTGGAGTTCGAGGTGCGCGAGGGAACGAAGGGCCCTGAGGCGACGAACGTCGTCACGACTTCGTAGGGCAGAGCCATAGCGGAAGAGAAGATCGAGTTCGAGGGCGAGGTCACCGAGGCCCTGCGGAACGGCATGTTCCGCATCACCCTCGACAACGGCCATGAGACGATCGGCTACACGGCGGGCAAGATGCGCCGCTACCGCATCCGGATCTTCCCGGGTGACCGTGTGAAGGTCGAGCTCTCGCCGTACGACCTCGAGCGCGGCCGGATCGTCTTCCGCTACCGCTGAGTTCGGGCGGCGGCCCCGTGGCTACGATTGCCGCGTGGTCGCCGCCGACTCTCTTCAATCGCTCCTCGAGAGTGCCTTTCCCGAGGCAACCGAGATAGCGGTGGTCGACCGCACCGGCGGAGGCGATCACTTCCAGGTGACGGTCTCGTCGGACCGGTTCGACGGGCTCACGCTCGTCGACCAGCACCGCCTCGTCTACGCGGCGCTCGAGACGCCGCTCGCCGACGGGACCATCCACGAGCTGCGGATCAAGACCAAGGGGGCGCGATGAGCGAGCTGAAGACCCAGATCGAGGACATCATCACCAACGAGCCGGTGGCTCTCTTCATGAAAGGCACCCCGGGCTTCGTGATGTGCGGCAATTCGCAGCGTGCGCTCGAAGCGCTCCGAGCAGCGGGCGCGCCGGTCACGGCGGTCGACATCCTCCCGGACCCGGCCTTCAGGCAGGAACTTTCGGCCCTGTCGGGCTGGCCGACGATCCCGCAAGTGTTCGTGAGGGGAGAACTGCTAGGCGGCGCCGACATCGTCGAAGAGCTGGCAGCGTCAGGCGAGCTGCAAGAGAAGCTCACCGATGCCCTGGGCGACGACTACACGGAATCGCGCGACGAGCGCGTTATCGCGCTCGCTGCGGCTTAGCGACAGCATCAAGTTCTTAGAGGGGCCGGGCTCTCCGGCCCCGTTGGCGTTCAGAAGAACCTGAAACGGAGGGGTTTCTGGGGGAAACATTGGTTCCCCCGGACATAGGGGGGCGCCTCCGACCCCCCGGGGAGGCGCCCCACCATGACGAGGAAGCCGGGTGCCGCATGAGGCACGTCCTCTACGTGCACTGACCTGGCTTCGATGCATTGATGCCTGCCCGGCGCGAACCTTGCGGTCTGCCCCAAGTGAGTGATTTCGTTAGCGTCGCTAACGATTGTTGTTAGTCTGACTAACGATGTCGCAAGATCTCGCTTCGCTGTCGTCGCCGACCGAGGTTGCCGGTGCACTTCGGCCGGTCCTGATGAGGCTGAGCCGCGAGCTCCGCCGCGAGACTGCGGCCTTCGGGGTGACCGCCGGTCAGGCAGCGCTGCTGCACCTCATCCGCAAGGCGCCGGGGATCGGCGTGCGCACGCTCGCCGCGCGCGAGCGCATCTCCCCAGCGTCGATGTCCGTCGCCGTCTCCCGGCTGGAGAAGGCGGGGCTCGTGAGGCGGACGGCTGACCCGCTCGACCGCCGGCGCCAGGCGCTTTGGGTGACCGAGCAGGGCGACCGCATCCTGCGCACCGTTCGCACGAGGCGGACCGCCTGGCTCGCCGCGCGCCTGAAGCGGTTGTCGCCCGACCAACTTGCTGCCGTGGAGGCCGCGATCGAACCGCTCTCGGAGCTGCTCGAGGACGACCTGGCGTGACGGCGGCGATCCACGCGTTCAACGAGCGCACGTTCGCCAGCCTCCGCAAGCACAGGAACTTCCGCCTCTTCTTCACCGGCCAGGTGATCTCGGTCAGCGGGACGTGGATGCAGAACGTCGCGCTCGCCTGGTTCGTCTACGAGCTCACGCGGTCTCCGCTCGCGGTCGGCGTCCTGACGCTCTGCCGCTTCGCGCCGCAGACGCTGTTCGGGCTCTTCGCCGGCGTCCTGGCCGACCGGCTCGACAACCGGCGGCTGATGATGGCGACGCAGGCCTCGTCGATGGCGGTCGCCGTCGCGCTGGCCGCGCTGGCCTTCTCCGGCTCCGCCCAGATCTGGCAGGTCTACGTGCTCGCGGTGCTCGCGGGCGTCGCGCAGGTCTTCGACTCGCCGGGCCGCCACGCACTCGTGTACCAGATGGTCGGGCGCCGCGAGCTGCCGAACGCGATCGCGCTCAACACGAGCATCTTCAACGCCTCACGCATCGTGGGGCCGGGCATCGCGGGCGTCCTGATCGCATCCGTCGGCGTGGGAGCGTGCTTCGCGCTGAACGCCGTCAGCTTCATGGCCGTGCTCGCTGCGCTCCTGCTGATGAAGACCAGTGAGCTGCACCCGGTCGAGCGCCCCGAGAAGCGCCCGACGCTCATCGGCGGCGTCCGCGAGGGACTGGTCTACGCCGCCTCGGACCGGCGCGTACGGCTGGTGCTGCTGCTCGTCCTCGTGGTCGGCACGCTCGGCGTCAACAACGGCGTGATCCTGCCCGTGCTCGCGAACGAGCTCGACGGGGGACCTGCGGTCTTCGGCCTCCTCTCGGCGGCCTTCGGCGCCGGCGCGCTGCTCGGCGCCCTCGTGACCGCGTCGCTCGGCCGGGCAAGCTGGAAGGCTCTGCTGACCGGGACCGTCGGCTTCGGCATCGCCATGCTCGCCGTCATCCCGCAGTCGAGCGTCGCCGCGTGCGCTCTGTTCCTGCTCGCCGCGGGAATGTGCTTCACGCTCTGGAGCGCGAACTCGAACTCATTGCTCCAGCTGACCGCACCCGACCACATGCGTGGCCGGGTGCTCAGCCTCTACCTGTTCGCCTTCCATGGACTGGCGCCCGCCGGCGCTCCGCTCATCGGCTGGTTGATCCAAGTCGGCGGCACCGACCTGGCCTTCCAGGTCGCCGGGATCTCGGCACTCGCGATGGCGGCCTTCCTGCTGCCGAAGCGCCCGTTCGCTACGCCGCAGCCTCGAGCCGCCGCCTGACCTCGGCGCGGACCGCGTCGGGCTCGGCGCCCAGCTTCGTGAGGATCTCGACGGGGCGACCGCCGGCGTCGACGAGCGCGAGCAGGATGTGCTCGCTGCCGATCCAGCCGTGCCGCCCCGACTGGGCCTCACCGGGCGACGCCTCGAGGAGGGCCTTCGCCTCGCTCGTGAAGGGCAGTCTGCCCCGCGACGGCTCGCGGGCGGTCTCGCCGCCGACCTCGCGCCGGACGGCGTCGACCTCGACGCCGAGCGCCGCCAGCGCCTGAGCTGCGGTTCCCCGCTCGATCCCGACGAGCCCGAGGAGCAGGTGCTCGGGCGTGATCCCGTCGGCGCCGAGCGCGTGCGCCTCCTTCTGAGCGCGCATGACGATGTGGCGAGCGACCCTGGTGAAGCGGCGCCTGCCGAACCGCCGGCCCCGCCGGCCGTGTCCCGTATGCCCGATCCGCACCTGGATCGGTTCGTCGCCCTCGACGATCTGGTGGACGCGCTGATGGCTGAGGTCGAGTGCCTCGGCGATCTCGCGCATGGAGCCACCGGCCGCCTGTAGCCGCCGGATGGCGTGGTGGTAGTCCAGCTTGGCCCGGTCGGCCTCGTGCTGGAGGTGGAGGAGCCGCGAGCGGAGCTCGCGCGCCTCGTTGAGTATGTCTTTGTCTAGCGTCATAGACGTCTAGTGTACTAGACAGAGCAGGTCACCGTCGAGAGGGACGTGCCAGCCGCGCTCGTATCGAGCCGCCCGCCCCGTGCACGAGGGTCGCGCTAGCCCTCGCGGTAGGGAGCGCGCTCGAGCGCGCGGACGTACTCCGCGCGGTCGTGGACCGGCTCGCCGTGGGAGACGATCACCACCTCGAAGGGCAACTCCAGCAGCTCGCTGAGCGCGGGGACGACCCGCTTCTCGTGCCACGGCGTCCACCACACGCGCAACTCACCTCCAGGGGCTGTCAGGCCGTCCGCGAAGACGAGCGCGCGCTGCTCCGGAAGCCAGATGGGAGTCTCGTTGCGGCCGCGACCGTCGTGGAGCGCCCGCAGGCCTCCCGGAAGCTCGCTGCCCTCGCCGATCCAGTCGAGCTCCGTCTCGGGTGCGTCGCCGGCGAAGAAGACGTCTGGGCCGAACGCGGGGATCCCGTAGCGGCGGACGAAGAGGTCGACGCTGCGGACGTGGTCCGGCTTGAGGACGACCGCGAACGTCGGCGGGTGCGCCTCGAGGCGGCCCCAGAAGCCCGCAGCGTCGTCGGGCGGCGCCAGCGGGTCGAGCAGCCCGATCTCGCCTCCGCTCTCGACGCAGGTCGAAGTGACCGGCCCCTCCCAGCCGGCGCCGGGGCGCCAGTCCGGGTGTTCCTGGCTCCAGATCCACAGGCCGGGCGCGACGTCCCTGATCTCGACGGCCACGGCGGTAGGCTCGCAGAATGAGGCGGTTCGACGCGGTGCTGGAGCCATTCGGCCCGGCCGGGGCCGTGACGCTTCCGTTCGACCCGAAGAAGGAGTGGGACAAGGTGCGCGCCCCCGTGCGCGGCACGATCGACGGCTACCCGTTCACGACGACCGTCGCGCGCTACGGCGGCGTCGACTACCTGGCCTTCCGCCGCGAGGTGCGGGAGGCGGCGGGCGCGGAGATCGGCGCGACGGTGGCGATCGAGGTCGAGCTCGACACGTCCGAGCGCGTCGTGTCCGTGCCCGAGGACCTCGCTGTCGCACTGGCCGACGCGCGCCTCCGCGACGCCTTCGACCGGCTCAGCTACACGCATCGGAAGGAATACGTGACGTGGGTGGAGGAGGCGAAGCGCGAGGAGACGCGCAGGACGCGGATCGGACGCAGCGTCGAGCTGCTCAAGGGGGGAGTCAAGACGCCCAAGTAGGGCAGGTCGGCGACGCAGGTCTGTTCGGCGCCGGCAGCTAGCCGATCTGCCAGGTGTCGCCCGATTGCAGCAGGGCGCCGAGATCGCTCTCGCGCTGCGCCTTCGCGGACTCGAGCTGCTCGCTCATGAGCTCGTCGTAGACCTCTCGCTCGATGTTCCGGAAGACGCCGATCGGCAGCGGGCCGCTCGGGCCATGCGCCAGCCGGCTAGAGGCCGAACGCCAGTGACGGGCTGTCGCGGTGCTCGTCGTGGACGAGGAGCGCGTCCTCGCCGACCTCGGCGGTCGAGACGATCTCGACCGTCCCGTCGCTGCGCTGGATGACGCCGTTCTCGCCGTCCTCGCCGAAGCGGATCGGCGAGCCGTGCTCGAGCACGATGCGGTTCGTCTTGTCGTCGCGGACGACGTCGAAGGCGCCGTCGTTGTAGACGTTGCAGTTCTGGTAGATCTCGACGAAGGCCGAGCCCTTGTGGTTCGCCGCCTTCCTGAGCACCTCGGTCTGCTGCTTGCGGTCGGTGTCGATCGTCCGCGCGACGAACGTCGCCTCGGCGCCGAGCGCGAGCGAGATCGGGTTGAACGGCCAGTCGAGCGAGCCCATCGGCGTCGACTTCGTCACCTTGCCGAGCTCGGACGTCGGCGAGTACTGCCCCTTCGTCAGCCCGTAGATCTGGTTGTTGAACATCAGGATCTTGAAGTTGACGTTGCGGCGCAGCGCGTGGATCAGGTGGTTGCCGCCGATCGACATCGCGTCACCGTCCCCGGTCACGACCCACACCGACAGGTCCGGCCGGGACACGGACAGACCGGTCGCGATCGCCGGCGCGCGTCCGTGAATCGAGTGCATCCCGTAGGTCTCCATGTAGTACGGGAAGCGGGCCGCGCAGCCGATGCCCGAGACGAAGACGATGCGCTCGCGCGGGATGCCGAGCTCCGGCATGAAACTCTGCATCGCCGCGAGGATCGCGTAGTCGCCGCAGCCGGGGCACCAGCGCACCTCCTGGTCGGACTTGAAGTCCTTCGCCGTGAGCTGCACGAGCGCGCGGCCGCCGTTGCCGTTGCCGGCGCTCACAGCATTGCCTCGATGGCCTCGGCGAGCTCGTCCGAGCGGAACGGCTGTCCACTCACGCGGTGGTAGCCGGCGGCGTCGACGAGGAACTCGGCACGCACGAGCTTCACCAGCTGACCGAGGTTGATCTCCGGAACGAGCACCTTCGGGTAGCGGCGCAACACCTCTCCCGTGTTACGCGGGAACGGGTTCAGGTAGTTCAGATGGGCCTGCGCGACCTTCTTGCCGTCGCCGCGGACACGGCGGACGGCGGCGGTGATCGGACCGTACGTCCCGCCCCACCCGAGCACGAGCAGGCCGGCGCCGTCGGGGTCGTCGACCTCGAGCTCGGGGATGTCGGCGGCGATCCCGGCGACCTTGCGCGCGCGCATCCGCACCATCAGGTCGTGGTTGTCGGGGTCGTAGGAGACGTTGCCTGTGCCGTCGGCCTTCTCGAGCCCGCCGATCCGGTGCTCCAGGCCCGGCGTGCCCGGGATCGCCCAGGGTCGGGCGAGCGTGTCGGGATCTCGCTGGTACGGCAGGAACTTGCCCTCGTGCTGGGGCGCCTCGGCGAACGTCGTCGAGATGTCCGGCAGCGCGTCGACGTCGGGCAGCAGCCACGGCTCGGAGCCGTTCGCCAGGTAGGCGTCGGAGAGCAGGTACACCGGCGTGCGGTACTTGAGCGCGATGCGCGCGGCCTCGATGGCGGCGTCGAAGCAGCCGCCGGGCGTGGGTGCCGCGATCACGGGCACCGGGGATTCGGAGTTCCGCCCGAACATCACCATCAGCAGATCGGCTTGTTCGGGCTTCGTCGGCATCCCCGTAGAGGGCCCTGCGCGCTGGATGTCGAGGATCAGCAGCGGCAGCTCGAGCATGACGGCGAGGCCGACGGTCTCGGCCTTCAGCACCACACCGGGGCCGCTCGAGGTCGAGATGCCGAGCGAGCCGCCGAAGGACGCGCCCAGCGCGGCTCCGACGGCCGAGATCTCGTCCTCGGCCTGGAAGGTGCGGACGCCGAAGTGCTTGTAGCGGGCGAGCTCCTCGAGGATCCCGGATGCCGGCGTGATCGGATAGGCGCCGAGGAAGATCGGCAGCTTCGACTTCACGCTCGCGGCCACGAGGCCGAGCGACAGCGCCTGGTTGCCCGTGATGTTGCGGTAGGTGCCCGGCGGGAGCTGTGCGGGGCCGACCTCGTAGGTGACGGCGAAGTCCTCGCTCGTTTCGCCGTAGGCCCAGCCGGCCTTGAACGCCTTGACGTTGGCCTCGGCGATCGCCGGCGTGCCCCCGAACTTGCGCTCGAGGAAGGCGATCGTGCCCTCGGTCGGCCGGTGGTACAGCCACGACATCAGCCCGAGCGCGAACATGTTCTTCGAGCGCTCGGCCTCGCGCTTCGTGACGTCGACCTCCTTGAGCGCCTCCAGAGTCATCGTCGTGAGCGGGATGTCGTGGACGTTGAAGTCCGCGAGCGTGCCGTCCTCGAGCGGGTTCGACGTGTAGCCCGCCTTCTCGAGGTTCCGCTCGGTGAACGCGTCGCGGTTGACGATGAGCGTCCCGCCTCCCGGCAGGTCGCGCAGATTCGTGCGCAGCGCGGCCGGGTTCATGGCCACGAGGACGTTCGGCGCGTCGCCGGGCGTGAGGATGTCGTGGTCGGAGAAGTGGATCTGGAAGCCCGAGACGCCCGGGAGCGATCCGGCGGGCGCGCGGATCTCGGCCGGGAAGTCGGGCAGCGTCGACAGGTCGTTGCCGAGGATCGCCGTCTCGCTGGTGAAGCGGGATCCCGTCAGCTGCACGCCGTCGCCGGAGTCGCCCGCGAAGCGGATGATGACGCGGTCGAGCTGCTCGACGGGCTTGGCCATGAGGGTGAGGCTAGCACCGGCCCGCGCGGAGCTTCGGGGCGCACTCAGAACCGGTACGAGCAGGCGCGCGCGAGCACGAATCCGTGTCCGGCCGCGTTGGCGGACCTGACCTTGCTGGTCGCCGCCGAGCGACAGGCCGACCTTGACGCCTCGCACGACGGGTCGAACGCCTCCGAGGACGACGCCGTGCGGATCGCCGCGCAGTCGCGACGCGACGCCGAGCGCGAGCAGTACGGCCTGCGTCGTCGCGACGACAGCCTGCCCTCGCCGCTCCGCCCGGCCGCCTGAGCGGCCCCGCCTACACTCGCTGGAGGTGCGTCTCCCGGAATGCGTCCGGGTAGCGGAGGCCGTAGCCGAGCGCTCGGTCGATGCCGATGTGCGCCAGCCAGATCAGGCCGAGCATCACGCCCGCGTCCCACTCGACGATCGTCGACACGGACGCGAGCAGGACCGGGCCCACGTAGGTGTGGGCGGCGTCGTACGCGACGGCGCCCACCCGCGGCCCGCCGGCCAGGCCCAGGAAGGACACGTCCGGGGCCAGGAACAGAAGCACGAGGGCGAGGATCGAGTAGTCCTCGCGCACGTACAGCGCGATCGCGCACGCGAAGAGGACGAGCCCCTCGAGCCGCAGCAGCAGACGTGGCAGATCCGCGAGCACCCGGGCGAGTTCGCGCCCGCTGTGGTCGCTCCTCCTAGGCCACGGCGTCGGGGCTCACGCGCACCACGGTGATGCCCCAGGCCTCGCCCGACGCGAAGAGCATGTCGGCGTCGACCTCGTCCGCCCAGCCCAGGAAGTGCCGCTCGGGGTCGTCCTGCGTGGAGGCGAACACGGCGGGACGAGCAAGCCTACGGCTCCCGGTTACACGCTCCCCGAGCTCGAGCGCGTCCATCCGCGCCTGGGCCTCCTCGGCGGCCGGCCCTTCCGCGTAGCCCTTACCCACTACTCGGCCTCGGCGAGCAGAGCGCCCACGTCGAGCGGGCGCGTGAACATCGTGAACTCGCCGTTCGGCGTCCGCGGCCACTCCTCGCGCGGACGGTCGTGGTAGAGCTCGATGCCGTTGTCGTCGGGGTCGCGCAGGTAGATCGCCTCGCTCACCCCATGGTCGGACGCACCGGTCAGCGGCACGTCGGCGTCGACCACGCGACGCACGGCCGTCGCCAGCGCCTTCCGATCGGGGTAACGGATCGCGACGTGGAACAGGCCGGTCGTGCCCGGCGGAGGGGGCGGACCACCTTTCGACTCCCACGTGTTGAGCCCGATGTGATGGTGGTAGCCGCCCGCCGAGATGAACGCCGCCTCGTCGCCCATGCGCGCCATCTCATCGAACCCCAGCACGTCCCGGTAGAACGCCAGTGCGCGGTCGATGTCGGAGACCTTCAGGTGGACGTGCCCGATGTCGGCGCGCGGATCGATCGGCTCGCTCACGTCCGAAAACCTACCGAGCGAGGCGCCCGTGCGGTTCATGCGAATCCCCTCCGGGCCGGTCCCTATGCTCGCCCGATGCCGTTCGAAGCCGACGTTCGCCCCCGCGGGCCCTTCTCGCTGCGCCTCTCCTGCCGCTGGGGCATCCCCGGACGGAGCTACCGCGACGGCCTCTTCGCCGTGCAGCTCGCGGTCGACGGACGGGTGGAGCGCGCGATCGCCGCGCAGCGCAGCGACGGCTCCCTGAGGCTGCGTGCCGAGAGCGAGGCCGGCCTCGAGCAGCTGCGCTTCGTGCTCGCCCTCGACGACGATCACTCCGAGTTCCTGCGCCGGTTCGCCGACGACCCGCTCGTCGGCCGCGCGACCAAGCATCTCCGAGGCATGCGGCCGCTGCGCACGGCGACCGTCGCGCATGCGCTGCTCCGGGCGCTCGCCGGGCAGCTCATCACCGTGCAGGAAGCGCGGATGATCGAGCGCCGCGTCGTGCGGCGCGCAGGCATCCCGCCGACGAGCGAGTCCCTGGCACGGTTCTCGCCGCCCGAGCTCCAGACGCTAGGGCTCGCGGCGAGGCGGGCGACCGCCCTCGTGCGCATGTGCCGAACACTCGACCTGGAGCGCCTGCGCGAGCTGCCCGGCGACGCCGTCGCCGAGCGGCTGCAGCGCGAGCGCGGGATCGGCCCATGGTCGATCGGCGTCGTCTTCCTCGAGGGCCTGGGCCGGTACGACCGCGGGATCGCGCGCGACCTCGGCCTGATCAACCTGCTGTCGGCGGTCGAGGGCCGCTGGGTCGACGCCGAGGAGACCGACGAGCTGCTCGCCCGCTACGGCGAGTGGCAGGGACTCGCGAGCGTCTATCTCCTCGCCGGCTTCGGCCGCGGGCTCGTCCCCGTCCGCGCCACCCCGGCGCAGGTACGCAAGAGCCGCATCCGCACCCGCTACGCGGCGGCCTGAGTGCGTTTTCTCTGCTCGACCGGCGCGGTCACCTTCTATCCCACGAGGGCCGACCACCGCTTGGTCGCCGAAGCCCGAGCCTTGCCCGTCGCGGCCTACGAGCTGTCGATCTACTCGAACTGGCTGGACGACCCGGATGCCGTCGCCGAGGACCTCGAGGCGCTCGGGATGCGGTTCGAGACCGGGCATGCCGAGAAGGCGATCGGCGCGCAGCTCAGCGAGGGCGACCGCGCGGGCGTGGAGCGACTCGAGGCGAACGCGCAGCTCGCGGCTCGGCTCGGAGCACGACTGCTCGTCCTGCACCTCTGGGAGCTGCCCACGGGCGACCGCCACCTCGAACGAAACCTCGAGCTCCTGCCTGCCTGCGCAGACGCGGCCGAGGCCCAGGGGCTGACGCTCGCGATCGAGACGATTCCGTGCAGCGTCGGCTCGCCGCTGGCGAACGTCGCACGCGCCGTCGAGCGCGAGCCCCGCTGCGTCGCCGTCCTCGACACGGAGTTTCTCGGGCTGCATGGCGAGCTCGACCGCGCACTCGACGCAGGGCTCCCCGTCGGACACGTGCACCTCAAGGACTTCGCCGGAGCGATTGTCCGCGGCGACCCGCGCCGCCGCTACCGGTTGCCGGGTGAGGGCGAGCTCGACCTCGACGGTTTCCTGACCCGGCTGCGCGGACAGGGCTACGACGGCGCCGTGACCCTCGAGGCGTCGGCAGTCGACGCCGACGGGGAGCTCGACCGTGGCCGACTCGCGGAGATTGCGCAGGCCCTCACGCGCTTACAGAGGAGGGCTTGACGGGATGACGGCTGTGTCACCGGGCCGCGCTTCGCCCCGGCAACGAGCGACATACCGCCAAACCCTCCTAGACTCCGCACATGCCACCTGACCCGCGCCGGATCGCGATCCTCGGCTGCGGCAAGATCGGCGAGGCCCTCCTCGCCGGGCTGCTGAGCACCGGCTGGCGAAGCTCGGACGAGATCGTCGTCACGGGCCGCCGCGAGGAGCGGCTCGCGGAGCTGCGCGAGCGGCACGGCGTCGAGGCGACGGCGTCGAACGCGGAGGCGGTCGCGCAGTCCGGCGTCGTCGTGATCGCCGTCAAGCCGCAGGACTTCGACGTGCTGCTCGGCGAGATCGGCGGGCTCTTGTCTGGGGACCAGGTCGTGGTCTCGATCGCGGCCGCGGTCCCGACGGCGACGATCGAACGCCGCATCGCAGAGCCGGTGCCCGTGCTGCGCGCGATGCCGAACACGCCGTCCACCGTTCACGAGGGCGTTGCCGGGCTGTGTGCCGGGACGCACGCAAGCGCCGAGCACCTCGCGGTGGGCCAGGAGGTGCTCGAGCACGTGGGCCGCGTCGTGCTCGTGCCGGAGACGTACATGGACGCCGTCACGGCGGTCTCGGGCTCCGGCCCCGCGTACTTCGCGCTGCTCGCCGAGGCGATGATCGAGGCCGGGATCCTGCTCGGGCTGTCGCGCGAGGTGTCGACCGAGCTGGTCGTCCAGACGATGTTCGGCACCGCGAAGCTCCTGCGCGACGAGAAGATGCACCCGGTCGAGCTCCGCGAGATGGTGACCTCGCCCGGCGGCACGACGATTCGCGCGATCCACGAGCTCGAGCAGGCAGGCGTGCGCGCGGCGTTCCTGAACGCCATCCAGGCGGCGATGGTGCGCTCGCGCGAGCTCGCCGCAGGCGAGCCGTGAGCGGCGTCGACATCCGCGTGTTCGACACAGCGGGCGAGGTACAGGAGGCCTCCGCAGCCGAGCTGGCCGAAGCGGCTCGCGCCGGCGCGCACATCGCGCTGTCAGGCGGCTCCGTGACCAACTCGTTCGCGCGGGCCGCCGAGCTCGCGCCCGACTGGAGCTCCGCGGAGGTCTGGTGGGGCGACGAGCGCTGCGTGCCCGAGGACGACCCGCGCTCGAACTATCGGCTGGCGCGCGAGAACCTGCTGGAGCGCATCACCGGCGCGCCCCGCGAGGTACACAGGATCCGCGGCGAGCTGGCGCCGGAAGCAGCGGCGGCGCTCTACGACGACGAGGTCGCCGACGTCACCCTGGGCCTGGCTTTCCAGGGCATCGGCCCGGACGCTCACACCGCGTCGCTCTTCCCGGACGATCCGGCCCTCGGGGAGCGGGACCGCCGCGCCGTGCCCGTGTACCGCGAGGACGTCGACCGCGTGACGCTTACGATTCCGGTGCTGTGCGCAGCGGAAACCGTCCTCTTCGTGGCCGTCGGTGAGAGCAAGGCAGACGCCATCAGGCGTGTGTTCGCCGAGCCTCCGAGCCCGGAGGCCCCGGCCAGCCTCGTGCGCTCGGAGCCGGGAAGGACGGTCGCTTTGCTCGATCGCGCGGCCGCCGCTCAGCTGCCTGCATAGACAGAGGTTATTCCGCTCGTTTATAAACCGATGAGAATGGACGCGCCGACGCCCGCGCCCGAACCACTCGAGATACTCACGATCGACCGCCCCGAGCAGATCAAGGCGCTGGGGCACCCACTCCGATTACGCGTCCTCGAGTTGCTCGGCGAAACCGGTGAAGAGCTCTCGAACCGAGAGCTCGCGCACCGCCTGGACGTGGATCCCGGGCACCTGCACTTCCACGTTCGCATGCTCGTGCGCGCGGGGCTGATCCAGCCGTCCGCCGGCGCCGGCCGCGCCCGCGAGAAGCCCTACCGCGCAGTCGCGAAGGCAATCCGCGTCGCGCCCGAGCTGCTCGGGACCGGCTCGACGGACATCCACGCCGCGATGCTCGAAGAGGTGCAGAGAGGCTGGGAGAAGTTCGGCCCGGAGGGTCGGTTCCGCAGCGCCCAGCTCGACGGCCCGGCTCAAGCCGGAGCACGTCCGGGAGCTGTGGCAGGCCTTCGTCGACCGGGCCGAGGAGCTCGAGGACCCGAACCTCGACGCGGTCCTCATCACCCTCGTCTCGCACCCTTACACGGAAGGCGAATAGCCCGCCGGCAGCAGCGGCGAGCTCAGCTCCGCCGCCAGCGAGCGTGGCTCGGCGAGGGCCTGGAGCACCAGCACCGTGTCCGCGATGGGCACGTCCTCGAGGTACTCGTCTCGCTGCTCGAACGACTCGAGCACGCTCTCGACCGCGAGGACGTAGCCGGGACGGTCGCCGGCGGCGAGCGTCGCCAGCGCGTCGGCCACGTCGCGCGGGAAGTCGTCGCGCCCGCGAATCGACGCCGCGAGCGTGCGAGCCTCCTCGTCCTGGCCGAGCACGAGGTGGGCGAGGGCCGCCGCATAGCGGCCGATCGGGGACTCGCCGGAGCCCGCGCCGGCCTCGAGCGCCCAGCGGGCTGCCTCCTCCGCCCCTTCGCGGTCACCGGCCAGCAGCAGGGCCTTGATCGCGCCGATCGGCCGCCCCCAGCTTCCGGGCGGCGCATCGCCGAAGCTCTCGCGCCAGCGAGCGGCCGCGTGGTGGAGCCACTGCGCTGCCTCGTCGTCGCGGCCGAGCATGAGCAGCGCGAGACCGGCGCCGTTGGCGGCGTTGCCCATCCGCGTGAGCTGACGCTGGCGCGGATCCGACTCGGCGGGCAGTCTCGTCTCGCCGTCGTGGTACCGGCCGATCTCGCGCTCGACGATGTCCTCCCAGTCCGTGTCCACGCGGCGCAGTATGGCTCGCACCCGTTGACCGACCAGTCAATCAGCGGGCTAAGATCGAGTCCCCATGGGCCGTGAACTGCGGGAGGTCGTCTTCGTCGACGGTGTGCGGACCGCGTTCGGCCGCGCCGGCCCGAAGGGCTACTTCTGGAAGACCAGGGCCGACGACATGGCCGCGAAGACCGTTCGCGAGCTACTGCGCCGGAACCCGTCGCTGCCGCCCGAGCGGGTCGACGACGTCATCTACGCGGCCACCGCGCAGGTCGGCGACCAGGGCCTGACCCTCGGCCGCAATGTCGGTCTGCTGGCCGGGTTGCCGCAGTCGGTGCCCGGCTACGCGATCGACCGGATGTGCGCCGGCGCGCTGACTGCCGTGACCTCGGGCGCCGGTCAGATCGCCTACGGCGCAGCCGACGTCGTCGTCGCCGGCGGGGTCGAGCACATGGGCCACCACCCGATGGGCGAAGAGGTCGACTTCAACCCGCGCTTCCTCGTCGAGCGGCTCGTCGACGACTCGGCCGTCTCGATGGGCTCGACCGCGGAGAACCTCCACGATCGCTTTCCGCAGCTGACGAAGCAGGACGCCGACGCCTTCGCCGTCCGCTCGCAGCAGCGCGCGGCTGCAGCGTGGGAGAACGGCGTGATGCGCGAGACCGTCGTGCCGATGAGCGTCTTCACCGACGAGGGTTGGGCCGTTGCGGACCGCGACCAGTTCCTGCGCCCGGACACGTCGATGGAGGGGCTCGCCGAGCTGCCGACACCGTTCCGCGCAGGCGGCCGCGTGACCGCCGGCAACTCCGCCGGGCTCACGGACGGCGCCACCGCCGCGCTGCTCGCCTCCGAGGAGGCGGCCGCGGAGCTCGAGCTCGAGCCGCGGATGCGCCTCGTCGGCTTCGCCTTCGCGGGCGTCGAGCCGGAGCTGATGGGGATCGGCCCGATTCCGGCAACGAAGCGCGTCCTGGAGCAGGCCGGCCTGACGATCGACGACGTCGGCCTCTTCGAGCTCAACGAGCCCTTTGCCGTGCAGGTGCTGAGCTGGTGCGACGGTCTCGGCGTCGATCCCGAGGACGAGCGGCTGAACCCCTACGGCGGCGCGATCGCGTGCGGCCATCCGCTGGCGGCGACCGGGGTGCGCCTGCTGGCCCAGCTCGCGTACGGCTTCCGCGAGCGTCCGGACGTGAGGTACGGGCTGACCGCGCTCTGCATCGGCATGGGCATGGGCGCGGCGGCGCTCTGGGAGAATCCCGCGGCCGCGTGAGCGAGGTTCGCACCGAGTTCAAGCTGCGGCGCGTCGACACCGAGCGCGGCCCGCTCGCGCTCGTGACGATCGACAACGGCGCCGACCACACGAAGCCGACCGTCTTCGGGCGCTCGGCGTTCGAGTCCGCGCAGCGCGTCCTCGCGGAGCTGGAGGACGGCGACTGGGTGGCGATGGTGCTCACCGGCAAGCCGTTCGTCTTCGCCGTCGGCGCGGACATGACCGAGTTCCCGAAGATCACGAGCCGCGAGGAGGCGATCGAGGGTAGCCGGGCGGGGCACGACGCCTTCGGGCGCATCCGTGCGCTGCCCTTCCCGACCGTCGCCGCCGTCAACGGCGCCTGCCTCGGCGGCGGCCTCGAGATCGCGCTCCACTGCGACGCCCGCACGATCTCCGGCGCCGTCCGCCATTTCGGCGTCCCGGAGGTGTTCCTCGGCATCTTCCCGGCCTGGGGCGGCACGCAGCTGATCCCGCGCCTCGTCGACGCGAAGACCGCCGTGAAGGTCGTCGTGCAGAACCCGATGCGCCAGAACAAGATGCTGACGGCCGCGGAGGCCGTAGAGCTTGGCCTGGCCGACCGGCTGCTCGACCCCGCGGAGTTCCTGGACGGATCGATCGCGTACGCGCTCGAGCTGGTGGAGAAGCCGATCGAGCGGACGCCTCCGGACACGTCCGAGCTGGCCGAGGTGATCCGCCGCGCGCGGAACCAGCTCGACGACTCCGTGCACGGCGCGGCCCCCGCTCCCTACCGCGCCCTCGAGCTCATCGAGGGCTCGGCGACGTGGAGCGTCGAGGAGGGCTACCGCGCCGAGGAGGAGGCGATCGCCGACCTGATGCTGTCGCCCCAGGCGCGCGCGTCGCTGTACGCGTTCGACCTCGTGGAGCGCCGCGCGAAGCAGGACGCGGGCCGCCCGGACGCGGAAGCCCGACGCGTGCGCAAGGTGGGCATCGTCGGCGCGGGCCTGATGGCGACGCAGCTCGCGACGCTGTTCCTGCGCCGGCTCGAGGTGCCGGTCGTGCTGCGAGACGTGAGCCAGGAGATCGTCGACCGCGCGCTGGAGTCGATCCGCGAGGAGTTCGAGGGCCTGGCCGCCAGGGGGCGGTACACGGAGGGAAAGGCGCGCTTCCTCGGCACGCTTGCGACCGGTTCGACGGGCTACGAGGGGTTCGCCGACTGCGACTTCGTGCTCGAGGCCGTGTTCGAGCAGCTGGACGTCAAGCGCGAGGTATTCGCCGAGCTGGAGCGGGTCGTGTCACCCGAGTGCGTGCTCGCGACGAACACCTCGTCGCTGTCGATCACGGACATGGCGGCCGAGCTCGAGCACCCCGAGCGCGTGGCCGGGATGCACTTCTTCAACCCGGTCGCGGTGCTGCCGCTCGTGGAGGTGATCCGGGCGGCCGAGACCGACGACGAGACGCTCGCGACCGTCTGGGACACGGCGAAGAAGCTCCGCAAGCGCCCGGTGGCCTCGGCCGACGCGCCCGGCTTCATCGTCAACCGCGTGTTGACGCGGATGACGACGGTGCTGATGGACGCGCTCGAGAACGGCAACACGGTCGACGAAACGGACGAGGCGATCCTGCGACTGGGCCTGCCGATGGCACCCTCCGTCCTGCTGCAGATGGTCGGCCCGCGCGTCGCCAACCACGTGCTCGAGACGCTGAACGAGGCCTATCCCGACCGCTTTCCGCTCTCGGAGACCTTGCGCAACTACGCGGAGGGCACCGAGGAAATCGTCGTGCGGGGCGACGCCCGCCGCACGGTCGACGAGATCCAACGCGACGCCCTCGAGGCGATCGCCGACGAGGTCAACCGCATGCTCGAGGAGGGGTCGTCTCGGACGTCAAGGATGTCGACACCGCCCTCCTCCTCGGGGCGGGCTGGCCGTTCTGGCTCGGCGGCATCAGCAAGCACCTCGACCAGACCGGCGTCTCCGAGCGCGTCACCGGGCGTAAGCTCGCCGACGCGCATGGCGCTGTTCACGCCTGACGAGCGCGACGAGATCGCGACGCGGCTGATCGGCCTGCTCGGCACCGACGAGCGGATCGCCCGCGCGGAGCTCGGAGGCTCGGGCGCATCCGGGTACACGGACCGCTGGTCCGACGTCGACGTTACGGTCATCGCCCGGGAGGGCGTCGACCACCTCGAGCTCGCCGACGGCTGGGCCGAGCGGATGTACGAGCTCTTCCCCGTCGTCCACGACTTCCGTGTCTCCTTCGGCGTCGAGCACGTTCGCGGGTTCATGCTCGAGAACTTCCTCGAGCTCGACCTGGGCTTCCAGCCGCCGGGCGGGCGGGACGACGAGGAGGAAGCCTGGTGGGCCACGGATCCCCGGGCCGAGGCCGGCTTCGCGTGGCACGACGTGCTCCACGCGGCCGCCGCGATCCACCGCGGCCGTCTTTGGCGGGCTCACTACTACATCGGGCTGCTGCGCTGGCGCACGCTGGCGCTCGCCGGCGCCGACATGAGCGAGTACAAGGGCGCCGACGACGTCGACCCCGAGCTACTCGACGCGCTCGCCGACGCGCTGCCCAGGTCGCTGGAGCCCGACGAGCTCATCCGCGCAACGCGTGCGGTCACGCGCCTGTTCTTCGCGGAGCTGCGCCGGCACGACTCCGACGAGGTGGATTGCCGGGAGCTGGCGGATCGCCTGGAAACCCGCCTGCTCGTCTTCCTCGACGAGGAAGGCTGAAATCCGCCGGATCGGGTATGCTGCGAGAGACGCCCGCCTCAGGGGACTAGCGGGCGGCTCTTCTCAGAAAGTTGCGACGCACGAAGCGTCGCGTGCATGCAGAACACGACCGAGCACCCGACGATAGCGCCGGAGGCAACGGACGCTCTCACCGAATCGAGCGCACGCGCCGAAGCGTGGGCAGGCGAGCCGTTGCTCCATCCCGACGAGGATCCAGCCGTCGTGCTCGCGCCTGGAACGGCACGCCGACAGGCCCTCGACGAAGCCATCGCCGAGATCGAGGCCGGCCGGCCCGACCCTTCGTCCGAGTGGAAGGTGCGCTTCGGGCTGATGCTGGGCCTCGAGCGGGTGCTCTCGGAGCGCCCGCCGCACCTCGCCTCCGGGACCGAGCTGCGCCGCCACCAGGTGGACGCGCTCGCCGGGATGCTCACCGAGCTGATCGCGGCCAACCAGCGCGAGGCCGAGGAGCCCAACGGCAACGGCTACGCCGAGCCGGTCGAGGTCGACGAGGACGAAGACGAGGACATGACCGCCGAGGGCGAGGCCGAGGTGGTCGACCTCAAGGCCGACCCCGGCGCCGTCCGCCGCTTCCGCTTCCGCCACCCGACCGCGTCCGGCAAGACGATCGCCGCCGCCGGCTTCGTCGAGTCGGCCCGGACGCTCGGCGTCCTGATCCTCACCCACAGGCGCCTGCTCGTCTCGCAGTTCCAGCGCGACCTCAAGACCGAGGGCTACGACGACCGACTCGAGCCCATCGTCGAACGCGGCACGAAGGCCAAGAGCAAGGCGCCGATCACGATCCAGACCTACGCCTGGTTCGCGCGCCACGTCGCCTCGATCGATCGCGACGCCTACCAGCTCGTGATCGCCGACGAGGCCCACACGGCCCTCGGCGAGAAGACGAGCGCCGCGATCCGGAGCTACCCGGAGCCGCTGTACGTGGGCATGACCGCCACCGAGCAGCTGATCGCGAAGCAGGTCTCCGACGTCTTCCCCGCCTCGGTGGACGACCTCCCGCTGCAGGATGCCGCCCGCCGCGGCCTGATCGCGCCGCTCCGCACCCTCCGCGTGCCGCCCGCCGCCGCGATCTCGTCGGTGCCGATCGTCGGCGGCGACTTCGAGGAACGCGCGCTGGCCGCCGTCCTCGACCACCAGGCACTGAACCAGGCCGCCGCCAGCCTCTACCGAGATCGCTTCGACAACACGCCCGGGATCGTCTACGCAGCCGGCGTCGACCACGCCTACAACCTCGCGAAGGAGTTCCGCGCCGCCGGGCTCAAGGCCGAGGCCGTGAGCGGCCGCACCCCGCCCGTGCGGCTGGCGGAGACCCTCGCCGGCTACGAGCGCGGCGAGATCAACATCCTCATCAACGCCCAGCTGCTCGCCGAGGGCTGGAACTCGCCGCGGGCGACGGTGTGCATGCACCTGGCGCCGACGGCGAGCCGGCGCGTCTACCAGCAGCGGATCGGCCGGATCATGCGGCTCCACCCGCGCAAGGAAGCCGGCATCGTCGTCGACTTCGTCAACAAGGGCTCGACGCACACCGACCGCGTCATCTCGCTGCACAGCCTGCTCGACGCGGACTTCTACCGCGAGGGCGCGCGCGTGACGCCGGCTCCGAGGCGCCGACCCAACCGGCGCGCGCGGCGGAAGCTCGCTCCGGCGCCGTGGCTGGTGCCGGTCACACCGGACGTCAAGCGGCGGCTCAACGTGATCGCACGCGAGTGGCAGCGGGTCGACCCGCGCTACCTCGACGAGGACGAGCAGCGCTTCTGGGCCACGATCGCCGGCCGCCAGGTGCGCTTCGACGAGCGGACGGAGTTCGTCAAGAAGCTGACCGACGGGCGCGCGAGCAGGGGCTGCCTCGAGCAGTTCCTCTTCACGTGCGCGGCCGAGAACCCGAATCGCAGGCTGCGGCTGATCGCGCTCGCCGACCGGGTCTCGATGAAGGTCGAGCGCGCCGACTTCGACGACCTCGTCACGCTCGTGACGCAGGCGCCGACCTGGGAGAAGGACCGCGTGCAGGGCGTGCGGACGCTGCTCCGCGCGATCGGCGAAGGCAAGGCCGACGCGCCGGACCAGATCCTCGGCCGCTGGACGTGGCGGCTCGCCCGCGCGACGCGCAAGGCGCAGGATCGCCGCGCGAGCGCCGAGTTCCCCGAGGCGAAGCGCCTGCTCGGCGCGCTCGCCAACTCGCGCGGTCACCGGCACGAGGAGAACGCCGCCCGGCTCGTGAACGCAGCCCGCGAGCAGCCGCTGCAGGTGGGGGTCGCGCTGCTGGCCTCCGCCGAGGGATACACGCCGCGGTCGACACAGCTGATCGAGGCCGCGCGCGAGCGCATCGCCTCGATCGCCGAGGTCGCGAACGCACTTGCGGACAACCTGCCCGCGCCGAAGGCCCACCCGGGCCGCTCGCGGCGCCGGCGCAGGCGCAAGCGCGCGAAGGCCCAGGCTCAGGCTCAGGCCGAGCAGAAGCAGCAGAACGGGACGGTCGAGGCGCTGCCCACGCCACCGCCGCCGGAGGCGGACAAGCCGCCCGAGGCCGAGCCGGCCCGCGCTGCCGACGGCTAAGTAGCGCTCTTCTACAAGCGTAAGGCGCCGTTAACGAGCGTCTCAGTACGCTCGGAACGAGGCGATGCTCGTCCTGATCGCAGTTGGGTTCGCGGCCGGTCTGATCACGGCGCTGTCGCCGTGCGTCCTGCCCGTGCTCCCGATCCTGCTGGCGGGCGGCGCATCGGGCGGACAGCGCAAGCCCTACGCGATCGTCGCCGGGCTCGTCCTCAGCTTCTCGGTCTTCACGCTCGCCGGCGTCTGGCTCCTCGACGCGCTCGGCCTGCCGAAGGACTTCCTGCGCAACCTCGCGCTCGTCCTGCTCTTCCTCGTCGCCGCCTCGCTGCTGTTCCCGCGGGTCGGGCAATGGGTCGAGCGGCCGCTCGTACGGCTGAGCCGCCGGCCGGCCGGCGATCTCGGCGGCGGACTGCTCCTGGGCGCCGCTCTCGGCCTCGTGTTCGTGCCGTGCGCCGGTCCGGTGCTCGCGGCGGTGACGGTCGTCGCGGCGAGCCGGGACCTCGGCGTCGACGTCGTCGCCCTCACGCTGGCCTACGCGCTCGGCGCCGCCCTCCCGATGCTGCTGGTCGCCGCGGGCGGCCGGTGGGCAAGCGGCATGAAGGCCGTGCGCACGCACGCGCTCGGCGTCCGGCGCGCTCTCGGAGTCGTCGTCGCGCTGACCGCCCTGGCGATCGCCTTCGGCGCCGACAGCCGCTTCCAGACGGAAGTTCCCGGCTACACGGAGTCCCTGCAGAGCCGCATCGAGGGCAACTCGACGGCGGAGCGTCGGCTCGACCGCCTAACCGGCCGGAAGCAGACCGCCGCCGCCGACGAGGGGCTGCGGGACTACGGCCCGGCGCCTGCGTTCACGGGCATCTCCCGCTGGCTCAACACCCCGCGCCCGCTCACCATGCAGGGCCTGCGCGGCAAGGTCGTCCTCGTCGACTTCTGGACGTACTCGTGCGTGAACTGCCTCCGCACGCTCCCGTACCTGCGCGCGTGGGACGAGGCGTATCGGCGCGACGGCCTCCAGATCGTCGGCGTCCACACGCCCGAGTTCGCGTTCGAGCACGAGGCGGACAACGTGCGGAGCGCGCTCGGCCGCCTGCACATCCACTACCCGGTGGCGCTCGACAACGACTACGGCACCTGGAACGCGTACGGCAACCGGTACTGGCCAGCCAAGTACCTGATCGACAGGAACGGGAACGTTCGGTTCGTCCACTTCGGCGAGGGCTCGTACCGCGAGACCGAGCGCGTGATCCGCAGCCTCCTCGCCGAGCAGCCGCGGGCCCAGCTCGTATCCGCCAAGCTCCGCGACCGGACGCCCGCGAGCCCGATGACGCCGGAGACGTACCTCGGCTACCAGCGGCTCACCGGCCTCGGGAACCCCGCGCTCTCGCCCGATCGCATGGCGCCCTACCGGCTCCCGGCGCAGCTCGCGCCCGACCAGCTCGCCTACGGCGGCCGCTGGCGCGTCGAGAGCGAGCGCGCGGTCGCCGGCCCGAACGCCCGCCTGCGCCTTCGGTTCCGCGCGCGCGAGGTCAACCTCGTCCTCGGCGGGAAGGGCAGGGTCGAGGTCCGCCTCGACGGCCGCCGCGTGCGGACCGTCGCCGTCGACGGAAGCCGGCTCTACACCCTCCTGGAGCTGCCCCGCTTCCGGAAGGGCGTGCTCGAGCTTCGCGTTCCCCGCGGCATCGCGGGCTACGCGTTCACCTTTGGCTAGGAGCTGAAGGCCCGGGTGTGCCGTCGCCGCGCTCGCGGTCGCGGAGGAAGCGCGTGAGCTCGGCGGCGAGGGCGTCGCCGGACGGGAGCTGCGTCTCCTCGATGATCGTGTCCGTCCGCTGCTCGAGCTCCTCGACGTAGGCCTGCGTCTCCTCGTCCGTCGCCACTGCCGCGCTGACCTGCTCGGCGTAGGCCTCGCCGGCCTCCTTCAGCTCCTGCGTGTCGATCTCGACGTCGAGCAGCTCGCCGAGCCGGTCGCAGAGAGCCTGCGCGGCCCGCGGGCTCGGCGCGAGCGAGACGTAGTGCGGGACGGCGGCCCAGAGGCTCGCGGAGGCGACGCCCGCGTTGCGGCACGCGTCGTGGAGCACGCCGACGATGCCGGTCGGCCCCTCGTAGCGCGAGTTCTCGAGCCCGAGCCGCTCGACCAGCTCAGGGTCGGTGGCGCTCCCGGTCACCGGAGCGGGCCGTGTGTGCGGGACGTCCGCGAGCAGCGAGCCGAGCGTCACCACCAGCTCGACGCGCAGCTCCGCGGCGAGGTCGACGATCAGCCGGGTGAACGCCTTCCAGCGCACGTTCGGCTCGTTGCCGGTGAGCAGGACGGCGTCGCGCTCGGCGCCACCTAGGTCCGCGTGCCGGAACGTCGTCTCGGGCCACTCGATCTTGCGCGTGACGCCGTCGACGAGCGAGACGTGCGGCCGGGTCACCTGGAAGTCGAAGAATCCCTCCGGGTCGATCTCGGCGAAGTTCTGCGCGTTCCAGAGCTTCGCCAAGTAGCCGGCGGCGAGGGATGCTCCCTGCCCGCCGTCGTTCCAGCCGCGGAACGCCGCCACGAGGACGGGGCTACGCAGGGTCGGCCGCTCGTGGAGGATCAGCTCGTCGCTCATGCCTTCAGTCTAGGCGGCTTGTCGGCTGCCGCACAGCAGGGTCGCGAGCGCCACCATCACCGCCCAGATCGCCGACGCGAGTGCGACGTGGATGAGCACCAGCCACCAGGGCAGCTGGTTCCGCCACTGCAGCTCGCCGACGGCCATCTGCACGAGCAGGACGGCGAGGAGCGCGCCCGACACCTTGAGCAGGCCGTCCGTGGCCGGACGGCGGCGCCAGAGGTAGACGAGCAGCACGAGGAAGCCGATGCCGAAGGCGGCGGTCGCGCGAACGTGGATCCAGATCGCGTCCGTGATCCGCCAGAGCCGGTCGACGACGTCCGGATCGCCGGCGTGCGGGCCCGCCGCGGTCACGAACGTTCCGGTGACGACGAGGACGAGGCAGACGGCCGTCAGCGCGATTCCGCCGACCGCGACCCAACGCGGCACCGCGGGCTCGGCCGCGCCTCGTTCGATCACCTTCGCCTCGATCGCGACGACGATCGCGCCCGCGAGGGCGAGGATCGCGAGCAGGAAGTGCGACAGGACGGCGACCGGGTCGAGGTCGAGCCGGATCGTGATCAGGCCCATCGGCGCCTGGAAGAAGGTCGCGGCCATGACCGCGAAGGCCAACCAGCGCACCCACGTCGACGCCGCCCGCAGCCGCCAGGCGGCGAGCCAGGCGAGCAGCGACAGCGTCAGGGGGAAGATCGCGACGACGCGGTTCCCGAACTCGACTGCCTGATGGTGGTCCTTCTCGGGGAAGAGCCGTCCCTGGCCGCACCCGGGCCAGCCCTCACAACCGAGGCCGGAACCGGTCAGCCGCACGGTGGCGCCGCTGATGATGATCACGTACAGCGCGACCGCCGACCAGAGCGCGACCTTCGCGAAGAGCGCGGGTGTCAGCTCCAGGCGGCGCGCCCGCAGGACCGCTCGCGAATCGACGCTCACCGTTCGAGGCTAGCGCAGGCGGGTTTGGCGGGACGTCGCTCGTCGTCGGGGTGCGATGGTCGTTCCGAGGCAAGGACGCAGGGAGCGTTCGTGTGACTCGGACGCGTAGCGTGGGCGCGACTGAGGACGCCGTCCTCGGGGCGAGCAGCGCGGCCCGGCGGCTCAGCGACGTGCCGCCAGGCCCGCCTACCAGTCGATCCGGAGTGGTTCCAGCAGCGACGGGTAGCCGTCCGCGCCCGCGTACGGGGTCGGGCGGGAACCCGCGAAGAGCGGCCTGTCCGCGGCGTTGAGGAGCACGGGCATGACGTCCTCGCCGCGCAGGTGGCCGAGGATGCCGGCGGCGGCCTGGAGCTCGCCGAAGCTCTCCACCGCGTCCGGCCTGACTCCCGGACCGCTCAGGAGGAACGGCACCGGGTCGCCGGAGTGGATGACGTCGGGGTAGGTCGGCGTCGCGTGGTCGCCGGTCACCGCGACGATCGCGCGTGAAGATAGGGCGCGTAGCGCTGCGAGCTCCGCATCGAGCGCCTCGATCGTGGCCTGCTTCACCGCGGGATCCTTCGTGTGCCCGGCCATGTCGGTCGCCTTCAGGTGGACGAAGACGAAGTCGTCGCCCGCGCCGAGCCGCTGGTAGATCCGCTGGACGCGCCGACGGAGATCGGCAGCCGGGTCGTCGCTCTCGGGCTCCTCGAGCGCGGCCAGCCCGACCGCGCCGGCGAGGCCGCACAGGAAGGCCGATTCGGCGACGAACGTGCCGCGCAGTCCGTGCCGCTGCTCGAAGGTCGGCACCGGACGGGGACGGCCCCACCACTTGAGCGTGATCACGTTGAACCGCTCGCCCCGCAACCGGTCGATCACGGCGCGCGTCCACTGCTCGACCGCCCGCGCGGTGCGCTCGGCCGCGGGCACCTGCGCCAGGGGCCGCAACACGGGATGCCGATCCCGGAAGAAGGCGTCCGTGTCGGTGATCCGGTCATCCGCACCTCCCGCGATCCGCAGCACGGCCTCGCCGCGGCGCGTGTGTGCGAGCGAGAAGCGCAGACCGTCCACCTCGAGCCCGTCGCACGACTCGACCAGCCGCCTGGCCTCCTCCTCGTCCTCGCCGTAGCGCGGCCGCCCCGTCAGCCAGAGCTCGCCGCGCTCTACTCGAGCCGGGCGGAGCGCCGCATAGGCGAACACGTGCCCGGGGTCGATCTCCTGGCCGACGCCGATCGCCTCGAACACAGCTCGACCGGGGAACTCGTCCGGCCGGTAGCCGAGGATCCGCCAGTGCGCGAGCTCGCTCGACGGCGCCCGGCCCGGCCCGAGCGAGAAGAGCACGCCGTTCGACCCCGAAGCGGCGAGCCGGTCGAGGTTGGGCGTATGCGCGACCTCGTTCGCCGTGCGGTCGCCGAGTGTCCCATGCGCGCGGTCGGCGAGCCCGTCGAGCAGGACGATGACGATCGGGTGCATTCGCGGAGGCTAACCCCAGCTGGAGCGCTCTCACCCACCCAGGAGGGATCGGAGCGGCTAGACCGTGACCCGGTTGAGCTTGCGGATCACGCGCGCCACGGCGGACGGCACGAGAGTCTCCCACTCGCCGCCGTCACGGAGCGCGGCCCGCACGTCCGCGCCCGAGATCTCCTTTACGACCCCCTCGTCGAGCACCACGACCTCGTAGCCCGCGTCGCGCATGCGGTCGACCTTCGTGCCGCCCCACTCCGAGAACAGGCGGATGTACTGCGTCACGCCGTCCGGGACGTACGCCGGCCAGAGCTCGGGCTCGTTGACCGGGAAGGGGATGACGTGCACCCGCGCGAGGTCGAGCCCCTCGTCGCGGGCGGCCGCCTTCACCATCAGCAGGCGCTCGGCGTACGACCAGGGATTCGACTCGGAGAGATGGCGGAGCGGGTCGCTCGCCTCGGGCTTGATCCGCGCGGGGTCGGGGTTGGTGATGCCGACGAACACCTCGGACGAGCGCTCGTACGCACCGAGCAGGTACTCGAGGTGGCCGTTGTGGAAGGGCTGGAACCGCCCATGAACCATGCCGCGGCTCACGTGACGAGGACTCCGACTCCTTCCTGCACGGTGCCGACGCGCCGGACGAAGAGCTTCGCGGCCTCGAACTCGGCCTCGAGCGTCGGTCCCCGCTCGGCTGGGATCGAGACGAGCAGGCCGCCCGCCGTCTGCGGATCGAAGCCCAGCGCGCCGAACGTCTCGGGCACGTCCGCATCGACGTCCACGCGGCCGGCCACGAACTCGCGGTTGCGTGGGTCGCCGCTCGTCCGGACGTCCTTGCGCGCCAGGTCGAGGGCGCCGTCCAGAGCCGGGAACCGCTCGGACTCGAGCACGATCCTGACGCCGCTGCGGTCGGCGATCTCGTATGCGTGGCCGAAGAGGCCGAAGCCGGTGACGTCCGTCACGGCGTGCGGGCGCAGCCTGCGCAGCAGGTCGGCGGCCTTGGCGTTGAGCGTGCGCATCCAGTGCACGGCGCGCTCGAGCTGCTGCGCGCCCGCGAGCCCGCTGCGATACCCGGTCATGATCAGGCCCGTGCCGAGCGGCTTCGTCACGTACAGCGCGTCGCCGGGCTGCGCGGCGCTCTTGTGCCAGATCCCGTCGGGGCTGACCGTCCCGACCACCGCTAGCCCGTACTTGGGCTCCTCGTCGCGGATGGTGTGACCGCCGGCCAGCAGCCCGCCGGCCGCGCGCACCTGCGCGTCGGCCGCAGCGAAGATCGTGCCGAGCATCTCGGTGGGCAGGCTCTCCGGGAACGCGGCGATGGACAGGGCCAGCAGCGGCGTGCCTCCCATCGCGAAGACGTCGTTCAGCGCGTTCGTCGCGGCGATCGCCCCGTAGTCCGCCGGATCGTCGACGACCGGCGGGAAGAAGTCGAGCGTGAAGATGATCGCGCGCTCGTCGTCGAGCTTGTACACGGCCGCATCGTCGGCCGGCGCGAGCCCGACGAGCAGGTTCTCGGCCTCGACCGGCACGAAGCCCCGCAGCAGCTCCTCGAGCCGGGCGGCTGAGTACTTCGCGGCGCAGCCTCCACACGAGGCCAGCTGTGTGAGCTTGATCGTGTCGACGTTCACGGCGGCTCCCCCTCCGTCGGGTGGCGAACTGTATAGCTCAGTCGGACGCGCATCCAAGAACGGCTGCTACCCGGAATGCATTCCCGCGAATCGCGCCCAGCGGCGGCGGTTCGGCCGCCGCCGCTGTCAGGGGAGAGGAGGAGACGTGTGCGCGCGACCGCAGGCGCGCAAGGTGGGACGCCCCTTCGACGTCGGGCCTACGCCCCCTTCTCGATGGGGACGTCCACCAGGTTGCCCCATTCGGTCCACGAGCCGTCGTAGTTCTTGACGTCCTCGTAACCGAGCAGCTCGCGGAGCACGAACCAGGTGTGGGCGCTGCGCTCGCCGATTCGGCAGTAGGCCGTGATCGACTTGTCCGGCGTCACTCCCTTGCCGCCGTACAGCTCACGCAGCTCGTCGGCCGACTTGAACGTGCCGTCGTCGCGTACGGCCTGGGCCCACGGGATCGAGCGGGCGGTCGGGATGTGCCCTCCCCGCTGCGCGCCCTCCTGCTCGTAGCCCGGCGGCGAGATGAGCTCACCGGCGTACTCCTGCGGGCTGCGGACGTCGACGAGCTCGCGACCGGACTCGCCGAGCGAGGCGCGCACCTGGTCGCGGTAGGTCCGGATCGACTCGTCGCGGTCGGCGGCCGTGTAGCTGCCGGGTTCGACGCCGGGCACGTCGGTCGAGAGGTCGCGCGACTCGTCGATCCACTTCTGCCGGCCGCCGTCGAGGATGCGGACGTCGTCGTGCCCGTAGATCTTCAAGTACCAGTAGGCATAGGCGGCGAACCAGTTGTTTCGGTCGCCGTAGAGGATCAGGGTCGTGTCGTTCGAGACGCCGGTCCTGGCCATGAGCTGCTGGAACGCGTCTTTGTCGATCAGATCACGCTCGACCGGGTCCTGCAGGTCCTCGCGCCAGTGCAGCTTGACGGCGCCGGGGATGTGACCCTCGTCGTAGAGATCCGGGTTCTCGTCCACCTCCGCAACCACGAGCCCCCCGTCGCCGAGCTGGTCGGCGAGCCACTCGGTGGTGACGAGGACGGGCTTGGCATAGCCGTCTCCAGCCATGGCTCTCCTCCTGGGTCGTTGGGGCCGCGGAGAACGCTACAGGTCGCCGGAGGGCCCGAAACGGTGTCGTCGACCTTGCGGCACGCCGACGGCTCCGTGCCTCACACGGAGTCAAATCCCTGGGACAGACGCGCCGGCTCCCTTCGGGAGACGCCTAAATCTCCTGCCTCGCGACACATCACGTCGGGAGACGGCTCTTGTCCTCGGAAGAAAGGCCGCATTGGAACCTCGAATCGGCGTCCGAGCCTCCGTGCCTGGGCGACACGGATGAGTCCCGTAGGTGGGTCGGACTCGTCCGATTTACCAGTCGGCCAGGTGGCCGTCGAAGAAGCCACCGCCCGAGACGGCCGCCGCGATGGCGAGCGAAACGAGAAGCAGGATCTTGGCGTTGTTGTAGTGCCTGAGCATGGTCACCTCCTCTCGGGGTCTAGAAGCGGACGTCCTGGAGCGCTTCGGCCGCGCGCCTGTAGAGGCCGGCCGCTGCGCGATCGTCGCCGCGGCGCGTCGCCAGGTCTCCCTGTGCAATCCACGCCGCCGCCCGGTGGCTGAGCGACGAGAGCTGCTCGAAGCTCGACTCCGCCGAGCGGAAGGCCCCCTCCGCCTCGTCGAGGCGATCCTGCTCGAGCAACGCGCGCCCGAGAACGAGCTGCGCGTTGCCGATCTCGTCAAGGTGATCGACGCGGTCCTTGAGGAGCTCCAGTGCCTGCCGTGCCTGCTCCTCGGCGGGGCCGACATCGCCCGACCGGAGATGCACCTGCGCGAGTGAGTTGACCGCACGTGCGGCGTCCTCCTCGCTGCCGTACTCGAGCAGCACCTTGAAGGCGTCCTTCAAGTAGGTGACCGCCTCCTCGGGACGACCGAGGAGGAAATTGAGCCCGCCGAGGTTGTTGAGGAGCTTGCCGACGTTGGCGCGGTCGGCGATCTCCTCGTACTGGGCCTTCGCGCGCTCGGCGTACGAGCGGGCGAGCACCCAGTGGCCGTCGCGCTCGGCGATCAGCGAGGCCTGGAAGTAGACGTGGGCGACCGTTCGCCGGTCGTTCAGCCCCTCGGCCAGCTCGAGCGCGCGCTCGACGTCCTCGCGCGCGGCCTCGAAGTCGCGCTGACGCCGATAGCAGCGTGAGCGCCAGCCGAGGATGTTGGAGCGAAGCAGGTCGCAGGGCATCCCCGAGCGCTCGGCGAGCGTGAGCGCTTCGTTGAAGAGTCCGACGGCAGTGGAGATGCTCTGGAGCTTGTAGCGGCAGACGCCGAGGCGGAACAGGACGTCCGCGCGATCGAGATCGGAGAAGCCTGGTGTCTCGGTGACCTCGCGGGCGCGGTCGAGCAGTTCGCTCGCCTGGCGCAGCTGGCCCTCCTGCATGCGCGCCCACGCCTCGCCTCCGAGCGCCCGCACCTCGAGCTCCGGGGCGGCAATCCCTTTCGCCGCAGCAGCCAAGTTGTCGTATTCGACGAGCGCCTCGTCGTAACGATGGTCCTCGGTCAGCGCTTCGGCGCGCGCGAGGACGGTCTCGATGCGACCGCGCTCGTTCGCGGAGACGCCGTTTGCGAGGAAGCCGGCGTCGACGCCCAGGCGGACGGCGAGCCACTCGATCGTCTCCTTCGTCGGCCGCGTCTTGCCGCGCTCGATCTGGCTGACGTACTCCTTCGAGAAGCGATCGCCGGCCAGGTCGGTCTGCGTCATCCCCGCCGACAAGCGCAGCTGGCGCACGCGTTCGCCGAGCCTGAGGCCCGCGCTGCGCGGCGCTGTGCGGGTCGGGGAGGGGAGGTCTGTCATACCGGACATGGCGGGCTTCGTGCGCATAGTCAAGCGCACACTTCACCTTCGCGCAACTGCGTGAACGGGCCATCCCCCAAATGGGTCATGTTCATGCGGTTTACCAAGTCAACCTTTCTAACTTCAAATCACTTGACCGAGGTACTTGACGAAGGAGAGGACCGCCTTCTATAGTCAGTCCACCTTGCAGCGCCGCTCCGACGCCAGGGCGGAGGTGCAAGGGGCGCGCCACAGAGATGGCGACGAATGGGCCGGAGGCCTTGGCTGGGCCGCAGAGCCAAAAGTCTCCGGCCCGTCGCCACCCACACATATGGTGGCCTCGAGCCACCACACATAGAGCCCCCGGAGCCGCAGCCGGGGGCTTTTCCTTTGTGTGTGAAGTGCCGACGCACTTCACACCGACCGCTCAGGACGGCTCAGGCGTCCGCAGCGCGGCCGCTCAGCCACTCGCTGCGCGCGGCCGTGATCCTCGCGAAGTCGTCGGCGACCGCGCCGCCGAGGCGGCGACCTACGGTTCCGAGCAACCCCAGCGAGATGAAGACCCACGCCTCGACGGCGGGATCTCGTTCGGCCAGCGTCCCGCCGGCGTCCTGGGAGCGGCTGAGGACGCCGCTGACGTAGCCGTGCACCTCGTGGAGCTGCTTGCGGACGAACCGGCGGATCTCGGCGTCGTCGACCGACTCCGTCAACGACTGCAGCCACAGATGGGCGAGGTTCCGCCGCCGGTCGTAGAGATACGCAGAACCCATCGCTTCGAGCCACTCGGCGGGGTCGGGCTCGTCCGCGATTGCCTGCTCCCACAGCTCCCGGGTCTCGCGCCACGATTCCTCCAGGCACGCGAGGTAGAGGTCGCGCTTCGACCTGAAGTGGCGGTAGAGCACCGGCTCGGTGACGCCGGCCTGCTTGGCGATCTCGGCAGTCGTCGTGCTGCGGTACGTGCCGCGGCAGAAGATCGCGCACGCGGCCTGGAGAACGGCAGCCCTGCGCACTTCGGCGGGAAGCCGCGTCCGCTGGGCGGTCACGCGGCGGTTTCCACGGCCGGCTGGGCCCCGGTGCGGCGCGTAGCGCGGACGGTGGAGACCGCGAGCACCGCGCCGGCGAGCGCGATCAGCGCCGCCACCTGCAGCGCGGTGGAGAGGCCGTCGACGAACGCCTGAGGCGTCCGCTGGTCGCCGACCTGGTGCGCCACGATCGCACCGATGAGGGCGATCCCGACCGACCCGCCGACCTGGCGGGCCGAGTTCAACACCGCGGAGCCGACCCCCGCCTTCGCGACGGGCACGCCGCTCATCGCCGCGGCCGCGCTCGGGGTCATGACGAGCGCCATGCCGACCCCGCCGATCAGCATCGCCGGCAGCAGCTTCCAGTAGGTCTCGTGCACGCCGAGCGTCGAGAAGTAGAGGAGCTGGAGCGAGAGCAGCGTCATCCCCGTGCCCATCAGCCAGCGCGAGCCGAAACGATCGGACGTCTTCCCGGCGATCGGCGCGATCAGGACGATCAGCCCCGTCATCGGGAGGAAGGCTGCACCGGCCTGGACGGCCGAGTAGCCGAGGATGTTCTGCATGTAGAGCGAGACGAAGAAGAAGACGCCGAACATCGCCAGCGCAACCAGCAGCATCACCGTGTTCGCTCCCGCGAACGTCCGGTTGCGGAAGAGCGAGAGGTCGAGCATCGGCACACGCTGGTGCCGCTCGAGCATGACGAAGGTGACGAGCGCGACGAGGGCCACCGAGAAGGACCCCACGATCCGGCCGGACGTCCAGCCGTACGTGTTCCCCTCGATGAGGCCGTACGTGAGCGCGAACAGGCCGATCCCCGATGCGAGCAGGCCCGGGAGATCGAGCCGCTGGTTCTCGCTCGTGTCCTTGCTCTCGTCGATCAGGAGGAAGCTGGCGACGATCGCGAGCACGCCCACCGGCACGTTGACGAAGAAGATCCAGTTCCAGCTCACGTGCTCGGTCAGCAACCCGCCGACGAGCGGGCCGATCGCCAACGCGAGGGCCGACACGCCGGCCCAGATCCCGATCGCAGCTCCGCGCTGCTCGGGCGGGAAGGTCGCGGTGATGATCGAGAGCGTGGCGGGGTTCATCAGGGCGGCGCCGACGCCCTGGACGATCCGCGCGCCGATCAGGACCTCCCCGCTGTCCGCCATGCCGCAGGCGAGAGACGACAGCGTGAAGATCGCGAGGCCGACGACGAAGATGAGGCGCCGGCCGAGCAGGTCCGCGAGCTTGCCGCCTGTGAGCATGAAGGCGGCGAAGGTGAGCGCGTAGCCGGTGACGATCCACTCGAGCTCGGACAGGTCGACGCCGAGGTCTTCCTGGATCGACGGCAGCGCGACGTTCACCACCGTGTTGTCGAGCATGATCATGAACAGCCCGAACGCGACGGCGCCGAGCGTCCACCATTTGCGCTGCTCCGGATCGAGGAATCGCGATCTCACAGTTAGCGAACGCTAACTTAGCTGCCGCTGGGCGATCGTGTCAATTTCATGACCATGCGGGCGCACTAGGCTTCTCGGGCGTGGCCAAGATCGTCTGGCAGCCCACTCCCGAGGTGCTCGAGCACGCGAACGTGACGCGGCTGATGCGCCGCCACGGGATCGACTCGTACGGCGAGCTCCTCCGCCGCTCGCAGGACGAGACTGCGTGGTTTTGGCCGGCCGTCGTGGAGGACATGGGCCTGGAGTTCGCGCGCAGGTGGGACAGCGTGGTCGATCTCTCACGCGGCCCCGAGTGGGCGACCTGGTTCGTCGGCGGCAAGCTGAACATCGCCGCGAACTGCGCGCACCGCTGGGGCGTGCGCACCCCCGACGCGACCGCTTGCGTCTCGCTCGCAGAGGACGGAACGAGGCGCACCCTCAGCTACGCCGAGCTGTCCGATCAGGTGACGCGGCTCGCCGAGGCGCTCGCCGGGCTCGGGGTGGGCGAGGGCGACCGCGTGGCGATCTTCCTGCCGATGTCGCAGGAGGTGGCGGTCGCCTCGCATGCGTGCGCGCATCTCGGCGCCATCCAGGTGCCGATCTTCTCGGGCTTCGCGGCGCCTGCGGTGGCGCAGCGGCTGCAGGCGTCCGAGGCGAAGGCGGCGATCACGACCGAGACGTCGTCCCGCCGCGGACGCGACGTGCCGATGCTCGAGATCCTCGAGGAGGCGCGACAGGAGGCGCCCGCGTTGAGGCACGTGATCGTCGCGCCGTGGGACGAGCTGCTGAGCGAGCAGCCCGGGAAGCTCGCTCCGGCGGAAGTCGATTCCGAGACGCCGTACCTGCTCACCTACACGTCCGGTACGACGGGGACCCCGAAGGGCGTCGTGCACGTCCAGGGCGGCTTTCTCGTCTCGATCGCGCGCGAGGTCTGCTACCAGGCGGACGCACGGCCGGGCGACGTCATCCACTTCGCCACCGACATGGGCTGGATCATGGGGCCGTGGACCGTGGTCGGCGGCCACGCGCTCGGCGCCACGCTCGTCTTCGCGGAGGGAGCGCCCGACTTTCCGGCCGACCGGCTGTGGCGACTCGTCGAGGACGAGCGCGTCTCGATCCTGGGGCTCTCCCCGACCCTCGTGCGCGCGCTGATCCCGCTGGGCGATCCGCAGACCGACCTCTCGTCGCTGCGCACGATGGTCACCACCGGCGAGCCGTGGAACCCGGAGCCGTACCGCTGGCTGTTCGAGGAGGTCGGGGGCTCGCGCTGCCCGATCATCAACTGCTCGGGCGGAACGGAGGTGGGCGCATGCTTCCTCTCGCCCACACCGGCGACGCCGATCAAGGCGTGCTCGCTCGGCGGGCCCGCGCTCGGGATGGCGATGGACGTCGTCGACGCCGACGGGAGCTCCCTCGTCGGGACCGGCGAGGTCGGTGAGCTCGTCTGCCGCAAGCCTTTCCCCGGCATGACCCGCGGCTTCTGGCGCGATCCCGAGCGCTACCTCGAGACGTACTGGTCGCGGTTCCCCGGTGTGTGGACGCACGGCGACTGGGCCTCCGTCGACGAGGACGGCTTCTGGTTCCTGCACGGACGTTCCGACGACACGCTCAACATCGCCGGCAAGCGGATCGGCCCGGCCGAGTTGGAGTCGGCCGCCGTGGCGCACCCCGCCGTGGCCGAGGCGGCCGCCGTCGGTGTTCCGCACGAGGTCAAGGGCGAGGTCGCGTGGCTCTTCTGCGCTCCGGTGCCCGGCCGCATGGGCGACGACGAGCTCGCCCGCGAGGTCGCCGAGCGGGTCGCCGACGACCTCGGCAAGGCCTTCCGTCCCGAGCGCGTTCTGTTCGTCCCCGCCCTGCCGAAGACCCGCAGCGCCAAGATCGTCCGGCGCGCCGTCCGCGCGAAGGCGCTCGGACGCGATCCTGGCGACCTGTCGTCCCTGGAGAACCCCGAGGCACTGGAGGAGATCGCGAATGCCATCTGAGCTCGAAGGTCAGGTCGCTCTCGTCACCGGCGGCGGGCGCGGAGTCGGCGAAAACGTCGCCCGCAAGCTCGCCGAGGCCGGAATGCGGGTCGCCGTCTCGGCCCGCTCCGCCGATCAGATCGAGGCGGTGGCCGGGGAGATCGGCGGCCTCGCGGTCGTCGCGGACGTCTCCACGCGCCTGGAGGTCGAGGCGATGGTGGGGAAGGTGGAGAGCGAGCTCGGCCCGATCGACCTGCTGGTCGCGAACGCCGGGATCGCGATCTGGGAGGACAAGGCTTGGGAGCTCGAGCCGGCCGACTGGTGGAGCGTCCACGAGGTCAACGTGCTCGGCGTCTACCTCTCCTGCCGCACGGTGATCCCCGGGATGATCGAGCGCGGCCGCGGTCGCATCGTCATCACCGCCAGCGGGGCCGCGTACCTGCCGGGGTCGACGTCGACCGCCTACAGCTCGAGCAAGGCAGCCGTCACCCGCTTCGGCGAGACGCTCGCTCGCCAGCTGGAGCCGTACGGCATCCCCGTCTTCCCGATCAGCCCCGGGCTCGTCCGGACCGAGATGACCGCGGACGCGTTCTCCGACGACGCGCCGTGGACGCCGCCGGAGGCCGCGCCGGAGCTCGTGCTGGCGCTGGCGAGCGGCCGCTTCGACCGCCTGTCCGGCCGCTACATCCACGCGGAGCACGACCCACCGGCGGAGCTCGAGCAGCGAGTCGACGCCGTCCTGCGCGACGACCTGAACGCGATCCGGCTCCGGCGCTAGGTGTCCCTTCGAGCCGTGTCTAGGGTCTGACCCCGGACGCTGTCCGGAATGGCCAGCGCAAGCGGGCAAGCCGCAGCGGATTCGGCGCTGCGCCACGCTCAATGCGCCGTGGTGAGACCTCCCGGTCTGCCCCAGACCCACTTGCCCCTGGTCCGCTTCGCGGACAGGCGCTACGCGCCGGGTCTGACCCCAGACGTGTCCCCAGGCGGCAGGGGCTCGATCCACGTCGCCCGCGCCGCGCCGAGCAGGCGACCGCCTTCGCCGTACAGGGCCGTGCCCGCGTAGGCCTTCCTGCCCTCGTCGCCGAGCGGCCAGGCGACGACGACGCACTGTTCGCCTGCCCGCGGCAGCGCCTCGACCTGCGCCGCCAGCCGGCCGAGCACCAGGACGCCCCGCTCGCCGAAGCCGCACGCGTACGCGCCGGGGCAGTCGAGCGCAGCCCAGACGAACTCTGGCCCCGTATACGGCTCGATCGGCACCCACGGCGCCGCGACGACGCGGTCGTGCAGCGGGCCGGCGAAGATCCGAAGCCCGTCGCCCGGGGCCCGGTGCGGGCCGCAGACGAAGCACTGCGGGAACGGGCTGTCCTGATCGCCCTCGGGCAACGCGGCGCTCGACGCCTCTTCGAACGTCGGCGGTGCGGGCGGGTCCAGACGCAGATCGGTCGGCCTCGCCTCCGCGACGAGCCCCTCGTCTTCGAGCACGCGCACGCCGCCGTCGGAGCGCTCGACCGTCAACGGCGTGTCGAGCGGAGGCGGCATACGCAGGGTCACCTCGACCGGCCCGTCCACGAACTGCGCGACCGCCCCGCACGTGTACCCGCCGTTCCCCGACTCGTTCGGGCCGCGGAACCGCCGATCGATCACGATCCGGTCGCTCATGCCCTCGCGATGCTACGTTTTCGACTGCTAGTCGAAAACCTACACTGACCCTCATGCGAATCGCGCTAGCGCAGATCAACACCGTCGTCGGCGACCTCGACGGCAACCGGGAGCGCATCCTCGGCCGTCTCGACGAGGCCAAGCAGGCCGACGCCGACCTCGTCCTCTTCCCGGAGCTCGCGGTCACCGGCTACCCACCCGAGGACCTGCTGCTCCGGCCGGGCTTCGTCCGAGCCGCCGAGCGCTCGCTCGAGGAGATCGCACGAGCCGCGAGGGGCATCACCGCCCTCGTCGGCACGCCCCACTTCGACCGCGACCTCTTCAACGCGTGCGCGGTCTGCGCCGGCGGCGAGGTGAAGGCGATCTACCGCAAGCGGTTTCTGCCGAACTACGGCGTGTTCGACGAAGACCGCTACTTCGCCCCCGGCTACGACCTCTTCCTGCTCGAGCACGGTGACGTCCTGATCGGCCCCACGATCTGCGAGGACGTGTGGCAGCCCGGGCCGCCGGCAACCGAGCTCGCGCTCGCCGGCGCGCAGCTGATCGCCAACCTCTCGGCCTCCCCGTTCCACGTCGGCAAGGAGCGCGAGCGCGAGGAGATGCTCGCCGTGCGCGCGCGGGACAACGTCGCGTTCATCGCGTTCGTCAACGCCGTCGGCGGCCAGGACGAGCTCGTATTCGACGGCCACTCCGTCGTGCTCGACGACAACGGCGAGGTGCTCGCGCGTGCGCCCGGCTTCGAGGAGGCGCTCCTCGTCGTGGACGTCGAGCCGACCGTGGCCATCGCCCGGCGGCTGCGTGACGTCCGCCGCAGGGCGCTCGCGCGCGAGCGCGGCGCACCCGTCGAGCTACCGACGATCCACGTGGGTGCTCCCCATCCCGCAGCGAACGGGAAGGCTGTCGTGGCGCCGATTGCGCCCTTTGCCGACGAGCTCGAGCAGATGCGCCTAGGCCTGGAGCTCGGCCTGCGGGACTACGTCGAGAAGAACGGGTTCAGCGAGGTCGTCGTCGGCGTCTCCGGCGGCATCGACTCGGCGCTCACCGCGGCGCTCGCGGTCGAGGCCTTAGGGCCCGACCGCGTGCATCTCGTGTCGATGCCGTCGCGTTTTTCCTCGGAGGAAACGCGCAGCGACGCGCGCAAGCTCGCCGAGAACCTCGGCCCGGACTTCCGCGAGCTGCCGATCGAGCCGATCGTCGGAACGTTCGACGAGACGCTGGCGACGAGCTTCGAGGGGCGCGAGCGCGACCTCACGGAGGAGAACCTCCAGGCGCGAGTGCGCGCGGTTCTGCTGATGGCGCTCTCGAACAAGCACGGCTGGCTCGTCATCGCGACGGGCAACAAGTCGGAGCTCGCTGTCGGCTACGCCACCCTCTACGGCGACATGGCCGGCGGCTTCGCGCTCCTCAAGGACGTGTTCAAGACGGACGTCTTCCGCCTGGCGACGTACCTGAACGAGCGCGCAGGACGCGAGCTGATCCCGGCGTCGACGATCGCGCGCGCTCCGAGCGCAGAGCTACGCGCCGACCAGCGCGACGAGGACTCGCTCCCGCCGTATCCCGTGCTCGATCGCGTGCTCGCCGAGTACGTCGAGCTCGACCGTTCCCGCGAAGACCTGATGGGCGACGGCTTCGACCAGGACACGGTCGAGCGGGCGCTCGGACTGATCGATCGCGCCGAGTACAAGCGGCGGCAGGCGCCGCCCGGCGTGAAGCTCCGCCCGAAGGCGTTCGGGCGCGATCGGAGAGTTCCGATCACCAATAGATGGCGGGGTTAGCTGGACCGCGCTATTCTCGCTTGGTTATGCGGATCCTCCTGGCAGCGCTGCTCGCGGCCACGGTGGTGCTCGCCGGGTGCGGCAGCAGCAGCAACGGCTCGAGCGGTGGTGGCGGCACAGGCACCGTCGGTGGCCAGGAGGCGCAGCTCGCATACGAGAACGGCTACCAGCAGTGCACGGGCTTCTCGCTCAAGGACCTGCAGCAGACCTACAACGCCGACGAGGCGACCAAGGACTCCATCGGCGACGCGGTCGCGCGCTCCAATCCGGGCCAGCCCGAGCTCCAGGCGCCGACGAAAAAGGGCTGCATCGACGCGATCGACGGGAAGCCGCTCGACCAGTCAGGGCGGCTTCGACCCGCAGGGCGACACGAACACCACCGACTGACGACCGGCGGCCTCAGACGGCTTCGGGCTGGCGGGCGTCCAGCCTGAGCTCGAACAGGCGGCGGAGATCCTCGCCGGAGATGTGTCCGGTGTACCTCGACCGGCTCGGCTCCACCTTCACGACGCGGACTCCGTCGTCACCGCTCCCGTAGCAGCGTGCGTAGCACTCGGCCTCGCTCAACTCCCGCAGCCTGCGCACAGCCGTACCGTACGACCGCTCTCGGACGGCGCAGCCCGGGAAGCAGTAGCGTCTCGAGCATGAGCGCCACCCTGCTCGACGTCGAGGCAGTCCGCGCCCGCTTCTCAGCCCTGTCGGGCCCGATCGCGTTCTTCGACGGGCCCGCCGGCACGCAGGTTCCGGACGAGGTGATCGACGCGATCGCCGGCTACCTGCGCGAGTCGAATGCGAACACCGGCGGCTTCTTCGAGACGAGCAGGCGCACCGATGCCGTCCTCGACGAGGCCCGCTCTGCGGCCGCCTCGCTTCCTCGGCGCGGACCCGGAGGAGGTCGTCTTCGGGGCCAACATGACGTCGCTGAACTTCACGCTCACGCGCACGCTCGGCCGGGAGCTCGCGAGCGGCGACCGGATCCTCGTGACGCGCCTCGACCACGACGCCAACGTCTCGCCCTGGCTCGAGCTCGCGCGCGACCTCGGGCTAGAGGTCGACTTCGTCGACATCGACGAGGCAGGCCGGCTCGACCTCGCCGACCTGGAGCGGCGCCTCACCGACCGGACGCGCGTCGTCGCGTTCCCCTGGGCCTCGAACGCACTCGGGACGCTCGTCGACGTGCCGCAGGTGACCGCGCTCGCGCACGAGGCGGGCGCGCTCGCGTGGGTCGACGCGGTGCACTACGCGCCGCACGGCCCGATCGACGTGGCCGCCGCAGGCGCCGACGTCCTGGTCTGCTCGCCGTACAAGTTCTACGGCCCGCATCTCGGGCTTGCGTTCGCGCGTCGCGAGCTGCTGGAGCGCTGGCGCCCGTACAAGGTGCGGCCGGCCCCGGACGAGCCGCTCGGCCAGCGCTTCGAGACCGGAACCCAGCCGCACGAGCTGCTGGCCGGCTTCGTCGCCTGCGTCCGCTACGTCGAGTCGCTCGGCTGGGACGCGATCGTCGGCCACGAGCGCGAGCTCGGCGAGCGGTTCCTGGCCGGGCTGCCCGAGACGTTCACGCTGCACGGGCTGCCGACGATGGAGGGCCGCGTGCCGACCTTCGCGCTTACCCACCCCGAGCACGACTCGGCCGCGCTCGCCGAGCGCCTGGCGCGCGCCGGGATCACCGCGTGGCACGGCAACTACTACGCGCTCGAGGTCCTACGGGCGCTCGGCCTCGAAGAGCGTGGGGGCGCGCTCCGCATCGGAGTCATGCACTACAACACCGCCGGGGAGGTCGACCGGCTGCTCGGCGAGCTCGGGTCGATCTAGCAATGCGGACGCTGGTGCTCGGCGGGACGAAGTTCCTCGGCCGCGCGGTCGTGGACGAGGCGCTCGACCGCGGGCACGAGGTGACGCTCTTCAACCGGGGCGAGACGAACCCCGACCTCTACCCCGAGGTCGAGAAGCTCCGCGGCGACCGGCGTGGAGACCTCTCGGCGCTCGAGGGCCGCGAGTGGGACGCGGTCGTCGACACCTCCGGCTACCTGCCGCAGGTGGTGCGCGCCTCGGCGGAGTTGCTCGCCGACAGCGTGGGCCACTACACCTTCGTGTCCAGCTGCTCGGTCTACGCAGACTTCAGCGAGCCCGCGCGGGAGGACGAGACGCAGCTGATCCGGCTCGACGACACCTCTGACGAGAGCCTCGAAGGTGACCGGTACGGCGGCTTCAAGGCGCTCTGCGAGCAGGCCGTGGCCGACGTGTACCCGGGCCGCAGCGCCCGGATCCGCGCCGGCCTGATCGTCGGGCCGCACGACCCGACCGGCCGGTTCACGTACTGGCCGAAACGGGTTGCGCGCGGCGGCGAGGTGCTGGCGCCCGGCCGCAAGGGGCGTCAGGTGCAGTTCATCGACGTCCGCGACCTCGGCGCCTGGCTCCTCGACCTCGGCGAGCGCGGCGACGCGGGCGCGTTCAACGCCACCGGGCCGTTCCCGCCGGTGACGATGGGCGAGCTGCTCGAGACCGCGCGGGCGGTCAGCGGCTCGAACGCCTCCTTCACCTGGGTCGACGAGCCGTTTCTGCTCGAGGAAGACGTCGGCGAGTGGATGGAGCTCCCGCTCTGGATCGCCGAGACGGGCGACCCGGCGTGGCGGCGGTTCCTCGAGGTCGACGTCAGCCGCGCCGTCGAGACGGGGCTGAAGACGAGGCCGATGGCGGACACGATCCGCGACACGCTCGAGTGGGCCCTCAAGACAGGCGATCCCGGGGCTCCGCTCGCAAGCGGCCTCGAGCTTGGCGAAGCCGGGCTTCAGCCCGAGCGGGAGGCGGAGCTGCTCACCGAGTGGCGCGCACGCCCGCGCTGACGGCGGACGAGGAGGAATCCTCCGGCGGCGAGCGCCGCGAGCGCGACCGCGCCGGCGATCGCGACCCAGGGCGAGGTTCCGCCACCGCTCGACGTCGAGGCCGCCGCGATGCCGAGGACCGGCGCGAGCGGCGGCTCGTAGGGAGCGGCCCCGGCGGAGCCGGCCCGCATCAGCGCAGCCGCATTTGACGAGAGTGCGATCCAGCGCTCGTCCCCGGCGTGCGGGCGCCAGTAGAGGAAGCTGCTCTCCGGCAGGAACGCGGCCTTGCCCAGCACGCCGCCCTTCGAGCTGAGCATGTCGACGAGGTAGAACTCCGAATCCGGCGGCCGCGGCTGTGACGGCCGGTTCGAGTCGACGACGGCCGCCAGCTCGCGCAGGAGGTTGGGTCGCGTGCTCGCCAGGCAGCGCTCCGGCCCGCAGATGCCGACCGCCCGCAGCGTCGTCGCCTGTGCCGCCTGCGGAAGGAGCAGCGCGAGCGCAGCGACGGCCACGGCCAAACGCCTCATATGCCTACTGTAGGCGCCCGTGGCCCACAAGGACTACTCGGGCACGCCGCTCTCGCAGAAACTCGGCGCAAGGCCGGGCACGGGTGTCGTCGTCTTCTTCACCACGAGCCGCGAGGACCTGCGGCGGCGCTTCGGCGGCCTGAAGGCGACCCTCGACCCGGCCGACGGGCTCTGGGTCGCCTGGCCGAAGAAGGCGGCCAAGATCGAAACCGACCTCGACTTCGACGCCGTCCAGAGCATCGGGCTCGAGGCGGGCCTCGTCGACAACAAGTCGGCGGCGATCGACGACCGCTGGCAGGCGGTGCGCTTCGTCTACCGCGTGGAGGACCGGTGAAGCTCGAAGGGAGGCTGGTGGTGCTGGAGCCGCTGGCACCGGAGCACGAGCAGCCGCTGCGAGAGGCCGCGTCGGATTCCCGGATCTGGCAGTTCGGCTACGCCGACTTCAGCCGCGACTTCGACCCCTGGTGGCAGGAGGCGCGGGCGACACAGGAGGCGGGCGCTTCGATCCCGTTCGCGACCGTCGAGCGGTCGAGCGGGCGGGTCGTCGGCAGCAGCCGCTTCGCGACGCTGCGACCGGAGCACCGGGGGATGGAGATCGGCTGGACGTGGGTGATCCCGGAGCTCTGGGGCAGCGGCGTGAACATCGAGGCGAAGCTGCTGATGCTCGAGCACGCGTTCGGGCGGCTGGACGCCGCCCGCGTCGAGTTCAAGACCGAGGCGACGAACGAGCGCTCGCGGGCCGCGCTCGCGGCGCTGCCGGCACAGTTCGAGGGGGTCTTCCGCCATCACCTGTGGGTGCGTGACGGCGAGTGGCGCGACTCGGCGTACTACTCCGTGCTCGAAGAGGAGTGGCCCGAGGTGCGGGCCAACCTCGAGCGCAGGCTCGCGGCCAAGCCGTCGGCCGTTCGCTGAGCCAGGACGACCGCGTCGTCCTCCGACAGCTCTCGGCCGGCGGCGGCGGCAGTGGCGTCGGGCTCGCCCACGTTCCGCTCGTACAGCGCGTAGGTCTCCAACTCGACCACGCGCTCGGACTCCGCGTGCAGGCGCTCGAACGCGCCCCAGAGCCTGCCCGCAGCCTCGCGATCTCCGGCCTGCGCAGCGACGGCAGCGACCGCCCCGATCATGATCGCGAGGTCGAAGGACGAGCCCGAGCGCAGGATGAGCGGGCGGGCCTCGCGAAAACGCGCGAGCGCCGCCTCGAGGTTGCCTTCTGCGAGCTCGACGTCGCCGATGCTGTGGATGCAGCCGCCGACTCCCGCCTCGTCGCCCGCCAGCCGGTACTCCTCGGTCGCGCGCTGCAGGAGCGAGCGGGCTCCGTCGAGGTCGCCGTCCCGGAAGGCGTAATACGCGAGAAACGTCATGCGGCCTCCGGCCGGCGCGTGCTCACCGAGGTCGAGGAAGAGCTCCATGCTCTCCTCGAAGAGCGCCCGGGCCTGTTCGGTCTCCTCCTGCTCGGCGAGCAGGTGGCCGAGCGCGTGCAGTGCCCAGGCCGTGCGCATGTCGTCGCCCGCTGAGCGCGCGAGCTCGAGCCCGTCGCGGAGCCACGGCTCGGCGCGGTCGAGCTCGCCCGCCTCGATCGCCGAACGTCCGGCGACGACGAGAGCTCCCGCGCGGACGGCCTGGTCGACCTCACCCGCTAGCTCGAGCAGCGGGTCGAGCCAGCGGAGGGCCTCTCGCTGGCGCATCCCCCGGATCCAGAGCGGCTCCAACGCCTCGGCGAGCGTCAGGCCCAGCGCCGCATCCCGGACCCCGAGCGCCAGATCGAACGCGGCCCGGAAGTTGTCCAGCTCGACGTTCAGGCGGTCGATCCACTCCTTCTCGTGCGGGCCACGCGCGAATCCGCGCGCATGCTGCGCAAGAGCGAGGTAGTGCTCGGCGTGCCGGCGTCGAACCGCTTCGCCGTCCGCCAGCCGCTCGGCCGCGAACTCGCGCACGGTCTCGAGGAGCGTCAGACGTCCGTCGGTTTCGACGCGGACGAGGCCGAGCTCGACGAGCGCGGTCAGGTCGCCGGCGTCCGCCTCGCAGACGTCCTCGGCAGCCTCCGGCGAGCAACCGCCGCGAAAGACGGCCAGGCGCGCGAGCAGCTCCTGCTGATCGTCGCTCAGCAGGTCGTAGCTCCAGGAGATGGCGGCCGTGAGCGTCCGCTGCCGCGCCGGCGCGTCGCGCCGTCCGGACAGGACGGGCAGCTCGCGCTCGAGCAACGCCGCGAGACGGGTGGCCGTCGTTCCTCGCGCCCGCGCGGCTGCGAGCTCCAGCGCCAGCGGCAGCCGGTCGAGCCGCTCGCAGATCCTGCGGACCGCCTGGCCGTCGCCGAACCGAGGATTGACGTCGCGGGCGCGTGCGAGGAAGAGCTCAGCAGCGGCGTCGGGCTCGAGCGGCTCGACCCGGTATTCGCGCTCGCCCGTGAGGCGGAGCGGCCGGCGGCTCGTCGCCAGCACGCTGAGGCCGGCGCCTTCCTTCAGCAGGCGGGACACGATCGGGCCGGCCTCGACGAGGTGCTCGAAGTTGTCGAGGACCAGCAGCATGCGCGCGTCGCGGACCCGCTCGAAGAGCTCGTCCGTTACGGCGAGCAGGACGTCCGCGATCGCCGTGCCGACGACGTCGGGGTTGCGAAGCGGCGCGAGCTCGACGAGGTAGACGCCGTCTTCGAAGTCGTCCACGAGCGCCGCGGCGGTCTCGACCGCGAGTCGCGTCTTGCCGCTGCCGCCCGGCCCGGTGAACGTCACGAGGCGAGAGCCGTCGCGAAGCAGCTCGACCACCTCGGCGAGCTCGCGCTCTCGTCCGAGGAGCGGTGTGGCCGGAGCCGGCAGGTTCGAGTTGGGCGGCGCCTCCGGCTCCACGGGCCCGATTCGCTCGCGGAGTAGCGCGACGAAGCGCTCGGCCGGCGGCGTGAGCGGGACGTCCCTGGCGCGCACGAGGGCGATCGTGCGGGTGAGCCGCCACCTCGGGACGTCGAGGATGGCCAGCGTGCCGGCCGCGACCTCCGACTCCACGGCGAGCCGGCTGATCGCCGAAATGCCGCCGCCCTTGGCGATTGCGCGCTTCACCGCCTCCCATGACGGCAGCTCGATCGCGCGCACGGTGCGCAGGCCCATCTCCCAGCGAGCGGTCTCGACCGCCGCGCGCGTGGCGGAGCCCTCGGCGCGGGAGATCCACGATAGGCGCTCGAGCTCCTTCGGACGCAGCCGCCGACCCCCGAGCGCGGGCGGGCCTACGAGCACGACCTCGTCGTCGAGCAGGGTCTCGGCGTCGAGCTCCGCCGGGACCTCGAATCCGCCTACGACCGCCAGCTCGGCGCGGTGGGCGCGAACCGCCTCGAGCGCCCCGGCCGAGGTCGACACGTCGAAATCGAGCTCGACGCCCGGATGCCGCTCGCCGAACTCGACGACGATCTCGGGCAGGAGGTAGGTGCCGGGCACGCCCGACGCGGCGAGCGACAGCGTTCCGGTGTCCGCCTCCGCGCCCGCGGCGAGCGCCCGCCTCGCGTTCGCGAGCAGCGCCTCGGCGCGGAGCACGTACTCCGCGAGCAGCTCGCCCGCCGGCGTCAGCGGCGAGCCGGAGCGGCCGCGCTCGACGAGGGGCTTGCCGACCTCGGCTTCGAGCGCGGCGACGTGCTTCGACACCGCAGGCTGGCTCACGTAGAGCTCTTCGGCCGCGCCGGAGAACGAGCCTCGCCGGGCGAGGGCGGCGAATGCGCGCAGCCGCGCCTCCAGTTCCATTACCCGTGGTTATACAACACGTGGCGAAGATGTATTTGAGTCGCGGCCGCATTGGTCGTACGGTGCTACTCGAGCCACGCGGTTAGCAACATTCTCGAAACCTGGGCCGCGGGGCGCGCTACCGCACAAGGAGGTACCACCATGCGCAGACTCGCGCTGCTCCTCACCCTGTCCGCCGCCGGCGCCGGCCTCATCGCCGCCGCCGCGCTCGCGGCACGAACGCACGACGCTCCGTGTCCCGCCCGCGGGACGGTGTGGGCGGTCGAGCGGTTCGACACGGGGCCCAACACGCTGGCCGCCTTCGACGCGGCCACCGGCGACGTCAAGGGGGTCGTCACGATCGGCAAGCGGCCGATCGGCGTCGTCGCCCCGCGTCACACCGGCAAGGTCTACACGGCCGACGAGCGCAGCAACCAGCTCACGGTCGTCTCCAAGCGCGACTTCTCGACCGTCACGCACATCCCCATGGGAGCACTCCCCCACCACATGATGGCCACGCGCGACGGCAGGAGGATCTACGTCGGCGAGTACGGCACCAACAAGATCGGCGTCGTCGACACCGAGACCGACACGCTCGTCGCCGAGTATGAGGCGAGCGCCGATCCGGCGGCGCACACCCACGCGGTATGGGTCAGCCGCGACGGGGACGACCTCTACGCGACGAACGAGGGCGCCACGACGAGCGCTGCGGGCACGCTCTCGAAGCTCGACGCGAGGACGGGCGTCAAGGAGTGGGAGGTCCCGATCGGCCTACGGCCGAGCGAGGTCCTCGTCAGCGGCAAGACGGCCTACGTCACGATCCGCAACGAGAACAAGGTCAAGGTGCTCGACCTCCGCGGCGGCCTGCCGTCGCTCGTCGCCGAGGTCGCGATCGGCGGCATGCCGGACACGATGCAGCTGACGAAGGACAGGAAGACGCTCGTCGTCGGACTGCGCGCGATCCCGCAGATGGCGCTGATGGACACGCGGACGCTGTCCGTTCGGCCGGTCACGTTCATGGGCTACGGCATCAGCGGGCACCAGTGGCTCTCGCCGAACGGCCGGCTGACGTACATCGCGCTCGAGAGCGCCGTCACCAGCCGGCCCGGCGCGATCGGCGTGGTCGACAACCGCTCGGGCGACGTGGTCGCCACCTGGACGTACCCGGGCGGCCCCTGGCCGCACGGGGTCTACTTCGACCGCCAGGTGCTGCGGTAGCGCAGCGGGCGAGGAGGGCGGGGCGACCCGCCCTCCTCGTGTCCACGTCGGCGGCGGGCGGCCGTTGCCCCTAGTTCGACTGTGACGGACAATCCGTCGTCGTGGCAGTGGAACGCACGGCTTCGACGGCGCATGCTGCGTCCGGCCCTGCGCCCACGGGGACGGTCACGTTCCTCTTCAGCGACATCGAGGGCTCGACTGGGCTCGTGCGTCGACTCGGTGACGAGTACGGGGCCCTGCTCGAGCAGCATCACAGCCTGCTCCGGGCGGCCTTCGGCGGGCACGGCGGCCACGAGGTCGACACTCAAGGCGACGCCTTCTTCTTCGCGTTCCGCCGCGCACGCGACGCGGTCGCGGCAGCCGTCGCCGCCCAACGCCGCTGCTCGAGGCCGAATGGCCTCAGGAGCTGGACGTTCGCGTGCGGATCGGCGTACACACCGGTGAGCCCGGGCTCGGCGCCGCGGGCTACCACGGCGTCGACGTCGTCCGCGCGGCGCGCATCGCCGCGGTGGCCCACGGCGGACAGATCGTCGTCTCGACTGCGACCCGACGACGTCGTCGGAGACGACTCGCTCCGAGAGGTCTCGTTCCTCGACCTGGGCGAACATCTGCTCAAGGGCTTCGACCGAGCGCACCGCCTGTTCCAGGTATCGGCTCCCGGCCTGCCGCACGAGTTCCCGGCCCTACGGACCGAGCGCGCCGAGCCGGGTCTCGACATCGGCGGTCGCGAGGACGACCTGGCGGCCGCGGCCGGAGCCGCCGTCGACGCCGGGGACGGCATCGGCAGTCGCTTCGGTCGCCGCCGGCTCGTCGTTCTGCTCGCCACGCTCGCCCTGGCGGCGGCCTGCTGGTCGGGCCTCGCCCTGACACGCGACGACGAGTCGGCGCCGACGGTCGTCCCGAACTCGGTCGTGAGGATCGAGCCGGATACGAACGAGATCGTCCGCGTGCTGCCGGTCGGGCAAGACTCCCGGCGCAATCACGACGAGCGGCGCCGACGTCTGGGTTGCGAGCCGAAGCGACGACACGCTCACCCATGTCGACAGTCGCACGGACCAGACGCGAACCCTTGGAGGCTTCCCGTTCCCCACCTCGCTCGACACGCAAGGGACCCGGATCTGGGTCGGGAACAATACGAGCGCCTACTGCTCGTCGCGATCGACAGCGAGACCGGCGGCGAGGTGGACAGGATCCGGTTCCGTGCTGCGGCCGCCTCGTACGTCGTGCACGGCGCGGGCTCTCTCTGGGTGTCGGATGAGGAGGAGGCCGTCCTCCGGGTGAGCCCCTCGACTGGCGACATTCGCCGGAGGTGGCCCGAATCCCCACACGGGATTGCGTTTGGCTACGGCGCGGCCTGGGTGGCGAACACCGGCCCCGGAGAGCTGCTGCGGATCAACGCGCGCGACGGCGCATTGCAGCGCATCGACGCCGGGAGCCGGCCCGAGGGGGTGACCGTGGGGTTCGGCGCCGTCTGGGTCGCGTGTTCGGGCGACGACGAGGTCAGGCGGTTCAACCCGGCGACCGGCACGGTCGAGCAGATCATCTCCGTCGGCTCACAACCGGACGGCATCGCCACGGGCGCCGGTGCGGTCTGGGTCACGAATCGGAACGACGGGACCGTGTCGCGCATCGATCCCGAGACGAATCGCGTCGTCGCCACGATCCAAACCGGGTTCTCCCCGGCAGGTGTCCACGTCGGCGCCGGCGGCGTCTGGGTCACCGTCGCTCCGGCGAGCTCGTAGCGCCCGCCGCTACTCGTAGGTTGCGCGGGCTCGCTTCCAGCGCTCGTCGTCGGTGCGGATGTGGTCGGGGTTCACGCCTCGGCGCTCGGCGAGGGCGAGCGTGAGCAGGTGGAACCGCACGATGTCGACGACCGGGTGGCGCGTGGGGACGAGCTCGACCTCGCAGCCGAGCTCGCGCAGGGCAGCGACCGCGTCGTGCGCACGCTCGGCCGCGCGGCCCTCTCCTTCGAGCACGAAGCAGCGCACGGCCTCGTCGATAGCCGCGAGGTGGCCGTGGAGGAGCTGCTCCGTGTGATGTGCCTCGGCGGCGAGGAACGCGCCCTCGCGGAGCTTGAGCACGGCCTCCTGCGCGGTCGGCCAATCGCGGCCCGCGCCGACGACGACGAAGCGCTCGTGGTCGCTGGGCTCCACCGGGCGCTCTAGCTCGGCGGCTACGGCTCCGGCCAGCCAGGAGACGTCCTCGCCCCGGAGCGCCGCGAGCGCGGCGACGGCCGACGTGTAGCTGGCGGTGTGGCACCAGCTCTCCTCGATCTCGGGCGCCGCGACGACGACCTCGTCGGCCGCCTGCGCGATCGGGCTCTCGGGCGCGCCGGTGATCGCCCAGGTCGGCCCGCTCCAAGCCTGGACCGCCGCGAGCGTCAACGGGGTGCCGCCCTCGTGGCTGACGGCGACGAGTACATCCGCGTCGTGCTCGGGGTGCAGGACCAGCTCGAGCGACTGAACCGCCTCGCCGCCGGTCTGGGCAGCGTGGAAAGAGGTGCCGCAGCCCGTGTAGAGCAGGCGGGCGTCCGGGAAGCGCCGGTCGGCCGGAACGGCGCGAAGCCACTCGGGCTGCGCGAAAACGGCGGCTCTCGTCTTTTCGCCTGCCATGAAGGCGTCTATACCATGCGGAGGTGGACGGCTTCCCCTTCGTGTTCCGCGAGGACGTGCGCTTCCGCGACCTGGACGGCATGGGTCACGTGAACAACGCCGTGTTCCTCACGTACATGGAGTCGGCGCGGATCGCCTACCTGGAGGCGCTTGGCGCAGGCTCCAACCCGCAGGCCGGGTTGATCCTGGCGCGCATCGAAGTCGACTTCCGCTCGCCGATCTCAATGGGCGAGCGTGTCGAGGTCGGCGTACGCCCCTCCCGACTGGGGACGAAGAGCTTCGAACTGGAGTACGAGGTGCGCGCAGACGGGCGCCTCGCCGCCGAGGCCAGGAGCGTCCTCGTCGGCTACGACTATGCGAGAGGAGAGAGTGTGGAGATCCCAGCCGAGTGGCGTGAGTGGCTCGAGCCGATCGAGGTGGCGGTCTGATGGGCGTCTTCGAGCGGGAGACCCTCCCGAACGGCCTACGGCTGCTGACCGCGAACATCCCGACCTCGCAGTCGATCGCCTGCTTTGTGATGCTGGCCGCGGGCTCGCGTTACGAGACCGGCGACACGAACGGGATCGCCCACTTCGCCGAGCACATGTTCTTCAAGGGCACCGAACGGCGCCCCACCGCGCGTGACATCGGCACCGAGATCGATGGGATCGGCGGCGAGTTCAACGCCTTCACCGGCAAGGAGTACACGGGCTACTACGTGCGCTGCGCGGCCGAGCACCGCCGTCTGGCGATGGACGTGCTCGTCGACATGCTCCGCCACTCGAAGTTCGAGCCCGAGGAGATCGACCGCGAGAAGGGCGTGATCGTCGAGGAGATGAACATGTACTTCGACACCCCGCGGGACTACATCGGCGGGGTCTACGACTCGCTCCTCTACGGCGACCAGCCGCTCGGCTGGGACATCATCGGGCGCAAGGAGACCGTGCGCGCCGCGACGCGCGAGACCTTCACCGACTACATCGACCGCTGGTACAAGCCCGAGCGCATGGTGGTCGGGTTGGGCGGCCGGATCGACGGCGACGCCCGCGCGGAGGTGCTCGAGCTTCTCGGCGACCTCGAGGCGGCCGAGACCGGCGCGCCGCCGCCGGTCGAGCTCGTCGGCAACGGGGGCCCCAGCGTGAAGCTGCACACGAAGGAGTCCGACCAGGCGCACCTGACGCTCGGCGTCCGCTCGTACCCGCTCCTCCACCCCGACCGCTACGCGGTGCAGGTGCTGGCGACCGTGCTCGGAACGGGCATGTCCTCCCGTCTCTTCACCGAGGTGCGGGAGCGTCGCGGGCTCGCGTACTACGTGTTCGCCGCCAACCACGCCTACACGGACGCCGGCTCGCTCTACTCGCAGGCAGGCGTCGACATCAACCGTATCGACGAGGCCGTCACGACGATCGTCGGCGAGCTCAAGCGGATCGTCGACGAGGCGGTGCCCTCGGACGAGCTCGAGAAGGCGAAGAACGTCGCCAAAGGACGTTTCGTCCTCCAGCTCGAGAGCCCGCACGCGACGATCATGTTCGGGCTGCGCCGCGAGGTGCTCGAGGGCGGCGCGACCGAGCCCGAGGAGGTGCTGGAGGGAATCGACGCCGTCACCGGCGAGGACGTCCAGCGCGTGGCACAGGACGTGATCGGCTCGAACGGCCTCAACCTCGCGCTGATCGGCCCCTTCGACGACGAGGAGCGCTTCCACAAACTCCTGGCGTGACGCGCCTCCTTGTGGCAGGATCAACAACTGCCATGGTTTCGCCGTCCGAAGTGGTGCTGATCGATCACGCCACGGGCACGATCACCCCGGTCGACGACCTTCTCGCCGCCGAATTGCTGGATCGGGCGCGCGCGGTCCCGACAGCCGCCGTCGCCATCCTGCCGCCCGACGAAGAGGACTCCGACAACGAGTGAGGGTGGACTGGGCGACGCTCGCCCGGTACGCGGAGTCGTCGGGTGGCCTCGCGACGATGGTCGGTGCGGGAATCGACACCTACTACCCGCCGGAGCTGCCGGCGCCCATCGTGCTGCCGCTGACCGTCCAGCTGCGCGGCGGCCAGGACGAGATGATCCAGCCGCACCAGATCTCGTTCCGCATCCTGGACTCGAACCTCGAGCAGGTCGGTGAGGAGGGGACGCTCGGCTTCCAGTCCGAGCCGAACCCGAGCATCGAGGAGGGCTGGGAGGCCGGCGTCCTGCTCACGGTCGTGAGCCAGTTCCTCGCGGAGCGCGAGGGCCCGTACTCGATCGAGATCGCCATCGACGGCGAGCACAAGAAGAGCGTCCCCTTTCGCGTGCTCTCCACGGGCGAGCCCGAGGTCTGAGCCGGGCGCTTGGCCCGGTGCCAGGCACCCGCACGAAAGCGTCACGAACCATCCACAGCGTGATCGGCTCCACGCCGTGGGCCACTGGCCAGAGCGCGACGTGCGCCGGCCGGCGGGGACGTGGCCCGAAGCGTCGCTTCGCGGTGCCAGGCACCCTCGCGAAACGCTCACGGAATGCGCGCGAAAGCGAGGACGCGCTTCCCGAGGGACTGGGCTTCCCGGTACGGGAGGTTCGGGCGATAGGCCAGAACGACGACGATCTTCGGGCCGCTCTTCGCGTAGACGACCGCCGCGGTCAGGCGCGCGTCCGAGATCCAGCCGTTTTTCTGGGCCACCGGCGCCCCGCCGGCGAACGGCGCCACGAGGCCTGCGTTGTCGCCGGCCTTCCAGCTCGCGAGCAGGAGCTCGAGCGCAAGCCGCGCACGGATCCGTGAGAGCCCGGTCTGGCGCTGCTGATAGCGGTTTCCCGCGGCCGCGGCCTGGAGCGCGTAGAGCGCCCGCCCGAGGTCGCGCGCGGTCGTGTAGCGCCACGTGTTCACGGGCGGCGGCTTCGGCGCATCGGCCCTGGCCGTTCCGGCCCGGTACGGCCCGGGATAGGTACTCGACCACATGCCTAGGCCGCGCAGGGCCGCCGCCACGCGGGCGCCGCCCAGCCAGGCATAGAGCCGGTTCGCCGCGAGGTTGGACGACCAGCCCGTTAGCTGGCGCACGTCGTACCAGTGCGGCGAGCGCTCCGGCCAGACGGCGATGGCACGCAACGCCGCCGCGAGCACCGCCAGCTTCACCGTTGACGCGGCCGGGAAACGCGCGTCCGAGTTCCACCCGGCGACGCGTCCGGTGACGAGGTCGTGCACCCAGAAGGCGGCCCAACCGCCGTAGCCTCGACCGAGGGCCGCGAGCCGTGCCTCCAACGCCGAATCGACGCCCACGGGAGCACGCGCCCGCATCGACCCGGCCGGCAGAGCCGTCCGCGGAAGGTCGCGACCACCGATCCAACCGCGAGGACGGTGGTCGATGCGCTCGGCGTCGAGGATCGACGACCGCGCGTGCGCCACCTCGCGCCGATCGACCGGCCGCGCGCGCAGCAGAGCCTCCTCGCGGTCCCGCGCCGCGTCGTACCGGGCCTGCACGACCGCGGGATCGACGGCGCGCGCCGACGACGGCACGGCAACCACGACCACGACGACGACGAGCAGAACCGCAACGACCGACGCCCGCATCAGCCCAAGGTGGCGAGGTCGCGCTCGAAGTGCTCCCGGTCCTCGGCGTCCGCGATCCGCTCGGCCGCGTCGGCGGCAAGCCGAGCGTACGTCTCGGCTTCGGGCAACTCGCCCGCCACGCCGTACGCCCGCGCAATCGCCTCGAGCGCGTAGGCGAGGTCGAAGTCGCCGATCCCGTGCTCCTCGCAGATGTCGAGGCAGCGGCGACCGTGCCAGAGTGCCGGCTCCGAGCGCCCGAGCGTTGCGTAGACCCGCGAGCACTGCCACTCCCCGCGCGCGAGGTTGACCGGCCCGCCCACGACACCCCAGTGATGCCGCGACGCGTGCGCGGCATGGATCATGTCGTCGTCCTCGGCGCGGGTGCGCTGCTCCAGCTCGAGCAGAGTCCACACGTAATTGAAGAGATCCTTCGCGAGCTGCCGCTCCCGCTCAGCGTCGAGCGGGGCCACAGCGAGTCACTCCTCGTCGCGCTCGGAGACCGAGCGCTCCCGGATCTCCTCGACGACTGCCGGATCGGCCAGCGTGGTGGTGTCGCCGAGCGGCCGGTTCTCGGCGACGTCGCGCAGGAGCCGGCGCATGATCTTGCCGCTGCGCGTCTTCGGCAGCTCCTCCGTGAAGACGATGTTCGCCGGCTTCGCGATCGGGCCGATCTTGGTCGCCACGTGCGAGCGGAGCTCCTCGAGCTTCTCGACGGATCCGTGCGACCCGCCCTTGAGCGTCACGAAGGCGACGATCGCCTGGCCGGTCGTGGAGTCCGCCCGCGCCGCCACGGCGGCCTCGGCCACCTCCTGGTGGTCGACCAGGGCGCTCTCCACCTCGATCGTGGAGATGCGGTGCCCGGACACGTTCATGACGTCATCGACGCGGCCGAGCAGCCAGAAGTCAGCGTCCTCGTCGATCCGCGCGCCGTCGCCGGCGAAGTACACGTCCGGGTACTTCGACCAGTACGTCTCCACGTAGCGGTCGTGCTCCTTGTAGAGCCCGCGCAGCATCGCGGGCCAGGGCCGGCGCAGAACGAGGTAGCCCCCGCCGCCGGGCCCGACCTCGTTCCCACGCTCGTCGTAGACGGCGGCGTCGACTCCGGGGAACGGCTTCGTCGCCGAGCCGGGCTTCAGCGTCGTCACGCCCGGGAGCGGCGTGATCATGATCATCCCGGTCTCCGTCTGCCACCAGGTGTCCACGACCGGGCAGCGCCCGCCGCCGATGTTCTCGTGGTACCAGACCCAGGCCTCGGGGTTGATCGGCTCGCCGACCGAGCCGAGCAAGCGCAGCGACGAGAGGTCGTGCTTGGCCGCGTGCTCGGTCCCCCACTTCATGTGCGAGCGGATCGCCGTCGGCGCCGTGTAGAGGATGTCGACCTTGTAGCGCTCGATGATCGCCCACCAGCGGTCCTTGTCGGGGAAGTCGGGCGTCCCCTCGTACATGACGCCGGTCGTGCCGTTCGTGAGCGGCCCGTAGACGATGTAGCTGTGGCCGGTGACCCAGCCGACGTCGGCCGCGCACCAGTAGACCGAGTCCGGCTTGACGTCGAAGATGTAGTAGTGGGTCGCCGCGACGCCGGCGAGGTAGCCGGCGGTCGTGTGCGCGATCCCCTTCGGCTTCGCGGTCGTCCCGCTCGTATAGAGCAGGTAGAGCAGGTCCTCCGAGTCCATCGGCTCGCACGGGTACTCGGACTCGTCGGTCGCGACCTCGTGCCACCAGACGTCGCGGCCCTCGGTCATCGGCACGTCGTTGCCGGTGCGACGCAGGACGACCGAGTGCCGAACCGACGGCGCCGACTCGAGCGCCTGGTCGGCGGTCTTCTTCAACGGCACAGTGGTGCCGCGCCGCCAGGCCTCGTCCTGGGTGATCAGCACCTCGCACTGCATGTCCTGAAGCCGATCGGACAGCGAGTCGGCGGAGAAGCCGCCGAAGACGACGGTGTGCGGCGCGCCGATCCGCGCGCAGGCGAGCATCGCGATCGGCGTCTCGGGGACCATGCCCATGTAGATCCCGACCGGCGTCCCCTTCTTCACGCCGAGCTCCTTCAGCGCGTTCGCGAGCTTCGTCGTCTCGCGCTGGAGCTCGGCGAAGGTCACCTCGCGCCGGTCGCCCTCGGGCTCGCCCTCCCAGTAGTAGGCGATCCGGTCGCCGTGCCCCGCCTCGACGTGCCGGTCGACGCAGTTGAAGCAGACGTTGAGCTTGCCGCCGAGGTACCACTTCGCGTACGGCGGCTCCCACTCGTAGAGCTTGCTGAACGGCTCGAACCAGGTCAGGCGCTCGCGGCCCTCGGTCTCCCAGAACTCCTCGAAGTCGCGGTCGTAGATGTCCGGCTTGGCGTTCGCCTGAGCGGCGAACTCCGGGGGCGGCGGGTAGCGCCGCTCCTCCAGGAACATCGTCTCGATCGTCTGCCCGGTCTCGGCCTGAGCCACCTTGTCGCCTCCTAGAGATCGGAGCCCTCCCGTGGAGCGGGGAGGGCTCCAACCTATCGCGTCAGCGTGCCCGCGAGGGTGCCGCTGCGTGCCGTGCCGGGACGGGCCCGGCCGCCTCGCCGAGGTACATCCGCCGCTCCTGCTCGACGAACCGCGCCCGCGCCGCCGGCTCCGGTCGGAGCGCGACAAGGCCGGCCGAACGCGAGCGGCATCGAGATCGGTTCGTCAGCGGAAATGGCACCTCCGGTGAGGAAGTCACGATTGGTACCCAGGTTTTCAAGCCGGCGCGGCTACGCTGCAAGTCGTACGGGAAGGACGTGAGTTCTCGCAGCCGTCCTCGGTAACGAGTGCGAGGTCTTCGAGCCTGACGCCGCCGTAGCCGTGCCGGTACAGCCCCGGCTCGAGCGTCACCACGTCGCCGGCGACCAGCGAGCCGGGTGCGCGGCCGAGCCACGGCTGCTCGTGCACCTCGAGACCCACGCCGTGGCCGAGGCCGTGGTAGAAGCCGCTGTCGAGCACGGTTCCCGGCTCCTTGGACAGCTGCGTCGGCTGACCCGCATCGTGGAACAGCTCGCAGACCTCCTCGAAGACCTTGCGTCCCTCGATGCCCGCTCGCACCGATCCAAGCGACCGCTGGAGGGCGTCGTACACGAGCCGGTGGTACTCGCCCAGCTCGTCCGAGACCTCGCCGACGACGAACGTCCGCGTCATGTCCGCGTAGCAGGCGGACTCGCGGTCGCGAGGCCAGAGGTCGATGACGATCGACTCGCCGGAGGCGATCGGCCCCGAGCCCATGTCGTGGCCGACGGCGCTCTGCGGGCCGTGCGAGACGATGAACTCGTCGGAGGCGAGGCCGTGCTCGCCGAACACGCGCTGGATCTGGAGCTTGATGCGCTCGCACGTGAGCTGCTCGCCGTCGAGCACGACGGCGCCGTTCGACGGCTCCGCCCGGCGCAGGAGGTCGCGCGCGGCCGCCATCGCCGCCTCCGCGCCCTTCTGTGCGCGGCGGATCCCGGCCAGCTCGGCGTCGTTCTTGACGCGCCGGCGCTGGAGGAAGACCTCGCGGTCGACCTTGAGGTCGATGCCGGCGGCGCGCAACCGGTCGGCGAGCTCGAGCGGGAACGCACTCGGCACGACCGCGCTCTTCACGCCCCACTCGTTCACCGCGCGCAGCGAGAGCTCGAGGTCGAGCTCCTCGCGCGGAAGACCCTGCGCGATCAGCTCGTCCCAGCCGAACTCTTCGTACGGGCGCGCGTCGATCCCCGCCTCGCGCACACGGTCGACCTCGAACGAGCTGAGCACCGCGGCGCGCGTGCCGTTGCGCTCGACGTACAAGAACGGATCGGGCACGGCCACCGGCACCTCGTGCCGCAGCTCGGGCGACCTGACCGTGTCCGCGAAGATGAGGACGTCCGTCACGCGCGACGGATCCTATCTCGGGGCGCGAAGCTGGTAATCGGTCGGGATGCATGATACGAACCGCACGAGCGATGCCGCCTCGACGCTCTCGACTCCTGCGCCGGGCCGTCCTGTTCGCCGGGCCGCTCGGCTACATCGTCCTCGGGCTCGTCCATCCGATGGGCGACCTCGAGGTGGGCGACGCGGCCGGCTTCTACATCGGCCTTCATCTCGTTCAACCGTTCCTGATCGCCCTCATCGCCTACGGCCTCTGGCTGCTCGTCGAAGGTCTCGAGAGCCGAGCTGCGAGCGTGGTCCGGTATGCCCTCGTCCCGTACCTGATCGTCTACAGCATGTTCGACGCGGTCGCGGGAGTCGCAACCGGCCTGATCGTGCAGGAGGCGAACGGGATGACCGCTGCCGACCAGGCCGCGGTCCAACGCATGATGGACGGTATCGGCGAGCATCCCGTTCTGGTCGCGCTCTGGATCGGCGCCGGCCTCTCGTGGCTGGTCCCGGCCGTGGCAGCGGCACTGGCGGTGCGGGCGCAAGTACCGAGCTGGGTGACGGTGGCCATGATCGTCGGGGCGGCGATCTTCGCGGTCGGCCATCCGATACCGCCCGGGCCGATCGGCATGTCCCTGTTCCTGGTCGGAATCCTCTGGCTCGAGCTGCGCGGAAGCCGGGAACCGGTCCCCGAGGTAGCGCCGGTCGCGAACTGACCGCTGCATAAACTGCGTTGCGTGGACGACGTCTTCGAGCGCGCGCAGGGATTGATCGCTGACTACGACCGCCAGCTGCGCGAGACGCTCCCGAAGGACGCCGAAGTCTTCGACGCGCACGTCCATCTCGGCCTCGACATCGACGGCTTCCGAGGCGTCTACGAGGAGCTCGAGAAAGAGCTCGACGCAGTCAACGCGTCGCGCTGCTTCATGTTCTGCATGGACGAGCCCGACCGCCACCCGGGCTTCCGCGCGCCGAACGACCGCACCCTCGAGCATGCAGCGCGGTCGAAGGGCCGCTTCATCCCGTTCGTCCGGCTCGATCTCGCGGAGGACCCGATCGGCGAGGCCACGCGCTGCATCGATCGCGGCGCCCGGGGGATCAAGCTCCATCCGCGCGCGCAGCGCTTCCTGCTGAACGACGAGCGCCTCGAGCCCGTGTTCGCGCTCGCGGCCGAGCGGCGGGTGCCGATCCTGATCCACGGCGGCCGCGGCCTGCCTCCGATCGCCGACCACCTGCACCGGCTCGTGGACGCGCACCCCGAGGCGCAGCTGATCATCGCCCATGCCGGCATCGCCGACCTCGCCGCGCTCGCGAACCGCTTCTCGGGGAAGGCCGGCGTCTTCTTCGACACCTCGGTCTGGAGCGCGATCGACCTGCTCGACTTCCACCACCAGGTACCGCCCGAGCAGGTGGTGTACGCCTCGGACTACCCGTACGGCCGGCAGCCGAGCTCGCTGCTGATCGCGCTGCGAACCGCGCTTCAAGCGGGGCTGAACGAGGAAGACATCAGTGGCATGCTCGCGGGAAACGCCAACCGGATCGCCGACGGCGAGCCGCCGCTCGAGCCGTCGACGCCACGCGGGAACGGCACGTTCAGGCAGCCGTTGGCGTTCGCGCGCATCCACCAGTACCTCTCGATGGCCACGCCGCTCCTCTGGACGCGGCAGCCGGACACGATCGGCGTCCTCGGGCTGGCCCTGAACGCCTGCGACGAGCGGAACGGGAGTCCCGCTGAGATCGAGCAGATCCGCGAGCTCGTCAGGACGGCCCGCGACCTCTGGCGCGGACTGCCCGAGGTCGAGGAGGAAGCCGACCGCGTCCGCGTCAGCCGCGCCACCTTCCGCCTCATTCACCTGGCAGACATCTACGCGGTGACAACCGGTGCCTGAGCTCACGGTCAACGGCGGGGCCTACGAGGTCCATGCGGCGGTAGGCCGCACGCTGGCGGAGACGCTGCGCGAGGACCTCGGCCTCACCGGCACGAAGGTCGCGTGCGGCGAGGGTCACTGCGGCGCCTGCACGGTTCAGGTCGACGGCGTTCCCGTGCTCTCGTGCATCACGCTCGTCCACGCCGTCGAGGGCCGCGCGGTGACGACCATCGAAGGCCTGCGCGACCACCCGCTCGTGGACGCGTTCGTCACGGCCGACGCGCTCCAGTGCGGCTTCTGCACGCCGGGGCAGATCGTCTCGGCAGCAGCGCTCGTCGAGGCCGTCCCCGACCCGACGAGAGACGAAATTCGCCACGCCATGGCAGGGAACCTCTGCCGGTGCGGCGCGTACCCGAACATCGAGGAGGCTGTGCTCAGTTGGCGAGGCTGATCAAGACCGAGAAGGAAGTCGAGGGCAACTACACCGAGACGTGGATCGTGGTCGAGGAGGACGCGCTCGACCAGTGGCCGGCGGGGCCGCTGACCACCGTCGGCCGCGAGGCGACGCGCGTCGACGGGCCGGAGCGCGCCCGCGGCGAGGCGATCTACACCGCCGACCTCGTCCTCCCGGGGATGCTCCACGCGGCCGTCCTGCGCAGTCCGCACCCGCACGCGCGCGTCCGGCGAATCGACCTGGCTCCTGCGCTCGCGGCACCCGGAGCCCGGGCAGCGCTCGAGCCGGGCGACATCGATCTGCTTTCGGCCGAGCCGGGCTACGTCGGCGCGCCCGTCGCCGCCGTCGCGGCGGACACCGATGCGCAGGCGCGGGCCGCGCTCGAGTTGATCGACGTCGACTGGGAGGTGCTCGACCCGCTGGTCGACCCCGACGAAGCGATCGCCCGTGAGGCGCTGCACGAGGAGCCGAGACGCTACGAGCGCGGCGACTTCGAGCGCGGCCTCGCCGAGGCGGACGTGGTCGTCGAGGCCGAGTACCGCACCCAGGTCGTCCTCCACAACAGCATGGAGCCCCACGGCGCCGTCTGCCGCTGGGAAGGCGACGTGCTCGAGGTGTACGTCTCGACGCAATGGATCTGGGGCGTCCGCGCCCGGGTCGCCGACAAGCTCGGGCTGCCCGAGGACAACGTGCGCGTCGTCTGCAATTTCATGGGCGGCGGGTTCGGCTCGAAGAACGGGCCTGGCATCCAGACCTTCGTCGCGGCGGAGCTCGCGAAACGGACCGGCCGGCCCGTGCGCTGCTTCAACACGCGGCGCGACGAGCACATCGACGCCGGCAACCGCAACGCCACCGTGCAGCGGCTCGTCGCGGGCGCGCGCTCCGACGGCACCCTGATCGCGCTCGGCGGCGACTTCGTCAACGTCGTCGGCTTCGCCGGCTTCTCGGCGAGCACGTCGGGCCCGATGCAGATGCTCTACGCCTGCCCCAACGTGCGCACCGTCGACTACGGCGCGAAGGTGAACACGCCGCCGAATGCGGCCTTCCGTGCGCCGGGGTACGTCGAGGGCACCTTCGGGCTCGAGTGCCTGCTCGACGAGCTCGCCGCCCGGCTCGAGCTCGATCCCCTGGAGCTGCGGCGCAGGAATCACAGCGACACGGACCTCCTCGACGGCCGACCGTTCTCCTCGAAGAACCTGATGGAGTGCTACCGCCGCGCCGACGCCCATTGGGAGCGGCGCCACGAGGTGCGCGCGAGGAGCGAGGGGCCCTGGAAGCGCGGGGTCGGGCTCGCGAGCCAGATCTGGTACGGCGGCGGCGGCCCGCCCTCGTACGCGTGGGTGCGGGTCGACTCGGACGGCCGCGCCACCGTCGTCACCGCGATGCAGGACATCGGCACGGGGACGCGCACCGCGATGGCGCAGATCGCCGCCGAAGAGCTCGGCCTACCGCTCGACCGCGTCCGCGTGCAGCTCGGAGACTCCGCGCGCGGCCCGTACGCCTCGATCTCGGCGGGCTCGTCCACCGTGCCGAGCATGGGGCCGGCCGTCCGCGCGGCGGCTGCCGACGCAGCGGGGCAGATCCTCGAGCTCGCCGCACAGCGCTTCGACCGCGAGCAACGCGTCCTGTCCTTGAAAGGCGGCAACGTCGTTTCCGCGGACGGCGGCTCCTGGCCGCTCGAGGACGTCACGGGCCTCCTCGACGACGGGCAGATCCTCGGCACGGGAGCGCGCGGGCCGAACCCGGCGGGGATGCGCGTCCTCACGTTCGGCGTCCAGGTCGCCGAGGTCGCCGTGGACGTCGAGACCGGCGAGGTGCGCGTCGACCGGATCGCCGCGATCCACGACGTCGGCCGCATCATCAACCCGCTCGGCGCCCGCAGCCAGGTCGAGGGCGGGATCATCCAGGCGGTCGGCCACGCGCTCTCGGAGCAGCGGATCGACGACCCGGCGACGGGCATCCCGCTTACGAGGACGCTCGACGCCTACAAGGTGCCGACGATCGCCGACGTGCCCGAGATCGTCGCCGAGTTCGTCGACGTGCCGGACGAGCATCTGACGAACCTCGGCTCCAAGGGCCTCGGCGAGCCTCCGATCATCCCGACCGCAGCCGCGATCGCCAACGCGATCCGCGACGCCACGGGAGCCGACGTCCGGTCACAGCCGATCACGCGCGAGGAGATGCTTCGCGCGCTGCGCGAGGCGCGCGAGCGCGCACAGGACGAGGTTGCAGCTCCTACGGCCTGAATCGCTCGAGGACGCGACCGCGGCCCTCGGCAACGGGTCGGTCGCGCTCGGCGGCGGCACGGAGGTCGTGCCGCTCCTCCGTGACCACCTGCTCGAAGCGGAGACGCTCGTGGAGCTCCGGGAGGTCGTGCCGAGCGGCGTCGACGGCACCCGGATCGGCGCCGGGACGACGCTCCGCGAGCTGGAGGCCGACCCTCAGGTTCCGCTCGCGCTGCGGGAGGCGTGCCGGCTCGCGGCATCGCCTCAGGTGCGCGCGATGGGCACGATCGGCGGCAACCTGCTCCAGGCGACGCGCTGCTGGTACTGGCGGCTCAAGTTCCCGTGCTGGCTGCACGGCGGCGATCGCTGCCTGGCCAGGACCGGCGCCCACCGCGAGCACGCGGTCTTCGGCAACGAGCGCTGCGCGTCGGCGCACCCGTCCGACCCGGCGGCGGCTCTGGTCGCGCTCGGCGCTCGGCTGCGAACGACGGAGCGCGAGCTCGCCGTCGAGGAGCTCTACCGCCTGCCGACCGACGACGACCGGACGACCACGACCCTCGCGCCCGACGAGCTGCTGCTCGAGCTCGATGTCCCGAAGCCTGAGGCGAGCACCTACCTGAAGGCGATGGACCGCAAGCTCTTCACCTTCCCGCTCGTCGGTGTCGCCGCCGCCCGCACCGGCGGTCGTATGCGGCTCGCCCTCGCCGGCGTCGCTCCGATTCCGTGGCTGGTCGACGTCCGCCGACGACCTCGACTCCGCGACGCCGCTGCCCGGAACGGCGTACAAGCTCGAGATCGCCCGTGCGCTGATCGATCGGGCACTCGCGGAGGTGGCCGGTTGAGGCGGCTCGCGCTGCTGCTCGCCGCGCTGGTGCTGGCGGGCTGCGGCGGCGGGGACGGGGACGACGCGAGCTCGGCGAGCTCGACCGAGGCAGCGACGACGACCGCGGCCGCAGCCGCGCAAGACGGCTGCCGCCAGGTCGAGGCGCCAGAGCCGAAGGACGGCGGCGGTGAGAAGAAACCCACGTCCCCGCTGCCGGCCGGAACGCACGAGCTCGAGGTCGAGACGAACTGCGGCTCGTTCACGATCACGCTCGATCCGAAGTCGGCCCCGAAGACGACCGCCTCCGTGGCGGCGCTGGCCGACTCGGGCTTCTACGACGAGACGACGTTCCACCGCATCGTCCCGGGCTTCGTCATCCAGGGCGGCGATCCGACCGCCACGGGCACCGGCGGGCCCGGCTACTCGACCGTGGACACGCCCAAGCCGACCACGCGCTACACGGAAGGCGTCGTCGCGATGGCCAAGACCGCGACTGAGGCCCCCGGCACCTCGGGCAGCCAGTTCTTCGTCGTCACGGGCGACGACATCGGGCTCCCGCCCGAGTACGCCGTGATCGGCAAGGTCACCAAAGGCCTCCCGGTCGTGCGCAAGATCGGCAAGCTCGGCGATCCGACCTCCGAGGAGCCCACCGAGGTCATCGTGATCGAGAAGATGCGCCACGTGACGCGCTGATCCAACCCAAGTAACAGACTGTTACTAGGCAATACGCTGCACCCCGTGATCGCCGCCGTCGTCCTCGCCGCCGGCGCTGCGTCCCGCTTCGGGTCTCCGAAGCAGGCGCTCCTGCTGCCCCGTGTGCTCGCCCGCGTGCGCGCCGCCGGCTCCGTGGACGACGTTGTCGTCGTGACCGGTGCACACCCGGTATCGGCTGACGCGCGCGTCGTCCACTGCGCCGACTGGGAACGCGGCCCGGGCGCGTCGCTTCGCTGCGGGCTTGCCGCGCTCGGCGCGGACGTCGAGGCCGCGGTCGTCGTGCTCGCCGACGGACCGAACCTGCACCCGGAGGCGATCGATCGCGTCGTCGAAGCCTGGCGGACGCACGGTGCGGATGTCGTCGCCGCCGCCTACGCGGGCGATCGCGGCCATCCGGTGCTCCTGGCGCGCTCTATCTGGGCTCGAATCCCCGACGAGGGCGCCCGGGCGTTCGATCCGCTGCTCGTCCCCGCGGACGACCTCGACTCTCCAGGAGACGTCGATTCACCCGCTGACCTGGGGAGGTACGGCCTCGACGTCGAAGAACCGGGAGGAACGCCATGACCTTCGTCCCGCCGCTCAGCTAGAGGTTGATGTGGAATTGGCGCGCCGTGGGGGCGTTCCAGACCAAGTCAGGGTGTTCCGGCGTCCGCAGCGCAGGCTAGTCAGCCTGGTAGGGCGACGGGACGGCTGACGCCGTGTCGGGCGGCCCCACGGCCCGCTCATATTTCACATCAGGCCTCTAGCGGCTAGAGCGCGGTGCGGAGCGAGGCCAGCTTCTGCTTCAGCAGCGGGTCCATCTGCTCGACCGCCGCCTGGCGCACGAACATCCGGAGCTTCTCCTCGAAGCGGTAGCGCTTCCGGCAGTAGGAGCAGCCCTCGAGGTGGGTCTCCGCCTCCTGCCGCTCCGCCTCGGTGAGCTCTCGGTCGAGGTAGGGCTGGAGCATCTGCTCGCACTTCTCGCACGGGTCGTCCACTCCCAGGATGTTCATGAGCTCTCCACCACGGTATCCGCCAGCTCCTTCTTGAGGATTCGCCGGCCGCGGTGCAGCCGGGACATGACCGTCCCGATCGGGATGTCGAGGATCTGCGCCGCGTCCTGATACGAGAAGTCGCCGAGGTCGACGAGCACGACGACGTCGCGGAAGTCGTGCGGCACCGCCGAAAGTGCGGTCACGGCGTCATTCTGAGAGAGCCGTCGGAGCACCTGGTCCTCCTGCGGGTTCTCGTCCGAGATCGAGTCGGACAGGCGGTTGTAGAGGTAGTAGTCGCCTTCTTCGAGCGGCTGGGTGTCCGGCGAGCGCTGTCGGCGCCGCCCACGGTCGATGTTGAGGTTGGTCATGATCCGCATCAGCCAGGCCCGCAGGTTGGTGCCGGGCGTGAACGAGCGCCAGCTCCTGAACGCACGCGCGTACGTCTCCTGGACGAGATCCTCCGCCTCCTCCTTCGACCCCGAAAGGTGTCGGGCCACCGAATACACCTGGTCGGCCAACGCCAGAGCGTCCTCCTCGAAATGCACGCGATCGCGTGCTCCCTCGGCCAGCCGACGGGCGTTCTCGTTGGTCGCGTCCGCCATCGACCGACCCTAGCAAGCTGCTTCCCGAACTGGCCCAACGACGCCGTTTGGCCGCGTATTCCCGCGTGTATGGTTTCGTCCAGCGACCACGGGGAGGAACCGATGCAGGGGTACGACGTCGTGACGCACGACGACGAGAAGGTCGTCGGACACGTCGTGGACAAGGTCGACCGCAACTACATCGTCGAGCAGGGGCATCTGCGCAAGACGAAGCACGCGCTGCCCGAGGAGCTCGCCACCGTCGACGAGGCGGGCGAGCGGCTCGTGATCATGGTCACGAAGGACGTGCTCTCGGACTCGCCCAAGGTCAACGGCGACGTCGACGACGACGCGGTTCGCACCCACTACGGGCTCACGGACACGTCTGTGGACAGCCCGTCCGGCTACGACGACCACGATCTCATCCGCGAGCGGATTGCCGCCCGTGACGGAGTCGAGCCGACCGGCGGCATCCACGAGTCGCCGGCGCTCCTGGGAGACCGCCTCGACGATACGGTCGCCGACCGCGGGACGCGGGAGCCGGGCGCCTAGACGGCGGGAGCGAGCGGGCGGAAGCCCGCCTTGCCCATCGCGGCGAGGATTGCGTCGAGGTCCGTGCGCTCGTCGTCGTACCGCAGCGTCAGCCGGCCCATGAGGTTCGCGTTCGCGTACTCGAGGCCGTCGTGATCCCGCAGCGCGCCGGCGAGCCGGTGCACGCATCGCTCGCAGCGGATGCCCGTGATCTGCAGCGTCTCGTCCTGGACGGCCATCGGTCAGGAGACTAGCGAGCGCTCGACGACGTCCGCACAGACGGCGCCGAGCCCGTCGGCGCGGCCCACCTCGAGTTGACGGCGGCCCTCGGGCTCGACGTCGGCGAAGGCGGCCATGATCGTCGCTGTCCCGAGCTCGTCGGCTCGGCGCTCGAGCAGGGCGAGCAGCTCGCGCGTCAGGTCCGCAACGCTCGCGGTGCGATCGTCACGCGGATGCAGGAGCTCGGCGTCGGAGCCGTAGCGCAGCGCGGCCCAGCGGTTCTGCTGGTAGACGCCTCGGTCGGCCGGCTGTCCGTCCCAGGCCTCGGCGAAGTGCACGCAGAGCGCCTGCAGGAGGGCGATGAAGGCGACGGTCCGCTCGAGCGCGGTCGGCTGATCCGGCATCCGCACCTCGACCGTCCCGAACTTGGGATGCGGCCGGACGTCCCACCAGAAGCGCGTGTAGCCGTCCGCCAGGCCCGCGGCGACGAAGCGCTCCACGAAACGCTCCCAGCCCTCGAACGAGCCGAAGGCCGGCGGAGCTCCGCTGCGAGGCAGCTGCGCGAGGATCTCCGCGCGGTTCGAGGCGAGCCCCGTCTCCTGGCCGGCGAGGTACGGCGAGTTCACCGAGAGCGCTAGCACCAGTGGCAGCCAGGGCAGCACGCCCTCGAGCGCGGCGAAGCAGGCCTCGGCGCTCGGCATCTCGACGTGGACGTGGAGGCCGTTGACGCCCTGACGCTTGGCCGACACGCCTGCGTACTCGACGAATTCGCGGTAGCGAGGGTCGTCGGCGATCTCCTGTCGGGCCGGGACGGCGCTCGGATGCGTTCCCGCGGCCGCCAGGCGCAACCCGAGCTGCTCGGCGGCCTCGTCCGCGCGCCGCCTCAGGCCCCGCAGCGCGTCGGCGGCATCCGCGACGGTGTCGCAGGGATCCGTCGTCAGCTCGATGACGGAAGCGAAGAGCTCCGTCTTCAGCTGCCCATGCTCGATCTCGCCCGCTCCCTCGATCAGCTCCGTCGACGCCGGGACGAGCTCGAACGTCTCCCCGTCCAGGAGCATGATCTCCTCCTCGACGCCGACCGACCACGGCGGCCGGCGCCCGAAGGCGCGCTCGATCACTTCCCGCGCACGCCGTGCACGGGCCGGCCGGAGGCCTCCCACAAGTAGTACGAGAGGCTCGCCCCGAACGAGGGCAGGTACTCGGTCACGCGCGGGTTGCGGTCGACCTCACGGGCCCGCGCGGCGTGGCGGAGCAGGTTCGGGTCGTCGCGCTCCTCCCAGACGAGGACGAGGTGCGCGGCCGTCATGAACTCGGCGACGAAGACGCAGCCCGGGGCCGGGCAGGGGAAGGGGTTGGTGGACACGCACCACCAGCCTTCATGGTCGTCTTCGTCCTCGAGCCAGACGTCGTGCTGCTCGACGAGCTGCTCGTCCTCGAGGACGACCCGGCCGGGCGCCGGCCCCTCCCACTCGTTCATGGCGCGGAAGGCTAGCTACGACGCGAGAGCACGACGGTGACCGTCTTCTTCTTGTCACCGCGGTAGAGCTCGACCTTCATGCGCTGGCCGGGCTTGGCCGCCGCCTCGACCCGGCGCAGGTCGGCGTCGGTCGCGAGCTTCGCGCCGCCCGCCTTCACGAGGATGTCGCCACCGAGCAGCCAGCTCTCGCCGGCGACGACGACCTGGGTCTCGCCGGCCTCGAGGCCGGCCTTGGCCGCGCCGGTGCCGTCCTTGACGCCCGTGACGAGCAGGCCCGACGTGACCGGCAGGCGGAAGAGCTCGGCGGTCTCCTTGTTCAGCTCCTGCACGCCGACGCCGAGCTCGGCGTGCTCGACCCGACCGCGGCGCTCGAGCTGGTCGACGACGTCGCGGACGGTGTTGATCGGGACGGCGAAGCCGATGCCGACGTTCCCCACCTCGGCGGACGACGAGCCTGTCGCGATCTGCGTGTTGACGCCGATCACCTGGCCGGCGGCGTTCAGGAGCGGCCCGCCCGAGTTGCCGCGGTTGATGGGAGCGTCGGTCTGGATCACGCGGTCGATCGGCGACTGCGCCGGCGACTCGATCGTGCGCTGCAGCGCGCTGACGATGCCCGCCGTGATCGAGCGCTCGAGCCCGAACGGGTTGCCGATCGCGACCACCGAGTCGCCGACCTGGACGTCCTCGGAGTTGCCGAGCTCGACCGGGGTGAGCGCGCGTGCGTCGGCGGAGACCTTGAGCAGCGCGACGTCGGTCGCCTGGTCGGTCCCGATCACGCGGCCCTTCATGCTCTCCTTGTTCGAGAAGCTGACCTCGATGTCGGTCGCGCCGGCGACGACGTGGTAGTTCGTGACGACGTAGCCCGACTCGTCGAGCACGAAGCCGGAGCCCTGGGCCTTCTCCTCCTGCTGCGGGAGCGGGAAGCCGAACAGCGGGTCGACCTCGCCCTGGCTCAGCGTGGTCGACGTGATCTGAACGACTCCCGGGGCCGCCCGCCGGTAGATCTCGCGGATGGTCAGCGGCCCCGGGGCGCGCCTGAAGCTGGTCGGCTGACCGGGCCTGACGGGCGAGGATTCGCCCGGAAAGACGGTGGTCTGGGGGCCGTCGACGACCACAACTCCAAGCACGGCGGCGCCGCCGAGAGCGACGACGCCACCTAGTAGAGCTGCGGCCACCAAAGCAGCCGCCAGATGAAGAGTGGGGAGAGGAACTCTCATCTGTACCCATCGTTTATACCGACGACTGGTTCAGACCTTGTTTGGGGTGGTTTACCGCTTGGTTAACGCGACATTGACCTCAAGATCCCACGTCAGACCAACGCGGCGCCGGGCTCATGTTTCAGGGCAGGGAATCTCCGCTCTGATGCGGGTGCCACGTCCCGGCGCGCTGTCGACGTGCAGGTGGCCGTTGAGCGCCTCGACGCGGGCCGCGAGCCCGCGGAGGCCCGAGCCGCGGGCGGGGTCGGCGCCCCCGACGCCGTCGTCGGCGACGTTCACCGTTGCGGTCCCGTTCGAGCGGCTGACTTTCACCGTCGCGCTGGACGCGCCCGCGTACTTGCCCACGTTCGTGATCGCCTCGGCGACGACGTAGTACGCCGCCGCTTCGACTTGGGTCGGGAGCCGCCCGTCGGGCAGCTCGGTGATCTCGACAGCGATCGGTGCCCGTGTCAGCAGGGCATCGAGCGCCGGGCCCAGGCCCCGCTCCGTGAGGATCGCCGGGTGGATGCCGCGGGCCAGCTCGCGCAGCTCCGCGAGCCCGCGGGCGAGCTCGTCCTGGGCCTCGGTGAGAACCTCCCGCGCGGCCCGCGGGTCGTTTTCGAGCTTCGCGCCGACCATGCTCAGCTCGAGGGCGACGGAGACGAGCCGCTGCTGAGCGCCGTCGTGCAGGTTGCGCTCGAGCCGCATGCGTTCGGCGTCGCCGACCTCGACGAGCCGCGTCCGCGATGCGGCCAGCTTCTCGTAGGCGTCGGCATTGGCCAGAGCCTGCGCGACGAGCTCGGCGAAGTCGCATAGCCGCCGCTCGAGACCCTCGGGCAGGCTGTCGTCCGATGTCGTCGCCGCCGCCAGCACGCCCCACAGCCTTCCGCCGACGGTGACCGGCGCCGCCACAGCGGCGCGGTAGCCGAAGCTCAGCATGGTCTCGGCCAGGGTGCCGCCCGTCTCCTCGTACCGGTCGATGCGCTGGGCGGTGCCGCTGCGCAGCACCTTCGCGACGACGCTGTCGCCGTCAAGGTCGAGCGAAGCACCGACGGCGAAGCGCGGCTTGCCGTCCTTGCTCCAGGCGCCGACGACCGTGGCGGTTCGCGCACCGTCGTAGTGCATGACGCTCGCACTGGGGAGTCCCAGCAGCCGGCCGACCTCCTCGGTTACCTGCTCGAAGACGCGGCTCGGCGACGCCTCGCCGGCAACGAGCGTGGCGACCCTGCGCAGTGCCGCCTGCTCGTCGGCGAGCGCGCGCTGAGCCGCCTCGGTGGCCGCCAGCGCGCGTGCTGCGCCCGTGCGCTCGGCGGTCACTGCAGCAAGGATCAGCGACGTGATCGCCGCAATCGCGATGAAGAACTGCGTGGCGAGGAGGCTGCCGGTGATCGAGTCCCGTACGAACGGCCCCTCGCTTTGCGCTGTGTTCCAGACGGTGATCGAGCAGACGACAAGGATCGCCGTGGCGGCCCCGCGAGGCCCCAAGCGGAGCGCCGCCCACAAGAGCACCGGAAACACGATGTAGGGCACGTCTTGTTGCGGGGGCAGCTCGGCCAGCACCACGAGCAGTACGAGCATGACCGCCATCTCGACGAGGTCCCGCCGACGGAGGCCCTTCACGCCGGACGCGGCCCACGTCAGGAGGGCGGGCGCCAGGACGAGCACGCCGGACGCGTCGCCCAGCGTCCACGTGCGAAAGACGCGCCCGAGCTCGTCGGCGGCGATCACGTCGCCGAAGTACAGCGACGCCGGCCCGAACGCGGCGCTGACGATGGCGGCGAGGAACGCGCACGCGACGAGGGCCAGCACGTCGAACACGCGTTCGAGCTCGCCCCGCCCGCCGGTCAGGCGGCGCAAAACCAAGGCCGCGATCACGAGCGCCAGCGTGTTCCCCACCGTCTGGCCGAGGACGGTCCCGAACGGCGTCGAGTAATCCCCGAGCAGGAGATCGCCGATCACAATGCCCGGCCAGAGCCGGACGCCATACAGAAACAGCACGGCAAGCCCCAGCCCCGCAGGCGGCCACAGGGCCGCCACCGCACCGTCGAGATAGGCAAGCTCGAGACCGATCCGTCCCGCCAGGTAATAGCCCACCGCCACCAGCGCGACCGAAATTCCGTAAAGCACGACACCGCCGTGCCGGGTTCCGCGCAACGCCGCGATCCAACCGCGCACGCCGTAGGGCCGTTCCGTGCTCGTGATTTGCTCGGCAAACCTTGCTGGGACCATCGCCACCGCCTATGCGTCGCGAGGAGCGATCAGTCTGCGCCGCCTGGATGCTGGGTGTCAATAGGCAGCGCCACGCTGCCACGCAGCGCCCACGCGCACCCTCAGAGCGCACAGCTACGTCGCTGGCAAGCCGTATGAGTCAGTCGATGTCCATGCGCCGGTAGCGCCACGTGGCGACCAGCCAGCCGGCAATCGCGATCGCGGGCAGGACGACGAACGCCCCGGCGGCGCTGCCGGCCTCCAGCTGGAGGTCGACGTCGGGCGCCAGGCCGAGCACCGCGGACGCCCAGCCGATCACGGTGAAACGCCCGAGCCCCTCGGCCGAGTAGGCGGCCACGTTCTCCCAGATCAGGATGAAGGCGAGGCCCCACCAGACCGCACGCCGGAACCAGAGGCCGGCCGCGACGAAGAGGCCGGCGTAGGCCAGCGCGGCGAGCGAGGCTGCGAGGGCCGTCGCCCACGCCACGTCGCCGGCGCCGGCGATCAGCGCGGACACGACCAACGGCAGCATCGTGAGCGGCAGGACGATGGTCGCAGTCGCGAGCACGGCCGCCGCCGGCAGCTGCCAGCGGGGAACCGGCTTCAGCCACAGGTAGACGAGCAGCCGGTCCTCGACGAGGTCGCCGACCACCGACGTGCCGAGCCAGAGCGTCGCGAACGGCACCAGGATCCCGAGGCCGTACGAGGAGACGAGGTCGGCGGCCGCCTGATCCGGATTGGCGTCCTGGCGGGCGAACACGCCGAGCAGGAGTGCGAGCAGGCCGAGCCCGGCGATGCCCAGCAGCCGCGGGACGGTGATCTGGGTCCGCAGCAGCAGCCGGTACAGGGCCACGAGCGTGCCCGGAGACCTGGACGGCACAGCCACGGCGTCGGCGGCGCTCATCGCTCCACCACGTAGCGGAAGACGCCTTCGAGGTCGGCATCCAGCTGATGGACCTCGAGCAGGCGGGCATCCCGCGCGCGGGCGACCGGAGCGAGCGCGCGGGCGAGCGCCTTCGCGTCCGCGGTCTCGAGCTCGAGCGAGTCGTCGCCGTCGAGCCGAGCGCCGTCGGCGGTCCCGCCTTCGAGCAGGGCACCGGCGAGCTCGCGCGGCCGGTCGGTGCGCACGCGGATCCGCATCGGCCGGTCGTCCATCAGCGCCCGCAGCTCGTGGAAGTCGCCTGCTGCGGCGAGCCGGCCCCGCGACATGACGAGGATCTCGGAGCCGAGCCGTTCGACCTCGCCCAGGACGTGGCTGGAGACGATCACGCACCGTCCCTCGCCGCCCAGTCGCCTGAACAGGGCGACCATCTCCGCGCGCTGGCGCGGATCGAGGCCCGTCAGCGGCTCGTCGAGGACGAGGACGGCGGGGTCGTGGACGAGGGCCTGCGCGACCTTGACGCGCTGGCGCATGCCCTTCGAGTACGCGGGCAGGCGGCGCCCGTCGGCGGGATCGAGCTCGACGGTCTCGAGGGCAGTGGTCGCCGCGCGCCGGGACTCCGGGACGCCTTGCAACCGGGCGGACAGCGTGACGAACTCCAGGGCCGTCAGCGGCTCGAAGACTCCCTCCTGCTGCGGCATCAGCCCGATGCGACGGGCGATGCCGGGGTCGGCCCGGGGATCGCGGCCGAGGACCCGGACCGTCCCCTTGGACGGCCGTGCGAGCCCGCACAGCAACCGGAACATCGTCGACTTGCCGGCGCCGTTCGGGCCGAGGAGCGCGGTGACGCCCGGCCCGACGTCGAAGCTGACCTCCGAGACCGCGACGAGCGGCCCGAACCACTTCGACACGCCGTCGGCGACGACCCGCGGCTCGTCCGTCACCGGAACGCCTCGAGACGGCGATAGCGGAGCCAGCAGACGGCCGCCCCCACGAGGACGGCGGCGCCCACGCCGGAGACCACGAGCCAGGTGGAGAGGTCGGCCACCGGCTCGGTGCTGTCGGCGGTCTCGCCGAAGATGCGGTAGGCCAGATTGGCCACGACGAACGGCGAGCTGAAGAGGTCGAGCTCCTTGGGCCAGTCCGAATGCTCGATCGCCGCGCGAACGACCGTCATCGGGACGAACATCAGCAGCACGACCCCGACGGCCGCCGCTGCTCGACGGGTCGTGAAGCTCGAGACCGCCATCGAGAGCGCCGCGTAGACGAGCGCGGTCGACGTCCCCGCCGCCAGGATCTGCCCGAGGGTCTTCGGCACCTCGGAGATCGAAGGCCCGAAGCCGGCGATCACGAGGGAGAGCAGCAAGAACAGCAGTGGCCCGATCGTGATCAGGAACATCACTCCGACCACGCCCAACGCCTTCGCGAGCAGGTAGCGCGTCCGGTCGAGCGGGCCGGCGAGGTAGAGGCCGAGCAGGCCGCTGCGCCGGTCGGGGCAGAGCGCCTCCGGAGCCACGAGCGCGGCGAAGAGCGCCAGCGCGCTGCCGATGATGAACATGTAGTCGCCGTAGGTGACGAAGTCGCCCGCGACCGGATTGTTCGCGAGGGCCGCGAAGGCGACCGAGAAGAGAGCGGGGAGGAACGCGATTGCGAGCGTGATCGCCGGCAGCACCTTGGCACGCGCTCCGCGGCCGAGCCCGAGCACACGCCGGGCCGTGAACTCGCCGAGCGTGAGGATCGCGCGGGCCGGGCGCTCGCGCGGGCCGTCGTAGCCGCGGTAGCCCAGGTCGAACAGCCGAGCGTCGCCTCGCGCGCTCACCGGTTCGCTCCGAGGTAGACGTCCTCGAGAGTCCGTCCTCGAGGCTCGAGGCGCCGCAGGCCGACCCCGAGCTCGGCGACAGCGTCGCGGATCGCGTCGTGGACGCCCTCGGCGCCGTCGAGGGTCAGTACCCCGTCCTCGACCTTCGCCTGGATGCCCCGCGCGGCCAGACTCGCCGCCAGCTCGTCGGCCCGCTCGTCCACCTCGACGACGAGGCCGTCCTGACCGCTGCTCAGATCGGCGAGCCTCCCCGCGTGCACGACCTCGCCGCCCTCGACGATCACGACGGCGTCGCAGATCCGCTCCACCTCCTCGAGGTGGTGGGACGACACCAGGATGTGCACGCCGAACTCGGTGCCGATCCGGCGGATGAGCGCGAGCATCTCGGTTCGCTGCATCGGGTCGAGCCCGTCGGTCGGCTCGTCGAGCAGGACGAGCTCGGGATCGTGCGAGATCGCCGAGGCGAGCTTGACCCGCTGCCGCTGGCCGGTCGACATGGTGGCCACCGGCCGGAAGCGCTCCTCCCCTAGCCCGACGAGCCAGAGCGCGTCGTTCGCCCGCTGCACGGCGGCGCGTCGCGGCAGCAGGTGCATCTCCGCGAGATGTCGAACGAAGTCCGTCGCCGAGAGCTCCGTGGGCAGGTCGTGATGCTCGGGCGCGTAGCCGATGCGCGCGCGAACTTCGATGCCTGCCGTCGCGGGATCGGCTCCGAGGACGGTCAGCTGCCCATCGTCCCGCGAGCGCAGCCCGAGCACCAGCGAGATGAACGTGGTCTTGCCGGCCCCGTTGGAGCCGAGCAGGCCGGTGATCCCGGGCCCGACGTCGGCGTCGAGGCCGGCGAGCGCGACCGTCTTGCCGAACCGCTTGACGACTCCGCGCGCGGAGATGACGGCGTCCTGGTTCACACCTCGATTGTTGCGGCTTTGTCCACTACGGTCGCGGGATGCGCATCGCGCTCACCCAGGGCGACATCACCCGCCAGGACGTCGACGCGATCGTCAACGCAGCCAACTCGTCGCTTCTCGGCGGAGGCGGCGTCGACGGCGCGATCCACCGCGCGGGCGGCCCCGCGATCCTCGAGGAGTGCCGACGCCTCGGCGGTTGCGACGCCGGCGACGCGAAGGCGACCACGGCGGGCGATCTCCCCGCCCGCTGGGTGATCCACACCGTCGGCCCGGTATGGCAGGGCGGCAATTCAGGCGAGGACGAACTGCTGGCGTCGGCCCACCGCCGCTCGCTCGAGGTGGCGGCCGAGCTCCGCGCCCGCACGGTCGCGTTCCCGGCCATCTCCACGGGCGTGTACCGCTTCCCGGTCGAGCGCGCCGCGCGCATCGCGCTCCGGACGACGGCTGACTCCCTGGAACGGCACCCGGAGATCGAACGGGTGACGTTCGTCCTCTTCTCGGACGACCACCTCGGCGCCTTCGAGCGGGCGCTGGCCGAGCTCACGGCTCCGTAGCGTCTTCAGCTGCGCTTGCTGCGGAGGGCGAAGCGCCGGTCCGAGGTTCGCGCGAACACGCGCTCGGCGCGGCCCTCGAACCAGCCGAACCGGACCTCCCCGGTCGGGGTGTCGAAGAGCGGCACGTACGGCTTCAGGTCGAGCACGGGCGAGCGGTCGAGCAGGTCGAGGCCGTCGACCACGACGGCCGCGGGCTCGACCGAGACGATGCGGGCGAGTGACAGACCGATCGCGTTCGGCCGGTGCGGCGACCGCGTCGCGAACGTGCCGTGCGGGACCTCGTCGAGGAACGGATTCACGGTCTCGCCCCAGCCGATCGTCTCGTGCAGGTGCGCGAGCACCCATACGTGGCTGAATCCCTCGAGGTCGACGAGGCAGCCGGCGTGCTCCTCCGAGACCTCGATCCTGGACGTTCCCTGTCTGTCGGCCATCGCCTGGAGCGGCATGCCGTCGAGGTCGTCGTGCGGCGAGACGGCGTAGCCGATCGGCATGTAGACGACAGGCTCGGCGACGCGGCGTTCGAGCAGGCCGTCGACGAAGGCGAGTGCCCCTCGACAGGCCGAGAGGCGCCAGAGGGCGAGCGTCCGGGCAAACCCCGTCGCCGACGTGAGCTGGTCCGCCAGCGCGCGCTCGATCTGGGCGAGCACGGACGCCTGCAGGTCGAGGAGCGGAGTCGGATCGAGCCGTGCGCGATCGTGGAACAGCAGCTTCAGCATCAGCTCCGACCGGAGATCTCGCACGTGGGCGACGGGGCTGCCGCGCCAGCGCGCGAACGCCGACCGACCGCGCCGTGTGGGGCCGAGGGTCGTCCGCGCCGGCCCCGTCTCGCTGGGGCCGGTTCCGCGGACCTCGGCGAGCCCCGCCTCGCGGAGCTGGCCGAGCGCCCTGTAGGTGAGCGCCCGCGTGCACGAGTAGACCTCGCCGATCGATCCGGACGGCATGAGCTCCTCGGCGATCGCCCAGCCGTGGGCCGGCTGCTCGCAGAGGAGGCCGAGCGCCGCCCACTCCGGCAGCGACGGCTCGGTGCGCGGGAGTCGACCCATCACAGCGAATCGTACGCGCGGTAGTCAATGAATTTCTACTGTGTGTTAGGGTCGATCGCGTGGATCGAAAGCGCTTCCTGGTGAGCTCCGCCGGGCTTTCGGCGACGGTTCTCTACGGTCCCTTCGTCGGTGCGGGCGGCGCCGCGGCGGCGGCCGTGACCGACGACGACCTGGCGTTCGCGAACTTCGGCGTCTCGGCCGAGTTCCTGCTGAAGGACTTCTACGGCAAGGCGATCGCGACCAAGCGCTTCGGCGGGCTGCACGCGAACGTCCTGCGCCAGGGACGGCGTGCGGCCAACAACCACGCGGCGGCGCTGAGCAACCTGCTGACGAGCGCGGGCGACACGCCTCCGCTCGAGCAGGACTTCGAGTTCGCCTGGCCGAAGCGCACGTTCGCGACCGGCCGGCAGACCGTGAAAACCGGGCTGACCGTGCTGGGGGCCCTGCTCGGCGCGTACCAGAGCGCCGCCGCCACGAGCCCGGTCGTCGACTACCGAGTCCTGTACGCGAGCCTCGGCGCCAGCGTCGGCCAGCAGATCGGAGCACTGTCCGCCCTGTGGGCGCCGGTCGGCGCGAAGTCGTTCCCCGTCGCAACCGACGTCGAGACCGCCAGCGCCGCCGTCGAGGCCTACCTGGGATAGGAGGGAGCCCTGTGAGAAACCGCCTGCTCGCCGTCGTCGTCGCGCTCATCGCCGCGTCGTCGCTCGCCTCCACGGCCGGCGCTCGACGCGAGCAGGGCTCGCTGACGATCTACGCCGCCGCCTCTCTCACCGAGGTGTTCACCGTGTACGACCGCGCACAGCGCTACAGCTTCGCGGGCTCGAACGCGCTCGAGACGCAGATCAGGAATGGCGCTCCGGCGGATGTCTTCGCCTCGGCCGCGCCGCTGAACACCCAGCGCCTCTTCCGCGCCGGGATCGTCGACAAGCCGGTCACGTTCACGTCGAACCGGCTCGTCCTGATCGTGCCGCGGTCGAACCCGGCGGGGATCAAGTCCGTCTACGACCTGAGGCGGAAGCCCGTGAAGCTCGTCGTCGCGGGCGCGGCGGTTCCCGTGGGCGGCTACACGCGGACGGTCCTGCGCAAGATGGGCCTCTCGTCGGTGCTCTCGAAGGTCGTCAGCCAGGAGTCCGACGTGAAGGCCGTGACCGGCAAGGTCGCGCTCGGCCAGGCGGACGCAGGCTTCGTCTATGCGACCGACGCCCGGCCCGTCAGGTCGCAGGTCTCGGTCATCCGCATCCCGGCCTGGGCGCAGCCGCGCATCCGCTACGAGATCGCGGTGGTGTCGAGGTCGTCCAACAAGACGACGGCACGAGCATGGATCAAGAGACTCCTCTCGCCGGTCGGGCAGAAGGCGCTGCGGAACGCAGGCTTCCTCCCGATCCCCAAGGCGTCGCGGTAGCGCTGCTCTTCCGCGCCGCGCTCGTCCTCGCGACGGGCGCCGCGCTGCTCTTCCTGCTCCTGCCGATCGTCGCGGTCTTCCTGCGCGTGCCGCTCGGCGACCTGCTCTCGGCTCTCGGCAGCACCGCCGCGCTCGACGCGATCCGCGTCACCGCGGAGACGAACGCGCTCGCCATGGTCCTGATCCTCGGGTTCGGGACGCCCGCCGCCTACTGGATCGCGCGCCGGCGCGGCGCGATGCGCGACGTCGTCGTCACGCTCGTCGAGCTGCCGCTGGTGCTGCCGCCGGCGGTCGCGGGCATCGGACTGCTCGTCGCGTTCGGCCGCGCGGGGCTGCTCGGCGACACCGTCGACGCACTGGGGATCGACATCGCCTTCACGAAGGTGGCGGTCGTCCTGGCGGTCACGTTCGTCGCGAGCCCGTTCTACCTGCGCACGGCGGTGGCCGCTTTCGAGGCCGTCGACGCGACCCTGCCCGCAGCGGCGCGCACGCTCGGCGCAGGCGAGGGCCGGGTCTTCTTCCGCGTCATGCTGCCGCTCGCGAAAGGCGGGCTCGGAGCCGGTGCGGCCCTCGCCTTTGCCCGCGGCCTCGGGGAGTTCGGCGCGACGATCATGTTCGCGGGCTCGCTGCAGGGCGTCACTCAGACGCTGTCGCTCGCGATCTACGAGCAGTTCGACCTGGACTTCGACGTCGCGCTCGCGATCAGCGCGCTGCTGATCGTCGTGAGCGCAGTCGTCCTCCTGTCCGTCAAGCTCATGAGCAGATGGCACTCCGGGTCCGGTTCACTCACCCTCTCCGCAGCTTCGTCGCGACAGCCGACCTGATCGTCTCGCCGGGCGAGACGCTCGCCCTGGTGGGACCGTCCGGTGCAGGCAAGACCACGACCCTGAGGGTCGTCGCGGGCCTCCTCCATCCGCAGTCCGGGACCGTCGCGGTCGACGGGACCGTCCTGCTCGACACCGAGCGGGGCGTCGACGTCGCGCCCGAGCGCCGCCGCATCGGCTACCTGTTCCAGGAGTACGCGCTCTTCCCGCACCTCGACGTGATCGGGAACGTGCGCTTCGGCGCCCGGGACCGCTCGCGGGTGGACGAGCTCCTCGAGCGCTTCGGCATCGACCACCTCGCCCGCGCGCGCGTGACCGAGCTCTCCGGCGGCGAGCGCCAGCGGGTCGCCCTCGCCCGTGCGCTGGCGCGGGATCCCGCCGTTCTGCTCCTCGACGAGCCGCTCTCCGCGCTCGACGCCCACACGAGGGCCGGCGTCCGAGCCGAGCTCCGCGAGCTGCTGCACTCCCTCGCGCTGCCGACGCTCCTCGTCACGCACGACTTCGAGGACGCCGCGACGCTCGCCGACCGGGTCGGCGTCATCAGCCGCGGGCGCATCCTTCAGCTCGGCACGCCGGCCGAGCTCGTCTCGGTGCCCGCCGATCCGTTCGTCGCGACGTTCACCGGCGCGCTCGTACTCGGCGGCTACGCGATCGCGACGCAGGATGGGCTGACGGAGGTCGCGCTCGAGAGCGGCTTCACCGCCTGGAGCGCCGATCACGCCGTCGGGCGCGTGAACGTCGCCGTCTATCCGTGGGACGTTTCGCTCGGCCCTGTCGTGCGGGACGACTCCCGGCTGAACCACGTCACGGCGGCCGTGACGTCGATTGCGCCGGTCGGCAATCGCGTCCGGGTCCAGGTCGGCCCGGTCGTCGCCGAGATCACCGCGGCCTCGGCGGAGCGGCTCGATCTGCGTCCGGGAGCAACCGTCACCGCCTCGTTCAAGGCGACGGCCACCAGGCTGTTTCCCGCCGACGGAGGCGCACCCGTCTACAACCCACACAAGGACTAGGCGAGCAGAGGGAAAACCTAGGATCCGAGTCGTGAAGCGGTTTCTGGTCCTTCTTGCGGCACTCGCTCTCGTGTCCGCCGCCCCGGCGCACGCGGCCGAGGGCGTGACCCTGGCCGCGAGCGCGACGCTCGTCCGCTTCCCGGGACAGATCGTGCTCGGCGGCTCAGTCACCCCGGTCGTGCCGGGCGAGCCCGTGACGATCCTCGAAGGCACGCGGCCCGTGTGGAGCGGCGTCACGGAGGTCGACGGCTCGTTCGCGACGACTGTCGCCGTCCGGCGCGCGGCCGCCTACGTGGCCGTCGCCGGCCCGGCCAGCTCGGCGCCCGTGCGGATCCGCGTCCGCCCGAGGCTCCATGCCGGGGTCCGCGGCGCACGCGTGATCGGGGGCTCGCTCCGCGTCTCGGGCCGTGTCCTGCCACACCAGGCAGGGCGGATTGCCGTCCGGGCCGGAGGCCGCAGCTATCGCGCCCGGGTGGATCGCTCGGGACGGTTCCGCGCGACCGTGCCGGCGGGCGGTCCGGGCCGAGTGCGGATCGAGGTCGTGCTGCGTCCCGGCGCGCGGCTATGTCCGGATCTCGCCGCGCCGCCTGCTGCTCCGCGTGAAGGCTCCGCCGCTCTCCTATGGCGCCCGCGGACCGGCGGTCACCGGGCTCGAGCGGCGACTCACCGAGCTCGGCTACACGCTGAGGGGAATCGACCGCCTGTACGCGGAGGACACGCGCGACGCGGTGCTCGCCTTCCAGAAGGTGCTGGGGCTGCCGCGGACCGGCCGCGTCGACGCGCGCACCTGGCGCGCGATCGGGGCCGCGCACACGCCACGACCGCGCGCCAGCGGGACGCACATCGAGGTCTACAAGAGCCGGCAGGTCGCGTTCGAGGTGCGCGCCGGGCGCGTCGTCGGCATCGCGCACGTCTCCACCGGCGCGACCGGGAACACGCCGCTCGGGACCTGGCACGTCTACCGGAAGGTCACCGGCTGGGACTGGGTGCTCTGGTACCCGCTCTACTTCCACCGCGGCTTCGCGCTGCACGGCTATCCCTCGGTGCCCGCGTACCCGGCGAGCCACGGCTGCGTGCGCCTGCCGATGTGGTTCGCCCCCGGCTTCTACAGCCGCTGGCAGTACGGGGCGACCGTGCGCATTTTCCCGTGAACGCGAGCCTGTCGCTGGGCCGGATCGCGGGTGTCCGGATCGGCGTGCACTGGAGCTGGCTCGTCGTGCTCGGCCTGCTCATCTGGACGCTCTCCGAAACGGTCTTTCCTCGCCAGAACCCCGGCCTCGAGCGGTCGGACTACCGCGCGATGGCGTTCGCGGCGGCCATCCTGCTCTTCGTCTCGATCCTGCTGCACGAGCTCGGCCATGCCCTGCAGGCCCGGCGCGAGGGGATGGAGATCGACGGCATCACGCTGTGGCTCTTCGGCGGCGTCGCGAGCTTCCGCGGGACGTTTCCAGGCCCGGGCGCGGAGTTCCGGATCGCAATTGCCGGCCCGCTCGTCACGCTCGTGCTCGGCGGTCTCTTCGCCGCGATCGCCGTCGCCGGCCTGCCGGACACGGCGGACGGCGTCGTGTCCTGGCTCGCCTACATCAACCTGACCCTGCTCGCGTTCAACCTGCTGCCCGCGCTGCCGCTCGACGGCGGTCGCGTGCTGCGCTCGGCCCTCTGGCGCCTGCGCGGCGACTTCGACTGGGCCTCGCGGATCGCCGCCGAGGCGGGGCGCGCCACGGGCCTGCTGATCATCGCGGCGGGCATCGTCCTGTTCATGCTCGGCGGAATGTTCGGCGGGGCGTGGACCGCGTTCCTCGGCTGGTTCGTGCTGGGCGCCGCCGGCAGCGAGGCGCGGCGCAGCGCAGCGCACCGGGCGATCTCGAGCCTGCGCGTCCGCGACGTGATGTCCACCGACCTGTCGACGGCCCAGCAGCACAGCACGCTGGCGGAGTTCATGGGCTCGATCGGACACGATGCGAAGCTCACGTCCTATCCCGTCCTCGACGAAAGCCGGGTCGTCGGCCTGCTGCCGACACAGGCCGTGCTCGACACCCCGCACGCCGACTGGCCCGCGCGGAGCGTGGCCGAGTTGATGCTCGGGCTCGACAAGGCGCCGCTGCTCGACCCCGACGAGGACGTGCACTCCGCCCTGACCCGGCTCGCCGACGCGGGGGTGAACCGCGGCCTCGTGGTCGACGGAGAGCGACTGGCCGGATCGCTCTCGATCACGGACGTCGTACGCGCCCTGGAGGCACGGCACGACCAGACGGCGCCGGGGCGATAGGCGACAATGGCAAGCGTGGGCGCGATCGTGGTGGGTGTCGACGGCTCGGACGGGTCGCTCCAGGCGCTTCGCTGGGCGGTCGACGAGGCGCGCCTGCGCGGCGCCCGCCTCGTCGCGGTGCATGCGTGGCTCGCGCCGTACGCGCCGGTGATGCCGGGCATCGACGAGCCGGCGATGCTGCCGGTCGACCGCCAGCTGATCGGTCAGGCCGCCGACGAGGCGCTCGAGGCGGCGCTCCGCGAGGTGGGCGCAGCGGACAAAGGGCTCGAGATCGAGCGAGCTGTCGTCGATGAGTCCCCGGCCCGCGCGCTCCTCGACCAGGCCGAGGGCGCCGACCTGCTCGTGGTCGGCTCACGCGGCCACGGCCGGATCGCCGGCGCGCTGCTCGGCTCGATCAGCCAGCAGGTCGCCCAGCACGCGCCCTGCCCGGTCGTGATCGTGCGCTCGCAGAGCTAGGCCCTGGCCTCGGCCGGCGGTGCCTGGCGCACGATGATCCCGTGCGCGCTGCGGCCGAGGAAGGCTGCGCCGGCGATCGCGATCAACAGCGCGAAGACGAGCGCAGCGCCGCCCGGAAGCCTCGTCAGGACCTCCATGCCGGCCCCGACGAGACCGGCGGACGGAATCGTCAGCACCCAGGCGACGAGGATGTTCCCGGCGACACCCCAGCGGACGGCCGACAGCCGTGTCGTGGCGCCGGCGCCCAGCACGCTGCCGCTGATCACCTGGGTCGTCGACACCGGGTAGCCGAGGTGCGCGGTCGACCACAGGATGCTCGCGCACGCCGTCTGGGCGGCGAATCCCTGCGGCGGCTCGAGCTTCGCGATGCGCTGGCCGAGCGTGCGGATGATGCGCCAGCCGCCGGCGTAGGTCCCGAGCCCCATCGCGGTCGCCGAGCTCGCGATCACCCAGGTCGGCACCTCGAAGTTGTCCGGGTTGAGGTGTCCCGTCGCGACGAGCGCGAGCGCGATGATCCCCATCGTCTTCTGCGCGTCGTTCGTGCCGTGGGTGAAGGCGACGAAGCCGCCCGACACCAGTTGTAGGCGTCGGAAGATGCGGTTGACTCGACTGGGCGCCCCGCGGCGGATGAGCCAGAGGACGACGACCATCAGCGCGGCCGCGAACGCGAACCCGAGCACCGGAGCGAAGAGCGAGGGGATCAGCACCTTGTCCCAGAGCCCGGCCCAGTTGACCACGTCCCAGCCTGACGCAGCGACGGCCGAGCCGGCAATTCCGCCGATCAACGCGTGGCTCGAGCTCGACGGCAGAGCCGAGGAACCAGGTGATCAGGTTCCAGGTGATCGCGCCGACGAGCCCCGCGAGAACGACGTCCAACGTGATGACTTCGGGGTTGACGATGCCCGTGGCGATCGTCGCGGCGACCTGGATCGAGACGAACGCGCCGAGGAAGTTGAGGACCGACGCCATCAGGACCGCGTTGCGGGGGGACACCGCCCGCGTGGACACCGAGGTGGCGATCGAGTTGGCAGTGTCGTGGAAGCCGTTGGTGAAGTCGAAGAACAGGGCGACGACGATGACCGTGACCAGCAGCAGGTCCACGACGGGCTCCGGCTAGGCGTTCTTGAGCACGATGTTGCCGATCACGTTCGAGACCTCCTCACAGGCGTCGATCGCTTCCTCGAGCGCCTCGTGGATGTCCTTCCACTTGATGATCGTCTTGACGTCGTCCTGCCTCGAAGAGCTCGGCGATCGCCTCGCGCACGACCACGTCGCCCTCGTCCTCGATCCGCTTCACGTCCGCGATGTGCTGGCCCGCGCTCCGCAGCGACTTCAGCTCGGACAGCGCCTGTGAGAGCTGCTCCGCCGCGCCGACGAGCAGCTCGCATTGCCGCACGGCCTTCGGGGACGGCCGCTCGATCCGGAACACGCCGAGCAGCTCGGAGGCCTCGTCGACGTGGTCGACGACGTCGTCGAGCGCCTGCGCGAGCGCGTAGATGTCCTCGCGGTCGAAGGGGGTGATGTACTGCGTGTTGAGCAGCTGGAGGATCTCGCGCACGACTTCGTCGCCGGCGTGCTCGAGCGCCTTGATCTCGCTCTGGCGCACCTCGCTGTCGGGAATGCCCTCGAAGCGCTGCTGGGCCAGCCTCGCGACCTCGACGGCGTTCTCGCCCGCCCGCGCGAACAGGTCGTAGAACTCGGTCGTCTTCGGCGTGAACGCGAGCCGCACGGCGGCGGCAACCTACCCTGTCGAGCGGATCCTGTGCCGCCTAGTGCGACGCGTCGGTGAACTCGCGGAACTCGCCCGTCACCAGGTAGGCGGTCTGCTCGCCGATGTCGACGGCGTGGTCGCCGATGCGCTCGAGGCAGCGCGAGACGATGATCATCCGCAACCCCCACTCGCGGAGCTCCGGGTTGGAGCCCAGCGCAAGCACGTGCTGGACGGCCCGCCGGTTGGCGCGATCGATCAACTCGTCAAGCTCGACGAGCGACTCCGCCCCGGCCAGGTCGCGGTGGGCGAACGCGTCCATCGCCACCTTGATCATCTCCTCGGCCCGCGAGCCCATCTCGTCGAAGGACTCCATCAGCTTGGCGTCGGGCGCGATCCCGTACACGAGCTTCGTCAGCTTCGCGATCGTCACGCAGTAGTCCGCCATCCGCTCGAGGTGGAGGTTGTTGTGCAGCAGCGCGAGGACCAGCCGCAGATCGACGGCCACCGGCGTCTGGCGGGCGAGCAGCGACTGGATGCCCTCCTCGATCGCGCGGTAGCGGCGGTCGACCTCGTCGTCGAAGGCGATCACCTCGTCGGCGAGCTCGGGGTCGCGCTGCTCCAGCGCCTCCATCGCGCCCCGCAGGGCGCGCAGGACGAGCTCGCCCTCCTCGAGCATGGTGGACTGGAGCGTGTCGAGCTCCTCCTGCAGAACGACCCGCACCGGCTTAGCCAAAGCGACCCGTCACGTAGTCCTCGGTGCGCTTGTCCGACGGCTGGGTGAAGATCGTCGGCGTCGAGTCGTACTCGACGAGGAGCCCGGCCCGTACGCCCTCCGCGCCCTGCTCGATGCTGAAGAAGGCGGTCATGTCGGCGACGCGCGCGGCCTGCTGCATGTTGTGCGTGACGACGACGATCGTGTAGTCCTTCTTGAGCTCGTGCATGAGGTCCTCGATGCGCGTGGTGGCGATCGGGTCGAGCGCCGAGGCCGGCTCGTCCATCAGGATCACGTCCGGCTCGACAGCGAGCGCGCGGGCGATGCAGAGCCGCTGCTGCTGCCCGCCGGAGAGCCCCAGCGCACTGTCCTTGAGCCGGTCCTTGACCTCGTCCCAGAGAGCCGCCCGCCGCAGCGCGTTCTCCACGCGCCCCTTGAGATCGTCCTTCATGCCGAGGACGCGGAGCCCGTAGGCGATGTTCTCGAAGATCGACTTGGGGAACGGGTTCGGCTTCTGGAAGACCATGCCGATGCGGCGCCGGACCGAGACCGGGTCGATGTCCTTGCCCTGGAGATCGACGTCGTGGTAGAGGATCCGGCCGTCTGTGTGGAAGCCCGGAATCACCTCGTTCATGCGGTTCAGGCACCGCACGAACGTGCTCTTGCCGCAGCCCGACGGGCCGATGATCGCCGTCACCATGCGGCCGTAGATCTCGAGGCTGACGTCGCGAAACGCCGCCGACGAGCCGTAGTAGGCGGTCAGGCCCTCGATGCTGAACACGGTGGTACGCGAGGCCGGAGTCTCCGCTGCCTGGGCGCCTACCTCGATCGCCTGTGACAGACCCTCGGGTTGCGAGCCGTCGGCCGCGGCGGGCTCCGTGCGTTCGTCCACGTCCGTCCTAGGGTATTCCATGTCCCCTCCTCACACTCTCCCGCCGAGCCGCCGCTTCGTCCTCTCCGCGAACACGCGCGCGATCAGGCTGAGGACGAGGATGAATCCGATCAGCACGAGCGCCGCCGCCCACGCCTGCTCGTGCAGGGCGGGATCGGCCTGCTCGGCAGAGGTGAAGATGAACATCGGAATCGAGGCGAGTGCCTGGCGTCGGATCCGTGCTCACCGCGTTCCCCGCCAGCGACGACGTGAACAGGAGCGGCGCCGTCTCTCCCGCGACGCGGGCGACGGCGAGCGTCGTGCCGGTCACGATCCCGCCGATGGTCTGGGGCAGCACGACGCTCAGCGTCGTGCGCCAGCGCGGCGCCCCCAGCGCGAGGCTGGCCTCGCGCAGCGAGTTGGGCACGAGCGCAAGGACCTCCTGCGTCGAGCGCGCGACCAGGGGGAGCATCAGGATGCCGAGCGCGAACGAGCCCTTGAGCGCGCTCTGGCCCGACCCGACGACGAGCAGGACGAAGACGAAGATGCCGATGACGATCGCGGGGATGCCGTTGAGGACGTCGAGCGCCAGCGTCAAGAGCGTGGCGATCCGCCTCGGGGCGAACTCGTTCACGTAGATCGCCGTGAGCACGCCGATCGGCGTCGCCATGAGCGTGGCGATCCCCACGATGATCGCCGTGCCGACGATCGCGTTCGCGATTCCGGTCGGCTGATCGCCGAAGCTGAAGAAGACCGGCGTCTTGGTGAGGAAGTTCAGGTCGATCGCGCCGGCACCGCGCTTGGCCACCGACGCGACGACGATCACGAGCACGGCGACGGCCAGCAGGGCCGACGCGATCGCGGTGAGCTCGGCGGCCCGATTGATCGTCCGGCGCCGTCCGAGGCGCTCGCTGCGGAGGGAGTCGGCCGTGAAGGTCTGCTCGCTCATTGCGCGTACCTCCGCGCGACGCGCCGGACGATCACCTGGGCGAGGATGTTCACCGCGAGCGAGAAGATCAGCAGGATGACGGCCAGGTAGACGAGCGAGGCGATCTGCAGCTTCGTGGCTGCGCCCTGGTATTGGCTCGCGATCCGGCTGGCGAGGGTGTCACCGGGCTCGAACAGGGAGGAGTTGATGGCCACGTTGTTGCCGATCACCTGCGTGACGGCGATCGCCTCGCCGACTGCCCGTCCCACCCCGAGGATCAGGGCAGCCGCGATTCCGGCCCGCGCGTAGGGGAAGACGACGCCGCGGACGACCTCCCAGCGGGTCGCACCGAGCGCCAGCGCTCCCTCCTTCAGCTCACGTGGGATGTTGGCGAACAGCTCCCGACAGATGCTGGAGATGATCGGGACCATCATGATCGTGAGGATCAAGATGGCCGCGAACATGCTCGAGCCGACCGTCGGCTCGGTGCCGAAGATCGGGATCCAGCCGAGCGTGTTGTGGAGCCACGGGCCGATCGTGTCGACGATGAACGGGCCGAGGACGAGGATCCCCCAGAGGCCGAGCACGACGCTCGGAACGGAGGCGAGCATCTCGACGAGCGCGCCGACCGGGCCGCGCAGCCACGGCGGGGCGAGCTCGGTGAGGAAGAGCGCGATCGCGATCGAGATCGGCGTCGCCAGGAGAAGGGCCCCCAGCGAGGTCACGGCCGTCCCGAAGACGAACGTTGCCGCACCGTAGACGTCCTGGGTCGGGTCCCACGAACGGCTCGTGAAGAAGCCCAGCCCGAACTCCTTCATCGCCGGCCAGGCGTCGCCCAGCAGCTCGCGCGTGATCAGGACGAGCAGCACGACGGCGACTAGCGAGGCGCCTAGCGTGACGGCGTAGAAGAGCCCGTCACCGAGGCGAAAGCGGCCCCGCCGCCGGAAGGCGGCGGGGCCGGTGACCGATTTGCTCGCGGTCGCCACGCGGCGCCGTTACGCCTGCCTGACCCGCTTCAGGACGGTCTTCGCGCGTGTGACCACGTAGGACGGGATCGGGTAGAAGAGCAGCTTCGGCCCGAACTTCTGGCCGTCGGTGACTGCCCAGTTCACGAACGCCTTGACGTCCGCGGCCTTCTGCGACTCGGTGCGCAGGAGCACGTAGGAGTAGGTGCAGATCGGATAGGCGTTGAGGTACTTCTTCCCGCGAGGCGGGTTCACGATCGAGAGCGCATTCGTCGAGTTGAACTTCCTGTCGCTCGCAGCCGCAGCCTTGATGCCGCGGAGACCGGGCAGTGCGTACTTCCCGGAGCGGTTCTGCACGGCGAAGAACTGCAGACGGTTCTTGAGCGCGTACGCGATGTCGGCGTAGCCGATCGCGCCCTCGGTGCGGGAGACGATGCCCGCGAGGCCCGAGCTACCGCGGCCGCCGACACCGGTCGGCCAGTTGACGGTCGTGCTGTTGCCGACCTTGCCGCGGAACTCCGAGCTCACCGAGCTCAGGTAGTCCGTGAAGTTGAAGGTCGTCCCGCTCGCATCGCTGCGGTAGACCGGCGTGATCTTCTTGTCCGGAAGGTTCACGCCCTTGTTCAGCTTCTGGATGCGGGCGTCGTTCCAGTTGTCGATCTTGCCGAGATAGATGTCGGCGATGATCTTGCCGTTGACGTGGAGGTTGTTCTTGACGCCGGACAGGTTGTAGAGCACCGATGTGGCCGACAGCACCCACGGGATCTGGACGCAGCCTCCACAGGCCGCGAACTGGTCGGGCGTGAGCGGTGCGTCACTGGCACCGAAGTCGACCGTCTTGTTCGTGATGGCCGAGATGCCGCCACCGCTACCGATGCCGTTGTAGTTGACCTGGACATTCTTCGACGACTGGTAGGCCTGCTGCCAGACGGCGATCAGCGGCTGCGGGAACGTGGCGCCCGCGCCGTTGAGCGGACCGGCGGCCTTGCGACCGGGCGCGGCACCCGCCCCGGAGATCGCGAAAGCCCCGAAGGCGACCCCTGCAATCAGGAGCGCCGTGACCGCTGCAACGACATGACGCTTCTTGCGCATGTTGATCACGTGCTTACGACTCCTTTCATGTCCCTCGCTTTCTCCCGGGACCGCCGTCGATACGCGCGCCACCAACCGCACGCCCACCGCAGGCGTCCCGATCGCGAGAGTACGGCCGTGTCAGCGCCCGTTGGGCAGCCGCATAGTGAACATCTGGAGACGGAGTGGTGAACGCGTCTCGAGCCGGCTGTTCAAGCCGAATCGGACGGCGGCGCGGCCTTCGCGCCGAAGCGGCAGACGATGGTCAGCCCGTGCTGACGAGCGCCCTGCGCCTCGATCGTCCCGTCCGCCGAGGCGACGATGTGCTTCACGATCGCGAGCCCGAGCCCTGTTCCGCGCGACGCTCTCGACCGATCGGTGCGGTAGAAGCGCTCGAACAGGCGCGGCAGGTCGTACGCGGAGACGCCCACGCCGTCGTCCGAGGCGCGTAGCTCGTCGCTGTGAACGGTGACGGTGAAGGTGGCTCCGTCGCCCGCATGGCGGATCGCGTTCTTCGCGAGGTTCTCGACGACGACGCGCAGCATGCGCGGTCGCAGGGGCACCTCGGCGTCCTCGTCGCCCTCGGTTCGGAGCGTGACGCCGGCGCGGAGCGCCGACTCGGCCAGCTCGCCGAGCGTCTCGCGAACAACCGGTAGCGCCCGCGTGGAGGTGAGGGTGACGACGGTCCGGCCGGTCTCCAGCTCGCTCAGGAACAGCACCTCGTCGATCAGCTCGCCGATCTGCTCGATCTCGACCCGCGCCTGATCGATCAGCTCCGGGACGCTCTGGCCGGGCAGGACGGCGGTCTCGAGCAGGGCGAGCACGCGCGCGAGCGGCGTCCGCAGCTCGTGCGAGACGGCGGCGGTGAAGCCGGCTCGCAGCTCCTCGTAGGCGGCAAGAGCGCCCGGGCCGCCGACGTAGACGAGCGTCTCCCGCTCGCCGTCGACCTCGATCGGGACGCGCGTCACGCCGCCCCGCTCGAGCAGCGCCGGCGGCAGCTGCTCGCCTTCGACCAGTCCGTCGAGCGTCGTCCGGGCTCGGCGCGAGCTGGCGACCACCCGGCCCTGGGAGTCGAGCACGACGACGATCTCCGGGCTCCGTTCGACGAGCTCGCGGCCTCGCTCGGCGAGCCGTCGCAGACGGGCGAGCTCGTCGCCGTGATCGATCCGATCGGGAACGGCCACGCTTCGAGTATTGCGGCTCCGCGCGGGCTCCACGCGCCGGCCGGCGGTTCGGGTTCGGTGAACGGGTGGTGAAAAAGTGGTGTACGCGGCGGAAACGGCCGCCGTGACGCCCTACCGCTCGTACACAATCCAGGCGATGGCGAAGGTGCTGATCGTCGAGGACGACGACGTCATCGCCCAGGGCATGGCCCGACACCTCGAAGCGGCGGGGTTCGACCCTCTGTGGGTCGCCCGGGGCGAGGCCGGGCTCGCCCGGCTCCGCTTCGAGCGGCCGGACGTCTGCGTGCTCGACCTCATGCTCCCCGAGCGCGACGGCTGGAACCTGATCGAGACGGCCCGCAGCGAGGGCATCGGCACCCCGATCGTGGTCGTGAGCGCACGCGGGACGGAGCACGACCGCGTCCACGCGCTCGAGCTCGGCGCCGACGACTACCTCGTGAAGCCCTTCTCGATGAAGGAGCTCGTCGCCCGTGTGCGGGCCGCGGCTCGGCGCGGTGTCCGGGGCGAGGAGGAGCAGCGCGGAGGCCCGCTCGAGATCGAGGAGCTGCGGATCTCGCCGGACGACGTGCAGGCCTACGTGCACGGCGAGAGCGCGCAGCTGACTCCGACCGAGTTCAAGCTGCTCTACACGCTGGCGCTCTCGCGCGGGCGCGTCGTGACGCGCGACGAGCTGCTCCAGAAGATCTGGGGCCGCCGGGAGGGGCATCGCGATCGCACGGTGGACGTCTTCGTGCGCAAGCTCCGCGACAAGATCGACCGGCCGGCGCGAGACCACACGTTCATCCAGACGCGCTACGGCGTCGGCTACAAGCTCGAGCCCGAGGCCAAGACCGGCTCTGCGCGTCGTAACCGCCTTCCTTAACTAGACCTTCTCCGGTCGTACACCAGCTCATAACCCTCGCGGCTCCCGAACGAGAGAAGATCTGCAAACCACATGACGAGCACCGTCCTCGCAGCCGATATCGACAGCCGGCTCCTGAACCGGGAGTTGTCCTGGCTCGACTACAACGCGCGGGTCCTCGAGCTGGCGTCCGACCCGGGCTCGCCGCTCCTGGAGCGCGTGAAGATGTGCAAGTTCTTCTCGTCCAACCTGGACGAGTTCTTCATGGTGCGGGTCGCCGGCCTGATGGGCCAGGCCGCGGCGGGCGTCCCCATGCGCTCGCCCGACGGGCGGACCGACTCAGGCGACGCTCGCCGCGATTCGCGACCGCGTCCTCGAGCTGTCGGAGCGAGAGACCCACCTCTGGAAGCGCGAGCTGAGACCGGCGCTCGCCGAAGCCGGGGTGCTCGTGGGCGAGGTCGAGGACTGCACCGACAAGGAGCTGGCCGAGCTCGAGGACGCCTTCGAGCGCCAGATCTATCCCGTCCTGACGCCGCTCGCGGTGGGAGCGGGCCAGCCGTTCCCGTACATCTCGGGGCTCTCGCTCAGCCTCGGCGTCTTCGTCGCCAACCCCGACACCGAGCAGGAGCGATTCGCGCGCGTGAAGGTGCCGGAGCTGCTGCCTCGCTTCCTGCCGATCGGCAAGCGCGGGCTGCACCTCCCGCTCGAACGGGTGCTCCGGCACTTCCTGCCGGCGCTGTTCCCGGGCATGACGATCGACGAGTGCAGCGCCTTCCGCGTGACACGGGACGCCGACTTCGACGTCTCCGACGAGGCGGACGACCTGCTCGAGGCGGTCGAGCTGGAGCTGCGCAAACGCCGCTTCGGCGACGTCGTGCGCGTCGAGGTCTCGAGCTCGATGTCGGAGCGGATGCTGGGGCGGCTCAAGCTGGGGCTCGGCGTGAACTCGGAGCAGATCTACATGGTGGGAGGCCTGCTCGACCTCGCAGATCTCGACCAGCTCGTCGAGCTCGACCGGCCGGAGCTCAAGGCCGAGCCCTGGGTTCCGGTCACGCACAACCGCTTCATGGACGCCGCGGAGAGCGGGGATCTCTTCGGGGAGCTGCGCGGGGCAGACGTTCTCCTCCACCACCCGTACCACTCGTTCGCCTCCAGCTTCGAGGGGTTCGTGAAGACGGCGGCCAAGGATCCCGACGTCGTCGCGATCAAGACCACCGTGTACCGCACCGACGAGGACTCGCCGCTCGTCCCCGCGCTGATCAGCGCGTCCGAGGAGGGCAAGCAGAGCGTGTGCCTCGTCGAGCTGAAGGCGCGCTTCGACGAGCACCGCAACATCGAGTGGTCGCGCGCGATGGAGCAGGCGGGCGTCCACGTCGTGCACGGGTTCCCGAACGTCAAGACGCACGCGAAGATGACGCTCGTCGTCCGCCGCGAGGGCGACGAGCTCGTCCGCTACGTCCACGTCGGCACAGGCAACTACCACTCGACGACCTCGCGGCTGTACGAGGATTTCGGCCTCTTCACCGCCGATCCGGACATCACCGCCGACGTCGCCGACCTCTTCAACTACCTGACCGGCTACGGTCGGCCGAAGGGCTTCAGGAAGATCCTGGTCGCACCGTTCGACCTGCGCGAGCGGTTGATCGAGGAGGTTCGCGCGTGCAGTACGGCGGCCGCCGCCGGCAAGCGGGCGCGGATCCGGATAAAGGTCAACGCGCTGACGGACCCGCAGCTCATCGAGGAGCTGTACGAGGCGTCGGGCCATGGCGTCTCGATCGACCTCGTGGTTCGCAGCATCTGCTCGCTCCGTCCCGGCGTGAAGGGAATGAGCGAGAACATCAAGGTGCGCAGCGTGCTGGGCCGGTTTCTCGAGCACAGCCGGGTCATGGTCTTCGAGCGTGGTGCGACCCGGACCTGCCTGCTCGGCAGCGCCGACCTGATGCCGCGCAACCTCGACCACAGGGTCGAGATCGTCACTCCGATCGTCGACGGTCGCCTGCAGGCCGAGGTCGAGCGTGTTTTCGACACGCTTCAAGGGGACAACGGCACCGCATGGGAGCTTCGTTCCGACGGCGAGTGGCGCCGCGTCAAGGCCAAGAAGGGCGACCGGGAGCGGCACACTCAGGCCACGCTGATGCGACGCGTCAAGGCCCGCGCGGCACGCCACCGCGCGCGGCGGCCCGACTGAGCGAGGAGGACCCGGTGGTCTCGGCTCTCGGAGTCCGGCCGACGCCCCGACCACAATCGACCTCGATGCTCGCGGGGATCGTCGACGTCGGCTCCAACACCATGCGCCTCCTGGTGGCGCGCGCGCGGAGGAGCGGCGTCGAAGGCGTCCATGTCGAGCGCGTTCCACTCGGTCTGGGCGAGGATGTCGAGCGCTTCGGCCGGATCTCAGCGGCGAAGCTCGTCGCGGCCGAGTCGGCCGTCCGCTCGCTCGTCGACCGCGCCCGGGCGCGCGGCGCCGGGAGGCTCGAGATCCTCGTGACCTCGCCGGGACGGCAAGCGGAGAACGGCGACGAGCTTCGGACTGCGCTCGAAGTCGGGAGTGGGCTCCCGGTCCGCATCCTCTCGGCCGACGAGGAGGCGCGGCTCGCCTACGCCGGCGCGCTCGCCGCCTGGCGCCGTGACGCGGAGAGCGTGGCCGTCGTCGACGTCGGCGGCGGGTCGGCCCAGCTCGTCGTGGGGACGGCCGCGGCCGGGCCGGTCTGGGCCCGCTCGGTGGACCTCGGCTCGCTGCGGCTGACCAAGCGAAGCTTGCGCTCCGACCCACCGCGCCCAAGCGAGCTCGAGGCGGCCCGGCTCGAGGTCGAGGCGGCGTTCGCGGCCATCACGCCGCCGCTGCCGCTTGCCGCGCTGGCGACCGGCGGCACCGCCCGCGCCCTCCGCAAGGTTGTCGGGCGACGCCGGCTCGGCGCAGGCCAGCTCGAGTCCGCAGTGCAGACGCTCAGCCGGCTGACGACGGACGAGATCGCCGACAGCTTCGGCCTGGCACCCGGTCGGGCCCGAACCGTTGTCGCCGGGGCGCTCATCCTCGCCGAAGCGCAGCGCCGGCTCGGACTGCCGCTGGAGGTCGCGCGCGGCGGGATCCGCGAGGGGGCGGCACTCGCGCTGATCTCCGAGCGCGTGGCAGCCTGAGCTCGGCGTCAGGCTGCTCGGGAGCCGGCCGGATCCGCGCCGCCGAGGGCGTCGCGCAGCGCGTCGAGCGGGCCTGCGACGACTCGGTAGTAGGCCCAGCTCCCCCGCTGCTCCCGCCCGACGAGGCCCGCGTCGAGCAGAACTTTCAGGTGATGGCTGACCGTGGGTTGGCTCAAGCCGAGCGGAGCCGTGAGATGGCAGACACATGCTTCGCCCGCAGGCTGCGACTGGATCAGGCTGAGCAGGCGCAGTCGGGCGGGCTCGGCGAGCACCTTCAACGCGCCGGCCAGCTGGGCCGCTTCGTCAGGGTCGAGCGGACCGGCGAGCAACGGCGGGCAGGACGCGGCCACCGTGGCGATCGACTTCACCGGCACATATTGACAGGGATCGATGGCTTCGCAACACTGCGGCCATAGACCGGCGTCGATATGGAGGGAGCCGTTGTGGTCCACGCCCTTGACCCAGTCACGCAGCACCACGTCAGGCAGGCAGCCGGCGCGCTCGCCGACGAGTTCGCGGGCGTGTTCTCGCTCGAGACGATCGAGCGCTACATCGCCGAGTCGCTCGACCTGCTCGGCGACGCGCGGATCAACGTGTTCGTGCCGGTGCTGGCGCACCGCTTCGCGCGCGAGCGATTGCGGGCGCTCGGCCAGGCCGAGGGCGCGATCGTGAAAGTGCAGCCCGAAGTCCTGTTCGTCTGCGTCCACAACGCCGGACGCAGCCAGATGGCCGCCGGGCTCGTGAAGCTTCGTTCCGAAGGGCGCATCCACGTGCGGTCTGCGGGCAGCCAGCCGGCCGACGAGATCAACCGCGCCGTCGTGGCCGCGATGGAGGAGCTCGGCCTCGACATGAACGAGGAGTTTCCGAAGCCGCTCACGGACGAGGTCGTACGTGCGGCGGACGTCGTGATCACGATGGGCTGCGGCGACGCGTGCCCGATCTATCCGGGCAAGAAGTACGAGGACTGGGTCGTGGACGACCCCGCCGGCGAAGACCTCGAGACGGTGCGGCGAATCCGTGACGAGATCGACCGGCGCGTCCAGGCGCTCGTGACCGAGTTGCTTGGCTAAGCCCTCCTTGGCACGACGCTGCCTCGCGGAGGCGCTCGCCACCTTCGCGCTCGTCTGGCCGATCGCGATCGGCGGCACGGTGGCTCTCGACGCGCTGTTCGGCGGCCCGTCACCGGCGCATCGATGAACCCGGCGCGCTCCTTCGGCCCCGCTCTCGTCGCCTGGTCGTGGTCGGACATCTGGATCTACGTCGTCGGTCCGCTCACGGGTGCGATCGGCGGCGCGGTCGTGTACGAGCTCGTCCGTGACGAGCGCGCTGCGCGCCGAACGGGCGCGGCGGCCTGAGGCGGGAAGGCCGGGCGCTGCCGGGCCTTCCCGCCTCGCCGAGCCCTCAGCCGCCGATCGTGTAGACGTCGTCGAAGTCGCGGATGCGCATCGCGAGCAGCTGACCCTGCTCGACGAGCGCCGGATCCGGATGCGCCTTGTGCACCTGCGCGTCGAAGAGGAACCAGCCGTCGCCGAGGACTTCCTTGGCGTCGATGATGCCGCTCGACTCCTCGTCGGTGGTGATCAGCCCTGGTACGCCGGCCGCGAACAGCGCCGGGTCGAACGTGGCCACGACCCCGCGGTCGCCGGTCTTCAGGTCGTACGCGACGATCCGAGCGACGTGGTTGTTGTTCCCGGGGTCCTCCTGGATCAGGAGGTTGCCGTGGTGGTCGATGTCCACGTTGTCCGGCTTGTTCAGGAACGGCGCTTCCGAGCCGTCGAGCAGCAGGGTGAGCGTGCCGCCGAGAGCCGGCGCGTCGACATCGTCGAACCGCAGCCTCCAGAGCCCGCCGCCGTCGCGGCCGGTCTGACCGGTGGGGACGTCGGCTCCCTTGCCGCCTTCCGTGGTGACGAAGTAGAAGTCGTTCGGACGGCGGGGATCCCAGGCGCCGTCCTCGATCCGGTTCAGCGACAGCCCGTCCACTTTCGCCTCGGCCTGCTGGCGCGCCCCGGACTGATCCCAGTCGATCTCGGCCAGGTCGAACCTCGCGGGCGTGTTCTTGCCGTACTTCGCCCGGAACTCGACGTCGCCGGGGACGGTCTCGTCGACGAGGTCGACGACGTGGTTGTCGCCGTTCGTCAGGCCCGCACGGTCGAATGCGTTGCCGGTCGACTGCTTCTGACCCGTGTAGATCCAGAGCTGGCCGTCGGCGCCGTCCTCCTGGCCGACGCTGAGCGTCGAGTCGTCGTCCGTGTGCGCGACGAGGGTGTTCTCCCACGAGAGCTGTCCGAGGCGCGGGAGCTGCTGAGCCTGCCCGTCCTCCGTGACGCCGAACGTGCGACCCTCGTTGCCGCTCTCCTCGTTGGCGAAGTAGATCTGGCCTTTGTACCCGCGCTTCGTGCGCTTGTCGTAGAGCTGGTCCGGGTCGGTCAGGTTGCTCGAGCAGAAGCGGGAGAAGGCAGCGATCTGCGCGACGAACGTGTCGGCCGGGTTGCGCGGGTTCGCGCCCGCCGGCGACGGGGTCGGCACCGTACGTCTGCGTGACGTAGTTCCAGTAGCGCACGCCCGGCTGGATGAAGTCGGAGCCCTCCTCGACCTGGAACGAGCGCGTGTCGAGCTCGAGCTTCGACACGAACGCGCCCTTCTGCCCGTGCGCGCGCACCGCGCCCACGGTGGCCGTGAGCTCCTGGTTCATGTTCAGGATCAGGTCGTGCCCGGAGGTCTTCCGGGCGCCGAGCCCGTCCGGGATGCCTGTCATCTCGTAGCCGTTGCCGGCCGCTCCCGCATCGCCCACGGTCAGCAACGACTTGACGTGGACGCCGTTGGCGACTGGGATCACGTAGGGATCTGTGGTCGTGCTCGGGCCACGGCTGGTGCCGCCGCGCAGGTCGGAGTGAGCACCCGCTGAGACCGCGGACGTGAGCATCAGGACGAGCAGGCCGGCCCCGGCTGCGGCCGTGAGCGGGCCTCGTCGGCGAAGACGCATCGAGAAACCTCCCTTGGTGGTGGGCCGCGCTCCCCTAACCCCGGCGCGGCAGCGGCATTGCTAACAGGGCCTCCCGGTCGCGTGGGACGCGATCTGGTAACCAACCAGTGCCCAACTGGTGACGGCCCGGACGACTACTGACGCACGGGCGGAGCCAGGGTCTCCAGCCGGGTGAGGTCACCGCTCGACGCCGCATCGACGACGGCCACGGACCCCTTTTCGAGCTCCTCCCCGAGGAGCTCCCGAACCAGGTCGCCGTGCACGCAGAGAGCCACGGTCGCGCCCTCGGCTGCGAGCTCGCCGATGAGCCGGCGGGCGGCGGCGGGATCCGCGTCGTCTCCGAGCTCGTCGCGGTATTCGAGCGGGAGACGACGGGCGGCGGCAAGCGGCTCGGCCGTCTCCACGCAGCGCACGTAGGGGCTCGTCATGACTCGCTGGATCGCGAAGCGCTCCAGCTCGGGCACGAGGGCAGGAGCCTGCGCGCGGCCCACGTCGTCGAGCGGTCGCAGGCGATCGTCGCCGCCCCACGCGTTCCGGTGGCCTGCGCTCGCATGCCTGATCAGCAGCAGCTGCGTCAGAGCGCCTCCAGGACACCCCGATCGCGCGACCACGTCAGGGTGGCCTTCGCCTCGGCGAGGGGCAGCCAAAGGACGTCGTCGATCTCGGCCTGCGGCTTCGCCTCGCCGTCGACCGGGCGCATCTCCCAGTAGCGGACGACCTTCGGCCGGCCCTTGGCGTCGTGGTAGGAGGTCGAGGGCAGCTCTCGCCCGAGCTCGCAGCGCAGCCCGGTCTCCTCCTCGACCTCGCGGCGCGCGCAGTCCTCGTCGCTCTCACCGCGGTGCGCCTTCCCCTTGGGGAGTGACCAGTCGTCGTAGGCGGGGCGGTGGACGAGAAGCACTTCCTTGCCGCCCTGCCCCTCGCGAAGCACGACGCCTCCGGCGGCGCGGACCGTCGTCACTTCCAGACGCGACGGCCGCTGCGCTCGAGCTTCGACCAGGCTTCCGGGAAGGCCGTCCGAGCTCGACGCCGCCGCGACCGCTGTCGCTCGACGACCCTGCCCGTCGCGAGGACGGCCTCGCTCGACGAGAGGGCCGGGACCAGAGCTCGGAGGCGTTCTTCGGCGACGACCGCGTCCTGGTGCTCCCCGACGACGTCCTGGAACGCCTTGGCGTGCTTGACGAAGCCGCCGGCACGTTTGCCGACCACGGGCTCCGCGAGCTCGGCGGCATACCGGGCCCGCTTGCCCCGGATCCGCACTCGATGGAGCTCCTGGTCGGTCGGGTTCGGCCCGAGCGCGCCGACGGCCTTGTCGAGCTTGCGGAACTCCTTCGCCGCCAGCTGCTCGAGCGGTGCGTCCAGCGCACGCGCATGCGGCGAACGTGCCGCCGCCTCGACCCGGGCGAGCAGCGCGTAGTACCGGTCGCTCGTGAGCGCCGCCAGAAGCCGCTCCCGAGCGCCGGCCCGCTCGGCCTCGAGCCGCTGGAGAACCTCGGCGAACGCGGCGTCGTCACCTTCCAGCTCGGCGGCCTCGGCACGCATGTGCTCGAGCATGACGTCGAAGTCGCGCGCCGGCCCGAGCTCGCCCCCGAGCCACCGGAGCTCCTCCCGTAGCGGCTCCGACCAGTCTGGCAGCAGAAGGGCCTTGGCGGCTCGGAGCAACGCCCGCAGCCGGCGGACGGCCACACGGAGATCGTGGAGGTCCTCCGGGTCGTCGCCGACCCGCGTGCCCGGGTCGTGGCGGAGGATCTCGTCGTACTGGGCCTCGATCCTCGCGCGCACGTGGTCGATCGCATGTCCGGATGTAGGCGCGTCGCCGTTGGGCTCGATGCCGAGATAGCGCAGCACCTTGGGCTGCTGGTCGGAAGGCTCGGCGCCCGCGGTCACGAGCACGCGTTCGGCTTCGGCGACGGCCTCCGGATCGCCGTCGACGAGCTCGACCTCGAGCTCGCTGAAGGTGTCCTCCGCCCGCTGCCCCTCCAGTCGCGTGACCTCGTCCAACGTGGCCTCCACCGACCCGCCGCCCAGGGTCGCCCGCTTCCCCGATCGCCGCGTCTGGAGCGTCACGACCTCCTCGAGCTCAGTCCCGTGCAGGATCCCGACGAGCAGCCGTGCGAGCGGCTCCGGCACGGCGCTGGGCCCCCCGAGCTCCTCGAGCTCCAGCCGCCCGGCCTCGCGCGGAAGCTTCAGCTGCCAGGCGTTGACACCGTTCTCGAGCCGTCTCCGAAGTGTGACGCCGTGGCGGGCGAGTCGGCGGTCGGGCGTGTCGTGATAGGCCGAGGTGAAGATCCGCGACTCGATCGGCTTGCCCTCGAGGGCGTCGAGAGCCGCGGCGGGGCCGACCAGCTTCCGCTCGCGCTCCAGCAACTGCGGCGGCCTACGACGCGGGCGGGTTGTCGGCGGCTTCGAGGAATTCGTCGCCGACCGACTCGTCGAACGCGTGGGGGAAGAGCGCAGAGACGCCCACGGCCGTCTCGGCCAGGGCGAGGATGGCCGAAGCGAAGACGTCGTCCTCGCTCGAGTACGTGTCGACGAAGTCGCAGGCGCCGTTCAGCTCGAGGACGACGTAGCCGCCGGCGGGCGTGGGCAGCAGGTCGACGCCGACGAGGTGGCCGTCGACGGCCTCGGCCGCTGCGATCGCGAGGGCGCAGGCCTCGGCGGGCGGATCGAACACCGGCGCGCGGACCGCTCCGAGCGCGACGTTGGTGCGCCACTCGCCGGGCGCGGCGACCCGGCTGACCGCGCCGATGACGCGGCCGCCCGCGACGATCAGGCGCAGGTCCCAGCCGCGCGGCGGGATCAGGTCCTGGACGATCGCGCCCTGGGTCCGGAACCAGTGCTTCTCGGGCAGGATCTCGAGGCAGCGCAAGAGCGCATCGCCGTCGTCGCAGCGGAAGACGTCGGCGCCCCAGCTGCCGAAGCGGGGCTTGATCACGACGGGCGGCTCGAGCGGGGGCGTCTCGTCGGAGGCGGTGAAGAGCGTGGTCGCCGGATGCGGGATTCCGGCCTGCACGAGCTCCCGTGCCGTCAGCAGCTTGTCGTGCGCGGCGAGCAGCGTGCGCGGGCCGTTGAGCACACGGACGCCGCGGGCGGCGAGCTCCGCGAGCTCGGCGACCCCGTCGTCGACGCCGTCGAGCGTCGGCTTCACGTCCAGCCGACCGAGCGCGACGTCACCCGGCTGCAGGCGTTCGAGCGCCTCCTGAGGGGTCAGAATCATGGACTCCGCCCCGGGCCACGACCGCGAGGCGAGCGCGACGTTGGTGCCGGTCGCGCGCTGGGCGATGAGCGCGAAGATCATGCGGCGGCGGAAGTGTAGGGGTTCCGGCTTCCCGGCGCTCCGTTGCTGCACCACATCTTTACCACCCTGCCTCCTGTTGGTCGCGAGCCCTCCGATCGCGTGCACGGAATTGTGCGGCACAACCCTAAGAATTTGCAAGGGATTTTCGTTCACCACCCATTCACTGTCCGTTCACCGCGTATGAACCCTGAGCCGCAGTGGTTGCGGGCACCATCGGTGCTGGTGGCGAAGGTGCTGATCGTGGAGGACGACGACGTCATCGCGCGTGCGATGTCGACGCACCTCACGGCGGGCGGCTTCGACCCGGTTTGGGTGCCGAACGGCGAGACGGGCCTGGCACGCCTGCGCTTCGAGCGGCCGGACGTCTGCGTCCTCGACCTGATGCTGCCCCGGCTCGACGGCTGGTCGCTGATCGAGTCCGCCCGGAGCGAGGCGATCGGCACGCCGATCGTCGTCGTGAGCGCGAGGGGCACCGAGCAGGACCGCGTTCGGGCACTCGACATGGGCGCGGACGACTACCTCGTCAAACCGTTCTCGATGCGGGAGCTGGTCGCGCGCGTCCGCGTCGCAGCCCGCCGCGGCGTTCGAGCGCAGGAGGTCCGGCGGGAGGAGCCGCTCGAGATCGAGGAGCTCACCATCGACCCGCTCAGCGTGCAGGCCTACGTCGAGGGGCGCAGCGTCGGCCTGACGCCGACCGAGTTCCGGCTGCTCTACGCGCTCGCGCTCGAGCGCGGCCGCGTCGTCACCCGCGACGAGCTCCTGCAGAAGCTCTGGGGGCGGCGGCTCACCCGGCGTGACCGCACGGTCGACGTCTTCGTCCGCAAGCTGCGCGACAAGATCGACCGCCGCACGCCCCATCACGCCTTCGTGCACACGCGCTACGGGGTCGGCTACAAGCTCGAGCCCATCTCGAAGTAACGCCTTTCCACAAGTGTGGAAAACGGTGTGTCGCGGCGTTCTCCGGTCGTTCACACCCGACCGGCCAGGCGAGGTGCTTTGATGACCGTGATGCGGTTACGTGGAACCGCGATCGGCCTCGTGGTTCTCGCCGCGACCGTGCTCGTCCTCGCAGCGCTGCGCACCGGCGAGCAGCCCGGTGCGCTCTCGAACTGGCAGGCGCTCGTCCTCGGGCTCGTGCAGGGCGCGACCGAGCTGCTCCCGATCTCCTCCTCCGGTCACCTGATCCTCGTGCCGTGGCTCTTCGACTGGACCTACCTCGAGCAGAACGAGGAGTTCAACCAGACCTTCGACGTGGCGCTGCACATGGGCACGCTCGTCGCCGTCGTCGCCTACTTCCGGCACGACATCGTGCGCCTGATCGCCGCCTTCGTGGCCTCGGTACGGCGCCGGAGCATCGAGGGCCCCGACGAGCGAATCGCGTGGTTCATCGCCATCGCGACCGTTCCCGCCGGCATCGTCGGCTTCATCGGCGAGGGCGCGATCACCGACCACCTCGGCGAGCCGTGGCAGATCGCGATCTTCCTCGCCGTCTTCGGCGTTCTGCTCTGGATCGCCGACCGGCGGCCGCAGGCACGGCACCTCGACCAGCTGACGCTCGGCCGTTCCTTCGCGGTCGGGCTCGCCCAGACGCTGGCGCTCGCGCCCGGGGTCTCCCGCTCGGGGATCACGATCACGGCCGGCCGCTTCCTCGGACTCGACCGCGACTCCGCCGCTCGCTTCTCCTTCCTGCTCCTCGTTCCGATCACGCTTGCGGCCGTGCTCTTCAAAGGCCTGAACGACGTGGTGCTCGGCGACCTCCCACCCGGCTGGGTCGGGCCGTTCCTCGTCGGCACGCTCGCCTCGGCGGGCAGCGGTGTGCTCGCGATCAAGTTCCTGCTCGGCTACGTGCGGAGCCACACGTACACGGTCTTTGTGATCTACCGCCTGATCGCGGCGGCGATCATCCTGCTCCTGATCGCGACCGGCGTCCGCAGCGCCACGTTCTGACGCGACCGGGTGCCTACGTAACACTGTGTTACTAGACCCGGAAAGCGCCGTAACGAGGCTCTTCCTCGAACTAGTAACACTGTGTTACTTGCCCTCGGAGCGCGCTACGGCCCGAGCCGCTGCATCCGCCACGCCTCGCCGTCTCGCTCGTAGCGGAAGCGATCGTGGAGGCGGTCGTCATCGTGGACCCAGAACTCGTAGGCGGTCGGGACGACGCGTAGGCCGCCCCACTCGTCGGGAAGCGGCGGGTCGTCGCCGAACTTCGCCCTCGCCTGCTCGACGCGCGCCTCGAGCTCGGCGCGGTCGGCCACCGGTCGGCTCTGCGGAGAGGCCCACGCCGACAGACGAGCCCCGACCGGGCGGGTGCGGTAGTAGGTCTCCGAGTCCCCGCGGCTCGTCCGCTCGACCGCCCCCTCCACGCGCACCTGGCGCCCGAGCTCCCGCCAGTAGAAGAGCAGCGCCGCCCGCGGGTTCGCCTCCGTCTCGCGGCCCTTGCGGCTGCCGTAGTTCGTGTGGAAGACGAAGCCGCGCTCGTCGAACCCCTTGAGCAGCACCATCCGCACCGACGGGGCACCCGACGGCTCCGCGGTCGCAAGCGCCATCGACTCGGGGAAGGGCACGGCCTCACGCGCCTCCTGGAACCACCACTCGAACTGCCGGAGCGGATCCGGCTGGAGGTCGCTCTCGTCCATCGCGTAGGCACACTACGGCACCGTCTCCGCGAGCTAGAGTCGAGTGACCGGGGTGTCCTGCGGAAGCGCGGGGCTGAGATCACACCCGTCGAACCTGATCTGGGTCATGCCAGCGAAGGGAGCCGAGTGAGCACCGACACGCCGAACTGGGGCATCGAGCCCGTCCCCGAGCGCCTGCGCGTCCTGGGCGGGCTCGACACCGCCCTGCTGTGGGGCAACCTCGGCGTCAGCCTGCTCGTCCTCGTCGCGGCGGCCTTCCTCGTCCCCGCGCTCTCGCTCCCGCAGGCGCTGGTGGCGATCGTGGTCGGCGCGCTGATCGGAAATCTGATGCTCGCCGTCGCGGGCGCGATCGGCGCCGACGCGCGCGTGCCCGCGATGGTGCTCATGCGTGCGCCGCTCGGGCAGCGCGGCTCGTACCTGCCGACCGTCCTCAACGTCGCGCAATGCATCGGCTGGGCGATCTTCGAGCTGATCATCATCGCGGCCGCGACCGCGGCGCTCTCCGAGGAGCTCTTCGGGTTCGGCGGCCGTGCGCTCTGGACGATCCTCTTCGGTGCGACGGCCTGCGCGCTCGCGCTCCTCGGCCCCGTGGGGTTCGTGCGCCGCTTCGTGCGCAAGTTCGCGCTCTGGGCGGTCCTCGCCTCGCTCCTCTACCTCACCTGGTGGGCGATCGACGGCCAGAACGTGTCCGCCATGTGGCACGCGGACGGCGAGGGCGGCTCCTCGATCGTGCTCGGCATCGACCTCGTAGTCGCCATCACCGTCACCTGGATCCCGCTCGCCGCCGACTACACGCGCTTCACCCGCGACCGCTCGGCCGCGTTCCTCGGCACCTTCGTCGGCTACTTCCTGCCGTCGATCTGGATGTTCGGCCTGGGCGCGCTGCTCGTGCTCGGCCGGGACCTGACCGACCCTGTGCAGGTGCCGGCTGCGGTCGCCGCAGCCGGCCTGGCCAGCGCGCTCGCGCTGCTCGCGGTGACGGTCGACGAGACCGACGAGGCCTTCGCCAACACGTACTCGGCCGCGGTCTCGCTCCAGAACCTGCTGCCCCGCGTGCCCCAGCGCGTGCTGATCGTCGTGTCCTCCACGGTCGCGACGATCGGTGCGCTGACGGTCGAACTGCGAAATTACGAAGCCTTCCTGCTGATGCTCGGCTCCTTCTTCGTCCCGCTGTTCGGCGTCCTCCTCGCGGACTGGCTGCTCGCGGGCAGGCGTTACACGACGCAGGACGTCTTCCACGGCCCCGCGTTCAGGCCGGAGCTGATCGCCGCATGGCTCGTCGGCTTCGCGCTCTACCAGTGGCTGCTCCCGACCGGGCCGAGCTGGTGGGTCGACCTCGTCGACCGGACGGATGCAGGCCGGCTCGAGATCGGCGCGACGCTGCCGAGCTTCCTCGCGTCGTTCCTCCTCGCTACGGGGCTGGGAGCACTCGTCGGCCGCCAGGCTGCCGTCCAGGCGCGGGCCGGCTAGTGCGGCCGCTCGGCCTCGTCGGGCCGCTCTCGATCGACCGCATCGAGGGCGGGCCGCCCCAACCCGGCGGCGCGCCCTTCCATGCCGCCCGGGCCCTGCGGATGCTCTCGCGCCCCGCGGTGGTGGTGACGCGCTGCGGCGCAGCCGACCGGTCGGCGCTCGTCCCGCCGCTCGTGGCGCTCGGGCTGCCCGTCACCTGCCTCGACGGAAACGCCACCTCCACGTTCGCCTTCCGCTACGAGGGCGACGTCAGGCATTTCGAGATCGTCTCCGTGGGCGACTCGTGGACGCCCGAGGATGCGCGGGAGCTGCGGCGAGGCCCGCTGGCGGACGTCGAGTGGCTGCACGTGGGCCCGGTGCTGCGCTCGGACTTCCCCGCCGACACACTTGCCGAGCTCGCGGACGGACGGCGGCTCTCGTTCGACGCTCAGGGGCTCGTGCGCCGGCCGGAGCCCGGGCCGCTGACGCTCGACACCGACTACGACCCGCGCCTGCTGGAGCACGTCTCGATCCTGAAGCTGGCCGAGGAAGAGGCGATGGCGGCCGCCGGGTCGCTGGAGCCGGAGGCGCTCAGGGAGCTGGGGCCGCGCGAGATCCTCGTCACCTTCGGCTCGCGCGGCGCGCTGCTCGTCGTCGACGGGAGGGCGCAGCGGATCAGCGCGCACCCGGTCGCGGGCGACCCGACCGGGGCCGGCGACGCGTTCTCGGCCGGCTACCTCGCCTCGCGCGCGACCGGCCTCTCGCCCGTGGCCGCGACACGGCGGGCGACCGCGCTCGTCGGAACGATGCTGACCGTGCAGAACCGGTGAGATCCGCGCTCGTCCAGACCGCCCACGGCGTCCTCACGCTCGACCCAGAGGAGGGCGTCGTCGCGATCGACGCCGAGGGACGCCTCCCGCCGCCACCCGCAGTGCCCGTCTCGCTCCCCGCGGTTCTCGCCTCGGTCGCGTCCGGCTCGACCGTGGTCGCATTGCTCGACCGGCGCCCGCCTCTGGCGATCTCCTACGACGCCGGCCGCACCTGGCACGAGTCGGGCGGCGGGTTGCCACGCGGCGTCGCGATCGCGATCGACGAGGACGATCCCGACCAGATCCTCTTCGCGGCTCGCAACCGCGTGTGGTCCTCGGGCGACGGCGGCCGCTTCTGGGAGTCGCTCGCGATCGACCTCCCCGAGATCGAAGCCGTCACCTTCGAGGGTTAGGAGGGCCTGGCGAAATAACGGCTGCTGTCGCCGGACAACGAGCGATATCCCGCCAGACCCTCCTAAGGCAGCCGGAACTCGCCGCGGGCGACCACGACCGCGCTGCCGCCGACCTCGACCGCCTCGACGGCGTCGGCGCTTCCGGACACGCGGGCGAACAGCGTCGACGGCCGACCGATCTCGACGCCCTGCGAGATCTCGATCTCGTCGCCGAAGGCGATGCGTCCGTGACGCGCGAGGTGGAGTGCGAGCGGCCCGGCCGCGGAGCCCGTGGCGGGGTCCTCGGGCACGCCGTCTCCGGGCGCGAACATGCGCGTCTTCCAGCTCGTGCCCTCGCCGGCGAAGGTGTTGATCCCGATCACCGCGGGGAGGCGTGCCAGCGTGCGCAGGTCAGGGCTCAGCTCGGCGACGGCCTCCTTCGACTCGAGCGCGACGTACACGTGCTGGATGCCGTTGTCGTACAGCTCGACCGGCAGCTGCGAGCCCTCGACGCCGAGCGCGGCCACGAGCTCCTCGGCCGCCGCGTACGGCTCCACGGTCGGGATCGGCTGCGCCATCCGCCCGAAGACGATGCGCCCGCCGTCGCGCTCGAGGGTGACCGGGATGACGCCGCGTGCGGTCTCCAGGCGGATCTCGCCCAGCTGCATCGGCGCAGCGAGAACGAACGCCGTGCCTAGCGTGGGGTGCCCGGCGAACGGCACCTCGATCGTCGGCGTGAAGATCCTGATGCGCGCGTGGCCGTCGCCCTCGGCCGGCAGCACGAACACGGTCTCGGAGAAGTTGATCTCGCGGGCGAGGCGCTGCATGAGCGGCTCGTCGAGCTCGCGCGCGTCTGTGAACACCGCGAGCTGGTTGCCCTCGAGGGGCTTCTCGGTGAAGACGTCGACGACGACGTAGCGCAAGGTCGGCATCGCCCCCGAGCCTAGCCGCCGCGATCTACGAGCGCCCCTTGTCCACGTAGCCGAGTAGCTCGGCCGACAGCGCAGCCAGGCGATCGCGCCTGAGGCTGTAGAGGACGTACCAGCCGTCGCGGCGGGTCTCGAGGAAACCGGCGTCGGTGAGGACGCGGAGGTGGCGCGAAAGGCCGGACTCGCTCAGGCCGACGAGCGGGGCGAGCTCCTCGGTCGTGCGCGGGCGCTCGGCGACGAGGCGCAGGACGTCGAGCCGGATCGGGTCGCCGACGGCGCGGGCCGAGCTCGCGAGCCGGTCGGGCGCCTCCTTGCGGCCGTTTCGCTCGATGAGGAACCGGGCTGGATACATGATCGCGAGCGGCCAGGGCTCGTCGCAGTTGACCCGGACGTGCGGCCAGACGTAGACACTCGGCAGGAGCAGCAGCGGGTTGTCCGGCGAGGCGGTGACCTCGTGGTGATGGCCGGAGCGCCGCACGGCGAGCCCGAAGCCCCGGTCGACCAACAGCTCGGGGCGCAACCGTTCGAGCAGCGAGAAGACGCCGTCCTCCGCGACCTCCCGCCTCGCCTGCTCGGTTTCGTCCACGAGCACCGGCTCCAGCCGCTCCCACTCGGCCTCGAACGCCTGCTCCCAGTAGGACTCCAGCATCTCGGCGACGCGCGCCTGGAACGCCTCCGGCTGCGAGAGGAGCAGCTCGCCCAGCCGGCCGCTCTCCTCGCCGTAGCGTGCACTCGTGTCGAGAATCCGCTCGCGCACCTCGTCCCGTTCGAGCGCCTCGGCGCCTCCCTCGTCGGGGGCCGCGTAGAAGTAGAGCGGCCGGGCGAGCGCGTACGCGGCCTCGTCGCCGGACAGCGCCCGGAAGGCGGCCAGCGCCTCGCCGAACGAGGGCGCCGAGTCGGCCGCCGGCGGCAGGAAGCAGTCGGGCGCTGCGTCGGCGTAGAGGAACGCGAAGGCGCGGATCTCGCGCTTCAGCGCCGCCGACAGCGCTCGGGAGCCGCGGATCCACGGATGCTGGAGCGGATGGCGCTTCGGATAGAGCAGCACGTGGAGGCTGGTGACCGCCTCCATGAGCGCGGCCGGGTGCACGCGCACGAGCGCCGGCTGTTCGGGATCGATGCGAAGTCGAATGCCCACTGATCCGAGATTCTGCGAAACGGTTGCGTCGGAATCCAGCCGACACCTACTTTCGAGCACGTGCTTCGCCTCGCTCTCGTCCTTTCCACTGCGCTCGTGGGGGTCGCGGCTGCGGCCCCCGCGGCGCAGAGCCCGATCGTCGCGCGAGTGGCGACGGGCGGCACACCGTGCGGAATTGCGGGAGCGCCAGGCGGAGTCTGGGTGACGGACGCGGAGGCGGGCGAGCTCATACGGCTCGACCCTTCGACCAACCAGATCACCGGTCGCTTCCGCGTCCATTCCACCCCCTGCGAGCTCCGGCTCGCCAAGGGGTCGCTCTGGGTGGTCACGCAGTCGGGCCGGCTCGAGCGCGTCGATCCGGCCACGGGGCGCGTCGTCAAGAGCATCAAGGTCGGCCGCACCACGTACGACGTCGCCTACGGCGGCGGCGCGATCTGGGTCACCAACCGCAACAGCGGCACCGTGCAGCGGATCAACGTCAAGACGAACAAGGTCGTGAAGACCATCCGCTTCCCCGGCCGCGTCGCGCCGGCCGGGATCGCCTGGGCCGCCGGTGCGATCTGGGTCGGCGACGACTACGGGCGCTACGTCTTCCGGATCAACCCGAAGACCTACCGCTTCACGCGGGTGCGGAGCGGCGGCGACGGCGCTTCGTGGATCGCCGCCTCCGGGACGACCGTCTGGGTCTCGAACACGCTCGACGGCACCGTCTCGAAGATCGACGCCGTGAAACGACGGACCGTCGCGACCACGAAGGTGGGCGAGGGCCCGGTCAACCTCGATGTCGTGGGCGGCGACGTCTGGGTCCCGAACGACCAGGACGACACGCTGTGGCGGCTCGACGGCTCCACCGGCGCTGTGAAGGAGAGGATCCCCACCGGCCCCAACCCCGCGGTCGTCGCCGGAGCCGCGGGCGACGTGTGGGTCTCTATCTTCGAGGGCGGGCAGGTCTGGCGGATCAGGCCGGGCTAAGCCTCGTATCCTGGAGGCGTGCGCCTCTACCTCGTCCGCCACGCGCACGCGGCTCCGGGTGAGCCCGACGAGCTCCGAGCCCTCACCTCGGAAGGCCAGCGCGAGGCACAGTCGCTCGGAGAGCTGCTCGCCGCGGAAGGCGTCCGGCCCGACGCGATCCTCTCGAGCCCGCTGCTCCGCGCCCGTCAGACCGCCGAGGAGCTCGGCCGCGCAACGGGCGTCCAGGCGGCGGCCGACGAGCGGCTCGGGCCGGGGGCGACGACCGCGGACGTGCTCGAGGCGGTCGAGGGCCGCGGCGAGAGCGTGATCGTGGTCGGGCACCAGCCCGACTGCGGGCGCATCGCAGCGGAGCTCGGCGACGGGCGCGAGCCGCCGTTCCCGCCGGCGGGCATGGCCGCGTTGGACGTTTAAGGCGACCTACAGCGTGTAGACCTCGCCGCGGCGCATCGCGAAGAGCTTGCTCACGACCTCGGTGCCCCAGCTGCGCAGTGCGTCGTGCTCGTACTGGCTCGTCACCCACGCTTTGGCGCCGAGCACCCGCGCGGTCTCGACGGAGAACTCCCGCTCGACGTACATGTCGTTCTCGTACACGGCCGCCACGACCGGCACCTCGTTGTCGGCGAGGCGATCCGGGTCGTAGAGACGCGGCCAGCCCTCGTACTCCGCGAGCAGCTCGGCGGCCTCTTTGAGCGGCTGGAGCTGGTGGTACTCGTCGAGCATCCACGGGTAGACCATCTCGCCCGTGAAGTAGACGGGCCCATCCCGGTCGAGCTCGAACTCGGGGAACTCGCCGAGCACGCGCTGCGCCGACCAGCGCGTCGCCTCGCCCTGCGCGTAGCAGGCCTCGTGGAGCAGCGTGTAGATCGGCGCCGGGTCGAACGGCAGCTGCTCGTCCACCGCACGGAGGAACTGCGAGCTCACTTCGCGCCCGCGGGCGCCGTCGACGAACGCGAGCTCGATGAGGTAGTGCACCTTCTCGAAGCCGTAGCTCATCCCGAAGATCGACCCGATCTGGAGCAGGCGGCGCGGCGACAGACGCGAGCCGTCCGCGAAGCGCACGTCCTCGGAGCCGAGCACGGCGACAAGCTGCTTCACCCGGTCGACGTCCTGCGGGTACCTGGCGTAGTAGCGCTCGTTCCGGTCGACGACACGGCGGTAGGTCGCCCGGTAGATGTCGTCGGCGGAGCGGTCGAGCGGGGGGAGCCCGCCCGTGACGTACGCCTCGCGGACGCCTTCAGGCGCGATCGACAGGTAGGTGGTCGAGCAGAAGCCGCCGTAGCTCTGGCCGAGCAGCGCCCACTTCTCTCCGCCGGCGAGCTCGCGGCGGATCAACTCCGCGTCGCGGACGATCGCGTCGGCGCGGAAGTGCTTGAGGTAGTCGGCCTGCGCCGCCGGCGACTCGAGCCGCGCGAGGGTCTGCGCCATGACCGGTGAGCTGCGCCCGGTGCCGCGCTGATCGAGGAGCAGGAGGTGGTAGTCCTTGGCCGCCCGGACCGGCCAGGTCTCGAGCCCGGTCGGCCGCGTCGCAGGCGAGCCGGGCCCGCCCTGGAGGAAGACGAGCCACGGCTTGTCCGCGTCTTCGCTGCCCGCGGCGCGTGCCTCACGGGCGAAGACGGTGATGGTCCCGCCGTCGGGTCGGGCGTGGTCGAGCGGGACGGTGAACTCGTGCTCGGCCAGGACGAGACCCTGGATCGGGTGGCGTCTCACGATGCGACCTTACGGCGTTTGGTCGCTCTCCAGTGCGCGCTCGGTCTTCGCCGCCCACTCGGCGGTCCACTCCATCAGCGCGACGCCGTACTGGAGGGTCAGGTACGGATAGAGCTCTCCGCTCCCCTCGCTGAGACCGTCCTTCGCGTCGGGCGCGATCTCGCGGAAACGCTCGACGATCCACTCGCTGCGCTCGCGGATCCGGCGCACGACGGCCCGCGCGTCGGCCTCGTCGAGCAGGTCGGCGAAGAAGAACCGCAGCAGCAGCTCGTCGCGCATCTCGAAGGTGCCGAAGTCGTCGGCGGTCAGCCATTCCTCGAGCACTCGCTCGCCCTCGGGCGTCAGCTCGTACTCGGTCCGTTTCACGCCTCCTCGCGGCGCGTCCGACGCCGACACGAGCCCGGCCTCCGAGAGGCGCTTGAGCTCGGGGTAGATCTGGCCGTAGCTCGCCCCCCAGAAGAACCGGGTCGAGACCTCGATCGCCTGCTTGATCTCGTAGCCTGTCCGGGCGCCCAGCTTGAGCATTCCGAGGATGACGCGGGCGGTGGGCGTGAGCTGGTTCGACATCTCTGGTAGATATATCCTGATGTATCTGGTAGATATATACCCATGACGGCCGTCGCCGTGAGCGATCTGCACAAGTCCTACGGGGACTTCAAGGCGGTCAGGGGCGTCAGCTTCGAGATCGCGACGGGCGAGGTGTTCGGGCTTCTCGGCCCCAACGGCGCCGGCAAGACGACGACCGTCGAGATCCTGGAGGGCTACCGGAAGCGCGACGGCGGCGAGGTCTCCGTGCTCGGCGCCGATCCCGCCCACGCGGGCCTCGACTGGCGCTCGCGGATCGGCGTCGTGCTCCAGCAGGACGAGCTCTACTGGCTCTTCACCGTGCGGGAGTGCGTCGAGCTCTTCGCCGGCTACTACACGGCGCCGCGCGACCCGCAGGACGTGATGCGGCTCGTCGGGCTCGAGGAGAAGGCGGACGCGCGGGTCAAGACGCTCTCCGGCGGCCAGAAGCGGCGCCTCGACCTTGCTGTGGCGCTCGTCGGCGACCCGGAGCTGCTCTTCCTCGACGAACCCACTACGGGCTTCGACCCCGGCGCGAGACGCGTGGCCTGGGACACGATCCGCTCGCTGCGGGAGCTCGGCAAGACGATCCTCCTGACCACGCACTACATCGAGGAGGCGCAGCAGCTCGCCGACCGGGTCGCCGTCCTCCGCGACGGTCGGATCGCCGCGATCGGCACGCCGAGCGAGCTGATCGGCTCCACGCCGGCAACGGAGATCCGCTACCGCCGAAACGGCGAGGTCGTGGTCGTCCAGACCGAGGAGCCGACGCGCGTCCTGAACGAGCTGACCGGGCGCGCGCTCGCAGACGGAATCGAGCTGGAGGCGCTCGAGGTCCGGCGGCCGACGCTCGAGGAGATCTACCTCTCGCTCACCGAGGAGGCGCGCGTCGAATGAGGCTCTTCAGACACGAGCTCCGCGCGCAGCAGCGCCTGTTCTGGCGCAGCCGCGAGCTCGCCTTCTTCACGTTCATGCTGCCGATCATCCTGTACTTCCTGCTCGGCTCGGTGTACGGCGACGACGAGGTCGAGGGCGTGCGGGGCGCCGACTACCTGCTCGCCGGGATGCTGGGCTACGGCTGCATCTCGACGTCGTTTGCAGGCCTCGCGATCATGCTCGTGATCCGGCGCGAGCAGGGCATCCTCAAGCGGCTGCGCGCCACGCCGCTGCCGCCGGCGACCTACCTCGGGGCCGTCCTCACGTCGATCGTGCTCGTGTTCGCGCTCGAGACGGTGCTGATGATCGCGATCGGGAGGATCGCCTTCGACACCGCCTTGCCGGCCCGCCCCGTGTCGCTAGCGGCCGCCCTGCTGCTGGGCGCCGTGTCGTTCGCGGCGCTCGGCGTCGGGCTGTCGAGCGTCATCCGCAGCGCCGAGGGCGCATCGGCGGTCGTGAACGCCATCTACCTGCCGGTGTCGTTCATCTCGGGAGCCTTCTTCTCGCCTGCCTCGTTCCCCGCGTTCCTCGAGGCGATTGCCGATGTCTTGCCGCTCGTCTACTTCATCGAGCTCGTGCGCGACGTGATGCTGTACGGCGACCAGATCTGGGACAAGCCGACCGCGGTCGCCGTCATCGCCGCCTGGGGCGTCTTCGGCCTCGTCGTGTCGGTGCGCTCGTTCAGGTGGTCGCCCCGAGAGCGTTAGGTTCGAACCGATACCGGGCACGGTTGCAAGCATGAGAATCGAGCCCGCCATCGCCTTCGCCACCCGAACGCACGAACCGCCCGGGCTGGAGATCCGCATCAACTTCGGCATGTTCGCCGGCCGCGAGGCCACTGCCGCCGAGATAGACGAGCTCGGCAAGGAGCTGCTCGCACGCGTGCACGAGGTCTCGATCATCAGCGAGGAGCGCCACGAGCTCGCGGAGGGCACCGAGGTCGCGCTCCACCAGGTCCGGGTCGAGGTCCCCATCCGGGACGTCCCGGTGGACGACCACGACCTCGACGAGCTGCGCGGTCGCCTGGTCGAGGTCTCGGAGCGGTGGGCGCAGGCGTGCATCGCCGAGCGCCACGTCGACGTGGCCTAGGAGGGTGCTGCGCGTGGGGAGCGGGGCGCGACCGGGACGCCGCTCGGGGCGGCGCGGCACGCCTCGCACCTCCCGCGCCTCCGCCCGATCCCTGCATTCTGTCGAGCGACCGCTCCGCCTGTTGCTGGGCGACGGGCTCGATCGCCCTTCCCCCGAGCCCGCCGAGCAGCCCCGCAAGCCCGACGTCCGCGGTCCAGACCATGTCCGTGCCGTCTCCGTCCTCGGCGAGCTCGAACTCCGTCTCGATCGAGATCCGCGCCCCGAAGCTCTTGCCCCAGGCCGTCAGCCGCGCGTGCTCGGGCGGCCGCCGGTCGGTGACGTGCATGTCGAGCTTGAGGTTCAGGCCCGGCCCGAAGGGAGGCTTGACGACCGCGATCCATTCGTCCTGGTTCGCGACCTCCACGCGCTGGACGCCGGGCATGAGCTCCGAGAGCTCGTGCGGGTCGGTGAGCGCCCGGAAGACCCGTTCGCGGGGGGCGCGGAACCGCCTCTTTCCGTGCAGGCGCACGGCGCAACGCTAACGGCGTGGGCGCGGAGCCGTCCGGCTCCAGGTTGACGAGTTGGACAATTCTCAGGCACCGCTCAGGTTGTCGTGATAGGTGTTCCGGCTCGACCAGCAAGCACCGAAAGGAGGTCCATGACGAACGTTCGCAAGATCGAAGTGCGGGCCGTCGTCGTACTCATCGCGGGCCTGCTGGCACTCGGAGCCGTGTGGGCGGGAACCGCCCTCGGCGGCTCCGGCGGGGGCGGACGCTCGGACTCGGGCAAGGCTCCCGCACAGAAGAGCACGCCCGGCTTCGTCCAGAACAAGGGCGACCACGGCTCGGACGGCAACTGTCCCTTCAAGGACAGGAACCGCTCGGCCGACATGGCCGCGCAGCTCTAGAGAGGCCTGGCCGGCGGTCGCGAGATCGCCGGCCTCGGCCTGCAGTCATGTATAGTCCTGCCCGGACTAATCCGATGCGGGCTAGGACACTCATGGTCGTCACACTCGCCGCCGCGGTCGTCGCGGCCGGCGGCGCGTCGGGCGCCCGCAGCGACGCCGGAGGCGACATACACGCCCTCGTGGCCGAGATCGAGCGGCTGCACCCGCAGCCGTACCACTCGATCTCGCGCGATGCCTTCCATCGCGCCGCCGACGATCTGGCAGCCCGCGCGCCCGGGCTCCGCCGCGACCAGCTGATCGTCGAGACCATGCGCCTGATCGCGCTGCTGGGCGAGCGCGAGGGCCACAGCGGGATCTTCCCGCTGAGCCCGACCCACCGCCTCGACCTCAACGCGTACCCCTGGAAGCTTTGGCGCTTCCCGGACGGCTACTACGTGATCCAGGCCGCCGACCGGTCGCTGGTCGGCTCGCGCGTGGTCGCGGTCGCCGGCGTTCCGATCGCTCGAGGTCGAGTCGCGCGTGCGACCGCTGGTCACCCGGGACAACGAGTCGAGCCTGGCCCTCGGGCTGCCGTTCTACCTCGTGAGCGCCGAGGTCCTGCATGGACTGGACATCACGCCGCGCGCCGACGCGACGACCTTCACGGTCGTCACCCGGACGGGCGTGCAGCGGGACGTGACCCTCGAGGCGATGACCGTCAGTGAGTACCAGCGCGCGGTGCCGTTCTCGTCCTTCCTGCCCGCGCCGCAGGGCATGCCGCGGAAGCGCCAGCCGCTCTACCAGCGGCTCGGCCGCGAGCCGTACGGCATCACACCGCTGCAGCGCGGCCGTGCCGTCTACCTCGCGTACAACCAGACCACCTACCCCGGACTGATGCCGCGCCGCCTCCTCCGCCTCGCGCGGAGCCCGAAGGTGCGGCGCGTCGTGCTCGACCTACGACTGAACGGCGGCGGCAACAACACGAGCTACGGGTCGCTGCTCGCCGCCCTCCGCAGCAGGACGATCAACCGGGCCGGCAAGCTCAGGGTGCTCACCTCGCGGATCACCTTCTCGGCGGCGGGCAACTTCGCGGCGGAGGTCGACCGCTCGACGCGGGCCCGGTTCGTCGGCGAGCCGACCGGCGGCAGCCCGAACAATTACGGCGACGCCCTCGACATCGAGCTGCCGACGCTCGGCGTCACCGTCTCCATGCCTACCCAGTGGGTCGAGGTCGTGCCCGGCGACACACGGCTCGCGGTCGACCCCGACATTCCCGTCCCGCTCACCGCGGCCGCCTACTTCGCCGGCCGCGACCCGGTCCTCGCGGCGGCGCTCCGATGACCCTCACCGCCACGGAAGCCGCTGTGCTGGGCCTGCTGCGGAACGACGAGATGTCGGGCTACGACCTGCGCAAGCTCGTCGATCGGACGGTGGGCTACTACTGGACCCCGGCGAAGACCCAGATCTACACGGCGCTGCCCCGCCTCGTCGAGCGCGGTCTGGCGACCCGGCGACGAGTCGTGCAGACCGAGCGGCCCGACAAGCACCTGTACGCCGTCACCGCCGCGGGCCATGCCGCCGTCGACGAATGGATCAGGGAGGCGCCGCTGGACGCCGGGCTCGGGCGAAACGTGCTCCTGCTCAAGCTCGCGCTCGCCGACGATTCGCACGCAGGCACGCTCGCGGAGCAGGTCCGCGAGCGTCGTGCGGAGGCCGAGCAGCTCCGGGTCGAGCTGATCGAGCTCGACGCGGCCGGAGGGTCGGGCGACCCGCCCTTCGAGCACCTCACCCGCCGCTACGGCTTCTTCTACGTCGACGCGCTCCTGCAGTGGACCGGCGAGGTCCTGCAGTCGCTCGAGCACGTCGCCACAGAGGTCGCCTAGAGAGTAGAAAGGGCCCCGCCGAAGCGGGGCCCTCGAAGCTAGTGCTTCTTGCCCTTGTCTCCGCCCTTGCCGGGCGTGTCGGCGGGCTTACCTGTGTCTGCGGGCTTGCCCTTGTCGGCGGGCTTGCCGTGTTGCTTCTTCTTTTCGGAGCCCTTACCGCGATTCTCCGACTTCGACTTCTTCGGCTTGCACTTGCCGAGCTTGTCCCCATGCCGAAGGTGCTTCGCGGCTGCCTTGGCGCCCTTCACCTTCGTGGTGTGCTTGGCCTTGTGGCAGACGGTGAACTTCGCCGTCGCACACGGACCGAGCTTGTCACCGTGGCGCAGGTGTGCCTTCACGGCGTTCCGCGAGACGCGGATCGTCACGAACGGATGCTTCTTCGAATGCGTCCTGTGACAGATCGTGACCTTCTTCGGATACTGGTCACTCGCGGCGGGCGTCCCCGACGGAGACACCGCAGCGCCCACGGAGGCCAGGCCCGCGAACGCCAGTGCGCTCAGGCCACCGGCCAGAAGCCAGCGGAACCCCCATCGAAAACGTCGCTGTGTCATACGCGTCGAACCTCCATCCAGGCGATTTCGGGTTTCACAGTGGTAGATCCAAGCGTGGTCGAAACTTGCGCGGAAGGATGTAAGAAGATTGTGTGGAGTGGCCGCCGGCCGCTTCTAGGCTGACCGGGCCTTCCGGTCGGGGTCGATGAGGATGAGGGTGATGTCCCACCGACCCTCGCAGGCGGACTGACGCACGAGCGCCTGCCCTGCGGCATACGTCTCCGTCTGGAAGAAGACCTCCGCCTCGAAGCCCTCGTTGTCCATCCCGGCGGGGCGGTAGCCGGCGGCGGTGACCGCATCCTGGATCAGCACCGTGACCTCGTCGAGCGGCTTCGTCGTAACCGCCTGCACGACGAAGTGGCCCTTGCCCTTCCGGACGCGGGTCACCGTTCCGATCTGATCGAACGACAGCGCGGCCGGCATGAACTTGGTTTGAACCGGGGGAGCCGCAGGCGCGGCTTCACACGCGTCGTCGTCGTCGTCGAGCACCTTCGCGCCTGTCAGGCCGCCAAGCGCAACTGCGGCCAGAACCACCAGCAACAACGCTGCCACGGCCAACAGCCGACGTCGATGGTGGCGAAGCCTGCCCATCGCGCGATTCTTGCAGCCCTCGCACGATTGACGATCCAATATCGGGTACGCTCCCCCGGCGCCGCGACGCCATCGGCGCGGATGAGTTGGGCGCGCGAACGCGCGCCAGACAACCGGGGAGGTACGAATACATATGCGCACGAGAAGAACGGCCGCAATCGTGGCCGCCGCAGCGACCCTCCTGATCCTCTTGGCCGCCGGTACCGCGGCCGTCACCAGGAGCGACGGGACGGAGCGCGCTGCACCTAGTCCGTCGAACGTTACGGCCGAGCCCGACGGGGCCGAGGAATGGATGTACGCCCAGCGGGCGAATTCCGACGGCTCCATCCCGGACGCCGCTGTCAACGAAGCGATCGCGCAGTCCAAGGCGATGGGCCAGGCGAGCAAGGGCTCGCCGAGCACCGATCAGGTGTGGGCCGAGCTCGGCCCGAGCAACATCGGCGGCCGCGTCCGCGACACCGCCGCGGATCCGACCACGCAGGACGTCGTCTACGTCGCGACAGGCTCCGGCGGCCTCTGGCGGTCGGCGGACGGCGGCGCGACGCTCACGAGCGTGTGGCCCCACTATCTGCCGCAGTCGATGGGCGCGGTCGAGGTCGACTCCCAGGGCGTCGTCTGGGCCGGCACCGGCGAGCCCGACCACGGCGGCGGCTCGTCGTACTACGGCAACGGCATCTACAAGTCGACCGACGGCGGCGCGACGTGGACCAACATGGGCCTCGAGGACGGCGACACGATCGGCGAGATCGCCATCGACCCGCGCGACGACAATCGGGTCTTCGTCGCCGTCATGGGTGCACTGCATGACACCCAGCCGTCGCGCGGCCTCTTCATGACCGAGGACGGCGGGACCACGCTGGACCCGCGTCATCGCGCCCGAGAGCGCCTCCACAGGCGCGATCGACGTCGCGATCAACGAGACCAACCCCGACATCATGCTCGCGACGACGTGGGACAAGATCCGTGACGAGAAGTCGCGCATCTACGGGCCGCACTCCTACGTCTATCGCTCCACCGACGGCGGCCACACCTGGGCCAAGGTTCAGAACCCTCCGCTCCCCCAGAGCGAGACCGATCCCGCGCTGCAGACGCCTGACAACCTCGTCGGCCGTACGGGCGTCGACTTCAGCGACAGCGACCCGAACCGGGCCTACCTGATCTCCAGCACCGCACGCGGCAACTTCAACGGCTTCTTCACGAGCACGGATGCAGGCGCCACGTGGGCCGCTGTCGGGCCGACCACGGGCGGCACGCTTCAGAACATCAGCGGCGGCTTCGCCTGGTGGTTCGGCCGTGTCTACGTCGACCCGAAGGACCCGCTGCACGTCTTCGTCGACGGTGTCAACCTCGCCGAGAGCCTCAACGGCGGCGCCACGTGGACGACGTCGCAGACCCCGCACGCCGACCAGCACGGCGTCGAGTGGGACCCGTTCACGCCGAACAAGGTCTTCCTCGGCAACGACGGCGGCTTCTACCGGTCGCTCGAGAACGGCCGCGCCCGCGGCCTGTGGACCAAGACCGCGCGCCTGCCGACCACGCAGTTCTACGCGATGGACGTCTCCGTCCAGGACGGCTCGCGGGTCAACGCCGGTTCCCAGGACAACGGCTCGCTGAAGTCCTGGGCCAACGACAACACCGTCAACGGCGACTGGTTCGGCTTCGTCGGCGGCGACGGGATGATGAACCGCATCAACCCGACCGACGACCGCCGGTACTACGGCTGCTCGCAGAACGGCGGGTGCCGTGGCTTCGAGGACGGGACGCCGAGCTTCAACATGCGAATCCCGGGCACCCGCGCCAACTGGGTCGCCCCGATCGAGTTCGCCGCCGACCCGCGCTTCATGTTCGGCGCCAGTGAGTTCGTCTATCGGATGAACACCGACGTCGGTCAGCGCACGTGGCAGCAGATCAGCCCGGACATCACCGAGGGCACCGAGCCCCGCGCCCCCGGCTTCGGGAACGTCACGACGCTCGGCACGACGCCGGCCGATCCGAACCTCCTCTACGCCGGCACCGACAGCGGCCTGATGTGGGTGAGTCACAATGCGATGGCCGCGCCCGCCGACGTGACCTGGACGAAGCTCGAGAGCCCGCTGTTCCCCGGCCGCTGGGTCACACGCATCACCGTCGACCCGCAGAACGCGAACGTGGCGTGGGCCACCTTCTCGGGCTGGCGCTCGGGTGACGGCTACCCGCACATCCTCATGACGAGCGACGGCGCCAACACGTGGGTGGACATCGCCGGCAAGAAGCTCCCGCAGGCGCCCGTCAACGACGTCATCCGCCACCCGTCGAAGCCGAAGTGGCTCTTCATCGCCACCGACGTCGGCGTGTTCCGCACGACGAACCTCGGCAAGACGTGGATCAAGGTGGGAGACAACCTGCCGCTCGTGCCGGTCAACGACGTCGACCTGCCCGCCGGCAGCGACACGCTCTACGCGGCGACGTACGGTCGCAGCGTCTGGACGACGTCGCTGGCCGACGCCTCCTGAGCTGAATGCGCCTCGCCCGCGGCCGCCCTATGCGGTCGCGGGCGAGGCGCACTTTCTTAGGCGCAGTGCGGATTTCCAGGAGAGGCCGGCGCTACAGTGCCGTGGCCGGCGCGCCCCCGTAGCTCAGTGGATAGAGCAGCGGTTTCCTAAACCGCGTGCGCAAGTTCGATTCTTGCCGGGGGCATCCGTTTGTTCATGCGAAGAACTGACGCTGAGCAGGCTTTTCTGTTCATGGTTCGCTGGGTTTGCCTCTTCCGCCAGAGACTGCCTGAAACCGCTAGATCCACAGGTTCACTGGCGCGCAACTGGCGCGCAGCCAGCGGGTACGAGCACTTGGAAAGGCCCGCAGCTCGGAGCCGGACAGCGGAAGCATCTCAACGCCCGGAATCGCCGGGCGACCTGCGATGAGCTGGCTCGCCGCCGGCGACGTGCTGGGGGCGACGCTCGAGTTCAGGCCGCCGGGCACTTTCGAGCCGGTCGACGACGTGGTCGGCGGCGGCCCCTTCGGTCTCGAGCCCGGCGAGTGAACGGACGACACGTCGATGTTGCTCTGCCTCGCCGAGAGCCTCCTCTAGCGCGGGGGGTTCGACCGCGGACCAATAGCGGTACGTCCGCTGGTGGCCCGACGGCTACCTGAGCAGCACCGGCCGCTGCTTCGACATCGGCGCCACCGTCGCCTCGGCGCTGCGCCACTTCGAGGAGACGGGCGAGCCCTACGCGGGGTCGACCGACCGGCAGACCGCGGGCAACGGCTCGCTGATGAGGCTCGCGCCCGCGGTCATGTTCCACGCGGCCGACCCGCGGGCCGCGGTCGAGCGGGCTGCCGACAGCTCACGCACCACCCACGGCGCGGCGACGGCGGTCGACTCCTGCCGGTACTTCGGAGGCTTGATCCTCGGGGCGCTCGCCGGCGCCGCGAAGGACGAGCTGCTCTCCCCGCGCTACTCCCCCGTCCCCGGCATGTGGGAGGAGCGGCCGCTCGCCCCCGGAGTCGTCGGCGCCAACGCGGCTGCCGCTGCGGGCGCTGTTCTGCCTTGGCCCGATGCCGCTGCCTCTGTGATTACTGGTATCGAAGTCGCGGCCCCGACGCTCCGCCGTTAATAACTAAACCGAACGATCAAAGCGGAGCCGCGTCGTCGCCGCGGCGAAGGCTCACGGCCGTTCGGGCCGCCGCGCGTGCGAGACGAGCAACTCCACCTCTAGTTCGGGACGACTGACAGGCACTGGGTCGGAGGCACCGCTCGACGTTCCGCCCCGCGCTCGGGGACCTGTCACGAAGTGGACGTTTCCGCGTGCGCTCGACGGGCTTCGTCGAAGGCCCATTCGACGGCTCTGAAGAACTGATCTCGCACCCGCACGTCAGACAGAGCACCGAGGCTGAACCACCGCACGTGCGCCTTCTCGCCCTCGGCCGGGATGTTCGCCTCAGGCACCGCCCCGTTGATGCGGCGGCGAAGCGCCTCCCGCAGCTCGCGGCTCTCGGCGAAGGGCGTGGAGGAGAAGTCGACCTGGAGGCTGCCGTCGGTCCACACCAGGAAGCCGGTCATTGGCGCGGCCCGCCCGCGGTGGAGCTTGACGATCGCCGAGCCGTAATCCTCCCCTCTCCCGTATGTGACACGGACGTCGGCGGGTTGCCCTGACTCCGCCCAGTCGATCACGCTCTCGGCGATCTCCCTGAGCTCGGGGGCGATCTGTTCGAGCAACAGCTCCCGGTCCCACCTGCGGGTCGGTCGACCGATCTTCGTCGCTCTGGCTGCCTCCGTCTGCCCGAGCACGCGTGGCACGATCGTCTGCCGCTCGCCCTGCGCGTCGACGTACTGCTTGACCTCGATCGCGTAGACCTCGGTCTCCTGCATCTGGCGGTTGAGGAACTCCACGATCGCACGCAACTCAGAGGGGATGCTGTCGGCGACGAAGACGAGCCGGATGCGCTCGGCGGCGAGGTTCGTCTTGACGTTCTCCCAGAAGCCGTCTACGTCGGTGACCCCCGAGGGTGCTGACCAGGCTCTCCTGCGGCTCCACCGGCGGTTTCGACTGTTTGCAGGTCTCCTCGAACCACGTCCGCAGCAGCTCGATTCACCCACTTCGGACCTTCCCCTCATGTGGTTGGATCGGTAGATTCGCGGCGCCCGCGATCCGGACGAGGGGATGCCGTGCCCCGAACCACCTTCGCCACGCCCGAGGCCGTCACCTCCTTCGTGCCGGTCTCCCAGCTGTTCCCGGCCTTCCTGTGGCCGGAGGACCAGTTCGAGGGCGGCGACGGCCTCCTGGATCGGGTGTTCGCGACCAGCTGGGCGACCTACCCGGGCGTGGCCGAGCTGTCGCTGTTCACCGAGGCCGAGGCCGTCCTGAAGCTGCCGGGGGTCGACGGCCTGGAGCTGGTGCTGGGCGCTCCGGCCGGCGCTCCCGGTCCGGGGATCTCGTTCGGCCTGCGGCTCGCCTGGGCCGACGACGGGCACTGGTCGCTGAGCCTGACCGGGCTGGCGGTGAGCCTGCGCTGGGACGGCGAGCTGCTCGTGGCCATGGAGGAGAACCCCGACGGCAGCTTCACCGAGACCGGCCAGCCGTTCGGGATCACGCTCACCGGCGACGTCACCGTCGCCGACGACTGGAGCCTGGACCTTGGCGCGTGCGGGTCGGTGGACCTGCCGCCCGTGCAGCTCGGCCACACCGGCGTGATCGTTGAGGCCGACAGGGTCGGGGCCTACTTCGGCGCCGGCGAGCCGCCGGCGGAGCTGGAGGCGCTCGGCTTCGGCGGCGAGTTCCGCGGCGTCCTCATCGGCGAGGCGCAGGTGCACCTGCCGGAGAGCTGGGGCGGCAGGGCCACCGAGGCGTACACCGCCCCGCCACCGCCGATCGAGCAGCAGACCGACTCCTCCGGCCGGACCGTCCCCGGCCCCGACGCGGCCCCGCTGCTCGTGCCGCCACCCGACCCGGTGTACGTCGGCCCGCGCATCACCTTCACCAACTGCGCCATCGGCAACGGCGGCTTCTCCGGCGACGTCGCCTTCGACGTCGACGCCACGACCGACCTGGGCGACGACCCCCTGCCCAACCTCGTCCCCGCCGTCGAGGACGCCGACCGCCTGGAGGACGAGGACGCCGGCGTGAGCGGCCTGTCCGCCGAGCTGTTCGGCTTCGGCCTGGCGCTGCAACGCGTCGAGCTGAGCTTCCGCCGCAACGCGGTGACCGCCAGCCGGATCGACGGCTCGCTGCGGGTGCCGTTCCTGGACACCTGGTTCGACGTCGAGGTCGGCGTGGCCGGCGACGGCGGTTTCGACGTCACCCTGTCCACCGAGTCGGACGCCCCGCTGGTCCGCGTCAGGATCGAAGGGGTCGTCGAGGTGGTGATCGACTCGATCTCGGTCGAGGACCCGGGCGGCGGCGAGCCGGTGGCGATCGTGGTCAACGGCACCCTCATGCCGCTGCTGGAGGTGGGCGGCGACTGGCCGGTGCTGGACCTGCGCGACCTGCGCATCTTCGCCGACGGCGCGGTCGCCCTGGCCGGCGGCTGGGTCAAGCTGCCGACCAGCTACGCGGTCGACTTCTTCGGCTTCCAGCTCGAGCTGGCCAGCCTCGGCTTCGGCACCGGCGAGCTGACCGCCGGCGGCGGAGACGAGGAAGGCGCCACGGCCAGCAGCCGGGACAAGGCCAGCGACTGGCGCTGGGTCGGGTTGTCCGGGACTATCCGCCTGGTCGATGAGCTGGCCATCGCCGGCTCGGTCGAGGGCCTCAAGATCGCCTGGCGGCCGCTGCCGGGCGGCGGCTTCGAGTTCGACTGGTCGCTGTCGGGCATCGGCATCTCCGCCGCCACCGACGTCTTCGACTTCAACGGCATGGTCCGCTTCATCCAGGAGCCCGACGGCGGCGGCGGCTTCGCCGGGGCGGTCGCGCTCGCCCTCACCCAGCTCGGGCTGGCGTTCGAGGCCGAGTTCGTGGTCGGCCGCACCGCCGAGGCGCCGGCCGGGTTCACCTACTGGGGCGTGATCCTCGGGGTGGACCTGCCCGCCGGCATCCCGCTCGGCCCGACCGGCATCGCCTTCTACGGGCTCAAGGGCCTGGGCAGCCAGAACCTCACCCCGGACAAGACGACCGTGGAGGAGTGGTACGACGGCTGGTTCAAGCGCTCGGACCTGTCCGGCCGGACCGGCGTCACGCTGGCCAAGTTCCAGCCGTCCAAGGGCGCGCTCGGGTTCGGGCTCGGCGTCACCCTCGGCACCGCGCCGGACAACGGCTTCACGGTCAACACCAAGGCGCTCGCGCTGCTGCTGTTCCCCGGCCCGACCATCCTGATCGCAGGCAAGGCGTCGTTCCTGTCCCCGCGCGCCGCCCTTGACGGCGACGACGACCCGCCGTTCGAGTCGCTGCTGGTCATCGAGGGTGCCGACGGGTCGGTGCTGCTCAACGTCGCGGCCAACTACCCGCTCATCGACGAGAACGTGCTGAGCATCGCCGGCGACGCCGAGGCGTTCTTCTCGGCCTCCGTCCCCAGCGACTGGCACCTGTACCTGGGCCAGAAGCCGCTGGAGGAACGCATCACCGTCACCGCCCTGTCGCTGTTCGAGGCGCTGGGCTACCTCCAGATCGACCAGACCGGGCTAGGCACCGGGTTCCGCATCGGCTTCGGCGAGTCGTGGCGCTTCGGCAAGCTGTCGCTCACCTTCGACGTACACATCAGCGGCGACGGGCTGCTCAGCTTCTCCCCGGTCACGGTGGCCGGCCGCGCCGAGCTGGGCGGCTCGATCGAGGCGTGCGCGTTCGGCATCTGCCTTGGCATCTCGGCGGAGGCCGGGATGACCGTGCGGGCCTTCAAGCCGCTGAGCGTGTTCGCGGACATGAAGGTCGAGGTCAACCTGCCCACGCCGCTGCCGACCCTGTCGGCCGACGTGGAGCTGTCCTGGCGCAACCAGGAGCGGCCCGACTACACCGACCCGTTCACCTCCCTGCGGGTGGTCCACCCCGCCACGGCCGAGGAGTGGGAGCCCGCCACGAGCGAGGGCGCCGCCCCATTCGTGCCGATGGACACCCGCCCGGTCCTGACCTTCTCCCACGCGCTCGCCGACCCGCGGGCGTTCGGCCAGCCGGCCGCGTACGTGACCGACCCGCCGCCGGAGACGGTCGGCGACCACGAGGTCAGCTACACGCTCACCGACGTCCGGCTCGACTACCGGCCTCTCGGCGGCGGGGCGTTCACGCCGGTGGACGACCTCTACGGGGTGTGGCTGCTGGAGGGTGCAGCACCCGCCGACTCCCCGGAGGAGGCGGAGGCGGGCGGCCAGCGGCTCACCACCAAGCTCGAGGTCTGGGGGCGCACGCCGTTCTCCTACGAGGACCACACCACCGCCATCACCCTGTCCAGGGACATCGTCGCCGACCCAGCCTTCCCCTGCGGGCCTGACGCGCAGCTCACCCTGACCTGCGCCGACTGGGAGGGCGTGGCGCCGCGCACCCGCTACCCGCTGCTGTTCGAGCACCAGGGCCTGGACATGCTGGCCAACCGCTTCACCGAGGTCGCCCTGGAAGCGTCCCGCAGCGCGGGGACCAGCTTCGAGCACGCCCTGGCGCTCATGCCCGGCACGATCCTGATCGTGGCGCTGCCCGGCCCGTGCGCTCGCGTCACCACCCACGTCGAGACCCTCGGGCAGTGCACCGTCGAGGCATGGGGGCGGTCCGCCGGGACCGTCACGATGCTCGCGTCCCGCAGCATCTCCGGCCGCTTCGCCGGTCCCCTGGAGTTCGAGGCCGACGGCGTGGAGTGGCTGGTCTACAAGGCGGAGATGAGCGACGACTGCGGGCCGTGGACCTGGCAGATCCCGCGCTCCGACGTCGCCGCCGCGGGAGCGGGGCGCCCGGCCCGGCAGGAGCGCCCGGGGCGCCCGGGGCGGCCTGACGAGCCCGGGCCCGGGGTGCCCGCGTCGCCGGGGCCGTTCGACCCGGACCTGCCGGACCTGCCCGACCTGCCGGGCACCCCAGGCACCCCAGGCACCCCAGACACGCCCGGCACCCCAGGGCACCCCGACCCCCAGACGCCCGAGGGCGGCGAAGGGGCGCTGGTACCCGACGACGCGAACCTGCCGCGGCCGATCACGACCATCCAATGCTGCACGCTGCTGTACCAGATCTGCTGGCTCCAGGAGTCGGCCGTCGAGGCGGCCGACCGGCTCGTGGAGCGGCGCGAGTCGTTCAGCGACTGGACCGACGAGTGGTCGGGGTCGGCGCGGGTGTTCGGGCCCAACACCGTCTACCGGCTGACCGCGACCGTCGAGGCCGGCGGCATCGACGACCCGGCGACCTTCACCCGCACCGTGTACTTCCGCACGCAGGGCCCGCCGGGGTTCCTGGCCGAGGACCCCGACGGCAAGGGCAAGCTGCTGGGCGACCTGGCGCTGTACGTCGACCACACCTCGCCGCCGGAAGGGGCCGGGCTCCGGCTGGACGCGCCGCCGCACTACCGCGACCACGACGTCGTCGTGCTCTACAACCGCGACCACGTCAAGGAGCTGTACGCCGGCAAGCTGTTCCTGCAACTGCTGGACGCCAACGGCACGCCGGTGCCGGCACCCGGCGGCGGCTCGCTGTTCGAGGCCGACTTCGCCGACCCGGCCCACCGGGTGCTGACCACCGGCGAGACCGTGTTCGTCGAGGCGATCGACGGTGCCGACTGCTCCTCGGTCACCACCGAGACCGTCGGCCCGAGCGACAGCCAGGGGTTCGACCTGCCCACCCTGGCGGCGGCCACCCTCTACCAGGCACGCGTCCTCGGCGGCTGGTCGGAGAACCTCGGCGTGGACGCCGACGGCGACGTGGTCGTCGACGAGCCCGGCGGCGTCGAGCTGACCGAGGTGCTGCGCTGGGAGTTCGTGACCTCCAGGTACGAGACCTTCGCCGCCCATGCCGGCAGCTACGACCAGGCGTTGGGACCTTGGGACGGCGCCAACGCGGTCACCGGCAGGAACCGGGTGCTGGACGAGGCCGCCGTCGCCGCGCTCGTCGCCGCCGTGCACGCCGGCCCGCCAGACTGGGACGAGGACGAGAAGGCCGCCGCCGACGAGCTGCTGGCCCTGCTGGGCGTGACGCCGCGGGTGCCGCCCGAGCGCCTGGACCTCACGGTCGTGCGGGACCTGCCGCGAGCGGTCGGGCTCCTGCTCGACTCGCCCGAGCCGCTGGACTGGGCGCGCATCACGGTCGCGGCCAAGGACGGGGACACCGGCGCTTCCGTGCCGGTCACGCTCGTGCGCGCTCGCGACGGGCGGCGGGCGCTGCTGTTCCGGCGCAGCGACGGCAGCACCCTGCGGACCCTGGCGCCCGGCGAGCTGGAGCTGACGCTCACCTACGACCTGGCCGTGGCACCCGCGCGCTACGCCGACGGGACCTCCGGCACCGAGACCGCCACCCTCACCGTGACCATCGCGGAGGCCGCCACGTGACCATCGTCCCGGTGCAGACGCCCTTCCTGCGGATGGCCGGCCTCGGCGTCGAGAACGCACCCGCCGACCCGACCGACCCGCACGACCTCCAGGGACCGGGCATCCACCTGCGCTGGTCGTTCCCCACCCGGCTGCTGCCGGGGCTGCCCATGCCGATCGGCTGGCCGGAGGGCGGCTTCTCGCTCTACCGCCGCGCGGCGGAGCCCCTCGGGGACGGCAGCAGCTTCGACCTGCCCGGCCCCGAGGGGATCGACTTCGACGCGACCCTGCCCCTGCCCGGCGGGGGCCGCCTGGAGTTCGACCCCGACGCGCTGCGGGCGACTCTGAACCGGGTCCCCGCCGCGGCCACGGACCTGGACCTGCTGCTGGACGCCTACCCGCTGTACGTGACGCTGCGCTTCCCCTTCCCGGTCCGCCAGGCCAGGGTGCTGGCGGTGAACCGGCCGCTCCAGGGTCGCGGGCCGCGCCTGGCGGTCATCCGGGCGCACGACGGGCAGGCCAGCGTGGTCGACGAGGCCACCCACCTCGGCGACACCGACAACGGCGTGCAGCTCATCGTCAGCGGCGACCACATCACCCACCTGCGCTTCCGGCTCGACGGCACGCGCATGGTCGGGGTCACCTACTGGTTCGCCGAGGCGACCACCGACACCGGGGACTGGGAGCTGATCGCGACGCTGCCGCCGTTCACCGCCTGGCGGGCCGTCGACGACCGCATCCCGACCGAGTTCCACGCAGCCTACGAGCCCGGCTGGGCCGACCTCGGCGCCGAGCTGACCCGCCTGTTCGACCCTGCCGACGACCGCCCCCGCTGGCTGCGCACGTTCACCGACACCGGCGTACCGGAAGGGCAGGCGACGGGCGAGGTACCGCCGTCGTGGAGCTACTCGCTCCAGCCGCAGATCCTGCTGTTCAGCATCGACCCGTTCATCGCCCGGCTGCTCGGCCTGCTGTACGTGGACACCAGCCAGGAGGTGGCCGGCGGGGACGAGTTCGACTACCTGGTCGTGGGCACCTTCGAGGTGCCTGGCGCCGCCGAGGACGAACCGGACGGCCCCGGCCCGTTCGAGCCGGGGCCGACGGGCCCGTTCGACCCGTTCGACCCCACCGACATCCTCGACCGGTTCCCGGCGCCCGAGCTCCGCGTGCCCGACTTCCTGCCCGGCCCGGACATCGACCCGGTGCCGGCGCCGCTGCCGCCGCCGAACGGCACGGTCGGCTGGATCACCTACGGCCGCTCGATCCGGCGCCACCCGCCGCTGGGCGCGCCGTTCATGCTGCTGGCCGAGCCCGACCCGCGGCGCACGTTCCTGCCGGACCCGGCCACCGGCGCGCTCACCTCGACCGCGCGGGTCGGGCTGGCCTGGACGCTGCAACGGCAGGGGGATGGCGGCCCCCTGGACGCCGGCGCGGTCCGCTACGACGTGGAGGTCCAACCGGACGGGGCGGCCGACTTCACGCTGCTGACCCCGGCCGCCAAGGTCGTGGTCGCCGCGAGCGTCGACGAGCTGGGCACGCCCACGCCGCCAAAGCACATGTTCATCGACCACCGGGGCGCCGGCACGCACCTCTACCAGGTGCGCGGGATCGACATCTTCGGCCGCCGCAGCGACCCGGCGCGCCCGCTGGACGTCACCATCGCCGACGAGGTCGGCCCGCCACCACCGGTCAACCTGTGGACCAGGTACCTGGACCCCGCCGACCCCTACCTGGCCGCCGACGAGCAGCGGCTCGGCCAGGGGCTGCTGGTGCGCTTCGACTACCCGCGCCGGCCGTACGAGGCCGGCGCCGACGCGGCCAGGTTCGGCCTGCACACCGTGCACGGCCCGCGCGACCTGGCGCTGGACTGGCACGACGCCGGCACCTGGGGCGCCCCGGTGGCCACCGTCCCCCGCCAGGCGAAGGTGGCGGGCACGGTCACCAGCGTCACGGTGGTGGTGGGCGACGACCCGGCCACGCGCCGCGTGCGGGTGGGCACCGACATCCCGGGCGGCGCCACCGAGGGCGCCGGCACCGGCAGCGGCGGCGCGACCTGGGTCGCCGCCGCCGGGTACCTGCTGGTCGGGGGCCAGGAGTACCAGGTCGAGTCGATCGACCCGGGCGGGAGCGCGGCCTTCACCCTCGCCTGGCCGGCCAGGCTCGGCCTGCCCGACCCGGTCGCGGGGCGGTGCGCCTGGTACCCGGGCTACGAGGTGTTCCTGCCCGGCTACCAGGTCCCCCTCGGCGGGGCCGCCAGCGTCACCGGCACCGCAGCCGTCGGCGCCACCGACACCGCCGGCAACGCCGGGCGCGTCTCGGCCGCCACCGCCTTCCAGCGCGTGGACTACGCCACCCCGGCGCCGCCGGGCGCGTTCACCATGGGTGTGGAGGAGCTGCTGGCCAGCACCCCCGACGCCTACGGACGCTCGAGCTTCACGCTCACCTGGGAACCGGACCCCGGCGGCGCCAGGCACATGGTGTACCGGGCGCTGGACACCGCGGTCCTGGCCCGCCACGGGCGCCCCACCGAGGACGCTCGCGGCATGGACGCCGCGACCCTCAAGGCGCTGGCCGACGACCCGCGCGCCGAGCCGGCGTTCTCCCAGCTCACTCCGGCGCCGCTGGACACCGCCACGTACACCGACGAGACCATCGAGGGCTTCGCCGCCAACCGCTACCTGTACCGGCTGCGCACGGTCAGCCTCGCCGGCACCCTCGGCGCCCTCGGCGAGTCCAGCCCGCCGGTCGCGGTGCCCGACGTGGTGCCGCCGCGGCGGCCGAACCTGATCAGGGCGCTCGGCGGCGACGGCCTCGTCACACTCGCCTTCACCCCGAGCGGCGACCATGACACCGACCACTACACCGTGTACCGCGCCGCGGGGGCTGCGGCTGCCGCCGACGTGCGCGCCATGACCAGGGTCGCGACCGTGCCGCACGACCCGGCGGCCACGACCGTGCTGTTCGCCGACGACGGCGCCGCCGGCCCGCCGCCCACACCCGGCGTGGACCTGCGCTACCGCGTCACCGCCGTGGATCAGGCCGGCAACGAGTCGCGCCCGTCGCGGGCCGTGGTCGCCCGCTGCTTCTCGACCGCCCCGCCGGTGGCGCCCCGCCCGACGGCGCAGCGGGCCGCCGGTGGTGCGCGCATCCGCCTCGCCTGGCCCGAGGTCGACCCGGCGTGACCGTGCTCGTCCAGCGCCGGACCGGCCGTGACCGCGCCGCGCCCTGGCAGCCGGTGTCCACCTGGCTCGGCGCCGGTGAGCGCCGCTTCGACGACACCGGGCTCGACCCCGCAACCCCCTACAGCTACCGGCTCGAGGCGATGAGCCCCTGGCGCACCGTCGCCTTCTCCAACCCCGTCGAGGTTGCGCCCATATGACGAACGGCAGGGTATACACGGGCAGGATCGGCAACCCGCTGCGCAACGCCGACCCGGCGAGCAACGCGGCGGCGGTCTACACCGAGGTGCGCCCGTACGGGCCCGCCGTGCCGCTCGACCAGCCGGGCGGCCCGACCAGCCCGTTCAACGACGACCACCGCTGGGCGGTCGACCCGGCTGCCGACAGCTCCTTCGCCCAGGTGCGGGCGGTGTTCGACGGCGACCTGTACATCGCGTCCGTCGTCGACGACTCGGTGCCCGACGCCGACAAGCTCGTGTGGCTGGCCCTCCGGGTCGGCATGCTGGTGCCCATGCCGCTGCCGCCTGCGCTGGCGCGGTCCGGGATCCTACGCACGCCGTGGTACGCCTTCTACGGCAACGTCAGGTACGCGAGCCTGGCCGGCGCCATGGCCACGCTCGGCTATGGCGGTGAGGCGCTGTCCGGCTTCCTCGACCTGACCAGGCTGACAACCGACCAGCGGGGCGTGCTGCCCGTGTTCGTCGGCGAGATCGTCGGCGAGCTGGGCGAGATCACGCTCGACGACGGGTCGGCCGCCCGCGCGCTGGACTTCAAGCTGGCCATGAACGGCGAGGGTGGCGGCGCCATGTACCCGGACGCGTTCTACGCCGACGTGCTCGCCAAGGCCTCCCACCGCCTCGCCCACTACAACGACCTCACCTCACCCGACCTGGAGCGGGACCCGACCCTGAGCGTGTGGTCGGTGTGCGAGCCCCGCGTGGTGGTGCGCTGCAACGACGAGTGGAACCACCCGCTCGGCCAGTACCGTGCGGCCCAGCTGACCCTTGTCCGCGACGACGGCGCGCAGCTCGCCTGGTCCTACCCGCAGGTGCCGTCGGGCCAGGAGCCGATCGGCGCGGTCGCGCTGACCACCTGGGCGGCGGGCCACTCCACCGCCACGCTCACGGTCCGGCCGCACGACGAGCCCACCGGCCCGCCGCTGCTGCTGAGCGCGATCCCCTCCACCGTGGCGGCGTCCGAGAGCCTGGCCCTCCAGTTCGGCGCGCCGTTGGAGGCCGGCGTCCAGGCGGTCGCCCCGGACGACTGGTTCCCAGCCCCCGGTGGCAAGGGCTGGGACCCGGCCGGGGCCGGGGCGCACACCACCATCACCCTGGCGGCCCCCCACGCGGTCGCCCGCTGGACCAACTTCAACACGATCACGCCGCTGGTGGACGGCAACGCCTACCTCACCAACCTGGCGGCGGAGATGGACCGGGTCACCGCCGCCGACCACTGGGTGTGCCAGGCGGGCTGGTGGATCGACCACGACATGAAATGGACGCTGCGCTACGACCCGAACTTCGACCCGCCTGCGCCCATCGGCGACGCCAGGACGCCGCTGGAGCACTGGCAACGCATCGCGGGGCTCGGGGCGCAGCAGTTCGCGCTCGTCTGGAACCCGATCGGCGGGCCGAGCACCGCGCTGCCCGCGGCGCTCCCGGCAGGTCCCGTCAAGGACATGTGGACACACCTACAGGACTACGAGGGCGCGCTCCAAGTGCTCGCGGTCGGCCTGGTCGACGCCGAGTTCCTCGGCGGGGCCTTCAACCCGAGCGCCGACGCCGTGTCGGCGCACAACACCCTCGTCACCGGGCCGGCGGCCCACGAGGCGATCCTGGACGGCAGGCACCGGCCGGGGGCGTCCCACCACGCCAAGATGGCTGTGGTCCGCAACGCCGACGGGCTGGTCGCCTACGTCGGCGGCATCGACGTGAACGAGAACCGCGTGAACTCGGTGGACCACTTCGACTACCTGGCGGGGACCGGGCCGTACCACGACGTGCAGTGCCGCGTCGAGGGCCCGGCCGCGCGCGACGTGCTGCGCACGTTCCTGTCCCGCTGGAACGACCACCCGACCATGGGCAACGTGCCGAGCGCCTTCAACGGCAAGACCGGCGACCTGAGCTGCACCGCGCTGGGGTTCCAGAGCGCGCCGCACCTGCTGGAGCTCGAGGCCCAGGACGACCGGACCGGTGGGACCAGCGTCGTCCAGATCGGCCGCACCTTCGGCAACTGCCGCGGGCTGCAAGGGTTCAACATCGATCACGGCGGCGACTTCGTCGACAACAACGGCTACGACTTCGCGCCGGACGGCGAGTTCACGATCGAGGCGGCGATCCTCGGTGCGGTCAAGCGGGCCAAGCGGTACGTGTACATCGAGGACCAGTTCCTCGGGAACATGAAGATGGCCACCGTGATCGCGGCCAAGATCGCCGAGCGCAAGGTCGCGCGCGCCGCCGACCCGGCCGGCGAGGAGCCGTTCTACGTCGACATCCTCGTGCCCTACTTCCCCAACGCGAGCAGGACCGCGACCAACCTGGGCCTGGCGGTGTACCTGCCCGACGCCCTGCTGCGGCTGGGGAGGTTCATGGCCGGCAACGCCAACTCGACCCCGGCGCTGGCCGGCTGGGCGCTCGACCTGCTCGCCCAGCAGAGCAAGTTCCCCGACAAGATCGAGTCGGACGATCCCTGGGGATACCTGCACACCCGCTGGTACGACCTGCTGCACTCGGTCGACCCCCAGCACGAGCACTGGGGCATGCACTGCCTGCGCCTTCCGCCGTACCAGCGCCGCCGCACCGTCCGCGGCGCGGCAATGACCGCCGCCTCCGCGCTGACCGACACCAATTTGGAGGACCGCCGCACGTACATCCACTCCAAGATCGTGATCGTCGACGACGTCTGGGCGACGATCGGCAGCGCCAACATGAACGTGCGCAGCTACACCAACGACACCGAGATCAACTGCTCCTACATCGACGGGCGCACCGACGAGCACGGGCTGCGCGTGTCCGTGCGCGACCTGCGCAGGGAGCTGTGGGCCGACCACCTGGGCATGGACCTGGCCGACGTGCCGGTCGAGCCGCCCAACAGCCCGGAGTCCAGGCGCATCTGGGAGAGCCAGGTCTCACCCACGGCCGAGCAGCCCGAATCGAGGACCGGGAGGCTGCCGTTCGGCAGTCGGCTGTACGACTGGCCGTACAACGAGGTGCAGGTGGGCGCCAGCGCCCCGCCGGTGATGACCTGGACACGCGAAGGCGACGAGCTCCGGATCGAGCCGTACGGCGTCACCGAGCTGCCGAAGTTCTGGTGGATCGTGGAGGAGTTCGGCAAGGCGCCGTGGGCACCGGACGTCAACACCCTCATGCCGCCCCGGATCGGGACCCCCCGCTTCGCCATCGACGGCGTGGACGGTGCCATCTACCAGGGCTTCGACCTGGTCCCCCACTAGTCGCGGCACTCCCGCTCAGGCCCGGCGTGGGCCGGACGTGGTACGCCTGCACCCCACAGCCGTTCTTCAGGGAGGCACTGGGCGTGGGTGACGACACCGCCGCGGGCTGGTTCGACCGCTTGGCCGGCGAGTACGACCAGGTCGTGCCGTACTTCGCCGGCTTCGGCGAGCAGCTCATCGGCTGGCTGGACCCGCCGTCGGGTGCCCGGCTGCTGGACCTGGGCGCCGCGTCCCCGCAGCGTCGCGCTTTCGCGGCCGCTCCATCACATTCGGTGCGCCTCCTGCGAGGAGCAGGCGGACAAGTACATGGGTGACGCAGGAGGCGCGGTCGGCGACCGCTATCGGCAGCGGCTGCGCGGCCAGCTCGCAAGCGAGGCGCGGCTCCTCGATGCGTACCTGAACGGCCAAGCCGCCGAGGCTCGTCCCGTTCCCGACTGGCGCGAGCACTGGCGCGCACCTCCGGCCGCTTGGCTCAACCATGCGACTTACGGCCGAATAGCACCGGACTTCCTAAACCGCGTGCGCAAGTTCGATTCTTGCCGGGGGCATCCCCTTTTGAGCAGGTCGATTGCACAAGAAAGCCCTGCTCTACAGCAACTTTCCAAGTCCGCCCGGGTTGTCCCGGTTGAAACCGTTGTTGACCGTTTTCGACCCTATTTACAGGGTCGAGACAGGGTCTTCGACCGAGTTGCAGGGTCGAGACAGGGTCGAAAACCTACGGAGATCTACGGGGTTGATACGGGCGTTTCGGGCGGAGTCTCCTTGCGCACGCGAACGCGGTGATGTTGGATCGTTCCCCATGGAAGAAGGTTTGGGTTGGGGCTTCTGGCTCAAGCTGATGGGCGGGGTACTCCTCGTCGGCTTGGCGATCTGGGTCATCTTCCTGGTGGTCGGCGTGGCCTGGGCCGCCTGGGGAGCATTCGGAACGATGATCTTCTTCATCGGCGTGCTCCTCCTGATCGGGTACATCTACGACAGGCGCCAGCAGGCCTCCCGAGGCGAGGGCGCGTAGCCGCGCCGAGCCAAGCTCCCGTCGCATTTGTTCTGCGCGCGCGTGAAGAGTGCTCCCTGCCTCGATCCGCTCTAACTCCTGCCGGATCCAGGCGACGTGTCCGGCCGCGAGATGAAGCATCGACAGCAGCGCCTCGTGCGGTCGTAGCGGAATTGGCTGCCCCATGCTGACCATCCGCTGCTGTGCCTGCAGCTTCAAGGCGTGCTTCTTGTGTGTGCCGGTACTCCCGCCGTGGAACTTGCAGTACCCGAAGCCGAAGTGATCGGTTCCTTCCCCGGCAAAGCTCCGGCGCTGTTGCCCGTTCTTCTTCCTGGCTCCGCACAACTGTGCCGAGAGCGTTCCTCTGACGACATGACCATCAGAGATCGTCCTCCGACTCCTCGCCCTCAAGCAGCCCGATCATGTGCGTCTCGTTCGCGATCAACTGAGCGACGGTCTCAACAGATTCCTGCTTGCTCTCTGCGAGATCGAGTTGAGCCAGAAGGCGTGTGCGGTCGGCAGTCGGCGTCTCGCTGATGAGCGAGTCGAGATGCTTGCTCCCGGAGCGCCGTGCTCGGCCGATGGGGACACACGACGGCTCCGAGACTCGAAGCTCCGAGGCCAGCTACAGGCGTAATGTGAAATTAGGCGGGGCTGCGAACTTCCATCCGGGGTAGCACCTGCGGACGTGCGGAAGATGGCTCTTCCAGTCGTCTGCCGTGAGTCGTCGGACGGGCGTGAGCGTGACCGAACCGTTATGGCCGATCACGAAGCCCCAGGAGAATCCGAGCAACGGAACGACCTGCTTCTCCGCGTGGTCTCCACCAGGTGTGAAGGCCAGAAAGCTATGGGCGAGCCAGTCGAGGGGCCGTCTGTGGTTTCGGGATGGCGCATCGAAGAGGATGGGTTTGAATCCGTACCAGCAATACGGCGCCGGAGAGTCTTCGAAGAAGTCAACCGGGTCCCATCTCGAAGGCTCGCCCACCGAATGCGTTGTCAGTCGAGCGCACGAGCTGCACCCAGCCGAAGAAGCCCCGATACCCACGGCCGGGATAGTCGATTATCGCCGTGCACACCGGCATCCCGCGAGCCTCTTCACCCTTGCCGAACGCAGCTGGGTCGTCGTTCGAAACGCACGACACCGACACGTGTCCTCGCTCGCCCTCGCGCTGGAACTCGATCTCCATATCGCGACGATAGTGCGGCCAACCACCGACGACCGCCCTTCTGACGTATCTCTGTCGGGTCGGCGTTCAATGCAGGGACTTCTCCAAACGCGCGAGGCGCTTCCTAAACCGTGTGCGCACGTTCGAAATCTCCCGGGCCGGGGGCTCTACCCGGCGAGACGCAGCGCGACAACGGCCGCGGCATCGGCCATCTGGCTAAGCACACGCATGTTGATGTTCGCGACGGTGTCGCAGGACTGGTGGTAGCAAGCGTCGTACGGCCGGCCTGCGGTTCCGCCGAACAGGCGAGCCAGAGTGGCCGGCTTGCGTTCGTCCGCGCCCGTGAATAGCCCGCCCACGGCGATGCCGGCGTCTGCAAACGGCGCATGATCAGACGAACCCCCCAGCCCCAGCTCTGCCGCGGGCTGGCGGTGGGCCGCGAAGTAAGCGCGGAACAGCTGCTCGATCCGGGCCGAGCCGGGTGGTGCATCGTCCCCGTCGTAGATGAAGCGCCCGAAGTTCCGCGAGCCGACCATGTCGAAGTTGAGCACGGCCAGGAGCCGTCCGCGCTCGACCGCACTGAGCTCCTGCACGTAGGCCCTGGACCCGAGGAGCGCAAGCTCCTCGCCGCCCCAGAAGGCGAACCGGAGCCCGTGCGCCGGCCGGACGCCGAGTCGGCGCGCCTGCCGCGCGATCTCGAGCACCAGGGCCGAGCCGGATCCGTTGTCGTTGATCCCGGGCCCGTTCGCAACTGAGTCGAGGTGCGCGCCGAGGAGCACCGCCCCCCGACCCCGCCCCGGCAAGTCGGCGATGACGTTCGCGGCTCGGGCGCGTCGGGTGACCGCGGAGACTGCGACCCTCAGCCGGACGGTCCCGGCCTGCGCGGAGCGCGCGAGCTCCGACCCCAGGGCGGACGAGATGCTCAGGACGGGGATGCCGATGCCCGGCCGGATGAGCGTGGCGCCGACCGGAGCCGTGCGTCCGGGAACGCCTTCGTTGGCGACGAGGACGGCGCTCGCGCCGGCCGACTGGGCGTTCTGCGCCTTCTGAAACGTGAAGCAGGTGCCGCGGCGCAGGAGCGCAACGGCGCCGCGCGGGAAGCCCGCGAAGTCCGACGCCTCGCAGCCGCTCGAGGGAGACGCGGGCTCGACGGGGGCGACCTGCGCCGTCGCGCTCCCGCTGCCGGAGTAGCGGTACGTGAGGAAATCGGGCCCCTCCTGATAGTGCTTCGCGCCCGGCGCGACGAGCTCGAGGCGGGGCGGCCGAGTCTCGCGAAACAGGCTGTACGAGAACCGGTGGAGCCGCGGTCGGTAGCCGGCCGCGCGGAGCCGGCCGACCACGTAGGCGACCGACTGGTCGTAACCGCGCGTGCCGACCGCGCGACTTCCCCCGTTGCGCCGGGCGATCGCGGCCAACGCGAGGAGGTGCGCCCTCAGCTGCCTCGGCGTCACTGCGCGCGCGAGGGCTTCGGGGCGGACAGCCGCAGACTGCGCGCCTGTGACTCCTCGCCGACCGAGGAGACCGCTCCCGCAACGAGCACAGCAGAGAGCCCGATCAGGGCAGCGAGGCGTCGCACGTGTCTCGTTCGACGGCCGAGGCAGCCGAAAGTTGAACGGTGACGGCGCGTTCGGCTCCGATTTCGCAGTACGAGACCACCGAAAGTGCTACCAACGGCGCCAGCGCTGCGCCCGGCAGACCGCAGGCCGAGATGGGTGGGACGACGCCGTGCGCCTCCATCCGGGCCGCGACCTCGGGCGACGGCGACGCCAACATCGCCTGGAGGGCATCGAGGTCTTGGACGTCGGCAGTGATGGCGATGTTGTTGCTGCCGTCCTGCGCGACGTAGTCGGTCACGTTGCTGCCGGAGCCCGACGCGATGGCCGCAGCGCGCTCCGACTTGCCGCTCAGCCAACGCTCGATGTCGACGACCGCGTGGGTGATGACGACTTTCGGCATGCCAACCTCCTTCTGACGGGTACGCGGCGGTTTGGGATGGCCGAGGAGTTCATACCATGCGTGCCCTCCGGCCTCAGCCGCGCGCACGTATCGTCCAGGATCCTCGCATGCCGGCTCCCGCCTTCCCACCGGCGCCACGTCCCCGGACACGCGTGCTCATGGCCGTGCACAGTGCCGCGCGCGGAGGGGCGCAGCTGGTCGCACTCGGTCAGGCGCGTGCGCTGCGTCATGAGTGCGACCTCGTGATCGCGGTCGGCGCCGGCCCGCTGCGCGGCGCGTTCGCCGAGGTGGCCGCCGCGATCGTCCGTGGGCCGACATCCCTGCCGATCTGGGGGGCGTCGCACGGCCGGTGGGCGCTCCAGATCGGCCGTTCCATCCTGGACGCGGTGCGGCTCGCCTGGCTCGTGAGGCGGCATCGGATCGACGTGGTGATCGTCAACAGCACTGTCCTGGTGGCCCCGGTCATCGGCGCCCGGCTCGCAGGCGTCCCGGTCATCGTGCATGCGCAGGAGGCGCCCAAGTCTGCGGCCGCGAGGCGACTGTTCCGCGTGCACGGCGCGCTGGCGCACACCGTCGTCGCGATCTCGCCGTGGATCGCGCGGGCCTTCGACGGCGCACGCGCGAGCGTCGTGCTGAATCCGGTCGGCATCCACATCCCGGGCGATCCGGGGCCGCGCGCGTTGTGCGCCGCCGATCCGGTCCGGCTGCGTGCTGATCGGCACCGTGGACCGCCACAAGCGCCAGGACGTCGCGATCGCCGCCGTCCGGGCGCTGCGTGAGCAGGGAGTCGAGGCCGAGCTGACGCTTCTCGGGATCGAGGCCGACGGCGCCTACGCAGCCGAGCTCCGGGATCAGGCGCGCGACCTCGATGTGGCGCGGCAGGTCCACTTCGCGGGGCCGACCTCCGACGTCGCCGCCCGACTGCTGGCCGCGGACGCACTGCTGCTCCCGGCGGGCGAGGTGACGCCGCTCGTCCTCATGGAGGCGATGGCGCTCAGGACCCCGGTGGTCGCGGCGCGCATGGGCAGCATCCCCGACGTCGTCACCGACGATGTGAACGGCCTGCTGGTCGCGCCGGACGACCCGGCTGGGCTTGCCGCGGCGGTCGTTCGCCTTCGCCGGGAGACGGGCCTCGCGGACAGGCTCGCCGAAGCGGGGCGCCGCCGCGTCGGAGCGGGACTTCGACGAGACGCAGGCGCACCTCCGGCTCGGCGCCGAGATCGCGCGGCTCACCGCCGGCCGAGGCGACCGACCACGAATGCGCACCGTGGACGGCGGTTCCACATGACGCTGCGGCGTCGCATCGGTGCGTCGTGGCGGCGGTTGCGCGCCGGGGCTCTCCGCTGGCGGCTGCGGGCGTCGCCGGCCCGTGTCGCAGGCGCGCTCGTCTACCACGGCACGGACTCCACGCCGCCGTCGGGGGAGCAGATCGTGCCCGGGATCACCGCGGCGGCGCTCGAGCGGCATCTACGTCACCTGCGGCGCTCGTACGAGCTGGTGCCCGCCTCGCAGCTCCACCGCGCGATGCTCGCGCGCCGGCGCGGCCGGCCGATCCCGATCGCGGTCACCTTCGACGACGACCTCGCAAGCCATCTCGAGGTGGCGGCGCCGCTCCTGCGGCGCCTCGCCTGCCCCGCCACGTTCTTCCTGACCGGGGCGGGGCTCGACGGAGCGCACGGGTTCTGGTGGCAGCGCCTGCAGGCGGCGGCGGATCGCGGCCTCGACCCACGCCCGGCGCTTCGCGCGGTCTCGCTGCGCGCCGGCGCCGAGCAGCCGCTCGCCGGCCTCGCCGCGGACGTCGAGCAGGCGCCCGCGGCGGTCCGCGCCGCCGTGGCGGACGCGCTCTCGCAGCTCATCGGCGAGGACTCGCCCGCGTACCGCCTGACGCGGTCGCAGGTGCGGGAGCTGGCGCAGGCCGGCTTCGAGATCGGCTTCCACACCCGTGATCACCGACCGCTGCCCGAGCTCGCCGACGACGAGCTCGCGCGCGCCCTGGAGGACGGACGGGCCGCGCTCGAGGAGGCCACGGGGCGCCCGTTGCGCGTGCTCGCCTATCCCCACGGACGCGCCGACGAGCGGGTCGCCGCGGCGGCCCGCAGCGCCGGCTACACCGACGGCTTCGGCGGGCCCGACCGGTCGATCACGGCGCGAGCCGATCGGCTGTTGCTCGGCCGGACCGAGCTGCTGCTCGAGGATCCCAGCGCGTTCGAGCTGGCCTTGGCCTCCGAGCTATGGGCGAATCGCTAACCACTGCGGGGACGCCCCGGGTCGGAGGGCTAGAGAAGATGTTCCTCGATCAACTCGAGAGCCCGGCCGTCAACGCCTTGGTCGAACTTGCGCGCGAAAAGGCTTTCGGTGTCACGCAAGCGGTCGAAGTCGTCGACACGGAGGACTTCCGGCCCAGAGCCGGTTGCGGTCCAGCGCATGTAGCGCAGGTCGTCGTTGACGATCCGGTTCCTCAACTCGGAGTTGACGAAGGATGGTCTGGAAGAACAGTTCGTCGGGGATGAAGACGCGCCGGAAGAAGGAGACGAACTCGGGGTGGGTCCCGAACGTAACGGTGCACGAAGGAGACCGCATCCCCCGAGAGGCACCAGTAACTCGATCCGCCGTACGGCCGCAGCCCCGACAGGAAGCGGCGCCGGGGAATGACACCGCTGATCAGCGTCAGGGCCGAGCCAAGCCTTCCCGGCGCGTGCGTGCACGGCACCTGCAGCCTTCGTCCGCGGACCCAGAAGTACCAGCGATCGATGCGGTCCAGTCCGCCGTCGGGCAGCCATTCCTCGTTGTCCGGGACCGGGAAGTGCGACAGGAATGAAACGCCGCGAGAGCGCCCGAGACGAGCCTTGATCTCCTCGTTGCTCTTGAGCGGAAAATCCTGTCCCGTCAGGAGCACCGCCTGATCGCAGGGGATGCTGTTCTCCACGATCGCGGCAATCCCGTCCAGCGACACTGCCACGTGACCGAAGCCGCCCCAGTCGCAGACGCGCCGCTCGAGGAGGTGGACCTCCGGCATTGAGCGGACGGCCTCCGCGACCGCGCCGAAGACCTCCGGGGACGCCTTCTTGTCGATGTGCACGAGGAAGGTCGCGTTCTCGGTCCGCAACCGGGTGACCAAGCGAACGAGCTGCTCGGGCAACCGGTAGGCCGAGATGATGTAGACGAGGTTCACTCGGCTACGGGCGGATTGCGAGCCAGTCCGGCGCGGAGCCGTCGGGCTCCCCGCCCTCGCGCGCGCGGCGGAGGCCGAGCGCGCGCAGCGTTGCGCCCGCCGCACGCCGCGCATCGGGTCGGCTGCGATGGCGCAGGGCTGTGACGGCATAGGTGAGGGCGGCGCGCCCGGGTCGGCCCGAGTGCGCCTGTCCCTCGGCGATCCATCTGCGGAAGACGACGGGGTCGAACCGGCCGGGCAGGCTGCTGTGCGCGTGCTTGGCACGCAGCAGGCGGACCCTCCCGCCCAGCGGTGTCGATCACCGCCTGGTGCATGTTCGTCTCGTGCACGACGTACGCCACCAGCGCCTCGGGGCACGCGGCCCCGCGCCCCGCCTCGGTCAGGCGGATCCATAGATCCCAGTCCGCGATGTGGTGGAGCGACTCGTCGAAGCCGCCGAGACGCCGCAGGAGCTCGGTGCGCGCGAGCACGTTGGACGAGCCCGCGAAGACGAGGTTGCGACTGCGGATGCCCTGTCGCAGCTCCGCAGGCGTGAACGCCGGTGACCTCCACAGCACCCGGCCGTCGGCGGCCGCGACCGCCAGCCCGGCGGTGTAGACGAAGTCGGCGTCCTCCGCCCCGGCGAGATCGAGCTGCACGCGAAGCTTGTCCGGGCTCCAGCGGTCGTCGTCGTCCAGGAAGGCGATCCAGGGATGCGTCGCTCGCTCGATCCCGCGGTTACGCGCGTGCGCCACGCCTCGGCTCGCGGGGTTGCGGAGCACGGTGACGCGCGGTTCGCCGAGCGCCTCCAGCGCCTCCGCCGTGCCGTCGCTCGAACCGTCGTCGACGACGATCACCTCGAGCTCGACGCGCCGCTGGGTGAGCGCCAGGCGCACCGTGTCGACGACCATGCGCGACCGGTCGCGCGTCGGGATCACCACCGACACGGCCTCAGCCACCGGCCGGCCGCCTGGCGGTGAGCAAGATGTTCGGCGCGAGCACATGGCGCGGATGCCGGCGACGCTGCTCGACGGCATCGAGCGCCGCGCCCACGCCGTTGAGGCCGACGTACGCCGGCGCGAGAACGGCCCGCGCCGCCGTGCGCGGGAGGCGCCGGCCGAGCTCCTCCTCGCAGGCGTGCAGGAGCGTGCCGGTGAGCAACGCCCAGGCGATGGCGCGGCCGCCGTTCTCGACGACGAGGACGTCGTCCCAGCCGTCGAAGAGCTGACGCAGCGAGCCCGAGGTGTAGCGGTGCTCGACGATGTGGCGGTCGTACTCCCAGACCAGCGGCACGGACACGACCACACGACCGCCGGGCTTGACCACCCGCCGGAACTCCCGAACGCCGTGCGCCGGATCGGTGACGTAGTGGAACGCCTCGATGCACGCGACGCCGTCGTAGCTGTCGTCCGCGCACGGCAGGAACTCCGTCGTGACGATGTCGGCCACGCCGTAGCGGTCGTCGATGTCGAGCCCGACGACGCGCACGCCGGGCGCGACGAGGTCGTCGTACGGGCGGCTGCCGCAGAAGACGTCGAGGACGACGCCGCCCGGCTCGGCGAGCCCCGCCATCGCGGGCCGCAGGTCGTCGAGCAGCCGGCGCAGATGCAGATAGTCGAACTGCCACGGCCGCGGATGCCTGCGCGTGCGGCGGGCGGCGCGCAGGGCGGCGCTTGCGCTCATGGGAACCTCACCTGCCGCAACGAGCGCCGTGCCTGTTCCGCCAAGCCGACGATGAGGCCCGCGGGCAGGCCCCGGGCGAGCCCGCGGCGCCAATCGGCGGCCGCCACCGGCCGGCCCCGTAGCCGGGTGCGCAGCAGCGCCAGGGCCTCGCGGGCGTCGCGGGCGACGAACGGAGCGATCGCCCAATCGCGCTGCCAGAGGTGCTTCCCGTACATCCGCCCCTGGTCGAACGCGTACCGGACGTTGAGCGCGAGGAGCTCGTCGCGCGATCGCCAGTCGCGGTGCCAGACCGTCATCGCCGGCTCGTAGCGCAGCGTGCGTCCCGATCGGAGCCAGCGAAAGCAGAGGTCGCCGTCCTCGGCCGCGCGCGCGAACGCCTCGTCGAACCCGCCGATCGCCAGCAGCTCGGAGCGATGAGCGACCATGTTGGCCGGGAACAACAGCGACACCTCGAGCTCGCCCCGGTACTCCCGCGGCTCCTCGCTCGTCTTGCAGGAAGGGACGAGATCGGCTTCGCCGTCGGGCATCACACGGCCGGTGGCGAGCAGGTCGGCTCGCGTCGCGACGGTCCGCAGGCCGACCTCCAGCCAGTCCGCTGCGACCGTGCAATCGTCGTGGGTGACAGCCACGATCGCCTCCCGCGCAGCGCGGACGCCGACGTTGTACGCGACGGCGATGTTGCGCGCATCGCTCGCGACCCGCCGGACACGCAGCGATCGCAGGTCGGCGATCAGCGGTGCGAGGGCGTCGCCGCGACTCTGGTCGACGAGGACGACCTCGGCAGGGAGCGCGGTGCCGGCGGCGACCGAGCGTAGGCAGTCCCGCAGCAGCTCGAGACGTCCGATCGTCGGGATGACCAGGCTGATGGGCAGGCGGCGGCTCACGGCGTCAGGCCTCGACCCCGGTGATGGACCAGCTCAGCTGCGGCCGCACCGCCGGCCGCAACCCGTCCTCGGATTCCCCCGGAGCCGGAGCGACGCGGAAACGCAGCGGCTCCTCGACCAGGTAGTAGTCGTGCCCCGAGTAGACGTAGACGCCGACGAGGTAGTCGTCGGCCCGCAGCACGCCCGGGAGCGTGACCGCGATCTCGGCTTCGCCCGGCGAGCTGCCCAGCCCTGAGGCCGGCTCGGCGACGCGAAGCATGTCCTCGAGCACCCGCAAGCCCATGGAATCCGCGATGTAGAAGCCGACGTCGAGACCGGGAATCCGCTCGCGCACCTGCAGCCGCAGCCGGAGGACGACCGTCTCGAGCCGCGTCGCCCCCGGGATCGGCGCCCCGTCCTCATCCGTGATCCATACGCTCGTCAACGCCACGGGGAGATGCGGATCGGGCTCCAGTTCCGCGCGGCCGGCGTCGATCCGGCCGACGGCGTCGAAATACCGACGCAGCGTCTCGTGCGTGGGCCCGTCGAACCGGACTCGACCCTCATCGAGCCACAGCGTCCGCTCGCAGAGCCGGCCGATCGCACCGAGGTCGTGCGAAACGAACACGACTGTCCGCCCCGAGCGCTGCAGGTCCTCCATCCTGCCGATGCAGCGACGCTGGAACTCCGCGTCGCCGACGGCGAGCGCCTCGTCGATGACGAGGACGTCGGGCTCGAGATGGGCCGCGACGGCGAAGGCCAGGCGCAGCCGCATGCCGGCGGAGTAGCGCTTCAGCGGCGTGTCGAGGAACCGCTCGACGCCGGAGAACGCGACGATCTGGTCGAAGCGCGCGCGGACGTCGCGGCGCGACATGCCGAGGATCGCCCCACTGAGGAACGTGTTCTCCCGCCCCGTGAGCTCGTCGTGGAAGCCCGTGCCGACGTCTAGCAGCGCGCTCAGCCGGCCGCGGACGCGGGCGACGCCGGCGGTCGGTGCCGTGATCCGCGCGAGGATCCGTAACAGCGTGGTCTTGCCCGCACCGTTGCGGCCGATGATGCCGATCAGCTCGCCGGTGCCCACCGTGAACGACACGTCCTGCAGCGCCCAGAAATCCTCGACCTTGCCGCCACCGCGCCCGCGCATGCGGTTCGCGATGACCTCGGTGAGCAGCTTCGCGCCGTGGCGCCCCCCGACCTTGTAGCGCTTGGCCACGCCCGCGACCTCGATGGAGTTGCGCACTAGATCACGTCCGCGAAGCTGACCTCGACCGAGCGGAAGTAGTACAGCCCTCCCACCGCGATCACGACGGCGCTCACGAGCGATGCAACATCCGCGAGCGGCGGTGCAGGGCCGCCGAAGGACCAGCGGAGGCCGTCGACCAAGCCGACGAGCGGGTTGAGCGCATAGAGCGCTTGCCAGTCGTCACTCACGAGCGACGAGGGAAACACCATCGGGCTCAGGAAGAACCACGTCTGCAGGAGGAAGGGCAGCATGTACCGCACGTCGCGGTACTTGACGTTGATCGCCGCGAGCCAGGTGCCGACGCCGAACGCGACGACCGCCGCCGCCGCCATCCACGCGGGGACGAGCAGGACCTGCGGCCCGGGCGCGACGCCGTAGACCACGAGCAGGATCGCGGTGAGGGAGAGCGCGACGGCGAAGTCCAGGAGTCCCGGCAAGATCGCCGCCGCCGGCGACAGGATCCGAGGGAAGTACACGCGCGTGACGAGGTGGGGGTTCTGCGGCAGTTCCGCGGCCGCTGCGGACACGGACGTCGAGATGTAGGTCCACAGGCACATCGCGGGATACACGAACACCGGGTATGGGAGCCCCTCCGACGGCAGCTTCGCGAGCTTCCCGAAGACGATCGAGAAGATCACGAGGCCCGCGAGCGGCTGCAGCAGCGCCCATGCGACGCCGAGCAGCGTCTGCCGATAGCGCACCTTGAGCGTGCGCTGCGCGAGCACGACACCGAGATCCCGGTGCGCCCACGCCTCGCGGAGCTCGAGCCGCGGCAGCCCACGGCGCGGAGGCCGGTTCTCGGTCCACTCGTCCTCGGCGGCGCCGTCCCGCTCGCCCCGAGCGGCGTCGAGCGCCGTCACGCGGTGTCCCGCGCCATGCCAACCGGCGTCGATCTCGGCGAGCGCAAGCGCGCCGCCACGTCGCGGGACGCACGGGCCGACCAGGAGCCAGTAGCCGATCTCGCGGCGGAAGCCGAGCAACGGGCGCATGCTCGAAAGGTGCGGGGCCAGCGCCCGGAGGTCGCGGACCTGGAGATCGCTCACCAACACGTTGGCACCTGCGTGCGCTGTCCGGATCGCGGCGATGGCCCGCTCCGGTCCTCCTGAGGTCAGGTGTATCTCGTGTCCCAGCCGCTCGAGCGCGAGCGGGGTGGGACTATCCTCGACGAACGTCCGCTCCCGATCCAGGTTCACGACCAGCAGCGGATCGGCACCGCCGGCGAGCACGTCGTCGATGCACCACCGGATGTCGTCCAACACGCAGCGTGCGTCCTTCAGGACCCGGCGGCCGACGTGCGCCGCAACGGACTCGTGCACCCAGCGAAGGCGCCAGGCGTGCCGTAGGATCACCCCGCCGCGGGAGGGCGGGGGCGTCGGATAACGGTCCGGCTCGGCGTGCGGACCGGCAACCAGTCGGGGTACGCGCGCCTGACCTCGGCGCGCGCCGCCGAAAACTCGTCGATGTTGATGGAGAGGCTGTTGTGGGTGAGCGGTACGTCGACCGCGCACACGCGCAGCCCGTGGCGGCGCACGCGGAGGCCATATTCGACGGCATATGCGTGCCAGGCCAACTTCGGAGACTCGGACAGCCGTTCGCGGTCGAAGGTGCGGCGCGGCACGATGAAGAGCACCTCGTCGATGGCGTCCACGTCGACGGGCCCGGCGGCATGCTCGCCGATCAGGACGACGCGATCGCGCACGCGACCCACGAGCCGTCCTCCGCGCTTGACGCCAAAGGCCCCTGCGAGCCCGATGCCGTGGTCGGCGTCGAGGGTCGCCGCCGCGTGCTCGAGCGCCACGAGCGAGTGCAGCACAACGTCCTGGTGCACGAACACGAGATGGTCGTGGCGTGCGCGGGATGCGCCGAAGTTGTATGCGGCGCCTGCAGACGGGAACTTGCCGTCGCGGTTGTCGACCTGGATGTAGTCGAGGTCGTCGACCTCGGAGAGATGGCGTTCGATCGAGCTGTCGAGACACTGCTCGCGCACAGGCACGTCGTTGAACACGCAGATGATCGAGACTGGGCGTCGCGACGACGGCACGCGGGTGAAGCGTAGAAAAACGCCGCGGCCGCGTGGAAAACGCGTCACTGAGCTACAACCAGCTGGGCGAGCGGTGCGCCTCGTGTCGGGCCGGGAGGCCTACCGCTTCTTGCCGCGGCTCA